>NZ_CACVAO010000001.1:1291250-2582500 GCF_902726645.1 Halobacillus ihumii
GTGCTGCTAGTGATACTCTCTAACGATGCAGGCATCAATACTCCCATAAGTACGAGAATTGACATGATTGCTAATGATGTGTAAAAAACAACTGAAGCATTTTTCATATTTAACAAATAACTCCTTTTTTACATTTATTTTGACTATAATTCAAAAAATGTAACAACAACCTATAAACTAACTTGTAAAAATGACATACAAAACACATTTGAAACTCATGCTGTAGAACTATTTTCTGCTTCTTAGATGGTTTGATTCCTGTAATTAGTAAAAATTCTTGAGATTTAGTCATATTTTGCAGAGATACGCAAAAAATGAATCGATTGGAGAGGGTGTAAGATTCTCTTAATAAAAAAAGAAGGCATAGCTTCTCTTCTGAGCTATGCCTTCTTATTAAATTCGTAATACTTAGTACTCAACAAAAAAACACTGCCTTCTTTTATATTTTATAAAAGGAGGCAGTGTTTCTTCGTTTATAATGATTACTTCCGCAAAATTTTCTCCATCGCTTTTCCCTTTGCTAACTCATCGATCAACTTATCCAAATAGCGAATTTCCTGCATAGTCGGTTCTTCGATGTCTTCCACTCGGACACCGCAGATCACACCTTTAATCAAAGTCCGGGAAGGATTCAATTGGGGAGCTTCCGCAAAGAAGGTCTCAAAGTCTGTCTTGTTTTCCAATTGCGTCTCTAACTCTTCCTGGCTATACCCTGTCAGCCAACGGGTGATTTCATCAACTTCCGCTTTCGTACGTCCTTTTTTCTCCGCCTTCGTAATATAATGGGGATAGACACTTGCGACACTCATTGTATAGATCTTATGTTTAGGCATGATATACCTTCCCTTTCATGTATTTTCGCTAGCTTGTCTCCCAATTATATCATGAAATATAGTTCGTTTTCTGGTTGTTCAATTCTGAAGGATTTCCATACAATTATCGAATATATACCCTTTAGAAATCACTTTACACTACTGGATATAAACATGGAGGCATCTTGATTCATAAATATTTGTTTCCCATGATAGAATGTCTTGATTTCACTGGATTTAAATCCAACTTCGGACAATATCCTTTTCAGGTCTTCATGTGAAAAACCATTATGAACTTTTGGATGATTTATTTTATCGTTTTTGTCAAAATCAACAATAATTAACTTGCCGCCATGATTTAAAACGTTGAACAATCTTTGTAAGATTATCTTAGTATCCGGAATATGAAGAAGAACTAATGACATTAAGACGATGTCTGCCTTAAGTTCCGGGGGTTCTTGAGTGAAATCTGAATAGAGCACTTTGGAGTTGGTGATTCCCTTTTGAGAAACTTTAGCTTTTGCTACCTCTAACATTTGCTCTGATGAATCCACCAACACTATAGAGTCTACTAAGTCCGATAATTCTAAACTAACTAAACCTGTACCGCTCCCATAGTCTAGTAAAGATTTTGATTGACTGTCTCGTAATTCTGGTCTTACCTCGTCAACTATAACTTTAGCTAATTGCATTCGTTCTTCTGTATCATATTTTTTTGCCAATTGCTCAAAAACGTTATCTTCCATATTCATACTCCTTTTTATTTGTTTTACTACAAAACTGCAATCTCTGGGTCATTTTTAGTTGAAAAAGCTTTACGCCTTATAAAGCTTTTTCCATTTTAATATTTTTCTCTATGTATCCAAACTTGTCATATAAACTTCGTGCTGTCTTGTTGTGAGCAAAAACGTGAAGTCCTATACTTTTTAATTCCATTTTCTTAGCTAGCAATTCAATTTCTTGCATAGCTTGTTTTCCATAACCTCTACCTTGATTTTCTTCCCAAATGTTAAAGCCATAAATAAACCCTTTTTCATTGGTTATTTGAGCAAGCCAAATCATACCAACTTCTTTGCTTTCATCACGAATTGTAAATAGATGATTGTCTTCCGTCTTATGTCCATTGGGCAACAACTTTTCATATTCTTGTGCAGCCTTGCTAATTGCCTCTTGGGGCTCCCAATTACCAGACTTCATTTGTTCGTCTGCAAAGTGATTAATTGCAAAATTTAAATATTGTTGGAACTCCTCTGAATTCATTTGCTCTAATCTCACCGTCATTTTTCATTCCCCTTCTATGTTTTTAAACCTGTTACCTGTATTCGAATAAACCAGTGCAAAAACAATAAGACTTATACATAAAACAAGACCAATGATAAACAGAATTTGAATTTCAAATATTCCACTCAATGCCCATAATAATATACTGAAGCAAATACCATACATCACTTTGCCCATAAATTTGCACAACGCTACTTCATCATATTGAGCCTTTTCATGGTCCGACATTGTATTATAACCCGTTAATAAATACGCGCCTTTACCCTTTGAAAGTAATGTAGCGAAAATCAAAAAGGGGATTAGGATTATAAAATGGACAATCGCTCCGTTCACATAGTTACCTCCATCAAAATCATTCTTAACCTCCATATTTTATTCTACCTTGGTTAGCACATTCCTCCGTGTCACTTTAAAGACTCTTCATACCCACTTTGTTCATAGAGTTCCTCGGGTGATAACTTCGTCCATTTTTCAATTGTTGCTTGAGGATGGTTCTTAGCATATTCATGGACAATGTGATATCCGGCAATATACCCGAAGTTGTATGGAAACTCTTTTCCATCACCGTAAAGAACAGATCCCACATGATTTTTGTCTGTGGTGTCGAGAGAATCCTTCACTCGGTTCCACAGATTCCTTTCCTTCTTACTCCCCATGTTTGAAAAGGTTTCTATGTAAGGCGGCCCGTATAAAAGGGAAGAAAAGTATTCAGCTTTACCTTCAAAGTTGATGCTGCCGAGCATATCCCACTCATAATTCTGGGAAAATTTTGCTGTCCATGTGCTATGGTGATATTCATGAGCAACGGTTTGTTTTAATCTGTCCTCACTAAAATAAGGGAAGGAAAACACCGAGATCTTCCCTTCGCCAACATTCACACCCGCGTAATCCACATTCCCGTTTGGAAGAAGGCAAACCGTTGTGTCAGTCCCAGGTAATGCATAAGCAGACTTTTTCAAGGCTTGAAGTGCCGCTTCCTCCGATTCTGAAGCCCTTAGCATGGCGATATCATTCTTTACTTTCTCCAGTTCTTTCGGAGGCGTGTTCACATACTCCTTCACAAGATGAGAGTAAACACCACTCAAACAGGATTCTTGGATATGATCAATAACAATGTCCTGCCATAACTTATATCGCTCACTCACGTCCTCTGTTTCCTCAGCCTTTTTCACATACTGATCAACGTATTCATAGACAGAAAAAACACGTAAAGCTTGTCCACTTTTAGTTGTTGCTTCAATGATGTATTCTTCATTGGCAGAATAGTTCTTAGCTTGTTCACTGGCGTCAACTTGGTTATTGTTTTCTATTTTCTGATTCGCTTCCTCGTAGCCTATTAAAATACTAAGCAATGCCAAGCCACTAATGACTAAATATCGCATTATTACTCCTTTACAGTTTTTTACCAGAAATACGTTCACGTCTCAAACACTTCACGTACTTTAAAAGCAATTTCAACACTTTATACGTTTGGGTATGAGAACGGTTTCAAAAAAACTATCATCCTTCCCTTGAAGAAGTGGCGTTAACTAGTTTCAAAATTCTTTATTAATCTAATTATCCAATATAAGACAATCCAAGGAAGTACAAATTTTGTTAACCATTCTATTGCCTCAATTATTGCACCAATAAACACGATCATTATAGAAAAAGTATCAATACCGAAATATGGTAATGTATAAAAAAGGATAATAACAAATAAAGCACTAAGTATAATATCCTTCCACGGTAATTTACTCAATCTCTTTTTCATCCTTTAACACCTCACAAACACTCATCTTTAGTTAATGACCTAAGCCTGACAGAATAGCAAGCGCCGTACGAGCCTCTATCTATTCTCCTTTTATATTCAATGAAGGTTCCCCGTTAATTCAACAAGAGAATTATATTCGCCTTCATTAATTCTTTATTCTAAAAAATCCTCTTGTAATAATGAGTACATGTATAAGTCATCAAATTTGCCTGCTGTTCGTTCATATTTTCTTAGTAGACCTTCAAGAACAAAATTATGTTTTTCCAAAAGTTTCCGTAAGATCGACCAACGCTTCAATTCTGTTTAGGTTCATTTTCGTAAAACCGAAATCAATGATCGCAGATAACGTTTCAGTGGCAATTCCCTTGTTCCAGAAACCCTGATCTTATATTTAGAAACCCACAACTGCCAATAACATTTTCTGAACCCTTTAAGGTTATTCCCCATCTTATACCTGTATTATCACTGAAGATCTTCTCATACCATTGAAATTCTTCACGGGTCTCTTTCTTAGATTTGAAAGGAGCCAATCCCATGTATTTTACTACCTCTGGATCCGATAAGTATGTATACATATCATCAACATCCGTTGATTGTACCTGTTTTAAAACCAAACTATCTGTCTTTATAAATGGAAAACTTTTAGGAAAGTAAAATGATTGCTTTGCAAGGATTCTCCCCCTAAAAACATTTTTTTGATCTTCAACAAACTGCCACTTTTATGTAAGGGCGTAGATCTTTATTTCAATTGTAACTTATTCTTGTATAGTCTTTTGAATGAGTTTTTGTTGCGGTTTAAAAGAATAAGGCAGCCATTCAATACAATAGGGAGAACCAAAGACTGGCCTCCCTAATTACGTTAATCTTTAATTATTTAAATATTTAATAACAGCCATTTCTTTACCAAACCTATCACCATTATCAATAAATCCTAAACTGGCATATAAATGATGAGCTTCTTTATTTTCTGAATGATAGCCCACAACAATTTTCTTCGCTTCCGGTAATTTACTCATTTCTGAAAGCATTAACTTGGTTGCGGCTTTTCCAATACCTTTTCCTTGAAAGTTCTTATCAATCATTATTCTAAATACCCAATAACCATTCAGTTCTTCCTTCACAGTATTATACATTAGAAAACCTACTACTTTGTCTTTATAGTAGATTGCAAAAGGTTTTAATGATGATTCGAACTTTGATTGGGCTATTGAAACAGCGTTTGTTTCTATATACTCCGCTTGTTTCTCTGATAATTGTAATTGACAGCATTCATACCAGTTTTCTTCATTCAGTTCTTCAATTTTCACGCGGTCTATCCCCATACATTTTCCCCTTTCATAGTTCGGGGAAACGCTAAGCAACCTTGTTAATTAGGCATTATCCCCTTTGAATTGTTATTGGAAAAAGTTCTATTGTTTGTCATAATGAACGCCCCCTTAACAAATAACTTTCTATAAATCACAAGACTTTGTAATTATACCATATGCCCCACTCAACCTGGGCAATTTTGTAAATGGATAATGGATTAAGAAATAATGTCGTCAATTGTAAAGGAAATATCCATGTGTTTTGGGTTCATTATTGACTTATAATTATATACACCTCTTCCGCCAATATAAAAAGAAGTGTACGGATATCTCTCTGCCAGTTGATCAAGCTGTTCCAACAGGTTTTCATTCTGTTGAAAAGGAATCCCGGTTGAGGCTGAAAACAATACCTTCTGAGGCCGCATATGTTCAATAAGTCTTTCAATCGATGAGAACTTAGGGGAGGCTCCAACTCTTGTTGTTCGCCATCCCTTCACCTGCAATTGAAGTAATAATATTTGCAGAGGGATTTCGTGTAATTCTCCTGGCAGGCAAAAACCAAGAGCGTGTGGTGCTTTCAAGTTATGTTTGAAGTTTCGGCTTACCTGCGTGAGGAAATCTTTAACGACCAGGCTGGATACTGTTTCCTGGCTTTCATCCCACTCGCCTTTTTCCCACAGACCACCAATCTCTTCCAGAAAAGGTTGTACAGTGTTTTGTAAAAATAAATCAAGACCATATTGATGATGGGATTGCTGCAACAAAAATTCCAATCCTTTTTCATCGTATATAGTTCCTTTCTCAATCATCTTCCCAACATTAGAGCTCTTCTCCACTGATCTCAATGTATAGGTTGAGCTTTTTTCAGCTACGACACTATGAATAGCTTGTTTCATGGATTTCCCCTGGTCCCTCAACGCTTTTAATTCTTTTAAAGTTGAAAGATCATCAAGTGTATACAGACGATACCCGTTGTCTAACCTTTGCGGTTGTATAATGTGATATCGATTTTCCCATTTACGAATAAGCTGCTCGGAAAGACCCGTTAATCCAGCAACTTCTTTAATATAGTAATATCTATCTTGTAATTCCTCCATCATATCCGCCCTCTAAAAATATAGTCTACCTATATTATAACATTGTACAATAATAAACAGTATTGTATAATGTTTCTTAATAACAAAATTTCTACCAACGAAGGGGTAATATTACCACAATGATGTTGGTTGAATTCATCATATCAATAGCAGCCAAACGTTTTAAGGTTTATGGCTCAGCATCCATGGATAAAATAGGTGCTAAACAAGCAGCGGAAAAATGAAGGCATGCCAAGCCATTCGACTATGTATAAATCGTTCAGGAGGAGATCGTTATGGACACCAAGCAAAGGCGAGCGGACTTTTATTATTGTGAAAAGATAATAAAAAGACATTCCAAAAGCTTTTATTATGCTTTTTCAAAACTCCCCACTGAAAAAGCAAATGCCGTATATGCAATCTATGCCTTTTGCAGAACCGCAGACGATTGTGTAGATGGCAATCAGTCACCCATGGAAAAGCGTCAGGCACTAAAACAATTAAAAAAAGAGCTGGATTTATTCGAGGATTATGCAGAATTGGACAAACCACTATGGCGCGCGCTCAGACATGTATTTAATAAGTATGATATGGATATCAAGCCTTTTTACGACCAGTTAATAGGACAATCCATGGATGTAGATTTTAATATCCCGAAAACCATGCAAGAACTGGAAAGTTACAGTTATTATGTAGCTGGTTCTGTCGGTTTGATGCTTCTGCCTGTCATTGCTTCGAAATCTTCTGCTGATTTGCATTCCCCAGCAACAGATCTTGGCATCGCCATGCAAATAACGAATATCCTGCGTGATATTGGAGAAGATTTTCATGAGAAAAACCGCATCTACCTTCCAAAGGATGAATTAAGTCATTTTCAATATACACAGAATGATTTACATAAGGGTGTCATCAATGTAAACTTCATCAACCTGTGGGAAAAAATGGCCATGCGTGCTGAATCTTTATATAGCAATTTCTTATTCAACATTAGCCATTTCGACGCTGACAGCCGTCTACCCGTTTACTTATCTGCCCAAGTATACAGAGGAATACTAGATGCTGTGCGAAAAAATGAATACCAGTGTTTATCCAAACGGAACTTTGTTAGCAAAGATAAAATGGCAGAATTAAAGCTGCTATCAGCTGCTGCCCTAGATTTGCAGAAAGGTAGTGTGTTAAATGTTGAAAAATAAAAGTGTACTGATCATCGGAGGCGGACTCGGAGGCCTTTCTGCTGCCATATCACTAGCCCAAAGCGGATATGATGTCTCTTTATATGAAAAAAACCATCACATAGGAGGTAAATTAAACCGTCTGGAGCAGGATGGTTTCGGTTTTGACCTTGGCCCATCCATTCTTACGATGCCCAAGGTCTTTGAAAAGTTATTTTCCGCCAGCGGAAAAAATATGGAGGACTATGTCCCGCTTGTAAAGCTGGACCATCAATGGCGCTCCTTTTTCCCTAATGGCAATGTCATTGATTTATATCAAGATTTAAAAGAAATGCAGGCAAAGAACCCAACCCTGAAAAAAAAGGATATGCGTCAGTATCAAAAACTGCTTACATATTCAAAGAAGCTTTATGATATGACGGAGAAAACTTACTTTCAGCATGGCGTTGATGACACGAAAGGAATCATACAATATTCAGGCGCGCTAAGTGCTTTGAGGAACTTTGATTTGTTCTCAACAGTGCATCAGGCCATTGATAAACGAATAAGCAATAAGCAACTAAGAGATATGCTCTCTTATTTTATCAAATACGTTGGGTCTTCCCCTTACGATGCACCGGCTGTATTGAACATGATGATTTATATGCAGCATGCTCAGGGGGTGTGGTATGTGCCCGGAGGGATGCATCTGCTCGCCAAAGGTCTGGTACAGTTGGCTGAAGAAATCGGGGTTACAATTCATACAGGAACGAAAATTGCCCGACTTGAAAAAAAGAAAGGCGAAATTACCGGTGCTCGTTTGGATGATGGGACAGTACGAACCGCAGATTATTATATTGCTAATATGGAAGTCATTCCGACTTATGAGCAATTACTCCAGGAAAACAAACGTTATGTAAAAAAATTAAAAAAGAAATTCGAACCATCCAGTTCTGGTCTTGTTATGCATTTGGGTGTGAAAAAAAGCTATCCACAGCTGAGTCATCACAATTTCTTCTTCGCAAAAAATATGAAGAAGCAAATGGATAAAATATTCCATCGTCACCAGCTGCCGGATGACCCCGTTATTTATTTGGTGAATGTCAATAAAACAGATCCGGCACAGGCGCCTGCAGGATATGAAAATTTAAAAGTACTCCCCCACATCCCCTATATCAAGGATAAACCTTTAACCCAACAAGACTATGATCAATTCGCAGAGCGGGTTCTCATCAAGTTGGAAAAAATGGGGCTGGAAGATTTACGGGATAACATTGTGACAAAGGATATATGGACACCGGAAGATATTAAACGTGTCTATGGTTCTGACCATGGTTCCATTTACGGGACATTGTCAGATCGCAAGAAAAATAAAGGCTTTAAACATCCGAAGCAGAGTGAACGTTATAACAATCTATATTTTGTCGGTGGAACTGTAAACCCTGGTGGAGGAATGCCAATGGTTACATTAAGCGGTCAGCAGGTAGGAGATAAAATTGCTCAAAGGGATACGCACCATGGCTGACAATGAAGGTTCTTATTTAAAGGGATTACTAGAAAGGCAGCGAGAGAATTTTCTCACCAACTCCATCCCTTCAGTAGAAATTCGAAAGAAAAAGCTTTTGCAGCTAAAAACCATTCTTATAGAACATGAAGAAGCACTTATTCAAGCTCTTTATTCAGATATGCGCAGACCGGCATTCGAAGCTTTTTCTTTTGAAATCGCAGTCTTATTAAATGAAATCGATTATGTATGTAAGCATTTAGAAAAATGGGTACGCCCTGCCCGCTCCCGACATTTAAAATTCGGATATGTGGAAACGATCCAAAAAATGAGGAACCCCTATGGCAGTGTATTGATCATCAGCTCGTGGAATTATCCGCTCCAACTCGCACTCATGCCTGCTATCAGTGCAATAGCGGGTGGAAACCGCTGTGTGATCAAACCATCAGAACATGCACCGGCAACAAGTGAACTGCTGGAAAAGACCATCAATCAAGTGTTTTCTCCCGAACAGCTGGTGGTTGTTACTGGGGGTGTACAAACTGCCAAGTTATTAACCTCCTCACCTTTTGATCTGATTTTTTTTACAGGCAGCCAGCAGACCGGAAAGGCCGTGGCACAGCAGGCCGCCGAACAACTTACACCAGTGATACTGGAACTAGGCGGGAAGAATCCCTGTATCCTAGATGAGACTGGATTTTCAAAAGCAGCAATCCAGGAAATTGTCTGGGGTAAGTTCCTTAACGCAGGACAAACCTGCATTGCGCCTGACACAATTTTTGTCCATGAATCCTTTTATGAACAAACGCTATCTGAGATTTCTACGACGCTTTCAGCCTTCTATGGAGATCGAGCTGAGGACAGTCATGATTATGGGGGAATTTGTAACGATGCGCATTTTCAAAAAGTGGTTCAGTTCATCGGGCAAGGCGATGTATGGCATGGTGGTGGATATGATGCAAGTGATTTGTTCATTGAACCAACAGTGGTTACGGACATGAAGCCAGGAAGTTCCATACTCCAGGAAGAGATCTTTGGGCCGGTCCTTCCTGTCATCCCATATACAGACTTTACTACATTATTATCGAAACAGATAATCCAACGTGATGCTCTGACGGCCTATATTTTTAGTAAAAACAAGAATCATATCCGTTTGTTCAAGCGACACATGCAGTCACCAACGGTCAGTGTCAATCAAGTGATTCATCACGCCGCAAATCCTCATGTCGCTTTCGGAGGTGTGGGGCGAAGCGGATATGGCGCCTATCATGGCAGAGCGGGTTTTTTAGCCTTCAGTTATGACAAGACAGATTATAAAGCACATCATTACATGAATGTTCAAGACAAATTCCCGCCGTATTCTGACAGAAATATGAATATAGTAAAGAAGTTTAGAAAGTGGCTGTTATAAACACTGCACTCGTTGTGACATGGATAGGAAATAAAGAATTATTTTAGGAGAATTGCCATGCCGATTGTTTCATTACCCGTCATGTGGATCATTTTCATTGATGTTATTGCATGGACGTTTTTTCATTTGTTCATTTCTGCGGTTTGTATGCGGCTGCCCTTGGAATTCTTTCTGAAAGATCGTCTCTTGTTTCAAATATTCTCTTGGGAAAAATCAGGAGAATTGTGGCAACGATTAATTCGCGTCAAAACATGGAAAGGGTCTCTAATAGATGGCACGATTTTCCTTAAAAAGGGGTACAGTAAGAAGGGATTGCATGGCACCCGATTAGATGACTTGAAGATCTTTGCTGCGGAAACAAAACGCGCGGAGTTGACCCATTGGCTCTCCATTCTGCCCGCTCCGTTGTTCTTCTTATGGAACCCGTTATGGGCGGGCTGGGTGATGATCTTGTATGCTTTTGTTTTCAACCTCCCCATTATTGTTGTTCAGCGCTACAATCGCGGACGTATTGATGCAATCACATCATGAACTTTTCCTAAACAATGGGGTTATTTTTAGATTAAAGAGCAGTATTTTTGTCCGGAGCCATATTCACTGCAAATGAATAAATAGGAATGGAAATGAGGGAAGTTACATGGGAAAGAAGGTCATAGTTGTTGGTGCGGGTGTTGCAGGTCTTGCCAGTGCCATTAGACTGCAGCATGCCGGCTACCAGGTAGAACTATATGAAAAAGAGTCAAAGCCTGGAGGAAAGATGAATCAGATTGAAATAGATGGCTATAAATTTGATTTGGGACCAAGTATCGTCATGATGCCAGAATTGTACCGGGAAATTTTTGAGCTTTGCGGACGCAATCCTGATGATTATATTCCAATGGAAAAATTGGATCCGATTTACAGAGCTTACTTCAGTGATATTCCTGACAGTCCTTTTGATATCTCCTCGGACCTTACCGAATTGACTAAAACGATTGAATCAATCAGCGAAGAAGATACCGAGGGATTTTTTAAATATCTGCATGAAATTTACAAACGCTTTATCGTTGCCAAGCATGACATCCTACAAAGACCGTTTCGCAAACAGACTGACTTTTATAACCTGCCCATGTTGAAAAAGGCCATGAAACTGAAAATATTCGACACTGCAGATCAATTTATTGGTAAATATATAAAAAGCGAGCGGCTGAAACAGTTAATCAGTTTTCAAACGTTGTACATAGGAATTTCTCCCATTAAAAGCCCATCTTTTTATACCATGATTCCCATGATTCAATTTTTATATGGTGTATGGTTTATCAAAGGCGGTATGTACACAATGGCATCGGCTATGGAGAAACTCTTTAAAGAACTTGGAGGATCCATTTACTATAACAAGGATGTTCAGGAAATATGTGTTCAAAATCGCAAAACGACCGGAATTGTTGTGGATGACCAGAAAATCGCTGCGGATTTTGTAGTCTGCAATGCAGATTTCCCGTATGCTATGAAAAATCTTGTCAAGGAACCGTCTGCCAAAGGGAAATATACCGACCGAAAAATCGACCGCATGAAATATTCCTGTTCTTGTTTTCTATTATACCTCGGCATGGATAGGAAATATGAAGAAGTTGAGCAGGTTCATAATTTTATTTTCAATGAAAAGCTGGATCAAAATTTACAGGATATTTTTGAGGGTAAAAAACTAACGAATGCCTCTTTTTATGTGTATATAGCATCGAAAATGGATCCCTCTCTGGCACCCGAGGGGAAAGACGGACTATATATCCTTATGCCTGTCTCAAATGTAGCTTCTGCGAATTATGAATGGAACGAGGAAACGATTCAATATTACCGCAGCTACGTTTTAAACGAACTTAAAAAAATAAAGGGTTTTGAAAATATTGATCATGAGATTGTCACCGAAACTTGTATAACACCAGTGGATTTTGAATCAAAATTCAATGCATATAATGGGGCCACTTTTGGTTTGCAGCCAATTCTTTCCCAAAGTAACCACATGCGCCCGCAAAGTAAAGCGACGCATTGTGAAAACCTGTATTTCACCGGGAGTAGTACACATCCGGGTGCCGGCATCCCAATTGTGCTATTATCCGCCAAGATCACCACACAGGAACTCATAAAAGACGACCAAGGTATTTTATTTGGCTAAAGGAATGCCAACAAGGATGGGAAATTATTATTCAGCGTATCGCGGCTATGATGAAGGAGGTATATTAAATGACAGCTGTAGAGGTAGTTAATCTTGTTATCGGTTTCCTTGCCATTTTGATTGCCATTCTGATGTTCTGGTCTTTGCCAGTTCCGGGTTTCTCTTCCAGTGATCATGGCAGTCTTCCGTTTCTATCCATCATTATTCCTGCCAGAAATGAAAGTCGCCGGATTGCACCATTATTGCAATCATTGCAGGAACAAAATTTCCAGTCATTTGAGGTTTTGGTTGTGGACGACAATTCATCAGACAACACAGCCGCTGTCGCGAAAGCTTATGGTACAAAGGTTATACAGAATAAAATAAATGATTTGGAATCCGGAGCCGGAAAGTCATTGGCATGCTGGTATGGGGCTAAGCACGCAAAAGGGAAATGGCTCTTGTTTTTAGATGCAGACACTTATTTCACCAATGCGGACAGCATGAAACATTTGTTGCTTTACTACCAGCGAAAAGGAGCCAAGGGCATTGTATCATTACAGCCATTTCACACAGTTCGTTGCATGTATGAAAATTTCTCCGCAGTATTTAACATTATTGTGATTGTGGGAATGAATACATTTACAGTTTGGAGATCCCGGTTTAAAACCGCCGGTTCGTTCGGTCCGTGCATTTTATGCAACAGTGACGATTACTTTTTGTCAGGCGGTCATAAAAAGATTCAAGGAGCAATTATGGATGACCTGGCATTGGGACAGGCATTTCTTGACAAAAACCTTCCAGTTTATTGCTTAGGCGGCAAAGGGGTTATATCTTTCCGCATGTACCCGGAAGGATTAAAAAGCCTTGTCGAAGGCTGGTGCAAAAGTTTTGCTGTGGGTTCAAAGTCTACACATCCAGTCGTTATGCTAATGACCATCATCTGGATTTCCGGCAGTTTTATCATTACAGGAGCACTGTTCTCTTCCATTACTGCCCTGAACCCTGCTGCCATGACTTTCAGCGGCATATTGTATATTCTTTATACTTTACAAACTGCGTGGTTTGCCCGCAGGTGCGGTGATTTCAGATGGTTTATCTTCCCTTTTCATCCGGTTTTATTTTTATTTTTCACAGGAATCTATTTATATTCCTTATTCCGGGTAAATATCTTACATTCTGTAAAATGGAAGGATCGCAAAATAAATGTCTAAAAGGACCCGATAGTTGCTTAGGAGGGAAGAAATATGGATACTATTCTTTTCACCTTTTTTACACTTGCTTATACGATCCTTTTAATGCTAGCGATAAGGATATTTAGAAATCATAATGTTTTCAGTATATTACTATTACTGCCTGTCATCGTTGGTCTTATCTATGACAACGGGGTTATTTCAGCCGGCCGCTTTATAGGAGAAGGTCCTTTCTTAGAAAGTTTAAACCTCGCTAGGTATTGGATACATGCCTTTTTTACACCACTTTTAGTCCTGTATGCTTGGAAAACCCTTGAACAGGCAGAGGTTCAGTGGGCGAGTAAAAACTGGGCAAGGATCTCTGCTTTTCTTTTAACAGCTGTGCTTATATTAATGGAGTTATTTACTGTAGTAATTGGCCTCAACATAGAAGCAAGGTTGGAATACGGGGTTTTAAGTTACAGTAGCACCGAACCTTCAAGTGGTCCGCCCATCATGGTACTGGTTGTTTCAGTGGTGCTGCTAGCTTCTTCCCTGATCATTTGGCGCCGACAAAAATGGATATGGTTTTTCATTGGTTCGTTTATAATGATCGTAGGAAGTGCTATCCAACTGCCGGTGGATAGTGGTGCCATTACCAATTTCTTTGAACTAGTACTAATAGGCTCTTTGCTCAGCACGGCTTACTTTCAAGGGAAAAGTTCATGAAACCTTTAAAAGGAGGGGAACGTATGCGATTATGGCATGAGACTCTCATCCCCTATTTACCTAGACAGCAGCTGCTCGGGCAACATCGCGAGTGTTGTGCGCTCAGAGGAAAAGGATGGGGCAAAGAACATTCAACGGTTAATTACGTTTTCAAATACAGTCCCTATTACCTATATTTGTATCATATGAAAATCATGGAAGAAATGAGTCACAGAGGGTACAATTGTGATCCCCTTTGGCATGACAAGTTTTATCGCGGCAAGCAATGTAACCCCTATCGCCATGATCAACTTGGTGATTTTAATTCATCTGCATCTGCTTCCGAACTAACGATTTACCCGGAGCATGACCAAACTTATTTGGACGAATGCCTTTCAAACCTCGAAGACAAAGGAATACAACTGAATCTAAATAAAACAAAAACAAAACACCCTTAATGAGTCAATCCAACATCGTTTGCGATACCGCGATGTTGGATTGATTATTTTCCAGAAGAGTTTATTATCACTGTTTAAACATTTCCTCAAGCTTCTTATACCTATACCTAAAAATTTCATTCAGCTTCTTCTCGACATTTATCCTGTGTACTAATCGACCAAGCATAGCATAAGGGAGCGCATAATGAACAATATCCGTCATTTCTACGCCATCTTCAAGTTCTTTAAAATGATGTTGATGATGCCAAAACCGGTATGGACCAAAACGTTGTTCATCAATAAAGTACTTGTTCTCCACCATGTGAGTGATTTCCGTCACCCAACTTAATGAAACCCCAAGTAAGGGCTTTAAACGATAAGTCGCAAGCATTCCAGGATACATGTTCTCAGGAAGGTGTCCAGTAACTTCAAATTTCATCCAAGGGGGTGTAATACTTGATAGATTTCCCGCACTTGAAAAAAACGACCATGCCTCACTTACCGAAATAGGAAGCTGCTGTGTTGTCTTCATCTTATATATTCTCAATCGCTCTCACCTCTTATAAGGTTTTCCACTTCGAAGTAAAAGTTAATCATAAGTTAGGCTTTTAGCTGAGGAGACATATTCTTCTTAAATCCTGTTGTATGGAAAGCACTACTAAAGTATCTTTTTCTTATGTCGCCATATAAAAAAAGCCAACCATTTTCAGGTTGACTTCTTATAACAAATACTGGTTACTTTTTATTGTTAAAACTTTCTCTCCTACCTTTACTTTCAGTGGGATTTACCCTTTGCTGCTCTTCTTTCTCATAATATTTAGCAGAAGGCTGATACAGTTCATTTACATTCGTCTCAAGATTTTTTTGTCTGTCCTTGGCCATATAAACCCTCCAATCTTTGGGTCGGATTCTTCTTCCCTGCTTAAACTTAGGTGAAATACTCTAACCTTGCATAAGGAAAATACTTATCAATATATCCACCGAGTGTATCTTTCATATCTTCCTGCTCCTCGTTCTGATAGACGTATTTTCCAATCCCATATCGGCCCCATTTCCACTTTCTTTTAGACTCCTCAAGTTCGAGCTTACTCATGGGATAATTTTTCTCAATTACACGCTTAGCTGGTTTAGTAAAACGATGCTGAATGAGCTCAAAAGTTAAATCCCTTGTGGCGTGAGAAGGGAGTGCTTTTTTTAAATGTTTAAACATTTCCTCATATCCGTCCTTCCACCCTTCATGCAGATAAATGGGCGCGACGATAAATCCTAGAGGGTAACCTGCTTCAGCTACCTTAACAGCAGCTTTTATTCTATCCTTGAGCTTTGACGTTCCAGGTTCAAAATACTTGATAACATAATCATCATTAATGCTGAATCGAAACCTCGTTCGACCATTGTGCTTCGCATCAAGTAAATGGTCAACATGTTCGAATTTGGTCACGAATCGAAGCTTTCCATGTTCAGACTTTCCGAAATACTCGATCGCATCTTTCAATGTATGGGTTAGATGATCTACTCCTACAATATCTGATGTACATGAAGCTTCAAAACGCGTAGGTTCCGGCGCCCGTTCTTTCATGTATGCCTCTGCTGCAGCAAAAATCTCATCCGTGTTTACATATGTCCGTATATACGGTTTGCTCCCCATCGTCGTTTGCAAATAACAATAATGACAGTGACCCATACATCCTGTTGCAAAAGGGATCGCATATTCTGCAGAAGGCTTAGAGGTATCAAACTTTAACGTTTTACGCACCCCAACGACGAGGGTAGATTTGGCCACACGATATTTCTGAAAATCGTTTTCCCCAGGTAAATTCCTAATCTGATTGTGAGAAGTGGTATGCCTAATTTCGATGCCCATATCTTCAAATTTTTCAATAAGCTCTCTGCCCTTCGAATACTCTAGTGCTCGAGGTTCTACGTAGACAAGCTGAGGTACGAAAGGTTTAACCATAAAGCCCCTCCCCATCAGCTCCAAAAGCTTCTCTGTAGGCTTGCTCAGCTTGATCTTCCGTCTTATAAACGGCCACTTCATCTGTTAAAGGATAATATGTTTCGTATACAAATAAGGATAGCTCCCCAGGGTTTTCTGGGTCTTGAACAACTGCTGCTTCTTGTACATTCGCCACGTCTTGGGCATGAGGATTTCGAATAATGACATAAACAATTTCTCCAGCGTTAAACGTTTCGTGTATATCCATAATTCCACCTAACCTTTTTCAGTTTTTTCCATCATTAAAATCAGTTATTAGAGGTGATAAAAAGCCTCCCCTTCCGAAGTAAAGAAAAAGAGGCTTCTGTATTTATTGATAATTTTTATGGTATTCTGCAGTTGAGTGGACTACATTAATGATCATCATGACCCAAGCCACTTCTGAAAGGATAAGCCCTAGGTAGAACGTTACCGATGGGAATGAGAGTACTGCAGGTGCCTCCACGAATAACGCCTGAAAATAGTAAACCCACATGCCTACAAGCAGAATTGTTTGAATAACAGAAAGTGTCATCCTCTTCAGATTCATAAACATAAATGGAGCAACTGTTGCCAATAACAGAAAAATAAGCACGATATCCATTGAAACCACCTCCTCTTTAAAAGTGTCCCCTTGCAGCTTATTTTTATGATAAAACGGACACATGAGGTTTAGCTTATAAAAAAAGAACGTATTTTTATCTCGGCCGGCAGAATGATCTTGATTTAAAGAATACTACGAACTATGCGCTTTAGTTGATAGATATAAGGGATCCTACATGTTAATCAGGACTGACATGTAGGATCCCCCTGCTTTTTCATGCAAAATAAATATTAAATCCTAAATTAATTACCAGCGTCTAACCTAATAATTTTGACATGAATAAAACCTATTTTTTTATATAAGGAGTTGAACACAACATTATGTTTGCTTTTCTTCAGCTTTCCGTTTCTCTTGTTCTGCTTCTAGCTTCTCTTCTGCTGCCTCTTCTTTCTCTTCCTTGGCCTCCTTCTTCTCTTCTTCAGATTTCTTAATCTTTTCATAACGCTGACGCTGACGGTAGCCATAAGTGGAAGCTAGAACAACCTCTTCATTTTCAAGAGCAGACCCCAGTGCACCAATGATGGTGGAGACGCTTGTTGCAGTCCAAGCAATGTAGAAATAGTTGATATATCCTATACTTCCGGTTAACTGAGATTCCAACATACCCATTGGAATCAGTACGATGACGGCTACAGAAAACAGGATGAATAATATAAAGTAATACATGATTACCGTGAATAATAGTGTGAAAAAAGTAGCAGCATTGTACAACTTCCTTATATAGTCGTTTCCTCCACCGTTCTTTTTTTCCCATAACTGGTGTGCCAGAATAATCCAAATGACCATGGCCAATATGCAAATGATCGAAAGCATGAACATACGCCATGTGCTGTAACTATTACTGAGCTTCCATAAAGTCGGAAAAACAAGAGCGTATGAACCAGTCGTGAAGGCAAAAATGATAACCTTCATAAAAGCCGGAAACATAGACCACGGGCGGTTGGCACGCACCATTCCCGTCAAAATTCTTAAAGCACCGCTCATACGTGACTTTATCGTAAATCGAACATCGATCTTCGATTCATTCTCTTCGGGGGTTTCCCGTTGAATAGGAGACAGCACCTCAAAGACACGTTTTCCGACTAGTCTCGTGGATTTTTTATTTTTCAACTCTTCGTGTGCGTCATCGTCTTTAGCCTGGATCCGCTGTTCTGCCTGCTCTCGATCCTCATCTGAAACTCCATAGTACATCTCATTCACTAATTGTAAAATCGATTCACGTATTCGCTTGTACATGGCAGCAGACCCAAGACTTGGAAGGCTGATTAAGGCGACATTCTCCTCTTCAAACGCTTCAGCGACAATTGGCTTCTTTCCTTTTAATAACGGTAAATCGGTAAGGCTGATCGCAAAATCCCATTCTTCATTGTTCTTTTTATCTAAGGTGGCTCTTATTACTTCCGATGAATTACCTGTTCCTCCAGTAAGAGCGTCCTCTATATATTCCAAATTCCACTCGTAATTTTCATTTACATAGTATTTAAGTAAATCGGGCAGTTCATTTTTAAAACTTTTCACTAATGAATTCGGATACCCTGGAGCTGTAATTAATCCTAGTGTTTTAGTTGATTTGCTCATCTCCCTTTACCTCTCTCCTCGTATAACTTTCAATTTATTCATTACTATATAACCATCATTTATTTTGCCTAAACGTGGAGAGGAACAAGGTTGTACTATATACGGGCGAAAAGAGCTGGCCCTCTAGGATGAAGATTTGTATGGTCAAAACGCAAAGGGAATAGGAGACTACGGAGTGCAGGCTTAATCCATACAAGACGTGGTTTTATTGCGCCTAAATAATAGTAGAGTTTTACAAAAAGTACTCTTTGATTTTACGATACCATCGCCTAAAGAAATTCATTTATCATTCAATTCCCCTAGTATTTTGCTGCTGTTATACATTTTTCAAATTAAGACCAGTATCTATATTCTTAAAAGTCGATTATCCATCGCTTCCTAAGGGTACAATGACTAAAAAAAGTGAGGTCACCTATGTTCACTACTCCTATTGCAAAATTACTGCGACTTGTTCCTAATCAAGCAAAAAAGAACCCTATGATCCCCTTACAACAAATAAAAATGAAAAAAGAAGTCATAGTTGAAACATCCGTTCAACTTACCTATATATCGTTTTACTATCCTTTAGGAGTCGCAAAGGAGAAGCTGCCTGTCTACATCAACTTCCATGGCGGAGCATTCATAATGAATGAAAAAGAGATGGATGATCCTTATTGTCGCTTCCTGGCCAACCAGACAGAGTGTGTAGTTCTTAATGTCAATTATGCGAAAGCACCGGAGTACCCTTTTCCAAAACCGATAGAACAGTGCTATGAAATTCTCCAATGGTTGAAGAATAATGCGAACGATTTGAATATCAACCCGGAAAAAGTCATGGTAGGCGGACAAAGTTCAGGTGCAAATATCGCAGCAGCCCTATGTCTTTACCTTGAAGAGAAAGGGGAAAATCAGCCACTCCTCCAAGTGTTATCTTGCCCTATGCTCGATTTTGTAACCCCGCATGCAGATAAACCAGAACCAGATCATTGGCGTTCTAGATACCCTCAGGCCGCAAGTTTTTTAAACACGTGCTATGTACCTGAAAAAGAACAGGCAGAACATCCTCTTGCTTCCCCTGTACGTGCTGATGTAAGTGACCGTCTAGCTCCTGCCCTTATTGTCACTGCCGAGTATGACGCTTTTAGACCAGAAGCCGAATTTTATGCTGAGAAATTAAAGGCAGCAGGTGGAAAAGTTCAAGAAAAGCTATTTAAAGACTGTTTCCATGCTTTTACCCATCTTGGTCCAAAAGAAGAAGCCGAGGAGGCTTGGAACTTGATAGCAGATAAAATCACAGAAGCGGCTGAATCCCTATAAAACTGAAACAAGGAAGGAAAGAAAGTAATTGATGAGAAAAAATGAGGGAGCCAGCAGGAGAATGAGGGTGGATAGAGTGAGGATGTCGGGACTTTCTCACCCATTCAGGGAGACTGAGGGGGGAGGTCATCACAAATTCTAAAACCTTCCTCAAAAACTTTATAACAAAGATAATTCTAATAACCATCTTCCGGTTTTGCACTCACTTTTTTAAAAAGCAGGGAACTTCTATTAGCTGGTATTATGGAAAATCCTATTTAAATAAAAATAAGCAGTACTTCTCTAGGGAAGTAGCTGCTTATTTTAAGAGGGGTTAAATGGTTTATACGTACGATGGGGTATTATCTAATAATTCTTTGACTCCATTCCCAACCTTAAACCCGACTTCCTTCACGCTCATGTTTCTTGTGTTTGCTTTCAATTAATCTGAACTGACGTTCTGTTCCGTCAATTAAAATAGAATGCGTTACATGACAGTCCGAGTAAGACTGAATGCCTTTTAAAAACATATTTTCTGTAATACCTGTAGCAGCAAAAATGCATTTATCTGTACTGACAAGTTGATGATGAGTTAGCTTAGCCTCTGGATGATGAAGTCCCATTTCCATACAGCGCGCATATTCTGCATCACTTCTTGGCAATAATTTTCCTTGCATTTCTCCTCCTAATCCCTTGATCGCCACGGCCCCTAGAACTCCTTCAGGTGCTCCGCCAATTCCTAAGAATAGATCAACTTCTAAATGGTCTAAACAAGTAGCTGTTTCGTAAATAACATCTCCATCTTTAAACAAATGTACTTTAGCTCCCATTTGTCTGATCTCATCGACATATCTTTGATGTCTGGGTCTATCTTGTATAAGTACATGTAATTCGTTCATTTCTTTACCTTTCGCGCCAGCCACTTTTTTTATATTCTCGGATAAAGGAGCATCAATATCGATGTGCCCTTTCGCTGCCGGTCCTACGGCTAGCTTCATCATATACATGTCAGGTGCATGAAGAAGTGCCCCTTTTGGTGCAGCTGCAATAACTGTAATAGCATTACTTTGACCATTTACTGTTGGAGTAGTTCCCTCTATAGGGTCTACAGCAATATCGATTTCCGGGAGGTCACCCGTCCCTAGTTTCTCACCAATAAACAACATCGGTGCTTCATCTATTTCTCCTTCTCCAATGACAATTTTTCCATCCATGCACATCTCATTTAATTTCTTTCGCATAGCATATGTCGCTGCTCCATCAGCTTTTATTTTGTCTCCACTTCCTATCCAGGGAATCGCAGCCATAGCAGCCGATTCAGTGACTTTTAAAAAATCCAGCATAAGTGATTTCATGAAATGTTTCCTCCTAGGGGTGTCTAACCGCATTGGTTTCCAGAAACGGGTTGAGGAGCATGGTCTTTTTTAAATTGCTTTTCTTTTTCATTAATTTTTTCTACTTTTCTTTTCGAGCCGTCCGCCCATTCAGACTTCAGGTAAGCTTCTACTACTTTTTTTCCGACCTCTATACCAATGATTTGCGCGCCCATCGTAATAATTTGCGCATTATTACTTAATTGAGCTCTTTCAGCAGCATACGTATCGTGTGCTAACGCTGCACGAATGCCAGGGTACTTATTGGCTGCAATTGAAACTCCAATACCTGTTCCGCATATTAAGACTGCACGATCTAACTTACCGTCATGGATATCTTTGGATACCTCAAATGCCACATCAGGGTAATCCACTGCTGAGCAGGAATGGCATCCATAATCCACTACTTCATGGTTTGTTGTTTCCTCTACAAACTTTTTAATGACCTCTTTAAGTTCAAAACCATTGTGATCACTGCCAACACCTAATTTCATGACCTTCCCCTCTTTCGTTTTATTTTATTTATTTTCATTTTAGTTCATTGTAAAAATAATTTCAATTGTTTAATTTTATTTTTTTCATTTATTTTCACTTTTCCCTTTCACTTACGATCAAACGAGGAAAAAGGCTAAAAAAAGAATCAGAAACTATCGATACAGCTCTGATTCTATCATTTATTCTGTTTTTCACTACGCTCCAGCCGTCTCCTTAGGTCACACTGTTTTTGCAGAATTGTTTTTAATAAATTGCAAAAACGTAGATAGAATGAAATAAGCTGAGGTCGCCCCTGGATCTTGAGCACCGATAGACCTTTCCCCCAAACGACTGGAGCGACCTTTCTTGGAGATAATGTCTTTCGTTGAGTTCATTCCTTCTTCTGCAGCGTTTACAGCTTCTGAAAATGCCAATTCAAAATCCTGGGAGTTAGTAAAACTGGTTTCCAGCTTACAGGCAAATGGTTCAAGTGTATCAACCATTGTTTTATCACCAACTTCAGCTTGACCTCTGTCCTTTACTCCTTTTGCGAAAGCAATCCAATACTCTGTTAAGTCACGATCAGTCAAAACTGTTTTATTTTTTGAAGTTTTCGCTCCCCTCATAAAGCCTGTGGCATATAGGGGACCTACAGAAGAACCCACCGCATTTAGAAACGTTTTCCCCACGGCAACACTTAACTTTCCACAGTCTTCTATCTCGATAAGTTCATTGTTTAATTTGTCCTCAACAGCTTGCCATCCGATAGACATGGTTACTCCATGATCTCCGTCTCCTAATTTACGATCTAGGTCACAAAGATAGTCCTTCTCTTTTTCGATCATTTCTACAACTTCCTTAAAAAAATCTTTTAAACCTTTAGATGTAAGTTCCATGCTGAACACTACCTTTCCTTATTTTTGAACAAACATAGGACAATCTACTGGATGATCAATCATGTCGGTCAACTCTTCGTCTAACTTCATGAGAGTCACAGAGCACCCTCCCATTTCTAAAGAAGTAATATAATCTCCAACATAAGAGCGGTAAATCTTAACTCCTCGTTCACTTAAAATTTGTTCGACCCGCCGATAAACAATGTATAAATCCATTTTAGGCGTAGAACCAAGCCCATTGACCAGCACGGCAACTTCATCGTCTTTCACAATTTCAATATCTGCTAAAATATCATGAACAAGTCGGTCAGCTATTTTATCCGCCGTTTCTAATGGACCTTTCTCAAGACCAGGTTCTCCGTGATGGCCTAACCCAATCTCCATCTCGTCTTCACCAATTTCAAAGCTGGGTTCTCCCGTCTGAGGAAGGTAGCAAGGACTAGTTCCCACTCCCATTGAACGTGTATGATCATTAGCTTTATTAGCAACTCGAACTACATCTTCTAAATTATACCCAAAGTCAGCAGCAGCTCCCGCGGCTTTATAAATAAAAAGCTCTCCTGCTATGCCGCGGCGTTTATCCTTTTCCGCTTTTGGTGCCGAAGCAACATCGTCTGTTGCTAGAGCCGTACCTACTTCAATATCTTCTTCTAAACCTGCCATTTCAGCCGCCATCCCAAAATTCATGACGTCCCCGGCATAATTACCGTATAAATAAACTACACCAGCCCCTTTATCGATGGCTTTTGTTACGTCTAAAATAGGATCTGGTGATGGGGACGCGAAAATATTTCCTACTGCAACGCCGTCTGCCATTCCTTTGCCAACATACCCCATAAATGCCGGCTCATGACCTGATCCTCCTCCGATTAGCACTCCAACTTTACCTTCTTTTGTTTCACGAGCCGTTACTAATGCACGGTCGCTACTTGGCAGCTGCCTTATGTAGTCAGGATGAGCACGAACATACCCCTCGACCATTTCTTCTACTACGTTAACTGGATTATTAACAAGTTTTTTCACCGTTATTCACTCCTATTACTTCTTCAAAATTAATAAAATTCCTATAGAAAATAAGTAGAGTTTTATGAAGCCCACCCTTAACAGGAGGGCTTCACTACTAAACAACTGAATGACTGCCCTCTTCGATAGATTCCTTTTCCTCAGCAGCAGGTACTTTTAAGAGCCTCGTTAAAATGGCTGCTCCGAAGTAAAGTCCTCCTAATATCCACATCATACCTTGTGTACCTACTAAACCATAGAATAAAGCTACTAACGCCGGACCAACGAACACACATAAACCGGCTCCAAGATTTAAAATAGACATGGCCGCTCCTTTATCTCCATCACCAACGAGCGAAGGAGTCAAAGCGGATAGAGGGACGAAACCTGCTAAACACGCTCCCCATAACATTCCGATTAATCCGACCACAAACACGTTGCCTGTAAATACTTGCGGCAAATAAAACAACATGATCGTAAAAACCCCACAACCAACTGCGCCAAACCAGGTTATCGTATTCCTCCAGCCAAATTTATCCCCTACGAAACCAAATATTAAATTAAAAGCAATATTGGAAATGAAAATCGTTCCCCATATATTTAACCATACAGTTGTACTGACACCTTGGCTAGCTAAATAGATTGGCAAAAACAGAGGAAACGCATACTGAGCTGCTTGGTTAACAACCCTTACAATACCAGCCATTCCAACTTTAGGTTCCCTTTTCACAATCGTAATCCCATTCATCAATTCCTTCGGCCCTGATGATTGACCAGGTTTCTTTTCCAGTTCGAATTGATCACGATTAACCACAATAGCCAAAAATGCACCAATAAATACCCAAATCAATGCGCTCCAAAGTGTTGGGATATGCCCAAACATTTGGATTGACCAGCTGGAATAATAAGCGCCTAATACGCTTAACCCTCCAGTAAAAACAAACCAGAACCACCCTACAGCCTTACCAAGTTGATGTTGAGGAGTTCGATAAGTAATCCAAACTAGAAATGCATACGCAAATAATGGATAACCAAACCCTCTAATCGCATAAGTAGGAATCATTAATGTATAATTGAACGCTGGTATGGCAAGCCCGACAAACAAACTATGTCCGAGCACATACATAAATACTCCCAAAAGCATTGTTCTCCTCGGTCCTATCGCTTCCACCAATACTCCGGAGAACCATGCACCGATAGCAATCGTTACACCATAGGCTGTTGTTAGAAAGGCTGCCTGCTGTACAGATAAACCTTCATCGACTAAGTAAGGACTTATCCAGGCAAGTTCCAAACCATCTCCCATCATAAAGATTAAAACTCCAAGATATCCCCAGATTAAATGAGATGGGAGACCAATTTTATCTAGAAACGTATCTTTGCCAGCTACATTTTCCATCCAATCCCTCCCTTATACTTATTCAAATGTTACGGCTGTAAAATTATTTTCAGAGACCTTTCACCCTTCTTCATTAATTCAAACCCTTCTTCGAAATCCTTTAAATCAAGTTGATGGGTGACAACATTATCTGTAGGGAAGTCTCCGTTGGATATCCCATCTATTACGAGCGGGTAACAATACGGTCCTAAATGAGAACCGAGTAAATCAAGTTCTTTTCTGTCGCTGATAATACTCCAGTCAACTGTCACAGGCTCTCCAAACACACTAAACTCTACAAATCGTCCTAACTTCCTGATCATATGAAGCCCTTGTTCTACCGATTTCGGATGGCCGGTTGCTTCAATATACACATCACAACCGTAGCCTTCGGTCATATTTTTAATTTCTTGAACAACGTCAACTTCACTCGGGTTTAAAACAATGTCCGCGCCAAATTGCTTTGCTAATTCCAAGCGATCTTCTTTTAAGTCCAGCACAACTAATTTTTCAGCTCCTGATTTTTTAAGGGCGCCAACCATTCCTAGTCCAAGAGTTCCAGCCCCAGACAACACGACTACATCCCCCAGTTGAACCTGAGCCCTTTGAACAGCGTGAAGACTACAAGCATAAGGCTCTATTAAAATCGCTTCCTCAATTGGTAAGTCCTCGGGAACTTTATAGTTAATGGCTTCTTTTGTAAATTTCATATATTCAGCCATCCCGCCGTTTACGTTATTTTGAAACCCATATAAATCATGCTTTTCACACATCCAATATTGACCTCTATTGCAGAATCGGCATTCCCAGCATGGAACGATCTGTTCAGAAATAACCCGGTCTCCAATTTCAAAATCTTTCACGGCTTCTCCTCTTTGAACGACTCTAGCGATGAATTCATGCCCAGGAATCATTGGAGCCTTAATATAAGACGGCTGTTGTTCATCTCCCCAGAAACTCGGGGCCCCATCATACGCCTTAATATCACCGGCACAAATGCCGCAAGCTTCTACTTTTACAATAATTTCTTCTTCATTTTCTAATTTAGGAGTTTCTACTTCCTCATATCGATAATCTTTCGGACCGTATGCAACAATTGCCTTCATGGTTCCCGGAATCGTTTTAGCTACTTCCTGTTTACCAGTCACTGTCTCGTTCATCTTATCTCTCCCTCTCCTAAATAGTTATTGAAAATCATGCAACCGATCCTCAAACAAACCTTTTGTAATCGGTTTCATTAATTGAGTCAAGTTTATCATTATTTTTTGTTTTGTCAAATTATTTTTCGAATACTTTCGTTTATTGATCTTTATCGAGTCCCAAACCGTATATCGAAAAAGGGAGTCGGTGAAACTGTTGATAAATCATGAAAAATAACATAATATAAAACTATAATAGACCAAGAGGATGAAATGTAATGAAAATGTTTGTAAGTGAAAGAAGAAATAAAATTATGCAACTTTTAAATGAAAAAAAACGAGTAACTGTTAAGGAACTGTCCTCATATATAGGGGTATCAGAAGCAACTCTTCGTGCAGATCTCAATAAGATGGAGGCGGATGGTCTTCTGACTCGAACCCACGGGGGAGCTACACTAAAAGAGGAGTCAGATAATGAAACGAGCTTTACCGCTCGTGAAAAGAAAAACAAAGAACAAAAAACAGTCATTGCTGAAAAGGCCTTTGAATTAATTGAAGAAAAGCAATGTATTTTGTTAGATGCAAGTTCAACCGCGTTAGAATTGGCTCGGTACTTAAAAACCCAACCGATGCGACTCACAATTGTAACGAGTGGAGTCCTAACGGCATTAGAATTAAAAGAAAATCCGGATCTAACAGTCATTATGATCGGTGGAGTTGTAACGAACCGCTCCTCTTCGATCGAGGGGACATTGGGGTTAGATATTTTAGACCACGTAAATATTGATATGATGTTTACATCAGGGAATGGTTTCTCAGTGGATAAAGGGCTGACAGACTTTAACTTGTATGAAGTTGAATTAAAGAAACAACTTGTACAAAGGTCTAATAAACTAGTTGCCATCGTGGATAGTTCGAAAATAGGAACGACTTCAAGTGCAGTTTTTGCAACACCGGATAACATCGATACGTTGGTCACTGATAATCCGTTGGATGATAACTTGTCTGCACAACTATCAGAAAGACATATTAATGTACTAGCTCCAGCCCTAAGCACACAAAAATAAAGTCCCGCATTACGGATGACGGAACACTATTAAATAAAGCTATAAAGATTCTCCTATTGCATGAATAGGAGAATCTTTTATGTTGTGGCAATGAATTTCTGCTTTATAGGATTCTCACAAAGCAACAACCTCATCCTCATCACCATTGTTGCACAATTAACATCTGAATGTTCAAATATCTATTCTTATTTACAAAAAAATCCTTTATAATGAGTAGCGAAGGGGTGCCACAGGACCAATACATGGACAAGCATATCGCAAACATCTGCTAGACTTATCGCCAACTGTTTCCCTATGCCCATTTCCGGAAAAATTTTTGCTAAATACATAAGGCTCGTATGCCTATAAGTTGAATGGAGGAATAACAATATGTCAGAAAATCCGTCAATTCTTCAGAATTTGCGTCTCCCTGTAATTGGGGCGCCATTATTTATTATTAGTAATCCTAAGCTAGTGATCGAGCAATGTAAGGCAGGGATCGTTGGATCGATGCCTGCGTTGAATGCCAGACCTGGATCCTTACTTGATGAATGGCTGGCAGAAATTACAGAAGAGCTTGCAGCTTATAACGCCAAAAATCCAGATCGTCCTGCTGCCCCATTTGCGATTAATCAGATTGTTCACAAGTCTAATAAACGGTTAGAACACGACATGGAATTGTGTGAGAAATACAAAGTTCCGATTATCATAACTTCTTTAGGTGCGCGGGAGAAGGTATATGATCATGCACACAGCTACGGAGGAATTGTGCTGCACGACATCATCAATAACACTTTCGCGCACAAGGCCATCGACAAAGGTGCAGATGGATTAATCGCCGTTTCGGCAGGAGCTGGCGGTCATGCCGGTGTAAAGAGCCCTTTTGCGCTAGTTCAAGAAATCCGCCAATGGTTCGACGGGCCGCTTGCTTTGTCCGGTTCGATTGCTACGGGGAATTCAGTACTGGCTGCCCAAGCTATGGGGGCTGATTATTCTTATATTGGCTCTCCCTTCATTGCCACGCATGAAGCCCGTGCTTCTGAAGAGTATAAGCAAGCCATCGTTAACTCTACATCTGATGATATTGTCTACAGTAATCTTTTCACGGGTGTACATGGAAATTACCTGAAACCATCCATTCAAGCAGCTGGACTGGATCCTGATAACCTCCCTGAAAGTGACCCATCCAAGATGAATTTTGGAGGAGAAGACGCTAAGCCGTGGAAAGATATTTGGGGAAGCGGCCAAGGCATTGGTGCTGTTCAAGACATTACGAGTACAGCAGATTATGTTGACAAACTTTATAATGAGTATAGTGAAGCAAGAAACAATCTGATAAGTGGCAGTGTAGTTAGAAAAAGTTGATTAGAGGATCTGAGTGCTTCTAAAGGGTGTTTGAAAGAGGAGTGAACAGGATAAGCTTCTTTGAATGAGACAGTTTTTAAGGAGGAAAATATGGAAGTTTTTGCAGAATATTTAGCCGGTATCGATAATTCCGAGCACCGAGAACGAATGGAGGAAATTTTGGCGTGGATTACTGATACATCCCCTGATTTAGAGCCACACATCAAATGGAATACGCCAATGTTTTCCGATCACGGTACGTTTATTATTGGCCTTTCCACGGCGAAGCATCATATGAGCATTTCTCCTGAAGAAGCAGGCATTACGCACTTTGCTGATGACATTGAACAAGCTGGCTACAGTGCTACCAAAGGATTGTTTCGAATTCCGTGGAATAAACCGGTCGATTACGAATTGCTTGAGAAAGTAATTGAATTTAATATTCGGGATAAAGCCGATTATACTAATTTTTGGAGGTAATGAGGAAAGTAGATATTCCTTAAAGGCTGGGCAGTAATTACCATATGGGGACGTGAAAGGTCTTTTTAATAAGGTCATTTAATTTTGATGTTCTAAATCCGCATTTCTGACCAAAAAATCGTAGTTTATGGTCCAGTTCATCTACCTTCAGTGACAGAATGGATTAAAAAGTTGCAAGACAAATGCAACCGTTGATAATAATCACAAAAAATAACCCCTCATGCGTGTGACTGGCGCCGAGGGATTATTTTGCCTTAAACTGCCTAGCCCCCCCTTGATGGGGTTCGGTCTATAAAGGTTTAGCATCAATAAAGCAGAACCAATGTAACAGAGGAGTGGATAATAAACTAATGGAAAAATATCGAATATAAATCCATTCACACCAAGGTATTTTGTTGCTGGTAAACTTAACAGGATAGCCAAACCATTAGATGTGTTTTATGAAAAAGTGAAGCGACCAAAGCAATAGAACTTGGAATATAAAGAAAAATTACGTTCTCTATTCTTAATATGCGTCTCCAGTCTTCAATTGTGTCACCATGAAATGCTGGAAGATATTCTTTCCATATATAAAACCCCATTAACGAACCTATAATTCCTATTGCACTAGCAATTAGCTTTCTCTTACTGTAACTCATTATGACTCCCCCCTGATGGCAATATATGTGTAAGCCATAGAGTCATATACACTTTATTGGAGATTCTCTTGGCCAGTTGGGTAAGGGGATCGTCATAACCTCATTCAGCACTCTCCCGATAACACAAGCCCCCGAAACGCACCTAATAAACTCATTCATTTACATGTGGATTAGAATATTGAGGAGCTTTCCGAATGGATCCCTTACAAAGAACCGCCGAACTCCCCATGATTCCTCAGCTGGTCCATACTCAATCGAAATCCCTGCTTCTTGCATACGGGTTAGTGCCTCCTCAAGATCATCGACCTCAATCGATAGGTCTGGCACAGGTGTCCCAGATCCTCCCTCTGAAAGGAAGCTAACTTGAGTGTCCATTTTCTCATGTGAACCGTATGTTGCAATAAATCCCATATCCATCAGTTTTTCAAGTCCGAGTACCTCCCCGTAAAAGTGCTTTGCTTTAGAAATTTCTTGCGTCTCAATATTGGCAACAATTCGTTTAACCTTCACTTTATATCCTCCTAAAATTGTGTTGTCCAAATTTTCATCTCACAGAAGGCTCAATTAAACTTTTCATAAAAAGGAATCGAAAGTACATAATAAAACGGGAATTATGATGAAGAGGTTCAACCTGACTAATAGACCGTTTGTCTTTATTTTGTATAAGTATATACCATGTTGAGGAGTTGACATGACAAAGTGAAATTTAAAAAGGAAAAGATCAACGTTGTAGATTTTCAACAAACTAAGAAAAGCGTGTATGCTACTGGGATAGGAAACGCTGTGGAATGGTTTGATTTCGGTTTATATTCATATTTGGCTGTTATTATTAGTCAAAACTTTTTTACCGGTGTTGAGAATGATCAGCTCAAATTGGTGTTCACATTCGCAACATTTGCGATTGCCTTTTTAATGCGCCCGCTAGGCGGTGTTATTTTTGGTAAAATCGGTGATAAATCAGGAAGAAAAGTTGTGTTAACGACCACAATTATTTTAATGGCTGCTTCCACATTACTAATTGGTTTATTACCCACCTATGATCAAATAGGTATATGGGCGCCTATACTGTTATTAATAGCTAGAATTATTCAGGGCTTTTCAACTGGCGGTGAGTACGCTGGTGCAATGGTCTATATTGCAGAATCTTCCCCAGACAATAAACGCAACATGCTTGGAAGCGGACTGGAAATTGGCACGCTCGCTGGTTTTATATTAGCTTCAATACTTGCCAGTGCACTCTTTATGATTTTATCAAACGAACAGATGGCCTCATGGGGCTGGAGAATACCATTTCTACTCGGCTTACCTTTAGGGTTTGTTGGATTGTACTTAAGAAGAAGTTTAGAAGAAACACCGATTTTTGAAAATGAACTTGCCGATGATGAAGCCGAAGAGGAGAGCTTCCTGTCTATTTTAAAAAATCATAAAAAAGATGTTCTTGTATGTTTTGTAGCTGTCGCATTCTTTAATATTACAAACTACATGTTACTATCATACATGCCTTCTTATTTAAGTGCAGTTATTGGATTATCCAGTACAACAGGGACATTAATCATTACGATTATTATGGTTATTATGGTGCCGCTGGCTCTAATGTTTGGAAGGCTCAGTGATAATATTGGGAACAAAACTGTTTTCCTGATTGGTTTAGGCGGATTAACGCTATTATCTGCCCTAGCTTTTTATCTAATGAACTTGGATTCTTTAGTGTTTATTTCTTTAGGAATCCTCATTTTGGGTGTTCTGCTTTCAACTTATGAAGGTACAATGCCTGGATCATTACCCACGATGTTCACAACAGATATTCGCTATAGAACACTAGCCGTGACCTTTAATGTCTCCGTTTCATTATTTGGCGGAACTACCCCATTAGTTGCTACATGGTTAGTTTACCAAACAGGAAATAGCTTAGCACCTGGGTTCTATCTGACAATCGTTAGTATCATAGGGTTTTTAGTGATCGCATTCTTTTTCAGTAACACGTCTGGAAAATCCCTGAAAGGTTCATACCCGACAGTAGCTTCAAAATCCGAGTATAAAGAAGCTGTTGAAAATCCAAAAGTTGCATTATGGTGGAAAGAAGAAATGGAAGCTGCTGAGGAAATAGGCACAGTTGAAGAAAAAAGGGACGATTCGGATTCAGATAAATAAAGAAAAACATCAGGGAAGGGGCGATGACACAAGGTTACGCTCCTTCCCTGTTTAATTGGTCATAATGTTGTTTTCGCTACATTCACTACAATAAATCCTTATATACAATATTATGGTAAAGGTTCATAGTCCATTTCCTGATCACTGACAGTTGTAAAGACCTACTTACCATCAGTTCTTGGCAATGGATAGAAACCGCCATTAAATTGCTCCCATAAATTAGGTGGTAAATCATGTTTATCTTCTCTATTAGGATCGAATTTTGAAATGATTTCCTCTTCTTTACCATTTTGAATTTTATTAATGAAATTATGATCTAATAGAATTTCTCTACCTAATGCTAACAATTCAACATTTTTTGATTCTACAGCTTCTAATGCTTGTTCAGCAGTAAATATTGATCCAATACCAACTAATGGCATACGACCGTCCATCCATTGATGAAGTAATTTTATTCTTTCTTCTCCTTGATACTTACCTTCACGAGTTTTAGAGTGTACATTCATTAATGAAACATGTAAAAAATCTAACGGCTTTTCAATTAAAGTTTTCACCAATTCTTCTGTAATTTCCATACTTATACCTGGAGTTTCTGCTTCTTCTGGTGAAAATCTATAACCAACGATAAATTTTTCATCTGCATGGACCTTAACAGTATTAACAACCTCATCTACAACTTTAATTGGGAATTTCAATCTGTTTTCTCCCCACTCATCATCACGACGATTATAATATGGTGAAACAAATTGATGTATTAGATAATGGTTTGCACCATGGATTTCTACACCATCAAACCCTGCTTCGATAACTCTTCGTGTTGCCTCACCAAATCCTTTAATTGTGTGTTCAATTTCTTCTTGAGTAATTTCTCGAGCATGATGTTCCTCTTTTTCATCGAAACTCTGTAAAGTTATAGGGCTTGGAGCAGCTACATCTCCATTTGGTGTTAAATATGGTAGTGACTGTGCCCCACCATGATGTATTTGTACAATAGCTTTTGCTCCATTTTTCTTCATGGCTTTAGCTAACCGTTTTAAACCACCAAGGTCTGAATCATGTGCAACTGAAGGTTGTCCAGGAAATGCTTTTCCTAAATCAGTCACATTACTAGCCGCAGAAATAGCTAATCCTACATCTTTAGAACGTTGTTCCACATAATTAATTTCCACATCAGAAATTGTACCATCATCGTTAGAAGATACATGAGTGAGTGGCGCTAAGACGAATCTATTTCTTAATTCTACTTTGTTGGGTAATGTTACTTTTTCAAATAATGGTTCAAACTTTTTATCCATTTCTACACTCCTATAAATTTTAGTTTAAAAACTATTACAATGTTTTTGTGAATACACTAATTCAAACAGCCATGATGGCTCATCATCAAAAATAATGTGCAAACGCCAAATGGTTTACACCCATTGTTTGAAATATGAATAACAACTCCAGTAAATGGTTACGACCTAAACGATAACCCAATGGACTTCGACCAGGTCTAGAATCGGGGTTTTCCGATAAGTCGATATACAAGGTTTGCGTAAATGGTTTAAATACCCCCGGGCTATTTTTCTCTGTTAGTTCACGATAATCTTTAATTAATGCGACCTGTTCCCTAATACTCCGTGAATATTTAGATCCAGCTTCAAGACTCCTTTTATTCTTCCTTTTTACTACAGTCTTCTACATATAAAACTTTCTAATTCTTTAATCACATCTTCATTTCTACGGTAATAGGTCCACTGGCCAATTCTTCTCGTCTCTAAAAGGCCACTTTTCTGTAACAATGCTAAATATTGAGAGATCGTCGACTGGCCTAAACCTATTTTATCGCGAATATCCCCTACACACACCCCTCCTGGAAAGTCATCACCCTTATGGATATGGGCTTGAGTAGGGAAGTTTTCTTCAGGTTGTTTTAGCATTTGTAATATTTTTAACCTGGTGTTATTGGACAATGCTTTAAACATATCTACAAATTTCTCATCTTGTTGACCTTCAATCATTTATTGATCTCCTTTCTATAGAAAGAAAGACACTCCCGCTTAAGTCAGCTGTCAGAACAAAAGATCAGCCAAAGAAGAGGATCCTTATTCACTAACAGCTTCTTTTAACAATTCAAAGGAACGTTTTCGTTTTTCAAAGTCGTAAATAGGCGAAATTGCCATTAGTTCGTCAATGGGTAATTCATTCGTTAAATTCTTTATTTCTTGAGCTACCGTTTCTTTGGAGCCATTCATATAAGTTTCTTTGACGTTTTCTATTTCTCGTTTTTCAGATGGGATTACAATTCGTCTCCCTTCAGAAAGAACTTGGACAATACTTTAATCGGTATATTCCGATATATAGATACTATAACTTTGTCTTTATATTGTCAATCATTCACTTTCATATTTAAATTACTTATTATAAATTCTTACTCAATTATCTAACCTTTTACGCAAGAGAGGCGCTAGTTCCTTATTCAAGGAAAGCGACTGTTTAATAAAAACCAGATAGTTGTTAAATAAACTCTATCTTTATCATTTATTCATATAATTCTTCTGGTTCATAAGCTTCCGACCAATGGTACGGTTGTACTTCTGATAAAGTCTTAAAAACCAGACTTTTTTCTGGTACAGTAACTGCTACTTTAACGTCTGAGCCCCAATAGAAAAGTCTTTCTTGGCATATTCCACATGGTGATAAAACCTTAAATTCCGAGTTCTCATCATCACGAACTACACATATTGAATGCGTTACTTTCTTTGACAATTTATGAGCCTCTAATATGGATCCAGTTTCCATGCACAGTTCCGTAGATGCGTTTATTACTTCAGGTGCTATACTCGTCAAGATTGTACCGTCTTCTAAACTCATTGCTGCAGCTCCGCCCCAACCAGTTGGGTATTTTCTTTCAATAAGTTCAATTGCTGCCTTATATAGTTTCTTTTCTATATCCATCTCAATGCCTCCGTTTATGTGATCCTTTATTACGTTACAACATTTTTATGATCGTCTTTGTTTCCAGAAAACACCCTTAAAATGAACAGTGAGTACATTATCAAAGCGGTAGATGCATTTCTTTTTTGGGGTTATAAACTTTAAGCCAATTCTCTGCTTCTTCCTTCATCCAATTTCCAAAATGATTCAAGAATTTCAATACTTCTTCTGAATTCAATAAAGGATTAATTGCGTACCAAAGCGCTGTTCTCATCTCTTGCTCTTTTTCAGGATAATGCTTCGAAAATAGTTTATGGGCTGGATATAGATCTCTCGTGTAAGATCGCTCCTGAACAATGACAAGCGCAAGACCAGCCCTCACAATAATTCTCATGATCCATGAACAGCAATCCTTAATGTCCTCAATGTCGTTATTTCCCGTTAAATCATGCTTGGCTTTATCAATCAGAGATGTTAAGTGAATGAGGTGTTCATTCGCTAAGGAGCTATCGGGTTTATAATCAGGGAGCTTACTTATTAGGTTTTCACCATAAACACAAACACCATAGGTTTTTAGGATAAACGGAATCATGGAGCAATAGTTTGACTCCTCAACCTCACTTAAAGGGCAGAATCCTAATTCTACACCGTTTATAAAAGAGAATTCTTGATCAATAAATTGTTCAGTCTCCTCCACCCAATCAAGGTCAATATCTTGAGGATCAGAATAGGTTACTATTATTGCGTCAACATCAGATACACCTTCAATGTCTAACCCTCTTGGAACAGATCCTCTTATATAAATGCTGTGAATCTCTTTTGGTAATACGGAAAGACAGCTTTCATTTATTCGTTGGATTACTTCTCGAAATTTATTATTGATTTTTTTTGGATCAGACTGGTTTATTATATTGCCTTTGTCGTCTACAGAACATAAAGATCCTATTTCTTTAATTTCAGTCATGATATAATCCCCATTTCTTTACTGCATATCGTTTAAGTATATTTCTTCACAACGATTTCAACATAAATATCCAATTAAAAAAAGGTAATTTCATTCACAATCTGTCCTTTAGAAGAAAAAGGAGCGCCAACCCATATCACGGAAAAGCGCTCCTTTTCTTGAACAAATATTGATTTTTTCCTTTTAGCTTCATATGTATTTCACTCAAACGGGAACAGATAAACTGCATAGTTGAAGACATTGGTAAAACCTATATTTTGAGCGATTGCATTAGAGGCCTTGTTTGCCTCCTCACAATCCCAGTATGGAATTATATTATTGCTCATACCATCTTTTACAACATCATGGGCAATCTTTTGAGCTAACTTATTCCCTTGATGAGCCTTTAACGTTTCTATATCTATACTGTGCATATTTTCAAATACAAATCCCGACAAACATACACTCACAATCTTATGATTGTAGGCAATACAATAGCCAATTCCCCTGTTATAAAAACTTTCGGGGGAAGACCAAAACTCTAATATTTTTGATCGTACAAATTCAATGTTATCAAATGAATGATCGTTGTTTTCATACAGAGCTTTATTTATTTTTAAAACTTTATATTCTGATCCAATTGAAGGATTATTCTTTTCCCTATAATTACTTTGTTGCAAATCGTATACTCTTTGATTCGACATTTTCAATGGACGATGTTCAAAAATTTTTTCTATAGTCTTATTCCATCTTTGATGATTACCAATTCCTATAAAATAATTTGCTTAAAGTTTCTTTGCTTCAGGAGTTATTATTTTATCAATAAAATCGTTTATACAATTATTAAATAAATTATTGTCTTCATCGCCAATAAAGAAAAAACCGTCATTATTATCTAACCAAATAAGTCCAGTTTTAGGAGAATCGCTATTATCTACAAATATACGCCCAGGATTTACTCCTTTAATTACTGCTTTAACTTCTAAATTACCTTTTTCATTTATTAAACTTTTACATTTATAAAAATCGCTCGTGTTAAGTTCAGTAATCAATAGTGAACATCCTTCCCCAAGTCTTAATTCAGCTTTTCACAATAAGAAATTCTCTTTGTTAGACTAAACTCCCCATATTAGTTCTGCAAGCAAACATTCTTGTTGGCTTTTTAAAGAATTCAAGATAAGCTCCCGATTGCTGATTAAAATTTCCTGACATAGTTCCACCATTTTATAACAGGGAGTTTTGAAAAAGGGAAATGGTGGTAACTAATGTTGATAAAGTACCACAAAATGTTAAAGTGATGATTTTTCGTTTATTTTGCTCTTTTGAAGGTTTAATCAGTTCATAAACCGCTGCGATCCATATAAATATGGATACTAGGATTACAAAACTCATAGTCATATTTAATACACCCATTCTTAATTTACTTAATTATTTGTTCTACAATCTGACTACTATGTATGAATCTGGCACGATATTTTATTTCGGAAATGCTCACGATTGCTGAACAGTCGAAATTAAAGATGTATTTCTTATTGGATTTGCACGACAATCATTCTTTTTTATTCTCTATTTGTTTCAAATATAAATAAAGACCATAATCTGTCGGAACAGAAGCATAGCCTATCTGTCTTAACATAGCAGTGATATTACCACGGTGATAGGTTCCATGGTTCACAACATGGGGCACTTGCTCAAACACACTTGTTTCCATCAAGTCACCATTCGGGTTTTCAATCACGAGCGGTTTGTCTGTGTTTTCAATTTCACTTAGGAACATCTTGTATCGTTCTGACAGCTTAAGAAACATCGCTTCCATTTCTTCTATTCCCTTTGACACTGTTTCCCCTTTTAGTTGCTCTTGCAGCCTTAATGAATAATCCATACTTTTACCAGAAAACACCTCTATCCACCCAAGATCAGAAAGATAAACATGGGCTAGAACATGAGATATGGATGGAAATACACTATGAACTTCTTGACGATAAACATCTTTGGGCAACTCCTTTAGTCGATTGAAAATTTGTCTATTTGCCCATTCGTTATAATCATACAGTTGTAATTCAAGATGCGCCATTTAAACTTCTTCCTTTCATGTTTGATATAACACCCTCGATCCATTTTAACGAATTTCCGAGAAAGGTCTCCCTCCCTCAAAGAATGTGAAGGGCAATAGCCCAATCAGTAGATGGGAGATGAATTTCGGTTGGCGTTAGCCAAAACTTGTGCTAAAATACAAACAAACGTTCTTTCATAACTAGATAGATGAGGTTGAGTAGAGTAATTAGAGCGAAAACCAAGCCCCTTCTACTCGTAAAATATCTAAGGTACGTTAGTAACATTTCGTATCAATAGGGTCGGAATGCCCCGAATTCACACTCGTTGGGAACGTATAAGACTTGCTTACAAGCGATGTTGGCGGAAACGAGAAGCTCCCACTTCAAGCGTTAGCTAAGTGGTGAGTAGTTCACTTGTCTAAAGTCTGCATTAGAGTGTGAAAATATTTCGTGTCACCCGTATTAAAGTAGTTATACCACGCCTCAAGGGTATCATCAGAAAATACATCTAATTTCTCTAATACAATTTTAGCGAAAAGCAAACCGCTTGCTGAACTTCCCGTAATTAACTCACTATCTGCAATTGCTTTCACATCTTTATAATAGTGCTCCCCTTTATAATTTGGACATACCATTTTAAGAAATTCAAGACTATTGCTAGTGTGAATGCGTCCATCCAACATCCCGGCTTCGGCAAGAGTAGTTGTTGCTCCACATATTGCAGCGACTGTTGCCCCACATTCTAATAATTCGCTCGCCTTTTCAATAATCGGAGTATGCTTCTGCTCATCCCAAGTATCTGCGCCAGGTAACAATAAAACTGATGAAGACTCAGCAATAATTTCATCAACAGTGATATCAGGCGTAACTGTTATACCACCCATCGTTGTTATGGCTTCCTTTGTAGGAGCCACAGTTTTCACAGAAACATGGGGACTCTGCTTTTTAAAGTATCGTCTGGAATGAAGTTCTGCCGTCACATATCCAAGTTCCCAATCTGATAGTGTATCCAACACGTAATAATAAACGTTAATCACTATATCCATCTCCTTGCCAGCCATAGCTTTCGATCTTTGTCTATAATCGGTATTCCAGAACTTACAGGTTCTATTATTCAAGCGTTTTTATGACTGGTGTTCTATGAAATGCTACAATATACCAAATTACATTGACGACTATCGCGGTGATACAAAGAATAATCACCCCTATTAAATCAGAAGCACCTCACAACCCTGATAATTTTGTATTTTCTAACAATGTGACCCTCTTTTAGTTATACGTAGTCAATATGAATTAGTTTCACGTATTTGGTAATTTAGTAAAACAAAATATACCTCTTCATTTATATGGATCTTTTCATAAAGAAAGAGCGCTGATTCCTGATGAAGAATCGCGCCCTTGTGGAGTAGTTACTTATTTTCGCAAAATATTTATTAAACCGACGTCCTATTTGTTTAATAGAATTTCGATATCCTCCCCAGCCTCAAAAAGCATATTACTTTTCTTTTAACATTGAATACTTTCGATTGGCTTTATAGAAACTTCTACCAAAGAAAACAACCAGAATTGCGGGGGACAACTTTAAAAGGACAAATGGAGTTTCAAATATAAGTGCCTTCCAAAATAATGCACCTTTCATACTCCAAAGACCATCAAAATATAATCCCGCATCAGAATCCATGTAAAGCATATAAGAAAATGCCAAGCACAGCATACCCAACATAAATGAATAGCCCATTAATCTTTTATAATAATTACCCTTTGATTGGCGGTCCGAGAAGATTTCACTTTGACCATCATCTTCTTTTTGCCAGTACCGTATTCCACCCAGCCAGTACCCCTTCATATAGATCCAACCAAAATCTTCATATATCCCTTTGTATTCCATGAACTTTTTCTTTGGTAAAAAGTCTTGATAATCCAGTCGCATAACATATCTTTTGTCAGTTTTTTTGAAAGTGTAAATTCCTAATCCACTAATATTTGTACAACGATAGCCTTTTTGTAATTGCTCGTTCAGCCATTGCTCTTCTTTTTCAATATTAAAAAACACGTTAAACTTCTTCATTTAATTCACTCCCTTCGTACAAAGATAAAATATGCGATAGCCTTTCTTGTTCCATTTTTAAAATGGCGCTTCCTTCTGTAGTTATCATATAAATTTTTCTCCGCCCCGAATTTCCAACAGCTTCAATCCAACCATGTTTATTCAAGTTTTCAATTGCACCGTATAATGTACCGGCCGCTAAATTAACAGTACCATTACTTAATTTCTCTATCTTCTGCATTACGGCATAGCCGTGGAGTGGCTCGCGCAGAGCTAATAAAATATAATGCATGGTTTCAGACAACGGCAATAATTTATGTTTCATACTTTCACCCTCTATCCAGTTCAACTATATAGTTTGACTTTATAATAATGTAATACAGTTCAACTGAATAGTCAACAGGACTTTTTGATTCGTATAAAGAACTTTAAAATTAAATCTAAAAAAGTCGATTCCTTTATGTTGGGAAATCGACTTTTTGTGTAATCTAATTCAATTAAATAGCTCTTATGAGCAAGACGAGCGCGCACCCTTATTCGATAACTTAGCCAGATTGCTTAACAAACCTTTTTATAAACGAAACTCATACATTTACCTACATGAGAGTTATTTTACGCTACAAAACAGATTTGATGTGTAATAATAAAACGTTCAAAGCGATGACGGCATTGAGCGTTGATTGAAGGTTTCGACTCTCTCTATCACGTATTGTGTCTTAAATTTAAGCTCCTTCTAGTAGTATCACTTATTCAAAAGACTCCGCCACTGTAAGCAGATCATCTTTTGATAAGTCCTCTACATTCCCTTTCAACTCATACGTGATCGATCCGTGCTTCCAAATCAATCGTTGAGTCTCGCCTTCGTTTCCAGCATATTGTCCCGTTTGATCCCCGATCGAAACCTCTTCCGTCTCTAAGTCCTGATAGGAGATTTCGCCATCCTTAATGGTTTTCAATTCCAACGTTTCATTCGTTTCAGAATGAAAAATGAATGTTAATAAGGTATCTTTTTGCTCCATAATTCCGGGTTCTATTTCTACACCATCAACTTCAAAAGGCATGACAGTCGGATACTTAGGCTGATAGGCTTCATCTCCGGTCCGACTTACCAACCTAGAACGATCGTATTCAAATAGTCCCTCTTCTATTTCAACGGCCGTATCGAAAGCGTTCGATAATGATTTAATATCAATGTAGCGGATTTGAGTAATTTTACCCTCTTCGTTTGTGTTCACTCTCCCACTAACATCCGCTGATTGACCATTGCTTACATCGACTTGAATCTCAAAATCATAAGCGTTTTTTGTATCTTCGCTCTGCTCGATGCTCATATTACCAATATCCATGTTAACATCATTTCCATACGCCTTTTGGTGAAAGCTGTTAAGTAGATTGGTCTTCACCGCATGATCCATATACTCTTCCGTAAAGTAAGGTTCGAATTGGGTCATGTAATAGTTTATAATCTCTTCATAATTATCCTTTTCATAAAGCTGTGTTAACTCTTCATCAGGTCCTGAAAACATTTGCTCCAATACCTTTGTCACATCATCCTTTGTAGTATTTTCCTTTTTCGTATCCTCACCAGAAGACTGTGTAGATGTGCAACCGGCGGTTATAAAGATCGTGATAGCAATAAATATAATTTTTTTGATCATAAGACAACCTCCGTTTAACTTCTTTACTACGTGTACGATTACGTACTGTCTTCCGTTTCAAAAATTGGCAATTTTCAATGAAATCCCCCATGTCCAGAAGACTTGAAAATGAGGCTCTCAGGTCCTATAATCCGTTATGCCTGACAGGAAGCGAGGGTTATTAAAAGAAGATATCATATCTAATGAAGTAGCGAAAAAACTAAATGAGATCACCAATAAGCTTGTGGATATAGTTACATTTCTTTAAAAGAATCCCCCCCTTTTCATCTGGCAGTAGGAGTAGGTTATTCCATTTTAGCGCTCTATTCAAGAATAAGCGCTTTGGCTTATAGCCGAAACGCTACACTTTATTTTGTCATTTTAGATACTCTATTCACAGCAAAAAACAATAGCAACATCGAAAATACACCAAATAGTAACCAGTAACTATTATTGACAACCGCTAATGTTATTCCAATGGCTGCTGACAAAATTGATGTTAGTTGAAACACCAACCATTTGGTGTCTTTTATTACCAGCCAGTTCATTACTATACCCCCCTAAGAATTCTAAACACTATTTTGCTAAGAATAAGCGCCAGTTACTTCAACATTAATACTTCTTTTCAACAACCACTCAGCGACATTTTTTCAAACAGCAATAAAAAGTTATAAATCGCTTAAATTCCATACCAATAAAACCAAAGATATTATTGCCATCAATGTAATGGAAATAAAGGAAACAATTTTAAAATTTCTCTTTGAATTCGGTATTACTAACCCCATAGAAAACGCCCCACCTACAATCACTACAATAAAGGCAAATTGCGATATTTCACTTGGAAAGTAAAAAAGACCGATTATCAATGCTGCAGTAACTACCAAGAGGTTTAATATTATACGCATTTTTATTTTATCTTCCATTTGAATCTCCCAAAATAAATAATTATATCATTAAAAGTTTCCATCATAGAAAGCTGTTACTGTGCATGCTTGGCACAAATGCTAAATATAATCTTTACCTAATTATCCCGTAAAGACATCCTCGTCAGGATAACGGATTTTCTGTTTTTCAACCCGGGCAAGTGATAATACAACAGATAAAGGCCCTACAAGACCTATATACATCATAAACATGATGACTAATTTACCGACCGTACTTAAGCTTGGTGTAATCCCTGTTGATAAGCCAACTGTTCCAAAAGCAGACATTACTTCGAATAATAATGTAATAAAGGGTTTATTTTCTGTAATAGACAGGGTGAATATCGCTACAAATATGAAAAAAAGACTGGTCACTACAATGGCTTGGGCCCGATATACAACCCTAACCTTAATGTTCCTATTTAATAGAATAGGGCTAGTTTTTTTATGCTTTAAATAAGTTCCAACAGCAAACAAAATGATAATAAAAGTAGTCAATTTTATACCGCCAGCAGTCGAGATACTGCCTGCTCCGATAAACATTAACATGGAGATAAACAAAAGTGTAGCTTCTTCCAACTCCCCTATTGGGACTGTGTTGAATCCTGCCGTCCTTGGAGCGATTCCTTGAAAATACGATGCCCATAACCGTTCACTGTCAGATAAGTTTCCCAATGTTTCAGGGTTGTCTACTTCTAGGATAAAGAAAGTTATAATTGCAATGATATTGATCACTACTGTCCCAATCACCATAAGCTTTGTGTGAAGGGTTAGTGCACGAAATGTTTTTTTAGACCACAGATCAGTTAACACTGTAAAGCCTAATCCGCCTAATACAAACATTAAAGTAATGATGATATTAACTCCAGGGTCTCCAACGTAGTCACTAAGACTATCCGGCCAAAGGGCGAATCCAGCATTATTAAATGAAGATACAATATGAAAAAGACTATAATATACTCCTTTCCAAAAACCCATCTCTGGAACCCATCGTAAGGATAGCAGCATGACACCAACTGCCTCAATGGTTAAAGAGACAACTGTTATTCGCTTCACTAGTCGAATTATTCCACCAAGGGAAGTTTGCAATCGTTCTTGTATTAAAACACGTTGTGTCAAACCAATCTTCTTTCCAAAGAAAATGAAAATAAGGATAGAGAACGTCAAAAAACCAAGACCGCCAATTTGAATCAAGGCTAAAATAACAAGTTCACCAAACAATGTATATGCTGTCCCTGTATCCACTACCCATAGGCCTGTCACGGTTACAGCAGAGGCCGAGGTGAAAAACGCGTCAACCCAACTGACAGTCATCGTTGTAGCAATGGGCAGCTTTAATAATACCCCACCCAATAAAATTAAAAGTAAAAACCCTAGTGCGATAAAAAGTGGTGGGTTTAATTGTAGATTTCTAAACTGTTTTTTAACTGTTTCTCTTAAACCATTCAGTTTCCCTCTCTCCTTTCCTCTTTACCACCTCCAAGTTTTAAAATCTTAGTCATTGTCTAACATGTTATTTCGAAATCGTTTAATGTCAGCATCTGCACCCATGATAATGATAAGGTCCCCTTTATATAAAAGTTTATCTGGTTCCGGGGAAACATCGATTTCTTTATTTCTCTTAATAGCTAAAATATTTATGCCATAGTTTGCACGCACATCTAAGTCGGCAAGGGATTTACCTATCATTTTTTCACCTATGACGACCTCTACCACACTGTACTCATCCGATAATTCGATATAATCCAACACGCTAGAGGAAATAATATGATTAGCCACACGTCTTCCCATATCTCTTTCAGGATGAACCACATTGTCGGCCCCAATTTTTTGCAGTATTCTCCCGTGGTAGTCAGTAATAGCCTTTGCCGTTACTTTTGGAACACCCAACTCTTTAAGAATAAGTGTTGTTAATAGGCTAGCCTGAATGTCGTCCCCAATGGCAACAATGGCATGATCAATGTTTCTAACGCCTATACTTCGTAACATATTTTGCTCTGTTGTGTTAGCGATGACGGCGTATGTTACGATGTCTGCATATTCATTTACAACTTCCTCATTCTTATCAATAGCTAAGACCTCTTGACCTTGCTCATTTAATGTACGACAAATACTCCCTCCGAATCGGCCAAGACCGATGACTGCATATTGTTTTGCCATGATGACTTCTCCTTTTGTTAAATTTCGTAAAGGCTAATTATCCAAAGTAAGGAAAATAAAAAGCCGTGAAAGAATGCCTTTTCACGGCTTTTGGAGATAGTATATAAAGACATACGAATCCAATTTCATTCTTCCCTTTACACGCTTATGAGGTTAGCTGTCGGATTCGGATGCAAAGAGTCACCCTACTGACGAGAAGATACCTCGTCAGATTCACCCCAAGTAGCCTGTTATGGCTACGTGAATTGGGTCCCCCACCTTCCTTAATAGGAAGTTAAGCGATCATGCATTATTTAATTAGCTTGAATGTATTTTACTCCTAGAGGTTATGAAAGTAAATAGCTGATAGAAAACTTAAATAAACTAAAAATGTGTTTGGTACACCTAGAGTATCTCGGCAATTTTATTTACTTCCCCACTCTTTGAATAAATTTAAGTATTATGATATTACGGTTACTGAGTGTATAGGCATCAAAGAGGTTTTCCTCTACAGGATATTAGGGAGGTAATGTAAATGACCACTAGGACTCAAATCCGGAAAAACCTCAATCCATCCTTGATCGGCATTCTTATCATATCTTGATTTCAAATCATAAATAAGCACACCTTTTTCACCTTCATCCTTTACTAATCTGATTTCACTTTTATTGTTTTCCCCGTTCTCTCCAGCAACTTTCATAACCCATGGGAAAGCAAATACAAGCAGGCTTTGGCCTCTATGGGGTCTCACCAGTATTTTTAAAAAATCATACGCTAAGAAACTAAAAAGCCTAATTTTTCAATGTTGCAATCGAAAAATTAGGCTTTTATTCTTCACAATCGCGTCCGTTTGTTAACTGTTAAGGGTTAAACCCCTCTTAGAGACCACCTTAAAATTACTATTTAAAGCTTCTTCTAATAACAATGTTAATTATGTCAAAGAATCAACTTTGCACCAATCACCTATGACGGTAATTTGTAAATTATTTATAACTTTGCTCTTCATATTAATGTTTGGATTTAGCAACATAGTTCCATTTTGAGACAATTTATTTACTTTTGACCTTGAAATGCCAAATATTTCTGCTATTAGTTTATCTATTCTAAGACCAAAATTATATTTACAGCAAATTCTAATAGTAACCTCGTTAGATAGTGAATTGAGCTTTTCTTTTCTTAACTCGTATCGTATATCTGTATTTACATCATTACATAGTTTTCTTAATTTGGTGATTTGAAAAGCATAGTACCAAATTGTCTCTTTATCATTATTCATAAACTTTTGAATTAGCATAGAATCAATTTTATTAATATTTACTCTCGATAAAATAGGGTAATTCCAAGTCCCCTCACAATGTGTACAGTTATAAATAAGCCAAATATCGACTATTTTCTGATTCGCATTAACCCTGAATTTCTCACTACAATAAAATTCTGTGTTCGTTTTACATTTACTACAATTTCGTTTTATATAAGGTGTTTCCTGAGCAATGATCTCATAAGTGAATAAATTATTAATACTCATACACCAGTTCCTCCTATTTATTCAGAGGAACGCAAAACACGATTGAATGGAGAAAGTTTTCCCATTAAAAAACGGAATACCTTACAGGTATCCCGCTGGAATTAAATAACTATCCTGCGTTCCCTGTAATGGCTAAAAATAGACACACTTCTCCCGTCATTGAACAATAATGTTCAAAAAAAGAGATGCACCATTTAGTTGCTAAACCATTACAAGTATGTTGGCAAATTCAATTCCACCTTCCGTGTTTCTCCTATATATTAGTATACCATTATTATGCTTTAGATCAATAATTACCACTGTTTTTAAAATAATTCAGGAGTATTACTGTTGGCTTGCTCTTCCCATTCTGCATACTCCCGGGGTTTTTTACCCCTCCCCTCGAAAAGGTGAAGTAAGAGGACTTTCGATAAATAAATCCTTATCAATATAAAGCTTTTGAAACTTTTTTAAAAGCTGCGTTTCCCTGCCCAAGCTCCTTGCATTTTACTTAGGAATACAATTTGCCCAATATGATATGCGTTGTGCAATGCTAAACTCTTCAGTTCAAGCACTAACGAATTATCTTCTCCTGGGACCTGTCTATACAAATCTTCATGTTCTGATTCTGCTAGTATTTTTCCAAGTTCACGATGAACATAAAAGTATTCTTGTTTTGTTTTCTTCCAATTTTCTAACGTCTCAGTTGGTAATCGAAATGTATCTTCATTAACTTCTGCCTGGGGTTCATTCGCTGTTTCACCAAGAAATCGCATCAGGTATCTCTTTTCATAGAAAAGTAAATGACAAACTAATTCCCAAATGGAATTCATTGTCCTATCAGCTGGTTTCCAAATTGCCTGTTCAAAAGTGATATCCTCTAGCGCTTTTTCAAGTGGTGGAAACCAGTCTTGTTCATCTAAGCAACTTGCCCATTGTTGTAACAAAAGTGTCTTTACATCCATTTTTTTCCCTCCAATTTAATCCTTAGGTAATCCCTTTGGTCAAAATTCATTTGCGGCGTTTTGTTCTTGGATAACTTACAATTTCAAGATGAACCATCTAATTACCTTCTTTACTCCACAATCTGGCGTAATATGTAAGATCGGGCGCTTACCTTTTTCAAGATAAGCGCCCGATCATTTAACAATTTTGCTTTACTTACTTTCGTTAATCACATAATAGCAATTTGCAAAAAAGAAATCCCAAACCCGCAATACTTGCAGGTTTGGGATTTTATTTTGAAGAATTTTGAAATTAGTAAACACCGTTGTTACTTGGCCAAGTTAAAACAAGCCACTTTCTTTTCCGTCATCGATTCAATCGCAAACCTAACCCCTTCACGACCGATACCTGAACCTTTCATACCGCCAAACGGCATCGCATCGACGCGGTAGTCACTGCTGTCATTGACGATCACACCGCCGACATCCAACTTTTCAATAGCTTCGTGAGCTTTGTCGATGTTCGGGGTGAAAATACCTGCTTGCAGGCCAAAGTTCACTGAATTAGACTGCTGGATGGCTTCTTCTAAGTCCTCTACGGGAAAGAGGGAAACGACAGGGGCGAATGCTTCTTCATAGGCGATCTTAGCGTGTTTAGGAACATTGGTTAAGACCGTCGGGGTGTAATAAGCGCCCTGGCGCTCGCCCCCGCACAGAATTTCTGCTCCATCTTCAACGGCTTCATTCACCCACTGTTCGATTCGTTTTGCTTCTTCTTCGCTGATCATCGGCCCCATGTCGGTGGATTCAGAACGTTTATCGCCCATATTCAGCTGATTTGTTTGGTGAACGAACTGTTCAGTAAACCTATCGAACACGTCTTTTTCAATAAAAACGCGCTGAACTCCGATACAGTTTTGCCCGGCAGCTGCGAATGAGCCGCTGACTGTATTCTCTACGGCGCTTTCGAGATCAGCATCGTTCAACACAATGACGGGGCAGTTTGAGCCTAGTTCCATTCGCAGCTTTTTCACGCCCGTTTTTTCGGTGATTTGTTCACCGGTTTCAAGACCTCCGGTAAAGGAGATCATTCCTACGTCAGGATGCTTGACGAGCGGATCGCCAAGTTCGCTTCCTTTTCCCGTCACAACGGAGAGCAATGGCGATGGCAGACCTGCCTCAAGCAAGGCTTCTCCTAAATAAAGCGCGCTCAACGGGGTGACTTTTGTCGGCTTGACGACCACGGCGTTTCCAGAGGCAAGTGCCGGACCAACCTTATGAGCTACCAGGTTTAATGGATCATTAAAGGCCGTAATCGCACCCACGACGCCGACTGGAAAATGAGTATAATAGCCAACACGGTTCTCACTTCCAGGCACCTGGTCGAAGGAAATCGTTTCGCCCTGAATTCTGCGCGCTTCTTCTGCGCTGATTTTCAGGATTTGAATCGTTCTGTCTACTTCATCCCGTGCTTCGTTGATCGTCTTGCTTCCTTCGCGGGCTATGATGGTCGCGAACGTTTCTTTTTGTTCGTTGACGTTATCCGCTGCTCGGTTTAAGATCTCAATGCGTTTATGAACGGGAAGTCTCCTCTTTTGATCTATTTCCTGTTTGGCCCGTTCAATCGCTTCTTCCATATCACTCGCTGAAGCAGCCGGGACGGTATCAATCAGGCTGTTATCGCCTGGATCACGAACTTCAATGGTCTCATCTTTCTCTTTCCATTCTCCGGCAATTAACATCTTTTGACCTGTTACACCTGTTGTCATACTGTGTTCACCTCATTTCATAGATTCGTGTTTGGTTGATATTGATTAAATCAGTTAACAGAGAAAAGCCAGTTTCAATCCGTCCGGCACCTGCACCTGTGACCGTAACCGGACCGGACAAATCGCATTCGTAGGTAATCGCATTAGCGGCTCCCATCACGGAAGCGAGCGATTCATCCAAGGAAAGCTTTTCCGGTTTAACGGATGCCTGGACCTTACCATCTTGCTGGGTAATTCTTGCAAGCAGCTTCCACCGCTTCCCTTCTGACTTCGCTTCTTCAATATCTTCCGCTGTAAGATCCGTCATTCCCTGGCATTCCACCTCATCTTTTACCAGAGGTACATCCATCACAACATTGGCTAAAATAACCACCTTATACAAAATGTCATGACCTTCCACATCACTTGTTGGATCAGCTTCTGCATAACCATGGTCCTGTGCCTGTGCTAATGCGTCGTCATACGTCATGTCTTCTTCCATTTTTGATAAAATGAAATTGGTTGTCCCGTTGAGGATCCCGCGGATTTCACGGATGTTATTTCCTGAAAGCGAAACAGCGGGCATCCGCAGTGTCGGCGTTCCGCTCATTACCGTGCCTTCAAATCCCCATCCGACGCCATTTTCCTCTGCCAGGGATGACAATTCTTTGTATTGAAGGGCAACTGGACCTTTATTTGTGGTGATGAGATTCTTCTTATTTTTAAAAGCTTCCCGGCAATGATCGATCGCGGGCTGGCCCGTTTCCACATCCGTAGGGGTCACTTCCACAATCGTATCCGCGTTTGTCTCCCTAATCGTTTGCAGACTGTCCCACCCTCTGATTAAGCCAGGATGTTCAGGATAATTCTCTAGACTGTTATCCTCATTGACTACATCAAGCAACGTCTGAAGATTTAATCCTTCTGGGTGATAGATCGAACCCAAGTTCAAATCTGAAATCGCCACAATCTCTGCATCTAAGCCAACTTGATTCGCCAGCATGTCTTGCTTATCAAGCAGAATTTCCGCTAATCCACTACCGACAACACCGAATCCGACAAACGCCAGCTTATGCGTCACTTGTCGTCACCTCCTGATTTTGATCTTCCAACTCATAGTCACCTGACAAATACCTGAGGGCCGTTTCCGCTAAAATCGCTGCACCATAAGGCAGGCATGCTTCGTCGATATCAAACTCCGGGGTGTGTAAATTACGCTGCTTGTCATCAGAATTTTTGCAGCCAAGGAAAAACATCGCCCCAGGCATCTCCTCGGTTACTATGCTAAAGTCCTCGCCGCCAAGCCCAAACGGCCCTTCATACACTTGAAACGATGGATAAAGATCTTGCATCGTCTGCTTCAGCCATGTATTCACCTGCGGGTCATTTTGAAGAGCAGGCTCACCATGAGTAATCTCCACGTCCGCTTCCCCGCCGAGCGGTTCCACGACGGAAAAAGCTTTCTCCACCTCGTCGACAAGAAATTTTCTTACCTCAGGACTGTAACTTCGCAGTGTCCCTTCTACTTCCACTTCAGTTGGAATCACATTGGTTGAGGTTCCTCCTTGGACTTTGCCAATGGTTACAACGCCTGACTCGAGCGGAGATATTTTTCGTGAAACAATGCCGTATAAGGCTTGCATGGCTGGACCGAGCATCCAGATCGGATCCTGACATTGCTGCGGGTATGCTCCATGCCCGCCGCTTCCACGAATCTTTCCTTTGAACATATCGATATTCGCCATGCTGTGCCCATCACTCACTTGTGCTTCGCCTACTTCTCGCCACGGGCACATATGAAGGGCAAAAGCAGCGTCCGCCTCACTTAGCACGTCGTCCTTGACCACGTAACTGGACCCGGTACGCCCGTCCTCATCAGGTACTTCTTCTGCTGGCTGGAACAGGAGCTTCACTGTCCCTTTGTATTCATTATTGTTAAAAGTTTCGCCTAACAGTTGAGCTACACCGAGTAAAATCGCTGTATGTGCATCGTGGCCGCAGGCATGCATGACACCATCATTCTCAGAACGATAATCCTGTGAACTCTGTTCCTCAATTGGCAGAGCATCCATGTCAGCTCGTACCGCAATCGTCGGCCCGTCTCCGTTAGAAAATGTCGCCAGCACTCCGGTTCCGGCAATTCCTGTTTCAATGTCAATTCCGTCGATTTGTTTCAATTTTTCTTCCACAAAGGATGATGTCTCCTGTTCTTGAAAACTGAGTTCAGGATTCTGATGGATGTGTCGTCTCCATTCTATGAGTTCATCCGAAAGCTCGTCGGCACGTTCAGTGATAGAAGTACTACCAGCCAATTGGATCACCTTCCTTACGAGTTCGTATATTCCGGTTGTTTTTCAGAAAGCTTCTTAAAGGCTTGATCGAGATCAGCGATTAAGTCTTCAGTGTTTTCCACTCCTGTGGAATAACGAATCAACCCTTCAGGAATTCCCATGGCTTTACGCTCTTCAGCCGAACTTTCCACATGACTTGATGTTCTCGGTATGCTCGCAATGGTTTCGACGGCACCTAAATTGGCCGCCAAGTGTGCATGGTTAAGGGTTGGCAGAAATTCACGGACCGCATCAAGTCCGCCTTTTAGTGAAAAGCTGAGCATGCTGCCGAAGCCATCCATTTGCTGAGTTGCGATGTCATGGCCCTGATGGGAAGGGAGTCCTGGATAAAAGACATCCTCAACAAGCGGCTGCTTCTCTAAATAATGGGCAATTTTTTGGGCGCTCCATTCTTGCTGTTTAAGGCGGATATCAAGTGTTTTCATGCCGCGAAGCAGCAAGTACGCGGACATAGGTTCAAGTGTTGAACCGTTAATTTCGCGAAAGTGATACACTTTATCGACGAGTTCTTTAGGTCCGCACACGACCCCGCCAAGCGCATCGGCATGGCCTCCGAGAAATTTTGTGGCACTGTGAATCACAAGATCAGCTCCGAGAGCCAATGGATGCTGATTGATCGGCGTGGCAAATGTGTTGTCAACGATTACTAATGCATCGACACGCTTGGCCGCTGCGATCAGCCTGTTCAGATCAACAATTTTTAACGTTGGATTCGTCGGGGACTCTAAATAGAGGATGTTACAACCTTTTTCAACCTCCCGCTCTATGGCTTCAAAGTCAGTTGTATCGCAAAGCTCCACATCCACATTAAATTTTGGCAAAAACTCCGAGAAAATTTTATTGGTGCCGCCGTACGTATCTTTGATGGACACGACACGATCACCTGAGGAGAGCAAAGCAAAGAGTGTATTACTGATAGCTGACATGCCCGTTGAAGAGGAGGTCGCGGCCTCTGCATCTTCCAGCTGACGAATTTTTTCCTCAAACGCATCAACCGTTGGATTTGTATTTCTCGCATAAATATGCCCTTCTCGTTTATTTAAGGCCACGTCATACCAATCATCAATGTCGCTATAACCAAAGGAAACACTGTGAACAACAGGAACTTGTGTTGCGCCTTGCAGTAAATAGCGGTCTTCACCAGCCCAAACAGACTCTGTTCCATAATCCCATTGATTAGTCATCATTTATTCCTCCCTTGATTCTTTATTTATCTCTTAAGAAGAAGTCGCCTTTTTGCCTTCCTTAATAATCAGTTCACGCGGGTAATTGGCAAGGGTTTCACAGCCATCCTCCGTAACGACGAACGTTTCACTGAATTCAACTCCGCAGTCCTGTTCCCAGAGCCCTGGGATCAGATGAAACGTCATATTCGGCTGCAGGACGGTTTCATTTCCCTGACGGATACTCGCTGTATGCTCGCTCCAGTTCGGCGGATAACTTAAGCCGATGGAATAGCCGAGTCTGTCATATTTTTCAAACCCATGCTTCTTGATTGTCTCACTCCATACCATGGCTATATCTCCGCACGTTTTACCAGGTTTGACGGCAGCGAGCGCCTCGTTAATCCCTTCATGGACAGCGTCTGCCAGGCGCTTCTCCCTTGAAGTTGGCTGTCCGAGCTTGATCGTTCTTGCAAGCGGGGAATGATAACGTTTATGAACTCCAGCCAGTTCAAGTGTGACAATCTCATCTCCTTGAAAAGCTGTTCCATCCCACGTCAAATGAGGGCTCGACGTTTTAACCCCTGACAGCAATAACGGCACAATCGATGGATAATCTCCGTCAACCCCTTCTGCCCCATTAATTTGGGCATGGTAGATGTCAGCCGCGACTTCATTTTCACTTACCCCTTCACGAATTGCGTTGATGCCGATTTCCATCGCATGTTCAGCATTCGCCGCAGCATTTCTCATGTATTGTAATTCTTGCTGCGATTTAATCATCCGCACGTTGGGGACTAGTGTTGTGGCATCTATGAAACTAGCATCTGGCAACGAACCTTTAAAGTTTTCATAAATCATGGCTGAAAAATAATAACTGCCCAACTCTACCCCGATGCGCCGCTGATCCTGGTTTAGTTTTTTAAACACGTTGGTAATCACATCCATCGGGTGTTTCGTGTTCGAATGAAGATAGTCGTCCGTATAATGATAGATGCGATCATCATCCAGCCATGTCGTTAGTTTGGCACCATTCGCATCCTCCCTTCTGCCAATCCAAATTGGCTGATCATGCTCTGTAATGACAATTAAGGCTTGCACAACGTAGAAAGAATACGCATTATAACCAGATAGGTAATTGATATTGGATGGATTGGAGACCAACAGAACATCCACCCCTTGTTCGTCCATTCGGGTTTTCACCTGACTAAGTCTTTGGTGATATTCTTCTAAGTTAAATAATTGTTGCACAGTGAACCCCCTCCTTCCTTTAACAATTTATGGTTCTGTTCCCACAATGGCGGGGGAATAAAACGTGGCCCTTTTGATAATTCTTTTGTAAAAATGGTCCCATAGAGATTGTGAACAGTGCTCACGCAAAAGCCCCCTGCCTCTTTTCATGAGAAGCAGGGGGCTTAAAAAGTCGATTTAAACTTTTTAGTTTATAGCTCTTGCGAAGTAGGTCGAACGATCAATTCATTGACAGATACATCGCCTGGTTCTGCCACGGCATAACGAATTGCCCGAGCCATGGAATCAGGATGAATCGCTTGTTTGTAAAGCTCGTCCACACCCTGTTTGACCTCGTTGTCAGTTATAGTTTCGGTTAATTCGGTATCGATCGCACCAGGAGAAAGAATCGTCGTGCGAATATTGTTCGCCGCTTCCTCTTTTCTCAGTCCTTCGGTAATGGCACGGACAGCAAACTTACTTCCGCTGTAGACCGCACTCCCTGGAAAGACCTCATGACCCGCGACAGATGAGATATTAATGATATGGCCGGTTTTTCGTTCACGCATGTGCGGCAGTACCGCAGCGATGCCATACAGCACGCCTTTAATATTGACGTCAATCATACGATCCCACTCGTCGGTCTTCAGCTTATGCAGCAGCGACTGTGGCATTAACCCGGCGTTATTCACCATCACATCAATTTTTCCGTACGTATCCAGCGCAAAACGCCCCAGTTCCTGCATTTGTTCCTCAGAAACGACGTCCGTCACTTTGTATTGAGCCTCTCCACCTTCGTTTTCGATGGCCTTTTGTAATTCCTGAAGCCGTTCTTCACGCCGTGCGGCCAGGACAAGTTTGGCACCATGACTAGCCAGTTCCTTCGCAGTTGATTCTCCAATGCCGCTGGACGCACCCGTTAAGACGACAACTTTTCCTTCGATATGGTTAGGCATTTTCAAAAACACACCTTTCTCTAATAATACTGACCGGGAAGTGTTGCGATCACCCGGCATGCAATGTACTAATTTTGAAGTGAAACAGGGCATACGATCTTTTTCCAGCCCCACATGTTTCGTTTTTCCACAACGGTCGACATCTAAAACATACCCTGTGCTGTATATTTCAGAAAAACTTCCCGTGGGAATAAGAACATTATGACCTTTCGTTTTGGACCATGGAACAATAAAACGCCATTGTGAGCAGCCAATGTATAAAACAAGCAACCCGGAAAGCCCTTATGGTAAAGGGTTTTCCGGGCTGCTTAAATTAAACTGTATGAAGACGTGCTCCTCTGGAGGTCCACTTACTTTCTAGCCAGGCACATAATGCCACTGACAAAGAACGGTAATATGGCCAGTAGTCCTAAGAATGTTGAAAAAACCGTACTACCCAAGGCTGAGAAAAACACGAAACCTATGGCAGCTACCCCGAGGAATAATGTTAGCACAACAGATAGGATAGCAGCCGATAGAAAGAGAGCACCAGCTGCTTTAGGACTTTTCTTTTTTACTAAAAAACTTGTACCCGTAATTCCCAAAATCAAGCCAGCTGCAGGCAAAACCGTGACAAGAATAACAAGCAGAGAAATCAATACGACCATGAAAATAACGGGAAATGAGACTCCTGGTTGTAGGGTGGATTCATACATACTGGGGAATATAGAAAATAATGATGGAAAAATACCGATTAAAGCGGACGCATATAACACACTGCCTAAAATACCCAGTACAATTTCAGTCGTCCTATCCATCCACGACTCCCCCTTTCCTTGATCACTTCTATTTTTCTATGAAAAAGCATACCAATATTTTCATTATATTGAAACTAAAAATTAAACATAAATTCATTAAGAGCGACTCCTAACTCTCGAATCGAGACGGCAACATAAAAAGCATCCTGCCCTTCTTAGAAAAACAGGATGCTTAAATCTCATCATCTTAATCTTACTTGCCAGAAAGATTCTTAAATTGCGGGGCATGCTCCCTGGCAAACGCAATGATTTGTTGATAGGTTTCTGGCGCAAAATCCTTTTTCGCCGGTGTGTACAGCTGAGCTGTGTCTTCATCTATTAACTTAATTATCGAACCACCGCGAACATACAAAGTCACATATAGAAAAGGATTTTCCAAGCTATTTTCAAAAAGGAAGTCCTGAGGAAAGTCTGCTGTAATCAAAAGGCGGTCCTCTACTTGATTTAAGGAAAGTTGACTATTAAATTCTAGATTTTTTACTTCGTTGAGAAACAACATACTGCACTCCTTTATTTTCGACTTTTTCTCCGTGTGACTATCCTTATTTCACGTACACCGATGATATTCTTTTTTTCAAAAGAAAATCGTCGTGTACTAACTCCGAGTGTACCATCAAACTTTTAAGATAATGTAAATTTTCCGGTGACGAGTTTGTGACACCAGTGAAATTGACCAGAACCTATATAGATGAACCAACACTTTTTACACTAGGGAACAATCCCGGGGAGTTAGAGGACAATCTTCTCCGCTAGGGTACAATCCCGAGGAGTTAAAGGACAATCTTCTCCGTTAGGGAGCAATCCAGGAGTTAGAGGACAATCCTTTCCGCTAAGGAACAATTCCGAGGAGTTAGAGGACAATCTTTTCCGCTAGGGTACAATCCCGAGGAGTTAGAGGACAATCTTCTCCGTTAGGGAGCAATCCCGAGGAGTTAGAGGACAATCTTCTCCGTTAAGGAACAATTCCGAGGAGTTAGAGGACAATCTTTTCCGCTAGGGAACAATCCCGAGGAGTTAGAGGACAATCTTCTCCGTTAGGGAGCAATCCCCTCGAGTTAGAGGACAATCCTCAACCATTAAGGAACAATTAATTCAGATCCTCGAAAATCAGACAGCCCTTCTTCTAAACATTCAAACCTCCCGTACTCCTTCAAGAACTTCAACCCGACACTTCCAACCGGACCATTCCGCTGCTTCATGAGCAAAACCTCCACACGATTCTTGAGCTGCGAATCTCTGTTATAGTAATCATCCCGATACAGAAAGCTGACTACATCTGCGTCTTGCTCAATGTTGCCGGACTCCCTCAAGTCAGACAGCATCGGGCGTTTATCCTGGCGCTGTTCCACATTTCTGGACAACTGTGACAGCAGCACGATCGGTACGTTCAGTTCGCGGGCGAGCAGCTTCAGTTCTCGTGTGATCGCTCCAACTTCCAAATCGCGGCGTTCGAAGCGGCCTTTTGCCGTCAATAGTTGCAAGTAATCGATGATCACCATATGGTTACGGCCGGCTTTATCGTCCTGCATAGCTTGACGAACGCTTGCCCGGATATCATGAACAGTTCGCGCCTGTTCATGAATGTTGAGCGACCAGCGGGCGATCTCCCCAATCGATTTCAGCGCTTGTGCATAATCTTTATTGGAAAAACTCATCGAGCGCCACTTTTGCCCATCGACCGCGGCTTCCATCGAGATAATCCGCTGCAGCAGTGATTTGACGCCCATCTCTAAGCTGAACAGGTGAACCGCTCCTCCTGCTCGACAATGGTGGGTGGCCAGATTCAAGGCGAAGGCCGTTTTTCCCATGGATGGGCGGGCGGCGACGATGATTAAATCGCCTCGCTGCGCCCCGCCTGTCATCTGGTCGAGTTGTATGTAGCCAGTGGAAAAACCGGTTTGCCCGCCTTCGGGTGGAAGGGCCATCCCTTGAGCGATTTCGATCAAGTGCTCATACACAGTTGTCCGGCCCTGTTCGAATCCAATCTGACGCAGTTCATCCAGGCGCCCCATCAGCTGATCAAGAGATTGATCTGTAGGATTGCCGGCGTACTTTAATGCCAAATCCTTCGTCTTTCGATTTCGATAAGCATCTAGCACCAGCCGCTGGTCATGCTTAAATGTGGCAGTGGTCGGAACCGATTCAGCCAGGGACAGCAAGTACTGAACGCCGCCGAGACGCCCTACCCGCTCTCCTAATTCAGTCGTGACCGTTACAATCGTGACTGGCTGCTCTGCCGCATCTACCTTTTTAATCGCTTGAAAAATTTCCTGATGATTACGGTTCTCAAAATGTACAGCCAGCAGAAACACATCTTTAACGAGAGTCCCTTCTTGCAGGATCGCTCCAAGTACCGCCTGTTCCGCTTCATGATTACGAATCATGTGACATCTCCTCCACCAGTTGCTGCAGCTGCTTTTGAAAACGCTGCTTCGTTTCCGGCGTTACGTTCGCCGCTTCCTGCTCCCATTGCCGCATTTTATCCAGGTACGTGTTTTCCTCCGGCGGATACACCGCGATTTCCGCAAGGGTCGGTGGAAAAACGTTTCGCGCTGCAAAGGCTGACAATTTTTTCATCACACCAGGAAAGTCCATTTCCATCAACTCGGGAATCAGCATGTCCGCTACCCTTTCTGTAATCTCGATTTTATTTGGGTACAGTTCACTCATCGTTTCCAGCACTTCTAACGCTTCTCTGTGATCCATTTGTCACCCTCCGCTCTCAGCTTGTCAAAAATACTCTGGTTCGCTGCTTTTTTCGACCGGCGGGTTGATCCTTTTTCCGATTCCAACATGTTAGCCGCCTCCACCGTCTTCACGCCGCGCTTTTCCCATTGCTTCAAAATCCCCTCGCAATACTGAAACAGCAGTTTATTCTGCTTGACGGCAATTTTCATAGATTCAAGCACCAGCTCATCCGACATTTCCTCACACCACTTCGTAATCGACTCCGCAATGAACGGCGTCAGCATGCCCATATTTTGTTCATAAAAAGAATGCGGTCCCCCTTCCGCCACTACTATTTGTTTCTGTTTCTTTTTCTGTTTAACTAATGGGCTCGTTTTATCGTATACATTGAGGTCCATTATGGCTTGCAAAGAGACCATTTGATAAGCCGCACTCAACCGCGATCCCCGCGGCCTGTGAATCAGGTAACCATGTTCCTTCAATTCATTTCGCGCCCGTTTGAAAGTTCCTTCGCTTAACCCCGCTTTAGCACGAACCACCCACGAGGCAACCGTAAATTCTTCCTTCCAATCGCATTGATTGTTCACGCTCATTAACGCATGCCACAACGATATGGCGGAGCCCGATAACGGCGTTTGTTCTAATTTTTTATAAAAAGCATTGATTTCTTTGATGTAGTTCATTTAATAGCTCTCCTCTTTCTGCAATGAAATCATTTGATACGTCGGGATCTCTTTCGGCTCACCCGCAATATGGATAATGTAACCTTTCTCCCTTAACTCCCGCCGTGCCTTCTTGAACGTGCTCTCTCCTAACCCGGATTTGATACATAACACCAATGCTCCTACTTTGAACTCCTTACGCGCACCCGATTTATGGTGGAAGTACAACATCGCGTGCCACAAGCTCGCGGCAGATGCCGAAATTGGTTTAAGCTCCACCTGCTCATAGAATGCCTGAATTTCTTTTACATAGTTCATCTTGGTTTCCTCCTTGATTTTTCTTGTGGAAGGGTTTTTTGCCTCACAAAAATTCCCCCTTCATGATCTATAATCGGATGTGCTCCGCGTGTGGTGTCAAAAACTCACCATTATTTTTTCCTCCAAGAAAATACTTGCCACACACGGTGAGAAATGTGAGCCAAGCTAGTTTGAAAAGGAAAATGGTATGCAGCGAAGGGCAGATGTAAGAATCGATTATGGACACAGATGGGGCTTCGTTTTCTCCTTAATCGCCTTTCTCGCACGCTTCACTGTAGCAGGACTGACCGATTCAGACAGCGCTATCTGTCCAACCGTACAGCCTTGAAGTGATAAGCGGAGAACACTTTTTTCAAAAGTAGTTAAAGCAGCATAATGGAAAATATCGTGGAAGGAAATCAAATCCATAATCGGATCTGGTGAAAAAGAACTGTCATATCGGCTCAGCATAGACAGCCGTGACAATTGAAACTTTTGCTTGCGAAACAGGGACTTGAAGTAGAAAGTGAGCTGGTTTGTAAAATACGTAGAAAAATTGGCCCGGGAAGGATCGAAGCTTTCCTTGCATGCCTCATAAATGAAAAAAGCTTCCTGGAGATAATCCTCATGAGGTTTCCTCACGTTTAGTTTGTGGAGGACTAAGTAGACAAGACGGTGGTAGTGTTCGTAGGGTTCGTTCAATTCTAGTTTCCATTTCTATTGGATATCCAATCACTGAATTTGTGCACCCCTTTATTATTACCTAAGAACTACAAAAATGGAATATTTATTTATAATTTTCTTCAATTTTTTAAAAATTAACCCAATTTATGACACCAAAACCCCTTTTCGACACGATAATAATTATGAAAAATCAAACCGAAAAGGTGGCTGGCCGTATGTCCATAGACTTCGAAGAGATTGTTGCACAACATAAACAGTTGATTTATTTCCATATCCACAAACTGCACATCAAAGATCGCAACGGAGATTTTTTTGCTGAAGGATTAGAAGCACTCTGGAAAGCATGTGAAAGCTACAATCCCGACATGGGAAAATTATCAACCTACATAAGCTGGAAAATCCGCAACGCCCTCATTGACGCCATCCGCAGAGAAGCAACCGCCTCAAAGTATGATCAACTCTATATCCAGGACCAGATCACCACCCCGCTGCACACAGAAGATCTCATCGAAGACCACTACCTGTGGGAGCAAGTCAAAGGAATATTGACGACAAATCAATGGAAATGGGTCTACTATTTTATCATCCAGGATTTGTCGGTGGAGCAGATTGCCAAGGTTGAAGGGGTGACGAGGGATGCTGTGAAGAATTGGGGACGTCATGCGAAGAAAAAGCTGCGCGGGTTATTGGAGGAAATCGGGGAGTTTTAAATCTACCATAATGAACTAAACATATTCATTTTGGTGGTAAATGAATATGTTTCCTTGCAAATGAGATAGTTAAAGAGAGTATAATTCAGGCAGATTGCTTCTGTCTCACCATGCGTTCGAAGTGTTCACCTCCAAATGAACGATATCAAAGAACAAATTAAATATGTGTGGAATAGATACGAACAAATTGGAAATAATGGTAACAACATGTTTGAATGAGGTGATCACTATGAAATGGAAAAAACTAATGTTTGGTTTACTCACAGCCATTCTATCCGCTGGGTTATTGACAGGGTGTGGCACTGCTAACGAAGAACAAGAGCCAACCCAAAATGAACAGCAGCCTACTGACCAAAACTACGAAGGCGGAAATAATGACGAACAAGAGCCGGATCCAACTGAAGAACCTTCCGAACAACAAAACCAAAACAATGATGAGCAAGAACCTGATCCGAGCGAAGAGCCTTCAGAGCAAAAAGACCAAGGTGACGATGAATTAGACGAAGAACAACATAACAATAACGAATAATGGCAAACTCAATCTATTGAAAAAAGGATGGTTTTCTTGAACAGAAGACCATCCTTTTTTGTGCTATATTTTTTGCTGATACCTTAACCCCACCAGCAACTATCTACCTCCATTTATTAAGCATTCACCAATCAATCTCCTTAGAGTACTCCAGTTCCAGGCTTATCTCTTTCGGAGAACAATTACACCGCTTGACTGACTTATAATCTTGCCCAGTCAATGAATACTGGCTATGTCGGTAGGCCAACTAAAAAATTATCTGAAAGTTATTGCAATTCATTCCACTTATGTTAATATAACGTATATATAACGTTAATATGATAAAACATCATATAAAAGTGGGGAGGTGATCCAAAAATTAAACAAACCAGATTTACACACACAATGAAACTTCAAATTATTAACTGTATTAAACTTGTGAAGAAAAATCAGGCTTATCCCTTTTCCTTCTCACCTTAGTTAACTCACTCCAGTACACAACCTAAAATGATTAGAAGCTCAGCCAACGACATCATCAACGTCAAACACACCTTCCGATCACTCCTATTATGCCATTATTATAACCTACGTAAAATTAACGAACTATAATTTAATATTTTGAAAGGGCTTACAAATTGGTTGTTTATTAAAGGTTGAATGAAGAGAATCTATCAATAACAAGGAGAGATAATTATGCTGGGAATGGACGGTTTAATCATTGTATTCGCTTGGGTCGGCACAGCTTTATCGGCACTCGGCTGCGTCGTTTATGGGTTAATTAACTGGAACAAAGGAGGAGATGATTCGAAATGAATCTATCAGTGCTTATCCCGCTATTAACCGTTTACATAGCCATTATGTCTGGGCTGGCTTATTACGGTTATCGGAAAACGAATACAGAAGCAGATTACCTTGTGGCCGGACGTAATATCAATCCGATTGTTATGGCCTTGTCCTATGGGGCGACATTCATCAGTACTTCCGCGCTCGTCGGTTTTGGAGGCGTTTCGGCTGTCTACGGCTTCGGCTTGCTATGGTTGGCTTTTCTGAATATTGTATTAGGGATTTTTATAGCTTTCGCCTTATTTGGGAAGAGGATCCGAAAACTGTCAGCTGAAATGAATGTGTTTACGTTCCCATCATTTTTAGGGGAGCGATATAATTCGAAATTTATCACTGTGTTTTCGGGGATAATGATCTTTGTGTTTATGCCGGCCTACACAAGTATTGTCTTAATAGGCGGCGGCCGGTTTTTAGAGGAAACACTAGCGATTGATTACAATATCGCTCTGTTAGTACTGGCATTTATCGTAGGAGCTTATGTGATCAGCGGCGGTCTAAAAGCCGTGATGTACACGGACGCCTTTGCTGCAGTAGTTATGCTCGTTATGATGGCGATCTTTTTGTTCGCGACGTATCAGGCAGTCGGAGGATTAACCGCAGGACATAGTGGGTTAACAGCGTTGAAGGATCTTGTCCCCGACGCTCTCGCGGAACAAGGACATCGTGGTTGGACATCCATGCCGGCCTTCGGTTCCCCCATCTGGTGGACGCTGGTCAGTACACTGATCATGGGTGTCGGTATCGGCGTATTAGCTCAGCCGCAGCTTACCATGCGGTGCATGACCGTGAAGGACAACCGAGCTTTAAATCGCTCCGTGCTAGTCGGCGGTATCTTTATATTTTTTATGACAGGCGCCGTTTTCATGATCGGTCCGCTTACCAACCTTTATTTTTACAATACGACGGGTGAGCTTGCTATGACGGTTGCAGGCGGAAACGTTGACCTCGTCATCCCAACATTTATCAATGAGATGATGCCAGATTGGTTCGTCTATTTGTTTACCTTAACAGCATTATCAGCCGTTATTTCAACAGTCAGCTCGTTAATTCACGTACAGTCCGCTTCCTTTAGTGAAGACATCTTGAAGAACATCGGGGTCAACTCCGTATTCGGCAACAAAATCAGCTTGTCCCGCATTGGTGTCATCATTGGTATGGCTGCTGCCGTCATATTAGCCTATATCTTACCAGGCGGCGTCATAGCACAAGCCACATCGTTTTGGTTCGGTATTTGCGCTGCTGGGTTTTTGCCAGTACTCATCGGCAGTCTGTATTGGAAAAGTTCAACAAGGTCCGGCGCCATTTCAAGTATCGTTGTCGGTTTTGCCGTAAGTATTATCGGTTTTCTATTTTTCCATCAAAAAGAAGCGGCAGCCATCGGATTAGCCAACGCCTTATTCGGAGTGGATAGTCTATTAGGCTTCCCGATGACTCATATTAACCCATTGTTCTACGCGCTCCCGCTTTCAAGCCTTGTATTTATTCTCGTTAGTTTGAAAACGGGCGAGCAAGTTGACGTAGAAGTAACAGAGGACTCTGTCGCTTCGAAGTAAATGAGAGGTAAGATGGATGAGGGTTTATTGTTCAAGGAAGGGCTTCAATAAGCATTAAAGTTGCTATTCACAGGTTAAGCGGACCTTATCCGTCAATAGTGCACGATTGTTTAACATTGATCTAATGAAAGAAGCGGCTACCTCAAGTGGGCAGCCGCTTTCTGTTACTCTATTAATTATCTTGATAATTAGCGCAGTCAAAATACGAAGACTCCTGTAGGAACTGCGCAAGCCGAAGATCCCACAGGAAAGCACCCTTTGCTTTCCGAGGAAGCTGAGGCAGTGCCCGCGGAAAGCGAAGTGTTTTGTTATTGCCCCCTAACGTGAAGCGATAACGCCCGGTCTCAAAAAGATAACGACCTATCTCAAACCTATACCTCCCTAACTCACAGTCATTACGACTTAACGACCAGCCATAACGCCCTAATGAAGAATTTCTTCGCCGACGCAGCCTACCCCGCTTCGAAAAACTTGCGATTCAATTGAATATAGTCATTTTCTTCCTCAGGAACTTCGTCTTCCATATAGATTGCTTCTACGGGACACGCTGCCTCACAGGCACCACATTCAATACAAACTTCCGGATCAATATGAAACATGTCTTCGCCTTCTTCAATACAATCCACTGGACAGACTTCGATGCATTCGCCTGCCTTTTCATCTTTACAAGGTGATGTAATTACAAAAGCCACGGTGAAGCCCTCCTTTTTATAAAATCAAAAACAGCACAGAATGCGTTTCAATCTCTTTTTACAATCATCGAAATGCCTTGGCCTACGCCAATACACATTGTAGCTAAGCCGCTCTTACTGTCCCTCTTTTTCATTTCGTGCAGCAGTGTCGTTAGAATTCTAGCTCCGCTGGCTCCTAACGGATGACCGTAAGCAATCGAACCTCCATTGACATTGACAATCTCCTGATTCAAGTTCAACTCACGGATACACGAAAGAGATTGGGAGGCAAATGCTTCATTTAATTCGATCAAGTCAAGATCATCCACGTTCATGTCAGCTCGTTTGAGCGCTTTTTGCGTGGCATGAATCGGACCGATCCCCATAATTCTAGGTTCTACTCCTGCTGTAGCTGAGGTAACATAAGCAGCAAGAGGTTCTAACCCAAGGGCCTCCGCCTTTTTCCGGCTCATTAATAAAACAGCCGAAGCTCCATCATTGACCCCTGATGCATTGCCAGCGGTAATACTGCCATTGGAAAATAACGATGGAAGTTTATTTAATTTTTCCAGTGTAGTGGACGGTCTCGGGTGTTCATCTTCAGCCACCTCATATGTACCCATCTTCCGGTCATGGATCGATATGGGTGTGATTTCATCCTTCAATCGGCCACTTTCCATCGCTTCTTTGGCACGCAGTTGACTTTGATGAGCAAACTCATCTTGATCAGATCGTGAAATGTTATAGGCTTCAGCCACATTTTGAGCTGTTTCAGGCATTGAATCTGTGCCATACATTTCATCCATGGACGGGTGAGTAAAACGCCAGCCGATCGTCGTGTCCTGGAGCTGTTGATCGCCGCGTTTAAATCCTTTGTCGGGTTTGCCCATCACATAAGGGGCCCGCGTCATACTTTCTGTGCCCCCTGCAATCATCACGTCTCCCTGCCCAACCGCAATCGCCCGGGCAGCATAGGTCACCGCATCCAATCCTGATCCGCACAATCTGTTAATCGTTGTGCCTGCTACGGTAGTCGGATAGCCAGCGAGTAATGCAGCCATCCGGGCAACATTTCGGTTGTCTTCTCCAGCCCCATTGGCGTTGCCAAGGATGACCTCCTCGATTTCGTCAAGGGGAAGATTCGGATTGCGCTCTCGTAAGGAACGCAGAACATGGGCACCTAAATCATCCGGGCGGACACTTTTTAAAGCACCATTATACCGTCCAATCGGTGTTCTCACTGCATCTACAATCACAACTTCTTCCATGAACGTTAACCTCCCTTACTCATTGTAGTTATATATGCCGCGGCCGCTTTTTCTCCCTAACCTGCCTGCTTGAACAAGTTGTTCCAGCAGCGGGGCAGGGCGGTATTTTTCGCCTAACGTTTCGTGTAAGTACTTTAAGTTATTCAGGCGTGCGTCTAATCCGACTAAATCCCCTAACTCAAGGGGCCCCATTGGATAGTTCAGGCCCAGTCGAACTGCTTTATCAATATCTTCTGCAGTGGCCACGCCTTCCTGCAGCATCTGAAAGGCTTCGTTTCCGACAAGGGCACTAATTCTGCTCGTCACAAACCCGGGGAACTCATTGACTTCAACGGTTTCTTTCCCCATTTTTTCTGAAGAAACACGAATAAGATCAACTGTCTCATCGCTCGTTTCTAACCCTTTCACAATCTCGACAAGCGGCATACGATGGACGGGGTTGAAAAAATGCATAACCGCTACTTGTGGTGCTCGGTTTGTGTAGGAACCGAGCTCTGTAGGACTGATCGTTGACGTATTTGAAGCAAAAATTGTATGCTCTGGTGCATGTTTATCTGCCGTCTCCAAAATTTGTTTCTTCAAATCGCGTTTCTCTGGCACTGCTTCTATCAGTAAATCAGCCGTACTTACGGTTGATTCAAGCTGCGAAGACGTGTGAAGATGTTCCAGTAGTTCGCCCGCCTGCCGTTCTGTGATTTTTTCCTTTTCAATCCCTTTTCGTGTCGTTTTTTCAGCAAACGCATACGCATCCTGCAGCTGATGATCTGACACATCGACTAATGTGGTATGAAAGCCGGCAAGGGCCGAGACATACGCAATGCCTCGCCCCATCACACCAGCTCCCGCCACCGTCACGTTTTGTACAGCCATGGTCTAAGCCCTTCCTTTCTTTTACACCCCGAACGGATTTAGCGGTTTTGGTCCATAGTAGGAAAGAACACTTTTATCTTCCATATAAAGATCGAGTGTTTCTACACAAAGTTCTCTGCCGAATCCAGATTGTTTATATCCTCCAAATGGAGTGCCAGGGAATGCTGAGAATGGCGTATTGACCATCACGATTCCGGCTTCAATCTGATGGGAGACGCGAGTAGCTCTGCCCTGATCTTTCGTCCATATCGCCGATCCTAATCCGTACTCAGTATCGTTGGCGCGCTTGATGACATCTTTCTCATCCGTGAATTTCTCGACCACAACGACAGGGCCGAAGATCTCCTCTTTCACAGCTTTCATATCAGGGGTAACGTCGGTAATCACAGTCGGCTCATACCAATGACCATTTTCAAATCCTTCAATCTCCATGACTTTACCGCCTGTCGCGATGGTCGCTCCTTCTTCTTTAGCAGACTGAACGTAGCCATCGATGACTTCAAGCTGATTGCGGCTGATGATCGAACCAAGGTGCGTTCCTTTATCAAATGGATCTCCTGACTGCAGCTTCTCAGTTTTTGCAATAAATTGTTCCATAAATTCATCATAAATCGATTCATGGACAAACATGCGTGAACGCGCTTCACAAGATTGACCCGTGTTAAAGAAAATCCCAAACAAAGAACCTGGAACAGCCGCATCTAAATCTGCATCTTCAAACACGATATTAGGTGATTTTCCGCCCAGCTCGAGGGTAAGGCGTTTTAGCGTCTCTGAAGATTTACTCATAATATCTCTTCCTGTCGGCGTTGAACCTGTAAAGGCCACTTTGTTGATATCTTTGTGTTCAACAAGATAGTCGCCAACAACTTTACCTGAACCTGGGAGCGTGTTCACGACACCTTCTGGCACACCTGCTTCATGACAAATTTCATTCAAAATAATCGCTGTAATCGGCGTCAAACTGGCCGGTTTAATAATCACGGAGCAGCCAGCAGCAATGGCCGGGGCGATTTTCCAAGCTGCCATCATCATCGGATAATTCCACGGAATGATTTGCGCACACACTCCAACCGATTCCTTGTGTGTATAGTTGAAAAAGCCATTCGGCATATTATTGACGGCACCGCGGTGGCCGACAATCGCACCCGCATAAAATTCAAAGTCCTCAATTGACTGATTAATTTGAACCTGTGCCGCACCGACAGACTTCCCGCTGTTTAACACTTCCGCTTCCACGAGTTCATTAAATCGTTCCCGCATGATGGCTGCAATTTTATTGAGGACACGGGAGCGTTTTCCGACCGGATATTTATTCTTCCATTTTCCTTTGTCAAAAGCGTTCCGCGCCGCTTGTACGGCCTTCTCTGCATCTTCCTGATTGGCTTTCGCAACTGTAGCAAGGACCTCACCTTTTGCCGGGTTATACACCTGAAACGTCTCGCCGGAAGCACTTTCTACGCGCTCGCCATTAATAACCATTCCATAATGTTCACGCTTCATCGCTCCTACCTCTGTTACCGCTTCTGCTGTTACTGTGCTTGTCATATCTCACCACTCCTTTAATTAGTTTCCAATAAATGTTGGTTTACGTTTTTCCTTGAATGCCTGCAGCCCTTCTCGATGATCGTGAGACTGCCCCGCGATCCGCTGGGCCTGCGCTTCTTTTTCTAATAAATCTTCAAAGGTAGAATTCATGCCGTCGATCATGTATCGTTTTACTAGAGATATAGATTGAGTAGGCATGGCTGCTAGTTTTTCGGAAAATTGAGCTACCCCATCCTCCCATTCCGACGATTGTATAACCTCTGTTGCGAGTCCCAGTTCCTTCGCCTCTTCTCCCGTAATCGGCTTGCCGAGCACGGCTATCTCTAGTGCTTTCGCATAGCCTATGAGACGAGGCAGCGTATAAAGGAAACCCGAATCTGGAATAAGCCCGATGCTCATAAATGCGCTTACAAATTTGGTCTCTGGCTGCACTAAACGAAAATCGGCCGCTAAGGCTAAACTCATCCCCGCGCCTGCTGCTGTCCCATTGACTGCAGCCACGATCGGCTTTTCCGTTTGTTTGATAGCCTTCATCATCGGATGGTAGCGGTTACGAAGGAAGTCAGCATGATTGGTATCTTCATCGACTCCAGCCAAGTCCTCTCCGGCACAAAACGCTTTTCCCTCACCTGTAATCACGATACTTCTTACTTCATCATCTTTGCTTGCTGCCTTTAAAGCTTTGATGATCTCTTTGTTCATGTTTTCTGTAAAAGCATTGAAGGCAGACGGTCGATTTAAGACAATCCTCGCGACACCTTTGCTTTGTTCATAAGTAATTGTTTCGAATTCAGTTTCCATTCATCACACCCCCTTAAAAGAAGGAGACCGTTTTTCGGTAAAAGCTTTCATCCCTTCTTTTTGATCCTGAGAAGCAAAGGCCAGGTAGAAATTCTTCCGTTCCAGCTTCAACCCAACTTCGAGCGGCGTGTCCACAGCCTCATCAACTGCTTCCTTGATAAGACGGACCGCTACAGGCGCCTGCTCGGCAAGCTGGTGAGTCAATCTCATCGTTTCTTCCACTACCATTTCGGGTGCCACTACCCGGTTAATCACACCGTACTGCAAGGCTTCCCGTGCGCTCATCGGCTGCCCGAGCCAAATCCATTCCAATGCTTTCGCCCGCCCCATCGCTTTTGTTAAAAGTTGTGTACCGCCAGCTCCGGGCATGACTCCGAGGGTCACTTCCGGAAAACCGAAGCTTGCGTTCTCAGCCGCAACAATGAGGTCGCAATGAAGCGCCAGTTCAAATCCGCCGCCTAAAGCAAAACCGTTGACGGCTGCGATCACGGGCTTTTTTATCAGCATCATCCGATCCCAAACCGCGAAAGGATTGGTAAGCTCCAGCGACAGCGGGGAATCATCCATCATTTCATCAATATCAGCTCCCGCAGCAAATGCTTTCTCGTTTCCCTTTACGACAATCGCACGAATCGAATTATCACGGTCGAAGCGCTCCATTTGTTCAACGATTTCATCGACCATTTGCCGATTCAGTGCATTGGCTGCCTGGGGCCGATCAAGCTGAATGATTCCGGCTTTTTCCTCGACAAATGTTTGAATAAATTCATTAGCCATCTATTTCTTCACCGATCATCAACGTCACAAGATCGCCCGCAAACTTCATTAGATCTTTTCCAGAAGCTTTTCCTTCATCTGACTTCATCCCCTTTTGCAAGGAATCGTGATCATCATAGAACATTTCACAAAGCAGGTAATACTCGCTTTCCCCCATCGGAGAACCGACGATTTTGGTGACTTTCATTTCCCGCAAGCCCGGAATCTCCTTTGTAATCGGGGTATGTGTGTTAAAGTAGTGCTCATCAAACGCCTCTTTATCCTCGGGTTGTTTGTACAGAGCAATTAGCTTGACCATCTATAAAAACTCCTTTCTTGAGTAAAACGGATTTATAAATACTAAGGTTTAAATATTTCAATAGGTTGTCGCCTGTATCCCGCAGTCGACATCCACTTCGTTTTCCAAGAGGCTGGGACAAAAGTGTTTTTCAAATGGAAATCCGAACTATATAATTATGATTGGTGCATGTAAACCGCTACGAAAATATACTTCGCTTTCCACGGGCGGCTGTTGAGCCTTCTTGTGCTGACGCACTGCGAAGTCTCACCTAGGCCTTTCCTCCCGTAGGAGTCTGCGTATATTTTCTCCGCTAAAACAGCACATCGTTCGTCTTTAACTCGTTTCGACCTTCGCCTCACAAAGGATAAAAATATAGACTTACACAACTGAACAATCTACGACGGGTTTCATGGCTTCAAATGGATTTTTACAGGAACCACAATAGAGAATACTGCGGCATGCGGTAGGACCGAACACGTTATCCATCGAGGTAAACGATGACCCGCAATACGGACAATCGACGGACCATTCCTCCCCAGGTTGATAGTTTTCAGGGGGCGGCGACACGCCATGCTTTCTCAGTTGTTCTTTTCCTTCATCCGTAATCGCATCCGTTGACCATCTAATCTGGAAGGAAAATTCAACGTGACACCTCTCGACCCATTCCAGGCTTTCTACCGCCAGCTTCACATTTTTTTCAATAAAATCGAGGGCAGGGCAGCCTGCAAAGGTGGGTACCATGGTAATCGATATGTTGTAGTGATCGACCATTACGTCGTGAACCATTCCGAGATCCCGTACACTGACCGAAGGAAGCTCAGGGTCATCCACTGTTTTTAAGATAGTTAGAATTTCCTGTCGCTTTTGTTCATCATTCACGTGTATCCCCTCCTTAAAATCTCTTACCATACCGCAAGCCGATCGCTGTCATAAACCTCTGCCAGCGTTTGTAAAGCTTGCTCTAAGTCGGTGGTATGTTCTCCTGATCGGCCACTGCCAAACTTGTTACCCAGTGAATCGGCCGGTAAGCCTTTGATCGTCGCCTGCACCTCTTTCAGCCACCGCTGCTTCAAATCATTCTCACCAGCGATTAATTGATGGTGCAGGATATCCTGAGCTTTTAGCCCTAAATCGTAAATATCCTTGCCTTCTTCCCACGCTTCCTCTAAACGGGCCTGAATTTTTTCACGAGCTTCTTCTGTTGAACCTAGAAGCTGCTGCATCCACATTTTCCAGTGCGCCAAATGATAAGGCTGTTCCATCAATACTTTCTGCGCCGTGTTCGCCAGCGGTTCATAGGAACTTTTCACAGCCGCTTCAAGTTTGACCTTTTTCATAGTTTCATATAAAAATTGACGAACAACGGTCAGCGCCCAGTCATACCACGGCTCTCCACAGTAGGATCCTTCTCCATTTCTCTTTTCAAAATAATTGGCATTCCGCCTTTGCTCAGGAGCGCGTTCGTGAGCAAGTACATCGACTTCTCCTTCCCCTAAATCTTCTAATAATTGATAGTAGAGAAAGGCATGCCCCATCGTATTTTGCGTAATCGATGAAAAGGCAACATCTTCTTCAATATGAGGGGCTAACCCGAGCCATTCAGACCCTCGGAAAGAAATGATAAAGTCATCATCGGCTAACTGATACAATAATTCAGTTAAGGCCTTGTAATAGGCAGGATTTTGTTTCGCCTGTTCGATGGTTTCAATCGATTTCATGATTTTTTCACCTCTTTCCAGGACATAATTTCTTTTTCATCTAACATCCCTTGTTCTTTTTCACTCCATTTTTTCCTCAAATACCCGTAACCTTTCGTACTGCGATAATCTTTGTTGTCTAAACGATTCGTCCACTGCTGGCGCTCTTCACTATTCATGGAGCGAATATGATTGCGCGGCACCACCCAGACGTCGATTACTTTTTCCCGGCGCATAAAATTTTCCTGTGCCATGTTCAGCGCCATGTCGTCATTGGGGGCGAGCAGGCTGAACTGGTGCTGGATGGGCGACTTTTCATTTTTTTTACTAAACACTTCATATTCTTGATAAAAGTTTGACTCATTCTGTTTTTCCATCATCATCTCTCCCTTCCGAACCCTTATGAAGTAACAACCTGCGGAGCCAATGCCTGCCTCACCCAGCGATTGTTTTCATAAGCAATTTCTCTTAAACGCAAGCGTTCTTTTGATCGTGGTCCATTATTGCTGATAATTTGTTTGAATTCATTCCAATCAGGCTGTTGGTAGACCCAATGCTGTTTCTCTTCATCATAATGAACCGTTTCATCCGGAACCGTTAACCCTAGTGAGAAAACACGCGGCAAATATTTATCGAGAAAAGCCTGACGCAATTCCTCATTGGAACTTTTACGAATGCGATATTTCGTCGTCACCTCTTGCTTGGAAGAACCTGTCGTGGATGCGGATTCAGGTCCGAAAAACATTAACAGGGAAGGCCACCAATTATTCAGTGATTCTTGCAGGATTCTCCTCTGTTCCTCAGTTCCTTCGGCTAACGCCATAATAATCGCTTCCCCATGTTGCGCGTGGAAGACTTCTTCCTGACAGATGCGCTTGAGTGCCCGCTGATAAGGTCCATAGGAGGCATCTAACATATTGGTTTGTGAAATAATCGCGGCCCCATCAACGAGCCAGCCTACCATCCCTGCATCTGCCCACGTTCTCGTTGGCATGTGAAAAACGTTATGGAATTTTAAGTCGCCATTTAATAGATCCTCCATTAAACTTTCTCTGTTTTTCCCGTAGGGCTTCATTAAATCCTCCGCTACTCTTAACAGCAGCTGGCCGTGACCCATTTCATCCTGCACTTTTGCCATAATCCCAAGTTTTCTTTTTACAGTCGGCGCTTTCGGGACCCACTCCTTCTCAGGAAGTGCTCCCATAATTTCACTGATTCCATGCATGGAAATGAGTTTGATTAAGGTTTGGCGATACTCATCCGGCATCCAGTCGTCAGCTTCAATTTTTTCACCGGCTTCAATGCGCTCCATAAATCGCTCATATTTTTCTTTATTTTCATCAACGTTGTCTGCAGCTAATGTGCCACCGTAGTTATACACTATACCACTCCCTTGTTACGTTTGTTTAACGTCATTATAAATAAACGTTATATAATAATCAACACCAAAATGTTTTTATTGTTGTTATACAATGCGCGAAACATTATAAAATCAGCCTTATTGGCGGTTATAAAAAAAATTTAAATTTTTCCAATATATTGACAGCGTTTTCACTAACCGATATCTTGTATGTGACGGTTATTAAATATCCCGTATATTTTATATCATAGGAGGAGATCATATCATGTCCACTTTTTCGGAAAGAGAACATTGGAGTCGCTCAACAATGAAAGACTTTCAATGGGAAGGTTTGAAAAAGACAGTTGAACGCGTGTATAACCATGTCCCGTTTTATCGAGAATCTTTTCACCAATCCAATATCACCCCTGACGATATTCAGTCATGGGAGGATGTCCAGCAGCTTCCCTTTACGAAGAAACACCACTTGCGTGAGAATTATCCTTTTAACTTATTGGCCACTCCTATGGAGGAAGTTGTCCGAATCCATGCCTCATCTGGTACAAGCGGGAAGCCTACGGTCGTGGCCTACTCAAGAAATGATATGGATCATTGGGGAGAAATTGTAGCCCGCGCTATTTACATGGCGGGAGGGCGTAAGGGAGACGTGCTTCACAACGCTTACGGGTATGGTTTATTTACGGGCGGATTAGGGTTGCATGTGGGCTCCGAGCATTTAGGCTGCGCTACTGTGCCGATTTCAGGCGGAAATACATCAAAGCAAATCACACTTATTCAAGACTTTAAACCTCGTGTCATTTGTTCGACTCCTTCTTATTTGTTGAACATAGGAGAAACGATGAAGAATATGGGCATTGACCCAGCATCCACCTCTTTAAAATATGCTATACTTGGCGCCGAACCCTGGTCAGAACAAATGAGAAAGACGATTGAGAACATGTTTGATTTAAAAGCATCAGACATATACGGCTTAAGCGAAGTGATGGGGCCAGGAGTAGCAATGGAATGCGTGGAATGTCAAGATGGTCTTCATATTGCGGACGATCACTTCCTCGTTGAAGTGATTAACCCTGATACACTCGAACCTGTACCCGACGGCGAGGACGGAGAACTCGTTTTCACAAGTCTTACTAAGGAAGCACTGCCGATTATTCGTTATCGAACAGGTGATATATCTTCGATTACTCGGGAAAAATGCGCGTGTGGACGAACGACGACGAAGATGAGCCGGATCAAGGGGCGAATAGATGACATGCTCATTATCCGCGGCGTCAATGTCTTTCCTTCCGAAATCGAGCGTTACATTTGCGGCATGGATGAATTGGTCCCACATTATCAAATACACCTTCACAAAAAAGGCGTCATGGACCACGTTGAATTACACGTGGAAGTTTGCGAAGAATTCTTTGCATCGTTGCCGGCACAGGACTTAAACGAAGCAAGCGCCCGCGAACTCGTCAAAAAGATCCAGAAGATCTTGAAGATGGAAGCTCTCGTCTCCATGGAAGTGACGTTAAAAGAACCCAAAACCATTCCGCGATCTGAAGGAAAAGCCAAACGCATTTTCGATTCTCGCTCTTCCCTGTCTGCTTCCCTATAAAATGGCTATAACTACTATGTTATACAAAGCGAAAGGACCCTTCGCTTTGTATTTTTTTGTATCCAGAAAAAATAGTATGACGCTTTTTCATTTTGTAGTAGAATACCTATTAGAGGATTTATCACGATAACGTAACGTTTCATTGCTTTTATTAAAATGGAAAAGCAAATTAGGTTCTTACGATTATTTAAAGTGATAAGCGAGCATGATAGCATAATATACAAGCTATAAACCACGGAGGAAAAGGAAAGGACAGCTGATGGAAAAACTATTTAACACACGTTCAATGATTTTTACATTATACGGAGATTACATTAGTCAATACGGAAATGTCATATGGATTGGCAGTTTAATTCGATTACTGAAAGAGTTCGGTCACAACGAACAGTCCGTCCGGGCAGCGATATCCCGTATGAGCAAACAAGGCTGGGTACAGTCTGAAAAGCAAGGAAACAAAAGCTATTATTACTTAACAGACCGCGGAAAAAAACGAATGGATGAAGCCGCGAATCGAATTTATCAAATCAACCCTCCTTCCTGGGACGGAGAGTGGCGGTTATTGCTCTATACGATCCCTGAAGACAAACGCCACTTAAGAGATGAATTAAGAAGGGAATTAGTTTGGAGCGGTTTCGGCCTTTTATCAAACAGCTGCTGGATCACGCCAAACCCGCTAGAAGAGCAAGTTAACAACTTAATTGCCAAATACGAAATCGATTCCTATGTCAATTTCTTTCGTGCGAAATATGAGGGAATGAACGAGAACAAAGACCTGGTCGATCAATGCTGGGACTTGGAAGAAGTGAATGAGCGTTACTCGGAGTTTATCCAAACATATAGCCAGAAATATATAATCGATAAGAATAAGATTGAAAAAGGAGATTTAAGCGACGGAAGCTGTTTCGTAGAGAGAACGATGTTAGTCCATCAATACAGGAAGTTTTTGTTCATCGACCCCAGCCTTCCTCAAGAGCTATTACCTGAGGATTGGTTAGGAGATTCAGCGGCTTCTCTTTTTAGGGATTATTATCAAATGTTAAGGGAACCTGCGACGCGCTTTTTTGAATCTGTATTTGAACCGGGTGAACCGCTTGATATAAAAGAATCCTGACTATGCATTAATCTAAGTAGTTCGGTTTTGGAGTACACTCACTCTAGAACCGAACTGCTTTTTTGTTATAGGCTCCCGGAAATATTACATCTACCGGCTCTATGAACTCGCAGTTAACATACACTCCGCTTTCCACGGGCACGGCCTCAGATTCCTCAGAAAGCAAAGACCGCTTTCCTGCGGGATCTTCGACTCGCGCTGTTCCCGTAGGAGTCTTCGTGTATGTCAACTGCTGGTATGAGTGATTTAAGATCATTTTTTCGAAATCAATCAATATCACTCCCCTTCTGATTTTTGCTATGTGTCTATTAAAAACTTTAGTTTATACGCAGTTGCTATCAAGTGTATCCCGTCAGAACTAAGAAGAGAAGGTTGCTCTCTAGCTAACATCAGCTGCAAAGAATAATCTCTTTCGATTACCCGGTTTACCGTGGAGTAAATATACGAGAGAGTAAAATAGCTTGTAGACAAACCCCGGGTTTGTCTACAAGCTAGAAACAAAACTTATCCAAACACTTTCTCAAGCACCTCTACCTTTTGAAATTCCTGCCCTTTCTGAACATATGTCTGGATCGTCTCCTCAATCATTTCCATGTCTTTATCCGTCAGTTCCCTCACTACTTTTCCAGGCGACCCCAGCACAAGAGAACGAGGAGGAATCACTTTTCCTGAAGGAACAAGACTATTTGCACCTACAATCGAATACTCTCCGATCTCAGCCCCATCTAATACAGTCGCCCCCATGCCTACCAATGATCCTTTTCTCAATGTGCAGCCATGGACTATCGCATTATGTCCAACCGACACTTCATCTTCAAGTGTTAATGGAAAATCCTCGTAAAGATGACACATCGAATTTTCCTGAATATTGCAGCGCTCGCCAATTCGAATCGGCCCTTCATCCCCTCTTAAGACAACATGAAACCAAATACTTGATTGAGCTCCAATCTCGACATCCCCAATCACTTTAGACCCATCTGCAACAAAAGCGGTCTCGTGAATTTGCGGAGAAAAGTCCTTATAACGATAAATCATGTGTACTCCTCCTATCCCTTCATGTTATACTTTTTAATATAACACATTTTTAACGGAGGTGCATTATTATGAATGATATAACGAAAATACTGAACGTGGACCTTCCTTTTATTCAGGGAGGAATGGGGAATATTAGTCATGCCTCTCTGGCCGTCGCTGTCTCTGAAGCCGGCGGGTTAGGCACGATTGGTGCTGGCACATTAGCTCCTGAAAAAGTTGAGCAGATGATCTTGGACATCCGCCGCGAAACGTCAAAGCCATTTGCCGTCAACATCCCTCTCGCCGTCCAGCCTTACGTCAAAGACATTCTCTCTCTGATCAAAAAACATCAAGTACCTGTAGTCGCTTTATCCGCAGGCAACCCTGCCCCCTATATTGAGCCGTTGAGGGCTGAAAACGTTGTCGTCATGTGTGTCGTCGCGAATGAAAAGCAAGCCCGAAAAGCCGAAGCGGCAGGAGCCGACATCGTGATAGCGGAAGGGTATGAAGCAGCAGGTATTAATGCAAAAGAAGAACTCACCACGTTCACATTACTCCCGAAAGTCACTGCATCCGTTAATATTCCCGTCGTAGCCGCCGGCGGCATCGGTGATGGACGCGGAGTGCTGGCCGCACTGAGTTTAGGCGCACAAGGCGTCCAATTAGGCACACGGCTCATCGCAACCAAAGATGCCCAGGTACATCCAGCTTATAAGGAAGCCTTATGCTCGGCCGGGTCTGATGGAACCATGATCGTCGGGCGACCTTATCAGCAAGTACGAAGAATATTAAAAACACCTTATGGCCAGCACTTACTTGATTCCGAAAAAGAAAAAATACCTCTTGAATCTTACTTAGAAAAGACCGACGAGTCCCGTCATATCCTGGGCGCAATCGAAGGCAAACTAAACGAAGGTCACGTCAATGCAGGACAAATATCTGCGATGATTGAGGACATCCCAACTGTCCAGGAACTTTTCACAAGAATGATCCAGGAAGCACAAAGCAAATTAAAAGATATTTCATTACCTGCCCACAGCCAGAAATAAAGTAAAGCGGATACCGAAAAGGTATTCGCTTCTTTTTTTGCCACCTTTCTTCCACCTCAGGTCATCCATTCATTTCCATTTTCATAGGGAGAGGCGGTTTGTATTGCTCCCTAATGCGGACTGATAACGCCCTAACTCCCAATAATAGCGCCCTATCTCAAAATATAACTCCCTAATGCAATGGCATAACGACTTAACGAACAAGTATACCGCCCTAACTAAAAACCTCACTGTTTACGGTCTGTCTGGAGTAGTATTGGCAGCTGCTCCCCTGCTCATCGGCGAGACTTCAATATTTCGCTAAAAACTTCCACCCCCTCCACCTTACTTTTTTCAAAAATGATGATGCTTCATGTTGACAGCTTAACAGAAATTACGTATCCTTCTATATAACAAAATATAAATAAACGTTTAAATAACGTTATATTAATTTATAAGGAGAGATGAGAATGACGTCTGAAGAAAAGACTTACGATATTACCATTATTGGAGCAGGTCCGGTTGGTCTTTTTACAGCTTTTTATGCAGGCATGAGAAAAGCATCCGTCAACGTGATTGATAGTTTACCTGGAGTCGGCGGCCAGCTGTCCGCTTTGTATCCTGACAAATATATTTACGATGTGGGCGGCTTTCCGAAAATTAAAGCACAGGAACTGGTCGATCAATTACATGAGCAAGCACAAACTTTTTCACCAACTTGGAGCCTGGAACAATCGGTTGAAAACGTGATCCGTTTAGAAGACGGCACGTTTAAACTAGAGACTTCAACGGACACCCACTACTCACGAAGTATTATCATTACGGCAGGAGCCGGTGCTTTTCAGCCTAGAAAACTAAAGGTAGAACGAGCAGACAGCTACGAAAACAACTGTCTTCATTACGCGGTCAAAGACTTGCATCAATTCAAGGATCGGCGGGTTGTCGTCTGCGGTGGCGGGGATTCAGCAGTAGATTGGTCGCTAGCTCTGGAACCAATCGCCAAGGAAGTCACCCTGATTCACCGACGTCCCTCCTTCCGTGCTCATGAACACAGCCTCTCTCTGCTTGAACAGTCGAAGGTTGACATGAAGACCCCTTTTGAAGTGAGCAGATTAATCGGAAGAGATGACAAACTCGAACAAGTGTTAATTCAAGAGGTAAAAGGAGATACAACTCATTTACTTGATGTGGAGGACCTTATCGTAAACTTTGGCTTCGTCACGTCCCTCGGTCCTGTAAAAACGTGGGGACTGGATGTCCAAAAAAACGCCATCCAAGTCAACTCAAGAATGGAGACGAATATCCCAGGTATATTTGCAGCCGGAGATGTTTGCACATACGAAGGCAAAGCAAAGTTAATCGCAACTGGATTTGGCGAAGCCCCGATTGCGGTCAATCACGCAAAATTATTAGTCGATCCGAAAGCAAGACTTCATGCAGGACACAGCACAAGTATTTTTGCAGCTTCCGCCAAATAATTTTTATCAAAAACGACTGAAACCTATTCACAGGAGGACAAACAGATGAGCAAAGTTGATACAGAGTTGACAGGATCTATTGCCACCATCATGTTAAACCGCCCAGAACGATTGAATTGCTTTGATTTTGACACACTCCAACAATTAGAGGACACCCTGCAGAATCTTCAATCAGATCGCGAAATCCGGGCGATTATGTTTACCGGCGCAGGTGAAAAAGCCTTTAGCGCAGGGGCTGATTTGAAGGAACGACAAACCTTGAATGAGAAGGAAGTAAGACGAAATGTTAATAAAATTAGATATGTGTTCAACCTCATTGAAGAAATGCCTCAACCGACGATCGCCGCTATTAATGGCTATGCTTTAGGCGGCGGCTTCGAACTCGCTTTAGCTTGTGACTTTCGTTTAGCCATTCCTGAAGCAAAAATGGGGTTAACTGAAGTGAGCTGGGCGATTATTCCGGGTGCCGGCGGAACGCAGCGACTTACGAATTTAATTGGTCCCTCCTATACTAAGGAGTTGATTCTGACTGCCCGGAAAATCGAGGCGAATGCAGCTAAGGAGTTAGGAATCCTTAATGCGGTCGTGTCAAAAGAGGAATTGCTTATCGAAGCCGCTTCCCTGGCCAATGAAATATCTGCGAATGGACCACTGGCTGTGACTCAGGCTAAATACGCGATTAACCAGGCAGCTAATGTTGATATTCATACAGGGTTAGCGATCGAAGCTAAAGCTTATGAAGTGATTATTCCTACTGAAGACCGAGTGGAAGCCTTACATGCTTTTAATGAAAAACGGCCAGCCAATTTTAAAGGGAAATAATTTAATTTGGAAGGAGAATGAGTCATGAAGACTGGACTTCAGGTCGGTGATACGGCGGTCATCCAGACAGAAGTAACCCCTGACATGTTTGCACAATTTGATGGAGAAGTCGTCCACCCCGCCTACTCTACCGCAACAATGGTCTATCACATGGAATGGGCATCCAGAAAACTTATCCTTCCCTATCTGACTTCTGAAGAAGAAGGGATGGGAGCTTCCGTCCAAGTCAAGCATCTGGCTCCTTCTTGCGAGGGCGAGCAAATCACAGTGACCGCGACCATAACTGAGATCCGCCCGAAATCTATTTTGACTCACGTCAGCGTAACTAATGAACAGCGGCAAGTTGGAGAAGGCCACGTCAAACAAGCCATTTTGTTAAAAGAATACATTAGCAAGCAACTCACCGCCAAACAGTAAGCTCACTAACGAGGGAGGAACTGTCTTGAAATCTGTAATCAATGAAAGCGAGCTACACCATCGCTACAAAACCGAAATCGTTGCAACAATGGAGAACGAACCTTACGCTCAATTTCTAGGAATTAGATTAGTAGATATCGAGGAAGGAACGGCTCTGGCCGAACTGGATATCCAGGACCACATGCTAAACGCACACGAAACCGTTCATGGAGCCATTACATTCGCTATTGCGGATTATGTCTTTGCAGCAGCCTCCAACTCTTACGGAAAAACGGCTGTCGGCATATCTACTACCATGAACTATATGGCCGCCGGAGAAAAAGGAGCACAACTCCGCGCAACAGCTATTGAGGAAAAGAAAAATCATAGAATGGCCTGGTATAAAGTAAACGTCGAAAGTGACGGTGTGTTAATCGCTACAATGGAAGCGGTAGCTTACCGTAAAAATCATTATTTTGTTCCTGTAGAAGAATAAGAGCATGCAGATGGGCGCCATCTATTGGAAGTAGATGAGTGCCCTTCTGCATTGGTGTACAACGCTCCAATTTAGGCTATTTTCGCTCATGATTTTTATAAAAAGCTCATCTTTCGTTCAGTTCGCTCACCTTCTAATCCGTTTCGCTCACTTTCAACCCAATTACGCTCGCGACCGATGACCATAAAGTGGCACCTCTCCTCCACTAGTTAAAAACGAGTTAATTAATCAGGCTAACAATAAAATGAGTGCTCCGCCTAAGCGAGAGGAAATCTGAGCAAAAGACATCAGTATCATTCTTTCGAGACAAAAAAAACATTTTGTATTTGCAGTCTTGACATTCTTTTGTAAGCGCTTTACGATATGTGTAACGGGTTACACACCCCTTTTTATTTTATCCGATATGTAACCGGTTACACATTGAAGCGTAAAGGTGATTCATACATGACAACCATAAAAGATGTCGCTAAACTAGCTGGAGTTTCCGTTGCCACTGTTTCCAGGGCTTTAAACAAGAATGGCTATGTCCACTCTGAGACAGAAAAGCGTGTTGCTTATGCGATTAAACAATTAAACTATAAACCTAATGACGTAGCACGAAGCCTTTTTAAAGGACGCTCGAAGATGATTGCTCTTCTTGTGCCAGATATCATGAACCCCTTCTTCCCTGAACTTGCCCGGGCTGTAGAAGATATGACAAAACAACATAGTTTCACCTTTGTTCTATGTAATACGGATGATGATATCAATAAGGAAATGGCCTATTTAGATGCCTTAAAACAAAAATCCGTAGACGGAATTATTATTGTGTCGAGTACTATTTCTGCTGATAACATCAATGGGATGGGTACTCCAATCGTGGCACTCGACAGAATTCTTAGTTCAAGTTTATCTTCTGTTACTGTAAATAATTATGATGGTGCGAGAGAAGCAGTCCAACATCTGAAAGCGATTGGCTGTAAGCGAATCGCTCATATTTCGGGACCAGAAGATGTGAGCAATGCCAAGCAGCGTTTGGATGGATACCTCGAAGAAGTACAAGATGAAGAATGGTTTCATCCGAGTTTTATAGAACAAGGTGAATATCGTTTTGAGAATGCCAAGGAAGCGGCTAAAAAGCTACTCACCACACATAGTGATATCGATGGTCTTTTTGTAGCGAATGACCTAATGGGTGTTGGAGCATTAAAGGCAGCCGAATCACTTGGGATCAAAGTTCCTGAGGAGCTATCGATCATTGCTTTTGACGGAATCAGCCTTGGTGAAACCACTTCCCCTGCTTTAACCACTATGGCACAGCCGATCTATCAGGCGGGTGCTAGAGCTGCGGAAATACTGATTGAACAAATTGAGAATCAGGAGCTTACTACAACGAACGAAGAGTTTTCTGTAAAACTTATTGAACGGCAATCTACTAAATCCAGGAGGTGTTCACCATGAGTCATCAGCCGACGGTAACGGTTATCGGGAGTATCAATATGGATTTGGCAGTATCGACAGATGTGATGCCGCTCCAAGGCGAAACTGTCCTCGGAAACAACTTTGCCACGTATCCTGGCGGTAAGGGAGCCAATCAAGCTGTAGCTGCCGCGAGATTGGAAGCCAATGTGAATATGATTGGAGCAGTCGGCGAAGATATTTTCGGAAAAAAATTACTTCAGCACCTCAACAACGAGAATATTAATACATCAGCTGTTCACGTATTCGACGGTATTCCTTCAGGTACTGCGACGATTATATTATCGGAGCAAGATAATCGAATTATCGTTGCCCCCGGCGCAAATGGCTTGGTCTCGCCTGAATTGGTGCAAAATCATAAATCTATGATTCAAAATAGCGATTTGATTCTATTACAATTAGAAATTCCGATAGAAACGATCAGTTACGTAGCATCGTTGGCTTACGACATGGGAGTGCCCGTCATACTAAATCCCGCTCCCTATCAAAAGCTCCCGGCCGCCTTGCTATCTCAGGTTGAATTTCTTACGCCTAATGAATCCGAAGCAAGATCTTTAATAAGAGATCCAGTACTTGATATTCTTCGTGAAAAAATGATTATCACACAAGGTGAGCAGGGTGTTGTGATTCATCAAAATGATTCAGATATTACCATTCCTAGTTACAAGGTCCTCCCTCAAGATACAACTGGCGCTGGGGACACCTTCAACGGAGCTTTTGCAACACAGTTAGCCAAAGGAAAAGGTTTAAAGGAAGCTATAATTTTTGCTAACGCAGCGGCAGCCATGTCTGTTATGAAACTAGGAGCTCAAAGTGGTATGCCAACGAAGGATGAGGTCGAACAGTTTTTGCAAGAAAGGTCTGAGCAGCTATGAAAAAAACAGGCATATTAAACCGTGAACTAGCTTCAATTCTAGCAAGACTTGGACATACAGATACGATCATCATTGCAGATTGCGGCCTGCCCATTCCAGATAACACAAAATGCGTAGATCTTTCCATAAAACTCGGCACTCCCTCCTTTGAATCGGTATTACAGGCCATAGCAGAGGATATGGAAATAGAATCAATTACTCTAGCAGAAGAAATGAAGCAGCATAACGCCTCTTTACATGAAAAGGTTTCAGGCTATTCAAAGTCCATAAAGTATACAAGTCATGAAAATATAAAGGCACAAATCAAACATGCTAAGGCAGTGATTCGTACTGGGGAAAATACTCCTTATGCGAATGCCACCCTGCAGTCAGGAGTTATTTTTTAAACAAAAAGGGGTGAGAGATGATGGTGGATACACCTTTTATTGAGATGAGAAAGATAAATAAATCGTTCGCTGGCAACCAAGTGTTAAAGGATGTTGATTTCACAGTGTATACAGGGGAAGTGCATGCTCTCATGGGGGAAAATGGTGCTGGAAAATCAACACTAATCAAAGTGTTAACAGGAATTCATCCAAAGGACAGTGGGACTATCCAGTTAAAAGGTGAGGACGTTACGTTTACTAATCCGAAGCAAGCCGAACATAAAGGAATTGTTGTCATTCACCAGGAGCTGAACATTATTCCACACTTAACGGTTACTCAGAATATGTTTCTTGGAAAAGAACTGACCTATGGGAAGTCTGGCATTCTAAAAATGAAAGAAATGCGTCAACAAACGCTTGAGAATTTGGAACGCCTCGGTGTAACAAATATTAATCCTGATGAAGAAGCTGGCCATCTTTCCGTTGGGAAACAGCAGATGGTAGAGATTGCCCGGGCCGTTTCCACAAATGCTGAAATGATTATTATGGACGAGCCAACGGCGGCATTGACTGAACGTGAAATCGAACGTCTATTTGATGTCGTTAATTCTTTACGAGAACAGAACGTCAGCATCGTTTATATTTCTCATAGGATGGAGGAGATTTTCCAAATATGTGATCGAATCACGGTGCTTCGTGACGGCTCCTACGTCGGAACAGAACATATTTCTGAAACCTCCTTTAAAGCAATTGTAAAAATGATGGTGGGCCGCGAGCTCGGTGAACGTTTTCCGGAGCGAACGAGCGTAGTTGGAGATGTAGTCCTTGAAGTGACTAATCTGGCTAGAACAGGACTTTTCACTGATGTCAGCTTCACCGTACATCAAGGGGAAATCCTCGGTGTAGCCGGACTGATGGGGGCTGGTCGAACGGAAATTATGGAAGCTATCTTCGGGTCCCGTAAGAAAAGTCATGGCAGTATTTCCTTAAACGGCCAACCGCTAACGATTAAACACCCACAGGATGCCATTCGATCAGGTATTGGTTATATAACCGAAGATCGAAAAGATGAAGGACTCGTGCTTAACTTGTCGATTCGGGAAAATATGGCATTAACAAATTTGAAAGCGATTTCCAAAAATGGCGTCATTTCTTCTTCTAATGAGATGAAATTAATTGATGAGTTGATTGATAAGCTTCACGTAAGAACGACAGGGCGTGAACAGGAGGTTCGATCATTAAGCGGCGGAAACCAGCAAAAGGTTGTGATCGCAAAGTGGCTTGGTATTAAACCTAAGCTTCTTATCCTGGATGAACCTACCCGTGGCGTAGATGTCGGTGCTAAAAAAGAGATTTACCATATCATGAATGAACTTACTGAACAAGGTGTCGCTATTATTATGGTTTCATCTGAACTCCCAGAGGTGCTAGGAGTAAGTGACCGAATTATGGTGATTCATGAAGGAAAAGTTGCGCGTATCATCGACAGAGATGAAGCGGACCAAGAAAAAGTCATGGCAGCAGCTACAGGAGGGGAGTAACGATGAAGCAAACATTAACAAGCAATTTTTCTAAGCTTGGCCCACTAATTGGTCTCCTATTAATTATGATTATTTTATCTATTTTAAGTGATAACTTTTTAACCGTTGATAACTTACTCAACCTTCTAAGACAAATTTCGATTAATGCTCTGATTGCTTTCGGAATGACTTTCGTTATATTAACTGGTGGAATTGATCTATCTGTTGGATCCATATTAGCATTCGGCAGTGCTTTAACAGCTGGCATGCTTACTAGCGGTATGGATCCGCTGCTCGCTGTGTTAATAGGGTTGTTAGCAGGCTTTGCTATGGGAGCCTTTAACGGACTTGTCATTACAAAAGGAAAAGTCGCTCCTTTTATTGCAACATTAGCCACGATGACGGTCTTCCGAGGCGCTACACTAGTCTATACAGAGGGGCGCCCCATCACGGGATTATCTAACAGCTTCACATTTGAAATGATCGGAGGAGGTTATGTATTCGGCATTCCATTTCCAGCGATCTTAATGCTTGTAGTTTTCGTTATTTTATTCTTTATCCTGCGTAACACTGTTTTTGGCAGGCAAGTATATTCTGTTGGTGGTAATGAAGAAGCCTCCATCCTATCAGGAATTAAAGCGGACCGCGTCAAAATATGGGTGTATTCTTTGACAGGGATGTTGTCCGTTTTGGGTGGAATCATTTTGACAAGCCGGTTAAATTCAGCGCAGCCGACAGCTGGAACCATGTACGAACTTGATGCAATTGCTGCTGTTGTACTCGGTGGAACGAGCCTGGCAGGCGGCCGAGGTCGAATCGCTGGTACATTGGTCGGTGCTCTTATTATTGGAGTCCTTGACAATGGACTAAATTTATTAAACGTATCATCCTTCTATCAACAAATTGTCAAAGGTGGCGTCATCCTGCTCGCTGTCTTGCTTGATCGTAAATCCAGTTAACAAACATGATGTTCTTCAATGGACATGATGATAAAAAAATATTTCAAGGAGGAAATACACATGAGTAAATGGATCAAATCACTTGGGCTCTTAGCATTATTGTTGATTGTTGCTACAGCCTGTTCGACCGAAGCACCGGGATCTTCTTCAGATGATTCAAGCGGGGAAAGCGAAGGATCTGATGATGGCACGATTAAAATCGGACTCTCCATTTCAACTTTGAACAATCCATTCTTCGTTTCATTGCGTGATGGTGCGGAAGCTGCTGCAAAAGAAGCCGGTTTCGAACTTCTAACGTCAGACGCACAAAATGATGCAGCAACACAAGTTAGTGATATTGAAGACTTATTACAGCAAAATATTGATGTTCTGCTTGTGAACCCAACAGATTCCGCAGCAATTGTCTCTGCCATAGAGTCAGCGAATAACGCTGGTGTACCGGTCATTACAGTGGACCGTAGTGCTGATGGCGGTGAAGTCGTGTCTCACATTGCTTCTGATAACGTAGCCGGCGGGGAAATGGCAGGCGAATTTATTGCAGAACAGTTAGGTGGAGAAGGTAATGTAGTTGAACTTGAAGGTATCCCTGGGGCGTCAGCTACTCGTGAACGCGGGAAAGGCTTTCACAACGTTATTGATAGCATCGAGGGTATCGAGATTGTTGCCAAGCAATCAGCAAACTTCGATCGAGCTGAAGGATTAACAGTTATGGAAAACATTTTACAGAGTACAGACAAAATTGACGCTGTCTTTGCCCACAATGATGAAATGGCATTGGGTGCTGTACAGGCTTTAGAAGCAAACAATTTGCTTGAGGATGTTACGGTTGTAGGGTTCGATGGCACAGATGATGCAAGGGCAGCCATTTCTGAGGGACGCATGGATGCAACGATTGCCCAGCAGCCGGAACTTATCGGTGAAAAAGCGATTGAGACAGCTGGAAAGGTAGCTAACGGCGAAAGTGTGGAAGATTTTATCCCTGTGGAGCTAGAGCTTATAACAGAATAACTAGAAAAACAACTGAGCTGTCATGACCTTATATTTCTATTACGGCATTATCAAAGCAGTTTCCTTTACGGGACATGCTATGATAATGCCTTTTTCATTTAGCAGCTTCTTGGAAAGCGTAAGTTGTGAAGTGTACAACGCTCCAATATAGGCTATTTTCGCTCATAATTTTTATAAAAAGCTCATCTTTCGTTAAGTTCGCTCACCTACTAATCCGTTTCGCTCACTTTCAAGTCATTTACGCTCCACCTCCCCCACTTCTTCTAAGGAAACAACAGCATCTTTCATTGAAAAATTACCAGCGGCCATCCTCCTGTTTTATTGAAATTTAGACGGTATTTCTTGTAAATTAATTCCCCACATAACCGGCAAGATGAAATACACCGCGAGTACAATTAAAATTAGTGCGATGATATTCAACCAGAACCCATTTTTAACCATCTCGATGATCTTAACCTTTCCTGTTCCAAACATGATAGCGTTTGGCGGTGTCCCTACCGGCAGCATGAATGCGCAATTGGCTGCCATGGCACACGGAACCATTAATGCATAGGGGTGAACGTTCAAGGCAATCGCAAGCGCAGCCACAACTGGCAAAATCATGGTTCCTGTTGCTGTATTGGATGTAATTTCAGTCAAGAAAAGAACGACAGCCGTTGAAACTAGAAGGATGATAATGAAGTTCATTCCCTGAAGAACAGTCAACTGTTCACCCACCCAATCGGAAAGGCCTGTCTCAGTGAAACCAGCAGCGATCGCAAGTCCACCACCAAACAGCAGCAAGATACCCCAGGGAATATCTTTAGAGTCCCTCCACTCCATGATCCTTGTCCCATCTTCTCTCTTTGTAGGAATCGTGAAAAGAAGAGCAGTGGCTACCATTGCAATCATTCCGTCACTAATTCCGGGTACATGGACAATATTTTCCCAAATGAATGTACGCGTAATCCACATGAATGCAGCGAAGAGAAAGACAGCTAAAACAGCTTTTTCTTCGAATGATGTTAAACCTAGAGCCTTTCTTTCTGAATGAATCTTTTCTTTTCCCCCTGGAAGCTCGCTCAAGTTCACTTTATAAATCACTTTTGTAAGATAAAGCCACGCAATAGCAATCAAAACAGCGGCAATTGGTATCCCAAAGACCATCCAGCCAGCAAAGGAAATCTCTGTGTCATACAATTCCCCGGCAGTAGCTGCCAGAATACTGAGTGGCGGTGTTCCAATCAATGTACCAAGCCCGCCAATTGTTCCAGCATAGCCAATACCAAAAATAACGGCTTTTTCAAATTTAGGTAATTCAGAGGCATGTTTCCCTTTTTTCAATGAATCAGATGCCTGATGGACAATCGCCAGCCCGATCGGAATCATCATCATCGTAGCTGCAGTATTAGAAACCCACATCGATAGAAACCCTGTAGCCACCATGAATCCCAATATAATCCGCTGTGGACTCGTTCCAATTAAGGAGATGATCGCCAACGCAATCCGCTTATGGAGATTCCACTTCTCCATTGCCATTGCAATAACAAACCCACCTAGAAATAAGAAAATAATATCATTTCCATAAGCTGAAACAACCGAGTCCCCGTCCATAGCTCCGGTAATCGGAAGTAAGATAATCGGCAAGACCGATGTGACGGGAATAGGAATGGCCTCGGTAATCCACCAGGTGGCAATCCATAACGTGGAAGCAAGCACAGCTTGTGCTTCCGGATTTAACCCCGGTGGATTTAAAAATAGTAACGTGATCAGGAATAAGGAAGGTCCCAGGATCAATCCGACCAGCTGTGCCGTTGTATAGGCAGACTTTTTCTTATTGCCTGAAGGCCCCCCGGCAGCTGCAGGCTGTCTTTCTTCATGATTTTTCAAAGCTTCCGTCTTTCTTGCACTATTGTCATGTGAAAAAGTTAGCAAATTCTTCGTTTGCTTATGGGAGGTCCAGAGTCCTCTCCATAATGTTGTAATGGTTCCACGTTCCATAAGTCCTTTCACCCTTTCTTTTTGCCTTGCATGTCTGAAACTTATCCGTCCGTTTGGTTGTCATAGTCCAGCACTTGAGCTGTTTTGACATCTTGATCCACTCCTTTTCGTTTGTACTATCATGACGAATGAATGCCTGAAGCGTCAGTAAACGCTTTCAATAAACTCACCTTAATGTAATTAACAAAACATTCACATATTTCGAAATTAATGATAGTAATGTAATTAAAAAAAGCAGCCGAAGTTGGCTGCTTTTACAGATAACGATCAATATGATCACGGTTAGAATCATTCAGTTTATATTGGTAAATCGGCCTCCCGACACCGTAGACCAGCGTTTCCTCCAAATACTCGATGTCACTCAGAAATTTCAAGTACTTCCTTACAGACACCCTGGAGATTTGGGTCGCCTCCGCCATCTCATCCGTGGAAAAAGAATCCGGTTCCTTAGAGAGAATCACCTGGTTGATCGTAGCTAATGTGTTCTTCGTAAGGCCCTTCGGTAATTCATATGTCTTCGATCCCACTGCTTGCGGACTCGACTTCTGGAGCACTCGGTCGATTTCGCGCTGGTTAACTTGATCGATATCCGTTAATGTATAATGATTTCGCTTGTACTGAGTGAGCGCCTCCTTAAAGCGCTCGTATTCAAAAGGTTTGATTAAATAATCCACAGCCCCGAGCCTTAATGATTGCTGAATCAGATGAATATCCGAGGCGGCGGTGATCAAGATGACGTCGATATCCTGATTCTGTTCACGGATCAATTTTAAAAAATCAATTCCATTTAATCCGGGCATATAGACATCCAGCAGCAGCAAGTCCACTTTCGTCTGGGACAAATGCTCAATGGCCTCCTCTGTATGTGCAGCGATGCCGCTAAGTGTGAAATCGTCCATTTGCTCGATATAACTTTTGTTTAATTGAGCCACCATCGGGTCATCCTCTACGATAAGAACGTTGATCACTTTCATTCACCTCCTGATTCGTAAGGAATAATTAACGTAAAGGTTGTCCCGATCTCTGGAATGGAATCCACATCAATGGAGCCGCCCATTTTCTCCACACTCTGTTTCGAAAGATAGAGGCCGAACCCACGATGATTTCCTTCCTTAGTAGACACTCCTTTTTGAAAAATTTCCTCGTGTTGGTCTTCTGACATGCCGCTTCCCGTGTCCGACACGATAATCGTCAACAGGTCATCTATGTACGACAAACTCACATCGACTTGCTTCTGCGTACGTTCCCAAACACTATCAACGGCATTATCAATAAGATTCCCGAGAATCGTAATCAATTCATGGGTAATGGCAGGATCCCTGGGCTGCGGGATCACGGTTTCGCATTCAACAGTCAAATGCACATGCGATTCTCTGGCAGAGCTCATTTTGCCAATGACGAAACCAGCAAGCGCCGGATCTTTGATATCCCGCGTGACATTGCCCACTTCATGAGCCTGGTGATTCACCAATGTACTAATAAAATGGTTCACTTCCTTATAATCTTCCATTTTAATTAACCCTAGCAGCACATGCAGTTGATTCATAAACTCATGTGATTGAGCCCTTAGCGTATCGGCATACATCTGCACCCCCGTCAGCTGTTCCGCTAACTGATTGACCTCAGTTTTATCACGAAATGTGGCAATCGCCCCAACGACTTGATCCTGAACTACTAAGGGAACACGGTTCGTGATGATCGAAACACCATTAATCGTTTGCTGCTCATCTAATTCCGTTACGTTTTCTTCGAGTACATGATCAAGCATCGTCCCTGGTAAAAAATCGTTAATTTTCATCCCGACCGGCTCCTGGTCCATCAACCCTGCCTTCTGGAAAATTTGACGGGCCGACTTATTTACGAGAACAATCGTTGCCCCTTTATCAATCGCGATAATGCCTTCGCGCACTGAATGCAGCATCCGATTTCGCTCTTCATGAATCCGTGCAATCGCATGCGGCTCAAGACCAAACAAGCTTTTCTTAATATAATCAGCTAAAAGTAGAGCCCCAATGATCCCCACGAAAACCCCCACAATCGAACCGATGATCACCCGCTGGTGGCTTTGTTGAATCGATTCCTGAACGGCTTGTAATGAAATCCCGACAGCTACAGCACCAATTTGATCCTGATTCTGATCATAAATCGGTGTGAAAGCCCGCAAAGACTTTCCTAACGTGCCTTTTGACGAAGAAATATACTCCTCCCCCTGAAGAACGCGTCCCTCATCACCACCTACAAAGTGTTTACCAATTCGCTCAGGAACAGGATGTGACTGGCGGATCCCATTCATATCCATCACCACAACGAATAAGACACCGGTTTCATCCTGAATCGTCATCGCATACTCCTGAATTTTATCTTGATCCACCTCACCCTGTAACCCTTTTTTAACAATTTGAGATTGCGCAACTGTACGGGAGACGATTGTCGCTTTCTCCTCTAATTGATTACGGATATTTTCACTTGTGGAGTCAGTAATGAGGAGGTCCGTAATGATCAAAGACACGAGCACAACGAGGCAGACCAATAGCATGATAATGGTACTTAACTTAAATCGCGGCTGGCGCACTGTGTCTCACCTCTAATTAGAAGTTGATAGCTAATGATATCGATGGGCGATATTCTCAATACAACAATTTCTATCTATAAGAACGAAATATAATTTCACCTATTTGTTCAGAATTTACCTGAAATCTACGTAAAGCCATATAGTTCGCTATTCTATCACTTCTATTTTCCCTTCATTGTAGCACAAAGTCCCACATCCATTTAACAATCTAGGATATCGATCCATGAAAGGAACAACTAAGGAAATAAAACACATCCTTACTTCTTTTGAAAAATATGAATGTTCCCAAGCAACGGTTCTGAGACCCTTTTGGGGCTTTGTTTGATTTGATCGCAGCGTCTGCCGTCGAAGGATGTTGAAATAGATATTTCCCGGGAAATTATCATAATTTCTAAGAGAAATATGTCAAAAAGACGACTGACAATGAAGCTCAGACGCTTTTTACACGAACATAGTTTATTAGGCGGCCCCATTTATTTATCATAGTGTTGATGAACGACCCGGCGTGAATTTATATTACGTTATAAATAAGCGAAATAAGCGTTATAGCTCATCTCAAGTCTGTTTTCGCTCATATTTTTCATAATAAGCTCGCTTTTCTTCCGTATCGCTCCCCTCCCTATCCATTTCGCTCACTTCCAAGCCATTTACGCTCGCCGTCTCCGTCATGGTAGTTATCGAAGCATCCAACAGAAAGCTTGCCATACTATTCCGTAACCACACAAACCTTTAGTAACCATACATACCTCCCCGACGATTGGATAATCTAAATTTAAAACAGTTTTAACCAAGGCGGGGTCACATGCACATTTTCATAACGATTTGGGCTGTAGCAGCAGCCTGGCGCTGGGCTGATTGGAGCCGGTTTCGTGAATTCCACGCGACAATGATCTACATGCCCGCAATGGATTTATTATATTTTTATTTTACAAACGACTACCCACTATGGACGGTACAATCACATTTAGGACTCCCCTACACAGGAATAGCATTATTATATACGTTTATTGTCTTTCCCTGTACGGTGATCCTATTTCTGTCCAACTATCCGGATACGGTGAGAAAGCAAATTCTTCATGTTGGAAAATGTGTTATGATTTATGTGGGAATTGAATGGATCTGGCTGCTCTTAAGATTTATAAAGTATGATAATGGTTGGTCATTGGGATGGTCATTCTTATTTGTGATCGTTATGTTTCCTATGCTGCTGCTCCATTATAAGCGGCCTTTTCCAGCCTATATTGCTTCATTGATCATTATTATTTTCTTAATTTATTGGTTCAATGTACCTTGGGATTCCCTACACGTTAATAAGGAGACATAATTATGGAAATCATAATGCTGCGTGTTTTTCTCTTTATTGGAATAGGACTCTTTATACTAGCTTTAAGGAGGCCACCACAAAAGGATTGGTTGTTAATTTATTTTATTTCAGCATACTTCGGAAGCTTTATAGGAGCTCTTGTAGTTGCACACAACCTCATTTCTTATCCAGTAACTTTTCTTAAACCACCCTTTCACTCAAGCGTTCTTTTTGAGTTTCTGTTATTACCCATAGTATGTACGTATTATTATCAAACATCTTACCAATCGGGTATTTTCGGACGTATTTGGCAAGCAGGGTTCTATAGTAGTGCTTTGACCATTATTGAATTCTTTTTAGAAAGATACACAGATCTTATCGAATACCATCAATGGAAGTGGTACTTTACTTTAATTACTGTGTTTACGTTTATGATTTGTGTGCGTTCGCTGATGTGGGTGATCCATAAGAAGGCAAGTACTTTGAAAAACTCGGAATCACAGTAAATTTAATGACTTTCCTTTCCTATCAAAAAAACACCTTCAAACGTCATGATAACGCTTGAAGGTGTTACAATTTTAAAAATAATCCATAAGACCTTGGGTAATTGCTTCAGCTACATTAGCCTTATAACTTGCCGTCTTCAGCTTCTCCACTTCAATCGGATTCGAGAGAAAACCAAGTTCAACAAGAACAGATGTATCACTGTTCTCCCTCAGCACATGAAAGTCTCCAAACCTCACACCATCATTCTGCAGACCCGTGTGAGCCACTAACTGATCTTGAATTTGATCGGCAAGCCCTCTATCTGCATCTGAATAATAATACGTGCTAATGCCGCGGGCACTTGAGTAAATACTAGAGTTATAATGCAAACTAATGAAAGCGTGGGTGTTGTAATCATTGCTGATGGCCACCCGCTCCTCAAGAGATAAATAACGGTCACTCGACCTCGTCATAATCACCGTCGCGCCTGCCTGCTGCAATTGTTCAGAGACAATCTGAGCAGTTGGCAAAGTCATGTTCTTCTCGTGGCCGCCGTAATATCCTATAGCACCGGGATCATACCCGCCGTGCCCTGCGTCGAGCACCACGTTAATACCTTCTAACGAAGATGAACTCGGAGGCTCAGATGATGAACCGCTCGTGAGAAGCCAGCCTGCGATCCAGCCGCTGCCTCCCGACACCTGCACTTGAACCCAGTCATTGGACTTTTCGATGACTGTAAAAGTATCCCCGCGATAAACAAGTCCAAGACTGTCATGACCCGTTCCTGGACCAGTCCGCAAATGAGCCGCATCTACACTGACGGTAACTTGTCCTCCTCCAGAAGAATTGGAGTCCGTCTCAACCAAATAGTATCCGGCAACCCAGCCCACTTGGCCATCATAATTAATGCGGGCCCAGCCATATCGATGCTCATAAACCGTAACCAGAGCCTGATCATCCAGCGAACCAATAACAGACGACTCAAGACCTGGCCCACTTCTCACATTCAGATTAGTGGCTTCCACCCGATATGTAGTCCCTTCCTCAGCCGCAACCTTCGGGGTCAAAAAAGTGAACGCCATCATAAGACTGAGACACGCCACCATTAACTTAAAACTATTTTTCCTCACAACAATAATAAAACCCTCACTCCTCTCTCCTCATTCTCTACTAACTAAAACTATAGAACCATAGCTTTAAGTTGGATTGGTCACAGTATTGTAACAATATTCTGCAAAACGTAACATATCTCTCCATAAAATTAATTCTAATAAACTAGTTTAGGAGGAAATAAAAGGATTTATTGGAAATGTATACTGAATGAGGGGTACTTTTTCATTTGGCGTGAAGGGGTACTTTAAGCACATAAAGCGACCTGTTGACTCCTTAGGGAAAAGTCTTCGTCTTGAAGGGCCAAATCTTTGCCGCGAAGGGAAGAATCACTGGCTTGAAAGGCCGAACTCTTGCCTCGTAGGGAAGAATCACTGGCTTGAAAGGCCGAACTCTTGCCTCGAAGGGGAGAATCACCGCCCTGAAAGGCCGAACCCTGGCCTCGAAGGGGAGAATCACCGCCTTGAAAGGCCGAACTCTTGCCAGGTAGGGCAGAACCTTCGCCTTGAAAGGCCGAACTCTTGCCACGAAGGGCAGAACCTTCGCCTTGAAAGGCCGAATACTTATCACAAAGGGAAATACTCGCCGTGAACGGCTGAATCCTTTGCCAATCGCCACCAAGAAAGATTCCTCGTCTTTAAGGGGCGAACATTTGCTCCGAAAGGGAGAACCTTCACCTTGAAGGGTCGAACCCTTGTCGCAAAGGGGAGAACTACCGCCTTGAAAGGCCGAATCCTTGCCGCGAAGGGGATAATCACTGCGTTGAAGGGTCGAATCCCTAAAGTTTCGGTTAAAAAGTCTCCCTTATGGTCAAATAAATTTCCAACCCCCCATAATTGGAGGCAAAATAAGCGCCTGAGCAATATAGCTCAGACGCTTTTCCCATGCACTTAGATTGTTAGAAGTTTATATCCCTAATTTATCCGTAATTTCCTTTGCTCCATTTACAATTTTATCTGTTAAGTCCTCGAAGTTATAATCATCCGCTCTTGCAGAAGGAATAATAATAGTTAATGCTGCAAAAATGTTTGAAAACGGGTCAAATATAGGGGCACTAATCGAAGACGCTCCCTTTACTCTCTCCCCATGACTTGCAGCAAAACCATTTTTTCTTATTTTGTTTAGATCCTCGGTAATGGCTTCCTTAGTTGATATCGTATTTTCAGTTATAACCTCTAAAGAAACATCATTTAAATAATTTTCTAATTCATCCTGATTAAAGTGGGCAAGCAATACCTTTGCAGATGCACCTGCATATAATGGTGAAGTTTGACCAACAAACGTTAACGCATTTAGCTCATGTTTACTTTCAATGTTGTGGATACACTTTCTTTCCTTATTTTCAATGACACTCAAACTAACACTCTCCGTCGTTGCGGAGTAAATACGTTCCATAACGGGTTGAGCAATGGAAAGGAGACTTGAGTTCTTTTCCACTAACTCTGCAAAGAAGATAAAGTCTATTCCAAGCTGATAACGCTTATCTTGATCACTTTTTTGGAGCAGACCTTCCATGGTCAATGTAGAAAGAAGCCGTTGAAGGCTTGATTTTCCAATCCCCGTAAGTGAATGTAATTCAGTTAAGGTAAGTCTTTTATGATGTCTTGAAAAAGCTCGCAAAATCTGTACTGCTCGATGTACAGTCTGCATGGAGTAATTCTTCTCGAAGTTTTCTTTATTCATTTATATCACCTATTTAGCTTATTATCATCCATCCACTATTTTATCAAAAGCAGTGTATGAAATAACATGTTGTTTTCTTAATTCATCTAGTTCTTCCATACTGTACCCTAATTCCTCCATTAATAACTCCTCTGTGTGTTCTCCTAATAGTGGAGGTGCGTACTTACTTGAGATATTTAAGTCGGAAAATCTCATTGGATTTTTTGTCATTTTAATTTCTCCAACGATAGGATGAGTAAGCACTTCTACGCTTTCTCTGGCCTGAACCTGGGGATGATCAAACGCTTGATCAATCGTATTCACTTTACCAGCAGGGATTTTTGCCTGGGAGAGCAATTCCATCCATTCATCAGCCGTTTTCTTCTTCATCACTTGTTGAATCTTGGAAACTAACTCTTCTTCATTTTCTAAGCGCTTATCATTAGTGCAATATCTTGGGTCTGTGGCCCACTCTGGATGGTTTAATAGCTTACATAATTTAACGTACAGACCATTATTTCCAGCACATAACATAATCGGATCGTCCTTACAGCGGAAAACCTGATAAGGTACGACATTATTGTGACTATTTCCCACACGCTTAGAGATTTTCCCAGCATTTAAATAGCCGCTCGATACATTAGCTAGACTGCTGATTTGGACATCTAGTAAAGATAAATCAATATGCTGCCCCTGGTTATTGAAGTCTCTCATTCTAATAGCGGACAAAATACTAAGCGCCACATAATTAGAGGTAAGAATATCAGCTATAGGCACACCAACTTTAGTAGGTTCTCCATCAGCATCTCCTGTAACATCCATTAAACCACTGATGGCTTGAATCACTGGGTCGAAACCAGGAGCACCTTTATCGGGACCAGTTTGACCAAAGCCTGTAACCGAACACATAATTAACTGATCATTAACCGTCTTCAAATATTCATAGCCTAACCCTAGTTTTTCCATCGTCCCCGTTTTAAAGTTTTCCAGAACGACATCTGCTTTTTTTACTAAGTCTAGAAATACGTCTTTACCTTTTTCTTCTTTTAAATTTAACGTAATGGATCTTTTATTACGGTTAGATGAAAAATAATACGTACTCTCGCCGTTTACAAAAGGCCCCCACTCCCTCATACTATCTGAGCCTGTTAACGATTCAACCCTTATAACATCCGCCCCCAGATCTGCAAGAATCATGGATCCTGCTGGAGCAGCATATACCCTGGACAAATCCAGAATTCTTATATCTTCTAACGGTTGGTTCATATTCATCTCTCCTATAAGGTAAGTCGTTTACCCGAAGCTGTTCTTTCCGATTCTTCTTCTTTCCTGATACTAAACTTCTGCATAACTGCTACGACGCCTATTAAAGCCACCCCAAGCAATCCAAACAATATCCCTGGGAAGATTAATAGGAATGCTGCCACTAACATGATTGCTCTTTGTAATAGGTTAGTTTTTATAAATAACCTCCCTTTTACCACTGATGCTAGGGCAATAACCCCTATAATAGCTGTTATGGCTGCACGTAGACTATCCCATGTGGAACCTCCATCAAAAAGGAGCACGGGGTTAAACAAGAAGAAAAACGGGACAATAAAACCAGCTAATCCTATTTTCAGGGATTCTATTGATACTTTTCCGGAATCAGTGCCAGCAATACCGCCTGCTGCATAAGAAGCTAAAGCTACAGGAGGAGTAATACTGGATAAGGCGGCATAGTAGAAAGCAAACATATGAGCAGCTAATGGTGCCACATTCATGGTGATAAGAATAGGAACAGCAATGGCTGCAACAATAATATAGGCAGCCGTCACAGGAACGCCCATTCCAAGGATAATGCTTATAGCCATTGTTAATAACGCCGCTAAGAATACACTATCCCCAGCTAGATTTATAACATTATTGCCTACTACAAGGCCTAAACTAGTCAAACTTACTGTTGCTATAACCACGCCTACAATCGCACACGCGATCCCAACGTTGATAGCTCCCTTAGCCCCTTCTTCAATAGACAATAAGATTGTTCTAAAATTCATTCTCGTTGATTTTCTTAACCAACTAGCAGCTACAGTCGAAATTAATGCCCATATAGCTGCGAACAATGGAGTGACACCAGAAAATAAAGCGCCCACTAACACAAACAGCGGAATTAATAAATGGCCTCCATTTTTTAAAACCTTCATTGCATTAGGGATGTTTTCCTTGGATAAGCCTGATAGCCCCATATTTTTTGCTTCAAAATGTACGACCATAAATAGGGTTACATAATAAAGCAGTGCTGGAATTAATGCTGCCATCATAACCACTGTATATGGCACACCCAGAAACTGTGCCATAATAAACCCAGCTGCTCCCATGATAGGGGGTGCTATTAACCCTCCTGTAGATGCTACCGCTTCTACAGCGCCGGCAAATTTAGGACTATATCCGGTTTTCTTCATCATCGGGATCGTAACCGTTCCTGTAGTAACAACATTTCCAACAGCACTTCCACTGATCATCCCCATGAAGCCACTGCCGAAAATAGCAACCTTTGCAGGGCCTCCTGCTGAACGTCCCGCAATGGTTAAAGCCAGATCATTGATAAAATCAGTAAAACCACTATTTTTAAGGAAGGCCCCAAAAAGCACAAAGACAAAAATGTATGTGGCTGACACACCCAGGGCAATGCCAAAAATCCCTTGACTTCCCCAGAACATGACATTAATAACTCGTTCGACAGTAAATCCATAGTGTCCTAATAGGCCAGGTATATAAGCTCCGAAAAAATTATACAGAAGGAAAATGGCCGCAATGATAGTGAGTCCTTTTCCGGCAACTCTCCTACTTGCCTCAAATAATAAGAGTACGGCAACCCCACCCACGAAATAATCTAGTGTTGTATTTATACCATTTCTTTCTAGAATAAAATTGTCGTACATTAAAATAAAATAGCCAATAGATCCAACCGACAAAATGACACAAATGACATCCCAGACCGTCGGCGCTACTCTATTTCCACTACTTTTCTTCGAAGCCGGATAAAGTAAAAAAGTTAATACAAGCAAAAACCCTAAGTGCCAGGCCCTAAACTTCACAGTCTCCATAACTCCATAACTACTCGTGTATAACTGAAATACAGTCCAGACAATACATAGAAGTAAAATGACTCTAGACATAACCCCTAAATAATTCACCTGTTTTACACCATCATCAGTATAATTAGATTCTGACGGTTGTTCGGAGTCCTTTACCTTCTTTCGTTTAGGCAGGAACTTCATCCTTTCACCCTCCTCCTCATAGCCGTGTCAACATAGAGCTTATTCAAGAACGCCTATTTCCTTATAATATTTTTTTGCACCTGGATGTAATGGAACGCCTGCAGTACCTTGCACGGCTAACTCAGGGTCAAACTGTTTGGCAACGGCCTGACCGTCTTTCAATTTATCAAGATTTTCCCATAATGCCTTAGTCAGCTCATAAACCTTCTCTTCAGACACATTAGCATCAACAGCGATCCCGCTAAATTGCCCAACCGTAATAATATCTTCTGGTTGATTATCGTAAGTTCCAGCTTCGATGGTATGTTTAAAATTCCATGGATAGTCTGATTCATCCGTTAATGTTTTGATTGCATCTTCTGAAAAGCTCAGCACTTTTGAATCAACAGTGGAAATGAGCTCGGTAGCAGCCGAGGAAGGTACGCCTGTATAAATATTTGCTGCTTCTACTTGACCATTTCTTAATAAATCAACAGCTTCTGTAAACCCAACATAGTTCGCATTCACACTATCAACATTTACTCCATGGGCTTTCAATAATAATTCGGATTCTATGGCTGTTGCACTTCCTGGAGCACCAAATACGAAGGAATGGCCTTTAATATCAGAAGGTGATTCAATACCAGATCCTTCTAGCGCTATGACATGACTTACATTTGGATAGAGATTTGCTAAGACACGTATATCTTTGTACTGATTGTCTTCAAAATTACCAACTCCGTTATAAGCTTGATACATCATATTTACAGTTGAAAAACCCATCGTGACGTTTCCTTGGCTCATCAAGTTTAGATTATCAACACTCCCGTTAGAACCCTGTGATGTCACTTGTGTGCCAAGTTCATCCGTCCAAGTAGTGGATAATAATGCTCCCAATGAATAGAAGACCCCGGTGGTTGTTCCAGTTGAAAGTACTAAAGGTTTTCCTTTCGAGTTTCCAGCCGCACCACTGCAACCGCTTACAAACAGAACGATGGCTAGCAATAACAAACCGACCTTACTGATCTTTTTCATAAAATAATCTCCCTTTCCATTATTTGGTGAAACCAACGGAAACTAACTTCTTCCTACTTGAAAGTAGCTTTTCGCTTTTCCACAATCGCCTGCACACCTTGCTGGTAATCTTCCAACTCGGTGACCAATCCCATCGAAGAAGAAATCATATCAAGCGATGAACGTAAACTCATATTTTCACTTTGATAAACCGCTCTTTTCGTCAATCTAATGGCTTGTTGTGGCCCATTCACTATCTTTTGTAAATAATTATCTGTAAAATTCTCGACCTCATCCTGGGGTACTACGAAAGTCACCAAGCCCATTTCCTTAGCTTCCTCTGCTTCAATTACCTTCCCAGTCCATAACATATCTAGCGCTCTATCCTTACCTACCAATCGAGGCAAGAAATAGGCAGCCCCATCCCCTGGAACCAACCCTACATTCACATAACTTTCAGATAATCTAATCTCCTCTGACGCAATGCGAATATCACACATTAGTGCCATATCAAGTCCTGCACCAAACGCAGCTCCATGCATTTGAGCAATGACAGGCTGGTCAATTTCTTCCAATAATAAGGGGATCCTTTGGACCTTTTTCCATAATGAATTCTTTCTTGCTAAACCTGTACTTGTTAAATCCTCTTCACTTTTGTAAAAACCATTTCCAGCAATCATTTCCTTAATATCTCCGCCTGCACAAAAGCCTTTCCCATTCCCTTTAATCAGCACAGCACGTATTTGTTCCGAGTCCCGGACTGTTTCCAGTGCTTCAATCCATAAATGAATCATTTCTTCACTAAAAGCATTTAAACGATCTGGCCTGTTTAATGTGATTGTTGCAATATGGTCTTCTACTTTAAAAATTAAATCGCTCATTTTATTCCCTCCCCTAATTGTTTTTCTATTACCGTCCGATCCGTGATCATTTCCCATAAGCTATCTTTGTTAGAATTCATGACATTTTCAGCCAACTGATCTGCCCAATAATTTTCATTTCCAAATTCATCTCTCCAAGCCCAAAGTCTTCGAGTCACTTGATTCAACCGATGTTCATGTGTTACTCCTATTGCCCCATGAAGCTGGTGTGCAATTTCGGTTACTTTGCCTGCTGCCTCATTCACCTTTATTTTTGCTACCGCAATTTCTTGTTCCTCAGTCCCTTTAATAAAAGCTAATATGGCTTTATTGGCAATGGTAGTGGAGGCTACTGTTTCACCTGCTAATACAGCAATATGCTGTTGAATAGCTTGTAAACGATGCAGTGGCCGGCCAAATTGTTCACGCTCCTTTGAGTAAAGAACGCTTAATTCCAATAAGGTTTCCATAGCTCCACTCATCATGACAGTTTTTATTAATCCTCCTAAATGAGTGACTTTCGCCCTGAATTTCTCCACATTAACCTCTTCAATGAAAATGTCACCAACATCAACACTTTCAAAATGAATAGTGTCCAATGGTTCGCCAGCAAGATTGCTATTATAATCAAAGTTAGCTTGCTTTAATGGTAATAAAGCGATTTTGGAAACACCTTCAACGCTGACTGGTACTAATAAACTCTCCGCATGTCTAGCCCATGGCACATGTATGGCCTTCCCTCGAACAGAGTACCCTGTAGAAGTCATTTCTAACTCAATCTTGTTCTCATTATTTACAGAGAATGTCAAAACATCTGCTGAGGGTGTTACCCCATGATCCGACAACAACCATTGAACTATTAAGGTTTCTGATAAAGGAAGCGGGACAGTAAACTTCCCGGCTAACTGTAAGATATAAAGAGCATCAGAGTAATCTCCACCAGTCCCTCCTAACGATTCTGGAATACCGACAGATGTAATGCCAGATTCCACTAACACCGACCATAAATCCTCAGCAAATATGCCGTTTTCTGATTGATCAATCAATTCTTTTGAGCACAAAGACTTGAACATTTTATTGGTGGAATCCAATATGATTTCTTGCATATCACTCATTCAGCAACAACCCCTTTCGTAACGATTCCTCTTAAGATTTCTGTGGTCCCACCACGCAAAGTGAATCCTGGTCCATGTAAAATGGACTGAGCCAATAACCTTTCAAACCGAACATCCGACGTTATCGATGGATGACTATCAATAATTAACCGGGCAGTCTCAGCCACACTCTTCTCAAAATTTGTTCCCATATCTTTAACTAAAGCAGCGGCTGTATTTACATCCGCTCCTTCCTCTAATAATTGCGCAATCCCGATGGACATGTGTCTTAAACTATATAATTCAGCCAAAAGTTTCGCCGTTTCCCTCATTCCTCGCAGGTCCTTATTACTCTTCAACTTGCCAATCATTTCCTCTAATAAAGGGAATGTACTCAGTATCCTTTCAGGTCCACTTCTTTCATAAGCAAGCTCCGCCATGCTCTGTTTCCACCCGTTAGCTTCTTGCCCAACAATGTTTCCTTCAGGAATGATAACGTTTTCAAAAAATACTTCATTAAAGTGTTCTTCGCCTGTTAAATATTTAATGGGTCTAATAGTGATACCAGGACTGGACAAATCCACAACCAATTGACTTAACCCCTCATGTTTCCTGTCTGTTTTTCTTGGTGAGGTTCTGCAGAGCACTATCATATAATCGGATAGATGCGCCCCACTAGTCCATATTTTCATGCCATTTAACACCCAGCCCTCTTTTGTCCTTTCTGCTCTTGTACTTATAGAAGCTAAATCAGAACCAGCATTTGGCTCACTTAAACCTATTGAAAAATAACACGTACCTTTTGCAATTTTAGGAAGGAAAAACTCCTTTTGTGCTTCAGTTCCATATTTCAGAAATAAAGGACCCGTCTGACGATCAGCAAACCAATGAGCAGCTATTGGAGCACCTGCCGCTAATAATTCCTCAATAACTATATATCGTTCGAGTGAGCTCCTCTCAGACCCCCCATATTTTTTAGGCCAAGTCATACCAATCCAGCCTTTTCCTCCAAGCTTTTTCGAGAACTCTGGTGAATAGCCGCTTAGCCATGAGTCAACTTGAGGTTCGAAGCTTTCTTTTTCATCCTTTAGAAATTGTCGTACCTCCCCCCTAAAGGCTTCTTGTTCCTCCGTAAATTCCGTCATCGGTACCTTTAATTTGTTCATATAAAAACACCCTCCCTTTTTACCGTTATACGATAACTGTTACCATTATATGATACTTTGTATTTTAAAGGACTCAATTATAAATAGCAACAACTTTTAAAATTTTCTAATTATTACTTCAGAGGATTTATTTCCAAGGTCACTATCCTCTAAAAAGTTAATGGTTTCTAAGCACAAAAAAGTCAGAAAGAGAATTCTTCCTTCCTGACTAAGAATCTTCGAATATAAAGTTTAAATGGACTGCTCAATTATTGAAATTCCAGATGAAAATTGTATCTTTATTTGATTGGGCATAGATATATATATAAATATAAACAAATAAGCCAGAAGATGATATGATGAGTACAAACCACTGGAAAAAGGTGTCTTATATGGCTAAAGACCACGCACCACCTCATGTCGTTCAGGATTGCCCGGATAAAATCCACACTTTTATTTAAATATACTCAGAAACAAAAAAAGCACCTGAGCAATGAAGCCCAGGCGCCTTTCCCGTAGATTTATCAGGAGCTGTTCGTGAGCGACAGCCCCCTATTGTTTCTCCATATTCCGCTTAAACTCCCTCATTTTCTCATCAGCTACCAATTCAATAGGCTCCTCCTGATCGGCAGCGACCCCTATTTGTTTCCCACGATCATCATTGATGATCCGATCTCTTTGACCGTCGCGGTGGGGAGTTGTTTCGGAATGAGTGTTCTCTGAATCCTTCGGCATAAGGTTCATCCTCCTTTTTCATAATTTGGATGAACGGCCTTAATATTATACCTAAGTAAAATAACAACTATCATCAGAGTGTGAATCGTCTTAACAAACCGAATCATTCTCCCCTGCTCACACGACTAATGTATACAGACCCATACATTCAGCAACAATGGTAAAAACATCAACGAGTGAGGTGTCGGTCATGTTTGCGAAAGGATTCAGAAACGCACTATTGCTATGTGCCCCATTTTGGATAATGGTCATCCTGTTGATAGCTTTCACAAAAGGATAACGCCTAGAAATAGAAAAATGCTGTCTCTCCGCCAAACGCGAAGAGACAGCATTTTAAGTTACGAGCTGTATTCCTTAATCATATTATGAACCTTCTGTACTTCCTTATCCGGCACTTGCAGATAGTACGTCCCATTAATCCTTGTACCGTTACCCTTCATTTGATACGTGTTCATATTTTCCTTGGCACTACGATAGTTCAGCATAATATTTTTCATTGTACTGAAATTCATATTCGTTGTGACATTACTGCCAAGAACATCCATGATATCTCCAATCCGACTCACCGAACTAATGCTCGCACCCTTATCAATAATCGCCTGAATCACTTGACGCTGACGCTCATTTCGCCCAGCATCGCCTCTTGGATCCTGGTATCTCATCCGTACATACCCCATCGTCTGCGCGCCATTCATCGTAATTTTACCTTTTTCATAATGATAGCCTTTTTTATAATAGCCGGTATCATACCAATCTAGTTGATTGTTAACGGTAATTCCTCCAACCGCATCGACCATTTCAGAAAGCCCCTGCATGTTCATCTGCACATAATAATCAAGTTCAATATCTAAAAAGTTCTCCACCGTACTGATCGTCATGCTTGTGCCGCCAAATGCATACGCATGATTAATCTTGTCCATCGTTCCAGCCATTGGGTCATCGCCCACAAGCTTCGTTCGCGTATCACGCGGAATACTGATCAGCTGACTGCGATCATTGGCCGGATCTAACGAAAGCACCATCAGAGCATCCGATCTGCCTCGATCACCTTTCCTTTCATCAACACCCATCAGCAAAATATTTAAAGGTTCCTGGTTAGAAATCTTTTTCTTGGCCGCTTCGTGATCAATAGAAGCCACCTTCTGATGCATCTCATCATCAACCGTGCTTTTCGCTCCCGCATAAATTGTGTACAGGTAACCTCCCCCGCCTACAATAAGCAAGGCGATCAGTAGAAGCGGTATCTTCCACCATTTGCCCCTTTTTCTCTTCTTTCTGTGTATATCTGAACGTTTCATAATTAATGTCTCACTCCATTATTTGTAAATCTACTATCCTTCATTATACCTATATAGTGCACAGACAACAAGAATACGACAAAATTCTTAGAATTGCAAATGGCTTTCTAGATTAATAGTGGGATCATTTCACACAAAAAATAGACACCTCCCGCTATCAAGCAGAGAATGCCTAAATTCGATGAATGGTATTACCGTAATCAAAGAGCAACTATATAAAAAGCTGCATCTCGATTTATTCTGAAATATCTAATATTATGGAAGTATTACCAGCATAGTTATGTAATAATAGAAAATAGATAGTTGTTTGAATTGAATAGGGTGTCGGCTAGTCCCCATGTCATATAAAAAGGGGGTGATGCCATGAGCGTCTATGAAGCATTGATGGTTGCTATAGCTTTTAGCACCTTAAATGTATCATTGATTGCCTTAGTTGTGGCGATTTCACGCAAAAGAAAATAGACACCCTGTCGAGCAAACGGGAAGTGTCTATTTTCGACAATAGCCATACCCTATCTAGAGCAACTATCTAGGGGATCACAGTGGGAGCTGTGATCTCCTTTTCTTATGTGTATCCTGTTTCTGGCTTAATTATACCATGTTTTTGTCTGAAAGTTAAATGAATAGTTACCTATTGGTAGTAACCCACACATAAATCAGCCTGACAACTGATAGACTATCACCACAACAAAGTCTGGGCAGTACCTCGATAAGGTCAACTGAACTTCGACGCCTTAACGATTGCACTACAATAAGAGTAAGTCTAATAAAATCTTTTCCGGTACTCACCTGTTACTGCTGAATCCAACACAAGTAGTTGTAACTACTTAGACAGAAGGTGATTATTGGTATTTTAATTTATAGCGTTGTGCGAAATTAATAAGGTTAAACTTTCTCAATAGAATGTCTAACAGAAGCCATGATTTCACGAAAAGACTGAAGAGCTTCATCAGAATCCCTTTCACGAATCGCCTTAAGCAGAGACTCATGGAAAGGATAACTCTGATCAAAGATATCATCTTTCCCAAATGGTACATTCCAGAACTCATGAAAAGTATCCCATACCGAGTCTATGATGCTCTCTAGCATTGGATTTTTAGATGCTTTATATATGGCCTGATGAAAGTGAGCATCTGCCTGATTGGCCTTCTCCCTTTCATCATTTTCAATAAAAGTAACATATTCTTTCAAATGAAGACTCATTTGATTGATATCTGCCTCATTTGCTGAGACTACTGCAAGTTCTACTGCTTTCCCCTCTAACGCCTCTCTCACCTCAAGAGTTTCCAACAAGAATTTCTTTTCATTTTCCACCTCAAAGGCCATTTGAATATGGAATGGTTTTATATCACTTATGAAAGTGCCCTTCCCATTCAAAACTTTTAAGGCACCTTGGGATTCAAGTAATTGTAACGCTTCCCTTAATGAGGAGCGCCCTATTCCTAATGTTTGAACGAGTTCTGCCACGGAGGGAAGACGATCTCCGCTTTTTAAATTCTCTTGCTTAATGTACGTCTTAATTTCATCTGCCACGAGTTCAGACAATCGTTTTTTCCTTAATGCTTTCACGACATCACCTCTGATTGAACTTACCCTCATTATACTATGGGTGTACATAGTTATAAAATATAAACACTCTGGTTGTTTGTAAATTCATAATATTTATACCTTTCATACAGGTTGATAGTATGATAGTATTTCATAAAGTGAATCAATCGGCAATGATGAGGGAGGAACGCTTGTGAATTACACAGATGAAGAAATATGTACACAGTACGGGGATAGGCCTAAAGATAATAGAGGAGCTGTTTCGCCACCCATTTACCAAACCAGTTTATTTACATTCGATACATTTGAAGCGTTTACACATGCTCAATTATACGAAAGGGAGAATTACGTATATACAAGAGGTGTGAACCCTACTACTGAACTATTAGAGGAAAAATTGGCCCTCTTAGAAAGAGGAGAGAAATGTAAATGTTTCGGATCAGGAATGGGAGCGATCAGTTCCGTTTTTTTCTCCTTATTAAAAAGTGGAGACCATGTCTTGTTTGTCAATAACATTTATGGTCCCACGCAGCAGCTATTGGAGCACTTACAGAATTTTAATATAGAACATAGCTTCTCAAATGGAGATGTCGAGTCCGACATAAAGCCTCATACAAAGTTGATTTATGTAGAAAGCCCCGGAACCATGTTAATGAAAGTCGTCGATTTAAGAAAAATCTCAACTATAGCTAAAAAGCACGGCATTTACACAGCTATTGATAATACATGGGCGACTCCCATTTTCCAAAAGCCTATCACACTAGGATTTGATCTAAGTATCCACTCCTTGACGAAGTATATCGGGGGGCATAGTGATGTGGTAGGAGGAGCCGTTGTTGGTACACATGAACTCATCGACCGAATCTTTACATACGGCTTCCAGCTAAACGGATCTGTTCTTTCCCCCCAAGATGCTTCTCTAATCATTAGAGGCTTGCGAACACTGCCTCTTCGTATGAAACAACACCAAGATAACTGTTTACGCGTGATTCAATACCTCACAACAAAAGAAGAAGTTCTAAAAATTAATCATCCGAGCCAATGGAAAGGAGGTGCCTTTTCCTTTATAGATGATCAAATGACGGGTTATTCAGGCTTATTAAGTATCGAATTAAAAGAAGGAGGGTTTAAGAAAGTTGCAGCTTTTATCAACCAGCTCTCGATATTCAAAATTGGGGTAAGCTGGGGGGGTTATGAGAGTCTTGTCAATTCACCCATCAAGGAAAACAATGAACTAGAACTTATTGAACAAGGAATTGGAACTGGTATCATACGATTTTCCATTGGACTAGAAGGTTCAGATCTTGTAATTGCCGACTTAGAAAAAGGGTTTCAAGCCCTGCATTCTATTAAATCTTAGGGAGAGGATTATAGTGAACCAAAAAGAAGTGAAACGTCCAACTACAGCAATGGTATTGATCCCCATCTCCATTGCCCTCATCATATTTATTGGTGGGATCGGGGTGATGAGGTTTCAAGCTGAATTAATGTTAATATTTGCTGGTGTAGTGTTTGCCATATTTGCAGGAATCTATGGGCATAAGTGGGATGAAATTAGCTCCGTGATGGGCGAGAAAATTAAAACCGCATTACCAGCCATACTCATCTTATTTAGCATTGGTTTAATCATAGGCACTTGGATGATCTCTGGCACGATTCCCTTCTTTGTTTATTATGGGTTAGAATTGATTAACCCTGGATATTTATATGTAATGGCTTTTATCGTAACAGCCATTGTCTCCACATGTGTAGGTACCTCGTGGGGATCTGCAGGTACCATTGGTGTTGCCTTGATGAGCGTAGCGCAAACCATGGACCTTTCCCTGGCGATTACAGCTGGTGCTGTCGTCTCTGGCGCTTATTTCGGTGACAAACTATCACCATTGTCTGATACTACCAACATGAGTTCATTGGCAGCAGGCTCTAATCTATATGAACACATTAAACATATGATATACACTGCCCTTCCCTCATCAATCATTGCCATACTCGTCTTTTATTTCGTTGGACTACAAATTGAAACCAATTCTGGACAGCTATCAAATATTCAAGAAACACTCTCTGTTATTGACCAATTGTTTAACCTAAATATCCTAGTCCTGCTTCCAGCAATCATTGTCATAGCGGGCTCTCTAATGAAGAAGACTCCACTGATCGTTTTGTTTAGTTCCTCCGTGGTCGCCATGTTCATAGCTTTAATTTTCCAAAATGCATCTATTAGCAATGTATTTACAGCTGCTGTAGAAGGCTTTAACGTAGAAATGATTACTTCTACCCTACCCGGACTAGATTCGAGTGTACTATCTGAGGATATGCAAGGATTATTAAACCGCGGTGGATTATATTCCATGTACAATGCTACATTCTTCGTATTTTGTGCCTTTTTCTTTGCATCGGCACTCGAGGTCTCACAAGCATTAAATATCCTTCTTGAAAAAATTATTATGTACCTAAAGTCCGTGGGAAGCGTTATTTTCGCATCACTCGTTACTGGATTTGCAGTTATTAACTGTACCTCTAATGCCCTTGTTACCTATTTTCTAATAAAAGATATATATGGTGACGTTTATAAAAAGAAAAACTTACACCCTGTAAACTTATCTAGAAGCATGGAAGACTCCGTAACAATCACCGAAGTCTTAATGCCTTGGACCGTATCAGGCGTGTTTATGGCCACAACACTAGGTGTAAGCAACTTCGAATTTTTACCATGGGCTATATTTAACTTAGGTGGCTTTGTCTTTTCCGCCCTGTATGGATTTCTGGCCCCGTATACTGGAGGATTCGGAATTAGAAAACTGAATGAAGATAAACCATTAGAAGACTCAGAAGCTTCTTCTAAAAAAGTCATATAAAAAAGTGAGTCAGACATTCTACAATTAAAGGATCCTAAATGAGCAAGTCCGCTTATAGGATCCTTTGTATTGGAACCGAAATCATCAAATGGCTGCAGTAAAGTTTCTGATGTTTTATCAAGTTGTACATATACGTTCTCATTGAATCATTACAATACCAGGCAGTATCAGAGTTTCCAGAAAACAAGAACTTATTGACGGAATCAAATATTGGTGAGGTTACTAGCTTTATGTAATCCCGCCTCCACTGCCTCCTGTTCGAGAAAATCTCCCCGGACTCCGTCATGTCTGAAACCAACAGTTCTAATCAGTTCAACCGTACCTCAATGAAATTCCTTAATATTTTGGAAGTATTAACACCATATTTATGTAATAATAGAAAATAGATAGTTGTTCGAATTGAATAGGGTGTCGGCTAATCCCCATGTCAGATAAAAAGGGGGTGATGCCATGAGCGTCTATGAAGCATTGATGGTTGCTATAGCTTTTAGCACCTTAAATGTATCATTGATTGCCTTAGTTGTGGCGATTTCACGCAAAAGAAAATAGACACCCTCTCAACCAAACGGGAAGTGTCTATTTTCAACAATAGCCATGCCCTAATCTAGAGCAACTATCTTGGGGATCACAGTGGGAGCTGTGATCTCCTTTTCTTATGTGTATCCTGTTTCTGACCTAATTATACCATGTTTTTGTTTGAAAGTTAAATGAATAGTGGATTACATCGGTTACATCTTCTGTTGTTAACCTAGGTAGAAGTTACGTAGTGCATATCTAAGATAAAATATCTTAAAAGTAACTAGTTCCCCAGAGACATCACATATTGCTTTTTTCGAACTCTCTCATTCTCTCTATTAAACCTAGATCCTTTTCTTTCTCTTCACTTACATACTTATACTCAAAATATTTTATTCTAGCAGCCGGACCAAATTCACTTTTATGCCAATCCGTATAATCAAAATGCACATTTAAATTACCTGTATCGTCCACTAATAATGTTACTGAAAACCAAGGTTCCTGGTCATTCTCTATAAATACCTTTTGTAGTTTAACAGTTAGTTCAAATAGTTCATGAAGGTCTTTATTATATCCCCTCTTATCTACAGCGTATAATTTTGGAATATAATGCGAAAAAACAGATTGCCCTTGGTCATCTTTAGGAGTAAAAAAGAAGAAAACTCCTCCTTCTTCGTCCTTAACTTCACCACTAAAAGAAAAATTACTCCATTCAATTGGAATCATATCATTAATCTGTTGGGCTATTGTTTCATATAGCTTGTTTAATTCTAATTCAAAACTCATCAATATCAACCTCCTGATTTATTTGCAATCTCACGGACCACCGGGAATTCTCCTTCAATTTCATATTCAACCATAAAGGAATCTGGTCGCATTGATTTTTTTGAATAAATTGGTTCAATGCCTACTGACACTTTTTTGGGCGGAATCTCCTTCATTGCATTAGCCCACTCGGTCTCCATTTCATACCAAACTCCGCCCCTCCTATTAATTTGGCTATTTTGTGGAACAAGATTATCAATATCAGGTGATCCGTTGAATTGTGCTCCTACTAAATGACCACCATCATCATCTGGCAACCTGTCTTTTCCTCCTACATTTACTTGAGCATATTTATTTCTATCAGCCTTTTTCAATACTAGTTCAGGAGCCTCTACATTTACGATACGACCAAGGTCATCGGTATTATATGTGTAGTTACCATTAGTTATATATTTAGTGTTTGGAAGTAATTGTTTCTTACCATTTTTCCCTTTTATTATGTGGGCTCCTAAATCAATTTCTTTAACTTTCTTCACACTAGTACTATTTATAACACCATTACTTTTACCCGCACCCTTAGCAACACTACTAACACCTTTAACACCTTTCCCAAATACCTTAACAGCTCCCCCGCCAACAACAGAGGCAGCAAGAATCGCCCGCTCCCAACCTTCATACTCCACACCCGTAATCAAATTCTCACCAGTCTTCGTCTCAATAGCCGCCTTGACATTCCCAACAATCGGAATAAAATCAAGAACGAAGGATGCCGTCTTCTTAAACCAGCCCACATCTTCTGCTGAAGCCGCCATTATGTCTTCTCTTGTACATACCCCTCCTGAGGTGAATTCATACCCCAATGATACAGGGGAGAGCCGCTTCTGTTCAGAAATAAACTCATCTACTTCACCTGGGGGAACGAATTTCGCACTCACCGCTAGATTGATAGATGCCCAATCCGCATTTGATTGAATCTGACCTGCCTGATAACTTCCTATACTCATATCTCCAGTCTCAAACTGGGAGGATATCGATTCTATGTATTGATTCATGGTCGATAAGCTTTGCTTCAGCTCCGCCAACTGGCTCGACTCCGTCTGATCAAACTCATGCAGCCGCTCCACCGTCTCGTCCTTCTTATTCCTCGCCTGTTGAATATCCTGCAAAAATGCGCTGTCATCAACAGACGGCAGTGACACAATATCCTGAACGCCGTTAACGACTTGATTGACTTCCTGAACGATCTCCATCGTGACGGTACTTGCTTTATGTAATCCCGCTTCCACTTCCTGTTCAAGAAAATCTTCCCGAATCAGACCTTCAGCATCCGGCTCGAGCTCATTCAAGGAAGCCATCATCTTACGAATAGTATCTTCATATTGCGAAAGGAATTGCTCCAAATAGCTCAAAAACGGCAGGTGCGCTTCCTTGTAAAACACCCGAATCGCCTCCCCGCCTTCCCCGCGAAGCGAGTCTTCCAAATCAATGATCGCCTTTATACTGACCTTAACTTGTTGAACCGAGTTCCTCAAGCTTTCCAGCGTATGTATCGTTTCTTCTCCACCCTTTTGGAGATCCGAAACATCAAGCACCTTCATGTAAAACAACCTCTTTCCGAATTCGTTACATCAAGTATATAGAATTTTTTACCAGAAAGGAATACGTCTATCTAAATCTTAACGTTTAGTATCACAAAATCGGAAACAAACACATAACCCGCTTCTCCCCATAGATCTATCCCTCAAAGAATGATACCTCAGAAGCACTGCTGGCCTCGTCACCTCTGAAACCACCACTTACAACCAGTTCAACCGTACCTCAATGAAATTTCTTAATATTTTGGAAGTATTAACAACATAATTATGTAATAATAGAAATTAGATAGTTGTTCGAATTGAATAGGGTGTCGGCTAATCCCCATGTCAAATAATGAGGGGGTGATGCCATGAGCGTCTATGAAGCATTGATGGTTGCTATAGCCTTTAGCACCCTAAATGTAACATTGATTGCCTTGATAGTGGCGATAATACGCATAAAAAAATAGACACCCTGTCTGGATAACGGGGAGTGTCTATTTTCACGAATAGCCTTGCCCTAATCAAGAGCAACTATCTAGGGGATCACAGTTGGAGCTGTGATCTCCTTTTCTTATGTTTATCCTGTTTATGACTTAATTATACCACGTTTTTCACAAAAGTTAAATGTAGTAGTCAAGCTATAGCTCGATTACCTTTTCGCCTATTTTACCGTCACATTCAATCTTCCAAACATTGATACCGCAGAACCGCAGCAAGCCCCGCCCCATGTCTAAAGTCACCACTGCCAATCAGCTCGTACAACTCATCCATCCCAACAAGCTGCATCTCAATCTCTTCACTCGGTTCAAGCGTCTGTTCTCCAGCCTTATAAACACCCTTTGCTGCAAAAAGGTGAATCGCTTCAGAAGTGGATCCCGCAGAAGGGTGAACAAATCCGAGGTTGATCCATTGATCCGCCTGATAGCCCGTTTCCTCCAGCAACTCACGCTTGGCCGTGGTAAGCGGTGAATCGTTATCGTCAATCGCACCCCCCGGCAGCTCTAACTCCCACTGCCTCACCGCATGACGGTATTGTTTGAGCATGATCACTTGATTATCCTCTGTCAGGGCCAACACACAAACACCGTGCGGAAAACTTACATAGGAAAATTCCATCTCATCCTCATTGGAGAGTTGGACTTGCTCTTTTTTTACAGTGAATTTGCTAACTTTAACATTCTCTGATTCCATAACCTTCCATGGCTGTTCTTTCGTCATAGTGAACTCCTTTTAATAGATGATGATCCCATTTTCCTGCCAGCTTTTTACTATGTCAACTTGTTTTATCTATCAAAAAATTGGTAAAGAACAAATAGAACATTATCCTTTTGCTGGCGTAAAGAAGATTATGTGAAAAATAAAGCCTAATCTTTTATTGTCCTTTACAAATGGGTAAAATAAGTTATAGCTATGTAATTACAATAGATTATCATACTTCTCAATCATTGAAATGTGTTGTATTATAAAGTTAAATAAACTTCTTGAAGAAAGGTAGGGCGAGATCAATGCGCACAGTTACTCTTGAACAAATTAATCAAAACATCAAGAAGAATTGTAAAAAAGCAAATGCTACAATAAGAACTTCAGTTCCAGCCAATGGGCGAAGAAAAAAATCTCGCACCCGTACACCTGGAGAAGTGAAAGCCTTAAACGAAATATCAGTTGCCCGATGGCAAAAAGCCGTAAAAGATGGTCGTATCATTAAAACTGGTAAAAGGTCAATGTACTATGACTACAGTTGAAGATCTAAAAGAAGCCCTTAACTATTTAGAAGATAAGCCTAAATTTGAACGGCAGCTTGAATTTGCTGCTCTTTTAACAGATTATTTTAAAAGTAAAGGGATCGTGCCCATAGTTGTGGGAGGATTATCTGTTGAAATCTACACAAGAAATGATTACCACACCCATGATATAGATTTTGTAAGTGATGGCTGGCATTTATATGACGACCTTCTCACTAATCAATTAGGGTTCCAACGTACTGAACGAGAATGGTATCATCTGGATACTGAAATTGCGGTCGAGATACCATCTAATCACCTTGAAGGTAGTCTCGATCGTGTGTATGAGATAACCCTTCCAAACAGCAAGAAACTCTATGTAATAGGCATAGAGGATATCATTATTCATCGTATTGAAGGTATTGCTTTTGCATTAAAGTTCCCAGAAGATGATGAAGATTACGAATGGGCTTATAGAATGTTTCTAATTCATAAAGATGACGTGGACTTGGAGTATTTGGAGGAACAGGCAAAACAAGCTAATATTTATAACTTAATAGAACATTGGTTTAAGCAAAGGAACTAACAGACTGATAATAATCTGTTGGTTCTTTTTATTGCGTTCTCACTCATAAGAATGAATAGCTAAGGCATACTATTCCTAGGTTAAAGGAGAGAGAGCGTTGAAAAAAGTGAATTTAGAAGACATAAATAATCGGATCGAAGCTAATAGAAAAGAGGCTAATAAAAAGATTGCTGAAAGTCGAAAAGGAAGACGAAAACGAACCAGAGTAAGAACAAAAGGGGAGAAAGAAGCCCTAGATCTAATATCGATAAAACGTTGGAAAAGAGCTGAAGAAAAAGGACTCATAAAGAAACTAGGGAAAAGAAAAATGTTTTATGATCACCGCTCAGTTGATTAGCTGCTTGTTTGATGAGGGTTATTGGATCGGCTACACTTAATTGAACAGCTCTAGACTCAGTGAATTGTGCATAACGCTCACAATAACATCATTCCCGCTCCCAATCTAACTACGCTCGCTATTTTCATTTTTCGCTCCGATCCTAACTATTTCGCTCACTTCCACGCCATTTCCGCTCGCCCTCTCGTCCACTCACCTGCTCCCGCGCCCTGATACTTAGCTGGGAAGCATGACAGCTCCTCCCACCATCCTTTGACGACTTCACAAAAAAAGCTACCGGCCTGCAAAATAACAGACCAATAGCCTCATACATCATCACAATATTTTATTCAGAAATTCCTTCGTCCGCTCCGATTCAGGATTGTTAAAAATCTGTTCCGGATCGCCTTCCTCCATGATAATTCCTTCATCCATAAAGAGGACTCGATCCCCAACTTCTTTGGCAAATCCCATTTCGTGCGTCACGACGACCATCGTCATCCCTTCATAGGCGAGCTGTTTCATAACCGCTAAAACTTCACCAACAAGCTCTGGGTCCAGCGCAGAGGTTGGTTCATCAAACAACATGACCTTAGGCTCCATGGCAAGGGCACGAGCAATGGCCACACGTTGCTGCTGTCCGCCTGATAATTGATTGGGATACATGTCAGCTTTTTCACTCAGACCGACCTTATCCAGTAACTTCTGTGCACGCTCCTTTGCTTCTCCTTTACTAATACCACGCGCTTTTTGTGGGGCAAGCATGACATTTTCAATTACGGATTTATGCGGGAACAGATTAAACTGCTGAAACACCATTCCCACTTCTTTTCGAACTTCATTAATATTTGTCTTCGGATCATTTAAACTTGCACCATCTACCACAACATCACCGCTTGTAATTTCTTCAAGCAGGTTTAAACACCTTAAAAATGTACTCTTTCCGGATCCACTCGGGCCGATTACACAAACCACTTCTTTTTGTTCAACCTTGCAATCAATACCCTTTAGGACCTTTGTCTTTCCGAAACTCTTATGCAGTTGTTCAACTGTTATCATTATACATCCAGCCTCCTTTCAACAATGCTCAAAACGAAGGATAGTGTTAAGGTAATGGCCAGATAGAACACAGCAACTGTCGTATAAATTTCAACAGCGTTAAAGTGGTTGGCAGCAATCAAACGTCCCTGGAAAATCAGTTCCGGAACGAGTATGACTGATAACAGTGAAGTATCCTTAATACTGATAATGAACTGGTTGCCCAGTGGCGGAATCATTCGTTTAAAAGCCTGTGGCCAAATAATATGGCGCATCGTCTGTCGATGATTCAGACCAAGTGAACGACCAGCCTCCATTTGACCTTTTTCAATAGATACAACGGCACCACGCACAATTTCTGCGATATAGGCACCCGAATTTAAGGCAATAACAATAATACCTGCTGTAACGGAATCGAAATTATAGTAAATAATCAACGGCAGCGCATAAAATATCCAAATGGCCTGAACTAGAACCGGAGTTCCGCGCAGAACCTCTATGTACACACTTGATATCCAATAAATAATTTTAATATTTGAAATACGTCCCAATCCAAAAATGGCACCGAGAACAAAGCCTATCAAAAGACCAACCACCGAGATTAGCAGCGTATAATAAAGACCGGTCATTAATTGTGGTAAAAATTCAACAACACCGGCAAAATTAAATCTATCCATCACAATCACCTCTCTTGTTGTCTATAAAAAGTAAAGGGTGTAACAACTGGATGGTTACACCCTTTTACTGCTCCTATGATTCTTTAGGTGCTTCCCCGAACCATTTTTTATAAATTTCATCGTATGTGCCATTTTCTTTCAGTGTTGCCAGGGCGTCATTGATAGCCTTTACCAAATCTTCGTGCCCTTTGGAAATGGCAATTCCATATTGCTCGGCTTTATACAATTCACCGACCATTTTCAGCTTATCGCTGCCTTCAGTTTTGATGTAATAAGCCACGTTTGGAGCATCATACAGCACAGCATCAGCGCTTCCATTTTCCACTGCTAGATATACCTGACTCATCTGCTGGTACTCATTTGCTGTGGCATCTTTAATATTCTCTTTGATAAACGCTGCACTAGTTGACCCGAGTCTTGTGGCGATTGTTTTGCCTTCCAGATCCTCAAGATTTTTGATGGATGTATTATCTTTCGGAACCCCAATACGCAGCCCCGATTCATAGTATGGATCACTGTAATCAATCTTCTTAGCACGCTCTTCAGTAATACCAATCCCAGCTATGGCAATATCAAATTTACCCGTTTGCAGCCCCGGAATGATACCATCAAAGTTTGTTGGTGCCAATTCGATTTCAAATCCCGCTTCGTCGGCGATCGCATTAATGAGTTCAATATCGAAACCTGTATATTCACCGTCTTCTTTAAATTCAAACGGAACAAATCCAGTATCCGTTGCAACGGTATACTTGTCCTCTAATTCACCATCTGAACCACTTTCACCGCCACCTCCGCATGCAGCAAGTACAAGCATCAGACTAGCAGAAAATAAAATAAGACTTAAAAATTTCCAATTACTTTTTCTCAATGTTGTTCTCCCCCTTTTGTAAGTCTAACTGGTTACTAAACCAGCCTTTCATGACCTCCCTTAAATGATTTGTCGAGCTCAATGGCTCTACGCAAAAATTTTCTCAATTTTCTTATATTATACAATATCTCAGAAGTATTTCAAATTTTACGAAAATGTTAACCCATAAGGCGCCCATTGTTAATGAATCAAAAATTTCCTTGAATGGATTTTCCAAAATGGTTGGGATTCTGAATTTGAGAGAACTGACGGCTTGGATTCTACTCCCCTTAAATAAGAGAATGAACGAACGCTCACGATAACCCATTTTCCGCTCACAACTTGAGCACTTGCGCTCGCTAGTTCTGTTTTACGCTCCGTTCCAGCTATTTCTGCTCACCTCCACCGCCATTTCGCTCACCCCCGCAAAACCGGCAGTTAGACACACGCATCATTGAGGAAAATAACACCTCCTCAAAAACGCAAAAAGCCACTGCGCTTCTTTGCTCAAAAAGAAACGCAGTCGCTTATTCTCACTAAGAAAGGGGTGGCAAGTTTATCGATGTTAATTTTCTAAACGACCTTACATCCATTATGAATTCCTAGATCATAGCACACACCTGACTCTTCTTTAGGAGCATGGTAAATACTATTGAACTATGAATAAACCATCTTATAGTCACGTATAATTACCTATTATTTTCAAAATGGATCTCATATCAAAAAGTAAATTAACCGTGAGAGAGGATGATAAAGAAATGCTATACAATGTCGTATTATTTCTACATATATTAGGCGTGGTAATCATGTTTATGGCAGTTGGCGTTACCTTATCTGCTATGATTGCTATGCTCCATTCCAAGACGGTTGAAACATTACGAAGTTGGTCGAAGGTCGCTGTGAAAGTGGATGGTTTACTTCCACTCAGTGTGATTTTAATCTTACTGCCTGGTGTCTATTTGGTGTTCTCCAGATGGGGGTGGAGGATGGCGTGGGTGAACGTCTCCCTAGTTACTTTAATTGTCATGACTTTTATGGGGCCCGCCATTAATTTACGCCGGTTAAAAGAAATTCTGAACACAGCTATGGATACTACTGACAGCGTACCTACCGTTGAATTATTGGAAAAGGTGCGAGACCGCATCCTATGGAATTCCATTTCCATCATGACTATGCTGGCTATTGCCATTCTCTTTTTAATGACTGTTAAACTGGGTATGATCGGCTCTTTAATCACAATCGGTGCAGCCATCTCTTTGGGACCCATTATTGCTAAAGCCGTTTTGAATGGAGCAGCCGAATCGATTTCAGACTCCTCTAAGAGTCCTTCAAACTTCTAACAATCCGAGTTAATAATAGTACCCGCTTCTCCCTTTAAAAGAAGCGGTAATATCTTTTACGATAATAGGGACATCACCGGTTTTGCACTAATTGGTTAAGCAAGCCAACACCCATCCTATCGATCCGCTCGCCCCGCCAAAACTGGCAGATAAACACACTCAACACATTGATCCAAAACCACATCTCAGAAACGTAAAAAAGCCGCCGAGCTTCTTTACTCAAAAAGAAGCTTGGTGGCTTTTTGAAAAAGTGGACCTAGTGGAGTACAAATTTAAAAAGTGATATACGTTAATAAATCTTCGCCTATGAAAGTAAGTTTACACCTTGTTTCCCGTTGTTCAGTATTAAAGGCTTCCATTAATCCCAATCGTTGCAGTTCAATAACTGAATGTTGAATACGGTTAAATATTACATCGTCTGAAATCCCTTTTTCTCTACAATAGGCTTGGGAAAACTCCGAATAAAAGTCTGAGGTTACTTTTGGGCCGAACTGCATGCTAGCTCCAAGTTTAATAGGTGGCCAAGTTCTATAGTCTGAAATTATAGTTAAAGCTTGAGGCGTTAACCTTTCTATTTGACTCAGCGCATATCGGTGTTTTTCAAAAAGCTTTTCAAAATCACCATTATCCACTAGGTTCTTTAAGACTGTAGACAAATGATCAGATAGTTCTCGGTCTGGGGGAGAATCATCTAATAAACGTAAAATTTTATTGAAGAGAGTATTCCCCTGCGGACTTATTAAAAAGTCTTTCAAGTCCCCCAAAGAACTTTCCAAAGAATTTGTTTTATCAAAATACTGTTGCAAAAGAACTAACTTTTTTGCTTCTGCCATCTCCTGATTAATACCATCATTCCAATTCAAGATTGCTGAAACCACTCCTCCAACTGGTCCTAAAAATGATAGGCCATTATCAACAACAATCTTCTTGGAATTATCAGAAACAATTCTTTCTTTCTCTTCTTCTGTAAGTTCAATATCCTTCAACATTTTTTCCAATGATTTTGCTTGTGTACTTAAATAACTCTTAGGATCTTCTGAGACAAATGAAAGTTCCTCTTCTCTCCTCATATAATCTCTCCTTAATCAATTTCAAAAGAATAGATTGTAAAGAATATAAAATTCAGATGTCCATCTGAATTACGCTATAATCTATGAAATCAAAAAATACTTACTTCCTCCTCTCTAAAATTGCGATAAATAACCTGTATCCCAAATAAATTTAAACTTACCTGTATAAACTTCGGATTCAGAGAGCCTTTTTATCTATTATAGCTATCAGGCTTGCTTAGCAGGAGCATATGATTCATATATGCATAAAGCCTTCTGCGCGATTGTAGTCAAGAAATTATTCTACACCCAACTCCAATCCATCAAATACGACTAAACAAATGTTCTCCTGCACTCTCTAAATTATTTTCAAACTAATAAATCATATTATTGTAAACATATTTATTTCGGGGATCAATGCCATACTATCCCCAAGTAGCCTGATGACCTTCTTTTGTTTCTGGATTATCAATAACAACCTCATATAACCTAAAGATATAGTCACCGTTGTCTTTATCATGATCATATTCAAGAAAAACATTTGGATTATTCAACTGAGTTTTAGTGTATTTATTTAATAGATATTTATAGACTAAATTCTTAGCTTCCTGATGAGTAAGCAAGGACTGTCCTTGTTCTTTCTTCTCTTGGAGGGCTTCCTCGTTTTCTTTCTTTTCTTCAGCCCGCACTTCTTCTGCTCTTCTTTTCTCTTCCTGTATCCTTTGCTCCGCTAAATACTGTTCTTTAGCTTTGAGGGTTTGCTCAAGTAGTTCACTAGCATCATCTTTAACCTTGTTGATCCGAGAGCTTTCTTTTTTAATCTCGTGCTTAGCAATCTGTTCGAATATACTAATAGCTTCATCGAACTTCAGTTTTTCCAATTTATTTTCACCCGATTGAAGTTTATTGCTCAATTCATCATAGAGTTTTCCACCTTGAGCCTGCCTCAACAATTCATTTGCTTTATGAGTTACCTCGTTGAATTTTTTATTATCAAATTGATCTTTACCCTCGAGTACTTTCTTAAACATTAGAATAGCTTCCTGAAATTGTCCATCCTCTAAGTCATCTTCCCCTCTAATCAGCCACTCTTTTCTATCATTATATGTATTCAGAGCTAATTCTGCATGTTTCTTAAATTTTTCAGCGTCACTTTTAATCTCACCCATATATCCAGACCGTTTTGCTTCATATCCAAAACTTCTCCATAGTTACTTATACTCAATTCCATATTGCCATCCTCAAAAGCATTAGCTCCTTCATTCATAAGTTGAAGTAGCTTTATTACATTTCTAGCTTCATCGGTGTTATTCTCGGACTGAGCGTTTTCGTATTGATTTAGTGCTTCCTCATAGTCTGCTTTTTGTATTGCATTATTTCCATCCTCTATAGAGGATTTATATACTTCCGTGGTGCAACCAGTAATCAGGAATAAGGTTAATACAGTCATGATAATTAATATACTTTTCATAAAATTCCTCCAAACCAACTGCACTTCGCTATTGGCCAATACAACATCATACATAGTCGATCAACTTTCTGGTCTAATCAATATTTTTTTATTAAATTATAATCGTTCAATTAAATCCCCTTGAACCGTCTCGTAAAGAGATTTATATCCAAGCTTGTCTATATAATTTTGGTAAGGATGTCCATACCCATTATCTCCGTAAGAAATAAAACCCTTAAATTTAAGTGAACTCCAGTTCTTAGAATCGATTCTCCCTGCCTTGCCACCATGATGCGGTATAACCATAGTCAAATTAGGTTTAAGATTGTTTGCTTTAAGAATAATGTCTTCCATTATCTTATTGTAATGGTGGTCTCCTGTTAGCAACCCTGACCTTTCTTTACCACGTACATGTATAGCAATCCCTGTCTGATTACGAGAAACTCCTGATGTAGCGCGGTACACATTAAAATGCAAACCATTTGCTATTTCTTTCAACCTTATTCCCCTGCCTTTTCCTTTTGCAGGTTTTAATAATATAGGAGTAACTCCGTTGGTGATTAATCTACCCCACGCTTTTATGTAGGTATTACTTCCTGGAAGATTGTCTGGTGCTATAAAGCTTTTAATCTTTTTAATCTCTTCATCATCCATATAGCATATACTAGAAATATGATCAGTATCCCAATGACTTAAAACAACGTGTACTTCTTCATCAAGTCTTATTCTATTGTCATCTAGGATTCTATCAATCTTTTGGTTTCCAAACCCATTATCCATTCCTAAATCGTATATTAGTCTAAAAAGTTTTGTTGCACCTTTATTCTTAAAACAAAAGTGAACCTCGTTCCAATTGCCATGACCAATGTTTATTACCTTTAACTGTGGATAATTCCAAAACGCTTCGCATAACGGTTCACTAGTATAGTCTAACCACGGAAGGGCGGTTTTTGTTGGAGTGTGGGAATAAGAATCAACTTTAATTTGAGGATCAGGTGACTTTGAAATATATTGTTGGAGATTAAATAATCTATTATCATGTTTAGGTTTTAATAAAATGCGGACAATAGCTATATGAAAATCATTAGATTCATCGCTATCGTAAAATAAATCATAATCCGAAGGCGTTAATTTAAAATCATCCCAAAAGCTATCGGGTATAACGTACCAACTACCAGCTTTAGGATATTGGTTAAATGCAGAAAAGTTAATATTTTGAATCTGAATCATGGAACGTGGATCTCTTTCATCCCAAGGGATATTATTCTGCTCACACCACTCCTTCAAATTTTCATTGTCTAAGAAATCTAATACTATTTCGTTATTATTTTGTTTCTCGCAGTAAAAATATCTATTCATTTGTAGTCCCTCCACTTTCTTTTATCGGTCAATTAATAGGTTTGTAAATGGAGGCAGTTGATTTAAATTCCTGCCCATATCAAAACAACACCTATAGACATGAAAACCCCGTGGTCGGAGCAACTGGTACATGTATTCATATAATTACATGAACATATCAATTGACATATTCTAAATAATGTTTATTTTTATAAGATGGAGAAGATAAAGCACCGTATAGAAAGTATGCAAAGATCCAAAATCTGCAGGGACTCTGGTAGGACCAGACTCATTCTACTTGTCAAGTTTCTGACTTATTTCATCCTATTTTCTAATTGTCATTCAGTTCTAACGGACTAATACTGACAAGTGCTCAATTTTGGCTTATTCCTCATTTTTTTATAAACTTCCCCATCCTTATTAACTCCCCTTTTTTATCGTATATCTTATATTTCGACAAACAATGAGAGAAACCTTCTATAATATGTAATAATTATATGTATTTTGCACTAAAAATCTTCATTAAATCTGTGAGGGCTAGATCAAATAGATAAACTAAGATTTAACAGCATTCCAATGGATAACTGCCATAAAGTGCTGGATGATTTAAGGGAATCCCGTAAGATGGGGAAGGAGCTCTAATAATATTTAACAGCAAACTCCATACTATTGATCTGGGATTAAAGAGGGTTATTGAGAAAAAATTAATATAGAGGACATAAATCATCTGGCAAATAGGAACAGAAGCTAATAAAAAATTGGGAAGGTCGAAAAGGAAAGCGAGAATTAATCAGAGCATGAACAAGTGGCAAGAACAAAACCCAAGGATTTATATCATTAAAACGATGGAAATGGCTGAAGAAAAAGGCGCTGTAAAGAAACCGTATAACATAAAATATTCTATTATCACTGCTCTGTTAACTAACTGCTCGGACTCTGCTCCTCTCTTGAACATAAGACCACTTTCAAATGAACGAACGCTCACGATAACACATTTTTCGCTCACAGCTTGAGCACATGCGCTCACCATTTTTGATTTACGCTCCGTTCCAGCTATTTTCGCTCACCTCCACCCCCATTTCGCTCGCCCCCGCAAAACCGGCAGTTAGACACACGCATCATTGAGCAAAAAAAACACCGCGCTTCATAAAGAAGCACGATGGCTTATATACACCTAGTAATTCGGTCCCCAGCCAATCAACACCCCGATCGCCAAGAACACCATCGACAACACATACCACATCACGATTAACGGCAGCATGAACCGTACCCACTTCGTCCACGGCACCCCGCCAATCGCAAGACAAGCTAACAGCACACCAGACGCCGGCGTAATACTGTTCATAAAGCCATCTGACAATTGATACGCCGTCACCGCCACCTGGCGAGGAACTTCCATCAGGTCCGCTAATGGTGTTAGGATCGGCATCATCACGACGGCGTTCCCGCTCCCAGACGATACGAGCAAGGCGAACAACGAATTCCCGATAAACATGGCAATCGCCCCGAACACGGAGGAGAAGGGTTCCATCGCCACGGCCAGCCAGTGGACGATTGTATCGAGGATCTCCCCGTTCTGCATAACGAGCACAATGGCCCTGGCTAGTCCGATAATTAATGCGCCATAGACGAGATTCTTCGCGCCGCCCATGAATTCTTTGACCACAAAGTTCGGCGACATTTTAGCAATCAGCCCGGTTCCAACTGTGATAATGAGAAAAATGGCTGCCATGTGATTAAGTGACCAGCCGAATTGCAGCGCACCCACGATGTAAAATACAATCGCTAACACGACAAAGGACAGAATCAGTTTATGCGTGCCGGTAAATTTCTGCTGCACATCCTCACTCACTTGCTCATCGTCTTTTGGAAAACGATTGGCCCCCATCAGACTCTTCGTCGGATCATTCTTCACACGCTTAATGTACCAAAGAATATAACCAATCGTAACGGCAAAAATCACCACGGTCATAATACATCTGAACAGGATGCCGGAGTACAACGGAAGTCCGGCGATGTCCTGAGCAATCAGCACGGTGAATGGACTCATAAACGACGTGTTAAATCCGACATACGCGGTTAATTTAATGATCGCCACACCAGCGATCGCGTCTAAATCGAGCGCCTTCGCGAGGACGATCCCGATTGGAATAAAGGCAATGACAGCATTGGAGATCGCGCCGGTCAACCCGCCAATCGCAAGCAGCACCCCAACGAACAGGACAAGTAAATGTTCGCGATTTTTCGTTTTATTTACGGCCTTCATAATCGAAGCATTGATGGCCCCGGTCGATTCGATAACAGCAAAGGTTCCCCCGATAATTAAAACTAAGAAAATGATTCCAGCTGTCTCGACCATGCCATTTTGAATCGATAAAAAGAAGTCCATAATTCCAGTTGGATCTCCATCGACACTATGAAAGCTGTCTGGAACGACTACCGTAATATCTCCCTGCTCCACTCGTTCAAATGCCCCCGATGGCAAGATGTACGTGGCCACCGCCGCAAGCAGCATAATCAGCAGCATGATGATATAGGCGTCAGGCATCGCCCACTTTTTCTTCTGTTTCGGAGCGGAATGGCGCTCCCTTTGTTGTATCGCCATGTGTAAACTTCCTCCTTTGTTAAAATTGAATAAATATTGTGACAACTAATAAGTTATGATAGATTATAATAAAGTATTTCTTTTAAATCAATATCATTTTAAAAATTATCTTTTATTTTCAGGAGGAAGCTTTGTGGAAGATTACTACACAAAAATCGAAAACGCCTATGATGATCTATCAAAAGGGTTAAAAAAAGTGGCGAACTATCTACTAGAGGAACCTACCGCCTTTGCGGCGAATCCAGCGAAGAAGGTTGGCGAGGCGCTCGGGGTTAGCGAATCGATGATCACTCGCTTCTGTCTGACGTTAGGGTATAAGGGGTACAGCGAGCTGCAGGATGAGGTGCGCGACCATGTATTTAATCAGAAGCGGATCTTTGCGGAGTATCCATTGTCCCATAACGAGGAGAAAGAGCGTCCCTTTCACGAACGAGTGATGCTGCACGATCAATTTAACATCGCATCCACAGCGGAAAATATAAAAGAAGAGCAATTCAAGCAAGCCACGGCTTCCCTGGCTGAAGCCGATCAGGTCCTGATTGCCGGATTGCGTTACACCTTCTCGATGGCCCACTGGCTGACTTATGCCCTGCAGTCGATCGGGATCAATGCCAGACTCTATCGTCCTGATCTCGATGCCCATCTCGACTTTGGGTCAACAAAACACGTCTTTATCGTATTCTCGTTTCACGCCTATTCAACAGAAACCTTAATGCTTGCCGAAGAAGCGAAACGACGCGACTGGACGATTATCGGCATTACCGATTCCGGGATCGCACCAATATCAAAGCACGCCGACACCCTGTTTCCCGTCTATTTTTCAAAAAGAAGCCATTCCGAAACGGCCCCGATTGTATTTTCCTTTCTAAATGCGCTCGTGTCCGGCATATCTATTAACGAACCAGAACGAACCCGACAAAACAAACTAACAATGGAAGAAAAACGACTCAAACAAACGTTTAAATTGTAAAAAGGAGAAGTGATCACTATGGATATCGAAAAAAAAGTTATGGAAATCTTTGAACACCTGCACACACACCCGGAAATAAGCTGGAAAGAAACCGGAACGACCGAATATATCAAAAATCTATTAGTCGAAAACGGCTGCCGCGTCCGTACGTTTGACGATTGTACCGGCGTGATCGGAGAAATAGGAGAAGGAAAACCAGTCGTCGGAATCCGTGCCGACATGGACGCCCTCTGGCAGGAAGTCAATGGCACATTCCAAGCGAACCACTCATGCGGCCACGACTCCCACATGTCCATGGTCCTCGGCGTGCTGCTGTCGATTCAAGAAATGGATCACGTCCCGAATGGAACCATTCGCTTTATCTTCCAACCCGCCGAAGAAAAAGGAACCGGCGCACTTAAGATGGTCGAAAAAAACGTCGTCGACGATGTCGATTACTTATACGGCGTCCACCTGCGCCCCATTCAGGAAGTCGAGAACGGCATGGCCACCCCTGCCCTCTTTCACGGAGCGGCCCGCCATATTACCGGCGAAATTAAAGGAGAAGACACACACGGAGCCCGCCCCCACCTCGGCGTCAATGCGATTGAAATCGGAGCGGAACTAGTCCAGAAACTAAATCACATCCATATCGACCCGATGATTCCACACTCCGTCAAGTTCACCAAATTTCAAGCCGGCGGCGAAAGCGCCAATATCATCCCGGGCAATGCCACCTTCAGCATTGATTTGCGCGCCCAAAAGAACGATGCCATAGAAAAATTAACGACCTCTGTAGAAGAAGCCGTTAAATCAGTCTCAGATTACTATGGAGTTCCAATCGATTTATCACTAGAATCGATGATGGCCTCAGCGATCGTGGACCCAGAAGCCCAAGCGTTTATGGCGGAATCTATTAAGGAAGTTTTAGGAGAAGAGAATCTAGTAGATCCTGTAACGACTACAGGAAGTGAAGACTTTCACTTTTATACATTGAAAAAGGAGCATATAAAAGCATCTGTAATGGGATTAGGGTGTGATTTGAAACCGGGGCTGCATCATCCGAATATGTCGTTTGATCATGGGATGATTATGCCGGGTGTGAGGATTTTGGCGGGAGCGGTTTTGAAGACTCTTGAACATTTGAATGACTCAGATAAACTCAGATAAGAGATCATAATATGGTGAAATAGGCGAAATAATCCCTTCCTGTTGTAAGGAAGGGATTATTAATGAAGAATGTTTTGCCTAGAAATTAGTTTTACTTTCCTACCGTGAGCAGAGCCCGAAATTAGAACTCTAAGATTTTATTATACTCTATTGATGCTACAATTCTAGAACATGCCCCACGAATATATCTTTTTTATTCAAGAATTTTAATTACTTTTTCAACATCAATTTCGATTCCTAAATCCTTTGTTTTTGAAATTACAAAATTGATATAGCTTTTATATCTGGTCATAAAATCATTTTGAGCAATAATTAATAACCTTTCTTCCGGTCTAGATATTGCAACGTAATGCAAGAATTTTATCCCTTCTCTAGTCAAGTCATAATCTTGGGCATTTATTATTACCTGTTCAAACTCAAGACCTTTAGATGAATGGATTGTACCAGAAGTTAATTTGTAACGGTCTTGATTGTAAGTAGGTGTATATTTCTGGTCATTTACTACTTCATGTAATACACTTATCTCTCCATTTATTTTATCCAAGTCTTCACTATAACCTAGGTAATTGTACAAAGTAATACAGTTTTCTTTAAATTGATTCTGGTCGTTAAGTGTATCATTAATTTCTTTTAATAACATTTTGATATCAGAAATTCTGTATACTTCAGGCATCGGTATTTCATCCCTAAAGTCATACTCACTATATCTATACTGGAATATATAATGAGCTATAGCTCTTGCTATCCATATGTGCTCGCTCTCAAGATTAGCATAATCTAAAGGTGACCCGGGAATGAAGACGAACGGAAGACCAGATTCACTTAATCGATTACTCCACTTCTCTGCATTATCATTTCTAAAATTCAAGAAGGCACATTTTTTACTAACATCAATCCATTCATTTATATAAGCAATAGCTTCACTATCAATACCGAACTTAAAAGCGATTACTTCATTATTAAATTCAGTTTGATGATAATGCTTTCTTACACTCTCCATAAATATATTTGAATAATTTTGAATAACTTTGTTTGACCTGAAATTATGCCATAACTCGAATTCTTTGAAAGTTTGTTTGGTAAATAACTCAGTGAACCCATCACTATAAGCTCCTCTCCAACCATATATAGACTGTTTAGAATCACCAACAATAAACAAAGGAATTTCGAGTTCATCGGATAAATACATAAAAAATTTGTGCATATCTTCGTCACTATCTTGGTACTCATCAATATAAACCCGATAATACTTTGCTTTCATATATCTTCTCGCAGAATGGGAATTCTTTAAAATTTCTAAAGCCAATTGGAATGCAAAATTTTTCTTTCTATCACGGTACTTACACATTAATTTCGTGTTCTTAATCTTATCTATACCATCATTAAAAGTTTTAACTTGGTTCTCATCACTAAAGTCTGGTTTAATTTCTATCCTGAAATCCATGCCGTAGACATCGTACATAAATGGTTGAATTACCTCTAACCAAATGAAATTATCGTTTGTTCCTACAAACCCCTCTCCCTTATTAGGGCCAAGTCTATTTATAATCTCCTTTGCTGCTTTTCGTGTGAAAGTTACAGCTGCAAATGTTTGATAGTTATTAATCTCTTCTACATCTTTAATAATTCTTTTTATAGTAGTGTATGTTTTTCCAGTCCCTGCACTAGCGCTTATTACAATATTACCTTCAGTAGTGAGAATTTTGTCCCTAATATCTTTATCTACTGGCAACATATTTCCACCAGCTCTCTCAAACATTCAAATCTCTTATGTTTATAAATCTTATCTATACCGTATTGAGTAATACTGGTACTTAATTCAATCATATTAATAAGTTTTGCGCTTTGTAAATAATCCACACCATTTTTTGAGCTGTTTTGATCCTTAGCTAGCCTGTCCAGAATTCTTGGAATTACTTCATACAAATCATTTTCTAAATCAACTCTGGAAAGAAAAATATTCTCGACTTTTAATTGCTCAACTACTTCAGATAATTCACTAAATACAAATTTTTTCCTCTCAACTTTATAGCTTGAATCTTTTTCATATCTTGTAGGGTCAATACCTCTTAAATTATTTTGTTCTGTTTCACCAATAAGCCTTTGACATCTGTTTACACCGATAAGACTACACTCTGGTCTTCCGTTAATTTTTTTAAGATCATTATCAGTTTTCACTATCACTTTGATTCCAAGTGCAGTCAATACCGAATAGTATTCCTTAAAATTAATACCATCTACTTCTAGAATATAACCTCCAAAACTCTCATACCGTTCACACTTGTCTTTTAGTATTCGTTCAAACAGTATCTTTTCGGACGGTCCCTCAACGAGCAAAACTACATCCGCGTAAATTGCTTCCGCTAGATTTTGATTTAGTTTTTGCTTTAATGTTTTATACATTTCTGGAACTCTATAGATGAAAGATTTCCCTACAACTGTAGCATCCTTAAATAGCTTGATCAGGTTAACATCATCCATTTGACTTACAATTAGTGATGAATGTGTTGTCATAAATAGATGCTTAAAAATCTCATCAGAGAAAATCTGATACGATAACGCTATCTGCATTGACCTATGTAAATGATTTTCTAGTTCTTCAATTAAAAATATATTGATTTTTCTTTCTTCTAGCCTACGGTTCTCAAGCGTAAAAAGTGTATAAGCAAGAATCTTCTTTCTACCATCTCCGGAAGTTGGATAGTTTTCACTTTTTTCATCTTGAATATATGGCGTGAGTTTGCTGTGAATATTACTTAATTCAATTTCAGATTGGATAGACACATTAAAATTTTTTTCATCTTTAAATTTCTTATATTCACTTACCAGTGCTTTTTCAAATTCCTTTATCGTGCTCAACCTACCTACACTACTATTAAGCTTTTTTATATCCTTGCTAAGTCCTTTTCTTTCCTTTTCACTTAAACTTGACTCACCTTTTAAAATCTCTTTAGAATATCTTTTGAATGTACTCTCTAGTTGAATTGACGAATCAATGTAAACTACATTAATGTACTTATCTAGCTCATAGTATGACTGACTACTTGGAACTTCCTCCAAATCCTGTAAGTCAGCACCCCAAAAGAGATTCGGCTCTCCTACAAGGGATTCACCATCATACACAGATTTAAGTTGTATGTAAATTTCATCAGCACCTGTAGGTATAGCACCACTCATCATTGTATAAATCTTTTTACTATCATTATTCTCTTCATCATCAATCTTAATTTTAAGGGTTATTACAATTTCCCTTCTAGTGTCTTTATTGTAAAAATCGGAGTCCACAAACCCGTTTTTTCTGAAATTTCTATCTAGTAGGAAACGTATAGCAGCTAGGAAATTACTCTTACCAATATCATTGAGGCCAAAGACGATATTGCGATTAGTTAAATCAATATCCACATTTTCAAAGTTCCTGAAGTTTTGAATAGCCAAATGTTTAAGGATCATGTTATCCCCCTTAATTATTGCTCAGTTTTAGAAAAGCTTCACTTAATTCTTCATATAATAAGTTAATCACTTCTCCATACTCACTTAATATATTATAGCTTAATTAGATACTTCTCCCACGTAGTCGTTCATAACCCCGATATATAAAAACACAAGTGTAAAAAAATCATAAGTAATAATACTCTGATTCAATTTTAAATATTTTGCACTTAAAGCATCGGATAACAGAGCTTTTCCCGAGTGCGGCAAAGTGTGGTGTATCTTGCAGAAGTTAACCCACATCTAACAGATCCTATGATTAAATACTCTCCAATAGAGGCAAAACCTTTGCTTATGAATTGTATTCCATAATCATATTGTGAACTTCCTGAACCTCTTGATCCGAAACAAGCAAATAATAAGTACCATCTATTTTTGTGCCTTTCCCTGTCATTTGATAGGTCGTCATGTTTTGCTGGGCACTACGATAGTTAAGTAATATATTTTTCATTGTGCTGAAATTCATGTTCGTCGTTACATTATTGCCGAGGACATCCATGATCTCACCAATCCTACTTACGGAACTAATACTGGCCCCTTTATCAATAATCGCTTGGATTACTTGTCGCTGGCGTTCGTTTCGACCGAAGTCACCATTCGGATCCTGATACCTCATCCGCACATAGCCCATAGTTTTTGGACCATTAAGGGTAATCTTACCTTTTTCGTAATGGTAGCCTTTTTTATAATAACCACTATCATACCAATCTAGTGAATTATTAACAGTAATTCCTCCGACAGCATCCACCATTTCAGAAAGACCCTGCATGTTCATCTGAACATAATAGTCTATTTCAATATCTAAAAAGTTTTCAACTGTTTGTATAGACATGTTCGTTCCACCAAAAGCATAAGCATGGTTAATCTTATCTTTGATTCCAGCTTTGGGATCATCTCCTACGAGTGTCGTTCTGGTATCACGTGGAATGCTGATCAACTGGCTGCGGTCATTAGCAGGATCTAATGAAAGAACCATAAGAGCATCTGATCTTCCACGGTCTCCTTTTCGTTCATCTACTCCCATTAATAAAATGTTTAACGGTTCCTCTTGATTCAGTTTTTTCTTGGCCGCCTCATGATCAATAGAAGCTACCTTCTGATGCATCTTATCATCAACAGTACTCTTCGCCCCAGCATAAATAGTATATAAATACACTCCCCCACCGACTACTAGTAAAGCTAAAAGTATTAGCGGAATCTTCCACCACTTGCCCTTCTTTTTCTTCATTTTTTCAGCACGTTTCATAAAATGTCCACTCCAATATCTGTAAGTCTATTATAATTCATTATACCTAGAACTATGATAAACAACAAGTCGACAAAATCCATAGAAAAAAGCAAAGCATTTAAGCTTTGCTTTCTCCTAATATTTTCAAATAAATCCGTTATTCTTACTTTTGTTTCATGCCTTTAATCAGCACATCAGCAACCTCAGGACGAGAGAACTCTTTTGGAGGGCGCTCACCATTACGTAGAAGTCCACGAACTTTAGTACCGCTTAGGTGAACATGTTGTTCTTTATCATGTGGACATGTTTTAGCTGTAGCCATATTTCCACATACTTGACAGAAGAAAGCATGCTCAAACTTAAAGATGCTAATGCCTAACTCATCTTCAACAGTTGAAATTAATTCCTGTGCTTCATATGTTCCATAATAATCGCCTACTCCAGCGTGGTCACGACCTACAATGAAGTGTGTGCAGCCGTAGTTTTTACGTACTGTCGCGTGCAGAATAGATTCACGTGGGCCAGCATAACGCATGGCTGCTGGATAGATGACTAAACGAACGCGATCTTCTGGATAATAATGCTTTAGAATAGTTTGATAGCTTTCCATACGTACATCAGCTGGAATGTCGTCTGACTTTGTTTCTCCAACTAATGGGTTTAATAAAAGACCATCCACAGCTTCTAGAGCTGATTTTTGAATATACTCATGGGCACGGTGAACAGGGTTACGAGTTTGGAAACCTACTACGGTTTTCCAGCCTAGATCAGCAAACAGTTGACGTGTTTCAGATGGATCCAAGTAAAAGTCCTCGAACTCACCGTGGTCTGGACGGTTTAGTAGAGTGATAGGTCCACCAAGGTAGATGTTACCCTTCTTATAAACGTTGTTCACTCCAGGGTGAGCATCTTCTGTTGTACCATATACTTTAGCCGCTTCATGTTCTTTATCGTAGGAGTATTTTTCTTTAATAAGCAAGGTACCATATGTAATACCATCTTCTCCTACTAGGGCAATCTCTTCCCCAACTTCATACTGGTCAGCTTGTTCTTCACTTACAGGAAGAGTGATTGGAATGCTCCAAATTGTACCATCTTTTAGACGCATTTCATTAACTACTCTTTCATAGTCTTCTTGTCCCATAAAGCCTGTAAGGGGGCTGAACCCACCAATTCCAATAAGTTCTAAATCGGAAATCGTCCATTTTGATATTTCAAGAGAGTTAAGTGATGCAGCATTAGATACTGCTTCTTCTTTCTCACTTCCTTTTAGTTCACGATTTACTAAAGATGTTCCACCGTGTACTTTAACAGCCATTGTAAAACCTCCAAAAAATATTTAATAAATGAATTCTTTTATGAGCGTCTTTACCCATCTTATATATTAACCATAATCAAATAGTTATTCAATTCCCTATATTTACTAACGGATCTTTATAACCTTTGGGATGCTTCTGATGCCATTCCCAGGCTGTTCTGATGATTTCTGTCATAGAGACAAATTCTGGCTGCCACCCAAGAACTTCTTGGACTTTCTTAGAAGAAGCAACTAACCGTGCGGGATCACCTGCACGTCTTGCTGCCATTTGAACTGGTATTTCATGACCAGTTACTTCTCTAGCGGCTTCAACCATTTCTTTCACAGAGAAACCTTGTCCATTACCTAAGTTAAATACGGAAGAAGTGTTAGCTTCTGAAAGATGATCTAAAGCAAGAAGGTGTGCTTTGACTAGATCCACAACATGTATGTAGTCACGAATACACGTTCCATCTGGCGTATCATAGTCATCTCCGAATATTGAAATATGATCGCGCTGTCCTAGTGCTACTTGAAGAATAATTGGAACAAGGTGAGATTCTGGCTGATGATCTTCCCCAATATCTAAATCAGGATGGCATCCCGCAACGTTAAAATATCGCAATGATACATACTTAATGCCGTGAGCATGTTCAGACCAATGCAACATTTTTTCAACTGCTAATTTGGTCTGACCATATGGATTTGTTGGGTTTGTAGGTGCAGTTTCCGCAATTGGAATTTGCTCAGGCTCCCCATAGGTAGCTGCAGTTGATGAAAATACAAATTTGTCTACATTGTATTCTGCCATTACTTTCAAGAGAGTCATTGTACCAAAAACATTATTTCCATAATATTTTAGCGGATCTTCTATACTCTCTCCAACTAATGAGTTAGCTGCAAAGTGCATGACTGCATCAACCGAATGTTTATCAAAAACCTTACGTACTTCATCAATATCTCTTAAATCAGCTTTCTCGAACACAGCAGAATCCACAACTGCATCCCTATGACCCGTTTCTAAATTATCTAAAACGATAACATTGTGATCAGCTTTTACGAGTTCAGCCACCGCATGACTACCGATATATCCGGCTCCACCAGCTACTAAAACATTCACCTTAACACCTCCTCTAAAATTAAGCTCTCTGAGCTAGAAACCATGGATTCCGAAGCACTTCTTTATTATAAGTTAGTGGCACTTCTTCATTAGCTACTTCTACTTTCCCACCAGATAACTCAACGATCGCTTGTCCAGCACCAGTATCCCACTCCATTGTCGGCGCAAAACGAGGATAATAATCTGCTTTCCCTTCTGCCACGAGGCAAAGCTTTAAAGAACTTCCAGCTGATACGGTCTCCACTTCGTCATGCGTTTCCTTTAATTGATTAATAAATGCCTCCGTCTCCTCTGACATATGAGAACGACTAGCCACTACACTTGCAACTCCAGGCTTGCTGCTTAATAATGGCAACCTCTCCGCTCCAACAAGCTCCTCACCAGTAGATTCTAATACAGCGGAAATCTTGTAGGCCCCTCTCTCTTCATCAGCAACATAAAGGTCATCAAGGGCCGGAGCATACACCACACCTAATACTGGCTTACCATCTCGGATTAGGGCAATATTAACAGTGAATTCACCATTCTTTTTAATAAATTCCTTCGTACCATCAATAGGATCGACTAACCAGAATTCCTTCCATAATTTGCGCTCTTCATAAGGAAGATGTGCACCTTCTTCACTAAGGATTGGAACTTCAGGATAGTTTTCTTGTAAAACTTCCTTGATAATTTCATGTGAACGCTGATCCGCTATCGTAAGTGGAGATTCATCTTCTTTATATTCCACGTCAAAATCAGTTTCGTATATATTCATGATTTCTTTTCCAGCATCTAATGCTGCTTGAATAACTATCTTTTTCATCTTTATACCTCCCCTAGAGACCTTCCTTAATCTACTAAGATGATTTAAATATATTTGTTTTCTAGCAAGTAATTAACAACTTGTTTAACAGAATCTTCAAGTGAATGCTGATCTGTCTCAACTGTGATCTCAGGGGAATGAGGTTCTTCGTATGGGGCATCAATTCCAGTAAACCCTTTGATTTCACCCGCACGGGCCTTTTTATAAAGACCTTTAGGATCACGTTCTTCAGCTTCTTCTAAAGAGCATTTTGTATAGACTTCGATAAAATCTCCGTCTTCAAATAATTCTCGAACGTTACCACGATCTTCACGGTACGGTGAAATAAATGCAGTTAATGTAACTAAACCGGCATCGTTCATGAGTTTGGCTACTTCACCAATTCGACGAATATTTTCTGTACGATCCTCAGGACTGAATCCTAAATTTTTGTTTAAACCATGACGGACATTATCTCCGTCTAACCGATAAGAGTGAACACCTAACTCATATAGAGCCTTCTCGACTTCAACAGAAAGAGTAGATTTACCTGAGCCAGACAAACCTGTAAACCAGAGAACAGGGCTCTTATGTTTCTTTTGATTTTGTCGCTCTTCTTTTGCCACTTTTGAATCGTGCCATGTAATATTAGTAGACTTCATTCGTATTTCCTCCTAAGCAAATTGAAAATATATAATAGATATGGTGATAATCATTACTATAAATGTTAAAGGTAAACCCGCGCGTATATAATCTTTGAAATTATATCCCCCAGGACCGTAAACTATTAAATTTGTTTGATAACCGATAGGAGATAAAAAACTAGAAGACGCAGCGATAGCAACTAAGATCGCCATCCCCATCGGATCTATCCCTGAATCCATTGCCACTTCATAGGCAATCGGGAACATTATGACAGCCGCTGCATTATTCGTAATTAACTCCGTAAACAAATTCGTCATAATATAAATGGACGCCAGAATGGCCAAAATCCCAAAGGGTGCTAAACTTGCAACCAGATTATTAGCAAGCCAATCTGCTGTGCCTGTTTGTATTATCACATTTCCTATTCCTAAAGCACTGGCAATGAGTAATAAAACTTGAAACTGAACTGTAGCTTTAGCTTCCCTCGGAGAAATCATCTTTGTTAAAAGTAAGATTCCAACTGTAATCACCATTGCTTTAAAAATCGAAAGTATTTGAAATGTCACAAGAGCGATCATAACTCCCAGTAATGCTAAAGCAAACCAACCTTTTGATTCATTCTTATTAAAAGGAGCATTGTCTACGTGTGACGTTACATAGAAGTCACGTTGATCTCTACTTTTCTTATCAAAACCTGACCCTGAAACAATCAGTAATAGATCTCCTGCTCTAGGAGTAATATCTCCTATTTTTCCTTCCACCCGTTCATCATTTCTATGAACTGCCATTACGGCGGCATCATAAGTTTCCCTAAAGTTGCTCTGTTTGATCGTTTGACCTACTAATGCCGATTGATGTGAAACTACTATCTCTTGCAGTTTCGTATTACCATTTCTTAAATCATCTAAGGATAAATCTGTTCCTGTATCAAGTTGAAGGCCTTTCCTCTTTTGAAGATCAGCTATAGTCGATATCATACCCGTGAATATTAGACGATCCCCTTTTTGGATTAACGTTTCTTTTGTGACAGGGGAGATTTTCTTGGTTCCTCTAATAATTTCAATTAGGTATAATCCTTTTAGGTTTCGGAGTGAAGCTTCTTCTACAGACTGGTTTATGTAAGGGAAACTATCTAACACAACCATCTCGCTTAAGTAGTCCTTTGTATTCTCACTCACCTTATCCATAAGACTTCTATGATTTGGCAAAACTTTAGGACCGAAAATAATTAGATAAATAAGTCCAACAATAGTAATAGGAATCCCTACAATAGCTAGTTGAAAAAAGGAGAAACCATCCTTACCAAAATCAAGTAACAAGCCGTGGATCAATAGATTAGTAGAAGTACCCATCAACGTAATGGTTCCACCTAGGATAGCTGCGTAGGAAACTGGAAGCAGAAACTTAGATGGTGCAAATCCTCTGTCTGACGCCCACTTTCTTACTATAGGAGTTAAAGTAACCACTATAGGTGTATTATTCATAAATGCTGAAGTTGCGGATATAGGTATAAGCAGCCTTCCTAATGCTCCACGGTGGGTTGTCGACTTAGCTAGAAAAGAGGAAATAAACTTTTCAACCACTCCACTTTTTTCAATAACCCCTGCTACAATGAATAGTAATGCTATAGTTAACATTCCTTGGTTTGAAAAACCTATAAGTGCTTGTTCAGTATTAACATACCCGAACATAATAAAAATAAATAAGGTAGTAAAAACAAGTAAGTCTGGACGTGCAATTTCAAAAAATAACCCGATAAGCATAAGAATTATCATGATTACCACGATAATCATTTCGTGAGTCATATTAGTCATCCTTATTAAGAAGATACACAAGGCTCCCACTTTTCATTAGAAAAACCATGCAAGTGTTAGATAGAAGTCAAAGAAAGCTTAAATATAGCTTGAACAGAGATATTACAAAAAGTATTTAAGTAATAATCTGTTAGAAATATATTTTTTAATTGATTCTTTCTTGTTTGGTAAAACATAGGATTTAGCATCCATGAACTTGTAATTATACTTAGATATAACTTGGCTAAATAGTTTATTAACTAACTCAATTTCTATAGGATAAATATTTTTTTTGAAGTTTCCTATTGATTTACTAGAAATACCTTTAAACTTTTTTGAAGTTGTACTGTTACCCTGCCATATCTCCCCATCGGACGTAGGTATAAAAAGAATTTCCTCTTCATCTATTTGTAAAAACTTTGCCATTAAACTTATTGTTTTATCTGGATCTTCAACTAAATCTTCATACTTTATAATTAAATAATCATCTCTAATTATTTTTTTATTTTTATCTAGAAAATAATATGTGTTGTATAAGCTTCTTACTATGGGCTTTAGAGATGGGTATTTGTTATTATAAGTTTTGAACTTTCGGATCGATACTATATTTGAGTATGGATTTCTTACAATATGAATAAACTTTGCTCTAGGATAAAGAGCTTTTAAGTTCAAAGCAAACTCAGCATTTTCCACTGACTTTTCAATTATTCTTTTTTCATAGGTCATTTCCTTACCATATAATGAAAAATACATAGATCTTACAAAGAGTTCTATTATTTCTTTTTCATTGCGGATATCATTGAATTCTTGCCAAATATATTCTTTTAAGCTTTCTATATTCCATTTGCCTCTTGTATCACTATCAGAAAAAATTTCATAGTTTTTATTAGAATAATCAATCCAGTCAATAAAGTTATTAAATATTTCTTCTTTTGAAATATTTCCCTCAGGCATCTGCCTTCTTATTCCATAATCAATCCAATCCCCTAAATGCTGAAAAAAGTGTGCTTCTATAGGAATAACGAATAACCCAGGATGCCCGTCGAATAGACTTCTTAATAAACTTGTCCCAGATTTGTGTGCTCCTAATATGAAAACGGGTTCCTGATTCATGTGGAATCTCTCCTCAGTTTTGTTTAAATTTTTTAGGAAAAATATTTTTAATTACCATTTTGTCATCGTTAGATAAAGCGAACTTTATATACAATAGGATGAAGGTAAATATATATACTGTAGTGAAAATGATAAGTTCAAATAGCCAGTAAGTATTAAGTGTGTACTTTAGACCCAAGACAAATATAAAAACTATACTTACAATAGCCATGATTTTTACATAACCTGAATTATATGGATGTATTCTATAGTTTCTATATACTATTAATAACTTTATGATATTACCAATAGAAACGGCAACTAATGAAGCAATGGCAGCACCATTAATTCCATAAATGGGGATTAACCATAAATTTAGGCAAATATTCAATATTGCCATAAATAAACTATTATAAAGCTCATAATGTCCCTTATCAGTCATAATAATAATATAGCCGGCAGAGCCTACAGCAGAATTAATTACTTGACCACTTGAAATCAAAATTAGGGCAACTGAGCCAGTAACAAATTCTATCCCAAACAAGTGCATTATTTGATTGCTAAGAAGTGAGATTAAAGAAAAGAAAACCAAGTTAACAGTCAATATCCATTTTGTAATTATTTTATAATAATATTCTATTGACTTAATATCGCTCTTAGAGTAAAGCGTTGATATTAGTGGTGCAAACATAGTATTGAACGCTATAAGAATAAAGCTACTCATTGTGCCTATTCTTAAGGCAATATTATATATTCCCACGTCATCCTCTTGCAGAAAGTACCCTATCATAAACACATCAGATTGGTTTATTATAAATACTAAACTAGGAGTAATAATTAAAGGTAAGGAAAAAAGGAATATTTTTTTATATTCGCCACTATAACTAAACTTTAATCCAGAAATAGTCTTAGCTTTAAATAATGATTGTAATAATATAAATATTCCTATAAATGTACTAAGTAGAAAAGCCACTACAATCCCTTGGATCTCTAATCCTAAAAAAAAGCATAGGAGAAACAAAATTATTTTTAAGGAGGGAATAATAAAATTTTCAACGATTACAACTTTTTCCACCCTATCTATCCCTCTGAAGACTCCTTTTAGTAATTCTTGTAACGACAGCAAAACTATAAGTGGAGCCATCAAAATGAGCATTCTTCCTAAATGTGAGTTGTTTAAAATGACCTCAGCCCACCATTCATTGTAAATGATAACCACTAATGAGAATAAAGAACTCAATATAAACACACATAGGAGGGAAAAAGCGATAGTACTATTTCTTTCATTTATTTTATTCAATAAACTTAACCTAGGTATCATAGCTATAAGACCTTGATCAAGTCCTAATTTTAGAATCATAGGAATAAAGCTTATAATGGTAAAAACGAACATGAATTCTCCATATGTATTAGCACCTAAATATCTAGCTGCTATGAAATTAAATATCAAACCAAGGAACACTCCAAAAATTCTTCCAATGAATACTAACCCTGACTTTTTGACCAAGTCAAACAAATTATTTTGCACTAATTATCTTCCTCTTTTATCTTAATAAATGGAGACACTTTTTATTTAATGCGAACAGTAATCAATATCTACTCCTTAAGATTTATTTAGTAAAACATGTTATTCTTAACTAATTAAGGTGAAGTAATTTTAAGCCAAACAAAAACATCTTCTTGATCCCTATTTAACTTGGTTACCCTGAATTTATGATAGCATTTAGTTCTTTTTCTATGGTAGCTGTTAAACCGCTTTGAGTAATTATATTTTCTGAAGCAGACTTTGAAATTCTTATGAATTTTTCAGGATTATTATATAAATTTAATATTGAGTCTGCCATTTGTTTTGAGTTATTGCCTAATATTCCAGTCTCATTTTGCTTAACAAACTCCGGTATAGCCGTATTATTCGAGGTAATTGGTACTAAACCACTAGACATTGCTTCACACATAGACACACCTTGCGAATCTTGGCGTGTTGGACAAATAAATAATCCATATTCTTTATGCAATTTAGATATTTCACCTTGAGAAAGAAAAGTATTATGCATTTTAACATTACTGAATTTTGTTAAACTCTTTTGAATTTTATTAAAATGCTTACCTTTTCCATATAAAGCAAACTCTAAGTCTTGAAATTCTGTATGATTACTTAATAATTTTATAACTTTTGCAGTAATATCATTTGCATATTTTTTACTTTGGAAAGTCCTTATAGAAAGTATTTTCTTTCTTTGCTCTGTGCTTTTTTCAACATAATTATATAGATCACCATTTATATAATTATGAATAATATATGTTTTACTAAATTTTGTTTTAATATCTTTTTCAGCAGTATTCTTTATCCATTTAGATACAAAAATATATGTGACATTTAATTTTGTATTCTCATTGAATCTCTTATAAGCTCTTAGCAATTTTATATTATCTTTTATATACTTCAAGAATTTGATATCTTCAAAATCAAATAATCGCCTTTCCCAACTAGTTGCTTCGTATAAATGTACCCATATTAGTACAGGAATGTTTTTCCTCATTTGACTCAAAGCATATATTGTTGGTTCCAGTAAAAAATGAACTAAAACCCGATGAATGATGTTTTTTTCTAAAAAATTATTAAAGGCCTCCGTGTTACCTTCATAAACATTAACTCCTTCAAATGTGTAACTTTCAACTGAAGGCTTGTTATTATCTAATACCCAAACATCGGTGTTATACCCCTTTTTAATATACTCGGTTACACGTTGGTGTACAAACCCACTTCTATATAAATTACCTTTTTTAGGGTATTGATGAGTAAGTATTATAAAATTCATTTTTGATCCTCCTCACGACTTTAATTTCAGTATCTCGTTCATCATTATCTGAACCTTTTCCTAAACAAATTTAGGGGTATAACACACTTTATTAGACCCTTAATCAGTACAATTAAACTAATTGAATCTTTTTGAAATGCTTTTAAATAATAATATAATGCTTTTCTTCTCTTATGATTAATAATTAGTGCAGAAGAAACATAGTTAGCTAAAAAGGCGTAATAAGATTGCTCTGACAATTGATCACTTACTTTATTTAACCACTCTAATGATAGTTTGTATTTACTGTTGTTTGCGATACGGTCGCCTCTTTCATCAACATTATAAATTGAGAGTGGCTCTGATAAAGAAATAAATTTTGCTCCTTGTTGCTGAAGCCTTAAACAAAAATCCCAATCTTGATGTTTCTTGATATTTAATCCAAACAGCACTCTTTTCCCCAGTTCGCTTGGAAACATATATGTGCTTGTTTGAACACAATTTCCACCTAAAAGTATATAGTCCATTATATCTTCAGAATCCTTTATAGGGTTATTCATAGAGAATTTTTCCACTTCATTGCGTTTAAATATAACATCGGTAAAACATAAAAAACTTTCTTCTTTATACTGATCTATAAAACTTAACTGTGATTCAAGTTTATTAGGTACCCATTCATCATCTGAATCTAATAAGGCAATAAATTTACCTTTACTTTGTTTAATACCAATATTTCTTGGTTTTGTACCTTTACTGTTATTTTCTAATCGGATATATCTTATTCGTTCATCTTTATAACTTGAAACAACTTCACTAGTATTGTCCTGTGATGCATCGTCAACAATTAATAATTCAAAATTTGTGTATGTTTGATTTAAGACACTCTTAATGGTCCTGTCAATTAAGTGACCGCGATTGTAAGTCGGTATTACTATGGTTACTAAAACTCTGCTAATGTGATTCATCGAACTACATACTCCTTATTTAAGTTTATTCTCCTCACAGTGGTAATGTATTTCAATTTTGGAACTTAATTTTGTAAAAAGAAATTAAATTTATTTGTATATTAACCCAAGCAAGGACTGCAATAATTCTTGACTAATGTAGTTATTTTATATTTCCCCTTTTTCCGAAACAAATCAGTTGTACAGGTTATCTAAATTATCTATCATGTTTTTTATAGTAAATGTTGTTTCAAATAAAAACCTACTATTCTTTTTCATTTTGGTATGCGTTTCCGTATTGGTTAGCAAATGCAAGATTAATTCTGAAGCTTTTTTATAGTCGCCAGGGTCAAATAAGAAACCATTATGATTATTAACAATAACTTCGTTATTGCCAATAACATCCGTCCCTACAATCGGAAGTTTATATTTCAAAGCTTCAATTAGTGAATAAGGCATTCCCTCATACAGTGAAGTAGAAAGGTAGATATCAAATAAATTTAAGTACTCGTCAACAGAGCTTTTATAGCCCGGAAGTAATAATATGTTCTGTAAGTTATTATTTTTAATAAACTCCTCTAATTCTGGTCTTAAGGATCCCTCTCCTATGAAAATAAATTTAACTGAAGACAATTGCAAAGAAACTTCTTTTGCAATTTGTGCAAAGGTTAACGGGTCTTTTTGGCTCTCTAACCTGCCTACAACTCCAATTATAATACCTTTATTTTTTGACTTATTTGTTTTCACAACTTCAGATTTAATATTATTATCAATTCCATTATAAATTACGTTAAATTTGTCAGGGTTATCAAGTTTATTATCCAAGGCAAATTTTTTTTCTCCATTTGATACATTAATTGTACTCGTTGTGAAAAACCTGCTCATAAATTTCTCTATAATCTTATATAGAGTATTCTTTATAGGTTTAATATTTGAATCTTGCATTACATAAGCGTGAGGGGTATAGAATATTTTATTTACACCTGCCAACTTAGCACTAACCCTTCCCAGTACACCTGCTTTAGAACTATGACAATGTACAATATCGGGTTGAATTTTATTGATTATTGAAAATATATTTTTAAGTGCAAAAACATCCTTATAAGATATTTGTCTGTTAAAATTCTCCACTTCATATAGTGAGATATTTCTATTTTTTTTATACTCAACTATTTTTTCTTTAAAACTTTTATCTGCTCTATCTAAATTGTAGATTAAAAAAATATCGTATTTGTTAGTGTCAATATTATCAATTAAATCTATAATATGTTTACTTACACCACCGCCCAAAGCCTCAGATATGTGTACAAGTTTTTTTTTCACCTTTTAATACCTCCTAGTCATAAAGCTATTAATTCTAAAGATTATAATTTAGTTTGATAGGGCAGTACTCCGTAATGACCAAGTATGATCTTTCCAATAATAAATATTGAAAATGCAATCACTAATATTACATCTAAAATCCACCTATCCTTTTTCCTTACTAATAATAATAACTGCGGTAGCAATAAAATTTGTGCTATTTGAAAGTAACTAGCTACTCGATAGAATAGTAGATACTCTGTGGAAATTACCAACAATAAAAAATAAGCAAAAAATAAATTAATTAAAAACTTATTAAAAAAGTTTAATTTAATCAACCTGTAGTAATTTATGATAATAAACAACATTAAAAGAAAAGGAAGTAATAGGTTTATTAACTCTATACCTTCAGCTATAAATATTTGTTCTTTATACATCAAATACTTTTCAGGTAATATATTAAACAAGGAAGCAATTATTACATTAGATAATGAGGTATTAATTAATGTTATAACAATCAACGATAATATAAAAAACAAAATCGGTGAAATTACTATATAATAAAGAATTATGAATGAAAATGCTAGCAAAGCACTCCTATGTATTAAAAATAACAAAAAAACAATTGCTGAAAACTTCAGGAATTTTTTATCCCTAATTAAGGTTAAAGATAGGAATAAAACAGAGACAACTATGGACTGCCTAATAGTATTGAATGTCGAAAAGTATATTCCAGTTGTTACATAAAAATAGAATACTGATATTGGATCTTTGCTAAGAACGATAGATCCCTTTATAAAATTGAAATTAATAATTATAGCAACGATTATTAAGAAAGACTGAAAGTTTAAACCTAATATATTAAAGAATTTATTTATATATAAATATCCAATTTCCACAAAATCACTGCTATAGGTAATATGTGGTGAACTGTTAAAAATATTCAGGTATAATTCGAAATCAGTCCCTACATCCCATCTAAACCCCTGGATTGCTGCTAATATAAGAAACGATATAAATAATAAAGGTTTTATCATTTTTCCTGAAATAGCTCTTCTTAATAAGTAGATAAGGGATAGAAACAATATTGAAATAGTATACACAAACAAAGTAAACACCCAACCTAAGTTTCACCAAATTAATGGTTTCACATAATTTAGAATTAAAAACTTTAAACGTTCTTTCTTGAACCTTACAATTCCTAATGGATTGATTTTATAAAAGGTAGATTTTTTATAGGCTTTATAATTGTTTGCTATCACACAATTGGAAAAGTAAAACTCGCTAATAATTAATTTAAGCTCCACTTGATTGAAATATTGGCTTGAGTCATTTTCTTTTATTATTTTTAATAGCCACTCTTCTTTTTCTTCTAAACTAAAATTAAAATTTATTATTTTGTTTGCCATTGAGATCTCTGTATGAACGTTTAACTCTTCTGAATTGAAGTTAATATCCATCAGCTGTAATCCTTGTCTATAAACTTCTTTTTGTGATTGTATTAGAGTTTGTAATCTATCCCTCGATTTTGAAGTAATGCTGGTATTACTCATTCGATAGTGTATTAACCGTTCCTTCATCACCTCAATATTGTTTTTGTCTGCAAGTAACTGCCAAAAACCAAAGTCTTCACACATTATATGATCGTCATTATAGAACGCTTTGTCTGTTTCTATTATAGACTTCCTAAACATAACACTAGGATGGAAAATTCTATTTTGGAATAAAAGTTCACATTTTATAGCATCAACACCTTTATTATAAGATGTATGTTTTTTTATCCATGGGTATTTATCGGAAAACATTATAGCATTAGAAGCAACAATAGAAATATCCAAATTCTCTTTCAAGAAATTCACTTGTTTTTCAATTCTTAACTTTGTTGATATATCGTCGGCATCCATTCTTGCAATATAAGTTCCTTTAGATAATTCCAATCCTATATTAAGTGTTTTTATTAACCCTTTATTACCATCATTATTATATACCATTATTCTGTCATCTTTAAATTTGTTTATAATATTTATACTTTCATCTGTAGAACCATCATTAATTAATATTAATTCAAAATTTTTATAGGTTTGGTTTAAAATACTCTTTATGGATTCATCCAGGTATTCTTCTGAATTATATACTGGCATAATAATAGAAACTAAAGGTTCAAACAAAAAAAAACTCCCGTCCATATCTTTAAGTTTTAAAAAGCATCTTTTGATCCAAATAAGACAAATATTGTTTTAAATATAAGTTTAATATCTAACAAGATATCTCTATTATTAATATATTTTAAGTCTAACTCTATCCATTCTGAAAATGATAGGTTACTTCTTCCACTCACTTGCCAATAACAAGTTAAACCTGGAGTAACTTGCAATCTTTGTTTTTGATAACTATTATATAAATCCACTTCTAGCGGGAGAGGAGGCCTGGGGCCAACAAGACTCATTTCTCCTTTCAGCACGTTAATAAGTTGGGGCAACTCATCGATGCTAGTCCTTCTAATGAACTTACCTATCTTAGTAATCCTAGGATCTTCTCTCATTTTAAAAACTGGTCCTGTAGCTTCATTTTTAATCATTAGTTTTTCCTTTAATTCTTCTGCATTTGAAACCATAGAACGAAATTTATACATTTTAAAGTCCCTACCATTTTTGCCAACGCGAATTTGGCTAAACAGAACTGGACCTTGAAAATCATCTAACTTTATTAATAAAGCAATCAGAACGAAAATAGGACTCAGGCAAATAATACCTAGAGTAGCTCCTACTATATCCATTAGTCGCTTTATAAACAAGTAAGCAACACTATCATTTACATTAACAACTTCAAATGAAACGTGGCTTGTACTATTACCCGACATTCCCTCTTTGGTATTTAAATGCCCCATCATACCACCTACTTTCATATATTTAATTTTTCCCGATTATAATGAATGGAAGGTCGACCTACTGAATGATATTCCACTTTCTGACCTCTCATTTTTTCTAAACTAAAACAGTTCCTCCCGTCAATCACTAGAGGATAATTCATGGTATTAAATAGGTTTAATTTAATATTTTTAATATCTTCCCACTCAGTAAGTATTAAAGTTGCATCACTATTCTCCAGAGCTTCTTCTATAGTTTTAGCATAAACCATTTCATGGCGAAGATATGATTTTGCATTTTCCATGGCTATTGGATCATAACCTATTACCTCTGCCCCCTCATCTATTAAACGTTTTGTTACTACAATTGAAGCTGCTTCTCGCATATCATCTGTATTTGGTTTAAAAGCTAAGCCTAATACTGCAATTCTTTTCCCTTTTAAGTTAGGTATTCTATCCAACAGTTTATCTATCAATAAACATTGTTGTTTTTGATTAACATTTACTACACCCTTCAGTAGTTCGAAATCATAATGCACATTTCCAGCTATTTGAATTAGAGCCTTCGTATCTTTTGGGAAGCAAGATCCACCATAGCCTATACCAGCATTTAAGAATTCGGAACCAATTCTCTTATCCATCCCCATACCGCTTGCTACATCCTCAACATTTGCATTTAGGCGGTCACATATATTAGAAATTTCATTAATGAAGCTTATTTTAGTAGCAAGAAATGCATTTGAAGCATATTTAATCATTTCAGCACTCTTAATGTCGGTTCTGAAAACCGGTACTTCAAAAGGTGTGTTAATTTGTTCTACTACATCCCCGGCTTTCTCATTATCCGCCCCTATAACGATTCTATCTCCATTGAAGGAGTCATGTATTGCTGATCCTTCCTTAAGGAATTCAGGATTGGAAACCACATTTACTTTTACATCATTCTTTAAGTTGCGGTTCAGAATATCCTTAATTTTATGGTTTGTCCCAACTGGAACAGTACTTTTTGTGACTACTACTGTGTCTCTTCTAATTTGTGTAGCGATGTTTATTGCAACTTCTTCAACATATGTTAGATCAGCGGACCCATCATCTTTTTCAGGAGTGCCGACAGCTATGTAGATAGCTTCTGCATTATTAAAACCTTTAGTATGATCGGTTGTAAAAAAAAGTCGGTTCTCTTCAATATTTTTTAACATAAGTTCACTTAAGCCCGGTTCATAGATTGGTGAAATACCCTGCCTCATTTTTGTTATTTTTGCTTCGTTAATATCAATACACGTCACTGTGTGTCCAATTTCAGAAAGGCTAACACCTGTAACCAGTCCGACATAACCTGTACCTACAACAGCTATATTCACGTTACTACCTCCAAAAGGATTCTAGTTGTTAACTTTTTGTCGGATTAAATTCCTTATTAATTCTTCTATTTCAGACCCAATTTCTTCGTTCTTCAGAGCAAATTCAATCGTCGTCTTAATAAACCCAAACTTCTCTCCAACATCATAACGTTTACCTTCAAAATCATAGGCATAAACATTCTGCAACTCATTCAACTCTTGAATCGCATCCGTCAATTGAATTTCTCCACCAGCACCCGTCTTCTGTTGATCTAAGAAGTTAAAGATATCTGGGCTCAGTACATAACGCCCCATAATTGCTAAATTAGAAGGGGCCGTACCCTGCTTAGGTTTTTCAACAAAATGATTAACTTGATAACGACGGCCTTCAATCGATTTAGGATCAACAATCCCATAACGATGAGTTTCGTCATCAGCTACCTGTTGGACTCCAATCACAGATGACTCTGTTTCATCGTATTGGTTGATCAACTGTTTAAGACATGGCGTATCAGCCTCAACAATGTCATCACCTAATAAAACTGCAAAAGGTTCATTTCCAATGAAATTCCGCGCAGACCATACAGCATGACCTAAACCTTTAGGTTCTTTCTGCCGAATATAGTGAATATCAACGTTCGAAGTTTCCCTTACTTTATCAAGGAGCTCAAACTTTTCTTTTTTCATTAAATTATCTTCAAGTTCAAAGTTATTATCAAAATGATCCTCTATCGCACGCTTACCTTTACCGGTCACAATAATAATATCTTCAATGCCTGAAGCAATGGCTTCCTCTACTATGTATTGAATCGTTGGCTTGTCAACAATCGGAAGCATTTCCTTAGGCATTGCTTTTGTAGCTGGAAGAAATCTTGTTCCTAAACCAGCCGCTGGTATAATTGCTTTTTTTATTTTTCCCATTTAATACACTACCTTTCCTATCCTATAAATTTATTTATCTTAAAGTAACCCTAAAAATTTCTTCTTTTTCACATGCTGGGGTACTTCCGAAGCAAGAGCTTGTCCTTCAGCAACATACTCCGCATTTTCCGCAAATAAATAAACCATGGACTGACCATAGTTTTTTCGTAACTCCCTATAGGCATCCTTCATACAAAACCCTCTTGAAGTGGTGTTATGAGCATCAGATGCAATAAGGTGGGTCAAGTTCGCTTCGATTAATTTGTGAGTGAATTTCTGGATGTTCTTTCCGAAACGTCCGCTTAGGCTGGCTGCTGTGATCTGAGTGTATGCACCTTTTTTAACTAGGTTGTAGAGTGTGTCAGGATGCTGGATAATATGTCGATTTCGTTCAGGGTGGACGATAATGGGCTGATAACCTTCAACTTGCATGTCGAATAATAGTTTACTAGCATATCTCGGAACGGTATCCGAGGGAAATTCGACAAAAACGTAGTTTCCTGTTTTGTTTAATGTGAGGATTTCATCGTTTCTGAGTCCCTCTAACATGTCTCCATGGATTCGTGTTTCTTGTCCTGGTAAGACGGTTAATGGAATCTCATAATCTGACAAATGTCGATTGAGCTCAGCCACTTGGATCGTGATGTTGTTCTTGTAGTTATTGTAGGTCCCGTTCTGGTGGTGAGGTGTAGCGATAATCGTATGTATGCCGTCAGCTACTGCTGCTTGGGCCATCTTGATGCTTTCTTCAATGGACTGAGCACCGTCATCAACACCGGGGAGTATATGGCTGTGGATATCAATCAATAGTCCCTCTCCTCTCTAGTACTTATAATGTATATTTTGTTTACATCTTTAATTACTTTGTATTAAAGATATTATAGCAGAATTCCTTCGGGTCATGAAGGGGCTATTTGGAGAAAATTCCTAGATCGCTAACAATTTTAGGGAAAAATGCAATGATACCAACGGTGCATATGTCGAATTTCGTCGGAAACTTTTTTCCTAGGACTTTTCTAGTATGCGCTTACATTATAAATAGATTACTAATAATCCCTCACATCCGATTAGAATACTAGCAAATTGTTAATTACATATTACACTCATGTTTCATTCTATTTAATTTTTTATGATTCATTATTTACCGACAGATCTCGCACTTCTACCAAAGCAAAAACATACATTTCTTCGGATTATTTTGTGCTTTTTCCTAAAGAATTGATCGTGCCGTCCGATACCATACATACACAGTAAAAAGAGACCCCTGAGAGAGGTCTCTTTTCTATGCGTGAATTAGAAGATCCCTAATACCTTTTTCTTTTTCACTCTCTGCGGGGGTGCGGTTGCTAAGGCCTGGCCCTCCACAACATACTGTGCATTTTCCGAGAAGTAGTAGACCATCGATTGATCGTAGTGCTTTTTAATCTCCCGGTAGCCATCCTTGAGATTAAGTTCTTGGTGCTTCTGTGCACCTGACGCAACCAGGTGCACTAAGTTTGCATCGATCAATTGATGGGATAACTTCTTGACTTTACTGCCGTGCTTCCCTAGTAAGCTGCCAGCTGTAATTTGAACAAATGCCCCATTTTTTACGAGGGAATAGAGCAGGTTCGGCTGCTCGATGATTTGTTCGTTCCGTTCGGGATGCACGATAATTGGCTGATACCCTTCTACCTGCATGTTGAATAAGAGGGTATTCAAGTATCCCGGCACGTGGTCGCGAGGCAGTTCGATCAATACATAATCCCGTTCATTGACGGTTAAGATCTCGTCTTTCTGGAACGCCTGCCCTAGATCTTCATATGCGCGTGTTTCCTGTCCGGGTAGAACCGTCAGCGGAATATCGCGTTCCTCTAATTCCCGATTCAATTCCCTGACTTGAGTCAGAATAGTGTTCTTATCATTAACATGACTCCCATTGTTATGATGCGGAGCCGCTACGACTGTCTGTATCCCATCCTTTACGGCTTTCTCTGTCATTTTTATACTATGTTCCATCGTCGAAGGTCCCTCGTCAACGCTTGGAAGAATATGAGTGTGAATATCTATCATTTGCTAACATCATCTCCCCTTAGAAATTCTATACCTATTTTATTTATCTAGTAAGCTCGTAATGTTTTATATGTCTAACCATTACACTCCAGACCTATTACTCCATCCATTACCTTTATTTCTACCTGAGCAAACACCGGCATCTTCTCACCGCTTAGGAAATATGCACCATTTTGAAATTGAGATTCTTACAATAAAAAAAGAAGCAATCCCATACAGGTTGCTTTCTACCCTTCCATATCTTGATTCCGCTTTAAATATTCACGAAACTTTTCTTTCGATACTCCCAACCTCTGTGCCTCTTGGATTAAATTTTTCCAACCTTCATCAAGGAAGTCTTCATTCGTTTCCCCATAAAGCAGATAATTGAGGGATACATCAAGTTCTTTAGCGACCCTCTCTAAAAACTGAATAGTAGGGTTCGTTTGTCTGTTTCGTTCTATTGAGCTTACATAAGATTTGGCGAATCCCGACCGCTCTGCTAGTTCGGAAAGAGTCATCTTCCTCTTTTTCCTAATTTCTTTGATGTGTTCACCAATCACTTTCTGGGACCTCCTTTGTTAATAGGTAAACTTCCTATAATATTGTTCAAATATATCGGTAAAGATTGATTTTTGAATGGAAATTAGCTGGAGTTTGGTATACATTATCACACTTTAATGCAGTAAACCAACATTTAACATACACCTTTTTCTTCCACAAAAAAAGCGCTGGCTTTCCACCAGCACTTTTGACTCACATATTTTATGACTTTTGGTTAATTTTCCATTTATTAAACTCTAAATAATCGCGGAATTGTTCTTTGGAGATTCCAGAATTCATAGCTTCGTGGACGAGATCAAGCCAATCGTCATCTAAGCTTTCCTCTTTACCGGACGATTCTCCGTGGAGCAAATAGTTGATTGAAATGTCCAGTTCTTTGGAGATCTTTTCTAGAAATTGGACGGATGGGTTGGTTTGCAGGTTTCGTTCTATAGAACTGAGGTAGGACTTGGCTACACCTGCTCGATCGGCCAGTTCAGACAAGGACATGTGGCGGTCTTTACGGATTTGTTGAATGCGGCTACCGATCATGCTTTCACCTACTTTCTTAATTAACAAAAGTATAGCATAATTCATCCCCGTGTTCTATTTAAAGTACGAAAATCGTCAACTTGTCCTAGTTAGCGTAATTTTCGTAAGACTTTTTGCTTGAAAAATTGATTTTTTACTAGTCGTTTCGATCGGATTAGCTTGAGTTGTTGTCGAATGATAAACAGATATGGGTGCTGGTTGCAACGTTGCGGTGGTCATTTAGGAGGGTGGTGTTCTTTATTGGAGACAGGGAAGGATTTGAGTGGGTAGATTATACCCTGGGAATGACCAGATGTAATGACAGATGCTTTCTTTTGCAACTTTTTATCCCGCATTAACTGGCAGTAAAACCCCCACTTCTTGATTTTATTATAAACGAGGAATCTAAGTGGGGGATCAACCGCCAGTAAATGTCCGATTGGTTCAACTAACCATCAGTGGGAATAGAAGAAAACTCCACTGATGGAAGTTTCACTTTATAAAGAAGGTGTGTTCTTGGTTATACTAAGGGGTAGAGCAATCCGATGAGTACATAGGAGGCGTGAACGGTATGAGTGATGAGTTAGTGGAGCGATTTGAGCTGGCATTTAATCAGATTCATCAGCATTTGAAGGAGATGAATCGTTTTCCCAAGAACGATAATTTCGCAGAGCTGTTGAATCATTCGAAGGATCGCGGTGTGATTCGGGAATTCTATGATGTGCTGCGGCAGTATGCGAAACTGCGGAATGCGATTGTGCATGAACGTGTGCGTGATGGATATTACATTGCATCCCCTCATGTAGAGGTTGTAGAGGAGCTTGAGCATATTAAACAAACGCTTGATCAACCACCGCTCGGACTTGATGTAGCAACGCGTCCGGTGATGTTCTTCTATGAAGAAACAGAGCTGCTTCATGTGGTTGAAGCGTTTCGGAAGCATGGAGTATCACAGTTCCCGATCTATCGGGATGGAGCATTTGTAGGACTGTTGACAGATGCCGGGATCGTGCGTTGGCTTGGAGAATCGGTTGATGCTGGAGCTGTTGCAGTCGATCAAGTGACGGTTGGAGATGTGCTGCAGCACGAGAAGGTGCATAATGTGGAGTTTGTTTCAGAGACGGCGTCGGTGTTTGAGCTAGAAGACTTGTTTGAGTCGAGTCATGGGGATCGTGAGAAGCTGAAGGCTGTGATGATCACGGAGGGCGGCGATCGTGATGGGAAGCTGCTCGGGATTGTGACGCTGCTTGATTTGATAATGATGGATGGAGGGTGAGTGGCTTTTACTCACTCAGGGACAGTCAATTTCCAATAATTAAGAGCTCTGTCCTTGCACACCACGATCTTGATCGGAAATACGGAATGTAGGAAAGTTACGAAGGTGGTTTATTTTTCAATTCATCTAGAACGTCTCTAATTCTATTATAAATTTTGTCTCTTCTTTTTCTGTTTTTAGATATAATCTCTTGCATTGGTGTGAACATAATCGAACCTTTTTCTTTATTTAAGTTTTTCATTCTTATCACCTCTAACATCATCAGTATATGTTTCGCCAAAAACAAAAAGACAACCAAGGTGGTTGTTCACCATTTATACTGGTTGCTGTCTTTCTTCTTGCCTTTTGTCGTAATCCTCACGATATCTATCAACGATGCCAAGCATAATTTTACCGATCTCTTGACTATAAAATTCTACATCTTCTTTGTTTTTGGCGAGTCGAATACAATGCTCCAAATCCTTGATTTGGTCTCGTTCTTTTGGCGAAAGGTACTTTTCTAAGTTTCCCCTTTTTTGCATCACTCTTCCTCACCTCTTTGTTCTTCATTACCCTATTGGATGAGTGGTCAACCATCTTATCTATATTTGATGTCACCAAAAACCGTTAATACGTTCCAACTGTTCCAACCATGGAATAAGAGCTAAAAACACACCAAGGATGCTCCCCTTCCCTACTACAATCCTCCACAATGGTTTCCTTTTTATAGTCTCAGATACAAGGTAGGAAACGTATAAAAAAATCGAAGTGAACCATAGCACAAGGGCTTCTTTCTGATCTTGAATCTGATCGATCAAGTAGTCCACTTTCCATACTTCTTCTCCTGGCGGTGAGTATCGAATCTCTTTCCCTTCAGCACCTATCGCGTTATAGGATTGGATGAGAAGAGCATCTTTTTGTTTGGAAATGACCTCATAGCCATTGGGAAGATAGGAGAATTTATAGATCATGATGTAGGAAAGCAAAAGACCAGCTAATACGAAGCCAACCCTCAATAAATAGATTCTGATCTTCTTTACAGTCGACTCGTCGATCATTCTAGCACCACGCTTATTTCAGAACAGTTCCTTCCCTCCTTTATACGAAGGCTTTATCCAAAAGTTTCAGACTTAGCCTATATTAATCCTCTTTCATGTTTTACCTAGTTCAGAAACCTTTTCATTTTATCGGCGCTTTCTCCGATTTTATCGGCGCTTTCTCCGATTTTATCGGCGCTTTCTCCGATTTTATCGGCGCTTTCTCCGATTTTATCGGCGCTTTCTCCGATTTTATCGGCGCTTTCTCCGATTTTATCGGCGCTTTCTCCGATTTTATCGGCGCTTTCTCCGATTTTATCGGCGCTTTCTCCGATTTTATCGGCGCTAACCGCCGGGACAAGCCGGCGGTTAGCGCCTAGAGCGGACTTCTTAGATGAAGAACTAAAGCAGCTTCATCATAAGTTCGGGTAGTCACGTTATCGCTCCACTCTGAGCAGAGCATCTATGCCGCGATGAATAAACCTTCCCATTAGACAAATGCTAGGAACAAGTAGAAGACTGTCTAATTGGAGGAATTAGATCATGACTATAGATCGAACTATCAAACTGACGTCTGTCGAGCTTTCCCAGCTTTGGTCAGCTTATCTAAACGATACAGTTGCTATATGTAAAATCGAATATTATCTCAGAACAGTTGAAGATGGCCAAATCAAGGAACTTTTATCTGTTGCTTTACAGCAGTCAGAAGCACATATTAAGAGGTTGAGGACTTTTTTTAATGGAGACCATTATCCGGTTCCAAAAGGGTTTAGTAAAGAAGAAGATGTACATGTGAATGCACCAACTCTGTTTTCCGATGTGTACATATTAAATTGGTTAAACCAGTTTGGGAAACTGGGTTTGAATGCCTATAGTGTCAGTGTAAGCGTTGTAGCTAGAGAAGATGTTCAAAACTATTTCAGCGAATGTCTGTCTCAATCGAACGAAATGATTAAAATGAGCAATGAGCTTCTGCTTTCCAAGGGTCTGTACATGCATCCACCTCATCTGCCTATACCTAATGGGATCGATTTTGTACAATCCCAACAATTTCTTGCTGGCTGGTTTGGTGATGTTCGTCCGTTAACCTCACTTGAAATTACAAACCTGTACGGAAATATTCAGCGAAATGCCCTTGGAATTGTAACCATGCAGGGGTTTGCTCAAACTGCGCAGTCAAAGGAAACGGGGCGTCTTTTGAAGCGGGGAAAACAAATTGCAGAGAAACACGTTGAGGTATTCAGCTCTATTATGCGTAAGGATGACCTGCCTGCTCCCATGACCTGGAGTTCTGAGGTTACAAGTTCAACGACAAACGTTTTTTCAGACAAATTAATGTTGTATAAATCGTCCATTCTGACAGGCATTAGCATGGGGTATTACGGGATTAGTATGGCTGCTGTACAGCGGCGTGATTTAGGCGTTCAGTATGCCAGATTGATGGCGGAAATTGCTAAATTCGCTGAAGATGGTGCTAACCTTTTGATCAAAAATGGGTGGATGGAAGAGCCTCCTCGTGCTGCTGACCGTGATGAATTAGCTAATACGTATGCGGTTCGTGATGTCTACTAAAGCTGCACTGGAGAAAATTTTATGGAGTATTGCGCTCCCGGGGCTTGGTCAGCTGTTAAACCAGAAGTATGTGAAAGGAATCCTTTTGCTGATTGCTGAATTTGTAGTGAATGTGATGAGCCGCTTTAATGAGATCATTTTACTGAGTTTTCATGGGCAGATGGAAGAAGCTGTTAACATGGCTAATTATCAATGGCTAATGTTTTATCCTTGCTTGTATTTCTTTGCCATCTGGGATGCTTATAAGGACGCCGGGGGTGGAAAGGACATCTTTTCTTTTGTCCCCTTTGTCTTTACGGCTTATGTTGTAACGGTTGGGGTTATTTATTCACCGACCTTGACTCTATTTGGAGTCTTGTTTGGACCTGTTTGGCTGCCTATTCTGTTTGTGATTCCTGGTGTGCTCGTTGGGCTCCTGATTCGGATTCTGTTGGTAAAAATGATTCACAATCGTCAGAGGTCTAATACATAGTACCTCGGTCAAAAAATATACCCGCACTGTTTCTGAAGGAATGAAACGTGGGGGTTTTTTCTAACTCTTTTCAATCAGCAAAAATTAACCTCTCTGCTTTTTAAACAGAGAGGTTCGTATAGTGGAAAGCCTAATACTTACAGAGTTTTACAGAGGTCATAGTATAACTGACTACTTGATCTTGTTTGTTCACAAACCCTCTGAATTCGTCCTCCGCCTCACCTTTATTTACTATGCCGATCGGCGAACAGGGCCATCGCGTCACGCATAAACGCAGCCAGGCCTTCTCCATACTGGTCGATATTGTTCGTAAACCGCTCGTCATCGATATAAAGCTGGCCGATTCCTTTGAATTTCATGAGATCGTTATTGTTGATGCTATCGTTCAGGAAAAAGTACCATTCTTTAATAGCCGTTTGAGCTGTATCTGAATCTGGGGAGTCGTGACGCAGACTGGACAATTTGCGATAAATCGTATCCATTTGTCTCGACATGTGGTCTTTTTCCTGCTGGGACATCTTGTGGAATTTCTCATTCGACTGATCGACAGCTTCATCGCCCCAGCGCTCGCGAGCCTCTTTTTCATAAGGGTTGCGGGTGAAATCAAAGCCTTCAAATTTATCTTTGTTCGTCATATGAATCTCTCCTTTCTGTTGTTGGATCGTCTTCTCTACCGTGCGAATCATTCCGTCGAGACGGCGACGTTTCTCAAGCAGCATTTTCTGATGCAGCCGAAGCGCTTCCTGCTGGTTAAACTCCGGATTTGTGATGATCTCCTTAATTTTTTTCAAAGGAAAATCAAGCTCTCGAAAAAATAAAATCTGCTGCAGCGTTTCCAAATCCTGATTGGAGTAGAGCCGGTAGCCTGCTTCGGTCGTAGCTTCCGGCGACAGCAGACCGATGTTGTCGTAATGATGAAGGGTGCGGATACTGATCCCCACGAGTTCGGCAACTTCTTTCACTTTCATCGGCATCTGAAGGATCTCCTTTCATTTGGATTCGAGTTCGTTTCGCCTCCTCACTGATTGACTATAAGGTGTGACGTTACGTGAGGGTCAATAGGTGTTATGAAATTTTTTGTAAATGAGTGGTCTTCGAGTTTGTTGGTTCTTTCAATCCATATCCAAACATGCGATCCATGGCAATGTGGGCTATCCAAATCAGCCCCAGACTGAGCATGATTGATTTTGGCTGGAAGGTGTTTGCAATGAGGATGAGGAGCAGCGGTGGTGTATAAGTGTGGAAGGAATTGTATAGGTAAGCTCCTAGTTTATGGTTATACAGGTAGCCGAGTGCTGAGAGGTCAGGTGATAACAGTAATAGAACGAACATCCACCAACTGTAGCCTGTTTGAGCATAGAAATAGATAGAAGTGACTAGCATGATAAGTCCTTCTATATGTAATAATCGTTTGTTCACTTGGGTTCCCTCCTCGATATATATATTCTACTTAGATGGCGGATCCCCTTTATTGTTTTGATCCAAGATTTGGGTGGTCGTTTTTGCGTTAGGGACGAATGTTTAGGCGTTAGGGAAGAATGCTTGAGCGTTAAGGGAGAATCTTACCACGTTAGGGAAGAATGTTTGTGCGATAGGGACGAATCTTGCCACGTTAGGGATGAATGTTTGTGCGGTAGGGGCGAAACTTGGCACGTTAGCAGATACGATTGCTTGAGCGTTAGGGCCGAACCCTGTCGCGCTTGGGACGAATGCTTAAACGTTAAAGGCGAATCTTGCCGCGTTAGGTCCGAACACTTAAACATTAAGGCCGAACCCTGCCGCGCTTTGGACGAATACTTAAACATTAAGGCCGAACCTTGCCGTGCTAGGTCGCTACCCCCCTGAATTAGAGCGGAATCGATCATCGTTAAGCCGCCCCCCATAAGTAAAAAACTTCCACCTCAGGTCATCCAGAAACCTGAGGTGGAAGTTAATGGTATAGGTATATATTAATGAAGGGTGTTGCCTTTATCTACGTGCAGGGTGCCGTCTTGTTGGACTTCTGCGTAAAATACATCGGCTGGGGAATTCACTCCTGCTTGTTGCAGTTGTTGAGCCAGCCAATTTTCATCAAGATGCAGCTTCGATAAGTTTTTGGTATTCACCGTACCGTCAGAGATCACTTCAGCAGCCACCGGGTACACATTAGGTGTTGGTGCACGGTTCATATCGCCTTTGGTCAGCGGCTGTTGAAGGCCTTTTTTCAAAACAGAAAGCTTTCCATTTGTTTCAAAAATAGCATAGTCGACATCTTCTATTTTAAAAACGTTATGTTGCTGTCTTAACATCACTCGTAAAGTATCCATATCTAACCGTGTCTTGCGAAGTGCGTCTACTGACACTTGGCCGTCTTTTATGACTATGATCGGATCCCCGTTCGTGACTTTACGAATCGACTTAGATTTAATATCCAGAACGCCCATGAGCAGTGTGAAGGTCGCCCACCCTGCCAAGGCAATCACTCCATTACGGATACTTAAATCCTGGCTAACAGCAAGACTTCCAGCAATCGTACCAATCGCAATGGCTGAAATAAAATTAAAAAATGTCATCTGGCTGATTTCTTTTCGGCCGACTATTCGAGCCAGACAAAATAATACGATGAATGATACAGCAATCCGCAGAACTAATTCCCAAATTCCCATACTCACCTGTCCTTTCTAGCGTGCTTGTTTATTTATTTGTCAGTCTCACCTTTCCTATTCACCTTTGAAGTCAAATCTGGGGCACCCAAAGAGAGTACCTGTACTCATTAAGGGAAAAGGCTGCATTTCCATTTACTGGACATGCAGGGCAGCTTATTTTTGTGTCATTGACTTTTGGGCATTTTGCTGATCCATCGAAATTTGATTTTGCAAATCATAGGGATCGTAATATCCGTTATCAATCATATACATTGATACGTGTTCATGTTGTAAGATGGCGTCATCAAGATGCCTGTGCAGCGTCTTTCTTACTTCTGGTGTCGCACATTCAGCTATGGCCGCGGCATAATCTTTAATGGCCGATTTTGATGCAATTAACAGGTCACCGGCAATGACCTGATCTGTCATCTCATCCATGTTTGGCATATGTTCTCATCCTTTCTATGACCAAAAACCCTGAAGATCCTGAACATGTTGTTTAGAAGTATTTATATCCTGATTAAGGAGTTCTTTCAATGCTTCGTCCTGTACCAGGCTGCTCATTGTTGTTGATTTTGCTAAGCAATTATTTTTAAAGTTCAGTAATTCATGCACTTCCAATGTTTCGTGTAATCCCATCCCATAGGAAGAGCCAGATTAAAGACGAAAGGAATGGACAAAATATACTGAGTCCCTAATAAAGAAAGGAGAAAATAATGAAGCATATTAAAGCATTACTCATAAAGTTTGTCATGGTTACAGCCGTGCTATGGATCGTTTTAGGAGGTTTTTATGATGTTTCATTTGGCGACATCTTAACCACCAGTGTTTTATTAACCGTTGGTGCCTACCTCATAGGGGATTTGTTTATTCTTCCCAAACTGGGTAACACCGCAGCAACGATAGCTGATTTTGGGCTCGTACTGATGGGCACGTGGGTCCTTGGAGCTATCCTATTCGAGGCAGATGTCCCATTAGGAACCGCTTCGCTTATATCTGCTGTCTTGATCGCAGTTGGAGAAATGATTTTCCACCGCTATATGGAGAAAAGTATTTTACCAAATCAATCCTCTAACACGAAAGATGAGAGGAATTTTTCCCATCAAGGAAACCTGCAGACTGAATTTGGCTCAGATGTGGATATCAAACCAACCGCCAAGAAACCAAAAGAAACAGACGAAGAAGAGTAGGGACCTCCTACTACAAAAATCCTTCCTCATGGGAGGATTTTTGTTTTAATTGAAAGGAACTTTATCTTATAAGTCTTGCCGCTTTGATTCCTGAATACGCAGCGCCTTCCATCGTCGAAAAATAGGGCTGCTTCGTGTAATCACCAGCTAAGATGAGTCCGTCGACAGGCGTCTTTTGAGTGGGCCTTAACTGTTGATGGCCTGGCTCAAGGCTATGGAAATCATAGACATGATTGATTTGTCGATAGTCGATGATTTTATCCTTGAGGTCTAACCCAATTTTCTGCGCATCGAGTAGAACCTCCTTCAGCGTTTCCTCAGGTTTCTTTTCTAAAAATTTCTCAGGAGGCGAAAGAATGATTGATAAGCGGCCTTTTGATTGCTGGAATGTCGTTCTGGACTGCTCAGCAAAACTAGCCATGCATGTCAAAGGGGCGAATGTGGTGATATCCACTGGATAGGCGGGCTCGCTTAACTCAATCTGCATACACACAGCTGGCATCATGGGCAGGTTTCCGATCGGTTTAAACCATTCTTCTTCTTTGAAATGCTGCTCTAATAATGGCTTTGAAGCATGTAACGTGGTCGCCAAGATCGTATGGTTGGCGTAAATGCTTTCACCGTTGCTTAATCGTACCCCTTTAACTTGGTGATCTTCGTAAATAAGGGAATCCACCTTTGTATTGACCCTGACCTCGCCACCCTTCTGCTCAATCCAATCTGCCATCGGTTGACACATTATTTCTGTCATCCCTCCGAGAAAAGCACCGATTCTCATTTTATAAAATTTAGGTATGCCCGGAGCAAACAGTCCAAAAAACACATAGGCAGAGTAACGGTCAGGCGGCAGAAAATAAATGCCTGAACTCAAAGGAACAATCAGCTGATGGAAAGCATCTGGAGTGACCCCATGTTTAAAGGCATAGTCTTTAATATTGAACGAGTCCAGTTGTTTAGGCCTGGTTAGATAATCCATCATTCCTTTTATAAAGAAAGGAAGCAGGGAAAGCTTGTCCTTAACCGACAAATAGTCTTGATTGCCAATAAACCCTTGTATCGTTTTAACCATCCCGTGTACAGGGGCAAGTCCTAACACCAACGGCTTTCCGTTATTCATACGGACGTGTACTTTTTCTTCCCAAGTAAGAATGTCAGAAAGCTTGATTCCTACTTTTCTAAGTAAAAGGGGCAAATGGGAATAAAATCCTATGTACCGATGAAACCCCGATTCTACGTTCATCCCTTCTATGTCATAAGACGAAGTTCGTCCTCCGACCACCCCTGCTGCTTCAAGTAAAAGGACGCGCTTTCCTTTCGCGGCCAACTGAACCCCGCTCGCAAGCCCGGCCAACCCGCCTCCGACGACAATCGCATCATACTTCTCCATTCGAGCTCCTCCTGAATTGCTTTATTTCACCAAGTATTTGTTGGTTGCTGATTTTCTATTCAAATTCCTATTGTTTCACCCAAGATTAGAAGGTAAATTTTGCGTTAAGTCGTAATCTTGCGGAGTTAGGGAGGAATCTTCTCGAGTTAGGGAACTATTAGTCGTCCTTATGATTTTATAATAAGTACTCCTCCTGTGAACACAATCCACCCCAATACCCTCAATCCTCTTCGTGATTTCATTCCCAGTTCGTCTATTTTCTTACGGGTTTCATGTATGAATCCAGCTCCAATTGGGGAGAAATGTAATGGAGGAGGTGCACTCATGGGCTACGAAGGATATAGACGATCGAAACAGCCTGTTTATGATCGTTTTACAGATAACATTGATTTTATGAAAAAAGAGCTTGGGATCGGCGAAAGTTTCGATGCGATCCATCTGGACTTGAACTATGCCGGGCGCGATATGGGCATGTTTTTAATTGATGGTTTTGCGAAGGACAAAATCCTCCATTACCTCATGAAGCTGCTTGCTGGGCTTGACCCTGAACAGCTTGATGCTGAACCGTTAACGAAATTGATGAAAACCTATCTTCCGTACATAGAGATTAGTACAGAGGATGATTTGGATAAAACCGTATTCTGGGTACTAAGTGGCGCGACAGCGCTCTTTGTAGATGGCATTGATAAAGTTATTATTATTGACGCGAGGACGTATCCAGTCAGGAGCCCGTCCGAGCCTGATTTAGAACGCGTAACACGCGGGCCCCGGGACGGTTTTGTCGAGACGGTAGTCTTTAATACAGCTCTGACACGCCGGCGTGTACGCGATCCTTCCCTGAGGATGGAGTACATGTCGATCGGGAGACGATCGCAAACCGATATTTGTGTGTCGTACATTAAGGATATCGCCGACCCTCACATTGTTGACAAAATTAAGAGTTCGCTTAAAAAAATTGATACAGATGGACTTCCGCTCGGTGAGAAAACGGTGGAGGAATTTCTATGCGGACGAGGCTGGAACCCTTATCCGACGGTGCGTTACACCGAGCGTCCGGATACGGCAGCCATCCATTTGTACGAAGGTCATGTGCTTGTCATTGTGGACGGGTCACCGAGTGTGCTAATTACACCGGCAACCTTTTGGCACCATCTGCACCACGTGGAAGAATATCGGCAGCGTCCGATCGTCGGAGCCTACTTCCGTATCGTCCGGTTTCTGGCGATCTGGATGTCGGTCTTCCTGCTGCCGCTCTGGTTCTTCTTTGCTTCGAACCAGCATTTACTGCCCGAAGCGTTAAGTTTTATCGGACCGAAAGAAACGATACTGATCCCATTGCTGATTCAGCTCATACTTGTCGAGATCGGGATGGATATGTTGAGGATGGCAACGATTCATACGCCATCCTCGATGGCCACCGCCCTCGGTCTCGTCTCGGCAGTTATTATCGGGCAGATTGCCGTAGCTGTTGGGCTGTTTACCAATGAAGTCATCTTGTACATTTCATTTGTGGCGATTGGTACATTTGCAACGCCGTCCTATGAATTCGCGTTGGCGAACAGGATCTATCGACTCTGTCTGCTGTTTGCAACGGCCGCCTTTGGCTTAGTGGGATTTGTGATCGGTCTTACTCTGTGGATCGTCTCGCTTGCCCGCATCAAGTCATTCAACATTCCTTACCTGTGGCCGTTCATTCCGTTCAACTATCGGGCGATTAGAGATGTATTTTTAAGAGCTCCGATGCCACTGAAAAATAGACGTCCAAGTGCTTTCCATCCGAGAGATCCAGACCGTTAATCCCTAAAGGATACGACTCATCAGTCGTATCCTTTATTTGTGTGATAATCACCGCACAAACCACTATTCTTATATTTAAATAAGCAGAGGGATATGGATGTGGATAATCCCCGTTTAGCATGTGTATTAATTTTTCAAAAGGAATTTTATTATATATGAAACTGTCGTTACGACAGGAATGTTTTTTTACATGAGGGCTGGATAAATTGATAATAATTTACTTATATTTAAAGATCAGATGCACATAGTATAACTACATCAAAAATCCTTGGAGGCGTATTAATGGAACAAGACAAAAAGTTATAAACGGCAGGCATTGCAATGGGAAGCGATATAAAGGTCCAAACCTTAGGCGGAGCTGAGAAAACAACCAGAGACGTTATGAACATGGAATTAGTTAAAGAGATCATTAAAGATTGGAATGCCATGTCTAAAAACGTGGCGAACCTTACAATCGACCAGTACGGTCCCCCAAACGAAGCCATTCAAAGTCGATTAATCTGGTATAACAATGGACCATGGAAACGAACGATTGTTTATCGTGACGAAATCCCGCATGATTTCCCGCAGCCTCATACTGATGTGATCGAGAACTATATCAACTATTCTGTTCCCCCAGAAATGTTTAGTGAGCTTGCCAAATTTGATGGAAGTGTCATTGTAGAACGGACAAGGGGAGAGGTTTCATCTAGATGTGACATGGAAGCCGCTAACGTCCTTGCTCTTAACTTAATGCATGACATCGTTACAGGTAAGCTAAATGCTGAAAGGGCTAGGAATGTTTATTGTGACGTGACTTCAGCTTTTATGATGAACCGATCCGCTCCCTACGCAGAGAAACTCCAATTTGACGTTTCAAAAGAAGAGAAATTTGATACTGATCAAGTGATGATTGCTGACGAAATGGTGCGACAGGCTTATGAAAAAATTAAAGATATGGCTGAGCAGCCCGATCAAGAAAATACGCACAACCATTAATCGAGTAGGAGGAGGTGATTAGCCTCCCTCTTTTTAAGATCCCACCTCACAGTTAAACACCTTTTCGGCTAACAGTTCCTACTGCCAAGCCTGTAGTGAACTTTCACTACCAAGTTATAGATCATGCCTGGCACACAAAAATAAAGAATACGAGGGGAAGACGTATCCTTTATTTTTGTGCAGCTGTATCCATTATATTAGCTGTCATCACGACGGGTTCAAATGAACATATCTCATGCCGTACATGGCAAGGAGGGAGAATTACTCTCCTTTTTGTTGAGAACCATCGACTAATAATAGAACCGCCGTAATAATATGCATCGTCATTCCCACAAACGGAATCCATCCTACAACCGATGTAACAATCCCTAGTATCGGTCCGTGGATCTTAACATCATTCTTAACACTAACAATTAACGTAGCAATGTGTAATAACAACATCACAGCCAGCGGTGTCCACGCCAGTCCGAGGATGATACTTCCCCCAATGATTGGAATTCCTAATAACGCTTCCAATCCACCTGAAATAAGTTTTAATACTTTAGCTGCCATCATATGAATTTCCCTCCCGTTGTTCCACAACCTGTTCTTTCTCTTTCGATGCGTTTATTAACGCTATCGATCCTGCAATAATAATCAATACACAAGGGATTAAATGAAATAGATTAATAATTGCTCCTATAATCCCTAAGACTAACAACCATACGCCGCTATTTTTCACCCCTCCATCCAAACTGCCAGGCGTTGACTTCACAAGGGTGATAATAAAGATAGCTATCGTAAGAACGCCCTGTGTGATTGAAACAATTAGCCCTATCCCCAAGGCCTCATCAGTCAACGGGGCATAATACGGCTGATCCGCATCCACCATTCCCGCAAAAAAATAGGTTCCAAAGAAGAACCACATAACGGATCCGATCATCCCCAATATCGAGCCGATTAACCCTAACACGAATATACCTGTTTTATTCACCTATTTTCCCCCTTCCACTTCCTCATCGTATTCATAATTTAGCTCTTTGCTCCTTCTCTGTGCTCCAACATCGAACGCATTTTCGCCCTTAGCAGACGCTTTCTGCAAATAAGTAATGTCAGTCAGCTTATTTGGTAAAAATAGATCACGAACATTCTTATGCACGTTTTCCCTCAAATAGGCTTCTTTCTTTTCGACATCTGTCGAATTATAGAATTCGCCCTACAAACTCCATCGCAGAATTCCCTACTATAACCCGCTAATAATCTGATCAAAAGCAATGCAGACCCTAATGCTCATTAGAGACTTCATACTATTTACCCTATATCGGTACCTTTTGGAGATATTACTCGTACATACGTATGTAAAAATCCTCTAATAGCATAATTACTTTTTCCCAATTTGTAAAGTTTTTGTAATTTTCTTCTAACGCAGCAACTCTTTCAATGAACCTCCTACAACGTTGAAAAAGCTGACGAATTTATCGTCAGCCTTTCTAAAATTCAGGAATCAGACTCTGGGGGAGAATCGATCCTGACTCATGAATCCATTCAAATTAAAAACCACCGTACCCACCACCGAAGGCACTAGCTCCAACGATGATTAGTAGAATGAAAAGGACTACAAGCAATGCAAATCCTCCACCATATCCGTAACTCATTATCTCACCCCCTTTTTAACTACACTATGATGAGAGATCAATAATGAGTGGACCATAAGCCACCCCATACCAAAAATAGGTTCCCGTACAGATATGGAATAAAAAAACCACCTCAGGTCATCCAGAATCTGGATGACCTGAGGTGGTTAATAATGTAAATGATTGCTGCTGGCCGTTATTATCTTCCCATCCAGCCTCCATCTACGACGAGTACTTCTCCATGGATATAGTCTGCTGCTCTTGTTGCTAAAAAGACTACGGCCCCCGCTAAATCTTCGGGATTTCCCCATCGTCCAGCAGGGATTCGATCTAAAATTTCTTTACTTCGTTGTTCATCTGCAATGAGGGCCTCGTTCATTTCTGTAGCAATGTAGCCTGGCGCCACGGCATTCACGTTAACGCCTTTGCTCGCCCATTCATTGGAAAGAGATTTCGTAAACATAGCCACAGCCCCTTTACTGGCTGCGTAGGCAGGCACTCTTAAACCGCCCTGAAATGACAGAAGTGAAGATAGATTAATAATCTTCCCATAGCCATGTTCTAACATCTTCCTGCCAAATGCCTGGCACAGGAAAAAAACAGCCTTCGCGTTGACGTCTTGAACAAAATCCCAATCTTCCTGGCTGAAATCAACGGAATCGGCTCTTCTCTGGACCCCTGCATTATTAACTAAGATGTCAATTTTTCCATACAGGTCGAGCGATTTAGAGACTAATTCATTAATCTGATCGACTTGAGATAGATCGTGTCGAATCACTTCACAGCGTCTTCCTTTTCCTTCAATTTCCTTGATGAGTTCGTCGGGAGCTCCGGAGCGGCTGACAATTAAGATGTCTGCTCCTGCTTCGGCCAGACCTAAAGATACGGCTTTCCCTACACCTTTATTGCCCCCGGTTACTAAGGCTGTTTTTCCTTGTAAGTCAAAGTAATTGTTCATGGGACCTCCTATACTATGTACTGAATGAGTTATTTCTAAGATGGCTAATCTAACTGTAATACTGCCTGTAAAAATCATTCGAGTTTCTATAAGTACACCAAAAAAGTCCAAATCGGTCAATCTACTAATGACCGGCAGAAAGTGAAGAGTCTACACCCTCCCTTCTGTCATACGGGTTTTTGGGCTTATTAAAAAAGCTAACGAGAGTCTCTCGTCAGCTTTTAAAGTCAGTAAACCGATTGCTGGGGGGAGAATCGACCCTGACCCATTTTCCATTCAAATTAAAAACCACCGTAACCGCCGCCGAAGGCACTCGCTCCAACGATAATTAGTAGAATGAAAAGGACTACAAGCAATGCAAATCCTCCACCAAATCCATTTCCGTAACTCATTATTTCACCCCCTTTTTAACTACAGTATGTAGGGAGAGCTATTTGGAGTGGACAATAAGCCAGACCTTATCAAAATTAGGTTTCGGTAGAGTAATGAGAAAGAATATGGGGATGGAGTTTTACTATCTCAATCAAATCCCAATCAAACAAAAAAAGGAAAATCAGCAAAAGAAAACCACCTCAGGTCATCCAGATTCTGGATGACCTGAGGTGGTTATTAATGGTAATTGGTTCAGGTATGGTGGGAGGTGGTTTTATTCGGCTTTGGCGTGTTTAGAAGGTTCTGATTCGGTTCCGTCCAGGTAAACGGTTGTCACGTAATACGTGTATTTTGATGCTTCAGGATCGGTGTACGTTTTGCGTTCGTGTTCGGAGATGCTGGCTACTTTTTTGAAGTTCTCGCCATCTTCACTGCGATACACACGATAGCCTGCCACCCCATCGACACGGACTGCATGCCATGTTACGAAAGTTCCGTTCACTTCCACATGGGTAGGGGCTTTAATCTCGTAATCGGCGTCTTCTTTGGACTGCTCTTTGTCGTTATCCAAGGAAGACTTCAGTTCTGTGTACACTACCAAACGCTCTTCATGGGTACCTTTGTCATAGTTGAAGTTTCCTGTGCACGTAATCAGGTTGAGCCTTTTTTTATCGGTTTTCCCGAAAACTTTCTCAATTGGTGCGTCATTACGGGGATAGCTTTCGAGTTTTTGTACGACAAACGTCAGCTCTTTTCCTTCTTCATTCGTGACAATGACCTCATCACCTTTTTGTAAATCATCCAGATAGAAAAAGACGGCTGGCCCGGATTGGTTATCGACGTGCCCGGCCATGACAGCGTTCCCGGTGTTGCCTGGCTTCGTGCCCGGCTCGAACCATCCGACTGTCTTGTCATCTTTCGGCACGCCCATTTGTCCGCTGTCGAGGATGCCTACTTTGGATACAGGCGCATCAATGTCGAGACTAGGAATCTTCAAGTTAGTTGGAACGATACCGCTGCTCGTGTCTGGTTTATCCGTTTCAAAATCAACTTCTTTGACGTCGCCTGATTGATCAACGAGCGTAAACTCTTCAGATTCCAGGGAGAGATCAGAGGCTTCCTGTTTTTTATTTTCAGAGGTTGTTGTTTCAGCTGTCGGATCATAGGGGGAGGTAAAGTTCGCCCATACGTTTGAATTATACCCCGCCAGCAGCAGGGCCCCTAAGCCTACAATGGTAAAATACGTTCTCCACTTCATACCCATCACCTTTTTTGAAATGTATTTATCATCACGTTGCGCATTTTTTTATGAAAAGAGGAGAGGGTTGCCCCTCCCCTCTAGCTTATCATGTTCCGGCGCGTATCCTTTGCATATGACCTTGAGAGGGTTTTAAGGAACTCGCCGTTGTTGTATCAAAATTTAGTGAGGACAGTCGCATTCACCTTGATCCGAAGATGAGGTAAATGCGGGTGTCCTTTAGGCTCCCCAAAGGCTGGACCCCCTGAGGAGCTTTGTAATGCTACTTGTTTATTGCTGTGCTTTTTTTCTAATCATGAAGCCGCCTGAGATCAAGACAAGGGCTCCAAATGCTGCCCATGTCCAAAGACTGTTTGTGGCTGTACCGCCCATTCCGGTCTTCGGCATGTCAGATGGCATTTGCTCAGCTGAGAATTTATCAGGCATTTGTTTGACAATCGCGTCACTTAGTTTTTCACCTACGCCAAACATGAAGCCATATCCATCGCGGAAAGACTCATATGTTGCTTGGTAATCGCCAGCTACATAGTGATCAAATGTTTGGATAACATCTTCTTCATGTGCCCAAAGTGCATTCGTTGCAGCATCAGCTGGCAAGTTTCCGCCCGTTGCTTTACCTAGGAACTCACCTAGCGTTTCTGCAAACGTCTGCAGGCTTTGCTCCGCTGCCATACGTGCTTCTTCATCATTTTCAAGTGTTGCAGTTACAAGTTGCCCTTGTGCTTGGATGTGGTTTTTCTGCCAGATTTTCTGGAACTGTGAGGCCGCTTCCGCACCATAAATAGATTCAATAGCTTTCGTGAAATCATGCGTATTCATGTTTTCTGCCCATGTTACAAAATCATAATCTTCTGCCTGATTATAGCCTTTTTGCATTCCAAGAATGGCTAGAGCGAAGTGCTCGGCAGCCAGACTGTTCAATTGAGAACGCAAGTCAGCGGCTGGTGTTACTGCTTTTGTTCCTTCAAATTTTTCAGGCATTTGTGTAACAATTGCGCTTGATAGAGCTTTACTGATCGTAAACATACGGTCGAACCCTTCACGGAACGCCTCATATGCTTTTTTGTATTCTCCAGCTACATAATAATCAAATACGTTAATCACATCTTGTTCGTGTGCTGCTAACACTTTTGCTGCTTTTTCTTGAGGAAGGTTACCTTCTGTTGCTTTAGCAAGGAATGAACTGAATTGCTTTACGAATTCATCAACTTCAGCTTCAGCTGCCTGACGAGCTTCCTTGTCATTGTTCACTTTTGCTTCAACAAAATCAGGTGTGTAATCGTTATGTCCAAGAAAAATGTCTTCAAACTTTGCGGCTGCTTCTTCCCCATAAACCGAAGCAATCACCGGAGTCATATCCTTTGCGTTCTGATCAAGTTTTTTATAAACTTCATCAGCATCTTCGGCATCATTGTAATCCTTAATCATAGCGGTTGTCGCTAATACAAAGTGTTCAGATAGTAATTGATCCAGTCCTGCACGCAAATCAGCGGCTGGTGTCTTTGATGTCGGTTTATCATGTGTTTCCCCTTCATGCGCCATCGCCAGAGATGGGATTAATAGCATGATTGCCATAAACATTACGACTGCTTTTTTCAATGTTTTCAAGTGAGTCACTCTCCTTCAAGTATTGTCTGTCCTGTTTTTCTTACTAAGCTATCGGGAGCGGATTACAACTGGATCACTTTTTCTATGAATTTTTTTAGGTTATTTGCGGATTTTTTGAAAAAAGCTGTCGTGGCGGGGTGTTATTTAAACACTAAAGGAAGGAGATCTTGCACTGAAAACAGGTTAGGGAACAATCTTCCAGCGTTAGAGGACAATCTTTTTAGTTAGAGAACAATCCTGCTGAGAACAGAAACAATCACTGACCACAAAAGAACAATCCCCCACCGCTGCAGAACAATAAAGTGGAAACAACTTCCACCTCAGGTCATCCAGTAAATTTCCACCTCAGGTCATCCAAATTAAGGGAATTACCAAAGTTTATACGATCCAAAGCAGTTCGAATCCTGTCATAAAACGGCTAAATATCGTATAATCTACCAATAACCAACACAGTTACAGGACAAAGGATGAAACAAATGTCGATTCTCTCATTCATAGCGATACTAGCAGCAGGCATTGCGGTAGGATTCATCAACGTCATGGCGGGCGGCGGCTCACTACTGACGCTGCCGCTGTTGATCTTCTTCGGGCTTCCGTCCTCCGTAGCAAACGGAACCAACCGGATCGCCCTCATGGCGCAAAACCTTGTCGCCATCACCTCTTTTCGAAAAAGCGGATACTTTGATTGGAAGCTGGGATTGCGGCTGGCGATCCCGGCCTTCTTGGGTTCGATCGTCGGAGCAAGATTCGCCATCTCCCTTCCCGACGAACTCTTTAACCGCATCTTATCCGTCGTGATGCTGCTCGTCTTAGCCATCATCGTTTGGAAGCCGCATAAGCGACTATCCCAAACATCGGAGCAAGACACTGTTGCCAAAAAAATCGGTCTCATCCTGGCGTTCTTTCTCGTCGGTGTCTACGGCGGATTCATTCAAGCAGGCGTCGGGTTCATCATCATTGCAGCCCTGACATTGATGTCCGGACTTTCCCTTGTGAAAATTAATAGCTTAAAAGCATTCATCGTCGCGGTCTACACGGTTTCCGCATTAGTCATCTTTATTATCAACGACCAAATACACTGGGGATACGGATTAACATTGGCCCTCGGTACAAGTATCGGTGCTTTTCTCGGCAGCCGATTTGCTGTGAAACGAGGAGAGAAATGGATACAGCGAATTTTAATCGTCGCCGTGCTCATAATGGCCATCAGACTATTCTTCTTTACTTAATAAGGAAATAAAACCAATAACCCCCACCTCAGGTCATCCAGAATCTGGATGACCTGAGGTGGGGGTTTATTCCAATTACTTTATTTTTGATTAGTTAAGTTAACCCGGTCTGCTGCCAACGGAGGCTGCTCTAACCACCCGTTCTTGATCAAAATATTGGTACCATCTTCAGCATACAATCCAATTTGTCCAATGAGACGTGCGTACTGTACCGCCAAATCTCTCCTTTGCACAACGGATAGCGCAGCTCCGTAAAATCCGGCAGCTGTCGAAACCAGTGTAACCACATGAAATAACATCAATTTATCCGAAAAAGGAGGAGTCGTGGAATTGGTGACTTCAGATTTCCACTCCCTTGGTGTAGGCAAATTCTCTTTAGACAAGATCGAATCAAGAATTTTCACTTGTTTTTGACAGAGTGTTTTTCCTTTTTGTAAATACTTGCGAAGTTCTTTTGACGGGGTGACTTGACTGAATCCAACTTCCAACACGATTTTAACCATTAATTTTTGCGCATTAAAAAAGAGGCCATCGATCTCTATAGCATTAAGAGGCCGTTGTTTGCCGATCCATCCGCTTAAATAATTTTGGTTTCTCACAAAATCAATCTGCTCTGGCGCGTTAAGGCTGGGAGGTCTGCTGAGAATCCCCTTTTGCACCATAAGTTCGACGATTTTATCGTATAGTTCCATCGTTTCCTCATTACATTGAATAAAAAAGCTCCTTTGATCGCCGCGGACAGACGTACCTGTTGCCGCGGCGTAACCCGTTAAGCCGTGCAATGTCATAATGTACATATAATATAAAGTTAGATCATCTGAAAATAACGAAGGGGCACTGTAGTTTACATCTTTCTTTGTAAACCCCTGTGGAACAGGAAAAACAGCTGCATTAAAAAATTCCGTAATTTTTTCAACATGTGACTTTGATAATCCTACAGCAAATTCTAAAATTTTTCGTATCTCTTGATCTTCTGTCTTTTCAATAAAATAACTTATAACTTGAATGGACATGCTGTCACTTTGGTATTGTGTCCATAAATTAGCCAATTCTGAAGCATTTAAACGAACATTATCCTTCCCGTTTTCCATAAATAAACCTCCGCTTCTAAACCCACAATTAGATAGCTTATTGTTTCACCTAATGACCGGAATATTCTCGAGATACTTATAATGGAAATATCCCCCACCTCAGGTCATCCAGAATCATCCAATTCAAGCAAAGCAATTTAAGGGCTTGCTTTTTCCTGAATTAAATTATACAATCATAATCGAAATTCGATATTGGTATTCGATATTATCTATAAAAGGAGTGATTAGTTGGATAACAAAGTATTGCGCAAGCTATTTCTCGGATTTATTCACATTCACATTTTGCACCATGCCAAAGAAGAAGCGATTTACGGGTCATGGATGCTCGAGGAACTGCGTGAACATGGCTACGAAATGAGCGCCGGCACGCTGTATCCGATCCTGCACAATATGGAAGTCGATCAACTGCTGAACAAAGAAGAAGTGAATGTAAACGGGAAAATCAGAAAATATTACCGAATCACTGAAAAGGGCGACACTGTGCTTCAGGAAGCACGCGAAAAGGCATATGAACTTTTCAAGGAAATTAAGTAGATAAACCGAGGTGAGGATATGGATAAACAATCAACCAATAAAAGTACGTTTCACATCTTATTAGAGATTCTATTGGCTTCCACAAAATTAGGGTTTACCTCGTTTGGCGGCCCTGTTGCCCATTTGGCTTACTTTAAAGATGAGTATATCGACCGTCGAAAATGGCTGGATGATAAAACGTACTCAGATATCATTGCCCTATGCCAGTTCCTGCCTGGGCCAGCAAGCAGTCAGGTCGGGATTTCAATAGGGATGCTGCGTGGAGGAATATTGGGAGGAATCGTGTCGTGGATTGGTTTCACCCTTCCTTCCGTTATTGTGCTCGTCGTATTTGCCATGCTCTATCAGACCTTCACATTAGGAGATGCAGGATTCATTCATAGTTTGAAGATCGTAGCGGCGGCCATTGTACTGCACGCGTTAATCGGCTTAGGGAAAAAACTAACCCCGGATAAAACGCGGCTTGCTATCGCCATTGCAGCGGCCTTTGTTATGCTGCTTTATCCTTCCGCATGGATGCAGATTCTCATCATTGTAGCGGCAGGAGTGCTCGGTTTAACCCTTTTTAAAGATAAAGCTGAGTCCAACGTCAAGCCTTTCTCTGTTAACATTTCTAAAAAAACAGGCGTGATTTCGCTAGGAATTCTCGTCTTTGGTCTCGTCGCCCTCCCCATCATGACAAAACTGACTGACAACCCATTGCTAAGTATTTTTGATATCTTCTTCAGAGTAGGGTCATTGGTGTTTGGCGGCGGTCATGTAGTCTTGCCGATGCTTGAGCGGGAAGTTGTGCCAACAGGTTGGATGTCACCTGAAGAATTTTTAGCTGGCTACGGCATGGCACAAGCTGTACCTGGACCACTATTTACGTTTTCCAGTTATTTAGGAACGATGATGGAAGGAATCGGCGGCGCTATCGTAGCTACGATCGGAATATTTTTGCCATCGTTTCTACTCGTTATCGCAGCCTTACCGTTTCTGAACGAATTGCGAAAACGCTCTTCCTTCCAGGGAATTCTCATGGGTGTGAATGCCAGTGTAGTAGGGATTTTATTAGCGGCGTTCTATGACCCTGTAATCAAAAGTTCGATCTTCGAGGCATCCGACTTCGCCCTCGGTGTCGTCCTATTCGCCTTGCTGAACATCTGGAAAGTCCCAGCCTGGCTCATCGTCATCCTAGGCATAATCGGCGGCTACCTCATCAACCTAATCGGCATTTAAACGAAAATTCCCCAATAAATTACCACCTCAGGTCATCCAGAATCTGGATGACCTGAGGTGGTAAAATGCGGTAATTATATCCAGTTTAACAGCTGCAGCCTCTTATTCGCGAAGCTTTTGGCCCAGGATGTATATTCATAGTAAACGAACTCAAAATAATGGATATACTCTTCTAGAGGAGCTGGAATTCTTATGACAAGTCAATCACAGCTGACGGCACCTGAAATCGCGAACCTCTGGATATCGTATCAAAATGATTCGATGTCGACCCATATGATTTCTTACCTTGCGAAACATACAGAGGATCGGGAAATCCGTTCCGTTCTCGAATACGCGATTCGCCTTTCCAACGAACATATAACGAAAGTTACGAAGCTTTTAAAAAAGGAGAAGTACCCCATTCCTGCCGGTTTCACCGAAAAAGATGTGAACTTTGATGCCCCAAAATTATACTCAGACCATCTCTGCCTGTATTATATGATCGATATGTCCAAATTCGCTTTACCTGCTTACGGGTTGGCTTTATCGACCACCACACGGGAAGATGTAATGGCTTTCTATTCAACGTGTTTAAATGAAACACAAGAACTTTTTAAAAGAGCGAAAAAGTTAGCCATCAAAAAAGGAATTTTTATCTTTCCCCCAAATTTACCTACCCCAAATTCCATTGACTTCATTAAGAGGCAGGATTTTTTATCGGGATGGTTTGATAGACGCCCTCTTTTAGGAATTGAGATTTCAGATCTTATTTACAATGCCAAGCGAACAGCTTTAGGAGAAGCTCTCGTGACCGGTTTTGCTCAGACCGCTAAAAAGAGCGAGGTTAAGAAGTACTTTGAGCGGGGACGAAAAATGACGAAAAAGCATTTCGAAACGTTCAGGTCTATCCTATTAGAGGAAGATTTACCACAAGGGACGAACCTTCTGACATCAGAAGTGACGCCTTCGACGATCGCTCCTTTCTCAGACAAAATGATGATGTACCATGCGACCACCTTTACCGCTTCCGGCGTCGCTCAATATGGATTCTCTGTATCATCAAGCCCAAGGCGGGACCTCGGATTAGCCTACACACGCCTAATGGCAGACACCGCGCTTTACGCAGAAGATGGTTCAAATATAATGATTGATAACGGATGGATGGAGCAGCCCCCCGGCTCAGTAGACCGCGATAAATTAGTCAAAAGCAACAAATAATCCAATCCCAATAAATACCACCTCAGGTCATCCAGAAAATGGATGACCTGAGGTGGTAACTTTTTTACATATAACCAACTAGTCTTCTTGTTTTTTGAAGTAGCCGGTGATTTTATTGGATAGGTCGTCAAAGTAGGTGTAGACGACGGGGATCAGGATAAGCGTGAAGAAGCTTGAAACGGTCAGCCCAAAGATGATCGTTACAGCAAGCGGCTGCTGTGCTTCAGCGCCTTGCCCGATGCCGAGCGCAAGCGGCAGCATGCCTAACACGGTCGTAAGCGTGGTCATCAAAATTGGTCGCAGACGGTTTGGTCCCGCTTCTAAAATCGCTTCCCTGCGATCATATGAATTTCTTCGCAATATATTAATGTAATCAACGAGCACAATCGCATTGTTGACGACAATCCCCGCGAGCATGATAATTCCGACAAACGCTGGCAGACTGAATGGCAAGCCGGTGATAAATAACCCTCCCGACACCCCTACGATCGTCGCGGGCAGCGAGAACATAATAATCAACGGGAATAGGAAATTCTCAAACTGGACCGCCATTACGGCATACACGAGAAAGATGGAAAACACGAGCGCAAGCGCCAGATCACCAAAGGCATCGCGCATGTCTTCCGCTTGTCCGCCAATCGAATATGAGTAGCCTTCCGGAAAATTCAAGCTGTCGAGCTGCGCGCGAACCGCTTCAGTCGTACTGCCGAGGTCACGGCCCACGACGTCCGCTTCCACGTTTACCTGCGGCTGCTGCCCTTCCCGCAATAAAGAAACAGGGCCTTGAACTTGCTGCAAGTCGGCAATCGTTGCCAAGGGGATAATTGCTCCGGTCGGTGTCTGTACCGACATCCCTTCTAAATCAGCAATCGTTTGGCGTTCTTCTTTTGGCAAAATCAATCGAACATCAATTTCGTTGCCGCCCTCACGATATCGGGTGGCGATTTGTCCGCTAAAGGCGAGCTGAATCTGGTTGATGACTTGCTGATCACTTAAGCCATACTGAGCCGCCTTCTGGGCATTCACATCGATTTGCATTTCTGGACGTCCTTCATCTGTAGAAGAGGTCGGTTCACTGATCCCCTCCACATCTTCCATTAAATAGACAACCTGACGAGACAACTGATCGAGCACTTCGTATTCGGGGCCATTCAGCTGGATCTGCAACGGCGCACCTGTGCCAAGTCCGGCTTCCATTTCACTGACCGCTATATCGGCCCCCGCTATACCTTGTAAAGCTTCGTTAATGTCTTCCGTGACAGCCTTTGTGGTCTGCTCGCGTTCTCCCGGATCAACAAGCTGTATCGTGTAGGAGGCAAAGTCAGAAGAACTGTTGCCCACTCCACCGCCGATGCCTCCGCCGCCAATCGTCAGATAGCTCACGTCTATGACGTCACTAAATTCCTTGAGACGATCGTCCACCTGGTTGGTAAACTCTTGAGTGGTTTCTATTCCTGTCCCCTCAGGCATGTTAACACTAACTTGCACTTGTCCTTGGTCAGAGGGCGGAATAAATTCCGTGCCGATCAACGGGATCAGCGCGACTCCAATCGCCACACTGATCACGGTCGCAAGCACCGTTGTTTTTCTATACTTCAACACTTTTCGTAACAAGCTGCGATACGCATCGTTTACCTTTTCTAAAAATCGGTCGAACCAATAGCGGCGGCCGCTTGATGCAATTGTCTTCGTTAACAGCTTCGATGACAGCATTGGTACGAGCGTAACCGATACGGCAAGCGAGGCGATCAGTGCAAACGACACCGTTAACGCTAAGGGCGTGAACAGCTCCGAGGCGATCCCTTCCACAAAAATAATCGGCAAAAATACAACGAGTGTCGTCGTTGCGGAGGCGATGACAGCGGGAGCCAGTTCAGAAGCACCCAGTTTCGAAGCTTCAGCCATCGAGTATCCACGCTGCCGATAACTATAAATGCTCTCTAAAATCACGATCGAGCTGTCGACCATCATACCAATTCCGAGCGCCAGTCCGCCCATCGTCAGAACATTGAGCGTTTCACCTGTGAAATACATCAAAGTGAACGTTGAAATAATTGCGATCGGAATCGAAATCCCGATAACGAGCGTCGCACGGATACTTTTCAAAAACAACAGCAAGATGAATACAGAGATAATCCCGCCGATGATAATATTTTTTACTACACTATTGATCGAAGTTTTGACAAATTCACTCGTGTCGAGCACGACTTCCAGTTCGACATCTTCCGGCAGCTCACTCTTCGCTTCTTCCATGGCTGCATGAATCTGATCCGCGGTTTCGACTGTATTACTATCGGTTTTTTTCAAAAATGATAACACAACGGCCGGCGTGCCATTCACCTCAGAAATCGTATTCGACGTAGCAAAATTCTCCTCGACATCAGCGATTTGATCAAGGGTGAGGCTGGCGCCATCTGGTGTTTGGATAATCGTCTCGCGCACATCCTCAATGCTTTCGTACTCCCCACTGATCCGAATTTGCAGATCCTTCTGCCCTTTTTGAATGTTGCTGGCAGAAGCGGACTGATTCGAGGAATTTAACGCTTGAATAATCGTCTGCGCATTGAGTCCGTATTGCGCCATTTGGGCGCGGTCGATCAGCACTTGAACTTCACGCGTTCGCCCGCCTTCAACTGTGACGGAGGCCACTCCTTCCTGGCGTTCAAATAAGGGAATGAGTCGATTCTCGGCCAATTTCTGCAAATTTTCCGGCGTATCGCCTGACAATCCAATCGTCATGATCGGCAGCTGCTGGGGATTGAAACGCAGCACGCTCGGCTCTCCTGCCCCCTCCGGCAGTACACTCGTTACGGAATCGACCTTCTCCCTTACTTCAAGCAACGTGCTGTCAAGATCAACTCCTGTATTAAACTGCATCATCACAAGTGATGCACCTGCTTGAGACCGTGATTGCAAGACTTCAAGCCCTTCAAGCGAGCTGACTGCAGATTCAATCGGACGACTGACCAATTTTTCAACTTCTTGCGGGGCTGCACCTTCGTAACTCGTTGATACCACAGCGATCGGCAGTTCAATATCTGGAAAAAGATCGATCGTAAGCGATCGCAGTGATACGAAACCAAGCCCGAGAATGGCAGCGACAATCATGATCACTCCGACCGGACGCTTGACGGATTCGTTTACAAGCTTCACTTACGCGTCCTCCTTCATGATCGTCACATTGGCGCCATCACTTAAGGTCAGCTGGCCGCTCGTCACGACAGGTGCCTCGATGTTGACTTCACCTGCAATCGCGGTTTGATCAGTTTGTGATTCAATGACTTCCACATCGACACGTACCGCTTTCTGGTCGACCACCTGGTAGATGTACGATTGGCCGCCCTCCTCGGCTACAGCATCAGTCGGAACAATCAACGTATCCTCGACAACCGTTTCTGGTAAAAGGAACGTCGCCATCATACCCGGTTTGATCGTTTTATCTGGGTTCTCAACGGTTGCTTCAACAGGATAAAGCCCTGTCTCATCAGGAACCGATGGAACATAGCTGATCGTAGACGTCACCGGCTCCTCTAACGTATCAATTTGAACTTGAAGCTCTTCCCCTTCAGCAAATAACCCAAGCTGTTCCGCTGTCACGGCTGCTGTGATCGTCATTGGGTTCAAACTGACAATCGTCGCGAATGGCTGCTGATTCGTGACCATATCGCCTTCACCAGCTTTCAATGACGAAATTTCTCCGCTGGCTGGAGCTGTGATCACTTCATTAGCGCCCTGCTCCTCCGCTTGATTCAGCTGTACTTGTGCTTGTTCAACTTGAAGTTCGGCTTGCTCAATGCCGATTCGAGCCTGTTCAAGCTGCTGCTGTGCCTGATCGACCTGCGCTTCAGCCTTGGCTACGGCTGAACTGCTTGACGCTCCCTTTTCACCGATCAACTGTTGATACTGAGCATATGCTTGATCAGCACGAGTTTGCGCTTGTTCGTAAAGCACTTCCGGGACGGTGCCTTCTTCAACTAACTGCTTCGTCTCATCGGCCAGGGCTTGCGCCTGTTCATATTGCTGTTTGACAGCCGCAGCAGCTTTGTTACCTTGAGTGGCTTTGGCATTGGCCGCCTTCTTAGCGATTTCTACTTGCTCTTTCGCATTCTCTACTCCGGCCTCCGCTTGTTCGTAGGCAATTTGAGCGTTTTCCAGCTGTTTCTTCGCTTGCTTCACTGCGAGCTGCTGGAGTTCAACTTGGCTGCCCCTATTGCCAGGATCAACGACGCCGACCGTCTCGCCTTCTTCAATGCGGTCTCCCTTGGCTACGTTTAATGTCACCAGTTCTCCGGGGACGCTCGAGATGACGGGAGAGGTGTCCGCGGTCGTCGCCCTCCCGACTATTTTTCTTTCCATAATGAAGTTATCTTGAATAATTTCAGTGGTTTCGACGGGTGTTGTACGGGTTTCGGCTGTTTCTTTGTCGTTGTCTGTATCGTTGCAGGCGGTAAGTGTTGTGATGGTCAGCAGGAGGAGAAGGTATGTAAGACGTTTCATAGGTTCGATTTCCTCTCTTGTGTGGTGGTCATAATTATGGATAATGTTACTAAACTGCGAACGGGATTGCAACTTGTCGAGTGGTGACAGATTGATGAATTTTGTTCAGAAAAATGGAAAAACCGCTGGATAAGGATCGTGTGTCGAGTCGATGGGAAATTTCCGCGTTTTTTAGATTATTTCCCCGGAAATAATCTATTACCCAAGAATACTAAATTATTTTATCGAATTGAGGCATAGAAAACCGCCTGGCTCATGTAGAGCCAGGCGGTTATGTACCTTATTGCATCGTGTTGCCGAGTTGGGCAATGATGAGGTCAAGCTTTTTCACTTGTGCAAGCTGCTCATGATCCGGGAATTTCTCATCAAAGTGATGGAAAATCGGCATGAGGGCTTCGTCATCGAGCAACTGCTTGTACGTTTGATACGTATGTTGATACTGCTTAATGTAGCGTTTCATCTTTTTCTCAAAACCTGCTAAATGATAGGTAGATGAGAAGTCAAAGGCTTTCGCGATGTCGCTGTCATAGGAAGGGAATTCCGGGTTGATCGCGTGCAGCATGGCTGCGGCGAGTGGGAATTGCATCGTTGGATTGCCTTTATGGTTCTTAATCTCGTACAGGCGTTTCGTTATGTGCACGATATTCGGGCGTTCTTGTTCGCGCTGTTCTTCCATGATCTTAAAGTATTCGGATTCGAATTCTTTCGTGAGGCTGGGGTTGTCCAGCTTGAAGAAATGGCGAAAGACGAATTGATAAATCGTGTCGTCCGGAACGTACGTGTCGGCGAACTCCTGGCTGAGATAATCGTAAACATCGACTTTTTCTCTAGGAATGTTGTTTACGACTGCTTCTTGATCATCTAATAAAAATTGCTTGATGTCTGCGGCTGTTCTGTATTTCATCGATTTTCACCTCTCCTTTTCCTATTCCACACATACTCCTTTGGGAAACTTCTGATTTGAAAAATTACGCCGTAGAATGAGGGGGATTTATTTGTCTATAGAAGGTCGAGCATCCTCTAGTAGTTTCTATTTTACCGAAGTGAGGAGGTGTTGCCAAGTTCGCGGACAAATCGTAAACGTATTGTAAAAGTTGAAGGGTTGAAAGTTCGATAGAGAGGACGATATAAGCAAGGAAAGGAGTGTGATGTGATGGATATTGCAGCGGCTTCAATCGTGATGAGTCAGGCGCACGTGAGACAGCAGGCAAGTCTTGCTGTTATGGATAAGGCGATCAAAACATCGCAAAGTGATGCTAATCAAATGATCCAGATGCTGCAGCAGTCACCACCTGCTGTTCCCCATCCTACTCACGGGAATCAAATTGATGTGAAGGGGTAAAGAGGAATAGGCAGTAAATTCCTTTGCTGAACTCAGGGAGGAAATTGCTGCCTGGACCTCACCAAACCAGGGAGTGTGATTAAAGTGGCAAAGCGTTTAGTTGTGACCGGATTCGGCTGTTTCTTTGCTGGAATTTCCTTGTTGCTGCTGGACTTTTGGACTGAATTCGCCCCTATATTAACCCTCGGAGGCATCAGTCTCGTCGTCATAGCTGTCTTTTTACAAAAAGGCGAAAAAAATAGCCGCTCTTAAGAAGCGGCTGTAGTGAATGGATTATTCGTTGTTCTGGTTTTCTCCATTTTCCATCGTGTCTTCGTTCGATCCGTCTTGGTTTCCATCATCGGTGTCTGTACCGCCATTATCGTTATTGCCTTCTTCTGTACCACCATTATCATTGTTGTTACCTTCATCATTCTGCTGCTGTTCTTCACCCATATCGTCTTCCTCAGGGGGCGTCCCTTCTTCCGTAGCATTATTGCCGTTCTCTTCTGTTTCTTCTTCTGCTGGCTGTTCTTCTTCAGAGGCACAAGCTCCAAGAACTGAGATGGCTAGAAAAGCAATGAGTAGTTTTAGGGCAATATTCTTCATATTCATTTCCTCCTTTGGTTTCGTTTACGACTTCTAGTTTGCCCGAGGCATTTGGCAGTTATACCAAATCCTAGCAACATAGCAGTATGTAGTATCTTCCCATCATATAGAAGCCGCCAGGGCGATAAAGCTCCTGACGGCTTGGTGTCAAAATTTTTCTGACTTCAGTTAAGACGGTTTAATCTGTTCCAGCACTTCTTGCAATTGTTGAATGCTTACCTTGACCATATCCTCATACAAACCTAAGATTAATTGTCCATATCGATCACCGGGAACGGCCCATTTTCCATTTAAACCGACCCAGTCTGGGGCACTGCCGCGGGTGACAAGGTCAAAACGCGGGTCAACTAGAGGGTAGCCGTCTGGCAATGGTTTGGTGGAGGCATAGGCATACAAGTGCTGCAAATGCGCCAGCACTCCTTCTTTTGGTGTATCAAAACTTGCCCCTGAATTATCAGGGCCTGTGGCACCGATTCCGGCGTAGTTATTCTGTCCTTCATTAACCACCCCTGTGAAACGGAAATAGTCTGTTTCATGAAGGGCTTGCGCGAAAGCCACATCCCCTCTTATTCCATAGACTTTGCTCAAAGTTTGATAGTAATGTCCTAATAATGGAGCATCAGGATTTACACTTCGAGCGAAACGATCCATTTGCTGTGAGGATAACATTCCGGGGCCTAAAATGCTGTAGCCCGAAACTTCCTCCTCACTGTCATCATTGCCTCCGCTGCCGTCGTTACCTTCTACATCAATATAAGCATCTGAGATTCCAGCTTCTTTTACTTTGGCCAGCCGTTGTTCAGCATTAATTCGGCTTGAAAATGCACCCGCCTGAACACGATACCAGATCTGATCAGAGATCGTTACCTGATCAACAAAAGATGGAATTCCCTTGGAATCGAGATAATCGACGCGATCCTGTGCATTTTCACGTTCTTGGAAAGAACCTGCAATGATTCTATACAACGTCTTTGGGGTTACTTTTTCAAGATTAAAGACACGGGCAAGACCATTCACATGGCCGCGAGCCACCTTTTGACGATAAGCAGAGCTTTTCAATTTTGCAGCATCGGTTGGATTGTCAATAAAGCCATTCTCCGTTAACAGTGCCGGCATAGCTGATTCACGTAAAACGTGAAAGTTGGCTTTCTTCTGACCTCGGTCTGGCAATTCGTTGACGGCCGTAATCTCCTCGTGCATAATGTCCTGATATTGAGCGGTTTGGGACGAATCTGACAATCCGATATAAATATAATCCTCATACCCTCTGGCAGAACCATTAAAGGCATTAACGTGGATCGACAAATAGTAATCGGCATTCCATGCGTTCGCTTCATTTGTCCGCTGATCCAGGCTCTTCGTGATGTCCGATGTTCGGCTCATCTTTAAATCAACATTACGGTATTCACTGTTTAATATACTGCGAATCTTCAAGGCAATATCGAGTGTAAGATTTTTTTCCATTAACCCGCTTCCAGTGGCACCTGAATCACTTCCGCCATGTCCCGGATCTAAATATAACTTCAAGGTTTCATCTCCTCCTTTTATTTTTTTAAAAAAATGATAACGGATCTTTCAGCTGCGATCCGTTATCCATGATAAAGATATTTGTCCAACACCTCCATCCCCTTTGCGACATAGAGTTCGAGAGTACGGGGTTTTTATCTAGGCGTCGTCACTAGAATCTACTGCTTTCTCGGCATCTACATAACCTGCACCTTGAACATATTCTGGTAATCCTCTATCGATTGCTGTATCAAGCAGCCGCTGTTTTACCTGATCTGGTGTTTCTTCTGCATGAGCTTGAAGGATCAAGGCAACAATCCCTGCACAAATCGGGGTCGCCATCGATGTTCCTGATAACGAAAAATATTCGTCATCCACACGACTCGACTTCGACGTTTTATCTAAAAACGAACCAGGTGCTCGTAACGAAACAATGTTAACACCTGGGGCCAGGACATCTGGCTTCGATACTTCCCCGCATGCCGGACCACGGCTTGAGAAAGGAGCAATATCTTCATCAGTACGATTGATCGTATTCTGATCGTCCATGGCTCCCACCGTGATCACCTTCGAACTGATCCCTGGAGTTCCGACCGTTCGTTGGTCAGGTCCGGAGTTCCCTGCAGCTACACAAACAACAATGCCGCTTTCCCATGCTTTATCAACAATTTGAACAAGAGGGTCATTACAGTCTGATTCATCTGCTGCAGCCCCTAGGGAAAGCGAAATGATATCAATTTTATGCTCCTCTTTGTTGTCGATACACCATTGTACACCAGAAACAATTGTAGAGAGTGAGCCAGACCCCATTTGGTTCAGCACCTTCACTCCTACAATCCCCGCTTCAGGGGCAGTTCCACGGTATCTTAAATCTGAAGAAAAACCGTTACCTGCCGCGTCCCCGGCACAATGGGTTCCATGTCCATTATCATCATAAGGTTCGAGTTTGTTGTTTACAAAATCTTTAAAGGCTACAATTCGGTTCGTCGGCTGTGTTAAATCCTCGTGGGGATAAACGCCTGTATCCACAATTGCAATGTTGACGCCTTTCCCGGTAATGCCTTTTTGGTTCAGCTGTTGCGCATGAACCGACGGGGAGGCTACATCCAGTAAAGCCTTCACTTCGCGGTCATAGTAAATTTTCTTAATTTGACAGTCATTGTTCATCAGTTTCTCGATCGTCTTTGCGGTCAATTCGGCTGAACAACTGGATGTGCTCGGAAACTCCTGCATAATCTTGGATTTCCCATCCAGTTCAACTACATCATGAACCTTGTTTAACGCTGAATACATGTGTTCGAATTCAATAATAACAGGAAGTTTCTTCGATTTTTTTAGTCTATTTTCTATAAATCGGTGTAGAAAACAAGGAGTACGACGTAAAGGTTTATACAGATGGATTAATTGGTGGCGCAATTCTTTGTCGAATTTGTCGCTATGCTCGCGCGCTAGTTGAATCATAGAGAATCCTAACATTCTATCACCTCCTTTTATCGTCATGCTGTATTCTATGAAAAAGTTAAGAAGAAATGGCGGTATTTGTAGGGTTATGAGTGAAAAAAGGCGCTTGTCTGATAGAAAATTCTATGGATTTGGAGGTTTTTACTGAAAAAGAGTATACGCCGCTGCATGGCTGGCGATGGATCGCAGGGTAAAACGTGGAGTTATAGGGGGAATTTATTGTGCGTTGCGTCGCTGTCCAAGTGAAAACTTCATCCTGGCGTTAAGGCAGTATCCAATCGAGTTAGGGCGTTATCCCTCCTCGATAGGTCGCTATCCCTCGGCGTTAGGACGCTATCCCCTCTCGATAAGTCGCTATCCCTCAGCGTTAGGACGCTATCCTCTCATGGTTAGCCGCTATTCCCCGCGTAGAGCGCACACCCCCTCACGCTAAATCGCTATCCCTCAGTGTTAGGACGCTATCCCCTCTCGATAAGTCGCTATCCCTCAGCGTTAGGACACTATCTCTTCTCGATAAGCCACACCCCTCTCAACCATTCAAGGACCAATAAAAAAACCGCCCCAGCAGGACGGTTTCTCATTTATTATTTAAGAGCAAACATGATTTCCGCTTCACAAGCGGTTTCGCCGTCTACGGTAGCGAGAGCTTTCCCTTTGCCCATCGGTCCTTTGAGGCGAACGATTTCAACTTCCAATTTAAGACGATCTCCTGGTTTGACTTGACGCTTGAAGCGGCATTTGTCGATTCCAGTGAAAAAGGCGAGTTTGCCTTGATTGTCTTCTTTTTTCAACATCGCGACAGCCCCCATCTGTGCAAGGGCTTCGGTAATAAGCACACCAGGCATGACAGGGTAATCGGGAAAATGGCCCTGGAAGAAAGGCTCGTTGACGGTGACGTTTTTATAACCGACGGCGCGCTTGCCTTCCTCTATTTCTTCCACCTGATCAATCAGCAAAAATGGATAGCGGTGCGGGATGATTTCTTTAATCGCTTGAATATCTAACATAGGAATACTCCTTTCAGTACAAACTATACCTATTATAATAGTATCCACCACTTTCGACAAAACTTTCTTGAGGGTGAAAGGAGGAATCCCCATGCTTTGGACGATTATTATCATTTTACTGGCTTTTTGGCTGATTGGTGTGATCATTGATATCGCTGGCGGGTTAATTCATTTGCTGTTGATTGCGGCGATTATTTTTCTCGTTGTTCGCTTGTTCCGCAGAAGCGGCCGGCCGCGCGATTAAGATCGCTGGTACTATGGATCAAGTAATGATAGCTCGTGTTTTGCTCATGAAGTTAATTGCACATTTGCCGTCCACACAACCTCCCCAAGGCTAAGAAGTCAGCTGGCGGTTGCTGGTAAACCGTTGCCCCGCTCCTCCGTCTTCCTGATATCGGCCAATTTCTTTCACACGGATGCTCGGAGTCAGCCAGAACGTGTACCAAGATCCTTCTTTAATGATCGGGTCAAAGTCGAACAGGTCGAAGCGGCACGTTTCGGCTAGATCATTGAGTTCATCTGTATTCGGCAGGGCGAATAAGTTCGAATGGGCGACGAAAAAGCTGTTAAACGCTGAAGAGAACTCTTCCCCATGCTGTGTTTCATTTACTGGTGTGACTACTGAGATCAAACCGTCTTTATTGAGGTAACTGTACAAATGATTCAGCAGCTGCTCACGTACGTTTGGTTGAATATAGTGAAATACATTGTGCAGCAAAATCACGTCAACACCATCTTCTTGCGGGGTCCAGTCCATCACATCCGCTACTTCAAAGCTGAGATTCGGATAGCCCTCTGCTAACTCGCGGGCACGCTCCACGACGTCTTGATTGAGATCAACACCGATCATTTGAACGTTTGGGTATGTCTCGGCTAGTTTTCGCAAATACCCCCCATGGCCGCAGCCCAGATCAACGATCGTGTCTAGCTCCCTGTCGTGTATCATCTTTTTTATTTTATTAATCGAAAAGTTCTCGAGCAGTGCTGATGTTTCGGCCACTACTTCACCGTGGCGTTCATGGTCGAAGTAGGCGCGTTGATTGGTTCTCATGTAATCCGGATAGTTGAGGAGTGTCGGCATGTGGAGTTCCATGACTTCCTTCAACAGGGCTTTCACACCGGTGGAGGCGTTGTCGCCCATCAGTGAGGCACAGCGTTTCTTGGAGGTTCGGAAGCGATGGTTGGGGCGTTTCTTCAAATGTTTCACGGCAACTCCGACGCGGACCCAGGATGAGAGCAGGTCATATGGATAGCCGGTCTCATCGCTAACGTCGGCGATAGTTTTCGCTTTGGCGAAATCGTCAAACAGGCCGAGTTCTGCCCCTACATAGGCATGCCACCCTGGTAAAAATGACTCGTTTTTCTTCATCCATTTTCTCGCTTGCATCGCGGTAACCCATTCGTTCATCATGTCACACCTTCCCTTTCTGTGATGTTCTCCACGGGTAATCCTCCGCTTCACTGAACAGAAATTGCTGTTGCTTGCGATCGCTCACCTTTTTCCTGCGGGCGGGAAGGATACTCCCTTGGATCGCCCGGTCAACCAACGTAAACGGCCATTTTCCGAGACCTGATATGTTTAACATTTGCTTGACGTGAAGTTCGTCATCGTCATACATCCGCTGCATCGCACGCATGCGAATGCTGCGCCACCACTCATACGGGACCGAGTATACGAATGCCGACAGATGACTGAGGTTTAACAAAAATTCCACTCGCGGCTTGCGGACATCTTCATAATAGTGCAGATGCTTATGGAATGGTTCTCCTTGCTCCTTGCACCAGGCGAGCAATTCGCCGAGCACATCAGCGTCCTGAATGGCGAGATTCATCCCTTCCCCGGCCATCGGATGTACCGTATGAGCCGCATCGCCGATTAAGGCCAGATTGCCTCTGTAATAGGAGTCCACGTGGTACGTAAACGGGATCATCAGCTGCACAGCCTTCCAATCCTGAATGGCTCGTACACCTTCTGATAACTCCGGCTCTAATTCACTGTATGCCTGGTAGAGATAGGACAGACCTCGCTCTTTGAATTGCTTGAACGTGCCTGCTTTAATGAGGTAAACCGTTCGTACTTGCTGATCAGGAAGCGGGAAAAGTCCGAGAAATTGGTCCGCAGTCGTAATCATTTTTCCTTTTGTAAAATCGCAGGGGCGCGGGATGGTCACTGTGAGAAAATGATGGTTGTAGTCACGTCGCTTCACACGCACATTCATTTCCTCACGAGTAGGAGAACTGCGACCCTCTGCCCCGATATACACATCCGCTTCGATATATTGAATTGATTTCTTTTGTCTCACTTTAGCCATGCCATTTTCAAACCCGAGAAACCGCGTGCCAGCTAAGTAGTGGAAATGCTCAGCATAAGCTGTACCTTTTTCCCGCAAAATATCCTTTGTCGTTTCATGAGGTACCATGAGCGAATGATCATACTTGCTGGCCACCCGGCTATAATTGAGCTCTGTTAATTGAATCTCACGAGGGCGGGCATGCGCTTGCCGCTCCACTTCAAGAAACCGCAGTTGATCGATCACATGACCGCTCGCCTCCGTTTCCGCCAGCACATCAAGCCGATCTAAGATCGCAAGCGTCTTCGGCTGCAGCAGCTCCCCTTTATAAGCCGACGATTTTTTCGCAAGCTGCTCGACCACCGTGACATGAACGCCCCGACTCGCCAATTTGACAGCCAGAGCCAGTCCGCCTACTCCACCGCCAGCAATGAATACGTCTGTCTTCACAAATCGCACCCTCCCTGAATCCTTCTATAACAAATTCATTCCACAAATTGGTCAAAAGAAAACCTTTCTGCAGCCGGCTGAACTCTGCCCGTTTGCGTTAGAGGACAATCATTCCTTGTTAGGAACAATGCTCTCGAGCACGGGAACAATCATTGTTCGTTGCAGGACAATCACGCTGAGAACAGGAACAATCGCCGACCGTTAGGAAACAATCTTGCAGCAATCAATAACAATCGGCAACCGCTATAGGCCATCCTACCGCAGCCGAACCCAATCATCTGAAATTCTTCTAAGAATAACCATCAAACCTTGGCAAATAATAACGAAGAAGAAAAAATCGCGAAGGAGGCCATACGAATGAACAAACTAATCGTTAACATCGCCCTTATCCTTTTGTTAGCAAGCGTCAGCCTCGGGATCGGTTCAACGGCACACGCTGAATCGTCCAAAGAACAGGCCTTAAACGCTGTTGAGCAATTTCTCAATGCTCAGAAAAATTGTGATGCTGAGGAAATGATGAAAACATCTGAACACTCTCAAAAGATCAGTAATGTTAAAGAATTTTATACTGGATTTTGTAAAGCCCACCCACTGGAGCATGCAGAAATTACTGACTTGAACATGGTGAATGATACGACAGCCATTGTCTCGACTCACTCCACCTATGAAGACTTAATCGCAGTCGGAACAAACCCTGTCATCAAAATAGAGGGACAGTGGAAAATCATTAGAGGTGTGTACGGTCCAGGATACGTCGAATTCCCTGACAAATCGAACCGCAGAGTAACCGAAGATAAAGTCAGGCAGGCCATTGAAGATTTTTCAAAAGCCGTCAACTCTGGCGATGTCAAATCCATGAAAAAATATTTGAAGCCTTTATCTCAATCAGACAAAGCCCAACTCGATAAACATCTCAGGGCTATTTCCGAAGGACCTGTCCCAGAAGTAACAGCACTCGGCGTCAGAAAGATTTCTGATTCAGCAGCCATGGCTCAAATTGAAAAGAAATACGAACATTTCCGCTCCACGAGCAACGTCCTCATTTGTAAGGAGGATGGACAGTGGAAGGTTGTCTTTGGCGGTCATCTTCAAAACGCCATGATTCCTACAAGTGACGAAGTTGTTGAAGTGAAATAGAGATCTTTATAGAGAGACCAAAAAAACGCACGAGCTAGAAAGCTCGTGCGTTCTATTTACAGCAGTCTCATCATAAAATAATGAGGACAACCATCTATTCCTTTTTCATAACAAGATTCCAAATCCGCTCCCACGTTGACCAATCCAGCGCATCGAGCGGATTTCCATCACCGATGACACCATAGCCGACGACAAGTCCGATCAGCAGGGCTAGAACACTAAGGACAAGCACAATCACAAGGCGCAGCCATATCGGCAAAATCCGGCGGCGTGTCTTCCTTGATGTCTTTTTCTTTCCTTCTTTGTGCTGTTTGCGCAATGGTTTCTTCTCTTGTTGTTTTGCTTCTTTTGTCGCCATAGTTGTCTAGCTCCTTACCTTATGACCTGAGCTGGCTGATGAGTCCCATCATTTGATCGCTCGTGGAAATTGAGCGTGCATTGAATTGATAGGCACGCTGGGCCATCAGCATGTCTGTCATTTGTTTTGAAATATCTACGTTAGAAGTTTCGAGAGTACCGCTTTGTAATTGACCGTCCACGTTCTCGATAATCGCTTCACCTGCAAGGACGCCATCTGCAGGGAGAGAGAAGCGATTGTTTCCTGCTGATTCAAGCACACGAGGACGGATAGCTTCTACGATCCCAAGCTGAGCTTCTACGGCTGTATTGCCATTTCGAGTCACGAGAATCGCACCATCTTCGCGGATTTCCATACCTTCCATATTGTCAGCCAGCTGAATCGGTTGTCCATCTTCACCTAAAACAGGCAGTCCATCAGCGTTAGCCAGGAGAACTTGTCCATTGCCTGCTGCGCTGAGGTAAAAGTTCCCAGATCGTGTGTACTGTGTTTCAAATCCGTTTTCTGTCGCTACTTGCAATTGAAACAGATGATTGTCTTCAAGTAAAGCGACATCCAATGCACGATCGGTTTTTTTCAAATTCCCCTGACTCAAATCGATATTCGTATGGGCAACCCTTGCACCTGATCCAACACGAATCCCGTCAGGCGTCAGCCTGTTTTGCGCTCCTGTCTCATCAGCCGCCTCTTCCTGCCCCTCAGTCACGAGATTATCGATTTGCTGAAACAATAACGAAGAGAAATCAGCTTGTCTGCTTTTATAACCCGGCGTGTTCGTGTTGGCCAGATTATGGCCGATAATATCAAGTTTATGTTGAATTTGCCCCATCGTTACGGAGGCCTGCATCATCGTTCGATTCATCAAGGCATTATTCTCCTTTACTTCAAGTCTTACATTCTACTAGTTTAAGAAATCCTGCCTAGCCTAATCTGGCTATCTCGGTAACGGTTTTCTGAAGACTCTGGTCATACGCCTTCAGCACACGCTGGTTCAATTCAAAGGAACGGTATGTATTCATCATTTCTGTCATAACTTGAGCCGGGTCTACATTGGAACGTTCAAGAAAACCCTGTCTTATTGAAAAATTGACCTCTCCGCCTGCACGTGCATCCGCTAGTGGCGCGGCGTCTTCTCCAGGCGAGAATAGACCACTTCCGACTTTTTCTAAGCTAAAGGAATCTGGACTGTAGGATAGGCCTAGCTGTGCAGTGACACCTGCTGCGATCAGAGTGCCATTTTCCCTAACGTCAAACTCCATGCCGTCCGTTTGGATCGGGTTGCCGGCATCATCGAGCACATAATAACCTTGAGTCGTCGTCAGGAAACCCTCACCATCAACGGTGAAATTACCGTTTCTCGTATAACGCAGATTGCCTGCTTCATCCTGCACATTAAAAAATAGGGAGCCGTTCTCGTCTGGTAAATTGCCATTTAAGAGAGCCAGGTCTGTTTGGATCCCTGTCTCCCTTAAATCGCCCTGAGAGAATTTCGGTACTGTTTCCTGCATGTACACACCGGTATGAAGAGAGCCGATTGATTTCTCGGTTGGAAGAGTCAGTCCTCCATTACGTGTCGGAACGGTAGTTTGGTTCATTTGCTGAATTAATAATTCAGGAAAAGCACGCATCGTTCCCTGATCTGCTTTATAACCTGGTGTATAAGCGTTGGCCAAGTTGTTCGACAATGTTTCCTGCATGCGCTGGTTTGCCATCATTCCCGAGGCTGCTGTATAAAATCCTCTCAACAAGACGATCTCTCCCTTACTAAAAGTTCCTTAGCTGATTTTATGACGAGTCACTTTGTCTATGTTTTCCAGCATGATTCCTGTCCCTTTGGCTACACAGTCCATAGGATCTTCTGCGACAAAAACAGGAACTTTAAGCTCTTCTGCCAGCAGCTGATCAATGCCATGCACTAAGGCACCGCCGCCAGTCATGATGACACCTCTGTCAATAATGTCTGCTGACAGTTCTGGCGGTGTGCGCTCAAGGACTTGCTTCGCGGCCTGTACGATGGTCTGGACAGATTCGCGGAGGGAGGCCTCGATCTCTTCGGAATTCACCGTGATCGTACGCGGCAGTCCAGTCATCATATCACGACCGCGAATTTCGATTTCTTCCTTGCGTGCCCCTTTAAATACGGTCGCCACACTTATTTTAATCGTTTCAGCAGTCCGTTCGCCGATTAACAGCTTGTAATGTTTCTTAATGTAACTCAAAATGTCCTGGTCGAATTTGTCCCCCGCCATTTTAATGGAGGAAGCGGTCACGATATCCCCCATGGAAATAACAGCAACATCTGTCGTACCCCCGCCGATGTCCACGACCATATTCCCGCTCGGCTGGAATATGTCCATGCCAGCGCCAATTGCCGCGACTTTTGGCTCTTCTTCAAGGTAAATCTTTTTACCGCCGGATTTTTCCGCTGCTTCTTTAATTGCTTTTTGCTCGACTTTCGTAATATTGGTCGGGCAGCAAATCAACATCCGAGGCTTGGATAAAAAGCCGCGCACGTTTGTTTTTTGAATAAAATGCTTGAGCATCGCTTCTGTGACATCAAAGTCAGCGATGACCCCGTCTTTCAATGGGCGAATCGCCTCGATGTTTCCTGGTGTGCGTCCCACCATTCGACGAGCTTCTTCTCCCACTTCAAGAACCTTGCCAGTATTTCTGTCCATCGCTACAACAGAGGGCTCATTTAACACAATGCCCTTCCCTTTTACATGAATAAGTACGTTCGCTGTTCCTAAGTCTATTCCGATATCTCTTGCAAACATCTTCGGTTGTTCCTCCCTATTTCTAAAAAACCTATTCGGTCCAAATTTCATTAAACATAAGCATATCTAATTCTATATTCTATCACAAAGTTACATAATTCGTCGCATTTCTCATGAAAAAAGTTCCATAACCATGAAGGATGATATAGGCGGGAGGTTGGATACACGTCTAGTGGGTTGGTTCTGCAGGTGCATCTTCGATAATGGTACGATATTTCATTCGTGTCGCTTCTCCTCCACGAAGATGCCTGATATCCTTATGATGATCGAGAATCAGCTTAACTTGTTTGGCTAAATCCGCATTAATTTCGGGCAGACGCTCAGTCAAGTCTTTGTGTACCGTGCTTTTCGACACTCCAAATTCTTTCGCAATCACTCTTACCGTCTTCTTCGTTTCGACAATATACTCCCCAATCTTGATCGTCCGTTCTTTGATGTAGTCATGCACATCACTCGCCTCCTGTGATTGACTATCCAAGGGGTCGCTTCTCGAGACAAGTTTAGAGTTAGTGGGCGTTCTTCAGTGGTGTAAGTATTTCTCTAGTTGTGGCACCCTGGATGCTACCGACTGCTCGGTTATCCTCATTGTATTACTCGAACTTCTCAGATATGTCAAAAGGCGGGGGAGCATCCTTTTTTATTTCTTCAAACATGGGCGAGTGAATTGTTGCTGCCTGTACGGAACTTCATGATAAAGAATACACAGAATGGAACGTTGTTAGACATAAAAAAATGGAGGTTTTGAAAAAACCCCCATTTTTGCTTAAGCGTTTGTAGTTGCAGCAGATGAAGAGCTGTCTTCTCCTGGTGCTGGCTCTTCTTCCTCACCAGTTGGTGCTTCTTCTGAAGGAGTTCCACCCTCTTCAGTTGGAGTTTCGCCTTCAGTTGGCGCATCCCCTTCGGTTGGAGTTTCACCCTCAGTCGGGGCATCCCCTTCAGTTGGAGTCTCTCCTTCTTCTGGAGCTGGCTGCATTTGACCTTCACTATCAGAAGATTGGTCCGGCTCGATCTCAGTATCTGGATCTTCTACATTCGCTGACGGCTGATTCTGTTTTTCAGCAGGATCAGTTGTTGACTGCTCCTCTTCACCAGAAGCATCTCCGCCTTCTTCAGTGCTAGCCTTTTCTTCTTTAGCTTCTATTTTGCTTACTGCTTTTCCGAAGAAATCCTCCGGGTTCAGTGGCTCACCATCTTTTCTTACTTCAAAGTGTACATGGACACCATCTGCTTTGCCAAAAGAATTCTGACCAGCTTGTCCAATCACATCACCTTGTTTCACTTCAGAACCTGCTTCTACCTTCACTTCAGATAGACTAGCATAAACGGTTGATACTTTATCGTCATGACTGATTTGAACGACGTTTCCATAGAGTGGATCCTCTTTCACCTCAGTAACAGTACCTGATAGAGATGCTGTTACATCAAAAGTTTCTCCATTCGCTTTTGCTAAATCGATTCCTTCACTCTGATAATACTTATTGTTGTAAAGTACCAGTGCACTTTCTTGCGCTTCTTTTGATGCATCATAATCAAAGAACTTTGTTACGACAGTTGTTTGCTGCTCGCTGGCAACAGGCATTTGCAAATTCTCTTCCTGACCGGTAACGGGAACGGATTCTTGATCTTGTACGTCGACATCGTCTTGTACACCTGTTTGATTTTGATCCTTCATCTGTTCGGCTACGTCACTTGAGCTTTGCTGGAACCAAAACACCCCTACAAGTACCAAAGCTGCTACGGTAAGATACAATGCTGGATAGATCCACTTCTTGCGCATTAAGCGTTTAAACTTTAATTTAGTCACGCTTTTCTTTCCTTCCTCTCTCATGTTCATCACCTCAAAAATCATTCTGATCACTTTTAAGGGAATCTATACATGAAGAGGAAAATTTTTGTTAAGAAAAGCGGAAAGGGGCGTTTAGACACGAAAGAGGAAGTTCGAATAAGAACGGCTTCAAGGAAGTTCGGTTAAAACTGGCACGTCCTGTGCCAACACCGAACTACCCCACATCCTGTGGGGCATGTGCCAATGTCGAACGACCCTACGTCGTATAGGGCCTGTACCAAATTCGAACTGACCCGCGTCCTGTGGGGCCCTTTTTCAGAAAGCAAAGGAGCGGCTGCATTCTCTGTACGCCGCTCCTTTGCTGAACTTATTGGACCTTTCAAACCATATAATGCCCTAGCGAAGCATGATAACTCCCTGTCTCAAAACTATAACGACCTATCTCAAAACTATTCCTCCCTAACGCAAGAACATTCCGACCTAACGCGGTAACATTCGTCCCTAACGCCAAGACACTCCTCAAGCAAAACTCGCCCTCAAATAAGAAGAACGCTCTCTTAATTTACTGTCTGCTTAGCAGTCGTGATCGCAGCCGTCTGCTTGCTCATCGGGGAGATTTCAGTGTTTTGATAGTAATGGTGGATGATTTCCTTGTAATTCTTACCAGCCTTGGCCATTCCGTTAGCCCCATATTGACTCATCCCCACTCCGTGACCGTACCCTTGAGTAGTGAAGATCACGTGATTATTCTTTACTTCCATCGTAAAATCACTAGATTGCAAGTTAAAGGCCTCACGAATTTGCCGGCCTGAGAAGGTTTCACTGCCAATCGTGATTTGATCGACACGGCCACCTTCAGTTTTGGTTAGTTCCATATTGGAAAGGGTCGGCACGATATCTACACCTAAGGAGGACTCCAACCCGCTGACGGTAACAATTTTTTGATCGTTAAACTTCGGTGATGCTTTATCCCATGGGCTTGCTACACTCTTTAAATAAGGGATCTCATTTTTCCAATAGTCCTCGGAATTTTCTGTATAACCGTTGCTTGTGGAGAAAAATGCTGCTTCAATCGGCTGCTGTTTATAAGTGATGATTTCTCCAGCTGTTTCCTTTACAGCTCGATTAATTTTACTTATGTTTTCTTTATAATTCTCTCCCCATAAATCACGAAGCTCCTGATCACTTTTATACACTTGGTGCTGGACGGTATCTGTCACATCTGCGTTCTCTGATACAGGTTCCCCCTGCGCGAGATGCCGGGTGATGTACGTTCGTGCAGCAAGGGCCTGTGCTTTTAGAGCCTCAAGTTCGAAGCTTGCCGGCATTTCAGAGGCTACCACCCGTGATACGTATGTTTCTAAAGGAACTTCTTCGACTTCTTTCGTCTTACTCCTCAGTACGTGAATACTAAATGGAGATAGACTGGCTGGCAGCTCTGTCACGGATTCATCTGCAGCGGATGGAGCTTGTGTTTCTTCGACTGTTGCTGTGTCGTTTGAGCCTGTGAATGGCACCACAATCAGTGTGGGGATCAAGAGGATCCCTAAAAAAATACTGCTTATTACCATGATGCCAATGCGATTCCTTCTTTTCATATCTCGTCCTCCTGAACCAATAGTAGACCCTCTACTAAAATGTATCCACGTAAGTCAGATGATAGAACTAAAAAAGCAATCCCCACGTCAGAAATTTGACAGGGAATTGCTTGATGAGTAAGTGATTAAGAGAAAATTATAAAGTCGATATTGATTCGCTTGGCTCAATCTCTTCCATATAGGATTCTTCTTCGTTAATACGTTCAATATTAGCACCGAGCTGGGCAAGTTTTTCAGTAAAGTCCACATACCCGCGATCTAAGTGTTTCAGTTCAGTTACACGTGTATATCCGTCCGCTACAAGACCTGCTAAGATCAGAGCAGCTCCGGCTCTTAAGTCCGTTGCCTGCACTTCAGCACCTTGTAGTTTAGATGGACCCTCTACAATGACACTACGGCCTTCGATCTTCATCTTCGCATTCATACGGCGGAATTCCTCCACATGCATAAAGCGGTTCTCAAAGACCGTTTCGGTAATGACACTGGTTCCTGTTGCATTAACCATCAGTGCCATCATTTGTGACTGCATATCTGTTGGGAAGCCTGGATGCGGCATCGTTTTAATGTCCGTTGCCTTAAGCTTCTCTGGACCAATGACTCGCAGACCATCATCTTCTTCCTCAATGGTCACACCCATTTCTTCCATTTTTGAAATAACTGAACGTAAGTGTTCCTGCATCGCTCCTTGTACGAGCACATTTCCTCCCGTAATCGCAGCGGCTACCATAAAGGTTCCAGCCTCTACTCGGTCGGGAATAATCGTGTGTGTCGCGCCAAACAGCTTATCGACTCCCTCAATTCGGATTGTCTCTGTACCTGCGCCGACAATGCGCGCTCCCATTTTGTTCAAGAAGTTAGCAAGGTCAACGATTTCAGGTTCTTTTGCACAATTCTCAAGAATTGTTTTTCCTTCGGCTAGTGCAGCAGCCATCATGATATTCTCTGTAGCTCCTACGCTAGGTACGTCCAAGTAAATCTTAGCTCCTCGTAGACGCCCGTTTACATGTGCCTCAATGGACCCATTTCCAACGGTAACCTCTGCCCCCATTGCTTCGAAACCTTTAAGGTGTTGATCAAGCGGACGTGAACCGATTGCACAGCCTCCAGGTAGAGCGACCTTCGCATGGCCATAGCGGGCCAATAGTGGTCCCAGAACGAGTACGGAAGCTCTCATTTTGCGAACATATTCTATCGGAGCTTCGGTTGTCAGTTCATCTGAAGCGTCTATAGTCACTGTGCGACCTTTCATATCTACATCTGCGTTCATATGTCTAATGACTTCATTAATAGTATAAACATCCGCTAAAGCAGGGACGTCGTGCAAAACACTTTTTCCTTCACTTGCAATTATACTTGCTGCGATGACAGGCAGTACGGCATTCTTTGCACCTTCAGCTCTTACAGTGCCTTTAAGCTGCCTTCCACCACGGACGATGATTTTTTCCAAGGTTCATTCTCCTCCGCGTCCATATTCATTATTATTAATATTCAGCAGTTATGATAGGTGTGCCAATTGTAACGATTGTTCGACCGCCCAATGTTCGCGTCGCGAATTGGACATTCATCGCCCCATTCGGTAATGGGATGGCTTGGTTCCACCTTGATGTGTAGCCGGATCTGCTAGTCCAGCTTTGTTCGGTAGCTGCTTCGATCGTTGTTATATTGAATGCTTTTTTGAATTTCTGATAGATTAAAACATCATCAATAATACCACCATCTTCAGCTTTAAGACAAGTGTATAAAGTGACATTTTCTGAAAAAAACCGCTTCTGAATCTGGTTGATTTGCTGCATGATTTTCTTAGTCGTTAATGTCTGTGTACCCCCGGTAGTAAGTGAGTAAACCAATTCTGAAGAAATGGTCTCATCTCTTGGGGTAATCACTGTAAAATGTTCGATAAAATCAGAACTTTTTTGACCGTTTGTAAAAGTTTTTTTACGAGCCAGATTGGTTTCTTCTTCTATTACTTGGCCCTCGGAAACATAAGCCTTTATTTGCTGGATGACTTGTTCTGCGTCGTCTGTGTTGATGGATTCTTTAAGGACAACCTTATATTCAGTAACGTGAAGCTGTTCACCCTCAGCAAATGCCGCCAACTCTAGTAACGGTGAAATATCCGTCTGCTCTCCAGCCGTTTCCTGCGGGTGAACACCTGATAACAATGTTAAGGTTAGTAAACCAGCCCATAAAATTTTCATATGTAATTCCTCCCCCTCGTAATACTACAAGTGTGAACAGGGAGAGTGAGTTTCATACGATACATTTCATGACACGTTCTGACATTAAAATAAATACACCAAACTATTCGACCAGTTGATAAGATCCAAGAAGAAGTTACTAACTGATGTAGCAATGGCAATCGTGATCAGTATCATTAAGACTCTGATTTCGAAGATACGTCCTTTTCTAAAAAACGCATCTAGATTTACTGCCTGCAGGACCTTCCAGGTGATGATAATGAAGATAATATGAGAGGTCATGCTGAGGAGTGCATCTTGTAGTAGAATTTGATCCATTCGTCGAACACCTCACTGACGGATCTACCGATTTTGCACACATATTAAACAATTACATGAGATAGATAGTTTGTCAATAAGTTAGGGTTTATTCGTCATGATCCCTGTGAACATTGTGTGAACACCTATATAAAGGCAGTCCAATCGACGAGGTTCGAACTTTTACATAAGCATGGAAGAATGTCGCAACAAGATCTGTCAAAATGATTATTACCTCAGACAGAAGAAAGTATTTCCCGGGGAATAATGACAAAAAAGATGAATAATTTCCTCCTAGACCATGCTTACTAAAGTCGAAATCAACCGCACCTGCCGATAACCTCCATTCTTGTCGAGGATGAGTCTTTTTGCAATAAAAAACTGCTTTCGTAATGAAAGCAGTTTTTTAGAAGTTATTGTCGTGCACATCTAAACGGTTAATGGCTCGTTTGAGTGACAGTTCAGCTCTTCTCATATCAATATCGGATTGTTTCTCAGCCATCCGCTGCTCTGCGCGCTCTTTGGCTTTGCGGGCACGATCGATATCGATGTCGGAAGGTCTCTCAGCAGATTGTGCCAGAATCGTTACTTTATCCGGGCGGACTTCAAGGAAACCGCCGCTTACAGCAATTCGATCTGATTGTCCATTCCCTTTGAGACGAACAGCGCTGATGGTTAAGGGAGCGACCATTGGAATGTGGCCAGGCATAATACCAAGCTCCCCGCTTTCCGCCTTACAGCTAACCATGTCATATGCGTCTTCTAGTATCGGGCCATCAGGAGTGACAACACTCACCGTTAGTGTTTTCATAGCTATTCCTCCTTAGGCAGATCATAAGTGCCCGGGCATCAGGCGCGGCAATGATTCCCCAGCGCCTGAATGACACTTTAAAATGATATGCTTATTGCATTTGTTTAGCTTTTTCGACGACTTCTTCAATGCGACCGACTAGACGGAAGGCATCTTCAGGAATATCATCATGCTTGCCATCAAGAATCTCTCTAAATCCTTTTACCGTTTCAGCTACAGGGACGTATGAACCCTTCTGTCCTGTAAACTGCTCGGCAACGTGGAAGTTTTGAGATAGGAAGAATTGTACACGGCGTGCACGTGACACTGTTAGTTTATCTTCATCTGATAGTTCATCCATACCAAGGATCGCAATAATATCTTGTAATTCTTTATAACGCTGCAGAGTCTGTTGAACTTCACGAGCTACTTCGTAATGATCGTTCCCTACAACTTCAGGGTCAAGGGCACGTGAAGTCGAAGCTAATGGATCCACGGCTGGGTAGATTCCTTGCTCAGAAAGTTTACGCTCAAGGTTCGTTGTGGCATCAAGGTGGGCGAACGTTGTCGCTGGCGCTGGGTCTGTGTAGTCATCGGCAGGCACGTAAATGGCCTGGATTGATGTAACAGAACCTTTGTCCGTTGATGTGATACGTTCTTGCAGTTGACCCATCTCTGTTGCCAGCGTTGGCTGGTAACCAACGGCTGATGGCATACGGCCAAGCAAAGCTGATACTTCAAGTCCGCCTTGAGTGAAACGGAAAATGTTATCGATGAAGAACAGTACGTCCTGTCCTTGCTCATCACGGAAGTATTCAGCCATTGTCAGACCTGTCAGGGCAACACGCATACGTGCACCAGGCGGTTCGTTCATTTGACCGAACACCATGGCTGTTTTTGCAATTACACCTGAATCTTTCATTTCGTAGTACAAGTCGTTTCCTTCACGTGTACGCTCCCCAACACCTGCGAATACGGAAATACCACCGTGTTCTTGGGCAATGTTGTTAATGAGCTCCTGGATTAAAACGGTTTTACCTACTCCGGCACCACCGAACAAACCGATTTTACCACCTTTTACGTAAGGGGCAAGCAAGTCTACAACTTTAATTCCAGTTTCAAGAATTTCGGTTTCAGTTGCCAGATTTTCAAAGGTTGGCGCCTGACGGTGAATTGGGTCACGGCGAACATCGCTAGGAAGCGGTTCGTCGAGGTCAATTTTTTCACCTAATACGCTGAATACGCGTCCTAGGGTCACATCCCCTACAGGAACAGCGATCGGACCGCCTGTATCAGTAACCGGTGTTCCACGCTGCACACCTTCTGTGGAAGACATGGCAACAGTACGTACAGTGTTGTCCCCCAAGTGAAGGGCAACTTCTAGTGTAAGGGCGACGTTTTCTGATTCTACCACCACGGCGTTGTTAATTTCAGGAAGTTGACCTTCGCCAAACGTTACGTCAACTACGGGTCCCATAATTTGGGTTACGCGTCCTTTACTCATCGATTTCCCTCCTAACTTACTATTCAAAAAATCCACAGATCTCTATTCGAGGGCGGCGGCACCGCCGACAATTTCAGTGATCTCCTGGGTAATGGCTGCTTGACGGGCACGGTTGTAAGAAAGTGAAAGGTCGCCAATAAGATCATCGGCATTGTCCGTTGCACTCTTCATCGCTGTCATTCGGGCAGCGTGCTCACTCGCTTTTCCATCTAGCAATGCACCATAAATTAAGCTTTCAGCATATTGAGGCAGCAGGACTTCCAGAATTTCTTCCTGGCTCGGCTCATACTCATAGGAGCTTGATGCCGCTGCTTTGCCTTGCTCACCTAAATTTGTCAATGGCAGTACTTTTTTCTCTGTTACTTCTTGGGTAATCGCACTGACATAATGGTTGTAATACATATATAACTGGTCAATTTTACCATCTGTATAAAGCTGGACGGTTTCTGATGTGATTGTGCTAATATCAGCAAAATCAGGCTGATCAGATATTCCGGTCACTTCATTATCAATCGGCATATTACGTTTTCGGAAAAAGTCACGACCGACACGGCCAAGCGTAATCAAGGTGTACTCGTCAGCAGACGTATGATTCTGTTTGATCTCCTGGTACACTTTGCGCAGAACACTACTATTGTAGGCTCCAGCTAAGCCTCGGTCTGAAGTGATGACTATATATCCTGTTCGCTTCACTTCGCGTGCTTCAAGCATGGGGTGCTTTATTGTACCTCCGCCGGCAGCAATGCCTGTTACGACTTCCTGAATTTTTTCACTATAAGGAACGAAAGATCGCGCATTTTGTTCGGCTCGGTTAAGCTTGGAAGCAGAAACCATCTCCATTGCTTTCGTAATTTGCTTTGTTTTCTTCGTTGAATTAATTCGACCTTTAATATCTCTAAGGGATGCCACGTTGTTTCACCACCCTTTCTAGTGTCAAGCTGTAACAGCTCTCCGGAAACTTCAGTTATCCCTTTGCTGCAGCTAACTTGTGGTGCTGCATGGAGGCTTTTGTAAGCTTATCTAGTTACGATTCTATTAATTAGAAACGACGAAAGTCTTTTTAAATTCCTGAACGGCTCCGTTCATGTCATCCTCATCAGCCAGTTTTCCTGTTTGACGGATTTCTTGAAGCAGTTCTTTACGGTTGTTATCTAACCAAGTGTGGAATTCAGACTCGAAACGAGTAATATCCTCAACAGGAATGTCGTCTAAATGCCCTCTTGTCAGAGCAAAAATGATCATAACTTGTTTTTCAACAGCTAGAGGCTGGTGAAGTCCCTGCTTCAGTACTTCTACTGTACGGGCACCACGATTAAGCTTAGCTTGTGTTGATTTATCAAGGTCAGAACCGAATTGAGCAAAGGCCTCCAGCTCACGGAAGGACGCTAAGTCAAGACGAAGTGTACCGGCTACCTTCTTCATGGCTTTGATCTGGGCAGAACCACCTACACGAGATACAGAAAGTCCGGCGTTGATGGCTGGACGTACACCTGAGAAGAATAGGTCGGACTGCAAGAAGATCTGACCGTCGGTAATTGAGATTACGTTTGTTGGAATATAAGCTGAGATGTCGCCGGCTTGCGTTTCAACGAATGGCAGTGCTGTTAGAGAACCGCCGCCTTTCGCATCACTCAGTTTAGCGGCACGCTCAAGCAGACGGGAGTGTAAGTAGAATACATCCCCTGGGAAGGCTTCACGGCCCGGCGGACGACGAAGCAGCAAGGAAAGCTCACGGTAAGCGGCTGCCTGCTTAGAAAGGTCATCGTAAACGACAAGAACGTTTTTACCGTTGTACATGAATTCTTCACCAAGTGTTACCCCTGCATATGGCGCTAAGTATAGCAGCGGTGCAGGCTGGGACGCACTTGCTGTAACAACGATCGTGTAATCAAGCGCTCCGTGACGGCGCAGTGTTTCAACGGTACCGCGGACGGTTGATTCCTTTTGACCGATGGCTACATAAATACAGATCATATCCTGGTCATGCTGGTTCAAGATCGAGTCAACTGCAACAGATGTTTTACCTGTTTGACGGTCCCCGATAATTAACTCACGCTGACCACGGCCGATCGGAACAAGCGCATCAATCGCCTTGATTCCTGTTTGAAGCGGCTCATCAACTGATTTACGATCCATTACTCCTGGTGCAGGAGATTCAATCGGACGTGTTGAAGTTGTTTCAATCGGTCCACGGCCATCGACTGGCTGTCCAAGCGGGTTTACGACGCGTCCAAGCATTTCTTCCCCAACTGGAATTTGCATGATGCGTCCCGTACGACGAACTTCATCGCCTTCTTTAATATCTGTAAATGGTCCCAGAATGACAAGACCAACATTACTTTCTTCCAAGTTCTGTGCCAATCCCATGACACCATTAGAAAATTCAACGAGTTCTCCGGCCATGACGTTGTCAAGACCATGAGCACGTGCGATACCGTCACCTACTTCGATAACTGTACCTACGTCGTTAACTTCAATATCTGATTCGTAGTTTTCAATTTGCTGCTTAATCAGCGCACTGATTTCTTCAGCTTTGATGCTCATGCCATTTCACCCCTATCATCTTTTATACTTTCGAGACTAGCTCACGTTCCATACGACTTAGTTTTCCTCTGACCGATCCGTCAAAAATACGGTTGCCGACACGAAGGCGAATACCGCCAAGCAGAGAGGTTTCTACTACATTCGTAAGGTTTAATGAGCGCTTGTCGACTTTTGGTGCAAATGTCTTAGAGATTCGCTTGATTTCACGCTCTGAAAGTGGACGCACAGAATAAACGGTTGCGTCTGCGATCCCATTTGCTTCATTCATTTGTAAAATGAAGTGATCGACCACTGGGAGGATAACCTCTTCTCTATGCCTGTCGATTAACAGCATAAGTGTATGAAGAATCTCCTTCGATACATCCTTAAAGGAATCATTGATCAACTGCTTCTTCTGATCAACCGTCACACGCGGGTGCTTCAAAAATGTAATGATATTTCTATTGCTGCGAAAAACTTCTTTGATCGCACGTAATTCTGTATCAAATGTCTCTAACTTTGATCGTTCTGAACCGAGTTGAAAAAGAGCGGTGGCATAACGCTTAGCAACGATCGTTTCACTCATCGCTCTTCTCCTGCCTCGTCAATGTATTGATTGATTAGTGCTTCTTGATCTTTTTCAGATAGTTCTTTTTCAATCACTTTCGATGCGATCATAACAGACATAGAAGCCACTTGATCTTTAAGTGTTTGAACAGCTTTATCACGCTCTTGCTCAATTTCCTGGCGAGCAGAAATCTTGAGGCGGTCTGCTTCTTTACGAGCAGATTCGATAATATCGCGTTCTTGTGCTCCAGCTGTCTTACGTGCATCTTCAATTATACTTTGCGCGTCTTCACGCGTTTTTTTCAACTCTTCAGAAGCTTGTCGCTGCATTTCGATCGCTTCCTGGTGGTTCTTTTCAGCAGAATCTATTTCATTTGAAATATAATCTTCACGTTCTTTCATCATGTTCATGAACGGTCCCCAGGCGAATTTTCCTAATAGCGCAAGCAACACTAGGAAAAGAATCAGCTGAACGAGCATATCACCAACGTTCAGGCCACTGGCACCTAGGACGAATAATCCTGTAAAAGTTTGCACATTGCTCACTCCTTTCAAGCACGAATCCGTAATGGGCTATACATGACAAAAACCAGGGCTTAAAGATATTTAAGTCCAAGTTTTCATTTCGGTAATAATGGGTATATACATTTTAGCTGGTGTAAAGGAAAGGCGAAGTCTGTCTTACGGTACTTCGCCATCTCTCTATGAACGTTACCTAGTTATTGTCCCATTACGATAAATGCAATAACAACACCGATGATTGGAAGTGCCTCAACTAGTGCAACACCAATGAACATAGTTGTTTGAAGAACGCTGCGCAATTCTGGCTGGCGAGCAATCCCCTCTACTGTTCTACCTACGATTAAACCGTTACCAATACCTGCACCTACTGCTGCAAGACCTACTGCAATTGCCGCTGCAATCAGACCCATGTTAAATTCCTCCTCATATATTTTAATAGATATTTTTTATTAATGGTCAGAACTCACCTTGTGAGACATATAAACCATTGTCAACATTGTGAAAATAAATGCTTGGATAAAGCCTATAAATGTACTGAACGCTTGCCATGCAAGCAATGGTAAGAATCCACCTAGGAATCCTAAGATACTTGTAGACGCTATTCCTGCTAGAAGTCCAAGTAAAATCTCCCCTGCGTAAATGTTTCCATACAGTCGAAGACCCAGCGTCAATGTATTCGCAAACTCCTCAATAATCTTGAAAGGCAATAAGAACGGAAGCGGACGGGTAAAGTCTTTTCCGTATTCTTTGGCTCCCTTGAGCTTCACACCATAATAGTGAGTGAGTACCACTACCATAACAGCTAATGTCATTGTGATCCCTGGGTCAGATGTTGGTGATTTCCACCACAGAGTATGATGCGGTGCCCACATGGTCACAACCCCTAACATATTGGAAACGAAGATGTATGTGAAGAGAGTTAATCCTAGTGGAAGGAACATTCTCCCTACTTGCCAATCCATGTTAGAACCTATAATGCCTTTAATAAAATCGATAAGCCACTCCATGAAGTTCTGAAACCCTTTAGGTCTGCGTTGTAAACCTCGTGTCGCTGCTACACATACAATGAACACTATTGTGGAAGCTATGACCATCATCAGAACGTTTGATAAGTTGAAGTCCAGCCATGAGATTCCAAAAGCGTCATTCCACATCGGTGCTTCGTGATTCAATCTGTTCACCTCTCTTCCATCATGCTATTCTGTTGACTTGTTAAACAGGTAATCTATAAAAATGACAAAGTAGGCTGTCATTAAGCCCAATACTACCGAAACTAAATGGAAATGTTCTTCAAATTGAAGGACGATGACTGCGGCTAAAGCGCCGGTCGCCAATCGCGTTAATGTGCCAATGCCTCTGGATGGCTTTTCACCTTTTGCAGATGTCTCACCAAGCTTGGTGATTTTCTTCTGCATCAGCCAGAGGTTGAAGAAACTTAGAATGCTTCCTAATAGAAGCCCGAGGAAAATTGGTTGCCAAGGTGTAAATCCCCACCCTAGAACAAGTAAAGCTAGAAGGTAGAACATCCATTTTCGCTGACGGGTTATCATGTGTTGAAATTCCAAAATGCATCGTCTCCCGTGTACCCTTGTACTAAAATGAATCGTTCGTATGTACCTGTACTCTAGCCATTGGCAGTGCGAACTAGATATAGTGGTACAATGGAAGATTGTTCCCTACCCTTTCCACGAACCACCAGCGATCTGATCCCAGCTAGCCAGAGAAAGCAGTAACATGGTCACCCCATGAATCTGCCCTATGTGAAAGGATTCATTGCGACAATTTTCGCCGTAAACACATAGCAAAAAATTCAATGATCCCATGGATGAAAACCTTATCATTCCACACTATGTAAGAATACAATAGGGGTTATATGATGTCAATGAGTTTGGGGGCAAAAGAACAATTATGTGACACGATTTGATCACATTCTTGTCACAATTTAAACAACACTATACCCTACACAAAAAAAACACCCTTTTCACAGGTGTTTTTTTGTGTCATGGGAAAATATCCTTTTATTTCCACCTCAGGTCATCCATTTTTTGGATGACCTGAGGTGGAATATAATGGGAACGCTAGTTGTTATTCTTTGTTTTCCAGGTAGACTGGGAAGGGGTAGCTGTAGGTTTGTTTGTCTTTTGTAACTGTGACGACTGCGATATATGGGCCGGACAGGGCTTCTTTCAAACCGCGATCGATCTCTCCTTCGATCATACCAGCTTCCGTTTCCTCTCGTGTAAATAATGTACCTCGGTGCAGCATCGTGCCCGCCCGGTACAAATCAACACTGATTTGATCGACAGTTTCCGTCAAGTAGAAACGATAGGACAAATCTCCCTGCGTCTGCCAGTCTTTGTACAACTCAAAACCTGACACTTTTTCATAATCCGCCCTCTCCATCATGAATAAATAAGGCAATTGATACGTGTGACTATCACTTTTCATCGTAATGTATCCCTGATGTACGCCTTTCCCTACGAAAGCCTTCGATACACTGAGCTCGATAGGGATTTCTGCCTTCTCACCAGGCGCCAATTCAATCGTCTCAGGCATCGACCAAGTTACCCCTGTGGGACTGTCGGGCAGTGGAACAGAAATCGTTTGAGTCTTCTCCCCTTTATTGTGCACCGTAATCTTCACTTTTTCCCGAAAGAACGAATCTTCTATCCGGCCAAAGTAAAGTCCCCCTGGTTCAATCCACAAGTCGGGCTGGATAGCCGCTTCGGTATCAATGACCCCCGTACCCTGTGCAGTGGGCGGGTACGGCTGACCGGGCTGCTCCGTCAACAAGTCAGCCGTCGTCATCATCGATCGCTTGATCTGTGCAGGACTCCAATCCGGATGAGCTTCAATCATAAGCGCTGCAACTCCCGCGACGTGTGGAGCGGCCATGCTCGTCCCTTGCAGCGGTTGATAGCCTCCTGGTACTGTACTGATAATATTGACACCAGGAGCAAGAATGTCTGGTTTGACAATCCAGTTCGTCGTCACCGGCCCTCGTGAGCTGAATGGAGCTATTCCATAGTCGACCTTCACCTTGGTGGTCTCAAGCCACTGATCTCCTTTTACACCGTGCTCCATCAGCCACTTTCCATCTTTTCCTGACACAGCTGCCACCGGAATCGGAACCTCACCAGTTAGCGCCCCTTGAAACATCCCCGGCTGATTGTTGTAAATGATCAAACCAACAGCACCCTGCTCATACGCCATTTGTGCCATTTCCGTAAACGGCACTACCCCACGCTCCATCACGACAATTTTTCCAGTAGCCTGGGGTACAGCCGTTTCTCCAGAACCTCCATCGATTAACGGATATTTTTTAGAAAAATTCCAGGGTACAGACCCCTGCATCAATTGGACATTAATCTTTCGATCGAGTCCCGGCAAAGTGAGGACAGGCCGGGTTGTCGGAAGCGAGGACGCTCCAACTGTAATCGCCTTTGAGGACGTACCCGGCGATCCTACCGTCCACGTATCAGGGCCAGCATTACCCGCCGCAACCACAACGGTCGTCCCCAGTTCCACCGCTTTATTGACCGCTTTCGTCGTCGGCCAGTCCGGTCCATTTACCGTGTTCCCGAGCGAGAGGTTAATTACATCCATCCCATCCTCTACCGCTTGTTCAATGGCAGCAATCACCTGCACCGATGACCCTGTCCCTCCAGGACCAAGCGCTCGATACGCATAAAGCTCTGCTTCTGGCGCAACACCTTTCATATCCCCATTAGCTGCAATGATGCCAGCCACGTGGGTTCCGTGCATCGTCGCCCCAAAACCTCCCATCGTTTCCATTGGGTCCTGATCAAAATCGACAACGTCAAATCCACCGCGGTAGCTTGCCGTTAAATCCGGGTGAGTATAATCGATTCCTGTATCAATGACGCCAACTTTCACCCCTTCTCCGGTGTAGGAAGTCTCCTCTCTGACCACTTCCGTTGTTAAAAGCGGCTGATCCTTCTTCGCCAATGATTCAATCTTTCCATTATTTACTGCGCTGTATGTCCGTACAGGATACTGATTGACAATAGAATCAAGGCGGGCAAGCTTCTCAAGTTCTTCTGCCTCTCCCTTGATAGCTACCCCTTGAAAAATAGTGTCATACGTTGCGACTACTTCAAGAAGCGGGAGCCTCGACTGTATCTGACTCGCAAATGCTTTCGGTGATTCTTCTAGTTCAACTATAATTGTGGTTTCCTCTGACGGTTCAGGCTGATCAAACAGGGCAGGCTGTGTAGGACGCTGACCTGGCTGACTGAATCCAGCCGTCACAAGTGCTGTGAGGAGTACGAGTGCAGAAATCTTACGCATGCAGAAGCTCCTTTTTCCATAGTTTGTGATGAATGGAAGCGGCTATGCATGCAGTTATTTTTTACAATTAGGTTTTTACCTGATTGGAAGCATCGTTCAAAAGGATTCTCCCCGAATGACCCGGAATTCTACCCTAACTCTTCCTTGTTCGGCCCAGTGAAGGAAAGGTTCGGCCCAAAACCCAACCGATTCGGCCTTTGACAGCCGGGGTTCTCCCCTTGAAAGCTGAAGTTCGCCCTTTAACAGCTCGGATTCTGACCTAACGCCATCCAACCAACCCACCTATAATAAAAGGGATCAAGTCCAGTGAACAGACTTGATCCCTCTAGTTTATTGTGTTTCAAATCGAGCAGGTTTATCTTCACGCTGCTTGAAAAAGTAGCGGATCGCTTCAGCAATGCGGGCGGACGCTTGCCCATCCCCATACGGATTTGAAGCTTGCGCCATCGCTTCATGCTTATTCGTATCTGACAGAAGTTCGTTGGCCAAATTAAAAATGTAATCCTCATCTGTACCTGCGAGCTTCAGTGTCCCCGCTTCAATGCCTTCCGGGCGCTCTGTTGTGTCGCGCAAAACGAGCACAGGCACACCAAGAGATGGTGCTTCCTCCTGCACCCCGCCGGAATCGGTCAAAATCAGATGAGCTCTTGAAGCAAAATTGTGAAAATCAATCACATCCAGCGGCTTGATCAGCTTAATGCGCTCATCATTGCCTAAAATGTGATCAGCGGTTTCCTGCACCACCGGATTGAGGTGCACAGGATAAACTACCTGTACATCGTCGTGGGTTTCCACTAATCTCTTAATCGCGCGGAACATTTGCTCCATGTTGCTACCAAGGTTTTCACGGCGATGGGCCGTCATCAGAACGAGTCGTTTGTCACCTAACTGATCGAGCACTTCGTGAGTATACTCATGATCCACTGTCGTATTCAATGCATCAATAGCCGTATTCCCCGTCACAAAAATATGATCTTCCGGCTTGTTCTCAGCCAGCAAATTGTCCCGGGATTTATCCGTCGGAGCAAAATGAAGATCTGCCATGACTCCGGTCAGCTGGCGGTTCATCTCTTCCGGAAATGGCGAATATTTATTCCACGTCCTCAAGCCTGCTTCCACATGCCCGACCGGAATTTGATTGTAATAAGCGGCAAGCGAGGCAGCAAACGTTGTCGTCGTATCGCCATGAACAAGCACAACATCCGGCTCCGTTTTCTTCATGACGTCGTCAAGCCCCTCAAGCGCTCGTGCTGTGACAGCTGTCAGCGTTTGACGATCCTTCATAATGTTTAAATCGTAATCGGGTTCAATGCTGAAAATATTCAACACTTGGTCAAGCATCTGTCTGTGCTGAGCTGTTACCGTGACGATAGGCTCAAATTGCTCTGACCTTTTTTTTAATTCTAAAACGAGCGGCGCCATTTTGATCGCTTCAGGGCGCGTCCCGAAAATCGTCATCACTTTAATGCGGTTAGACATCGAGGGGCCTCCTTACTTCGTGCCGAACAGGCGGTCGCCGGCGTCACCTAAGCCTGGTTCGATGTAGCCTTTTTCATTTAACCGTTCGTCCATCGCTGCCAGATAAATATCAACGTCAGGATGTGCTTCTTGCACCGCTTCTACGCCTTCAGGAGCGGCTACAAGACACATGAGGCGGATTTGACGGGCACCGCGTTTCTTCAGTGACTGGATCGCTTCATTGGCTGACCCGCCTGTAGCAAGCATCGGATCGATGACGATCAATTCACGTTCTTCGATATCACTTGGAAGTTTGACATAGTATTCCACGGGCTGCAGTGTTTCCGGATCGCGGTAAAGACCGACGTGTCCCACTTTCGCAGCTGGAATCAGTTTAATAATTCCATCAACCATGCCGAGACCGGCGCGCAGGATCGGTACTAGACCAATTTTTTTGCCTGTCAGCACTTGAGCTTTAGCGTTATTGACTACCGGGGTATCAATTTTTACATCCTCAAGCGGTAAATCACGAGTGATTTCAAATGCCATCAGCGCGGCGACTTCGTCCACTAATTGGCGAAAATCCTTCGTTCCTGTTTCATTTTTTCTTATGTACGTCAACTTGTGTTGAATTAATGGATGGTCCAATACGTATACATTTCCCATTGCCAGTCACTCCTTCTCATAGTTTGCATCTGTTAAATTGTACTGAAAATATATCGAACAAGCAAGCAGCGAAAAGCGGAGGTGCCCTGAATCACTAAATGAAGTTCGGTTAAGAACGGCCATCAGGGAAGTTCGGCTAAAACCGGGTAAAGCGGAAGTTCGGCTAAAACCGAAACGTCTTGTTTCAACGCCGAACTACCCCACGTCCTGTGGGGCAAAAAAAACCACCAGCCCCTCGGACTAGTGGTTTTCTCATTTAAGAAGTCGTAAGCAATGAAGGATAAAGCGGGAAGCGAGACGTCAGCTTCTGAACACTTTCAGCAACTTCCTTCAATTTCGCTTCATCCTCATGATGTTTCAGCGTTGTGGCAATCTGCTCAGCCACTTCTTCCATTTCTTTCTCTTTAAAGCCACGGCTTGTTACAGCGGCAGTACCGATACGGATTCCGCTCGTAACAAATGGGCTTTCCGGATCAAATGGAATGGTATTTTTATTAGTCGTAATGCCGACTTCATCAAGCGCCTTCTCGGCTACTTTTCCTGTCAATTCAAGGTTCTGCAAGTCAAGCAGCAATAGGTGATTATCTGTTCCGTCAGATACGAGACGAATACCATGCTTCTTAAGCGATTCGCCCAGCTGTTTAGCATTGGCGATAATTTGGCGGGAATATTGTTTGAATTCCGGTTGCAACGCTTCCTTAAAGGAGACAGCTTTGGATGCAATCACATGCATAAGCGGGCCGCCTTGCATACCCGGGAATACGGATTTATCAATTTTCTTTGCAAATTCTTCTTCACAAAAGATCATGCCGCCACGTGGACCGCGCAATGTCTTGTGAGTCGTTGTCGTAACAAATTGAGCGTGTGGAATTGGATTTGGATGCAATCCTGATGCAACTAATCCTGCGATGTGAGCCATATCAACGAGCAGATACGCCCCTACTTCATCAGCAATCTCACGGAATTTGGCAAAATCAATTTCACGCGGATAGGCACTTGCCCCGGCAACAATCAGCTTTGGCTTTACCTCTTTCGCTTTGGCCAAAACAGCATCGTAATCAATTTGTTCGTTATCCTGATCGACGCCATATTCTTCAAAATCATACAGTGTACCACTAAAGTTCACAGGGCTGCCGTGAGTCAAGTGACCGCCATGGTTCAAGTTCATGCCAAGCACTTTATCTCCAGGCTTAAGAACCGTAAAGTAAACGGCCATGTTCGCTTGAGCACCAGAATGCGGCTGAACATTCACATGATCCGCTCCAAATAGTTCTTTAGCGCGGTCTCTGGCTAGATTCTCGACCACGTCTACGTGCTCACAGCCGCCATAATAACGACGGCCTGGATAACCTTCTGCGTACTTGTTTGTTAACACCGAGCCCATGGCCTCCATAACGGCTTCTGAGACGAAGTTTTCTGAGGCAATCAGCTCAATATTGTTTTCCTGACGATCTTTTTCATCTTTAATTGCTGCGAATAGTTCTGCATCAGTTGATTTAACATGTTCCATGATCGAATTCCCCTCTCGAATTACTTTTCAAGTTCGTAAACCGCTCTGCAGCCGCCGATGAGTGGCGGACGTGTGCAGGCAACCGTGACATGTGCGTGTCCAATTGAATTCTGGTCAAGGCGAAGCGGTACAGCGACTCGCTTCAAATGCATGCCTATTAACGTGTCTCCGATGTCAACACCTGCATCGGCTTCAACCGCTTCTACTAAAACAGGATCGTTCATATGTTTGAAAGCATAGGACGCCATTGAACCGCCCGCTTCCGCAACAGGTACAGCGGAAACTTCCTGGCAGCGACGATCCTTCTGCACGGAACGTTCGATAACAAGTGAACGATTTAAATGTTCACAACATTGAAACGCTAGATCGATCCCTTTCTGTTCTGTGAGCTTATGCCATTCATTATACACCACTTCGGCAATGGCTTCACTACCGGAAGTCCCAATTCTTTCGCCAGCTATTTCACTTGTTGAGCAGCCAACGACGAGAAGACTACCTTTTTTTATGTGTCCGCTCTCGAGTAGTTGTCGGACAACGGTAGATACCTCTTGTTGAATCGTTTGAATTTCAGTCATAGGCTCATCTCCTTTAGTTAAGAAGCAATGGTTCATGTTATGAAAAAGAAAGATTGCCTCTTTTTCTGTACAGCCATTCTATCATACTTTTCAAAAATCTTCGGTGGGTATGTAGGCCTAAAAGGAGGGAGAAGCCTCTGAAAGAGCTCCCATGCGTTCAATTAGCCGAAAGGACGTTATTACGCTTTTCCTTCATATTCGGTAATTTTTCCTACACGATTATCGTGACGGCCGCCTTCATAATCCGTCTCAAGCCATGTGCGGGCAATTTCTTTCGCTAAACCCGGTCCAATGACACGCTCGCCCATGCAAAGCATGTTCGAATTATTATGTTCACGCGTAGCTTTTGCCGTAAACAGATCATGTACAAGGGCAGCACGTATTCCCTTCACTTTATTTGCAGAGATGGACATGCCGATGCCTGTCCCGCAAATCAAAATGCCTTTATCGAATTCACCGCTCGCTACTCGCTCTGCGGCTGGAATCGCATAATCGGGATAGTCTACGGATGTTTCACAATCGCAGCCCATATCCTCGAATTCAATATGTAATTCATCAAGTACGTCTGCTACTTCGCGGCGTAAGTTTACCCCGCCATGGTCGGATGCTAGAATCACTTTCATTTTGCTGCCACTCTCCTCATTACTTGTTTTGTTTCGTATAACCTTTAGGTTGCTCACAAGCTGCCAAACCCTCTCCAGTCAGGTTAAACAAACGTTTGATTAATGCTCTTTCAGCTTCTCCACCAGCAGATCAATGTGCCTGTTTAGCTCATCTCTGGTTTCTCTGTACACTTTGACATTTTTTCCAAAAGGATCGGTTATATTCAAGTTCGGAATATCACTTTCAAGCTGCTGAATCCTTTCGATTTCATCGGCCAGTTCTTCCCTCAGCTGGGTCTCTATTTCAGCTTCTGTCAAGTTGTCCTGCAGATTGCTTAGAATCCATGATCGTTTTTCCTCAAAAGTGGTGTAAAGTTCCTTCAGATCCTGCCATTGTGCCTCATCGATCAGGACATATTCCTTTAATGTGAAGAACTTCGTATGGTCTTCTGGATACTGAAGAGCTAAGGTCTGCTTATGTTTGTCTGTCATCGTTAACACAAGGTCAGACCAATCAATGATCTCCTGGGTGATTGGTGTTGAGGAATGGTTGAAGGATAATCCAACTTCACTGAGCACATGCTCTGACCCTTCCGACAACGGCTGCCCTGAACCTGCAAAAATACCAGCCGAGCGAACTTCCACATCATTGTATTTAAACCTTAAAAGAGCCTCAGCCATTGGACTGCGGCATGTGTTCCCTGTACATACAAATAATAGATTCATCGTGGTACACTCCTCACTTGAGGCTTTTTATCTATCATACCATATCTATTTCGCAAAAAAATAGTTTAGAAAATTGCATAAAGGCCAAGCGCGCACAATATGCTTCCCCCTAATAGTTCACTGTAGGTGCCAAGCAGACCGCTTGCCCTTCTTCCCAGCACAAAACCAGCCCATGTCATGACAGCGCTGACCACCCCAAAGGAAAGCACAGAAACGATGATCGCTGTCTGGTGAAGACCAAGGCTAAACCCGACAGGAAAGCTGTCTATGCTAACACTAATTGCAAAAATCCATAATCCGGCGCCAACGAGGGAATGGGCAGCAGAACGTTTTTCTGCAAATGATGCAAAAATAGTATAACAGCCAAGTCCGAATAACAAGAATCCTCCTGCCACAGCAGCCCACGTACTGGCATTGGATGATAACCAGGCACCCAAAATGATTCCAAGACCTGGCATAAACATATGAAATAACCCGACAACAATTCCAGCAAAAAAAGCATGCTTAAGCCTTACCGCCTGCATCCCCATTCCGAGAGATACAGAGAAAGCATCCATACCAAGCGCAAATGACAGCAATACTAATGAAGCAGCTTGTTCGATCATTTGAGAAAGCCCCCCTCCGGACATGCTATGCAGGGCTTTCAGCTTGTATGTCAGTTACTGGATAACTTTTTGGACAGCCGCTTTTGACAAACGATTCATGACAGCAGCGCCTACTCCATGGTCTGGAAAAACTTCACATAAGATAACATCAACGTCCGCTTTTTTAAATTGCCGCAGTGCACCATAAAGATTCCCGGCCACTTCGTCCAAGTTTTCTCTTGAGCCACAGCGTAGAATTTGTGAATGGTCCAGCTCGTCCGCCAATTCATGACTTGCCATCACACCAACGCGTTTATCCACAGCCTGCAGCTGGTTAATTTGATCTTGAAAAAATGAACCATCCCCTTCAACAAGCCAAAGCGGTGCCTCTGGAGCATAGTGGGTATATTTCATGCCGGGTGATTTCGGCTTAGACCCTTGAGCAGCTAAAGCCGGATCCACAATCACATCAGGGATCAATGGCTGCAAATCTTCTTTTGTTACCCCACCTGGCCGAAGAATCATCGGGATCTCAGCTGTGCAATCGAGCACTGTGGATTCAAGCCCGACTCCCGTTGGTCCCCCATCAACAATACCGGCGATTCGCCCGTCGAGGTCCTGTGCCACATGAACCGCTTCGGTTGGGCTCGGTCTTCCTGAACGATTGGCACTAGGGGCCGCTAAAGGAGTGCCGGCAGCTTTTAAAATACTTAACGCCACAGGGTGGTCAGGCATGCGGATGCCAACCGTCGGCAGTCCAGCCGTGACATTTTCAGCAGCTGCATCATTGCTCGGCAGGATCAATGTTAATGGACCCGGCCAAAACTGTTCGATCAACTGACGGGCAATAGGCGGAATTTCAGTAACAAGTTTTTCTACCTGTGATTGGTCGGCCACATGAACGATTAACGGATTATCGGCCGGGCGTCCTTTTGCATCAAAAATCCGTTGAACAGCGGTGGCATTCGTAGCATCTCCTCCGAGACCATACACCGTTTCGGTCGGGAAAGCCACAACCTGTTGCTGCTTGAGCAGCTCAGCAGCCTCTATAATGGCCTCATCATCTTCTGATACATGTGTGGATAGCTTCCAATGTTGTGTTGATTTATTCATGTCTGGTGCTCCTTTTATCCCTCTGGAAAAGTATAAGTTGTGTATAAATAGTTCGTGTTCAGCGTTTGCAGCCTGTTTCAGCTGGGTAATTATATACTAACATTATGAATAATTCAGTAGTTATTCGCAAATCCAGACACTACTAACAGGTTATCCTCAACTTATCAACAAACTTATCCACATATTCACCGCTTTCACGTGATATTTCTTCATATGTCCATAAAATTATTCACAACATATCCACAGTAATTAATTAAATTGTGAATAAATTGTGCACTTATTCACATTAATTGTTGATAACATCATATGTCCACAAGCTTTGCTGCTCATCTTTACATACAAATTGTTGATGAGTGAGTAATCTGTTCAAGTCGTCAGAATGACTTTCCACCTGAAGTTCTCGAATGCCTTCCTCTTTCGCGTAGCTCTGAATCAACTCAAACACGTATAATACCCCTGCTTTGGAGACGTCCCCCGAAACCTGAAGCTGGCGCAGCTTTTTCACACCCTGCTTTTGTTCCGCCAAAATAAACGACCCCATCTCTTCATTATCCCTCTTAATCAGATATCCACATTCTCCATTATGCTTGAGTGCTAATTTTTCAATATACACAACAAATCCCCCTTTTCTAGTACGTGTACAAAAGACGGCCGTAATGGACACCTTTCTAGTACTCTATGAGAAAAAGTGGAAAATATGCTAGGAGACGATTTTATTCCAAAGTTTTACGAGAAAGAATTCCACTTCCTGCTTCTCAGGCTCAGCTGTTTCTTTTGATGTTTCTTCCTGTTTCTGATCCGCTTCTTTCTCTTCAGCGTGAGCTACGGTTGCTCCATTGGAGAAATCCAGAAAACAAAGTGGCGGGAACAACACACACCACCAGTTGTCGCCCTCTCCTTCACCAAGCGTGATCAGAATTGCTTCATATTCACCTGCCGGATAAATGTAGGAGCCGTAAAGCTTTGTCGGAAACTCCACCTGCTTGCCATATTCCACTTGATAGCGCTGTGTCATCTCTGACTGTTCAATCGTTTCTTTTACAATCGTATCTATTTCCTGAAGTCGGGATTGAATCAAGGCTCGCGCCGCATCAATCGAAGTCAGATCCTCTACCCAGGTCGTAATTTCCGCGTTGACTGCATCACGAACGTCACGCTTTAACTCCTGGGCTTTTTCTTCATTACTATCTGCCAGAATCCGAAGCCGAATCGCTTCGTCAGGAATCACTTTATATGAAGAGCTTGAGGAAGCACTACTCATGTCTCCCCAAGGTAGAATTGATAGACTCAGTAAAACGGCTGTTGCAGCCAGAATTATTTTTCTCATAAAAAATCCCTCCCTGTTACTGGCTAGTATGGGCAGGGAGGAAATCTTTTAAACCTCGAAATCTATTAAAAAAGTTTAAGCATAATAGGTTCTGAATTTCCGATCCTCGATTTAGAGGAACCCTTCAAAAGGGAGGAAGGAAATCGTTCCCTAAAAAAGGCCATTGTCCTCTAATGCGGAGGGATTGTTCCATAATAGCAAAGATCGTTCCTGTTCTCCTCAGGATTGTTCCTTAACACCAAGTATCGTTCCTGTTCTCCTCAGGATTGTTCCTTAACGCCAAGTATCGTTCCTGTTCTCCTCAGGATTGTTCCTTAACGCCAAGTATCGTTCCTGTTCTCCTCAGGATTGTTCCTTAACGCCAATCGGGCTAAATATTCGATGCTTTTGACAGCAGCTTTTCTCGAAATCGAACTGCGTTAGACTAATTCTGCAAAAATCATCCGATCTTTTTGATTGATATCCTGCTTGATTCCAACACGATAATCTGGGAGCCTGCTTTCGATGATCGTTTTAACCGCTTCGCCTTGTTCGTGGCCAATTTCAAAAGCAATCAACCTTGGGGATAACTTAAAACGGACGATCTGATCCACGATCGTTTGATAAGCGGCTAACCCATCATCATCAGCAAAAAGCGCCAATTCAGGGTCAAAATTTTTCACCGTATCCTGAAGTTTCTCTGCACGTGAAATATAGGGCGGATTCGATATTAGAACATCAATAGGCTGCTGTTTGATCGGCTCTAGAAAATCTCCCTGAAAAAAAGCAACATCAGCCTCAAGCGCTTCCGCATTCTTTCTGGCTGTCTCAAGTGCATCTGCTGAAAGGTCTGTCGCTACTAGTTGACTTGCAGGCTCCTCAAGCTTCATCGTAACCGCAATAATCCCGCTGCCCGTCCCGAGGTCTGCCACGAGAGGAGACTTCAGTTGAGTCTTCGATTGCATCCTTTCCAGCGTACCTAACACAAGTTCCTCTGTTTCCGGCCTCGGTATGAGGACAGACTCGTTAACTATGAACTCTCTTCCATAAAACGGGGCTTTACCAATCAGGTGCTGTACGGGGACGCCCGTTTCCGCATGGTCCTTGATCGCTCGGATAAAGGAGGGTTTCACAGCTTCAGGAAAAGGATCTCGTTCATAAGCCAGCAGTTGGGAGAAACTCAGATTCAGCATATCTTCAAGCAGCAAGTCAGCGACTCTCACTTCCCGACCATTTTCCTGTAAAAAAAGAGAAGCCCAGCGTCGGACTTCTCCAATGGTCGTAAACGATACCTTACTCACCGATAGACTCCAGCTTCTTCGTCTGCTCTTCAATTAACAAGGCTTCGATGATTTCTTCCATATTACCTTGCAGCACTTGATCAAGTTTCTGCAGCGTTAAGCCGATACGGTGGTCCGTCACACGTGTTTGCGGGAAGTTATACGTACGAATTCGCTCTGAACGGTCACCCGTTCCAACTGCTGATTTACGGCTCTCATCGTACTCAGCCTGTTGCTCACGCTGAACTTTATCATAAATACGAGCCCGTAGCACTTTCATCGCTTTTTCCTTGTTTTTAATCTGCGACTTTTCATCCTGACAGGAAACGACAATCCCTGTCGGTTCGTGCGTCAAACGGACAGCAGACATCGTCGTATTTACACTTTGCCCGCCTGGTCCACTAGAAGCAAACGTGTCGACCCGAATATCCTTATCGTGCACTTCTACCTCAACTTCTTCAGCTTCAGGCATAACCACAACAGTCGCAGTGGACGTATGAATCCGTCCGCCCGATTCCGTCTCCGGGACACGCTGCACACGATGGGCGCCATTTTCAAACTTCATTTTTGAAAAGGCACGATCCCCATTAATCATGAAAATGATCTCTTTATAGCCGCCCACATCATTGGCATTCGCCTCAATAACTTCTGTTTTCCAGCCCTGAGATTCCGCATATCTTGCATACATGCGGTAAAGATCAGCCGCAAATAGAGCGGCTTCATCTCCCCCAGCTGCTCCGCGTACTTCCATAATGACGTTTTTATCATCGTTCGGATCTTTCGGAAGCATAAGGACTTTCAAACGCTCTTCCAGTTCCTGTTTTCGATCTGAAAGCTCGCTGATTTCCTCTTTGACCATCTCTTCCATGTCATCATCAAGGCTGTCCTCAAGCATAACCTTCGCATCGTCAAGCTGTCCGGTCACTTCCTTGTATTCACGATAGGCGGTCACCGTTCCCGCAAGCCCGGACTGTTCTTTAGAGTATTCACGCAGTTTATCCGTATCCGAAATCACTTCCGGATCACTAAGTAATTCATTTAATTTTTCATAACGATCTTCAAGTGTTTGCAAACGTTCGATCAATGGTATGCACCTCTTTCTCCATAACAGTCTAATTATATTATAGAGAAGGTGGGGTTACAACCACGTCCCCTGAAAAACAACCCCTCCGCAAGAGCTGGGATTACATAATGGAAGGATTATTGGATGGTATTTTAGCTAATTGCCTATTTACTGAACTTATTTGTACATAAAAGCCATTAATTGCACGAATGACGTTCAATTGCATATTTCCATCATCATCAAGCTTATCTTATTTTCACATTAATATTATAGCGAGGCACAGCCTTATACACAGCTTCTTTAATCTGCTTAGTCCAGTCCATCTTCTCATCACTGCTTAGTTTTCGATCGACATCAACGGTCACCCATGCCTGCCCAGCTTCGATAATCACCCGCTTAACAGTGACTCCGGGAACTTGATTAGCGGCTTCTTTCATTAACTCGCGATCTTGCTTTAATCCCCACGTATTGCCTACATTGTCCATAGATCGGGGATTTTCGATTTCTGCTTCAGATGTATGCTCATCCTTCACGCTTAAATTCTCAATATCATCACGTGTGGTACTGCCTTGAAAATTTTCATATCCCTGCCCGCAAGCCGTCATGAATAATGTCATAAGAATTCCTGCCATTATGATCCTTTTCATCTTTCACACCTCTTCTCTTTTTCCATAGTGTGTACGGATGAGAAAAGGATTATGCGCCATGCAATTGACACTTCCTTTCATCATGCAGAACTTCCTATAACATAAAAAAACCACCGACCATTAAGTCAGCGGTTATTAACAATTTATGCGTGTTTTTCGGCGTGAGCCTTCACTTGCGCTTGCCTGGGTTTATTTGGGACCTCATGATGGTGGCGGCATCTGGGCTCGTACGATTCAGAAGCTCCAACTAAAATAATGGGGTCATCATAGGAAGCAGGTTCGCCATCGATCAAGCGCTGCGTTCGACTAGCCGGAGAACCGCACACAGGGCAAATTGCATTCAACTTCGTAACACTTTCACTCAATGCCATCAATTCAGGGACCTTGCCAAACGGTTCACCACGGAAATCCGTATCCAGCCCTGCAACGATAACACGAATGCCGCGATCAGCCAGGCATTCTACAACTTCCACAATGTTATCATCAAAAAACTGCACTTCATCGATACCTACAATATCGACCTCATTACTGACTTCTTTGAGGATTTCCAACGATTCTGCAACTGGTCTTGCAAGTACAGAAGTTCCATTGTGAGAAACGATGGAATCCTCTTTATATCGATTATCAATGACGGGTTTAAATACACGAACAGACAAGTTGCCATATGTAGCTCGGCGTACGCGGCGAATCAATTCTTCTGATTTCCCGCTGAACATACTTCCACAGATCACTTCAACCCATCCGCTCTGTTTCATTACATACACGTCCACTGTCGCTCCCTTCAAACATCTTCCATCCATCTATTTTTGACAAAAAAAGCTCCCTTCATGAGACGGCTGAACTCACATAGGGATGGCTCTTCTATCCTGCTCTCCTTCGGTTTCCTTTTAACAAAAAAACAGGCAAAAGGTAAGACAATTTGCCTGTTTTTGTTCAAAATTATGCTGGGATCATCATAAATGACCGCACATTATTATGAAAGGTTATATTTTTTCTTGAAGCGATCCACACGGCCGCCAGCTTTGTCAGCTTTTTGTTTGCCTGTGTAGAACGGATGAGACGCAGAACTAATTTCAACACGGATAAGCGGGTAAGTGTTCCCATCTTCCCATTCGATTGTTTCGTCAGATCCTTGTGTAGATCCAGCGATAAATTTGAAATCAGAACTTGTATCAAGGAATACAACTTTACGGTATTCTGGATGAATTCCTGCTTTCATGTTCTTCCACTCCTTTTTGCCCTGAATCCTCTGGAAACAGAGTTATTGTAAGAGCCGTCGAAGGTTAGTCGATACACCTTTTACTGAAACTCACATAGAAAGATTATATCAGTCTGTGCTGTCCAATGCAACAGCGCGAAGTATCCTTTTTTCTGGAAAAGTAATCAACTGCGACGGGATGAGGTTGTTTTCCCTTTCATATCCTTATCCATCAGATCGAAAAATTCCTCATTTGTTTTCGATGACCGCAGCCTTCGTAGAAAACGGTCGATGAAATCGTGAGAATCCGACATCGTTTTTCGAATCGCCCACACTTTATCTAGTTCAGATTTCGGCAGCAGCAGTTCTTCTTTACGAGTTCCAGAACGAGCAATGTCAATCGCAGGGAAGATACGTCGTTCAGCCAGACTGCGGTCTAGGTGAAGCTCCATGTTTCCGGTTCCTTTAAATTCTTCATAAATAACATCGTCCATACGGGAGCCTGTATCCACTAATGCTGTGGCTAAGATGGTAAAACTACCGCCTTCTTCGATATTTCTCGCCGCACCGAAGAAACGCTTCGGACGGTGGAAAGCTGCCGGGTCAATCCCTCCAGATAGAGTTCGTCCGCTTGGCGGGATTACTAGGTTATAAGCACGCGCAAGACGTGTAATGCTGTCCATTAAAATAATCACGTCACGCTTATGTTCAACGAGTCGCATTGCCCGCTCCAGGACGAGTTCAGCCACTTTGATATGGTTCTCCGGTACCTCGTCAAAGGTTGAACTCACCACATCAACATCCGGAGCCACGTAACGCTCGATGTCGGTTACTTCTTCCGGACGTTCATCGACAAGCAAAATAATTAATTTTGACTCAGGATGATTGGTAGAAATGCTGTTCGCCATTTGCTTCAACAGCATCGTCTTACCCGCTTTAGGCGGGGCAACAATCAGCCCGCGCTGACCATATCCGACCGGTGCCATCAAGTCCATAATCCGCGTGGAAAGTTTTTTACTTTCTGTTTCAAGCTTCATGTGACGATCCGGATAGAGCGGCGTTAAAGCAGGAAAATGGACACGTTCTTTCGCCGTCTCTGGGTCCTCTCCGTTTACTGCATCTACGTGAAGCAATCCGTAATACCGCTCATTTTCCTTAGGCGGCCTGACTTTCCCTGAAACTTTGTCACCATTACGCAAATCAAATCTGCGAATTTGTGATGCGGAGATGTAAATGTCCTCAGCACTCGGAGAATAGTTGATTGGACGAAGGAAACCAAACCCTTCAGAAGGGATTATTTCTAAGATGCCATCCATAAATAGAAAGCCATCTTTCTCAGCTTGTGCTTTCAAAATTGCGAAAATCAACTCTCGCTTCGTCAGCTTGGCATAATAGGATACCTTGTACTGCTTCGCTAAAGAATAGAGTTTCTTTAACGTCATGCCTTCTAGGTTGGATATTGATAGTTCTGCCACAAAATCACCACTTTAATTATTTTTAGCTTAAGCATCCTCGTTGACCGTCGTTTCCTGAACGAGAAAATTAAACGGAGATCGTGCTTGAGCTTTTTTTATAGATTGTGTGTATACCAGAGTAAGCTCTCTACTAATCTATGCTGATCTTAGTATGAGCGTTGATTGCCCTTTTCGGAAATAAAAAGAAGAAACAAGAGGGATGTGAAGCTTACAGAGGTTTACAATTAAATTATTTCTTTGATTCTTTATTGTTAGAAACCTACCTTATTGTACATCTAGTAATCACATTGGTTCAAGAGGTTTTTTTGGCAAGTCGTTCAGAGGGCAAAAAGTAGGGTAGGGAAACTGAATATCTTCAGCTTCCCCATTTATCCTGCTATTTAATCACTAAGTTCGGTTTCTTCTTCAAACTATGGTCTCCATCGATAAAACGAACCGTTCCGGATTTAGCTCGCATGACAACCGTTTGGGTGGTTGCCTTCTGTCCCTTAAATTGGACACCTTGAAGAAGTTCTCCGTCAGTTACTCCTGTGGCTGCGAAGATGGCATCGTCCCCGCCGCAGAAGTCTTCCATGTATAATACTTTGTTGATATCTTCTATTCCCATGTCCTTACATCTGTTGCGTTCTTCCTCATTGGAAGGAATGAGTTTTCCCTGGATTTCTCCGCCAAGACATTTAAGCGCAACAGCAGCGAGTACCCCTTCAGGTGCTCCGCCGGAACCGAATAAAATATCGACACCTGTATCGTCAAAAGCCGTATTAATCGCAGCAGCCACGTCTCCATCAGAAATCAGCTTAATACGAGCACCTGCTGCTCGAATTTCCTCAATAATACCTTCATGTCGTTTCCGATTCAAGACGATCGCTACTACATCTTCCACATCTTTATTTTTCGCTTCAGCCACGGCAGCAAGGTTTTCAGCTACCGATGAGTTTATATCAACTTTTCCGACAGCTTCTGGTCCAACAGCAATCTTTTCCATGTACATATCCGGGGCATGTAATAGCTGGTTGTGGTCAGCAATCGCAATGACAGCCAGCGCATTCCACGTTCCCTGCGCGACAATGTTTGTTCCTTCAAGTGGATCTACAGCTACATCCACTCTTGGACCGAAGCCATTTCCTAGCTTCTCCCCAATATAAAGCATCGGCGCTTCGTCCATTTCGCCTTCCCCGATTACAACGGTTCCTTTCATCGGGATGGTGTCAAAAACGTCACGCATGGCAGAGGTGGCCGCATCATCAGCCTCGTCTTTCTTGCCTCTTCCCATCCAGCGAGCTGATGATAAAGCTGCTGCCTCGGTTACTCTGACTAATTCCATTGATAAACTTCTTTCCATGGTTCATTCTCCCCATTCTCTATTTAGAATTTTTCCTCATCTCCCCATGGCCCCACAAGACGCGGGGGGCTTTCAACATTAGCAAATGCTCCATAAGACGCGTGGTATCCGCTTTTCTACTGTCTAGCTGCAGCGCCCAGACACTCGAGACATAAGCAGTTCGCCTCCGCGAGGGAAGACCACCTCGCTGCGCCGCTCTGCTTGGGCCCGCAGGACGCGGGTCAGTTCGACGTTGGCACAGGACGTGCCGAACTTAGTCGAACTTCCTCTATCTCGGGCGCTTCCGCTTTTCTTATGAATTCTGAAACTGCTCGACTTCTTCTTCTGACATCTCTTCATACCAGATATTGGCGCCAAGCTCTACCAGCTTGTTCGTAATGTTTTCATAACCACGTTCTATGTGATCTACGCCAGTGATTTCAGTTACACCGCCGGCCATTAACCCTGCGATAACTAAAGCAGCTCCTGCCCGCAAATCAGAGGCTTTCACTTTGGCTCCTTCAAGTTTTGACGGACCAGCTACAATCGCAGCTCCTCCCTCAACTTTGATCGAAGCATTCATGCGGCGCAGTTCATCGACATGCTTGAACCTGGCTTGATAGATCGTATCGGTAACGACACCAGTTCCCTCCGCTTTCGTAAGCAAAGTAGTAAAGGGCTGCTGTAAATCAGTCGGAAATCCGGGGTAAACGAGTGTCTTAATGTCGACACTCTTCATTTTTTCACCAGGTCTGATATAAAGCTGTTCGTCGTTTTCCTCAATCGTTACACCCATTTCACGAAGCTTGGCCAGCAGTGATTCAAGGTGCTGCGGGATGACGTTATCAATAATCATCTCTTCTCCTTGAGCTGCAGCCATGATCGTATAAGTGCCCGCTTCAATCCGATCCGGAATAATCGTATGCAGGCAGCCGTTTAATTCATCGACTCCTTCAATCCGAATCACATCCGTCCCGGCACCTTTAATTTTCGCACCCATGCTCGTTAACAAGGTGGCTACATCAATGATCTCTGGCTCCTTGGCCGCATTTTCAATGGTTGTCTTCCCTTTGGCCTTCACGGCTGCCAGCATAATATTGATGGTGGCGCCTACGCTGACCACATCTAAATAAATTCTAGCTCCGCGCAATTCTTTGGCACGCAAATAAATCGCACCTTGTTCGTTAGACACCTCAGCCCCAAGAGCTTCAAATCCTTTAATATGCTGGTCAATTGGACGCGGTCCAAGGTGACATCCGCCCGGCAGTCCAATCACCGCTTTATTGAAACGGCCTAGCATCGCTCCCATAAAATAATAAGAGGCTCGCAGCTTTTTCACGCGGCCGTTTGGAAGCGGCATTGAGATCATTTTAGAAGGGTCGATTTCGATCGTCTGCCCATCTCGATGAACGGTCCCTCCTATTTCCTCAAGCAAATCAGACAACGTTCCTACATCTGAAATGTTTGGAAGTCCTTCAATTGTTACTTTGGAATTCGCTAAAATCGCAGCAGGTAATAGAGCTACGGCGCTGTTCTTCGCACCACTTACACGTACTTGTCCGCGTAAGCGGGTGCCGCCTTCTACTAGTAGTTTTCTCATGGGAAACTCCTCACTTTAAAGGTAAAGATTATATCTTTATCATGTGCAATTTTTGCCAAATGACTCGTATTATTTTTGATTATTCCAGTCATTAAGGAATTTTTCAATACCTTGGTCAGTCAGAGGATGCTTGACAAGTTGATCAAAGAGTTTAAATGGAACTGTTGCGATGTGCGCTCCATTCAGGGCTGCGTCCGTTATATGAACAGGATGACGCACGGAAGCTGCGATAATTTCCGTATCAATCGCATGACGATCGAAAATTTCAGCAATTTGAGCTACGAGCTCCATTCCGTTTTGACCAATGTCATCAAGACGTCCTAGAAATGGTGAAACGTAAGAGGCACCAGCTCGTGCAGCAAGTAAAGCCTGGTTAGCTGAGAAAATGAGTGTAACGTTCGTCTTGATATTCAGGTCACTTAAAGCTTTGACAGCCTTCAGCCCTTCTAAAGTCATAGGAACCTTCACCGTAATGTTAGGGGCAATCGCGGCCAGCTCCTTGGCTTCCTTAAGCATTCCTTCTGAATCGAGCGAAATAACTTCTGCACTGACTGACCCATCCACTTCTTCGGTAATTTCTTTCAGGCGTTCGTGAAAAGAAACCCCTTCTTTTGCGACTAAACTTGGGTTAGTGGTGACCCCTGCAACTACTCCTAACGCATTCGCTTCTTTAATCTCATTAATATTAGCCGTATCGATAAAAAACTTCATAGTAATAAGTTCCTCCTTGTCGAAAATTGTAGAATGGTGGCGTTTTCATACATGTTGAAAAGGAAACCGTTACGGTGTAACGGCTTCCTTGAACACTATCTTTATGCTTTTTGAGAAGAACCAAATTCGCGCATTTTGCCAATAACGGTGTCTTTGATGGCGTCACGGCCAGGTCCCAAGTATTTACGAGGATCGTATTGTTCCGGCTGTTCAGCAAGAACTTTACGTACCGCTTTACCTTGAGAAATTTGGTTTTCTGTATTTACGTTAATTTTTGCTGTACCGAAAGAGATTGCCTTTTTAACATCATCAGTTGGGATGCCTGTTCCACCATGAAGTACAAGTGGTTTGTCAACAAGGCCCATAATTTCTTCCATGCGGTCGAAGCCAAGGTTCGGTTCACCTTTGTAAGGTCCATGAACGGATCCAAGAGCAGGTGCAAATACATCCACATCCGTCTCATCAACAAGTTGTTTACACTCCGCAGGAATCGCGTAAGCTGCTTCAGCATCTTCTACGATAAGGTCGTCCTCTTGACCGCCTACACGGCCAAGTTCTGCCTCAACAGATACACCGTGGATATGAGCAAGCTCAACCACTTTTTTCGTAAGAGCGATGTTTTCTTCCAGCGGATCATGAGACGCGTCGATCATAACAGAAGTGAATCCAGCGTGAATCGCTTCTGCACACTTTTCAAAACTTGAACCGTGATCTAAGTGAATTGCAACAGGTACAGTTGTCCCATAAGATTCCATAAGTGATTTAACCATAGCCACCACTACGTTAAATCCGCCCATGTAACGTCCAGCACCCTCAGATACTCCAAGGATAACAGGGGATTGCTCTTCTTCAGCAGCCTGAAGAATCGCTTGAGCATATTCCAGATTATTAAGGTTGAACTGTCCTACTCCGTAACGTTCTTCCTTAGCTTTTTCTAGCATTTCTTTCATAGAAACTAACGGCATGAAAGATCCTCCTTTAATGAAAATACGTCTAGTATTTACTCCCATATCTTCAATTTATCTTTTTGAAAAATATGTCGTATAAGTAAGCCACATTAATAAGAATACCAATACCCTTTCTAAGGTGCAACACTCCAAGGATGAGATAGCGCTTTCAACTAAAAAAAGATTTTGGGAAGTAATTATTCGTATTCCATCTAAAGAAGAAATTAACAATTTAATGGTTTAGAAGAGGTATATTTTATAAGATTAAAGAATTCAACCGTTCTATTATGTCGATGAGGCGAAGGTGGGAGGGGAAATAACTCGCTTTCCGTGGGCGTACGGTGAGCTTCCTCAGGCTGCGCCTTCCGGGACCTCACCTTGTACGATCCTCCCACAGGAGTCTCGCCATTTCCCTCCCACCTTTCTAAAAAGAAGAAGGGAACGGATCTCTACCATTGCAGGCACAATCCAAGACCATTCATGGACGAGTATATTCGTTGAAGCTACTATTCCCTAGTATAACCACGAATTTTTATTAAGATGGTTCCGTTGCTCAACGAAATAGGGGAGGGGACTGCGAGACCCCAGAGGTCTTAGACCGAAGAGACTTGCCGGTTTTCTAAGAAGTTCGGCTAAAACCGCGATAGCAGAAGTTCGACTATGAACGGCCATCAGGGAAATTCGACTAAAACCGGCACGTCCTGTGGGGCTCGTGGAAAGCGAGTGGTCTCCCCATCTCCCCATCCCCCCTTCTCTTATTAAAATACGGAACCTTACTCAAATCAACAAACGGAGCGGCCCTCGTTTAGTATTCGCTTACAAGACAGTCCGCAATCATTTGACGAATTTGATGAATATCAAATGGTTTAGAAATAACATGCTTAACAAAGGAATAGTTTGTATCCCCTTCAATAGAGCTTTCTGAAAGGCCTGTCATGATAAAAACCGGCTTATCAACTTGTTGATGCTCTAGATATTTAAGCACTTCTCCTCCACTCATTACAGGCAAATTGTAATCCATTAGAATCAAGTCTGGGTGATGCTCCATTACCTGTTCACAAGCCTGTTTTCCTGTCTTGGCACTAATGGTTTCATATCCTTCACTTTTAAGAAATTCCTCTAGCAGCATTCGGATTCCAGGTTGATCGTCAATAATGAGGATCTTACTTGTCATAGGTATTCACAGCCCTTCTTTTACTGAGCAAGCTTCCGAGACACGAACTTTAAACGGCTCTTCATTCAGAAAAAGGCGAAAAAGCCGTTTAAAGTTCATGTCTGCGGAATGCCCCGCTATACTATTACTCCCTCTTACCCCATACTAATTCTTTCTCTAATCTTAATAATTCTATATTCGACATATAAACTCCTGCAATTATTGGTAATTTATAAATCGTATGTAAAAGGGCAAGCTTCACTAGCTTGCCCCTCTAGGGTTTATAATTTTTCGTTAATCACTGCACCGATAAAACCGTGGAAGAGCTGCTGCGGACGAGTAGGGCGCGATTTAAATTCTGGATGAAATTGACTAGCGACAAACCAAGGGTGGTCTTCCACTTCGATAATTTCCACTAGACGGCCATCTGGACTCGTACCAGAGAATATGAAACCACGCTCTTCCATCTGTTCCCGGTAATGGTTATTAAACTCAAACCGGTGGCGGTGACGCTCATAAATTACTTCTTCTCCATAAGCTTCCATAGCTTTAGTATTTTCCTTAAGGCGGGAAGGATAAATTCCAAGGCGGAGCGTACCGCCAAGGTCCGTTAATTCCTTCTGCTCTGGCAAAAGATCAATAATTGGATGCGGTGTAGCTGGATCAATTTCAGCTGAATGTGCACCTGTCAGCCCCAGCTCATGGCGAGCAAATTCCACCGTAGCCAGCTGCATGCCTAAGCAAATACCAAGGAACGGGACACGTTCTTTACGGGCATAGTGGATCGCAGTGATTTTCCCTTCAATAGCACGGTCTCCAAACCCGCCAGGCACTAGAATTCCATCTACATCTCCCAGTACCTCATGGACGTTTTGATCCGTAACTTGTTCAGAATTGACCCATTTTACCTCAACATCTGTATCATAGCTATAGCCGGCATGTTTCAAGGCTTCCACTACAGAAATGTACGCATCAGGGAGTTCAACATATTTTCCAACTAGACCAATAGTAGCCTTTCCTGTTAAATTCTTCACTTTATCGATGAGCTTGTTCCACTCTGTCATGTCCGGCTCTTCTGTTTCCCAGCCAAAATGCTTACAAGTCAGTTCGTCCAGATTTTGCGCCTGCAATTCAATCGGGACGTTATAAAGCGTATCTGCGTCGCCTGCTTCGATGACGGCTTGTTTATCGATATCACAGAACAAAGCAATTTTCTCTTTCATTTCTTCTGAGATTTTCATTTCAGTACGCAGCACTACAACATCAGGCTGGATACCGAGTGAGCGAAGTTCCTTCACACTGTGCTGTGTCGGCTTTGTCTTCATTTCTCCCGCTGCCTTCAAATAAGGGACGAGTGTGCAGTGCAAATACATCACATGTTCGCGGCCAATGTCACTCTTAATTTGACGAATTGCCTCCAAGAAAGGAAGGGATTCAATATCACCGACTGTACCGCCAATTTCCGTGATCACAACATCGGCATTTGTCTCGTGTCCTGCACGAAAAACACGTTCTTTAATTTCATTTGTAATATGAGGGATTACTTGTACCGTTCCGCCAAGATAATCTCCTCGACGTTCTTTCTTGATAACGTTTGAGTACACTTTCCCTGTCGTTGTATTACTGAATTTATTGAGATTTATATCAATAAAACGCTCATAATGACCAAGGTCAAGATCTGTTTCCGCTCCGTCATCGGTCACAAATACTTCACCGTGCTGGTAAGGGCTCATCGTCCCCGGGTCAACGTTAATGTATGGATCAAATTTTTGAATCGTTACCTTTAATCCTCTGTTTTTTAATAAACGGCCAAGCGAAGCTGCTGTAATCCCTTTTCCAAGAGAAGACACTACACCGCCTGTGACAAAAATATATTTCGTAGCCACAATCATCCCTCTTTCTTTTATAAACTGATCATCTTAGTAGTATTTACAGGGGGAGAAAAAAATAAAAAAACGCTCCCCTATCCAGGGGAGCGTTTGAACGTTCAAACTAAATTTAAAGAGCCCAAGTAAAATATTACTGATTTGTACTTTGAAAGTCAACCTTAGGATTCATCTTCCTTATCTTCATCACCAACAAAGCTGACATCCTCATCCACGATCTCTTTTTCTTCTTCATCTAAATCGTCTTCTTCGTAGTCACCTTCGTAATCATCGTCATCATCAAGGTCCAGGTCTTCATCCGTCAGTTCGATGTCATCCTCGAGATCGTCATCGTTGTCATCGTATCCTTCCGCTCCTAATTCATCTTCAAGCAGCTTGGAAGGTTTCTTTTTCTTCTTCTTCTTTTTACGCTTTTGCGGAAGGCTGGCAATTTCCTCTTCTAACTGTTCTACAGGGTACCAGCTTTTCAGCCCCCATCTGTTCGTTCCAATAGTCATGAATTGACCGTCGACATTTAAGTCAGTATAAAACTGAGCTATATATTCTTCTTTCTGAGCTTCAGTGAATCCTTTCAACGAAGAAATGCGATCAAAAATATCATTAAAATCCATTGCTTCTCTCTTCTCTTTCAAAATCAATGTTGCAAAGTCAATCATTGAAATTTCTTCAATCTGGTCTTTACTAAGTTCTTTTACACTCATAATCCAGCACTCCTTTACTCATCAAATAATCTATACATTACATCATAGACATACGGATAACATTTAATCATACCAACCATTATATGTTCAGCCACAACAAAAATCAAATCACACCTGCACCCAACTGGATTATCCTTCCACCTCAGGTCATCCAGATTCTGGATGACCTGAGGTGGAAGGATATGTATATCACCAAGAGGCAGTTTGCTTGCGCTTCAATCTCTTGGAGTTCCTTCATATTTATCGTAAAATAGAGAAAGATAGGATACAAAGGAGAAATGACGGTATGGAAAAGCACCCTTTTGACTGGGTATTATTTTCAATCATTGCTGTAGTCCTTGGCATATGGGTTTTTACGAACTACGGTATGATTCACGAAAAACACCTGGCTGAAGCAACTTTGACAGAGAAAACTCATGAGGACAATGGTTATTTCATAACAGTAGATGACCAGAAACTAAAAGTTAAGAACCCCAGTACATGGATGATCTTAAAACCCGGCGAAAACTATGAAGTTTCATATGAATGGTATGGAATCTCACATCCATACATAGTAGAAATCAATCAAGCTCATGATGACGACGGTGTCGGAGGCAGTCATTAATGCCCCACATGCCCCACAGGACGCGGGGTAGTTCGACGCCGTTCTTAACCGATCTTCCTCTATCTTAACTTCGAGAGGGTTTGCGCCTTATTTATGCGCTTAATCTATTATGCATAAAATCAGATGTCGAATGCCCTCATAATCTGCTCCGCTTCAAAACTTATCAAGCAAAAGCGAGAAAAGTACAGTAAGTTCAACCAATAAGAGTCCAGCCGCAATAAAACGGCTGGACTCTTAATTTATCCGGCCCGCACCCGCCTACCATAAAGCAGTGCAGGACCGCATTTACATATTACGACGGTACTGGCCGCCTACTTCATAGAGAGCATTTGTAATCTGCCCAAGGCTCGCAACTTTTACCGTTTCCATCAATTCAGCAAAAACGTTGCCTCCGCCGCTTGCCGTTGCTTTCAAACGATTCAATGCCTCTGAAGCCACATCTTCATGAGACTTCTGGAAGTTGCGCAATTCTGTGATCTGGTGCTCTTTTTCTTCCTTATCAGCACGCGCAATATCCATAGAATTAATATCATCTTCTGTCAGCGGATTCGGATTCAAGTACGTATTCACCCCGATAATCGGCAGCTCCCCGGAATGCTTCTTCCCTTCATAGTGCAGAGATTCTTCCTGAATTTTACCACGCTGGTACTGACGCTCCATGGCACCGAGCACACCGCCGCGCTCATTCATTCGTTCAAACTCCTGCAGAACCGCTTCCTCAACAAGGTCAGTCAGTTCACGAATGATATAAGCACCCTGTAAGGAGTTTTCATTTTTCGTTAAGCCAAACTCTTTGCTGATGATCATCTGAATCGCCATCGCACGTCTTACCGATTCCTCTGTCGGCGTAGTAATGGCCTCATCATAGGAATTCGTGTGCAGTGAATTACAATTATCCTGGATGGCAATTAAGGCCTGCAATGTTGTACGAATATCATTAAAGTCAATTTCCTGTGCATGCAGCGAACGGCCGGATGTTTGAATATGATACTTCAACTTCTGACTGCGTTCGTTGGCACCGTATTTATTTTTCATAACAATCGCCCAGATTCTTCGGGCTACACGGCCAAGGACGGTATATTCCGGATCCAGACCATTTGAGAAAAAGAAGGACAAGTTTGGCGCGAATTTATTAATATCCATGCCGCGGCTTAAATAGTATTCCACATACGTGAACCCATTTGCCAGCGTAAACGCAAGCTGGGTGATCGGATTCGCACCAGCTTCGGCAATGTGGTAGCCGGAAATCGACACAGAGTAATAGTTGCGTACCTCATGATCGATAAAGTACTGCTGAATATCGCCCATCATTCTTAAAGCAAACTCTGTCGAGAAGATACAAGTATTCTGACCTTGGTCTTCTTTTAGAATGTCCGCCTGCACTGTACCACGCACCACATGAATCGTTTCCTCTTTGATTTGCTTTGCTTCTTCCTGATTTGGCTCGCGTCCATTTTCTTCGGTAAACTTATTCAACTGCTGATCAATCGCTGTGTTGAAAAACATCGCCAGAATGATCGGAGCCGGACCATTGATCGTCATCGATACAGAGGTTGTCGGGTCAACAAGGTCAAAGCCGTCATACAGCTTTTTCATATCCTCGAGTGTACAAATGTTCACACCACTTTCGCCGACTTTTCCGTAAATATCCGGACGTTCATCAGGATCTTCTCCGTATAAGGTTACCGAGTCAAACGCTGTACTTAACCGTTTCGCATCATCGCCTTCTGACAAGTAGTGGAAACGGCGGTTCGTACGTTCTGGAGTCCCTTCACCTGCAAACTGACGCTTCGGATCCTCCCCTTTTCGTTTAAACGGAAAAACGCCGGCCGTAAACGGGAAGGCGCCTGGAACGTTTTCACGCAACAGCCACGTTAAACGGTCACCCCAGTCATTGTAGGCAGGCAGGGCCACTTTAGGCACCTTCGTTCCTGATAGACTTTCCGTTGTCAGGTCCATGGTAATTTCTTTATCACGCACTTTAAAGGTGTAGGTTTCGCCACTATAACGCTCGTGGAGATCATCCCAATCTGCAAGTTTTTCACTCGACTCACGGTCCAGTTTGCGTTCATAATCTTCCACTAACCGCTCGATACTGGCTTTATGTTCACCATCTTCCAGCAAGTCAATTGTGCCTTTAAGCTGGTAAAGCTTGCGTGCCTGATCGGCTTGCTGCTCTGTATGTTTATGATAATCGCGCACCGCCAGTGCAATATCACGTAGATACTGCTTCTGCTCATTTGGAATTATTACGTTTTGCTTTTCTACTTTATCGACACGTTCAAAGGACGTATCATCCTGCCACTCATATGTTTCGTTCAACTTATCGATGATTGCAGCAAAAAGTGTGTTCGTTCCTGGATCATTAAACTGGCTGGCAATCGTGCCGTACACAGGGAATTTTGTTACGTCCTGATGGAACAGCATATGACTGCGTTCGTACTGTTTACGCACCTGGCTGAGTGCATCCTCTGATCCCTTTTGTTCAAATTTGTTAATGACAATAAAATCGGCAAAGTCGATCATATCAATTTTCTCAAGCTGTGAAGGCGCACCAAATTCAGCTGTCATCACATACATGGACAGGTCAGTAATGTCAGTGATCGCGGCATCACCTTGCCCGATTCCGCTCGTTTCAACAATGACAAAATCAACACCAGCCGCTTTCACAACCTGTATTGCTTCTTCAATCGATTGGGATAACTCAGAGCGCGCATCACGAGTAGCGAGTGAGCGCATATAAACGCGTGGGTTAAAAATCGCATTCATACGAATTCGGTCCCCAAGCAGGGCGCCGCCTGTTTTCTTTTTCGTCGGGTCAACAGACAGAATTGCAATTTTCTTATCCGGAACTTCGTTAATGAAACGACGGATCAATTCATCCGTCAGAGAACTCTTTCCCGCTCCGCCTGTTCCGGTAATTCCGAGCACAGGAATGGTCTTCTCGGTCGTCTCTTCAACAGCGGTTTCAAACGCTGCCACAGCTTCCCGTTCTTGCTTTGGTGTATTTTCGACATAGGTAATAAAGCGTGCCATTGCCTGATGACTTCCGTTTCTCAAATCGTTCACTGCTTCTTTGACGTCAAGCGGCGGCAGAAAATCACATTCTTCGATCATCGTGTTGATCATGCCTTGCAATCCAAGTTCCCGACCATCCTCTGGTGAGAACACACGAGCAACGCCGTAATCATGAAGTTCCTTGATTTCCCGCGGAAGAATGACACCTCCTCCGCCGCCGTACACACGAATATGGCCGGCTCCTTTTTCTCTTAAAAGATCGACCATATATTTGAAGTATTCGACGTGGCCGCCCTGGTATGACGAAATGGCGATCCCCTGGGCATCTTCCTGAATCGCCGCGTTGACGACTTCCTCTACGGAGCGGTTATGTCCAAGGTGTATGACCTCAGCCCCTGTTGCTTGTAAAATTCTGCGCATAATATTAATCGATGCATCGTGTCCGTCAAACAAACTCGATGACGTTACAAAGCGCACCGGATTTTTCGCTTGATAAACGTGCGGTTGTTCCATTATGCTTCTCCTCCTTAGGATAAATTCTTTTCCTGGACGTTCAGCCCTTGAAGCAGTAAATGTATTTGTCTGTCTGTATAGGATTCCAGTGTAAAGGTCCGCTGCAGCATCCAGCGTCTGAATCCCCACATCTGCCCTTGCACAAAGATATTATTAGCCACAAGTGCTGTATCCCCTTCCGGCAATGGAACAGGAAGACTGTTCATGATCACTTTCTCAAGCATCGCTACCATGTCACGTTCTTTACGCAGGACATAATCCTGAGCATCTTTTGATAACGATTTAACCTCCTGATACATTACTACAACTTCATCCTGCATATCGTCCATCAGGGAAAAATAAGAACGAATAGCACAGACGAGATTGTCGACACTCGTTTCGTTTTGATCAATGGAGCTTTCCATCCGCTCTTTCACTCGTTCATAAATCGAGTCACAAACGAGAAACAGAACATCTTCCTTTTTGCGAATGTACTCATACAAGGTCCCAATGCTGAATCCTGAAGCTTTAGCAATTTCGCGGGTCGTCGTTTTGTGAAAACCTTTTTCAGTAAAAAGCGTTACCGCCCCTTTGACCATTTGCTTACGCCGTTTTTCAACGAGAGCTTCGTCCTTTATTGAAGAGGGTACTTGTTTCTTTGTCATATTCAGCCACCCTTCCATTGTTGATACCAGGAGCGTGCGAGCTTATATGGATCAGCTTCAGGATCACTGACTGCGTGCAATTTCTCCTGATCCCCCTCCACATGCTCCTTCACTTCACGCCAAATCTCTTCACGGATCAACTCATAGACTTCAAGTTGAAGCTGCTGTTGGCGCCTTTTTTCCCCTTGAGCGGTTTCATATAAATACGAGCGGTGGCGGGATACACCGTCCCAAAGCTCTTCCATCCCTTTGTTTTCCGTGGAAACCGTTCGGACGATGAGCGGCCGCCAACCCTTAGGATCCGCGATCATCATATATTCTTCTAAACTAGCTTTCAGCTTAACGACCCCGGGCAGATCGGCTTTATTGATAATAAACAGGTCCGCGATTTCCATAATTCCTGCTTTGAAAATTTGCAGCACATCCCCGCTGTTCGGGGTGAGTACAAGTCCTGTAGTATCCACGACCTTCATAATATCAAGCTCCGACTGACCGACCCCGACCGTTTCCACTAAAATGACATCGAACCCATAGGCATCACATACACGGATTGCATCTTTCGTCGCCCGCGCCAGACCCCCTAAACTTCCGCGCGTTGCCATGCTGCGTATGAAAATGCCCGGATCGAGAAAATGTTGATTCATGCGTGTTCGATCCCCAAGCAAAGACCCGCCGCTAAACGGACTCGTCGGGTCAACAGCAATAACCGCGACGGTAAGCTCTTGTTTTCTCAAATGCGTGAGCAGCCGATTGATGAGTGAGCTTTTCCCTGCCCCTGGAGAACCAGTGATCCCGATGTAATGGGCACTTTTTTTTATGGAAAAAATGTCACTCATTAAAGCTAGTTTGTCAGGATGATCACTTTCCACCATCGAAATCGCCCGCGCCAGAGCTCGCATATCTTTTTGTTTAATCCGTTCAGCTAATGGGTGCATGACAAGTGGCCTTCCTTTCTCTTACTGTGTCACCATACGTCCGATCACGAGACGCTGAATTTCATTGGTACCTTCATAGATTTGGGTAATCTTCGCATCACGCATGTAGCGTTCCACCGGATAATCCTTCGTATAGCCATAACCTCCGTGAACTTGTACGGCCTCTACCGTAATGCGCATTGCTGCATCACCAGCATACAATTTCGCCATGGCGGACGCCTTCGCATAAGGCTCACCTTCAGATCCAAATAAGCAGCTTGATAAGTTAATAGACGCGCTGCTTCGATTTCTGTCGCCATATCCGCCAGCTTGAAGGAAATTCCTTGCAGCTTAGCGATCGGCTTGCCAAACTGTTCACGCTCTTTCGCATAGTTGACAGATTCATCAAGCGCGCCTTGCGCAATGCCGAGCGCCTGGGCTGCAATGCCGTTACGTCCGCCATCAAGCGTCATCATCGCAATCTTAAAGCCTTCTCCTTCTTGCCCGAGTAAATTCTCTTTAGGAATTCGGCAATTTTCGAAAATCAGCTCTGTTGTCGGAGAAGAACGAATTCCGAGCTTTTTCTCTTTCTTCCCAAACGTGAACCCATCAGTACCTTTCTCCACAATAAAAGCACTGACCCCTTTACTGCCCGCGTCTGGATCTGTTTTAGCAAACACGATATAAATATCACCGACTCCGCCATTTGTGATCCACACTTTATTACCATTTAGCACGTAATGGTCGCCATCAACCTTAGCTTGCGTGCGCATTGAGGAGACGTCGCTTCCTGCACCCGGTTCTGATAACGCGTAAGCACCCAATTTCTCCCCTGAAGCAAGCTGAGCCAAATACGTTTTCTTCTGTTCTTCGTTTCCGAATTTATAAATTGGCCAGCTGCATAGGGAAATATGGGCGGATAACGTTACCCCCGTTGACGCACATACACGGGACAGTTCCTCAACAGCAATCACATAGCTGATAAAGTCCGAGCCAATCCCGCCATATTCTTCTGGCCATGGGATGCCGGTTAATCCAAGTTCTGCCATTTTGTCAAAAATCTCGCGGTCAAAGCGTTCTTCTTCGTCACGTTCAGCCGCTGTCGGCTCGACTTCATTCTTGGCAAAATCACGCACCATTTTCCTAAGCATTTCTTGTTCTTCTGTCAGCTTGAAATTCATTGTTGTTCCTCCTGTTCAATCCTTTAATAAATGATTGCCGATTACAATTCGCTGGATCTCGCTCGTTCCTTCATAGATTTCACAAACCTTCGCATCCCGGAAAAAGCGCTCCACCGCATAATCTTCTGTATAACCATAGCCTCCGTGTACCTGAACAGCTTCTATTGCTGTGTTAACAGCCGCTTTTGAGGCAAATAGTTTGGCCATCGATGCTTGTTTGCCGCATTTCTCACCAGCAGCTTCCAGCGTGGCGGCCTGATAGACTAATAGTTTGGCAGCTTCTACATCTGTCGCCATATCCGCAAGTTTAAACGAGATCCCCTGATGCTTCGCAATCGACTTCCCGAATTGTTCTCTTTCCTTCGCATAGGCCACGGCATGCTCAAGCGCAGCTTCAGCAATTCCAAGCGACTGGGCTGCAATTCCGATTCGGCCGACATTCAAGTTGGCAAGTGCAATCTTAAATCCTGCCCCTTCTTCACCCAGCAACTGAGAGGCAGGAACTTTACATTGATCAAAGTTGAGCGAAACCGTACTCGATCCATGCAGCCCCATCTTCTTCTCCGCTTTCCCGATAGAAAATCCCGGGGTGTCACGTTCAACAATAAACGCACTAACACCATTGCCTCGCTGCTCATCACGGTTGGTACGAGCGAATACGATAAAGGTATCTGCCTCGCCGCCATTGGTTATGAACACTTTTGACCCGTTTAACAGGTAATGATCTCCTTGTTTTTCAGCACGCGTCTTTAAACTGCCGGCATCAGAACCGGCACTTGGTTCGGTTAAAGCGAATGCCCCTAAATATTCTCCTGAAGCTAATTTAGGAATATACTTTTGCTTCTGTTCTTCTGTTCCAAAGTAAAGGATCGGATTGGTGCCAACAGAGGTATGAACCGATAAGATCACGCCAAGTGTTGCACTTACTTTCGCAATTTCATGAATCGCAATAATGTAGGACGTATAGTCCATTTCAGCTCCGCCGTACTGTTCGGGGATGGGGATGCCCATTAAACCGAGCTCTCCCATCCTCTGAATCAATTCAATGGGAAAACGGTCTTCCTCTTCCATCCGTTCAACAGCTGGAGCCACTTCCTTTTCAGCAAAATCACGAACCATTTTCCGCATCATTTGCTGTTCATCTGTAAACTGCAGGTTCATACTCGTTCTCTCCCTCGCCTGTTATTCGTAGCTGTAAAATCCTCGACCTGACTTCTTACCGAGCCAGCCAGCTTTCACATATTGTCGAAGCAATGGACATGGACGGTATTTGCTATCGCCAAATCCATCGTGAAGAACCTCCATAATATACAGGCAAGTATCAAGCCCAATGAAGTCAGCTAATGTAAGTGGTCCCATTGGATGGTTCATGCCGAGCTTCATTACTTTGTCGATATCTTGAACAGAAGCCACTCCTTCATGTAAAGCGAAAATAGCCTCATTGATCATCGGCATTAATATCCGATTGGCGGCAAATCCCGGAAAATCACTAACTTCAACAGGCGTTTTATCAAGCTTCTCTGTCATTTCTTCAATCGTTTGATAGGTTTCATCACTTGTTTGTATCGCACGGATAATCTCGACAAGCTTCATAACTGGCACCGGATTCATGAAATGCATTCCGATCACCTGAGATGGACGGCTGGTCGCTGCTGCGATTTCAGTAATCGGTAAAGATGATGTATTCGTTGCCAAAATGGCATGAGCAGGAGTGATGGTATCAAGACTTTGAAACACCTTGGTCTTCACGTCCATGTTTTCAACGACAGCTTCAATCACGAGGTCACAATCAGATGCATCGTTTAGATCAGTCGAACCTGTAAGCCGTTCATTGGCATTCGCTTGCTGATCGGCCGTTAGCTTTCCCTTATCCACGGCACGCTGCAGACGTTTTTCGATCCCTGCAATTCCTTTCTGCAGTGCTTCTTCGTTCATATCGTTTAATTTAACGTTCAGGCCAGACTGTGCGAACACTTGAGCAATACCTGCCCCCATTTGTCCGGCACCGATGACCATTACTTGATTAATTGACATGTAGACTCCCCCTTACTGTTTCGGTACTTCAATTAATACGGCATCTCCTTGGCCGCCTCCAGAGCAGATCGCTGCAATGCCGAGACCGCCGCCGCGGCGCTTCAATTCATGTGCTAATGTAAGTATGATACGGGCCCCGCTTGCTCCAATTGGGTGTCCTAGTGCCACAGCCCCACCGTTAACATTTACTTTTTCCGGATCCAGCCCGGCGATTTTTCCGCTTGCCAGAGAGACTGTTGAGAATGCTTCATTGACTTCGAACAAGTCAATCTCTTCAAGCGATTTACCCGCTTTTTTCAGCAATTTATTAATGACGAGCCCTGGTGTTTCCGGGAAATCATGAGCCTCAACAGCCACCTCATCATGGGCTAGAATAGTGGCAAGTGTTTCTGCTCCAACCTGCTGTGCCTTTTCATCAGACATAAGCACCATCGCGCACGCTCCATCATTAACACCCGGTGCGTTCCCTGCTGTAATCGTTCCATCTTTGTCAAAAGCAGGACGCAGCCTTGCTAACTTTTCAGCCGTTGTTCCTTTTCTCGGCGCTTCATCCGTATCGACAACAACCGGATCACCCTTACGCTGCGGTACCTCAACAGCAACGATTTCTTCAGCCAGCTTGCCATCTTCAGTTGCTTCAAGGGCACGCGAATGACTGCGAGCAGCCCACTCATCCTGCGCCTCCCGTGTTAACTCAAATTTATTGGCCGTGCGATTTCCGTAACTGCCCATATGAACGTTTTCAAAGGAACAAGTCAGACCGTCATGCACCATCATGTCTTTAACAGCCGCGTCTCCCATACGCAAGCCCCAGCGTGCTTTTGGCATAAAGTATGGTGCATTGCTCATGCTCTCCATTCCGCCGGCTACAATGACGTCTTCTTCCCCTAAGCGAATGAACTGATCAGCCATCGTCACACTGCGCATTCCTGAGGCACACACTTTATTGACTGTTTCCGTTTTAACATCCCAGGGAATGCCGGCTTCGCGGGAAGCCTGGCGTGAAGGCAGCTGCCCCTGTCCGCCCTGCAGTACTGTCCCCATAATGACTTCCTTTACATCTTCCGGTAAAACGTCAGCTTTTTTTAAAGCAGCCTTGATAGCAATTCCGCCTAGTTGTGCGGCAGTTAGTGGAGCTAATCCTCCTCCAAACTTTCCAAACGGTGTACGTGCACCTGCTACAATTAAGGTCTTTGTCATTATTAATTTCCTCCTTTAGCTTGTTAACGCTTTCAACGGTGATTGAACGCTCGCTCAATCTCTTTTCATAAGGAAAGTGTACATGATTATTTGTACACTTTCCTCGATTACATGCGATTTACCGCGTAGAAATAGAACATTCGGTTACGCTGACTTCTCTACCTTCTCTGGAAAAATAGATTTCGCTAAAATTTCTGCAATATCCATTGTGCTGACTTGCTCCTCGACTTCCTTCGCTTTCGTCCCATCAGAAAGCATCGTCAAGCAGAATGGACAGCCACTTGATATCATCGTCGGCTCTACAGCCAATGCCTGTTCTGTCCGAGCTACGTTCATGCGGTTTCCGGATTTCTCTTCCATCCACATCATCCCGCCGCCAGCTCCACAGCACATCCCGTTTGAGCGGTTTCGGTTCATCTCCACCACTTTCACGCCTGGAATCATTTCAAGAACTTCGCGCGGCGGCTGGTACACTTCGTTGTAACGGCCAAGATAGCAGCTATCGTGATACGTAATCGTTTCATTGACCTCTGCTTCAGGTTTCAACTTGCCTTCTTTCAGCCACTCTGAAAGCATTTCTGTATGGTGGTACACCTCAGCTTCAAAGCCGAAATCTGGATATTCGTTTTTAAAAATATTGTAAGCATGCGGATCAATGGTAATAATCTTCTTCACATCATGCTTTTCAAACTCTTTAATATTCTTCTCAGCCAGTTCCTGGAATAAAAATTCATTCCCCATGCGGCGTGCTGTATCGCCTGAGTTCTGCTCTTTATTGCCGAGAATAGCGAACTTGATGCCTGCTTGATTCATCAGCTTTGCAAAAGCCATGGCGATCTTCTGGCTGCGGTTGTCATATGAGCCCATAGAACTTACCCAGAACAAATAGTCAAACTCTTCGCCTGACTTCTTCAGTTCTTTAACGGTTGGGATCGTTACTTCCTCATCCGCTTCACGCCAGTTGGCACGTTCTTTCTTAGAAAGTCCCCAAGGATTCCCCTGGCGTTCAATGTTCATCATTGCACGCTGGCCATCCTGATCCATTTTTCCTTCGGTTAAAACAAGATAGCGGCGCAGATCGATGATTTTATCAACATGTTCATTCATCACCGGACAAGCGTCTTCACAGTTACGGCATGTTGTACAAGCCCACAGTTCTTCTTCGGTAATCACATCACCGATTAAACTCTTGCTTGATGCCGCTTCTGTAGTTGCAGCCGCTTCATCTCCGCCTTGTGAGCCGGCCATTTTGGCCAATGTATTGCCTTCAGTTGAGGCAAAAGCGTAAGAAGGTACCCATGGAGCCTTGCCTGTAACGGCTGCCCCTGTTTCTGTTAAGTGGTCACGAATTTTCACAAGTAAATCCATTGGCGAAAGCATTTTTCCAGACCCCGCCGCTGGACAAACATTAGTACAACGTCCGCATTCGACACACGCATAGAAGTCGATCATTTGCAGCTGGTTGAAATCTTCTACTTTTCCAACCCCAAAGGAAACATCTTCTTCATCCGTGTCCTCATCGATTTCAAAATCAATCTTTGAAAGCTTTGCAGGAGGACCCTCACGGCTTAAGAATACATTGACCGGTGCAGCGAGTAAGTGTGCGTGCTTCGATTGAGGCACATAAACAAGGAATGTAAGGAGAACTAATAAGTGAATCCACCACATGACGAAAAACACGCTGGCGGCGGCTGCTGGCGGCATCCATGCGAAAGCGTTTGCAACAATGGTCGCAACAGGTTCCGTCCATGCGCCTTCATGCCCGTGCCAAATTAACGCCATACCATTTCCGATAAGTACTGAAACCATTAGAAGTCCGATAAATAAAAGAACAAGTCCTGCTTTGAAACCGCGTTTCAAACGAACAAGCTTCTCAATATAACGACGGTAAAACGCCCATATCACCGCAACAAGAATCGTTAAGGTCACCAGTTCCTGAAAAAAGGTAAAGCCTGGATAAAGCGGACCCAGCGGTAAGTGGGAATCTGGAGCCAGTCCCTTCCAAATGAAATCGATCGCCCCAAATTGGACGAGGATAAAGCCATAAAACATCATGACATGAATGGCTCCCGATTTCTTATCCTTTAACAGCTTCTTCTGTCCAAACACGTAAATCCATATTTTTTGAAGGCGTCGTTTAATCTGCCCATCAAATTCGACTTTCTTCCCCATCTGGATATAGGCAATCCGTGTACGAACCACACGAACAAATAGATATAATCCGTATATCGTAACCCCCAGGAATAAAATCCAATTTGCGAGTAACAAAGGATTCATCTGTTCTCCCCCTCTAAGTTAGTCTGCAAGATTCCGAACCGCCTCCCCATTATCAATTCGGAACCCTGTCAATTTTCTGAATCTTATATACTAACTATAATTATGAATGAGCATTCAGTCAACACATTTTACACGATTTCCTTTTCAAACTTCGATGTTTGGGGGAAACTAATAGAGGAAACTGTAAAGGAGGCGCCATTAAAATGTTATTCATAATAACCCTTTTACTTATTATCATCGTGATCTATCTGCTAATCGTGTTAGATTTTAAATTAGGCCGGAGAAACCATCAGAACCATGCCCAGATTCTCCCCTTTAAAGAAACAACAGCAGATTATCACCTATATAAAAACGGCTCCCCATTATTTGAGGATCTTTTTCAAGAAATCGCGGAAGCACAACAGCATGTCGACATTTATTTTTATTTAATTAGCAGCGATCAGCCAGGTCGCGATTTTCTTGAAATATTGAAAAATAAAGCCCGTGAAGGAGTGCCAGTTCGCCTGATGACAGATCGTCTGGGAGGCTATCAGCTGTCCAAGTCGATTCGCAGCGATTTAGCAGAAGCTGGTGTGCAATTTCACTTTTCAGCAATCCCGGGATTTCCTTATTTCTTTTATAAATTAAACCGTCGTAACCATCGGAAGATTACAGTCATTGATGGAAAAATTGCTTATGTAGGCGGTTTTAACGTCGGCGACAATTATCTTGGGAAAAACCCTAAATTTGGAGATTGGCGTGATTATCATTTACGCCTAACTGGACCGGTCGTCGGTGAACTTCATCAGATTTTTCTAGATGATTGGTATCGAGCAACTGGTGAGAAACATTCGCCTGCCGTCTCCAATGAAGAAGCGAAACACTCCGTCAAAATCGTTGCCACGGATGGAATGAAGCTTGAGGATGAATTTTTGCATATGATTCAGCGTGCAGACAAGGAAATCTTAATCGGGACACCGTATTTTATTCCGAGTGAGAAGTTGATGAAGTCTTTGGGACAAGCCTTACAACGCGGAGTATCCCTGCAAATCATGGTGCCGCTTAAATCAGATCACCCTTTCGTGAAGGAAGCGGCCATTCCATATTTAGAACAACTTTTCCATGCAGGAGCGAAAATCTGCCTGTATGACGACGGTTTCTATCATTCCAAGGTAATGATTGTCGACCAAAGTATAGCCGACATCGGTACCGCCAACTTTGACAGACGCAGCTTCTTTTTAAATAAAGAAGTCAATACGTTCGTCTATGACAAAGTATTTATTAGTGATTTGCGAAAAGCGTATATGAAGGACGCGCAAAATGCGATTGCTTTTAACGAAGAGTGGTTGTCCCAGCGTTCATTTGCTACTAAAATAAACATCCAAATCGCCAAAGTGCTGCGCCCGATTTTATAGTTATTTAAATAAAGTACTCACCATTGGTCCGACCCACGAAAATACCTTAAAGCCTAGATAAATGCCAATGATCCCAACGACTCCTGCCGCTGCAGGGGGAGCGGGGATCGGCAATTTAAAGGCTGCAAATATAATTCCTACAATAAATCCAGTTAATAAAGCGAATAAAACTTCCTTCATCTATACGCCCCCTTTTAAGCAAGTATTCATATATTATTCCATTCATGGTCAGGCTATCCTCTCTCATCTATCACGATTATTTTACCTTATGTTGGGAAAACATTCTAACTCAGAGTTTGGACAAAAAAAGAATGCCCCCGCCTGATTCAGCAAGGACACTCTTTGATTAGTATATGCAGCTACATTTGTTCTGGTGCAGAAACACCGATTAAGCGCAGCGCATTCTGTAAGGTTGTGCGCACGGCTTTCATGAGCGCGATTCTCGCCGTAGTACGCTCCTGATGAGCTTCATCGAGCACTTTCTCAGCATTGTAGAAGCTGTGCAGATTTGATGCTAAGTCAAAAGCATATTGCGTAACACGGTGCGGTGTACGCTTTTCAGCAGCATCGGCTACCACTTGCGTGAATTCGCCAAGACGCTTCAACAAATCTTCTTCTTTTTCCGAAGTTAAGAATTTGCCATTGAATTCTCCGCCTGTAAGACCTTTTTCCTCGGCCTGGCGAAGCATCGTACAAATGCGAGCATGCGCATACTGTACATAATAAACTGGGTTCTCATTGGATTCGGAACGAGCGAGGTCCATATCGAAATCAAGATGAGAGTCACTGGAACGCATTGAGAAGAAATAACGCATCGCGTCAATTCCAACTTCCTCCATCAGCTCACGAAGCGTAACCGCCTTTCCTGTACGCTTGCTCATTTTCACCTTTTCCCCGTCCTGAAACAAGTTGACCATTTGGATGATTTCCACTTCCAGCGTATCTTTATCATAGCCAAGCGCCTGAATCGCCGCTTTCATTCGTGGAATATAACCATGGTGATCAGCACCCCAAATGTTAATAAGTGTATCAAAGCCGCGGTCGAGTTTATTTTTATGATAGGCGATATCTGGTGTTAAATAGGTATACGTACCATCATTCTTAATGAGTACACGGTCTTTATCATCGTCAAAAGCAGTCGTCCGAAACCAAGTCGCATCGTCTTGCTCGTACACATAATTCTTCTCTTGCAAGACATTTAACGCTTGTTCGATTTGGTCGCCTTCATAAAGAGACGTTTCTGAAAACCACTCGTCAAAGGGAACACGGAACTCTTCTAGGTCTGTTCTAATTTTATTCAATTCGTAAGTCAGCCCATATTTACGGAAAAAGGTCAGACGCTCTTCTTCAGAAACATCCACCCATCTCGTGCCATCTTCTTCAACCAACTGTTCGCCAAGCTCAATGATGTCCTTGCCATGGTAGCCATCTTCAGGCATCTCCCAATCTTTGTCGAGCGCCTGCATGTAGCGGGCCTCAACAGACCGAGCCAAGTTAGCAATTTGGTTTCCGGCATCATTAATATAATATTCACGAGACACATCATATCCTGCAGCATCAAGCACATTGCTTAACGAGTCGCCGACTGCAGCCCCGCGGGCATGTCCTAAATGCAAAGTCCCAGTTGGGTTCGCTGAAACGAACTCGATTTGAACGCGGCGACCTTGTCCAATCTCTGTGCGTCCGTAATTTTCCCCTGCAGTCAGGATCGCTGGGACAAGATCAGCCAGGTACTGATTGTTCATGTGAAAGTTAATAAATCCCGGTCCGGCAATATCAATTTTTTCAATAGATGCTTTGGAACGATCAAATTGCTCCACCAGCTCTGTGGCGATTTGACGAGGATTCTTCTTCGCGATACGCGCCAGCTGCATCGCCATATTTGTTGCATAATCTCCGTGCGACTTATCTTTCGGCTGCTCCAGCACCACTATCGGCATTTGCTCATCTGTTGCCAGGCCTGCCTGCTTTACGGCTCGAACAATTTCATCCTTCAGCTTCTGTTCCGTCTGTTCGACAATGTTCATGATTCCCTTTCCTCCTCAAAAAGTAGTGTTAACCGATGGCGCTGTTCAACCTCATGATTCAGCGTCATTTGATAACTAATAAACAGACGGCCTTGAGAAGCTTCAGAAAGCGAGCGGTACTCAATTTGGTCTGTCCATGTTCTCATATGAAAATCACCATATGTATGATGATAAATATTCTCTGTCTCGAGCTTCCTCTGAAAAACCTGGCGCATTTCAACAGGCCCCGTTCGTTTAATACTAATATGGTCCGGCTTAATTGTCACCATCGTTTTCACGGGCTCCCCCTCTTCAGGGTGTTCCGTAAACTTGAGGACTTCCGTTTCGTTACGCGTATATAATTGCCCCTGTTCAGATAACGTCATCTCTTCTTTGCGACCCGCATCTCTGATTTCCGTTATGAGCTTAATACGTACATCCTTCATTTGACCACTCCTCCATCCACCAGATTTCGAGTCTGTTTCTAACTAATCTATTATAAGAATACCGCAGCAAAAACTCAAGTTATTGCGAAATTTTTTGCACGTACGTTTCGACCTCCTGAATCTGAGAAAAGTATGAAGGGATAGTAGCTGCCGCATAGATAACGACGATCGCCACCACAATGCCGAGAAACCATTTGTAGGGGAGAACCTTTTTAAATGGCCGTTTGTCTTTAAAAATCGCGAATAAAATGAGTGGAAAGATGAGGGCCAGCAGCACGATATCTGTATGCCAGTGCGTTTTCACATCACTAACAGCTGCCTGGAACAGCAGCACATCGGCCATATTATCAGCGATTTCGACTTCTGCCACCACTTCATTGCCAAGGCCTTTCTGGACCGAAAGAGTAGAATTTTCTATTGCATAGCTGTATCCAGATGGATTCCAGGCAAACGAAAAGGTGAGGATGAGTAATGCAGCCATAACGAGGGCATATCCTGCCGTTACGCCAATCAGTTTTTTGTCCATTTTTGTAAAAACTCCTTATGTGTGCGCAGTATTTTATCAATTGCATGAAAATAGACAAGGCTCTTTTCTTAAAAATTTTGCTGCTCTATCCCCCTCACCGTTGATATAAATCATCGTCACAACAGAGAGGTTGGTTTCCACTTCGCGCAGTCGCTTTCCGCGGGCAACGCTTCAGCTTCCTCGGAAGCAAAAACCGCTTCCTGCGGGATTTTTCCCGCAGGAGTCGACTGCCCTACGCTTCAATCAACCGCCATACCAGCGAAGGAAACGCACGAATCTCCTGCGGGAAAGCGTAATGCATTTCCGAAGCCGTATGTTATGCAGTCTATACAAAAACAACAGTCTTTTATAGTGCAGCCTTGCTTATAACTTTAAATAATTGCATATTTGCTAAAAATAAAGATCCGCTGCATCTTGCAACGGACCTATTCTATCATTTATTCGACAAACCCTAAAAGCATTTCGCGTACAAACTTGCTGGCAGCGATCGCTGTTTGCTCGGTTTGATCGTAAGCAGGAGCTACTTCGACTAAATCAGCTCCTACTACTTGAACGTCAGAACCCGCGATCGCGTGAATCGCAGCGAGAAGCTCTTTGGAAGAAATTCCGCCAGCTTCAGCAGTCCCTGTCCCTGGGGCAAAGGCTGGATCGAGAACGTCAATATCGATCGTTACATAAACCGGACGGCCGGCAAGCTCAGGCAGTACCTTCCTCAACGGCTCGAGCACTTCGAACTTTGACATGTGCATGCCGCTTTCCCTAGCATATTGGAATTCTTCACGCATGCCGGAACGTATTCCAAATGAATAGACGTTCTCAGGCCCGATCAATTCGCACGCTTTTCGGATCGGGGTTGAATGTGAGAGAACTTCTCCCTCGTACTCCTCCCTAAGGTCGGCATGGGCATCAATATGGATAATCGCCATGTTCGGCTGCGTTTTATGAAACGCTTTGAAGACCGGCCAGCTGACGAGATGCTCTCCGCCGAGTCCGAGCGGAAACTTCCCTTTTTCCAAAAGTTCATCAATATAGCCTTCAATGATATCAATGCTGCGCTCAGCATTACCGAACGGAAGCAGCATGTCTCCAGCATCGTAATAGCTGACTTCTTCAAGATGGCGATCTAAATAAGGGCTGTATTCTTCAAGACCGATGGAGGCTTCGCGAATCCGGTTCGGGCCGAATCGCGAGCCTGGACGAAAGCTGACTGTCCAGTCCATCGGCATGCCGTAGATAACCACTCTAGCCTCTTCTTCTGTCGGGCGGCTCATAATAAACACTTTTCCTGAGTAGGCCGGGTCGAATCGCATCGATTATTCCCCCTCCGTCATATCTTTGACGAATTTAGGCAGCGCAAAGCAGGCCTTATGAAGTTCTTTTGTGTAATACTTTGTATCAAATGCCGTGAAACGTTCGTCCGTAACTTTCAGTGGATCGTAAATTTTGCTTCCCATCGTAAATGTCCACAGACCGCTAGGATAAGTAGGGATATTCGCTGTATAGACGCGCGTAATCGGGAAAGTTTCTTTAACATCACCGTACACTTGCCGAATTAAATCTGCTTTAAACCAAGGATTATCTGTTTGCGCTACGAGAATGCCATCCTCTTTTAAGGCGTTCGCTATTCCTTCATAAAATCCCTTTGTAAAAAGGCTCACAGCTGGACCAACGGGCTCGGTCGAATCAACCATAATGACGTCATACTCCCGCTCACTTTTTGCAATATGCATGAAACCGTCTGACACTTGGACGTCTACACGGGCATCATTGAGTGTACCAGCGATGCTTGGTAAGTATTTTTTTGAGTACTCGATCACTTTTCCATCGATTTCAGCAAGGGTTGCCTGTTCGACACTGTCATGCTTTAGGACTTCACGGATCACTCCGCCGTCGCCGCCGCCTACAACGAGCACTTTTTTCGGACTTGGATGGGTAAACAGCGGAACGTGTGCCATCATTTCGTGATAGACGAATTCGTCCTTTTCGGTTGTCATCACCATATCATCGAGCAGCAGCATATTCCCCCATTCTTCTGTTTCAACCATTTCCAGTTCTTGAAAATCTGTTGTTTCTTTATGCAAAGTCCGATTCACTTTTGCCGTAATGCCAAAGTTTTCGGTTTGTTTTTCAGTAAACCAAGTAGCCATTCAAAAGATCTCCTTTCAACACTCTTCTAACCAATCAAATTATAGATTAAACGTTAGAAAAAGCAAGCAAATGTTTAATTTACCAGCGTTTTTCCCATAATAATAGTAATCATTATTATATCTTAACAGGTAGGAGTAGGGAAGAATGCTATTATTTATTCGTTTTAGATGGAAATGGATACGGAGGTCAATGAAAGCAGCTTTCACTTGCTGCATCCTTGGCCTCATTGCGCTCGCAGCTGTGTTCATTTATGCAGTCAGCCTCGGCCCTCCTTCCCTTCATACCGAGCAGAATACGATCTACTATGGGTCTGATGGGAAAGTGATTGACGAGGATCACGGGGCGCAGGAACGTTACTGGATCAGTAAAGAGGAAATGCCTGAATCCATTGTTCAGGCCACGCTTGCGATCGAGGATCACCGTTTTTATGACCATTGGGGTTTTGACCTCAGACGTATTGCCTCTGCTGCACTGACTGATTTAAAAGCTATGAAAATGGTAGAAGGAGCCAGTACGATTACCCAGCAGTACGCCCGGAACCTTTATTTGTCTCATGAGAAAACATGGACGCGGAAACTTAAAGAAGCCTTCTATGCGATGCGTCTTGAAATTTTTTACGAAAAGGATGAGATCATTGAGGGGTATTTAAACACGATTTACTATGGGCACGGAGCGTACGGAATTGAAGCGGCCAGCCGCTACTATTTTAATAAGCATGCAGAAGAACTTACCTTAGCTGAGGCTTCAATGCTTGCGGGAATTCCTAAGGGCCCAAGCTACTATTCTCCTTTAAATAATTCTGAGAATGCAGAAGAGCGCCAGAGTGTTATTCTCTCCCGTATGGAAGACCTTGGCTACATCTCCGCTGAGAAAGAGCAAAATGCTGTTGCTGTGTCACTCGATTATTATGATCATTCAGGGGAAGCCACGAAAACTGTGGCTCCATACTTTCAGGACAAAGTGACAGAGGAGGCCGCGAGAGTTCTCGATATAGATGTGGATGCTGTCAAAACGGGCGGATATCACATTTACACGACGTTAAACAAATCACATCAGAAAGAACTCGAACAATCCATCGATGAGACGATTGCGAATGGCTCTGAGATTCAAACAGCAAGTGTTATTATGGACAGCCAAACAGGTGCTGTCACAGCTTTGGCAGGAGGTAAAGATTACTCAAAGAGTGCCTATAATCGAGTAACCGATGCCCAGAGAATGGTCGGTTCCACAATTAAGCCATTTCTCTACTATGCTGCTTTGATGCGTGATTACACTCCGCTGACAATGATTGCAAGTAAGCCAACATCTTTTGAATTGAAGAATGGCAATGTCTACTCACCTAGCAATTACAATAATTACTATGCCAACCGTAAAATCACGATGGCACAAGCTTTAGCGTTATCGGACAACATCTATGCCGTGACAACGAACGTTGATATCGGACCTGAGAACCTTGTGGAGACATTGCGTACGTTTGGCATTTCAGGCAAGTTACCCGCGGTGCCTTCTTTGGCGCTCGGTAGTGCATCGATCTCACTTTACGAAATGGTCGATGGCTACATGCGGATGGTCAGTGGATCTGCAGCTGTTCGAGCTCACACGATAACTAAGATTACCGACCGTCATGGTAACGTCGTGTATAAGTACAAACTGAACACAGACACCGAGAAATCAATTGATCCTAACACCGCCTTTACGGTGACGCATATGATGACAGGGATGTTTGATACAGCTCTCAATGGCTATATGAGTGTGACAGGAGCAAGTATTGCCGATCAACTGACACGTATGTATGGCGGTAAATCAGGAACAACAGATGCAGACAGCTGGATGATTGGATTCAGCCCGCAATATATCATGGGAGTGTGGACAGGATATGATGACAACCGTGATATTACCAAAACAGCTGAACACCAATACTCGAAGCAGTTATGGGCCAGTACAATGGAAACAATTCACCAGCCGCTTCCTGTCGCAGCCTTTACTCCAACCCCAGGCGTGAAAGGAGTATATATTAACCCTAAAACTGGTAAACTCTCCGGTCCAGGCTGTCCGGAAGAAAGACTCGTCTACATGGCTGAAGAAAACATTCCAACCGAAACCTGTGAACCAAACCAAAAAAGCGATGAAGAACAAATTAACGAAGAACTCCAAGACGACTCCTGGCTAGACGGCATCGTCGACTGGTTCTCCTAATATACCCATTTCCTTCCACCTCAGGTCATCCAGTTTCTGGATGACCTGAGGTGGAAGTTTTAACCATTCGTGCGATTAATCTGAATATTCACATAATAATAAACAAAGAAAACGACCGGTGACTAGCCGATCGTCTTCTTTGTCCTAGTAATACATGTAAAACCCATGTTGTACTTAATATATTATTCGAACAGCTTGTTCGTCAAGATTCGTTGCCCGAAAAGCTGCTTATTTCATGTGAACATTTTGTGAACTTTTTTCAAATCTTTCGTGAATGGGCTCCCCTCGCTATTTCGCCAATCCAGCCCTTTTTCACATGCTCTGCGGAGAATTGCATTTAACGAGCCAGTCTGGCAATTTTTAAAAACACAAAAAAGACGCTTCCCCTTTCTAAACAGGAAGCGTCTCCTTCATTATTTGAACCCAAGTTGATCTTTCAACTCTTGATTTGAATTCTCCCAGAGCTCAGGTTTGAAATCACGCAAATATTCCCCTAAAATACGCTTCGATTTCTCATCCATATGTTCCAAAACAAAGCGCCCTTTTAGTGATTTATCCATTTGATTCACGTGCTCAGGCATTGATTTGTAGCCGCGGCGAATTTCACGATCAACAACAAGTTCACTACCTGACACGCCATAATAGCAAGGTTTCCCGCCACGATGGTCGACCGTCACCCATGCAATCCAATACAGTTTGCCATTTGGAACTTCTGATCGCTCAGGTTGAAAGCGAACGCGCTTTTCGACCTTGCTTCGGGCGTGAAGAGCGCCCATGTCCACAAACGCCTCTTCTTCATTAGGATCAACAATTACAGGCGTCATGTTCTCCAGGCTGATAGACCCCACGCCGTATCCTCCGTGACCATCAGTGGAGTCATCTTTTATTATCGTAAATTGATTTTTCTTCTTATCATTACTTTCGCCTTCATCTTTATTTTTAAATTGATCAAATTCTTTCATTCTAAATGACATCCTCCTTCTAGACTGCTGTTGCTTCTACTTTAACATACACATGTCCTACTTTTCACTCAACAAAAACTCCAATAATTCTCAACCGGACAGGCAGGAATTTAGCACTTTTTGCAGAAGAAAGTACAGTGATCCAATTAACGCTTTAAAGGGAGAGAAACAATATGCCTATTATTACCGTACAAATGCTCGAAGGCCGAACCGATGATCAGAAGAAAGCTTTAGTTGAAAGGGTAACCGATGCCGTGACAGATACAACAGGGGCCCGTAAAGAAGCGGTCACTGTCGTAATTGAAGAAATGGCGAAGCAACATTATGGTGTCGCAGGGAAACGATTGGTTGATTAAATCACAGGAATTTTTTCGATATAAGATGATAAGAGGAATGCCTTCAATGTTTCAAAATTCTCACAAGTGGAAGGCAGTCTTATAGAATGACAAACATATGAGAGGAAGGGATACAAAATGAACAAATTATCCTTAGAAACTGCGAAAAAATTAATTGATAGTGCTGAGAAAGAAGCCAGCAATCTAGATGTGGCTATGGTAATTTCGATCCTTGATGATGGCGGAAACTTAATCGCCGTCCATCGCATGGATGATGCATGGCTTGCCAGTGTTGACATCGCCCAGAATAAAGCTTGGACTTCTGTAGCCCTTAAGATGCCTACCTCTGACTTAGCAGATGCAACAGTGCCAAAGGCCGAGCTTTACGGACTGAATACGACCAATAACGGACGTATTGTTGTGTTTGGCGGCGGCATCCCGCTCGTTAAGGAAGGAAAAGTTGTTGGAGCAGTAGGCGTCAGCGGCAGCAAAGTAGAACATGATGTGCAAGTGGCTGAGGCGGCCGTTAAAGCTTTCGAAACTTTGTAAATTAAAAAGGTTACTTAGAAGCGAATGAGGTCTATTCACCTGTTCGCTATCCCCTTTAATAACGTGTCTAAACTCAAAACAAAACCCGTATTGCCTTAAAGGTAATACGGGTTTGTTTTAAGCAATTTTATCACGAAAAAATTAGTCATCTACTATTCCCTTGAGTTCTTTCTACTATTAAAATTGATAGAGCAGGATCTTCTTAATGATCAAAACTGCTTTTAATTAGGTGCAGAACATTATGATCTCCTGAAGTTCCCTACTACTTCAACCGTTTCACTTACGCTGACAAAGGCTCTCGGATCGACACTAGATATAAGAGACTTCACTATAGCTAATTCATAACGAGAAATAACCGTGTATAGCACTTTACGCTCAGTATTAGAATAGCCGCCCTGCCCATCCATGACAGTAACACCACGAATTAAATTTCCAAGCAGCTCATCTTTTACTTCCTGCCCACGATCCGTAACCACCATCAAATTCAATTTAATATGACGGGTGTGAACACGGTCTATAACAATTCCGGTAATATAAATCGATGCCATTGTATATAGCGCAAGATCCCAAGCAAAGATAAACCCGGATATAAACACAACGATACTATTCAGGCCAAAAATTAATCCACCTAGAGGAATATCACGCTTTTGAGTGAGCACAAGTCCAATAACATCAAATCCTCCAGTTGATCCGTAAAATCTTATAATAAAACCGATAGATATACCGGCAATGACCCCTCCAAACACCGCGGATAATAAAGCATCATCGGTAACCTTCATTACCGGGATATACTGCATAGCTATAGAAGTGGTAAGAACAGAAAATATACTGTTCCATATAAATTCCTTACCTACCTTCATCCATCCAATAATTAAAATAGGGATATTTAAAATAACAAGCCAAATACCAGCGTTTATGGGAGAAAGCAGCCCAAAAACCATGGCAAGACCTGTTACGCCACCTGTTAATACCTCATGAGGGAGTAAGAACATATTAAAAGCAAAACCTAAAGCAATAGAAAATACAAATAGTACAGCATATTTATATAAATGGTTCATTGATTTTAACCTCCGATCCGGATATAGCTGGAACACTTAATGAATTCTAGTGGCCATACTATTAAAAGTCAATATCATTTTAATAGGGCCAAAGTCTCTTTTATCACTAGTGCGACGCCCTTTTCCGGAGAGGTCATTTGGTTCCTTAAACTATCTATCACTTAACATATGTACAATGAATCTTAAGAGGGAGTTACTTAATCAATTCATACAAATAACGCCAAACTAACTTAGTGTTTAAACGTCATCCATCTTCCTTCCCACTGGGACAAGATATAAGGTTGAAAGATCAGCTTCTCCCGGCAGCACACTGCTGTTTAAATACTCATCAACAAATCCTCCAATGGGTACTATTGCTTTATTTAGACTAACAGCGACCAGCTGCATATTTTGCACCATATGTCCCGCTTCCATTAAGCAAAAACGATAGCCTCGCTCCCCATATTGATCTACTGCATAGGTTAAGTCGGCTGCAACAATGACGCAGAAATTATATTCAATGCTCTCTTGCACCAACGCATCGGTTACGTCGTTATTTCCGTTAACAAATGTTAATGCATGTTCATTGGCGTGATACTTGTAAAGACCTGGCTGCAAATGGGCAACCTCTTTAACGGCTATAAATAGTTCATTGCTATAAAGCTGTCCGGCAGACGGATAAGCCCTCCTGCCCGTTTCATCCTCGAGAGCCCCAACAGACCACTTTAAAAAAGTCCCAAGAATGTCTTTATCTAATCCTTTATCGCGACCGATGGATTTCGAAGATTCTCTAGATTGAATGCCCCCAGCCAACTCCCCAGGCACCCTGCTGTAGCGTAGCGGAATAAAATCTTCAAGTTTTACATCCTTCTCTACCTGTTTAGAGGAAGGATTACATACAGGTGGCCAGCCTGACTCTTTATGATACCTTTTGAAATAACTGTCCATAACCTGATCACTCCTATCTGGATTTAACTTTTAACAGGCTGCTACCTTTCTTAAAGCATTTTCCTAATTATGCGCATTTGACCTCTATGATTAATTTCATCCTCAAACACGTGAAACCAGATAAAGTAATGATTCGAGTTGTGATTGTCCCATAACCTTTCTTCATACAGCCATTCATCGTCCAGTTTTTGAAATTCTTTTAATGTACGGTTTCGAACTTCATCTAATTTCTCTATATAAAACTCAAGAGAGTTCCCTTTAATTTCCTGCCTGCCTTGTTCACCAAGCTCATATGCCGCCCCCCATTCAACAGCTTCTTCCTTATTTGGGCGTCTGTTTTCAAAAATCTCAATCTGAAAACCCACTTCAACAGCAGCAATATGTAGTAATAAGGCGCTTATAGAGTTCCCATCTTCACTCGGTAAAAAATCAAGTTCCTTGGTGCTTAACCCCTCCACAGCCTGTAAGGTTGTGTATCTTGCATAATTCATCATAGATACAAGATGTCCTATTTGCGGGGTATAACTATTACTCTTTTCTATCTTAAATTCCATTGCCATCCCCTTACTTTTTTCAAAACTATATATTCAACTAAACCACAGCCTCCTAGCCTCTTCATCCGACAACTCCAAACGCTTAATAAAAAACAAATGAAGCGGTTCTTCTTTTTCCCATTCCTGATAAAAGCCGATTAAATTCTCTAAGTTTCCCTCACAATACTCCTCGACAGAGTTTTTACCGTTTCAGCACTACGCCAATAATCGTAAAAATCACCGGCATAATCGAGACTCTCTCCCTGCCTATATCCTGACTTCCCAAATTGGTCCAGCGTATATTCTCCGTAATCTTCTTTGTAAGCTTCGATCAGAAGATTTTCCACTTCTGTAATCTCCTTAAATTTTTCCCCAGACAACATCAGTTTTCGCGGAATATATTCACACATTCCTTCCTCGAACCACATATTCTCTTCGTCACCTTCAAAGTCATCATGGAAGAAGTCGGCATGATGTGTAAGCTCATGTGCTGCAATCATGGCAACATCAACTTCCTCAAGCGAGGAGTAATACTCTACCGCCTTTGCAACTTCTTTCCCGACGGTTGATGATAAAAAGATCTCCCTCCAAGCATCTGTTAGCGGATTCAAGTGGATCAAATCCCTCGAAGTATAAGCAGGCAATGGAATTTCTGAATAAAGTTCGGTTGCTGATTTGAGATCGTGGAAGACAATTCCTCTTGGATAGTCAAAAGTCGTCAGTTTTTCTAAATCGTCAGCAAAATCGTGTAATGATTCGATTATTTTTCTGCCACTTTCCTCAATTTCTTTAACATATGACGTATCTGTGACCGATACAGCGTATTTCATAACACTTCCTCCAAACCATTAATAGCATTCCAAATTAAAATTCTATAAAATTCCTGAAAATTCCTTCTATTTCTTCATAAATCGCCCGCCCCACCGGAGAACGTTTTCAACGATATCTTTAACTATTTTCCTCTAAGGTATCGTGACTGCCCGCTTGTTCAGATTTCCTTCCAATCGATTCAAACAGTACATAGCCCAAAACTACTCCAACAATTGTAAGTAAAACAGTGCCGCCTGAACCAGATAACATAATGGTTCTGGATAACGGCAAATGCCCGCCAATTTTTGTGAAGTAATACAATATAGGAATGACAAAGATATAGAGAGCAGGAAGGCCAATGGCAGCGAATTTGATTACATCAAAATGTAATACTCCCCCTCTCTTAAGCCGGCTAATCATCTGTGGAAGTCCAAACAACATTCCCATAATAAGCGGATAAATGAGCGAGAAAATCATTAATGGGATCATGTTATAAGAGGTTTCGGCTTTTTCTATTAAATGATTCATATAAAATAACCCGCCCAATAACACAGCTACCATCACCGCTGAATATAAAAGGCAGCACAGAAATTTCTTCATAATACTCTCTCCTCTCTTTTCACCTTTGCTAAAATCCCCCGCTTATGTTCCGAAAGTCCGGGAACAAAAAAGTCATCATATCCGGAACTCTTTTCCTGAAAAATGAATAATGATGTTCAGCACCTTCTACTACTTCAAACCTTGTATTCTCTATTTTCCTGCCAAGCAATTCATAGATCGATTGATTTGATTCGAAAAACTTTCGATTAATCCATTCATCATTGGTTTCGCTAGTTCCGCAATCAAGATAAAACTGTTCAATCCCTGATAAGCTAGATTTCTTAATTAACTGTTCCATTTCCTCTTGATTCCGCCAAAAAGCTGAAGATAAAACAGCAACTTTGGAAAAGGTTTCAGGGTAACGACAGGCAGCATAAGTGGAAATCAGCCCGCCTAACGATACACCTGCCATCGCAGTATTATATTCAATCGTCCGGTAGCTGCGATCTATCAAAGGTTTGAGCTCGCTGACAATAAACTCTATGTATGCTCCCCCTTTACCTCCAAACTCACTATTCTGCCCGGTGATCATTTGGCTGAATTCACCGCCCGTCCACGGACAATATTCATTCACTCTATCTTCTTTAATCGGATTGCCATCAATAGCTACGACAATCACATCAAGCTCACATTTATCTAGAAAATCTCTCAGGCCAAGGGAGGCTCCCCCAACAGCGTCGTGATCCTCAAAGACATTTTGGCCATCGTGCATATACAAAACAGGATACTGCCTTTTCGCCTCATGATACCCCATTGGTAAATAGACTCTAACGACTCGTTCTTGACTAAAAGGAGGAATATATACAGTGAATTTTTCTAACATTTGATCACCCTTTGCTCTTCTTTTTCATCCAAACTTTGAGTTTTTTTATGATTATGCGATAATATACGGAAAATATTTTGCACGATCTGTAAAGGAGTTTCGTTATGACATCCAATTGGGCCCATTTGAAGACATGGGGTTTCTGGCAGGATGCTCTGCTAGTCGCCGTAGTCATCTTTGCCATTTTCGCCTTGAAGGGGATCCTGAATAATATACTCATTCGCACCATCAAACATAACACCCGAATTCAGCACGCCTTCACTTCTTTTATCAATTGGGCAGCCTACAATGGCATCTTTCTTTTTCTATTGATCTATTTTTCAAAAACAAAGTGGCTGTTTCAAGCTTTTTTCACTATAGGCGAGGTTAAGATTTCGGTATTTTTGATCGTAATTGCCTACCTGATTATTTCATTGGCTAACCGCCTTTCAAAGACATTAAATCATTTCTTACTGCCGACGGTTTATGAGCGCTACCATCTTGATCGTGGAGTTCGATTTACGTTGGAGCGAATCTTCCACTACATCATTATGGTTATTGCTGTCATTATCAGTTTGACAACCGTAGGAATCGACTTGAGCGCCCTGACGGTTTTCGCCGGGGTCGTCGGTGTTGGAATTGGCTTTGGAATGCAAAATATTGCCTCTAATTTCATTTCTGGTTTGATTATTCTGTTCGAAAGGCCGATTAAGGTCGGAGATCGCATTATTGTCAATGATGTTATAGGTGATGTGGAGAAAATTAACATGCGGGCGACAATTATTCGAACGATCGAAAATGAACACATTATCATGCCGAACTCATATTTTCTAGAAGAGCAAGTTGTGAACCGATCTTATAGCGACCCACGCCTTCGTCTTACCATTCCTGTCGGTGTCGCCTACGGAACAGATGTTCATCAAGTCAAACAACTACTTGAAAGTGTAGCTGAAGATATTCAACAAACAACTGAAAGTGTGTTAAAAGAACCGAAAGCGTTTGTTAACTTTACAGGATTTGGCGAGTCCTCCCTAGATTTCGAACTATTTATCTGGATTTCTAATCCTGAAGAAGTGATTCGTATAAGAAGTGATATCAACTTTCGAATTCACGATAAACTGCAAAAGCATGAAATTGAAATTCCATTTCCTCAACGAGATCTGCACCTTAGAAGCGTCGCCAAAGATGCTGTGGATTGGAAAAAATAATAATTCACCTAAAGGAACTCCAATAGCTATTTTTCTATTGGAGGTTTTTTTAAAAACCCCCTTTTTCCCTTTAATTGGGAATAACCCTTTCATGGCAAGCATTTTCCCCACCTATTTACAAAAATTTTATACTTCTTATATCTCCTTTTTTCTCTTTATATCTCCTTATATCTAAACCCTTGATCTGTATAGGGGTTTGGGATGATTTTGCCCTCTAACCAAATTTCAGATTTTCTCAAATCGTCTGTATTTTTAACTATACCCTAGCAATTTGTAATGACACCCCTACTTAGTGTGTGCCATCCCCATTCATAAGAAATAATGCCGTTTTTTACCTATAAAACTGGTTTGATTATCTGCGTGCAGACCACTATTATAAAAACATTGACAACGACAGAGTAGCGCTTACGCAAACGGTTACAATGTCGTCTGCCTTATTTGTTCAAAAAATCAAAGGAGGACATGGTCATAATCACATTCCAGTATGAAACAGGTGAGCTCGTATGACTAATGAAACCGCAACAGTTACACGGACTGATCAACAATTAACCTTTGAGAAACCAACCGTTGAAGACGGTTCCGCTATGTGGGAACTCGTCAACAACTCAACCCTCGATCAAAATTCACCCTACAAGTACATTATGATGTGTGAATACTTTGCAGAAACCTGCGTCGTTGCAAAAGAAAACGACAAATTAGTCGGATTTGTCACTGCTTTTATCCCGCCTGAACAAAGTGATGTTGTATTTGTCTGGCAAATTGGGATTGATTCTTCCCAGCGTGGTAAAGGCGTAGCTTCCAAAATTTTAAATGAACTGGTTGATCGCGAAGTTTGCAATGAGGTTCGTTACCTTGAAGCTACTGTTACACCATCAAATGAAGCTTCACAATCCCTTTTTAAAAAATTAGCACGTGACCACAAAACGACATGTACGATTACTGAGTGCTTCCCTGAAGATTTATTTCCAGGAGAAGGGCATGAAGAAGAGTTAACATTTCGAATTGGACCATTTTCAAAACCGAACATTTCCGATAACGATAAATAATTGAGATTCTATTAAGGAGGATTGCAATTTATGAAAAACGATCTAACTGTATTTGAAGAACTAGAATCAGAGGTAAGATCTTATTGCCGCAGCTTCCCTACCATTTTTACAAAAGCTAAAGGGTACAAGATGTGGGACGTTGACAACAAGGAATATTTAGACTTCTTCAGTGGTGCCGGAGCTTTGAACTACGGCCATAACGACCCGAATATGAAAGAAAAGCTTATTGAGTACATCACCCATGACGGAATCACTCATAGCTTGGATATGGCTTCTGATGCAAAGGCGGATTTCTTAAACAAGCTGAATGACGTCATCCTGAAGCCGCGCGACCTCGATTATAAGGTCATGTTCCCTGGACCAACGGGTACGAACACTGTAGAAAGTGCTCTTAAATTAGCACGTAAAGTGACAAAACGTACAGAAGTTGTCAGCTTTACGAATGGTTTCCACGGCATGACGATTGGCGCACTTTCTGTAACGGGAAATTCATTCAAGCGTAAAGGGGCAGGCATTCCGCTTCACAATGCCATCACGATGCCTTATGACAACTATATTGATGAAAACCTTGATACACTGGACTACTTTGAGCGCTATCTAGAAGATGGCGGCAGCGGTGTAGAAATTCCAGCTGCTGTTATCCTTGAAACAGTACAGGGCGAAGGTGGTCTGAATACAGCGCGCTTTGAATGGTTGAAGAAACTCGATGCGATTTGTAAACGATTCGACATCTTCCTAATTATCGATGACGTGCAAGCAGGTGTCGGACGTACAGGTACTTTCTTCAGCTTTGAACCAGCTGGTATCAAACCTGATGTCGTGTGCTTATCGAAATCTATTGGCGGCTATGGCTTGCCATTTGCGATTACATTGATCAAGCCTGAGCACGATATCTGGGGACCAGGTGAGCACAACGGAACATTCCGTGGTAACAACATGGCTTTCGTAACAGCTACTGAAGCCCTTCGCTACTGGGAAGATCCAAGCTTTGAAGAAGGCATTAAAGAAAGAGGCGAGAAAATCACTGCATTCCTGGACGGCTTAATTGAGAAATATCCAGAGATGAAAGGATATCGCAAAGGCCGCGGCATCATGCAGGGAATTTCTTCTGGCGTAGAAGGATTCTCTGAAAAAGTTGCCGAGCTTGCATTCCAACAAGGCTTAATCATGGAAACAGCTGGCGCAGATGATGAAGTATTCAAGCTCTTCCCGCCAATCAACATTGACATTGATGCCCTTGAACAAGGCTTTGAGAAGGTTGAAGCAGCCGTTGAAGCTGTTGCAAAAGAAAAAGAATTAGTTACTTCTTAATTAACTATTCACTATACTATACAACACTTATTGGAGGCCAAAATTATGAAAGTCGTAAAACTAGAAGATGTTCTCGGAACAGAAAAAGAAATCAAAGGTGAAAACTGGACGTCCCGCCGTTTGTTATTTAAAAAAGATGGCATGGGGTACTCCGTGAATGATACAGTGATCAAAGCCGGTACGGAAACACATATCTGGTACCAGAATCACCTGGAAGCCGTTTATTGCATCGAAGGTGAAGGAGAAGTGGAAACACTTAAAGACGGAAAGGTCTGGCCTATTAAAAAGAACGAAATCTATGCACTAGATGAAAATGATGAGCACCTGCTGCGTGCCTATGAAGGATCAGATATGCGTATGGTTTGCGTATTCAACCCACCACTTACCGGCCGTGAAATTCATGATGAAAATGGAGTTTACCCAGTCGATGATTCTGACGAATAAACCATAAAAAATTCCTCCCTATCAAGTAGGGAGGAATTTTTTAATTATGAAGGGAAACCAAGGATAGCTTTCTTTTCAAGATACTCTTCAATTCCAAAGTCGCCCCACTCTCTTCCTATACCAGACTGCTTATAGCCGCCAAACGGAGCAGAGAAGTCTTTCCCATTATCGTTGATGGTAATCCTTCCTGCACGAATGCTAGTGGAAACTTTACGAAGCAGTTCAGGGTCTTTACCTACTACATACCCTGCAAGGCCATAAACCGTGTCATTGGCAATTTCAATTGCTTCATCCAATGTTTCATAGGTAATAATCGACATCACCGGACCGAAGATCTCTTCACGGGCAATGACCATATCATTATTCACATCTGAAAATACTGTTGGTTTCACGAAATAACCTTTATCAAGTCCCTCTGGCTTACCAGGTCCTCCGGTAAGTAAAGTAGCACCTTCTTCAATTCCTTTTTCAATATAGGATTGAACACGATCCCATTGCTTTTTGGATACGAGCGGTCCCACAACCGATTCTTTCCGCGGATCTCCAACCGGGAACTCTGGAAGTACTCGTTTAACTTCTTCTTCAAAAGAACTTTTTATCGAAGCAGGCACAATGATACGCGTAGCTGCTGAGCACACTTGACCTGTATTCATGGAAATATGGGTTACAGCTGACCTGGCTGCTTGCTCAAGATCGGCATCTTCAAGGACTATGAGCGGCGATTTGCCTCCTAATTCCAGCGCAACGTTCTTAATCGTCTTCGCAGCATTTTCCATTATTTTTTGGCCAACGCCAACCGATCCCGTAAAGGAAACAAAATCAATATCCGGATGCGAGCTGATCCCGTCCCCAATAACATCGCCTGCACCATTAACCAAATTAAAGACACCTTTCGGAACACCTACTTCATCAAAAATCTCCGCTAAGATCATTGCGGCAAATGGAGTCAGTTCAGATGGCTTCAAGACCACTGTACTACCCGCAGCGAAAGCACTGGCAATTTTAGTGGACGTTTGATTTGTAGGGAAATTCCACGGTGTGATCAGACCGCTGACCCCTACAGATTCTTTGACTAATGTATGGTTACCGCGCTGCTCCATAAATGAAAAATCCTTCAGCGATTCAGCAGCCTGGGAAAAGTGAGAATAGCCCATTTTATAATGAACCTTTTCTGAAATAGATAAAGGAGCACCAAGCTCATCTGTCATGACTTCTATGAGGTCATTTTTACGTCTTTCATACTCAGCCGCAATTTTTTCAAGCATCTCAATTCGCTCTTCCTTTGGAGTTTGTGAAAAGGCAGGAAGTGCATCTCTTGCCGCTTGAACGGCTTTATCCAAATCTTCCTTCGTCCCAAAACTGATTTTGCCGATCACTTCCTCTGTGGCCGGGTTAATCACGTCTTCTGTTTCAGAACCAGTTGATTCTATCCATTCCCCATTAATGTAATGCTTCAAGTAGTTACGCATTTCCACCGTCTCCTTCTATAAAAAGATTGTGATCATTACAAGCAAATCATCAGAATTATATTCAGTTTTAGAGACTATATAACCTTAATTCTTCCATTTCAAACAAAAATCAGCTGCCTCTCTTAAGTAAACCATTACCCTCCCTTCCGTCCCTTTTTCATAATCTTAAATGAATTTAAACTTATCTTAATAATACTTTACAGGAGGTTTATTAACTTTTCCAGACCCGGACCTTATACTTTAGATCATAAGTTATTCATCAGGGGGTAGGGAATGGAACAAAAAATGGTCCGTCGTAAGTTTTTAACCTATATGTGAATCGCAGCTTTACGAAGGCACAGCCGATTACAAATCAATTCATTTCCTTTACCAAAAGAATCATCTAATCACAAAACCATAACTTGAAAGGTTGGTTATTATGCTACAAAACATTGGAATACCAGGTTTAATCATCATTCTCGTGATTGCACTAATTATTTTTGGTCCATCTAAATTACCAGAAATGGGACGTGCATTCGGGACCACCCTAAAAGAATTCAAAAAATCCACTCAGGATCTAATGTCCGATGATAAGCAAAGTCAGGAAAACCAAAACAATTCCAGCGAGCAAAAAGAAAAGCAATCAGCTAACTAAACCAAACAATGGAAGGTGTAAGCTATTCACTTCTGCTTACATCTTCTTTTATCTTAAGGAGGTATGATGATGGCAGCGCAAGAAATGAATCTTGTCGGTCATTTAAGTGAACTTCGTAAGCGGCTTATTATCGTTCTGGGCTCATTCATCCTGTTTTTTATAGCAGCATTTGTTTATGTAAAAGAGATCTATAATTGGCTGAGTCAAGATATTGAAATAAAGCTGGCTGTTCTCGGACCAAGTGAAATTCTGTGGGTATATTTAATGCTAGCAAGCGTTGTAGCTATTACTTGTACAATTCCGATCGTTGCTCATCAGATCTGGCTTTTTGTACGCCCAGCCCTGACACCTAAGGAACAAAAAGTAACACTGGCCTATATTCCTTCATTATTTATCCTGTTTCTAATTGGCATTTCATTCGGCTATTTTGTTATTTTTCCTATTGTCTTTGACTTCTTACTTTCCCTCTCAGAGGGCATGTTTTTCACCTTTTTCACAACTGAGAAGTACTTCCGGTTTCTATTACATATGACCTTGCCCTTCGGCTTTCTGTTTGAACTACCTGTGATCATCATGTTCCTGACAAGTCTCGGGGTTCTCAATCCATACAGACTTCAGAAAGTGAGGAAGTATGCCTATTTTGTTCTCGTTTTGATTGCAGTCTTAATCACGCCACCTGACCTCCTATCTGATATACTCGTCGTTATTCCGATGCTGTTTTTATATGAATGCAGTGTGCTGCTTTCCAAGGTGGTGTACAGACGCAAACAAAAGTTGGCCGTCGCAGCTTAAACTTATATTAGTAAATAGTCACAAGAGGGACGAGCTACCTTTTGTGGCTATTTATATATATATTTAGCATTTCCAAATCGTTTTTTAAAATATTTTTTCACATTTTACTTCACAAGGGAACAAATGTTCTGTTACAATAATTATAGAGAAGGAAGGATCAGTGAATTAGAGACCTCCCCTAAACTATCTAATCTGCAAGACTCTTCCTTCTCGATTAGCACCGCCCTAAACATAAGTTAAATCCTTTCGCTTTTAGCCTTGAACAAATCCTAGCTCATTACCGTCCAAATCAACAATGGTAAATTTCCGGCTGCCGTATGCAGTGGAAAATAACTCTTCTACTACTTCTGCTTTATTCTTTAACCGCTCCCATAATGAATCCACATCATCAACATAGAAATTAAAACGACCGGGTGTAGGATAATTTTTATGTTCCATTAGAGCGAACATTGCTCCACTTTCATGTTCGAAATGGACATAATTTGGATTTTCTGGTGGCCAAGAACCACCTACGCTAAATCCTAAAACGTCTTTATACCATTTGATTGCTCTGTCCAATTCCTTAACATTTGCTCTGACGTGTAACAGTTTGGTCCTCATTAAGTTTTACCCCCTGGAGCTATGATTAGCTAAAATGTATTCAATCGCTATCTAAACTTTACTAGAAAATATTCTAATGCCACATTCCTTCCTTTAATTGCATAGATAAATACTTCTACATCAATTTCTGTCACTCCTGCAAAAAAACACCCTTCCTATTAAGAAGAGTGCCAGTCAGGATGATCATCATTCTTTAGTAAAATTTTTTGTACTTCTAACTGTATCAATTGGGCGGACCATTTCCTCGATTTCCTTACGTTTCGGTTCTAAAGCTGGAGGCAAAGATAGCTTCTCGCCAAGCGTTTCATAAGACTCATCGCCCATAAACCCTGGTCCATCTGTAGCAAACTCGAACAGGATTTGCGGAGCGACATTCGCGTAAAGGGACTCAAAGAAATGACGGTTTACATAGCCGGAAGTCCGGAAACCAAAGTCATCCATCCGTTTTATCCATTCTTCAAGCACAGAACGGTCTTCCACTCGAAACGCCGTATGGTGTACCGTGCCAAATCCTTGCCTGGCGTGCGGAAGAACGCTGTTATATTCAACAACTATTGCGGCGCCGTTTCCTCCTTCACCGACTTCAAATAAATGAAAGGACCCTTCTTTATCTATTTCAGTAAATTGCAGAACTTTTTCCAACATGTCTTTAAAGTAATCGATATTATCAACACGCACAAAAATGGGACCCAATCCAGTAATAGCGTATTCTAAAGGAATCGGACCATTTTGCCATGGGGCACCAGCAGACACGCCTTCATTATTTTCATCAGATATTAGTTGATAGTGCTGATCATCGAAATCCACGAAAGATAGCACCTTTTTACCAAATTGCTCCTTAATGCCGCTATGCTTTACCTTTAGCCGATCAAAACGCTTCACCCAATAATCCAAAGCTTCATCACTTGGTACTCGGAAAGAAGTTTTCGAAATCTCATTCGTTCCGTGGACGCCTTTAGGAATACCAGGAAAATCAAAGAATGTCATATCCGTTCCCGGACTTCCTGTATCATCGGCAAAGAACAAATGGTAGGTTTGAATGTCATCTTGATTAACTGTTTTCTTAACTAAACGCATTCCTAGCACGTATGTGAAAAATTCATAATTCTTCTCAGCACTGCTCGTAATCGCTGTTACATGGTGTATGCCTTTTAATCCATTCATATTATTACTCCTCCCTATATGAATCACTTTTATAACTAGACTTTTTATTAAAGTCGTCAATTTATCTTTAATTCAAGATAAATGTACTATGTATTCTTTCTTCTGTCAATCAGACCGTATTATGCTAATCAAAACATAGCTATGGCTCACTACAGTATGACAACCAGTTTATCCTGTTCGAACCTCGGGAACAAATTAGTAAGGTAAATTTACAAGGAGGCAATTCAAATGTTTCATAATGAAAAGAAAATCCACGGCTATCAGATTAATGCAACCGATGATGAATTAGGAAAGGTTGAATCTTTTCTGTTTGATGATGAGAGTTGGACGATTCGCTACCTCGTTGCGGACACCCGAAAGTGGCTTCCAGGACGTACCGTACTAATCTCCCCGATTTCCATCACAGCTGTTAACCACGAAGAAAGTCATGTCACTGTACAATTATCAAAAGAGCAAGTGAAGGACAGTCCGAATATCGATTCAGAAAGCCCAGTATCCCGTGAGCAGGAGTTGAAATTAAACCAATATTACGGTTGGGGCAGTTACTGGGGCGGTCCTGGCGTTTGGGGTGCAAATATGTATCCTAACCACCTGCTGGGAGAACACCTTGTTCAAGATTCCCTTAACACGGAGGAAGAACCTGGAGAGTCCCATATAAGAAGCACCTCGGAAATTGAGAATTACGAAATTCATGCAGAAGATGGCGGGGTCGGTCATGTTGAAAGTTTCCTTTTAGATGACGAAAGCTGGCGAATCCGCTATATAATAGTAGAGACGAAAAATTGGCAATCTGGAAAAAAAGTGCTTGTCGCACCTGCATGGATTACGGAAGTGAAATGGGAGGAAAAGAGAGTTTATGTTTCTCTTAATCAAGAAAAGGTTAAAAATGCGCCTGAATACGACCCTGATTCCCCTATTTCAAATGCATTCGAAGAAAAGCTTCACAATGCTTACGGAAAAGAATTTTCTCACAATAAATAAGTGGTAGCTTCGATTACTCTAAGTAATTATAAATACCCAATTTTTCTCTAGATTCATAGAGAGAAATTGGGTATGAATTAAGAATCTATTTTCAAACTGTCCTCAATGACCTATAGTTTAACCTTTGCATAAACGCATGTGTCCCGAAGTTCTTTCCCATCTGCCGAGCGATCTTCGTTTCTAAGAATTCCTTCAAAATCAAAATTCAATCTCTCGGGTATTGCCTTGCTCTTCACATTATTAGAGTCGCACCTTATCTCAACACGATTAGCCCCCAATTCTTTAAAAGCAAAACCTGTTATCCCTTCTACGGCTTCTGTTGCATAACCATTTCCGCAAAAACGGGTATCGGCCCAGTATCCAATCTCAAACTTAGGAACTTCCCAATCTATACGATGTAGGCCCGAGGAGCAAACTAGCTCTCCCGTTTGTTTGTGAAAGGCAAGCAGTCTTAAGTCTTCTCTTTTCAAGAAATTTATATGTGCTTCCCGAATGTTGATTTCCGTTTCCTCTTCACTTTGATCGTTCTGAGCAAAGGGCATCCACGGCTTAAGTTCATCTATCGAGGTTCTAAGAGACTCATAGACTGCCTTCCCATCCCCTGGTTTTGGGAGCCTGACAAATAAACGCTCGGTTTCAAATTCATGGGGAAAATCAAGCAGTATAGGGTTCATCGAGATCCCTCCTTCATTGTTTCTACTAACCTTCAAATACCGCTCTACATAACAAAAGCTTTTTCTAACTCCTTCATGACATCGCGTGCTCCTGAGCTTTTGTTCGAAAGGACGGCAAGCGTCACTTCTGACTGCGGATAGAAAGCAGCATGAAAACTTACTCCAGGATCGTATCCCATTACGTGGTATTTATAGATAGAATTATGTTTATAGTTGACCCATAACCCATATCCATAGTCAACTTCTTCATTCACATGGGCATATGGAGTCAGGAGCGTGTTTGTCGTTTGTTCATCTAATAACTTATAATCCATCAAAGCCTCCCATAATTTGATCATATCGGATGCAGATACAAAGGCACCGCCATCCGCTCCACCTTTAATCGGAATGGAGTACGCATTTGTCCTCCATGTCCCATCCTGTTGATCGATGTATCCATATGCAGTGTTTCCAGGCAGGCTATCGAGCGAGAAATAACCCGACTGCTCCATTCCGCACCGCTCGAAAATGTTTTTTTCCACATATTCTTGAAAAGAAATACCCGTTTGTTGTTCCACGATTAACCCGAGTACTATGTATCCAGCATTGTTGTAATGAAATTTCTCTCCAGGAGTAAACATCATTTTTCCATGTTGGAACATTGGGAGAAAATCCTTTAGATTCTTTAACAAATACATCGGAGTTTGTTTCCAAACATCTCCAAAGTCATCCATTCGTTCTTCATCAAAATAATCTGCCATCCCCGAACTATGGGTTAACAGGTGGTGGATTGTAACTCTTTCATCAACATACGGAAATTCAATATCTAAACAATCTTTAAGTCGTGTTTGAAAGGACAGCAGGTTATTTTCAACAAGTTGCGCAATGGCTATAGCCGTAAATAATTTGCAGCCAGAGGCAATTCCAAAGCGGGTATTGAGTTCATTCAAGCACTCATCAGCTCGATTAGCATGGCCAGATGCAGATTGAAATAGCACCTCTTTGTGATCTTTCACCAATACTGTCCCAGAAAAGCCATCCTCTCTGATATGATGTTTAGTTGATGTTACACCCTTCTTATCCAATAACCTCACCCTCCTTCATCTATTCGATCACTTTCTTAAACACATAACTTGCCTTGTTATAATCCATTCGTTCCTCATAAAACCGATGGGCATCATTTCGCTGCAACCCTGACGATAAAGCCACTGCTTCAAAGCCATGCTCTTTCGTCCACTCATGGACAAAAGAAAGTAGTTGATCACCATACCCTTTTGAGCGATTCTCCCTGTTTGTCACAAGATCACACACCCATACAAAACGTCCATAATAAAGGGTTATCATTGGTTTAAATCCGGTTACAGCGACAACCTCTCCTTGGTCATATAGAGCAAAAAGCTGATAGCTGTCCTTTTCCCTTGCTTCTGTAACAAGCGCTAAATACGTTTCTTGATCCAAATGGGTACGAAGTTGTCTCATGACTGGAAAAGCTTCTAAAATTTCTGTTTCTGATTGTAACTCTTTAATTTCGACACCGCTCATGAAATCCCTCTTTCTTAACGAATATGATATTTTTCTTTATGTCCCGTCCCGAGAAAGTTTAACATTTTTCACAAAACCGCCCCGATCTTTTCTTAAGAAGAACGACTATGCTCACTATTCATAAACACAAAGTCTTCTTTAGCCGGCTGCTTGGCAGTAGTCTTTTGCGACTTACTTGCAGAGAATAACCTGCGATACCATTGATTGCGTTCAACAGGCACCCCAACACGTTTTTGCTGGACTTCCTTGATGCCTTGGATAACGAACTGCATGGAAACGATGACTACCATGAATGCAACGAGCGGAGGGATAATGTACCACCATCGCCCCGTCATTAAAGCATTCTTAGATGAACCAATCAGACCGGACCATTCGTAAGTAGTCGATTGCGGCGGGTCTGGCATAAATGGGGTATGCGAAACATCTGTCCCTCCGAAAAAGATGCTAAACACCCCCAAATGAATGAAGATTAACAAGGTCTGAATAAACTGTTGACCAAATACAATTCCCATTCGAGCGCTTAAGTGAGGAAGCAAATGTCTCCACAATAAATGAACTGAACTGCCGCCTAACACTTTAGTACTCAGGACAAATTCTTCCTTCATAATTAGTTTCATTTCATTTCCAAATAACGTGATAAGAAGTGGCACAGCCAGAATAGTAAGAACAATCGCCTGATAGACGATCCTCTCCATTTCCGTTGTCGTAAACCCGCCCGGAGGCATCCACAACACAGGCCTTAGCAATAAGTAAGCAATAACCGTTAAGGGTAAGAAATGCATTCCGTCTACCAATTTCTCCAGCACTCGCTGCAGCTTAGGAGGGCAGAAAAAAGCGTAAGGTATAGCAAGGATAAAGCCAATTGCCACCCTTAACAAAGCAATAGCTATGCCAAAGAGAACCGTATACTTCGCTCCAGTAAGCATCTGGTCTAATATGCTGTAGCCAAGCTCATCTGTCCCGAGGAAGACATATTCATGAGAGTGAGGGGCTGCGCTGACTAATATTCCGTTGTCGTCATAAATGTGATAGAACTTTTCAACAAGAGGATCAGCTGTAGCTGTGTAGATCAAGCTGGTTGCAACAATGGCAAAGATAACTCCAAATCCAATCAGGAATTTAACATTTTTGAAATGCACACCCACTTCCCGAATAAACAGTCCAATTAACTTTCCATTTGGCTTGAACGAAATAGATCCGAGGAACCTGTTCATCTTCAAATTGGTCTCTTCTGCAACCCTGTTTTCCTTAAAGATAAACAACTCTGTTCCCTGGTAAAAAATAAAAAACGGCGTGAACAGCATAACGAGGATTAAAAATGTCACAATCGGTCTAAAGTCACTCATAAAAGCTGAAGTAATCCCATGAATGTTGAAAATATACTCGATAATCAGGAGACTCGATAAAGCTCCCCACAGGATAATTTTTGAATGATAAAATATGCTTTTAATAATATTCCTAAGAATATGGACGTTAAGGATAAAGGATTTTACCATCCCTTTACTTTTGGCGAATTGCACATAGGATTTCGTCATTTCTTCGTCCAATTGAATTAATATAATTTTATAAAGGGAAACCATAGGAAGAATGGCTAATGCTGCAATGGGAAGAGCATAAATCCTTTCTTGTCCAACCGTAACAAAATCCATGAACAAGATCTCTGTCTGTTTATACAGCCACACAATAACTAGCTGAGCACTAAAGGCGAGAAGCAGATCGGGTACAGCTTCAACTAAATTAAGCAGCCTCATTACAAGCCTTTTAACAATAGAAGGCAGGAAAAAGGTACCAATAGCAAATAAGAAGGCAAGGACGAACCCTAATGCAATCGCCCCCATGAATATGGTCATAGAGTATCGATAAGGATCCCAGAGATATTCAAATAATGGCACCGGATTCCCTTTGAAAAAATACACCCACTCCGACGGATGGATCACTGTTTGGAACAAATAGGTCAACTCGCTAATATAGGCAGATACATTGAAGAAAGTACCCGTTTTGAATAAGGCCGGTGAAGCACTGATTAAAAGAATGCCAACTAGGCCAAAAATATAATAAAACATAAACTTGATTAACTTCACTCTCAAACCTCCTTTAGGCATTTCAGGTATACCTCTCACCTTTTTTAATTTTAGAAATAGTCAGTCATATATGTATAAAAAAAGATATACTGTTTAACAGTATATCTTTCCTACTACTTATACTAATGAATCCGGCGAAGTTTTTCAATAAAATTCCAACCTTCTGTTATTTCTTCACTAGAATAATTTTGTTTTCCTTTTACGATGTGTACTTTTTCCGTGATTTCATCCTTAGGTAATTGTTCAAAGAAAAGCATAGTGGAAACGAGTTCCAAGAACCGGGAGCTCTGGGCTCCCATTTCTTTGATATGTTCATCAAATGGCGGCAGGTGTACATTTGAATGTTTAAGAAAATCATGGCCCGCCTCCGTCATTCGGTAACGGTATTGATAATAATTCTTTTTCTCTTCTTTTGTTTCACTTATGAAACCTAAGTTGCACATTTCCTCAATCCGTAAAGTCAATTCTTCAGAATATGGACCATAAAAATGAAATTCATAACGTTCCTCAAAAGGAATATCACACTTTTTCAAGATATAAATCATCTTTTGCAGCTTTTTTCGTCCGACGATGTCTTCAGAGCTTGAGAAGAATTGCATTAACTTTGCGTGATTCTCCAACATGACAACTCCACTCCTTATCCAAACAAAATTTCCATAATACGCTGTTTCGTCTTACTCCTGTCCGGCATTTCCTCTAATCGATCAAGCGGGATATATAATTTATGATCTGTACGTTTTTTTCCAGAAATCGATTCAACAATATCTGAGAGACGGGATAACTCCTTAAGTTCTTGGTTGGGCTTTAACAAATGGATAGGAAGCCGCTCCCCTTCTTCGCCAGGACGGTAAAAATCATATGGTAAATCAGAGCTTGAATCGACGACTAAATAATAGTCAGGATTCACCCCTGCTTCCTGGAACAGCCTATACAGCTCCATCCATTCGTTCATCTGTGAATTTGGGTTAAACTCTATGTACTTTAAGAGTCGTCGGTTAACGAATCGATCACAAAGGTCAGACAGTATAGGATCATCTTCTTCCATCCACATTTGAAAATAGTAGAGTGTGATCGACTCATCCAAAGCTAAATACTCCTTTAAATTTGGCTTTTCTGTAAAAAAGGAAAGAAAATGTGTCGGTTCCAGTTTGAAGGTGTACCCTTCCTCATACAGCTCTTTCGCACGGTGAAGAATTTTTGATAAAATCACTTCAGCACTCCGTGTCACAGGGTGAAAATAAACTTGCCAATACATTTGATAACGACTCATAATGTAATCCTCGACTGCATGCATTCCGCTTTCTTTGACAACCACCTGGTCCTCCATCGGACGCATCACTCGAAGAATCCGCTCCATGTCAAAATGGCCGTAACTTACCCCTGTAAAATAGGCATCACGCTGCAGATAATCCATTCGGTCCGCATCAATTTGGCTCGAAATCAGACTGACCACGAGTTTATTTTTATACGTTTTATTAATAACGTCTGCCACTTTTTTCGGAAACCCTTCTTCTACTTTAGAGAGCACTTGATGGATTTTCGTGTCTCCGAGCAGGATTGCCTGCGTGAAATCCTCATGATCGAGCTTGAAGACTTTTTCAAACGAATGAGAAAAGGGGCCGTGTCCGAGATCATGCAGCAGGGCGGCCGCTAAACAAAGCAAGCGTTCCTCTTCGTCCCAATTAGGCCGGTCTTTAAAGTTGCTAATAATTCTACGTACAATTTCGTACACTCCGAGTGAGTGGTTGAAGCGGCTATGCTCAGCTCCATGAAACGTTAAGTAGCTCGTCCCCAACTGTCTAACTCTTCTTAGGCGCTGAAATTCAGGTGTGCCGATCAAGTCCCAGATGACTCGGTCGCGTACATGAATGTAGCGATGTACGGGGTCTTTAAATACTTTTTCTTCACTTAACTTCTCGTCACGATAGGCCATTAGCTTGTCCTTTCTTCACGACATTTTCTACAATTATATACCTTTTCACAGCATAAAAAAACATCTTGACAAAGCAAAGAACCAAGCATTTAAATGCCCGGTTCTCTAATGATAAGGTATGGAGCTTTCTTAGACCTGTTGAAAAAAATGATAAGGCGTCCAGTTGTTCTTATCCTTTACGAGGGTCAACGTAATCTGGAAAGTCAGTAATAATACCATCTACCCCTGCTTCTAAAAGATAGTTTGCAGATTCGCGATCTCTCACAGTATAAGGATGGGTTTTCATGTCATATTCATGGATTCGTTCAACGAGATCTTTCGTAATCATTGCTTTATTAGGGTTAAAGTAATCTGCGTACGATGAGAATTCGGTCAGCTGTTCATTTGACACGCCATTTTCACTATAACCAAGCAGAACCCCTATCGGTACTGATGGCAGGATCGAATGGAATTTCTTCATAGATTCATGGTCAAATGACTGCACAATAATCTTTTCATTTTCCGGCTTATGCATATTGCGGGAAACAAGTGCATCCGCTACCTTTTGTTCAATTCCCGGGTAAAGGGATGGTGATTTCAATTCAATTAATATTCCTGATCTCCCTTTAAACTGATCAAGCACCTGGCCGAGTGTTGGAATTTTTTCACCAGCGAATTCTTCACTGAACCAACTCCCCGCATCAAGCTGCTGCAGCTCTTCATATGTAAAATCTCCCACTTGACCAGAGCCATTTGTCGTACGATCTACTGTTGTATCATGAATCACCACCAGCTTTCCATCCTTACTCATTTGGACATCAAGCTCAAACATTTCTGCCTTCATATCAACTGATTTTTCAAACGCTGCCATCGTATTCTCGGGTGCATAGCCGGAAGCTCCCCTATGTGCGATCGTAATAGTTTGTTGACGGTCCTTGTTCTTAATTTCATTAGCGGAAACATTTGCTGCTGATGTACTGAATACTCCCATAAATAATACCCCCATGATGAGAATGAACAAAAAACGTGACATCTCTTCCTCTCCCTTCCTATCTTTAATTCCACTTTACAAGACTTACATTAATAGAGTATTAGGGAAGCATTAATATAATGTAAGGAAAAACAGGAAAAAAATAACTCCCTCCGTAAGTACTACGAAGAGAGTCCTCTTATCATGGTTATACTTTTTGCAGGATTTGTTTAAGCATTGTGCCTGTCTCATTATAATTCTTATGCCATGAGAACGCTTCTTCAAGAATATGAGGGGTCTGACCGCCTCTGGAAACAGCTTGATTGTAGTAGTCCCAAAGTTGGTCCCGATAAATAGGATGGGCACAGCGCTCGATTATTAACCCGACACGTTCCCTTGGAGCTAATCCGCGTAAGTCTGCATACCCTTGTTCCGTTACAACCACATCTACATCGTGCTCCGTATGATCAATATGAGAAGCAAATGGGACAATGCTGGATATACTTCCATCTTTAGCGATTGATTTTGTTACGAAAATAGCCAGGCGGGCGTTACGAGCAAAATCACCCGAACCGCCAATGCCATTCATCATTTTTGTACCCGCTACATGGGTAGAATTGACATTGCCATAGATATCAAACTCTAAAGCCGTATTAATTGAAATCAAACCTAGGCGGCGGATGATCTCAGGGTGGTTTGAAATTTCCTGTGGTCTCATGATTAATCGATCACGGTACTGTTTAAAGTCGCTAAACACCTGTTCCATTCTTTCCTCGGACAATGTGATCGAACAACAGGAAGCAAAACTGACCTTTCCAGCATCCATTAAATCGAATACAGCATCTTGAAGTACTTCTGAATACACTTCTAAGTTCTTAAATTCTGAGTCAATCAAGCCGTGCAGAACAGCATTAGCCACAGAACCGATGCCGGATTGGATGGGCGCAAGGCTCTTTGTTAAACGTCCGGCATCGACTTCTTCTCGTAAAAAGGAAATCAGATGCTGTGCCATAATGACTGTATCTTGATCCGGCGCTGTTATAGTCGATGGGGAATCCTCTTGATCTGTAAACACAATTCCTTTTACTTTTTCAGGATCAACCGGAATTCCGATCGTACCGATTCGATCATCCACTTTTGTTAACGGGATCGGATCGCGCTCCCCCTGTTTGCCTGGGGCATATAGGTCATGAAGCCCTTCTAGATTAGGTTGTTTCATGTTGATCTCAATTATGATAGATTCTGCATGTTGAGCGAATGCTAATGAATTACCAATGGAAGTTGTCGGGATCACCATGCCATCCTCTGTTATTGATACCGCTTCCAATATTGCGTAATCAATAGTTCCTAGCACATTTCCTCTCACTAATTCAGAAGTGTGAGATAAATGATGATCAACAAATAAATGTTCACCTTTGTTAATTTTGCTCCTCATCATCGGGTCTGCCTGAAACGGAAGCCGTTTATGAATAATGCCAGCTTGGGCAAAAAGTTTGTCTACATCTGATCCTAAGGAAGCCCCAGTAAACACGTTTACTTTAAATTCCTCTGTTTTAGCTCGTTCTACCAGCGAAAATGGCACCGCTTTCACATCACCCGCACGTGTAAAGCCGCTTAACCCTAACGTCATACCATCCTTAATCCATGAGGCGGCTTCTTCTGAAGAAACAACACGATTCTTCAAGCGGGAATCTTGAATTCGTCCGTAATCATTTTCCATTCTATCGCCTTCTTTCATAACTTTTAGAATTATTTTAACTTATTCGCTCAATGATTTGAGGAAAATGAAGGGGAATAGAAAAATGACGGATGGACCAGCATATCTCATGAGTGAAACAGCAATTTTTAAAACCCGAGTAATTTTCTAAAATAGCTGGAGTAAGATTGACTGACAGGGATACTTGCTCCATCGTCCATCGACAGCAAGAATGTCGAATGAGTGTCAGGATAGATCTCCCTGATATGATTCACATTGACGATAAACGATCGATGACAGCGGACAAACGATTCCCTGGGCAACATATATTCAAATTCTTGAAGTGAATTTTTATGTGTCCCGCAGAACTGGTCTGACCATACATACGCCTTACGATCTTTCACTTCTATGTATTTCACTTCTGCAAAAGGAAGCGGCTTCCATCCATCCTGTGTTTTGACAGTGACGACAGATTTTCCATCTGTGAAAGCAGGATGAATCGCCATTACACATCCTTCGAGAGCCCCGTCATGATGGAACGGCACAGCCATTCCGTGGTAAGGAACACCAAACACATCACGATTAATAAATTCGGAGACTTTTTGTTCCGTCAGTAAAGCTTTATGTGCAATCGTCCCTTCTTTAACTGGGTCACCTGTGCAGATTTTCAAATCGATCCGCTTACTCGGGCGATAATAAATATATTCTTCAGTATTCGCTACAGCTATCGATATTTCATCTGAAAACAATTCTCCTATCACATCTAATAGAGAATCTTTCGTAAAACTCTCCATTCTTTTAAACACCTCCCCACGACATCCCATTTCTTCTAGTTTAACGGATCTTTAGAAAGGCAGACAAATTGAACCTGTCTACTCCTACTGTTTCTGTTATAATTACTTTGGTCTATTTATAAAGGAGTAACGTATTCATGAACCATATTCATACCTTATTACATCCCAAAACATATCGCTTCATTGATCAAAGCAGCCTTGGTCCCGGGTTTTCAGCACTTCAATCCTTTGCCACAGACGATGCTCTGGCTATTTCCGTGGGACAAGGCACTTCCTCTACAACAGCCAGACTTTGGGTGCACCATAATACCATCGTTCTCGGCATACCTGATGCCCGCTTACCCTATATATCAGAGGCTGTCGACTATTTAAAATCTGAGGATTACCAGGTTATTGTCCGGAATTCAGGCGGACTTGCGGTTGTGCTCGATGAAGGAGTTCTCAACCTATCTCTTATTTTTCCAGATTCAAAAGATGTCAACATTCATGAAGGCTATGAGGCAATGGTCGTGTTTATTAAACATCTATTTGCAGATCTCACGGATCAAATCGAAGCCTATGAAATCACACAATCTTACTGCCCGGGAACCTATGATTTGAGTATCAACAGACGGAAATTCGCAGGGATTTCCCAGCGACGTGTTAAACATGGATCAGCTGTACAAATTTATTTAGATGTAAGCGGTAATGGCGAAGAGCGGGCTCGACTGCTGAAAAACTTTTACGAAATCGGCAGGCGCGAGGAAGAAACACGTTTCGTTTATCCGGATATTGACCCATCCGTGATGGCGTCGATGAACGAGCTATTGGGTACAAAATTGACTGTTGCAGATGTAAGGGATCGAATCCTGTACCAGTTGAGCGATTTCTCTGAAAAGGTTGTTGTGCAGCAGCTTGAGGGTGAGGAAATGGATACCTTTAATAAACGCTTTGAACAAATGATTGAGCGAAATGCAAAAGCACTCGAGCGGATTGAGTAAAAATCCGGTGTGAATTGCATGAAATCACTAATATTTGCATGTAATTTTGAGTAATTGCATGGGGTCCTCGATAATTGCGGATAAATTCCAATAATTGCACATTTTCCTGATTAATTGCATATTTCACAAAAAACAAGGCCGATAGCTGCACCAGCTATCGGCCTTGTTTTTTTATATAGATTGAGCGGCAGTAATAATGGCTAGTTTGTACACATCGTCTGAATTACATCCGCGTGATAAGTCATTCACAGGCTGGTTCAACCCTTGCAGAATCGGGCCAACTGCGTCAAAGTTTCCTAAGCGCTGGGCGATTTTGTAACCAATGTTCCCTGCTTCAAGACTTGGGAAGATAAACGTGTTGGCTTCTCCTTTTAACGGAGAATCTGGCGCCTTCTTCTCTGCTACAGATGGGACAAAGGCAGCATCAAACTGGAATTCCCCATCAATCAAAAGCTCAGAATTCTGCTCTTTGGCAAGCTTCAAGGCATCTGTTACTTTTTCCGTTTCAGGAGATTTCGCTGACCCTCTTGTTGAGAAGCTTAACATTGCGACTTTAGGATCGATGTCAAACAGCTTGGCGGTATCAGCACTGGCTAGAGCGATTTCAGCTAAGTCCTGGCTGTCCGGTGAAATGTTTATTGCGCAATCAGCGAACACATATTTTTCTTCGTCACGAACCATGATAAACACACCGGACGTTTTTTTGATTCCTGGCTTGGTTTTTATTATTTGCAAAGCGGGACGAACGGTGTCAGCTGTAGAATGAGCCGCCCCACTAACGAGACCCGCTGCCTCGTTCATATAAACGAGCATCGTTCCAAAATAGTTCTCATCTTTAAGAATTTCGCGAGCCTGTTCCTCGGTTGCCTTTCCTTTACGACGTTCAACGAAACTTGCTGCCATCTTATCGAAACCATCGTAACGAGCTGGATCAAGAATGTCCGACGTAGAAATATCAACGCCAATTTCTTTCGCCTTCTGTTCTACTTTTTCTTTTTCCCCAACTAGTACAGGTGTGATCAAACCTTCCGCTCCTAATTTACTGACTGCTGTTAAAATGCGTTCATCTAAACCTTCAGGAAACACGACTTTCTTGCCTTTTCCATCAATTTTGGCTTTCAATGTATCAAAAAGATCACTCATATTGGACCCTCCCATTTTCATTTCTGTACTATATGATAAGACGTTTTGTGTTTAATGAAAAGTAATATGATAGGAATTTTTTCATTAAAACGATTACATCTTCACTGTACCCTACTTTTTTGTTCACAATACGTTCACAGTGCTTGAAATGATGCTTCAAGGGCGATTGTGTTATATTGAAATAGGAAGTATTACTTAAAACTTTAGATAAAAGGAGCGATTTTGCCATGCCAGAAACAGTAAAAACAGCGGATGGTTGGTACGCCCTGCACGATTTCCGCTCAATCGATTGGACTTCATGGAAGTATGCCAGCAATGAAGAACGCGATCAGGCGATCAGCGAATTCCACCAGTTGATTGGAAAATGGGAAGATACCGAAAAAAACAAGCAAGGAAGTCATGCATTATATACGATAGTTGGACAAAAGGCAGATCTCCTGATGATGTTCGTACGTCCTACGATGGAAGAGTTAAATGAACTGGAAACAGCTTTTGAAAAGTCTAAATTAGCTGAGTTCACCTATAAAGCCTACTCTTATGTTTCAGTTGTGGAACTTTCCGATTATATGGGCGAAGTGGATGAAGAAGATCCAAATATTAAGGCGCGGTTGAATCCGATCCTGCCAAAGTGGAATCATATTTGCTTCTATCCGATGGACAAGCGACGTCAAGGTAATGATAACTGGTACGTTCTTGAAAAAGATGACCGCGCCAAGCTTATGTATGCCCACGGTATGACTGGAAGACAGTACGCAGGTAAGATTCGTCAAATCATTACTGGATCAATTGGTTTGGATGACTGGGAATGGGGCGTTACATTGTTTGCTCATGACGTACTGCAATTTAAGAAGCTCGTTTATGACATGCGCTTCGATGAAGTGACCTCTCGCTACGGCGACTTCGGTTCTTTCTATATTGGCAATATACTGAAACCAGAATCTGTAGACCAATTCCTTCACGTATAAACCTAATGAAGACAGCCCCTATCAAAGGAGGCTGTCTTTCATTTTGCAAAGTTACAGTTCACCCTTACATTTACTTCCACCTCAGGTCATCCAGATTCTGGATGACCTGAGGTGGAAGTATTTGGATGATTTATAATTTACTTAGCTGCAGACTAGACTGCTCTTTTTTGGATGTTCAGGCTTCCGATGGTGTAAAAGAGGATAAAGGCTGCGCCGATGGCAACAAGTAGTGACTGCATTGGAACAGAAAACACTTCCCCTTGAGGCATCATCATCACAAACGGCTGCACCCATGGATAAATGGGTCTGAACGTTTCCGAATTCGCAACTAAAATATTCGGTAATGTTAATATCACATTTAATGTAAATGGCGCTGCAAAACTTGACCAAATCATCGCCAGCCATAACGTGAGGGCAATTAACGGCAATGTAGCAACCAACCCACCTGCCGTGCATTTCAAGACAAATTCAGCAGGTACAGTCCCTTCAAGCCCTTTCCCATACCCTACTAACAGATAGATGGCAAAAAACATCAGCTGATTGATAGCAGTCAAACCAAATACAATCAAAAACTTTGCTAAATAAACCTGCTGCCTGCCAACCGGCATACTAAACAATCGCCGCCAGCCTCCATGCTGATGTTCATACCGGCAAATGAACCCAGAAAACACACTGATCATCAGCGGAAGGAGCAGCAATGAATGAGCAGGGGACATGACAATAAAAAAATATTTCCATTCATTAGATATTTCAGGTGGAAGAGAAGCTGTTAAACCTATAATGCCAGCTAAAATAGGGCTGATGAATAGCAGAAGCCATACTTTGGTTTTACGTATTTTCAAAAACTCTGAAGCTACTAATGAACGTACCATCAGGCAATATCCCTCCTTTTGAAATCAAACACACCAACTGTAATAATAAGGAGGCCGACCAATAGCCCTAGTCCTACAAATGGCAAGGGGTCTTTTCCCGGGAACATCAGCGGCCATTTCCAAATCAGCCAGTCCGGAGCTTTATAGGCATACGTTGAAAAAACAGCACCAAATATTCCTATAGCCAGCGGGCCTGCTTGATTTTTTGCCACGATCGACATCCATAGCTGCAGAGCTAAAACTGGCAATCCAGCAAAGAAGGGGTAGAAACTATTTTTCAGGATATCTAGCGTTGGAATGTTCCATCCGAATCCTAATCCGACACCAAGTGCGATCGTACCAATAAATAGTAGAATAGAAGATACCCCGATCATGAAGGCCGTCACGATAAATTTAGAAATAAACACATCTCTTCTTTTAACAGGTAAAGCTAATAATTGTTTCCAAGAAGTCTGTTTATGTTCAATCGAAGCAATTTGTGACGCTAAAATGGTCATTCCTAATAACAGGGCGGGACAAACGAACATATTGACAAACTGAATCAGACTCCCCCACCGATCAGGATACTGCTGCATGATCCATTCATATCGGACACCGTAATTGACCATTTGGAGGGCAATCACCCCAAAAGGCCCTAGAAACACGAGCAGCCAGAACCATTTGCGCTTCACTTTTAATAAATCAGCTTGCAGAATAGGAAGCATTCGCCTCTCCCCCGTCCTTCGTCAAATCCAGGAAAATATCTTCAAGGGACTGACGCTGTTCCTCGATTCGATAAACCGGAATTCGCTGATTGACTAATGTGGCTGCAAGACCAGAAATGTAATCGTCACTGCCTTCTTCCACATAAATGTACTCGTCATCATGTTCAACCACATAACCCGAAGACAGAAGTGTAGATTTAGCTGCACTGCCGTTACCTACTCTCATACGAATCTGCGGCCGAGCCTTGCTTCTTAATTTCTCAATCGAGTCTTCATAAATCATCGTCCCCTTCGAAATAATGCCAACCTTTGAAGCCATTTGGTCAATTTCACTTAACAGGTGACTGGAGATCATAACTGTGATCCCATAATCCACTGGCATCGACTTAATTAGTTCTCGCATCTCATGGATGCCTGATGGATCAAGACCATTCGTCGGTTCATCTAAAATAAGCAGCTCTGGCTCACCAAGTAATGCAGAAGCAATACCTAACCGCTGTTTCATACCAAGGGAGTATTCTTTGACAGCTCTGTCACTATCCTTTGTTAAGCGAACGATCGATAATACGTGGTCAATTCTTGATTTCGGTACCTGCAATAGTTTCCGTAAAGCTTCTAAGTTCTCTCTACCTGTTAAATGTTCATAATAAGACGGTGATTCTACAAGGGATCCGACCCTTTTGAGAATCTCAATCCTATGACTCTTTAAATCTTTATTGAACATCTTGATACTGCCGCCACTTGGTTTCATTAATCCTAACAGCATTCTAATCGTCGTCGTTTTCCCTGCCCCATTCGGTCCGAGGAATCCATAGATTTCCCCTTTTTTTACCGTAATGTCTACTCGATCAACCGCGTTTGCTTTCCTAAATGTTTTTAGCAGTCCTTTTGTTGCAATGATTGTTTCACTCATTCTCATCACCTCTATTTCAAGCATAGACGGTCAGGTTTAAATTCAAGGAACGTTTTCGTTTAAATTTTGTTTAAATTTACGAAACCTTTTGGCGTTGCATCCGTATGTTATAACGAAGGAGATGATTCCATGAAAAACCAGCCCCACATTGATTTGCCCCCCTCTGCTTTTGAGAAATTATCCACTTTTATTTCCTTTCTTGTGATGGTCATTACACTTATTTACTTGGTTGTCATCTGGAACAAGATTCCCGAAACCATTCCTGTTCACTTTAACTTGAGCGGAGAACCTGATAATTATGGCGGTAAGTGGTCCATTATTGTCCTGCCTATTATATCTCTCTTCATTTGGGTGTCCTTTACGATGCTTGAAAAATATCCACACGTGTATAATTACATCGTCACCATCCATGAACGCAACGCGGAAGCCCAATATAAAAATGCTGTGCTTATGCTTAGTGTGTTAAAGCTGGTCATTTGTCTTTTATTCTCTTATTTAACATGGGTCAGTATTCAAATTGGAATGGGGTATCAAAGTGGCTTGGGGGGATGGCAGATGTTGATCACACTTGCCGGAACCTTAGGAGTAGTCATGATTTTCCTTATTCGCTCGATACGATTAAAATAGGACGCCCGCTGCTAAGCCTGGGCGTCCTTTATTATAATATCTATTCTAGTTCCCTTATGGTTGGAGCTAATCCTTAAACGCATCCCCATTTCTCTAACCATTAAATCAACGATCGATAACCCTATGCCTGCCCCTTTCTGCGCCGACTGATCTTTCATGCCTGGCCCGTGATCCTGAAGGGTGATCATTTGTTCTGTGACAAAAATACCTGCGTAATGTCCTTGTGAAGCATAACGAACAAGATTTTGTAAAAGGTTGTCCCATACGCGCTCCATCCACTTCGGGTCCACCTCCCAGTAAACGGACATCTCCGTTGTTTGCAGGTCCACGTCTATCTGTTGTTCCTCTAAAACTGGATACCAATGGGCGGCGGTCTCCCGCATAAACCGATTCATTTCAAGCTGTTCTGGATGATAAGGATACTTTTTTCCGGACAAAAGTGTAAACGACAGCAAATTGTCAATTAGGTTGCTGACATAATCGATTTTATTATGAACCGATTGCAACTTTGCTTTTCCTTGATCACTCGTCACTTCCGGACTGATCCCATTCATGGAAGCTCTGATTGTTGTTAACGGTGTTCGCAAATCATGAGATAAATTCGCGATCAGTTCCCGACGAATCTTCTCTTCCTGCTGCTCTCGCTGACGGCTCTCTTCAAGTTCGTGCACCATCCGGTTAAAGCTTGTCTCCAATTGACCAATTTCATCGTCATAAGACTTCTTAACAGGAAGAGGAATACCTGTTTCCTTCCTAAGTTCCATTGCTTCCTGCAACCGCATCAGCCGCTTATGGAATTTCTTAAAAAACACCCACGACAGGAAGATAAAGATAATCATAATACAGCCAAATGCCACAAAAAAGATGTAATCGTAACGCTCACTCAAATTCGTAATCGGAGGATCAATATATTTACGGTCCAGTTGAACCGCCATAAACCCTTGATCCTCTGTATCCCCTATAAAAGCGACGACTGTAAACGGGTTATTGTCATAGTTGCTTTTCATAAACTGAATCGTATAGGCCGAGGACCACTGTTCAGGCAATGAGCCATCGTAATTCACGATCTCTGAAGTTTCCCCTTGCGCATTCACCCAAAACATAGCAGCAGCTGGGAACTCAGAGTGGAGTTTATGAAGCCTGGAGCTAATTTGCTCCCTTGTGGCTCCATTCAATGAATCCGCCTCTTTATGCCACCTTGCTTCAAATGAATCAAAGTCTCCATAGGGTTCATTTGGCTTTTCAACAGCAATCCCAGGCAAGTAAACAACTATAGATACAAGGGGAACAGAGATCGGAATCATTAAAACAGCAAACAAGATGAGCAGTAGATATTTCGCTTGCAGTGATTTAAGCCATTTCTTCATCCCTTCACCCTATAGCCAATCCCGCGAATTGTCTCGATAATACGTGGATTAGAAGGATCCTTCTCCAGTTTTTCTCTTAAATGTCTAATATGGACCATTAAAGATTTATCTCCTTCTCGGAAAGGTTCCTGCCAAACCCCTTCATAAAGCTGTTCCTTCGTCAAAATCTGATTCAAATGTTTCAGGAAAAACCTGAATATGTAGAATTGCTTTCCTGACAAAATAACCTCTTCTCTCGTTTCTCTATTATGAATGAGTTGGCTCTCCTGATGAATATCTAAATGAGCAATTTTAAGTGTTTGATTTCGTGATCGTTCATACTTTCTGAGCTGCACTTCGATTCTTTTCAACAGCTCCTCTGGATGGAAAGGTTTTGTCAAATAATCATCCGCAAATTCCAATCCTTCTAATTTATCATCAATCGAAGTCCGGGCCGATAACATAATAATTGGAATCGATGCATCCAATCGTTTCAATCGGCGGCCAATTGAGAAACCATCAAGACCTGGAAGCATCACATCCAATATGATGAGATCATAGGAACTTAAGTCAGCTGGCAGGTTGATGCCTGAAGTCAACCAGTTCGTCTCATAGTTATGGTCATTGAGCTTCTGTGTAACCCATTCTCCAATCTCCAAGTCATCCTCCAAATATAAAATGTTCACGGTGCTCCCTCCTTTTCACTGTACCTAACAGTAATCATACAACATCTAAGCCAATTTTCTAATCTTTTAATCATATCTTATGGGTGGTGGCTCATATAGTGGTTAAGAGTCAGCTTTCAGAAGGACATGTAAAAGCGAGGTGACAGTGTGGCTGTCATTCCTAAAACTACAAAAGGTGTAAAGCTGCTTGCTAGATTAATGAGAGCTGAAGCAGAAGGCGACGGCAGACTCGGGATGTTGATGGTGGGAAATACCGGTGTCAACCGTGTAAGAGTGAACTGTCTGGATTTTACAGGAATTGATTCTATTCGAGACATGGTTTTTCAGAGCCCAGGGGGATTTGAGGCTACACAAAAGGGATACTTCTACCAACGGGCACGTGAAAAGGACATTAATCTTGCACGCAAAGTGATCAAAGGTAACAGATATCATCCCGCTTCCAATTCTCTCTGGTTTTTTAGACCGCCAGGGGGTTGCCCTGCCCAGTGGTACGGCCAGCAGAATGCAGGAAGGTATAAGTCCCATTGCTTCTATAATCCTCTTAGTTCCGAATGTCCAAAAGCTTATTAATAGGTAAGGAGTGATGATCATGGATAAACATCAACAAGGACCACAAGATGAACAAGGAGGTGGCAAGAAACAGAATCCGGCCCCTTATTATCCTTCAGTAAACTACTACCCAGGTATGCCTTATAGACAAGGTGGCGGCTCGCAGACAGGGGCCCAAGGCGGGGGAATGCCAGGTATGCAGGGCGGCGGTATGCCAGGTATGCCGGGCATGCAGAACAATGGTATGCCAGGCGGTGGTATGCCAGGCGGTGGTATGCCGGGAATGCAAGGAGGTGGTATGCAAGGTATGCAAGGCGGCGGCATGCAAGGAATGCCAGGTATGCAAGGCGGCCTTCAGGTTCCTCAAATGCCTCAGACGCAACAGACAGGGGCTTACAACCCTCAAGGTATGCTGCCTATGCAAGAATCGTACATTGAAAACATCTTACGATTAAACGAAGGAAAAAGAGCCACGGTTTACATGACTTTTGAGAGCAATGAACAGTGGAATGCACAAATATTTAGAGGAATTATAGAAGCTGCTGGACGCGATCACATTATTTTAAGTGATCCGGAAACGGGCAAACGTTATTTATTGTTAATGATCTATTTAGATTACATCACATTCCCTGAAGAAATAAACTATAGCTATCCATACGGCAGTTCTCAATGAATGAGCTAATACTCACCACGTTAATAACATGTAGAGAGCCCACTATGACATAGTGGGCTTCCTGCATCATTCTAATTCAAAGAGGGTAATGATTATGAAACACCCCTATGAACAGTACTACAAATTGCAACTAGCTACATTGCTGGCAGCTGTTATCCTTGCCATTGTTGCCCTTTTCAACTTAGGCCACCAATGGATTGTGCTGCTCATGTTTTACATTTTAGCTGTCAGCCTGGCTATTGAAGCTTTCATTGAGTTAAAAAAGCAGCAACTGGTCTCCTGTATAAGCCAGCTGCTGCGTGCAGTCATTTTGTTTATTTTTGTTACGATTCTTTATTTTTAAAGATGTTTAAGAACAGCATATCCAAGCAAGATCCAGCCGATCAAAAACGACAACCCGCCAAGCGGTGTAATCATAGCAAATGTTTTAATACCGGTAGGTGCATAAATATAGAGACTTCCTGAGAACAACAGGATTCCAATGAAAAAGAACCATCCTGCACTTGTCATCATCCCGGTCTGGATTTTGCTCATTAGTAATCCCGTTACGAGTAATGCCATCGTATGGAACATTTGATAGTCCACTGCTTTTCCCCATTGACCTAATGCTTTCTCAGAAACCTTCCCCTCTAATCCGTGTGCACCAAATGCACCCAGTACTACGGCAAAAAAACCGTTTATAATCCCCAGTATTAGGAATAACTTCATGATCTTCACTCCCTAAAAATCAAAGATTGACTTTCCATTTGCCTCATCATGGTTCAGGCTCGATTTATCCTCGGACCTTTCTGGGACAGGTTTATCAGACCCCATCATCTGACGAATCTCCTCAACAGTAGGCTCATGTATAGACTCAGACGAATGTGTGGACTCTGACCCTTCTTCCAATACAAGATCAGAAAGCAATTTTACAGCACGGATATGTTCACGAACTTTTTGATCATCCCCATGATTCAACATTGCTTCCTGAATTTCACTAGACATCTTTTTTAAAATGGTTTGATTCGTTATAGCCATTTCTTACTGCTCCTTTTGAGTGATATTCCATACCACATGTTCTACGTTTATCATCTTAACATGCCGTTGATCTTTATGTCTCACAAGAACAAAGGGAATCCCGAAGTGGAATTCCCTCACAATGTTTATTAAATGATACCAAGTGCTTGCAAGAAGATAAGAATAATAACAATGGGCGCAATATATTTGACGATCTTATACCAAATCCCGCCTACCATTGAATTCTCCATATCGGCACCCTGCAAAGCCTGCTCTTTGGTAAAATACCATCCTACAAACAAGGCCATCGAAAGGCCTCCCAATGGCAGAAGGATGTTAGAGGCGATAAAGTCCATGGAATCTAAAATGTTGTTATTGCCTATTGGGGTTACCCCAGACCATACCCCAAAGCCTAGAGATACAGCAATTCCAATCACAAACATTGTGATCCCGACTAGTATAGTCGTAAACTTACGCGACCAATTAAAGATCCGCATAAAGTATGCGGTAGGAACCTCAAGCATGGAAACTGACGAAGTTAAGGAAGCAATTATAATAGCAAAGAAAAATACAATTCCTATTATTCCGCCAAGAGGCATGTGTTGAAAGATTCCTGGCAGCGTTATAAAGACAAGCTTCGGTCCAGATGCTGGATCAATGCCAAAAGCAAATACGGCAGGGAAAATTACCACACCCGAAATAACGGCAAAACTGGTGCCTACGAGGCCGATTCCGAGAGTTGCCCCAGGCAATTTATTTTCTTCTGAAAGATAACTGCCATATGTCAGCATCGCCCCCATTCCAAGACTGAGAGAGAAGAATGCCTGCCCCAGTGCTGCTAAATAGATCGATGGATCACGAAGAGAGGACCAGTCCGGATAGAATAAGAACTTCAGCCCTTCCACCGCCCCATCTAATGACACACTATAAACCGCAAGGACAATTAGGATGATTGCTAGAATAGGCATAAATAGTTTATTAATAAATTCGATACCTTTGTTCACTCCGCCTAACACAACAAAGATTGTAAAAGCCATAAACACGGCCGTCCAGAAGACAGGGTGCCAGGCATGTGTCGTAAACTCTCCAAATGCCCCAGCATAGCCTGCAGCTGGCTGAGTGAAAAATTCACCGGTTAGATACTTCCAGAAATAATAAATGGACCAACCTGCGACAACACTATAGAATCCTAAAATTAGAAATGCACTAATCACACCGAAAAATCCGGATAGAAACCACGGGGTTCCAGGAGCAAGCTTTTTAAAAGAACCGACTACATCGCTCTGTGCTTTTCGACCAATACTAACTTCCGTTAATAAGAGAGGCACGCCAATTAATAAGACGAATACAAGATACAGAAGTAAAAAGGCGCCTCCTCCATTATTTCCCGCTACGAAAGCGAATCGCCAAATATTTCCCAGCCCTACAGCTGAACCTAAGGCGGCAAGCATAAAGCCCAGTCTCGTTCCCCATTTTTCCCTTGCCATAGTCTCTTCATCTCCTTTCATTCTATTTAAATATTCCTCAGCATATCATATATTCAAGGCATGCACGACAGACAACAGACAATTGCAATTTATTTACAGCCTGATATCAATTGTAGAAGTTGTTGAAGTCTTTGACGGAGTAGGGTCTTTGACTTTCCATTCAAATTGCATGCAACTTATTCCCGTTGTTCTTAAAATGAAGTCTGACGGCATCTCTTTTCCTTTAAACCCATAAGCTTTGCATCCTCGCGGGAATTTCGGGTTCCAGGTAGAAAAGAAATGCTTACACTTAAAACAATTGACCTTATCCATGCTACCCCTCTTTCTAGACAGTTATATGATAGAATCATAGCACAGCAAAACTAGATTCACTAGGATGTGTAATCATGCAAAAATGGTTCGGACCTTGGATCAATCAGCCGTTCCAGCTCTTTGGAACATCTCACCTTATCATGCTCATCGTATTTTTGTTGGGGATGATAGTCTTATATCTGTTTTCCGCAAATATTAGAAAAGGAACACGTACACATCAAGTTATAAGGTGGGGGTTATTCTCCCTGCTCATAAGTTGTGAAATAAGCTATCAAATATGGACGGTTACAAATGATGTGTTCTCTCCAGCAGAGCATCTGCCCTTGCACTTATGCGGTGTTGCTTCTCTTATTGCCATGATCGGATTACTCACTTATCAGAAGAAATTGATCCAAATCAATTATTTTATTGGCATTATTCCTGCCATGCTGGCTCTCATTACGCCGGACATCCCCCATGGATACGAGCACTTTCGATTCTGGAAGTTCTTTTTACACCATATGGCAATCCCATGGGCAAGCTTCTTCTTAATCTTAACCTCCTCTGTCTCTATTAATAGGCGGGTTATGTTCGAAACGTACAGTTACCTTATCCTATATGCGGTTATAATCAGTTGTATGAATCAACTGATCGACTCAAATTATCTTTACCTTAGCGGACCACCGGCTGCAAACACTCCTCTGAATTACTTAGGGGAAGGATTATGGTACTACTTGAACTTATCGCTGCTTGCTCTGGCAGTCTTTTCATTTATGCTGTGGATTTATCGGGGAGGTCGTTTTATGTTCGGTATAAAAAAGTGAATGTAATTGGAATAAGACGATTCGCGGATATATCTGCATTTTAGCTGTTATATTTTAATTATCGCGGAAAAAAGGAATTTATCGCGAATAAACACATTTTCATGGATTTCACATAACTATATTTACTTTTCTTTCCTCCACTAGTAGATTACTATTAGAAATAGAAAAGTTATGGAAGGGAGAAATGTTATGGAAATCAAACCGCTTGCAGATTTCGCGTCATTCACCACTATTCAAAGCCGCTGTTACCCCGGGATGGGACTCACAACAGTGGAGGATAAACGAAAAGCAACTGAACACCGCGAGAAGATGGACCAATACGATCGTGTACACCATATCGGAGTCTATGAGGATAACCAGCTTGTAGGCGGGTATATCGACTATTCTCTGCCCATGAATGTTTATGGCCAAACGATACCGACTAAAGGTATTGGTACCCTGGCGGTTGACCTCCCTTATAAGAAGCAGGGCATCGCGAAACGTTTAGTCAAACATACCATCGAACAAGCGAAGCAAGATGGTAATCCTCTTGTACACCTTTATCCATTCCGGCCTGACTTTTATCGAAAAATGGGATTCGGATTTGGACCGCAATTAAGCCTGTATCAGTTCTCACCTGGTCAGCTTCCCTACTTCGATGATACACCTGCAGCGACCCGGATCGAGGACCAAGAAGAAGTTATGGATTTCTACAATGATTGGGCTGAACAAACACATGGTGCCTGCCATAAAGCTGATTATGAATTTCGACACATCCCCATGGAGCATACGGACGTGATCGGTTGTCGTATCAACGATAAACTCGAAGGTTACATGATCTTTGAATGTAGACGGAAGCAGAATGATACATTCCTGAAGCATGATTTACATATTACTGACTGGTTTACTCAATCGGATGAAGCCTTTCAATCACTCATTAATTTTCTTCATAATCAAAAGGATCAAGTGCGGTCCATCGTGTTTCCCACATATGATGATTCTTTGGCCTTTTTACTGGATGATCCGAGGAATGTTACAGAGGATCTGATCTTCCGTATGTATCATGAAACACACAAGCGAGGAACGGGAGTCATGTATCGCATTGTCGACTTGCCGCTGTTCATGAACTACATAAGTGACCACTCCTTTGGCCTTGAGAGTATGACCGTACATTTCGAAGTGGAAGATACGCTAATGAAGACCGAACAAACAACTTACTCTTATCGCTTTGAGGAGGGAAAACCAAAAGTATGTGATAGTCGTGATGACGGGATACAGCTCACTATAGATATTGCTGATTTATCTTCCTTGCTAATGGGGTGTGTCCAGCTATCAACGCTTGTACGATTTAAAAGGGCTGAGGTCCATGGGCCGGACAACATGAGGTCACAGGTTAAACGACTTTTTGACTCTCCCAAGAAACCAGAGAACTGGTCATCTTTTTAATTTGCCGTAATAAAGACTAGCCAGGTGTTACAGGTATCCTTCGCAAGGTACACGTTACACTTGGCTAGTCGTTTTTGGTTAAAATACATAAGGTGAATAGACAAAGATGATAATCATCACCCAGATAAAATCAACAAAATGCCAATAATAATTGAATATTTTTTGCTTTTCATTAAACAAAGCTGATGGAAGGTTTCTTTTTAATTGAAACATCAGCAGCACCATCCAGCAAAGGCCAAAGGCAACGTGAGACGCATGCAGTCCAACTAGCGTATAAAACGAAGCCATGAAATTATTCATCGATATCGTGTATCCCTCGTGGACTGCATATTTATAGAATTCATGCACCTCGAGCCCCAGGAACACAGCACCGAGCACAAACGTTGTGATCAGGCCAATCCACACTTTCACTCGGCTTCCGTCCTTTAGCCCTTTTTCCGCGATCAGCAAAGTTGCACTACTAGGCAGCAAGAATACAGAGGCCATGATCACAGATCGCAGGTCAAACGCTTCTGTTGGGGTAACCCCTTTTGAAGGAGGAGTAAAAATAATGTACGTAGCAAATAAAGTTGCAAACATAACGGCCTCTACCCCTAAATAAATATAAAAGCCTAAGCGCTTATCACCGAATAACTCACGTGACACCGACTGATTCATTATGACCTCTCCTCCTCTCGATATGCCTGTCTGCGCTCATCGGTTAACGATCGGATAACCAGGAAGGATAGCACACCCGCTCCTAAAATAACCTGCAGCCAAACCCAGTGATAGATAAAAGCAATGCTTAAGGCCATCATAACACCTGCCAGTATAATGGGCTGATAGGTTTCAACGGAAATCGGAGAAGGCCTGGGGTCATCGGCATATTCAAGGCCCTTATTGTTGACTTTCCTATACCAGAACTCATCCATACGTTTCACCTTAGGCATCGGATTAAAAGGATGCTCGGGTGCTGGTGAGGCAACAGACCAATCCAGTGTCCTTCCATCCCAGGGATCTCCGTTTGCTTTTTTGCCGTATCGATGAGTCTTGTAAAGGTTCCAGATCACACACAGCATACTAATTCCCATCAAGTAGGCGCCGACTGTACTTATCGCATTAAAAATAAATACATTATCCGCCCATGTGTACGTGTAGACCCGGCGCGGCATTCCGTTTAATCCAGCAAAATGCTGAGGCAGGAATGTAAGGTGAAAGCCAATCAAAAACAACCAGAAATGCCAGCGTCCCAGCTTATCATCAAGTACTTTTCCTGTCATTTTCGGATACCAATAATAGATGCCCGCAAAAGCACCTAAAATTGTTCCACCCACCATAGTGTAATGAAAGTGAGCTACAACGAAATATGAATCGTGGTACTGGTAATCCGCCGCTGCTACAGCAAGCATAACCCCTGTAACTCCACCCATAACAAACGTTGGGATAAAGCCTAAGGCAAATAACATTGGAGTTTTCATCCGGATGACTCCGCCCCGCATAGTAAATAACCAGTTAAATACTTTGACCCCAGTAGGGATGGCGATCAACATGGTTGTAATGGCAAAAACGGAATTCGCCAATGGCCCCATTCCAACTGTAAACATGTGGTGAGCCCATACCATGAAACCTAGCAGCCCGATCAAAGCCAGCGCAATCACCATAGAAGTGTACCCATACACCCTTTTTCTGGAAAAGTTCGAAATAACATCAGAAAATATTCCAAAAGCAGGCAATATAAGAATATAAACTTCCGGATGGCCGAAAATCCAAAACAGGTGCTGCCAGTAGACTGGTGAGCCTATTTCTCCAGTGAAGAAAGATGTCCCGTAAAACCGGTCAAACATTAACAGAACTAAAGCTATCGTTAAAACCGGGAAAGCGACCAGAATCAGAGATGAAGTAACAAGGGTAGACCATGGAAACAGCGGCATCCTTGATAGCTTCAGTCCTGGAGCTCGCAGCCGAATGATCGTTACAATCATGTTGATGGCTGTGAAGATTGTCCCAAGCCCCGAAACCTGTAACCCCAATATGTAATAATTAATATTAGGTCCCGGTGTATAAGTATCCGTCGATAGCGGTGCATAAGCTGTCCAACCTGCATTAGGAGCCGAATTCATAAAAAACGACATGTTAAAGATCAGCCCGCCCGCTAGAAAAAACCAAAAACTAATCGCATTTAGATATGGAAAAGCTAAATCATTCGCACCGATTTGCAGCGGTACAGCGACATTCATTAGACCGATTAATAATGGCATCGCTACAAAAAAGATCATGATCGTTCCATGGGTAGTAAACACTTCGTTGTACTTGTCGCCCTGAAATACCCAAAAGTCGTTGTTTGGCACAGCGAGTTGTGTGCGAATCAACATAGCATCCATACCTGCTCTAAAGAAAAAGATAATAGCAAATAAAATGTACATGGTACCTATTTTACGGTGGTGTGTTGTCCTCATATATTCGAATACAACAGGCCATTTTTTTAATTTCGTCAGCCACACAAGCAAAACAATCCCCACTATTATTGTAAATATCCAAGCTGCTACAACATCAGAAGGGATTTGACCGATTGATGGTAAATTCATAGTTTGTCCACCTGCCTAACTTTTTTGGAGTATCATTCTGATGCTAACCAGTCCTCAAATTCATCCTGGGTCACAACTTTTGTTTCAAATCGCATGTTTGCATGACCAGCGCCACAGAACTCAGCGCATTTTCCTTGAAAGGTGCCTGTAACTTCAGGTACAAAGGATAGTCTATTTTCTTTATTTGGCCTCACGTCCATTTTTCCAGCTAATCTGGGAACCCAAAAAGAATGAATGACATCATTAGAACTTAGTCGAAGAGTAACCTTTTGATCCTTAGGTAAAACGAGTTCGTCCATCGTCTGTTTGCCGTTCTCATAAGTGAATTTCCAGCGAAACTGTTCTGCTTTGACCTTCACCACTACGGCTTCCTCCGATACCTCATCACCTGGACCAGAAATCTTAGAAGTGATATCATATGTAGCTTTAACTGTAGGCACAGCTAGAATCGCTATCAAAATAATAGGGATAACGGTCCAAGTTACCTCTAAAAGTTTGTTTTCCTTCTTTTCTTTAGGAATCTTATCAGAAGTTTCTGGTCTTTCTTTATACTTTCTAATAAATAAGGCAAATAAAATAAACACGACCGCCAGCACGAGCATCATAATAGCAAAGCTGAGGTATATTAGGTCTGTTATTTTTTCCGCTGAATCACTTACAGGATTCAGTGTTCTTAGACTACATCCACTCAGCAAAACTAGAGTGAATAAGGGCAATAGTTTTTTCATATCACTCCAACCTTTACATTAAATTAGTAAACCCCGTGACCTGCTTTTATTTAAGGTATTACAAGTACATATCCTATTACTTGACACTTGAAACGTACTGAAACTTGCTTAAAACTTGCTTATTTCTATCTGATCAAAAAGAATGGTGTACTTTCGTTCATCTTCCCTGTAAGTTCAAGCTGCACTCAATAAAAAAAGCCCCCTCCTAACATCAGCTAAAAAGGGGCTGTAATTTATATGTGTTTTACTGGTTCTCTAACATTTTAATCCTTTCCTCTAACCTCTCATATTCCTCTCTGGTGACAAAACCCAGCTTCTTTAACTGCTCTTTTGCTTTAGCCTGTGAACGATCATTCCACTCGCCATTCACCTGCTCTCCTTTTGACACCCAGGTATTCAGCATATCCTTCGCCTCATCCGGAGACATATCCCCTCTTGCAGCCATATCATTAACAATTGATTCGAATTTTTCCTTTCCGCTCACAGCGGCACCCAGCCCAAGATAAAAACCTTGTCTTAACAATTCCCTCATTTTTGAAAACCTCCTTTTAATATTTAGTCTTCTTAATCATACGAAAATGACTAATCGCCACTATAAGCATCCCGAATATTCCTATACCGCCAACCACTATACCTGCCATTAGTAAAAGGCTGGAGCTCCCGACTACGGCATAAACAACCATTCCTGAACCTGCTGCCATGACTAAAAAGGTGAACAGACCGTACAACAAGTAAAACTGATGAAAGAATTTCTTCTGGAGTTTAGAGCGCTGCCATTCTCTTTGTTTATTGCCATCCTCCAAATATTGTATGATAGCGCGCGGCAATGAGAGAAGCGGCTTTGCTGATTCTCTTATGATTTCTTTATAAAAAGATGCATGAGAACCTGTACCTGACATCCACCGTTTAAGGACAGGTCTGCCCCAATCAATTAAGTCAACTTGAGGATAAATCGTTGTTAATACTCCTACGACAATCGATGTTGCCCTTCCTAAAAAGGCATAGTCAGCTGGGAGTTGAATCGGCTGCTCCTTAATAAAGCCCTGTAATTCATCCATGATGTCATTCATTTTGTTAGCATCTAATTTACCGAAACCACCATCTAAATATAAATCTGTGGTTTGTTTAATGATTTTCTTGACACGATCAATGTCCGCTTCGGCTAATAAAAAGTCCATTTCAATTAGTGCTCCAACGACACGGTCATAATCCTCCAGTATAAATCCCTGAACCATGGAACGTATTGAATCTGCGTCTGTTTGCTTCACCTCGCCGACCATTCCAAAGTCAATCACAACCAATGTGCCATCAGGACGTATCAACAAGTTTCCTGAGTGGGGATCCGAATGAAACATGCCGGAAAACAAAAATTGTTCCACACATAAATCAAATAACGTTTTAGCTACTTTTTCAGGCTGAATACCGTGTTTTTTCATGAACACCTTATCGGTAATCTTAGCCCCTTCAATCCACTCCATGGTAAGCACACGTTCAGTAGACATCTCTTGATAGTAATAAGGAGTATAGACAGACGGAAAGTCTTTAAATCTTCTTTTAAACTGATTACCGTTCTCAAGTTCCAATCTAAAATCAAGTTCATTTGTAATTACAGTAACTACCTCTTTATACAATGCTGGTAAATCAGCCTTTTCCCCATACCTTGTACACTTTCCTATGATAAAAAACACAATTCTCAGAGCCCTGAAATCAACGTTAAAGATCTCTCTCACACGATAGCGCTGTACTTTGATAGCCACCGATGTTCCATCATGCAGTGTTGCACGATACACATCACCTATTGACGCCGAAGCAACAGGAGATTCATGAAGCGATTGGAGCAGCTGATCAATCGAGCAGCCCCACTCTTCTTCCAAGATATTTTTGGAATAGTGAAAGGGCACAGGCTCCACCTGATCAACTAACCCCTCCAGTTCTTTTATAAAAGAGCGTGGGAGCAGGTCGGCTCTTGAACTGAGAAACTGTCCAAATTTAATTAATAATCCGCCAAGACGTATAGCCGTACCCCGGTATTCCCGAGCCTGTTTTGTAAGCAACTCTTCCCATTTGCGTTTCGTCACTTGATCCCAAATTCGGTGTTTCTTTTGAAACCAGAAGATTTGCAACAAAAACTTCACAGCCATCCAGACGATAACAATGATTCGATAAATAGATATGTATTTAAGTCGGCTGCGCATTTCCCTCCCCCTCCTATGGAATTCTCACTAACCGTTACCCTAAATGCTATAACACGAATCTAAATTGACAAACTAATCATTCGACACAAAGAAACAAAACTCGGCTCAATCAAGTACTTTTGGAGTATATTATCGACATCATTGTCGAAAAAATACTTCAAAATGACCATTCTAAATTTTTTGAATATTACTAATTCCACCTTTATAATAGATAGTGTTTCAAAGGGGACAAATTTATTTGGGGAGGTACTTCTACATGAAGAACAAAATGACAGCATTACTGTCAGTCGGTGCGTTAACACTATCTTTGCTTGCTCCAGCAGCATCAAATGTAAGTGCTCAATCTGAGTCCAGTACAGATTACAGCAACTGGAACGTAGAGCGATATGGGGATCGCATTGATATCGACGGAAAGCTTGAGCGGAAATCTCAAAGTGAAGAATTTCAAAAGCGAGCGGCTGAAAAAATTAAAGAAGCGGCCAAAGAGGTCAATTTTAACGAAACTCAAGCCTCTAGTGAAGGGAATTCCAAAACTGTATCCGTAGAGGGAGAAACAAAGCAATTTCTAAATCGTAACCTCGAATTCCAAGAATTCACTTTACGCAGCGTTGGAGAGCATGTTGAAGTATGGGTAGCTAATGATTTAAGCTTCCCTGAAGGCGACCCGCGTCCAGCGCCTGTAGTTACACAAGAACAGGTGGACAAGCTTGCGGCGGAATTTGATAATAATATTTATCCAGTAGCTACCGAATTCTTTGGCATGCCAGACTCCCATGATGGAACAGACGCGTTATTAGGGCCTGCAAATGGTATTCCAGAAGGGTACTATGAGGGTGCTGGTGATAAAGTGATGATTCATGTCAGCAATATTCCTGATGATAACTTTACTAACCCTGACTATCCTTTCTTTGTGGCTGGATTCTATTGGTCCACGCTTGAAATGTACATGGACCGGAATATCATTTCTATTGACACGAACAACTGGGAAGAGCGGTTAGAAAACACCTTTTTCGGTACAACGATCCATGAGTTTCAACACCTGATTCATGACGACAATGACAGTGATGAAACCACATGGTTAAATGAAGGTATGTCTACATTCTCCGAGTATCTTGGAGGGTACGGTTTAGATTCAGGATCCATCAACTTCCTGCTGGATCACCCTGAAAACTCATTAACGAACTGGGATGAGCACGTTAATGCTGCTACGGGACCTGAGACTATTGCTGATTACGGCTTAGTGCAGCTGTTTACCCTTTATAACTATGAAAGGTTTGGACAAGAGTTCATTCGCCACGTAGCTACGGATGGCACTAACAGCATCTCCAGTTTCGAACAAGCCTATAAAGATTTTGGTCTAGATGTTACATTTAATGAAGTCTATCAGGACTTCTCCACTGCCCTTGTCGTAGACGATGACAAATGGAAAGGTGGAAAATATGGCTTTGAGAACATTGATCTTCGCAAAATGCCGGTAGAAGACGGCAGTGAGCGCGGCTTTACAGTGAATTTTGAAAAAGCTAAAACCTATGAAAAAGACGGTGTACCTGCATGGGGTACAGATTTCAAAGAATTTAACTTTGCACCTAATCAAAATGTAGAAAACTTCACATTTAATGGCGTTGACTTCCTTCCATTACAATGGGAAACTGTTCAGGATCCACTCGGCAGTGACGACCAAGTATATTGGGCTGGCAAAGGTGATGAGCTCGATAACAAATTAATCTTTAATGCTGACCTTACTAGTGTCGATGAAGCTACATTAACATTTGATAACTACATTGATATTGAAGAACAATGGGATTTCGGTGTCGTACAAGTGTCTACAGATGGCGGCGAAACTTGGACTTCCCTTGCTAACGAAAATACTCGTTCAGATGTAGTTGATCAGGGGTACCCGACTATTAAGGAAAACCTGCCTGGTTTCACAGGAACATATGAGAATTATAAGGAAGAAACATTTGATCTTTCAGAATATGCAGGTGAAGAAGTGCTGATTTCCTTCCGTTACTTAACGGACTGGGGTAGCAATAATTCAGGCTGGTTCATCGATGATATCGCCATTCCTGAAATTGGTTTAAACTTTGATGGCACAAGTACAGAAGCCTTCATGTCAGAAGCTCAATTAAAAGAAAAATATGTGAACTATGGCGTGACATTCATTAAAGAGAAAAATAACGGCAAATACCAAGTCATTGAAGTCGATCCGTTCAACGTTACGGACGAGGAAGCATTAGAACTTCAACAAGCCTTCAGAAAAGGCAAAACATATATGACGACGTATTATGCTGCACCACAGGACAGCACGATCCCTGTTCCGTTTGAATACGAAGTTGAATTTAAAGAAAACAATGGAAAAGGGCCTAAGAATAAATAACACGACTCATCCATAAACCAACCAGTAATCATGCTGGTTGGTTTTTATATATTTTTATGGCATGATTTGAGTAAACAGGAATTAAGGTGATCGTATGCAGATTCGAGAACTAGAAGTTAAAGAATTACATACTGTTGCACGATGGCTGCACTCAATGAACGAGCAAGATAAACATTATGTAGCATGGCTTGCTTCAGAACCCAATGAAATTTTTGAACAAATTTGGACGTTGACTCAATTTGAAGAACCCCTTGCCTATGTTGCTTGGGACCAGAACCAAATTATCGGGTTTATAGGGATCCTTCCCTTTTTCGATCAGAAACTGGCCCGTCTACTTGGACCTTTCTCCACTCAGGAAGACTCTGAGGTAATTGAACGGCTGTGGGAAAAGACTACCCTCACCCTCCAACTGCATTTTGATGTCGTAAAAGTGGCGTGTTTTAAAACAAACGATCCCTTAGTTTCCTTTGCGGAACGGCATGATTTTTCACTTTATAACATAGAAAGAACGTTGGCCCTGCACCAGTCACATTTTTCTCCTTCAAATGAAAGGAATCCAAATATTTTTGAACTGACAGGCGAGCATCTTCATTCGCTTCAGGACCTGCATCCAGCGGGGGCTTACTACACAACGGAGGAAATGGTCGAACTGGCTAAGCGAGAGGAGAATAAACTCTTTGGCTATATCGAAGATGGCAAGCTGCTCAGCTACCTTTATTATGAGACCATTACAGCTGATGAGGGAGAGATTTGTTTTGTAAATGTCCAGCCGAATGACCGCGGTAAAGGGATTGGAACTTTGTTAATACAGCACGCCTTACAGTATGCTTTCTACGTATATGGAGTCAAAGCGGTGACACTCTCAGTCCGCAACCAAAACACACAGGCCGAACAACTTTATCAACAGTTAGGTTTTCGCGAAATCAACACGGTCTATGCCTTTGAAAAGAATCTTAGTGACTTGAATTCCCCTCCCCTCTTCCATTAATTCATGAAAAGATCCAGAGGAGCTAGAATAAGCTGTTCTGGATCTTTTCATGCTTAATCTGCCAGGAAAACTTTTAACGTTTCATCTGGTTTTATCTTGTAGTGTAATCCATTCACATGCACCTCAACGGGGCAGTCAGCATCGACCAATTTCAATCTCATATATTGTGACGTAACACAGGCTGAAATGAGCTGACCTTGTCCATGAACATGAAACGAGTAGTCACTCCACTGATCGGGAAGTTTCGGTGAAAAATGTAATCCATTCTCTTTAACTCGTAACCCGGCAAATCCGAATAAAATGGCCATAAAGCTCCCCGCCATATTAGCCATATGCAGCCCATCCTTCGTATTGCCATGCAAGTTATCCAAGTCCAGGCGTGCAGAGTCTCCAAAATAATAAAAGGCTTTTTCAAGATCACCGAGTTTAGCTGCCATGATACTGAACACACACGTGGAAAGGGATGAATCATGTGTGGTGATATTTTCATAGTAGTTATAGGAATTTCGTATGGTGTCAAAGTCCTGTTCATCTTCAAGTAAAAAATGGGCCAGCACAGTGTCGGCCTGTTTACATACTTGATAACGATAAAGAGTAAGCGGATGATAATGAAGCAGTAAAGGGAATTGGTCTGCTGACGTACCTCCTATATCCCACACGGCCTTATTTAGAAAGGTGTCATCTTGTGGGTTGATTCCAAATTGTTTGTCATAAGGTAAATACATGACCGCAGCAGCTTGCTTAAATTGCTCAAGTTCTTCCTTAGTAAGGGATAGGGACTCAGCGAGATCCGTCACCCTTTTTGAATCTCGCTTTCTGGCAATTCGGTATGCTTTTACTGCCCATACTAAATTATGCTTAGCCATCACGTTCGTATAATAATTATTATTTACGATTGCCGTGTATTCATCCGGGCCTGTGACATTATCGATCGAGAATCCATTTTTATTAAAGTGACCAACATCCATCCACAGTCTGGCTGTTTCTACTAACAACTCGACACCATAATCTAACAAAAAGTCTGTATCCCCAGTAGCATGATAATATTGAATATAACTATAAGCAATGTCCGCACTTATATGGTACTGTGCCGTTCCTGCCGGGAAGTAAGAGGAACACTCCTTACCGCTGATCGTTCTCCATGGGAACAGAGCTCCTTGTTGATGTCCCATTTCAACAGCCCGGTCCTTCGCATGGTTCAGAATGGAATAGCGATAGATTAATAGTCTCTTTGCTAAATCAGGAGCAATCATAAGAAAGACTGGGAACATGTAAATTTCCGTATCCCAGAAGTAATGACCCTCATAGCCTTCCCCTGATAATCCCTTAGCCGAAATATTGCTGTATGAATCTCTCCCTACTGATTGCAGAAGATGAAAAAGGTTAAACCGCAATCCTTCTTGAAGTCTGTGGTCACCGCTGACACGAACATCTCCATGCTGCCAGAACTTCTGCATATATTCTCTTTGCTCGTGGAAAATTTCATCATCCGACCATTCATCAAGAGAATGCTGAAGCCCAATAGCCGCCTCGTATAAATCTTCTTCATGCCTTAAGGAATCTACAAAAACAGTACGCTTAGTAAGAGAGAGAGGAACAGACTTTTCCGCATCCCACACATAATTAAACAGCAGCTGTTTGGAATGATCATCTTCTAAGACTGTTACATCTGCAGAATCTGTATAATGCCTTGTCACACACCCTGTTCGTAAGCGGGATACCTCGGCTTGACTTTCTATATAGCCGTCCCCTTCATTCAGTAGTAACTTGCTAAGGTGAAGCCGCTTTGCCTCCCCCGCAGCCACGCGTGGATCCTCTTTATTTGCGTAGTTTTCCACATCCCCATTAATGCTAGAAACAACCTTCAGCTTGCCTGAAAAATTAACAGGTATCAGATTCAACTTGATCATAAATAGTTCGCGATGAACAAAAGAAACAAGCCGTTCAAAACGGATATTTAACTCTTTCCCGAGCGGGGATTTCCAATGAATCTCCCGAATGGTGCATCCTTCATCCAATAATAGCTTTCTGGAATAATCAAGAACCTGACCCTGATCGAGTGCATATAACTCTTCTTCCTCACCTACATAGATTTGTATCGATTGAGTATCATGAACATTTAACATTTTTTGCTGCGTGTCCGGAAACCCATACAACTTCTCTCCATAAGGAATGTCAATAATATCGTGAAACGCATTGATATACGTCCCCCTGATTGTCGGGAAACCCTCAGGATAGCCTTCTTCAAAGTTGCCTCTAACACCAAGATAGCCATTACCCAGGAAGAACAAGCTCTCCTCATTTATTAATTCTTCAACCCTCAACCTGTTACGTTTAATGTGCCAGCCCATAAATTAACCTCCTTTTATATGCGTTTATTCTTTTACACCGCCGCTCGTCAGCCCAGAGACAATCTGCTTCTGGAAAAACAGGACGATTAATAGTGTAGGTATCGTAACGATGATTGTAGCAGCAGCTACCTGCCCCCAAAGAATTTCGAATTGTGTCCGCAAGAACGAGATGGCCACAGGTACAGTATGGTAAGCCGCATCCGAGTTAATCGTTATCGCAAGCACAAATTCATTCCAGGCTGTTATAAACACAATGATGGCTGTTGTAAAAACTCCCGGCGCCGCCAATGGAAATACAATTTTGAATAATGTTTGGAAGCGATTGGCGCCATCCATTTTCGCAGATTCTTCTAGAGCAATGGGAATTTGGTTAAAGTGCGTCACTAAGATCCATACGGCCATCGGAAGAGTGATCGAAGAGTAAGGTAATGTAATCCAATAGCTATTCGTCCAGCCCAGATCCACAAATAAATTATAAATCGGGCCAATCACGATCATTTGGGGAAACATAGATACCGCAAGGACTACACCCAATAATAAGTTTTTCCCGAAAAATTCAAACCTTGAAATAGCATAGGAGGCCAGTGTCGCAACAAACACGATATAAATGGTCGTAACACCTGAAACGACTAGACTATTCCAAACCGCATTCAGAATACCCTTCTCAAGTATCACATTGGCATAATGCTCAATGGTCGGATTCTCTGGAATAATTCGAAAAGGATGATTGCCAAAAATTTCACCTGTACTCTTAAAGGAGGTGATTAGAATCCATAGAAAGGGAAATACGACAACAACGAGGTAAAAACAAAGAATTAATACGAAAACCAGTTTCTTCTTAGATGATGTCGAGCCAGAACGGTTTGCCATGTTCATTAACCTCCCTTAATTTTTTTCCATCACATTTGCACCAAGAATTTTCACATAGATGGTTGCAATAATAGCCACGCAAACGAACATAATCATGACGATCACGGACCCGTAGCCAAAGTTTGTCTGGGCAAACATAACTTTATAGGAATAGATGGATAGAGTTTCAGTAGAACCGCCTGGACCGCCCCCGGTTAATACGTAAATGAGATCAAACACACGAAATGCATCGAGAGTTCTAAATAAAAGAGCTACAAGAATAGCCGGTTTTAATAGCGGCAGTGTAATTCTAAAGAATTGTTGTCCTTTATCGGCCCCATCAATGGACCCCGCTTCATATAGCGAGTTCGGAATCGTCTGTAAGCCAGCAAGTAATAACAATGCCATATAGGGCGTCGTTTTCCACACGTCGGCTAATATCGCTGCCGTCATGGCTCCTCCTGAAGTAAGTAAAAGATCTGTCGGTTCGTTAATCAATCCTATAGAAGCAAACATTTGAGCTACAATGCCAGCTGTGCCGTCATATAAATAACTCCACATAAGGGCAGCAACAGCTGTTGGGATGGCCCATGGTATGAGGGATGAAGTTCGGATAAATCCCTGACCCCTCATTGATTTATTCATAATCAGGGCCATTCCAAGACCAAGTACCAGCTCAAGAGCCACTGAGGAAAATGTAAAAATCAGTGTATTTTTTAAAGCAACCCAAACGAAGTCATCCTGAAAAGCTTTTTTATAATTCGCAAGACCCACAAAATTGGACTCAATCATGCTTCGGTCTATGTCATTGACGATTTTGGGAAGATTTTTTTCATTTTGTAATTCATACTTTTCGCTCAGGGAAGCTACTAGCTCTTTGGCATCCTCATAAAACGATTCAACTTTATTTTTTACTTCCTCATTAATATTCACTACACCGGACTTGCCTTCAAATTCAGTATCAAGCTGGTCAAGTCTTGACAGCAGCTCCTTAACTTCCGCTGCATCCTCTGAGTCTGTAATATTTGGCATATCACGCTCAAGGAATAAGTTTACATAGGTCGATGATTCATTGTATAATTCAACATTAAAACGTTCATTTAAGTACAGCCCGGATTTTGTACGATCGTTTAATTGATAATCAAAAAACGTGTACGTAAAAGATTGAACAACCGGCCATACAGAAAAGACAGCAATCAGTATAAGAATGGGTATGATGAAAAATGACCCGCGAAAGCCCATCTTCTTCAACGCAATCTCCCCCTTTATCAGGTATTGAACTTCTTTGTCGGCATAAAGATAGACCATGCTGAACGAGTTGCCAGCATGGCCTGACGAATCAGAGCCCGTTCCTCATAAGTGAAAAGCTCTATTCTCCTATTGCATTATCCACACTCCGAACAGCTTCTTCCAATCCTTCGCCTGAGCTCAAGTATTTGTGTACAGCTACTTGGATCTCATTTGATGCCTTAGAATACTCTGCGGAAACAGGTCTGGCAATCGTTCCTTTAAGGGCCTCCTGAAAACCTGGGTACGTTAGCAATTCATTGGAATCAAGAACTTCTTCATTCTCAAGTAATGGTTGATAACCAGGTAAATATCCGCCCTGGGTAGACATGATTTTCTGTCCCTCTTCACCAGATAAGAATTTTACAAATTTCCATGCCCCTTCTTTATTTTCTGAATTTGACGTTACACCGAGCAGCCATCCGCCGACTGCGCCGCCATTAGGCAATGGCGCTATGCCAACTTGGTCTGCCTTTACAGTAGCACCGCTTTCTTCAGGATTTTTCAAACGTCCAAACATGTAAGGCCAGTTACGAGCAAACACAGAATTTCCCGTTTCAAAAGCTGTATGAGTTTCAGCTTCCGTATAATTTAAAATATCTTCAGGTACAAACTTTGAGGTTGTAAATTCGTACATGGTCTCAAGTCCGCCTTGAATATCTTCAAACTGATTCGTAAATTCTGTAGCATTTACTGTTAAGCCTTCGTATTGCTTAGACTGATAAACGAAGCCATTTTCAGTTCCGCTTTCGTTCATGTACTTCTCTGCCATCGCTGCTAAATCATCGTACATGTAATCGCCGGATATAAGCTTTTGCTGATCTTCTTCTGAAACGATGTCACTTCGGAAATACAAGAGACCTACATCAGGAAAATAAGGAAGGGTGTATTGTTTCCCTTTAAAATTTCCTGACGTCATGGAGCCAGTATTATAGTTCTCATAACTTAATCCATCTTCCTCCATCCAAATATCAATTGGTTCAATATAGCCGGCGCCTGCAAATTCTCCAGCCCACACTACGTCCATGGAAATCACATCATATTCACTGGAACCGCTTGAAAGTGTTGTTAATAATTGATCATGCATTTGAGCGGAATCATTTGTCATTTGCGTCCATTCCACTGTATATTTGTCTGATTGTTCGTTAAAAGCATCAATCACAGCTTGGGTTGCCGGAGTACTATCACTCTGTGCAGCGAAATGAATAACTGTTTTCTCCCCGCTTGCCTTTTCTTCACCTGACTGTTCTGTTTCAGTGCCAGTATCTCCACTAGAGCTGTCACTTTCCCCACTACTACATCCAATCATTAAAATCGAAAGCATTGAAACGAAGAATAAAAATAAAAGCCATTTCTTCATGGGTCAGTTGACCTCCTTCGTATATTTTTCTATCTAGTACTTTTATATTATTATGAAATCGCTTACAATTATATTAAGATCTTTACATTTGTATTAAAAAATTACACACTTTGGGGGTTGATCATGAATAGTACAATCACACATTATATGATTGACCAATTCAAACAAATTCGCATGAACAATAGACGTAATGAATATTTACACCCCTCCTTCTTAATGGAACAACAGTTAATGGAAGCCATTACTAAACTCGATAAACATACCGCCTTCACATTGTTAAAAAATATCAATAAGGACCAACGTCCCAGGCTGGCTCATACTCCATTGCGCTCTTTAAAAAATTCTCTCATTTGTTCCTGCACCCTATTTACGCGAGCCGTTATTCGGTCCGGAGTTGATCCTGAGACCTCTTTTAATCTAAGTGACGCTTACATCCTGGAGATCGAACGTAAAACATCCTCAGAAGAATTAGATACCCTGGAATTTCAAATGCTCGGACACTTCATCCAAATGGTCGAAGATGTCAAGGAGATGCCTTACTCCAATATCATCAACCGTGCGGTTACACACATTCATGAACATATTCTTGATGACCTGAAACTGAAACAGCTCGCTAAAGCCTGTTTTGTAAGTCCCAGTTACTTATCACACCTTTTTAAAAAGGAAGTGGGGATTTCAGTTGTTCAGTTTATTAACGAAAAACGTGTGGAGGAATCTAAATATTTCCTCATGCATACCACAACTTCAATTTCCGATATTGCAGCCTTATTTAAATTCTGTAATCAAAGTTACTACACATCCACCTTCAAAAAACACTTTAAGCTCACCCCTAAACAGTATCGCGACCAGCAAACCAAACGTATGACAATCAGTTGAAATTATTCCACTATTTCAACTTTTGAATTTTTAGGTTATTGTTAATGATAGGGGGATTATATGAAGCAAGTTATTCAAACATCACTTCAGCGATTAGGTGATCAAAGCGCTATTCAAGCTATCAGTAAAGTTAGCGGAGGAGATATTAACGAAGCATTTTATGTACGCACAGATCGCGATGAATATTTTGTTAAAGGAAATAACAATGTTCCGCCTCATTTCTTTAAAATCGAGGCACTCGGTTTAGAACGAATCGCACAAACCAACACCATACATGTTCCAAAAGTATATGATTATAATCAACCTAGGGTAGGCGAAACGGGATTCCTCGTTATGGAGTGGATCAAAGGAGATGAAGCCGGGCCATCCCACACAGCCGAACAGCTTGGGGCAAATCTTGCGAATATGCACAAACATACAGCTGAATATTTCGGGTTTGATCAGCCGACTTTTATCGGAGAATTAACCCAGGATAATCATTGGCGGGAAAGCTGGGTTGAGTATTTTCGAGATGATAGGTTACAGCCGCAACTGCAACTGGGGATTGAACATAAGACCTTGCCACCAAAAAGGCAGGAACGACTTGAGCAGCTGATAGATCAATTAGACCAATTACTCTCACATTATCCTTCACCTTCCCTTCTGCATGGCGATTTGTGGGGAGGAAACTATTTAGTTGGACGTAGAGGCATCCCCTACCTTATCGACCCCTCCATATTGTATGGAGATCATGCATTTGAACTAGCTTTTACGGAATTATTCGGTGGATTCTCGCCGGCTTTTTATGCAGCTTATCAGGAAGTCATGCCGCTGCCTCATGAATACGAAGATATGAAACCGCTTTATCAGCTTTATTATCTTCTCGTTCATCTAAATATGTTTGGTGAAAGCTACGGTTCTTCCGTGGACCGTATTTTAGCAAGGTACACGAAAAACTAGGAATTTAAGAACGCTGATAAAAATTTTTATTGGCAACTGCATATTTTTGTATTAAAATTTATTTTGTTGCATATTTATTCTTATCACAATTTGTCAGGAGCGATACTTTAATGAAAGCAAGCGACTTCAAGATTTCATCACATTTAAAATTTATAGTGCCATCATTACTTGGTATATTTTTATTTATTGTACCGTTTTATAATGCAGAGGATCAGAGTGTTACGATTATTATCGCCATTCTGGCCACGTGGATTCAAGAAGCGCTGGCTGACTCTCTATCTCTGATCATGATGCTGATTATTTCAATTACAGCGATCGGGACCCTCATAGTTAAATTAATGGGGCCGGATAAACTAAATAAAACCCCCTTCTTCAAGCAATTGTTCAATGTGCCATGGGTATGGGTTGTTACCCGTGTATTAGGGATGATTTTTTCAATAATGGTTTATTTTCAAATTGGACCAAATGCCATTATTTCTGATGTGACAGGTGGATTGTTATTAGATTCCTTGCTTCATGTACTATTTGCGGTCTTCTTATTTGCCGGACTGTTTCTTCCACTGCTGCTCAATTTTGGGCTTCTGGAACTTTTTGGTGTACTATTAACAAAAATTATGCGCCCTGTTTTTAAATTGCCAGGACGTTCTTCCATCGACTGTTTAGCCTCGTGGTTAGGAGATGGCACAATTGGTGTACTCTTAACGAGTAAGCAGTATGAGGAAGGTTATTATACGAAGAGAGAAGCTGCTGTTATTGGAACCACCTTCTCTGTTGTATCCATTACCTTCAGTTTAGTTGTGATTCAGCAAGTCGGCTTGGCTGATATGTTTATTCCATTTTATTTAACTGTTGGGTTCGCAGGACTTGTGGCGGCATTAATCATGCCGAGGATTCCACCTCTTTCGCGTAAAGCGAACACTTATGTTACTGAGGAAGCCGATGACATAAGTGAAGAGATCCCTCAACATCACAATGCTTTTACTTACGGATATGCACAGGCTGTCGAACGAGGCAGCAAATCCAGCGGAGTTAAAGAGTTTTTTAAACAGGGCGGTCAGAACATTTTAGATATGTGGATGGGTGTAGCCCCAATTGTCATGGCATTAGGTACCATTGCACTGATTATCGCAGAGTTCACGCCAGTGTTCGCTTGGCTTGGCGTACCATTTATTCCGATTCTGGAACTGTTGCAAATCCCTTATGCGCAAGCTGCATCTGAAACGATATTAGTTGGGTTTGCCGACATGTTCCTGCCAGCCATCATCGGGGCTTCTATTGAAAGTGAATTGACTCGCTTTGTGATTGCGGCATTATCCGTTACACAGCTGATTTATATGTCAGAGGTCGGCGGTTTGTTATTAGGTTCTAAAGTACCTGTAAACCTTAAAGATCTCTTTATCATTTTCTTGTTAAGAACCATCATTACGCTTCCAATCATTGCGTTAATCGCACATCTAATTTTTTAAATAAATTAGAGGCTGGTGACAAATATGTCCCAGCCTCTAATTTATCTGATTTGCTTAATAAAGGCTTCTGCTGTAGCGAGGCTGGATTGCGAGTTCTGTCCTGTTACTAGCTTGCCATCTACTTCAACGTGCTCCTTAAAGGGCTCAGAGGTCTGAAATTCAGCTCCTTCAGCTGACAATTTGTCTTGCAGTAAAAAAGGCATTTTATCAGTCAGACCTGCTTTCTCCTCCTCCTTATTTGTAAAGCCTGTTATCGTTTTTCCTTTAATAAAAGAATCTCCATTTGCATCCTTCACACCAACAAAAGCAGCCGGTCCATGACAAACTGCCCCAATTACTTTGTCGTGTTCGATAAAGTGCTGCAAAGCCGATTGAATAACGCTTTGATTAGGAAAATCGAACATCGTCCCATGCCCGCCCGTGAAGAATATGCCTGCATAATCATTTAGATCAATGTTTTCAAGTTTATCTGTATTATGGATCGGTTCCATGACTCCATCCCAGACTCGGGGAAGTTCATTACTATAGCTGTTTGGATCAATGGGAATTCTACCGCCTTTAAGGCTTACCCCCGTTACTTCAAATCCTGCTTGTTTACATTCTGTTGCAGGCTCCACAAACTCTTGCAGCCACAATCCCGTTTCGTTCCCGCCTTCGATGGCATCGATATTTGTTGCCACAAATAAGATCTTTTTTTCCATGAAAAATACCTCCCTCAGGATCTATATCACTAGTCTTTCACTAGAGTACACATTTCAATCCTAAGAGAGGTATGATTTCTTTTATTTAATTTATCGTGTAATCTTTCTTAGCTAGCTTATGCCACCATTTCTTGATTAATTGGGCTCTGCCTTCAATAACAGGTTGAGTCAATGTTTGGATGGACGTACTTGATAATAAGAATACAATACTTGCTGCTACGATTGCTAAACCTGCAAAGTCAATCATGTTGTCGACCTCAAACCAGCCGGCTTCGCGAAAGAATTGGATAAAGAATCCATGAAGCAAGTAAACGTATAACGTTCTCCTTCCTAACACAGTAAAACGATACGATTTACTAGGAATCCAAGCAAGGACGCCCATCGTCATGATTGCACCGACAATGTAACCGCCAAACCGTATTAAGCCGCCAAATTCCAAACCTCCGAGATCACTGTATGATTTTGAGCCTAACAGCCAGCCTGAGTCAAATTCAGGGAAAATAGCAATTAATCCAACAAGTGTTGTCATGAATAGGAGTGTGGCTTCACGCACTTGAGAAGTTCGCCATTTTTTGACATGGTCTTTTGTTAACCAATAGCCAGCCAGAAAGAATGGGAAGAAGACAAACGTTCTGGAAAGGCTGAACATATGGCCAATATCATTAAAGTATCCTACAACGAGTCCTAAGCCTACAGAAACCAAAATCCCCGTCAGTGCAGGAACTTTCTTAAACCAATAGAGCATAATATGCCAGCAGAATAAACTGAATAAGAACCACAATGACCAGTGCGGATAAAATGGTCCGTTCAGCCAGCCATCTTTTCCTATAAAGAAAAAGTAGCCTGAATAAGCAAGCTGAAAAATCATATAAGGCAAGATTAATTTTTTCGCTAAATTAACGACATAGTCTTTATGCCCAGATCCTTTTGCAAAAAAACCAGACAAAAAGATAAACGCAGGCATATGAAACGTGTAAATCCACATGTAGATGGTGTACATAGTATGTGAACCATCGGTAAACGGTTGAATAAGATGACCAAATACAACGAAGAAAATCAATAAAAGTTTTGCATTGTCAAAAGTTGCTTCCCGCTTCATAGTCCTTCACCCTCTTTAATTCTGTGGTTGTGTATTAGATCTAATTCTTAAATGTAAAAACAATGTCTATTCCTTTTTACCACAAAACATATAGGTTGAAGTTGAATTTTATTGCTTTTTAAATAAACTGTAATCGTAATGTCAAAAATGTAACCACATCATTAAACTATAAAAGAAAATCAAAGAAAAAAGCCAGCAAACTGAATTTACAGGCTTTTTTCCTAAATTAATTATTCAAAATCAATGACCCACGACCCTTTTCGAAAGATAGGTTCATAACTGCCATCTTTTGTCTCGCCATCAATGTCAATTTCACTAGAACCCATCATGAAGTCTTCATGCACGAGACTGTCGTTGACCCCATGCTTTTCCATCTCCTCTTTAGACATCGATGGACCATTTTCAATATTAGTCGGATACGCCTTGCCTAATGCCAGGTGACAGGAGGCATTCTCATCATATAAAGTATTATAGAAAATGTGTCCCGACTTGGAAATCGGTGATTCATCAGGGACGAGAGCTACTTCACCTAATCGCTTAGCGCCATCATCTGATTCCAATAAATGTTTCAACGTTTCTTCCCCAGACTCTGCAGAATAATCGACGACTTTTCCATCTTTAAAGGTCAATGAAAAGTTCTCGATCAGGTTTCCTCCATAACTGAGCGGTTTGGTACTACTGACTTTGCCTTGTACACCATATTTGTGAGGCATTGTAAACACTTCTTCTGTCGGCATGTTCGGATTAAATTCCACACCTTTTTCAGAAGTAGCCGAACCTCCATGCCAAATATGGTTTTCCGGCAATTCCACACTCAAATCTGTACCTGCCGCTTTATAATGAAGCTTCTTATACTGCTTCTTATTTAAATACTCTCTTGCCTGGCGCAGGCGTTCATTGTGCTCCTCCCAAGCTTGAATTGGATCATCTTGATCTACCCGGGTTATTTTGAAAATTTGCTCCCAAAGCTTACTTTGTGCTGCTTCCTCTTTCAGGCCAGGGAAGACCTTTTCTGCCCAAGCAGCCTGTGCATAAGCGACAATTGACCATGTGGTTTTATCATTCATAATGTAGTCGCGATATCCAGTCAGCGCTTCCGCACTCGCCTTATTCGCTTTAGCAATTCGTTCAGAGTCGACTCCCTTGAGCAGATCAGGATTAGGACCGTACACGGTTAATAGGGAATACCCATCCTTTACCATCTCCTCAAGACCCTCCGCCTTCCACTTAGGGAATGTCTCGAGTACCTTCATAGGTGCATTCTTCATTTTCATATAACTTAAAAGTTCATCGCTCCACTCCACGTGAACATTTTTGGCACCTCTTCCGTAAGCTTTAGCTGAAATGGTTCTGACAAGATCAGCCGCCTCTATAGGAGCATTTATGATCAGCCCCTGACCGCTCTGTAGGTTAACACCTTTTTTTAATGCTAGTTCTGCATACTTCTCAAGCCGTTTTTGATGTGTAGTCAAATGAATACCTCCAACTCTTTATTGATCTATTCGTATTATTTCATAACTTTGAAAAAAATCCCACTAGATTGGATGAAGACGTGAAGGAAACCCTTATTGATAGACCTTCCCAAGTGTCTCATTATTCTACCCCAAAACTTTGAAATTCTTCCCCGCTAAAGGATTCAGCCTCTTTCAACCAAAAAGTTGATTTTTACACATTAAAAAATCGCGGGAAAACCTCTGCTCCCCGCGATTTTGTCTTATGCTTCAAATTGTCGGTTTAAATTAGCCATTTCAATAGCACCAGTTGCCGCTTCCCAACCTTTGTTGCCGGCTTTCGTTCCTGCCCGCTCAATAGCCTGCTCTATCGTATCTGTAGTTATGACTCCAAAGATAACAGGGACTCCACTTTGTACGCTGGCCTGGGAAACTCCCTTAGCAGCTTCTCCACAAACATAATCAAAGTGCGGCGTTGAGCCGCGGATTACAGCACCAAGTGTGATCACAGCATCGTATTTTCCTGAGTTCGCCATCTTTCCAGCAACAAGAGGAATTTCGAAGGCGCCTGGCACCCAGGCAGCTTCCACATCATCCGTGTTTACGCCATGGCGCTTCAATCCATCAAGCGCTCCATCATATAGACGTCCCGTAATGAAATCATTAAACCGCCCTACAACAATACCTATTTTCAATCCGCTTCCTACAAGGTTTCCTTCTAATGTTTTAACCATCCTGATCTCTCCTTTAGCTACTGCCTATTAGCAAAATTCACACCTTGATCCCTCAAGTTATTTTTTAATTAGTAATGAAATAAGTGCCCCATCTTCGACTGCTTGGTCTTTAAATATAGTTCGTTCTCTTTTCTTGAATCCATTTGAATAGGGACTCGTTCTACTACTTCCATGCCATAACCGCCAAGACCGGAAATCTTCTTCGGATTATTGGTTAACAGCTTCAGTTTAGAAATTCCGAGTTCACGTAAAATCTGTGCTCCTACACCATAATCACGTAAGTCCGGACCAAATCCTAGCTTTTCATTAGCTTCAACAGTATCCAGGCCTTCTTCCTGAAGCTTATAGGCATACAACTTATTCAATAAGCCGATTCCTCTGCCTTCCTGCCTCATATAAAGCAGGATCCCGCTGCCGTTTTCTGAAATTTGACGAAGTGCGTTGTGAAGCTGCGGTCCGCAGTCACAGCGATAGGAACCAAAGACATCACCTGTTAAACATTCGGAATGGACCCTGACTAATGTTGGCTCACTTGGATCGATATCCCCTTTGATAAGGGCAATATGGTCTTTATAATCAATATCATTCGTATAAGCAACCGCACGGAAATCACCATATTCAGTCGGCAGCTGTACCTCGACTTCGCGTATGACATGATCTTCAACTCGATAACGATATTGAATTAAATCCGCAATCGTAATCATCGGAATATTAAACTCATCGGCCATTTTGCGAAGATCAGGTACTCTTGCCATCGTCCCATCTTCTTTAATAATTTCACAAATAACCCCGGCTGGTTTGGCTCCAGCTAATTCGGCTAAATCCACCGCAGCTTCTGTATGACCTGCACGGCGCAATACCCCGCCTTCTTTCGCAATTAACGGGAAAATATGGCCCGGCCTTTGGAAATCATCCGCTTGGCTTAATGGGTTAAGCATTTCACGAATCGTCAGTGCCCGCTCATCCGCAGAGATGCCGGTCGTCGTATGCTTATGATCAATGCTCACTGTAAAAGCAGTTTTATTAGGATCAGTGCTGTTATCCACCATCGGGTTCAACTCAAGCTGATCAGCTAATTGACTCGTGACAGGTGAACAAACAAGCCCTTTGCCATGAGTAATCATAAAATTGATCATCTCAGGCGTTGCATATTCAGCTAAACCTATTAAATCACCTTCATTTTCTCGATCCTCATCATCACAGACGATGACCATTTTTCCCTGTTTTAATTCTGAAATTGCCCGTTCAATTGAATCAAACATCTTCCCACCCTCTTCTTTATGCGAATCCATTTTCATCTAAGAAATCCTTCGTTAGCTTTGACTGACTGCTCTCTGGTTCTTTTCCTAAAAAATGGGCCACGTATTTACCAATCATGTCGCATTCAATATTCACCTGATCACCCGGTTCTTTATCACCGAGCACCGTATGGTCCATCGTGTGCGGAATAAGTGAGATCGTGACACGGTTCTCCTCCACGCCAAACACGGTCAAACTCGTTCCATCAACCGTAATTGATCCTTTATACACAAAATAATGGATCAGTTCATCCGGAAGTTCAATCTCATAATAAACGGCATTTGATTCTGATTTCTTCGCCACAATCTCACCCGTTCCATCGATATGACCCGAAACTAAGTGACCACCAAAACGGCCGCCTGCTGCCATAGCCCGTTCGAGATTGACTGTACTTCCTTGTTTCAACTGGTGTAAATTCGTTGCCCTAAAGGTTTCAGGCATCACATCAAATTCTATACTTTGATCAGAATAACTCGTCACGGTAAGGCACACTCCGTTTATCGAAATGCTGTCCCCTAAATCTATATCCGACAAAATTTCCTTCGCTATAATACTTAATTCAAGCGCTTCTGATTTACTTTTAATATTTTTGACTGAACCCATTTCCTCTATAATCCCTGTAAACATTACAAATCCCCCCTTTTGACTGAAACAAGCTTGATGTCTTCTCCTAGCTGTTCAGAGCTAAAAAATGCAAAATTATCAAGTTGGGCCAGGCTACTGATTCCTTCGCCCGCTACAGGGGTCATGGCCTGCCTGCCGCCAATTAATTTAGGTGCTATATACGTAATGGTTTCGTTCACTTTCCCAGCCCGAACAAAAGCATCCGCAATCGTTCCGCCGCCTTCAATCAGCAATGAGGTAAGTTTTTGTTCACCTAAATAGTCCAGAACAGCTTCCACTTGAACGGTTTCCGTTGCCAGGCGGATCACCTCAACATGGGAAAAGTCTTGAAAGCGGGTCATTTCATCCTTTCCGACGGATTTTCCTGTAAAGATCCAAGTCGGGGCTTCTCTATTTTGAATCACCTGAGAGGTAGAAGGAGTCCGCAAATGGGTATCAAGAACAATTCTCACCGGGCTGTTGCCGCCTCCTGCTATTCGAGTCGTCAGCTTAGGATTATCCATTAGAACCGTATTAATGCCTGCTAAGATGGCAGCAGATCGATGACGATAGGAGTGGCCATCCTTCCTTGCTGACTCACCAGTAATCCACTGGCTTTCACCTGTTGCGGTAGCAATCTTTCCATCAAGGCTCATCGCTGATTTCAATCGAACATAGGGCTGCTTTGTTTTTATAAAATGAAAGAATGCGCGATTGAGCTCATCTGCTTCACCTGTTAAGACCCCTGTCCTTACCTCAAGACCGGCTTTTTCCATCAACTCTATCCCGCGGCCGCTCACTTTTGGATTAGGGTCGTGAGAAGCGATAATCACACGTTTAATTCCAGCATCAACCACCGCCTGGGCACAGGGTGGAGTTTGCCCGAAATGACTACAAGGCTCAAGTGTTACATAAATTTCTGCACCCAGAGCCTTTTCACCAGCCATTCTAAGTGCATGGACTTCAGCATGAGGCTCCCCGGCCTTGACGTGCACTCCCAGACCAACTACTTGATTATTTTTCACAACAACTGCTGCAACCGAAGGGTTTGGATTCGTTTGTCCTATCGTTTCTTTCGCCATCTGAATAGCCATGGCCATGTATCGTTCGTCGCGCTGCATCCTTCTCACCTCCCAATATTTTTAAATCAAAAAAGCCCCGAAGAAGACGAACTTCTCCAGGGCTTTACTGTATTGAAATATAAGTATAGCGAATAGAAGGTACAACTACAGAATGTTTGCACCTTATTTTCTACGCTCGCTCCTTCTCCCATCCAGACTTTAACTGTCGGCTTTGGAATCTACACCAAATCAGGGGGAAGAAATAAGACTCCTTCCCCGTCGCGGGCTTTGAACGTTGTGGTCCATCACCGCCGGCCGGGATTTTCACCCTGCCCCGAAGGATTGTTTATTCAATTGTCTTATATTAAATATAAATGAATTTTACTAAGATCGCAATTAGTTAGCACTATTCGTACTCTTATAAATTAAATAAAACGTAGAGTTAGCTTTTTAGCTATAATCGGGGCTTTGACTTTATGAGACACTACGATTCCAACAAGTGCCCCAAAAATTGCAGGGAGTATTCACCCCACTCCTGCTTGATAAAGGAAATATAACTCACATAATCGTTCGAATGTCCCTGTTTTCAGCTTGAAGGAATTGGGAATACTACTTACAAATAAAGCCAATAAGGAGGATTCTCTGTGAAACGATTACATGCTGTCAGTTTGATTCTAATCCTCGGTATAGTCTTGGGAGCCTGTGGAACAGCCGAGAACCAAGATAACACTAGCTCTCAAGAAGAAACCAATCAACAAGAAAGTGAGCCAGCCAATGGTGAGAAATCAACGGAGTCTTCCGAAGGGAATCAATCTAGTGGCGAGAGCAAAGATATGAATTTAGCATCTGAAGTTGATCACGTGATCAAATCCGTAAATCAGTTGAACAGCAGCTTAGAAGATTCAGCAAATGATGTCAAAACAATTAATGGTCACGGGAAAACTCTTGAAGAGAATTGGGACAGTATTGAGAAGCAAGTAGAAGAACAATTCCCAGACCAGTACAAGAAAATAGAAGAAAGCCTTTATCCTCTAATCGGTGAAGCTAAACAAGAGGATCCTAAAATTGACAAAATGAAAGAATGGGCACAGACAACCGTGGACAGTTTGAATGAATTGAAACAAAAAATAAAAAATCAATAACTTTAGAGTAAAGAAGGGCTGTACGATCAGGCCCTTCTTTTTTGTATATGACAAAATCTCTTTACTTCAGCATGTTGAAAATCAAAATAGACATTACCTGTTTTTGAATAATCATAATTTCTGAAAAAATTGAATTGAACCTATTTCTCTGCACCGATAACCTATAAGAGTGTAGTTTCTGTAAAACTTCAATGATTGCATGCCGATGTGGCAAGGAGTAAAATGGGAGGAGTAAATTCATCAGATGAACTGATCTACCTGAAACCAAGGGCCCTTATTCTGCCTAACGTGTAAATTGAATCCTATCATAAGGAGGGCTGGCGTCACTTAAATTTAAAAATACGCCGAACATCTATGAAAATCTTTAAAATCATCATACAGATCGCCTTATTATATATCTTTTATATGGTCGGTAATTGGATCTCCGCCCAGCTGCATTTGCCGATACCAGGCAGCATTGTCGGAGTGGTGCTCCTGTTAGCGGCTTTAATTATTGGCATTTGCCCGGTTCATTGGGTGGAAACAGGCTCAGGATTTCTGTTGGCCTATTTACCTCTGCTGTTTATTCCAGCCACAGTCGGCGTCATGAATTATTTCCATCTATTTGCCGGCAGCGGTATTCTGCTAATTGTTATCATCGTTGTCAGCACACTCTTCACCATGATTACAGCTGGGCATACGAGCCAATTTTTGGCCAATAGATCGGCTGAAAGAAAGGAGAAAAAGCAGTGCTCGAAGTACTTATCGCAATCATCATAATTGTAATTACCATATTGATGTACTTAGCGCTGGATCGGCTGTACCGCTGGGTTCGTTGGCCAATATTAATCCCAGCCTTAACAACGACATTTGTGCTCATTGTCATCCTTCTTTGTTTCCGTATCCCCTATCAAACTTACATGATCGGAGGACAGTGGATTAATCATTTATTAGGACCAGCTGTAGTAGCACTGGCATTACCTTTGTATAAGCAAAGAAAAATATTACTCAAGCATCTGTATCCAGTCATCGGGGGCGTCCTGATTGGATCCATTATGGGGATTACCAGCGGAATTCTTTTAGCCCAGTCACTTGGATTTGCGGAAGAGCTTATTTTTTCCCTTGTGCCGAAATCAGTCACCACTCCTGTTGCGATGCAGATTGCTTCAGAACTAGGCGGGGTCCCTTCTCTAGCCGCTGTATTTGTCATGATCGCCGGGTTCACCGGTGTTGTTCTCGGGCCAGCAACCTTGAAATGGTTCAGGGTTAACCGTTCTTTGGGCCAAGGGATCGCCTTTGGCAGCGCCTCCCATGCGATTGGCACGTCTAAGGCTTTTGAATACGGAGAGCAGACTGTCTCCATGAGCTCCGTTGCCATGACTCTAAGCGCCATCACTGGCTCAATATTTGGCCCGCTGCTTGTATTGATCTTTTATGCATAGACCTGGAACTTTTTGGCCCTTATCTAAAGCAAACCCTGCACAAGATTTTCACTCGTACAGGGTTTGGAATTAGGGAAAATTATGCTCTCGAAATTCATTTAAGACCAGTTGTGTTGATTTCCGTTCCTTATTCAACTACCACATATACTGCATTGACTGGACCGTGCACACCTACTACGATGTCCATTTCGATGTCGGCACTGTTGCTGGGGCCGGAAATAAAATTGATGCAGGTTGCAATGTCCTTACCCGACTCCACTTGTTTATGAACTTCGTGTGTAGCTTGCGTCATCCGTGGAACAATCGATGATTTTGGTATGATTGCAATGTACGTAATTGGCAGTAGACTGACGGAACGCGCGATATCCTTATCATTGAATTGGACAATCGTTCCTGACTCAGCAAGGGCGATATCACCGAAGAAAACGCCGATATTAGCTGCATTTGCTTTTTCAATATTTTCAGCGCCAAGTGCCGTATCCCATCGATGTGTATGATCGGTATCAAGGACATCCGTAATCCCGTATTCAGTAAATCGGTCATCGTTCGTTGTAACAATAGACCCGCCACCATACTCCTCGACAACTGTTTGCAGCGTTTCCGCAAGCTTTGTTTGGTCTGTTTCTACTACCTTCGCATCTTTAGCTTGACTCCTTTGCCGAAAGGTAGCCAATAAATCATCTGGGGTATCATCTTTGTAGACTTCCCATTGCGGCTGATGCTGCCACTCTGGCAAGGAAACATCTTTCCTGCGTTCACGTCCAAGCTTCCCGGCGATTTCACTTAAAAAAACATCCTTATTATGAATAGTCCCTTTAGCCATGACTATTTTCTCCCCCTTTTGTGTTCCTTAAACCAGGTTCTAAAGTTATCATTTCCCGGCGCGGGAAGTTCGCGGATCGATGTCCACGGTTTCATTGGACCCGGACCATTTGAAATACTTCCATCTTTTACAAATGGTTTCAAAAACGTTGGTGCACCTTTAACAGCCATCTGAAAAAGAGATGGTGTACTTGCTCCTACGCCAAATGCTTTCATCGCCATCTTTTCGCTTGTTTTAGGTTTCCCCTGTTCGGCTACATAATTTTCCCGATGTCGGATCAATTGTTCATGAAGTGGAATTTTAACCGGACATGCTTCTGTACAGGCAGCACAAAGACTCGATGCATAAGGCAGTTCCCCGTATTCCTCATAGCCACCAAGAATCGGGGACAGAACTGCACCAATTGGTCCTTGATAAATCGAACCATATGCATGCCCGCCAATTTGTCTGTAAACTGGGCAAACATTTACACATGCCGCACACCGGATGCAATGAAGCGCTGATTGAAATTCAGTGCCTAATGCATTCGAACGTCCTGCATCCAGAATCACAAGGTGAAATTCTTTTGGCGCGTCCACACAATCTTCCTCCACACCCGGAGTCAAATTCGTCACGTACGTGGTTATGTTTTGACCAACAGAACTTCTGCTTAACAAATTAATTAGGACGTCAAGTTCATCCCATGTTGGCACAAGTCGCTCCATACCCATCACAGTGATCTGTGTATCAGGGTAAGAAGTGACCATGTTTGCATTTCCTTCATTCGTCGCCAGTGAAATCGAACCGGACTCGGCAACCGCGAAGTTGCATCCTGTTATCCCAATATCAGCCTCAAGAAATACATCGCGCAGCTGGCTTCTGGCAAAGGCCGTTAGTTCTCTCGGTTCCTCCGTCCCCGTATAGCCCGCTTTCTCCTGAAAGGTGTCGCGAATTTGTTCTTTATTTTGATGTAACGAAGGAACTACAATGTGGGAAGGTCGATCATTACCACCCACCTGCAAAATATATTCCGCAAGATCGGTCTCAGCAACGCGACATCCGACATCCTCAAGTGCCTCGTTCAGTCCGATTTCCTCGGTAACCATTGATTTCGATTTCGTCACACGTTTCGCGTCTTTTTTCTTGGCTACTTCCTGAATATAGCGATTCGCGTCTTCTGCTGTTTTGGCAAAGTATACATGCCCGCCTTTCGCAGCAAATTTTTCGCTCAATTGATCTAAATAATAATCAAGGTTTTCTAACGTGTGCCGACGAATTTCCTCACCGGCACTTCGCCATTCTTCCCAATCACCAATCTGGTCATCCCGTTCTGTGGCATCGAGTTTTTTATCACGTAACCTGTCCTGAGCGGAAGCCATCGCGTTTCGCATAAAATCATCTTCCAAGGCATCATCCACCCTGTCGAAAAATGGCTTATCTCCAATTTTCATTCCCATGTAAAATACCTCCTTAAGCACGTGAATTTAATATTTGGGCTATATGCTTCACTTCAATAGGTTTCCCTTTGCGATCAATCCGTCCCTTGATGTTCATAAGACAGCCACCATCCGCTGCGATCAATATATCAGCCGTAGTTTCCTCCACATGCCTGACTTTTTCATCGACCATTTGCTCAGAAATCGGAACCATTTTTACGGCAAATGTGCCCCCGAATCCACAGCAATCATAGCTATTCTCAAGCGGAAGCAATTCAAGCCCCTTTACATTTCCCAAAAGTTTAAATGGCGCCTCATTCTCCTTAAGCAGCCGCATCATGTGGCATGAGGTATGGTACGTAGCTCGTGCTGAATAGGCTGCCCCGACATCCTCAACACCCAAAACGTTGACAATAAACTGTGTAAACTCATATGTTTTATCCGCGACAGCCTGGGCTCTGTCCCGCCATTCTTTATCCTCCTCAAACAAACCAGGATACTCCTTGAACATTCCCGCACAAGAACCGGATGGAGTAACAATATATTCCGAGTCCTCAAAAGCTGCAACCATCTGTTTCGCTGCCTTTTGCGCATCCTTGCGATACCCGCTATTGTATGCAGGCTGGCCACAACATATCTGCCCGTGCGGAAAATCAATTTCACAGCCAAGCCGCTCCAGAACCTCCACAACATCCTTCGCCACATCTTGATAAAACAATTCCGCAAGACACGTAACAAACAAAGATACCTTCATCATAAATCTCCCTTTCCTAGCAGGAACATTGGTAAGGATTCTCCGACCCTATATTCCATATTTAAATAACAGGTCATCATATCTTTAGTTTAAAAAATATTACTATATAACCCCTTTATTCTCATTAACCTGCTCCATGTATAACACTGGCCATCCTTTACTTTGATTATAATAATAGTCTACTAGTTTCGTATTGATTCAACCATAATATATGTGACACTGCTCATTGAATTGATTAACTGTACCCCATCCCACTACATAATTGTGAGTAAGATAAACCCTCCAATACCGGCTAATAACCCATACAATAGGGCTGGGATTAATGTTTTTCGAATAATAGATCCTTCTTCTCCAGATAACCCCACAACTGCGGATGCTGCAACAACGTTGTGAACACAAATCATATTCCCGGCAGCTCCACCGATAACTTGCAGCGCCAAAATGATGTTTGTATCCATTCCGGTCTGGTTAGCAACACTGTATTGAATGGGTGAAAATGTCAATGTCGACACTGTTGCACTTCCCGTTATAAACGCTCCAAGCTCACCTAAAAATGGTGCGACGAAAATCCACATAGAACCGAATGTGCTCGCAAGTACCTGCGCGATATACTGTGGCATACTTATCAGATCATGAACATTCATACCAGAGTTGGTGAATACTTGCACCAAAGCCAGTGTAGATACTAATGTCAAACCGGCAGTGATAATCGAGAGCAGTGACTCTTTCGATGCCTTGGCAAAATTGGAAAATGACTTACGCTGGATGATGACTGCAAGAATCGCAGCAATAATTAATACTGTACCCGGTGAATATAAGATTTCCCATTTTGATGTAATTCCTTCCACCCCAAGGATGCTGCTCCAGGTAAAATCAATAGCTGTCAACGCGAATTCTTTTATTTCCGGGATGATGCGGGTAATCAGTAACAGTCCAACTACCACAACATAAGGAGACCATGCTGTAATCAGCCCCATATCTGAATTTTCCTTTTTTAATTCAAATCCTTCTTGCAAGGCATCTGTCCACTCTGTTTTCGGCAAGAGCCATCCTTTTTTGGCAGTCCATGCAGCAACGACCAAACCTGTGAGTGATCCCAAAATTGCGACAAACCCGGGACCAAATAATACAGCATAAAGGAGTGCTGAAGCTGTATATGTAATTCCGACTACTAAAGTCCATGGCAACAATGGAAATGCATCCTTAATCCCCTTTCCTTTTCCGAAAAAAAGTGTCAGGAGGACAACGAGCACAAATGGGATAAATGTACCCGCAATCAAATCGATTGTTGCTATATGTACTCCAACTTCCTGAAAAAGTGACGGGCCCGCCCCCGGAATATTACTTAAACCAACCTGAATGGGCGTCCCCACTGCTCCATAAGAAACAGCTGAACTATCAGCGACTAAGGCCAAGACTGCTGCAGCCATTGGATTGAATCCAAGTGCGACCATCAGTGGACCTGTCACAGCAGCTGGCGTCCCAAAACCAGCGGCCCCTTCAATTAGGGAACCAAATAAAAAGGCAACCAGCACAACCTGTACACGCATATCACCCGAGATGTTTTGAAATCCTTGGTTTATACGATCAACAGCGCCAGTATGCTTTAGTGTGTTTAATAGGACAATCGCTCCGAACAAGATTAATAGAATGGTAAGCGCCTTATGTGTACCTTGTAAAATAGATGCCAGCACAATATTGCCTTCCATTCCCCAGACTAAAGATGCCAGCGCAATGACAATAATCGCACTAAAAAACATTCCTTTTAACGCAGTCATCCTGAGTATCACCAAAAAAATGAATGGTGCAATGATTGCGCTCAATGCCACAAGCAATAACATAGCTATTCAACTCTCCCTACCGTAATTTCTTTTATAAAATAAAGCGTTTTCATTACTAACAACAACCGACAACAATTCAACAGGTCATCAGATGACATGACTTAAAATTATTTGAAATTTTTCACCACATCAAGATAACAGGGGGACAGATTTTTTGTCTCGCAACAGGGGATTTGTTTTCAAATTACAACAGAAAATGAGCTTGAATGCAGTCAGCGCAATAAATCCAATTTTTCATAATTGGCCTCTTATAGATATGGTCATCAGATGACCTGCTGGTTATTATTCATTATAATATAAAGCGTTTTCAATACGCAAGGATAGAATTGAGTTTGTTTGAAAACACAGATGCCATATGTACTTTTGCTGAATGACATACAAAAAAGGCTCTTTACCATTTTAAGAGCCTTCCGTTGCGTTGTATCACTGATAATATTTTAAAAGGGTTTGTTCAACTTCTGTTAAGTGGTTTAACATAAGCTCTTGCGCCTTAACTGAATCTCTGGACTCAATGGCTTCAAAAATTTGCTTATGCTGTTGATAGATTTTTGAAAGCGTCCTTTGTTGAGAAAACAACCAGATACGTCTAGTTTCAAACATCGCTTCAACCATCGTTTCCGATACATTATTCATTAAGTCGATTAGAAAACGATTGTGGGAAGCTTCGGCAATCGCCATATGAAACTGCAAATCCGCCTTCTCACCAAGCTGTTCATCCCCATTAGCATCCTGCATATCGGCAAGAGCTTTACTGATTGCCTGAATATCTGATTCTTGTGCGTTTTCTACTGCAGAGTTGATACTGCCCAATTCCAATATTTTTCTGATTTCTAATAAATCACGGATATCCTTTTTACCCATTAATAGCGTCGAGCTTGCTATCGATGATGTCAGTACTTTTGGATCAAATTGACGGACAAACGTCCCTTCACCTTGTCTCATTTCGACAATTCCTTTTGCACGCAAAGCACTTAGCGCTTCCCTTATAGCCGACCTGCCGACACTAAAATCTTCAGCTAGCTGCTGAACAGAATTAAGTTTATCACCTGGATTTAAATCACCTGTTTTAATCATATTTAATAACTCATCAGCAACTTCTTCATATATTTTACGGGGCTTTATTTGTTTATAAGCCATGGATACACCTCTGTCTTCATTGATAACTTCATTTTAACGAAAGGGCAGAAAACCGACAACTTTTTATGAATTTTAAAAGCACCTCAAGAGGGGCATGACGTGTACACTTCCTACTCACACAACCCATTTGAGGTGCTTATTTAAGCATGAATGAATCCTTGAATCAGGACGTCTTTGCTTTTTCCGTTCCTTTTGAAGTCAATAACTTTCTGACTTCCTTACGTTCATCTTTTTTCGTTAATACATATACCGTATCAAAAGCCTGCATTACTGAATTACCTGTTGGAGTAATAACTTCATCTCCGCGGGCAATCGTAACGATAATCGTATCCTTTGGAAAGTCAATATCGTTTAGTTCTCGTCCCGTGATTGGCGAGTCCTCTCCTAAGGTAACTTCAACAATTTCTGTTTCTGTTTTTCCTAAATTAATTAATTCAAGTTCGCCAATGGAGCGGTTTCTCGCATCTCCTGCTAATTTCAAGTAAGATCCAACACCAGACAATGTACTGCCTTGAATCAAGGCGGAGATGATAACAACGAAGAATACAGCGTTGAAAATAATATCACTGTTTTCTACACCTGCTAGAAGCGGATAGGTCGCCAGAACAATAGGGACAGCTCCTTTTAATCCCGCCCAGGAAATAAAGGTCTTTTCTTTAAGATCATAGTTCATTCCGATCATACTTATAAAGACTCCAATTGGTCGGGCAATGAACATTAATATAATCGATAGAAGAATACCTTTCCAGGCTACACTGAGGAGTTGGCTGGGAAATGCTAGTAGTCCAAGCATCATGAACATGAGGATCTGCATCATCCATCCGAAGCCTTCATTGAAACGAAGAATGGAGAAGCGATACATGAGGTCGCTATTTCCTACATATACTGCCATCACATACACGGCTAGTAATCCGCTCCCTCCAATCAGGGCGGTAAAGGAGTAGGAAAATATAGCAAACGATAGAGCAAGTACTGGATAGAGACCCGATGAATCCAGGTCAATTTTGTTGATCACCCACACTGTAAGTTTTCCTAGCAAGAATCCGGTAATTAAACCTAAGCCCATTTCTACGAAGAAACTTCCTACCGCACCCCAAATGGATGTATCCGGGACTTGGATTAAATCGATAAAGATAATTGTTAGAAAAACAGCCATCGGGTCATTTGTTCCGGATTCTGCTTCAAGTGTTGACGTAATCTTTTTCTTAATATTTTTGTTCCCTAAAATGGAAAATACTGCAGCTGCATCCGTAGAGCCGACAATGGCTCCAAGCAGCAGACCCTCAAGCCAGGAGAATCCAAAGATATAGACGGCGGCCGCTCCCGTTACAAAGGAAGTAATCAAAACCCCTGCCGTCGCCAAGGACCCTGCAGCACCGGCAATTGGCTTAATATCTTTCCACTTCGTCTGAGTACCCCCATCAAACAGAATAATGATTAACGCGAATATTCCAATTAATTGGGCAAGCCCAGCATTCTCAAAATAGATGTAGTTATTTAATAGTAATCCTGCACCTAAGAATAAGATAAGTGAAGGCATTCCTAATCGAATAGAAAATTTCGTGGCCAGAACGCCTGTTAATAGCATAATGGATAGTACTAGTATAGTCGTATCTACATTTATTTCCATATAACCCACCTTTTGCCTCAATTAAATACTTCATCATGTGTTACATAAATTAAAGCTACTATTATTAGATTAATATATTTTCTTGTAATAATCTAATAAAAACCTTTGTAACAGCCGTATTTCACAGGTGATCCCATTAAAAATAAATCACATAAACAGCAAGAGCCAGAACGATTCGATAAATGGCAAAAGGCATGAGTTTCACTCTTCCAATAATTTTCAAGAAAAAGCGAATGCACACGTAGGCAAATAAGAACGCACTGATAAATCCCGCAGTAAAGAAAGGAAGTACATCCAGTGTAAAGTACTTCCAATTACTTAACAGCGAAAGAAAGCTTGCTCCTGCCATAATGGGCACGGCCATAATAAAGGTGAAATCAGCCGCAGCCCGGTAATTCAGGCCAAGCAATACACCTCCAGAGATCGTAGAGCCCGATCTTGAAAAACCAGGCCAAAGTGAAAAGCACTGAATCAGGCCAATTATCAACGCTTGTTTATGGGTGATCTGATCAAGAGTACGCTTGTGCTGATAATTTGTACTGTATAAGTCGGCTGCTATCATCAGACAAGCACCGACTACAAGACCAATTAATACGGTTGAAGTCGAGAACAAATGCTCATCTATATAATCTTCAAACAACAGACCGAGTACAACTGCAGGCAATAATCCAACTAAGATGTGGGTTAATTTTAAGTGAGGACGGCGGTGGACCTTAATGTGTTTCCCCATCCCAAGCAAATCAATAAACCGATCTTTAAAGATGATCACTACTGCTAGTATTGAGCCAAGCTGAATGACAACTTTAAATGTATTGGCAACAGGTTCGGTTAAAAATTGCTCTGATTTCAGCCATAAATCATCAACGATAATCATATGTCCTGTCGAAGATACTGGCGCGAATTCAGTCAGTCCTTCAACCAGCCCTAAAATAATTGCTTTTAGTAATTCTATAAATTCCATTAGCTATCTCCCCTGCTAGTAATCTGTGAAATCATGCGTAACTATAGTACGTGCTCACCACTTCACTTATTCCATCTACGTGACGAGGCTGGAAGAGGGAAATAACCCCTACTTCCAGAGCCCGCCCCAGGAGAAATTCGGAAAGTATGCTGCCCAATCTGTCCCTGTCATTCCGCCAGCTAACACAATAGTACCGAAAAACAACAGCAGTACAATAACCGACATAACCTAATATTCGAACCGTTCTTTCTTACCTGATTTAATTTTAGATGTCATATACAAATCTCCTTTAGTCTGGCTTCAAGTCAAAATAAGCTTCCTCTTTCTCGAAAGCTTGGTCACAATTATTTAATGTGTGAATAAAAGTGGTTTGTGAAAGAATTTGTATATGACTTATACGAGATAATTAGATTGATATTTCATTACATCGATACCCCTTATTGAATCTGATATGTACAGCCTTTTAAAGCTGAATTTATCCGGGATCGACATTTGCTTGGGGGCTGGGTTAACAACTAAAGCGGGCAAGAGAGCTCTGCTTTTACAGATCGGTACCACGGTTGACTGTGTGGACGGGATTGCTTTCATTTCAGTATCTACATAGGCCATCAATTCCACTGGTTCATCCGCAGATTGTGCTGCATAGCTCTCAAGTTCAGCAGCTGGCTGCAGCCAGACCATAAAAAGCAGTATAATAAACCCTAACCCTGCCAGCAAACCTTTTCTCACATTAACCCCTCCCCTCTTCCAGTGCATTTCAAGTCTTATTATACCAAGTGATTTAGATAATAAAAATAACCTTATTTTCATTATCTGAATCAGTACTTGAATGACATTATTTCTGTTGTCAAACCCCACAAAATCATATAAGATATGACATAGTTTAGGAAAACGTTTGCACAAGTTGCACAGGAGGCAAAGTAATGGAAAAAACTTGGTGGAAAGAGGCAGTTGGATATCAAGTATATCCGAGAAGCTTTCAAGATTCAGACGGAGATGGAATTGGTGACTTGCAAGGCATCATCAGTCGGCTTGATTACCTTGAAAATCTAGGAATAGACTTTATTTGGATTTGTCCTATGTACAAATCGCCCAAAGATGACAACGGGTATGATATATCCGATTACAAAGACATCCTTGATGAGTTTGGAACAATGGCTGACTTTGACGAACTATTAGATGAAGTTCACAAGCGAGGAATGAAGCTGATCATTGATCTTGTCTTAAATCACACAAGTGATGAGCACCCATGGTTTATTGAATCTCGTTCTTCTTTGGATCACCCTAAGCGGGATTGGTATATTTGGCGGGACGGCCAGGGGGATAAAGAGCCCAACAATTGGGAGAGCATTTTTGAAGGGTCGGCATGGGAATATGATGAAGAGACCAATCAATATTACTTGCATTTGTTCTCAACGAAACAGCCTGATTTGAACTGGGAAAACCCTGAGGTCCGTGAAGAACTCTATAATACTGTAAACTGGTGGCTGGAAAAAGGTATTGATGGTTTTCGAATTGATGCCATTAGCCATATTAAAAAGCAGCCAGGTCTGCCTGATATGCCTAATCCTGACAACAAACGATATGTGTCCTCTTTTGATAAACATATGAATCAGGAAGGCATCCAAACATTCTTGCAAGAGTTTAAAGATCGCACGTATAGGAATTATGACGTTATGACTGTTGGCGAAGCGAATGGTGTAAGTATAGAAGACGCCCATCTTTGGGTAGGCGCACAAGGGAAAATGGATATGGTATTTCAATTTGAGCATCTCGATCTTTGGGATTATGAGGCCGAGCAGCAGCTTGATGTCGTGGGACTTAAACAAGTACTAACCCGCTGGCAGAAAGGACTCGAAAATGACGGCTGGAACGCGTTATTTACTGAAAATCATGACAAGGCACGATCTGTTTCTACATGGGGAAATGACCAAGAATACTGGCGTGAGAGCGCAACATCTATAGCTACGATGTATTTCCTCATGCAAGGAACTCCATTTATTTATCAAGGTCAAGAAATAGGGATGACAAATGTCGCGTATGAATCCATTGAAGAATATGATGACGTCGCGGCCAAGAACCTTTATAAAAATAAACGTGATGATGGCTGGTCACATGAAGAAATTATGCCCATCCTCTGGAACACCTCCCGCGACAACAGCCGAACACCTATGCAATGGACAGCTGGTGATCAGGCTGGCTTCACTACGGGTAAGCCGTGGATGAAGATTAATCCTAATTTTGAAAGGATCAATGTCGCTCATCAAGAACAGGATGAACAGTCTGTCCTTACTCATTACAAACAGTTGATCCGATTGAAAAAAGACCATGACCTGTTCACTTATGGCACCTATAACCTGCTGGACCCTGATGACCCTCAAGTGTATGCCTACACACGGACATATGAAGGTCAGACGGCCCTTATCATTGCGAATTTAACAGGGAAAGAAGCCCAGTTTGAAAGTGACTACACTTTAACGAGAGATGCTTTACTTCTCACCAACCAACTGGAAGCTCACGATCATCACACAAAAGAATTACATCTGGCTCCGTATGAAGCACACGTTTATTTATTTTAACTTTAAGAGGCTGGGCTGTCTTGTCCATTCCTCTTCTTTTTCATTCTAATTGCACAAAACAACATGAAACCAATACTTGTTAGAATTGAAAACACGAATAATACAAGGAAAGGAACTGGTCCTGCATTAAATAGGAGCAACAGACCTGAACCATATACGATACCAGCTAAACCCGCCATCGGCAGAACCGGCTTAATCCTTGCTTTGATCAATAAATCGACAATAGCGCAGCCTATCCATGTTACGAAAAATCCATACACCATCTGTGTTAGAAAAATTTCAGTCCAAACATCTCCGTCAGTCTTTAAATAGGAAGCGCCGAACAAAGCAAGAAAGTAATACATGTATGTAATGATAAAACCTAACGTGAAATTCATATCCTGAATATCCTTTCAAATAAAGCCTTTGTCACTTCACGACAAAGGCTTTCCTTACGATCTTATTCAATACCGAGATCTGCTTCCATTTCAAGCTCCACATTTCCTTGAATTGCTCTAGAAATCATACAGCTTTTCTCCGCTTTATCAACCAGTCTTTTTAAACTGGTTAATTGTTTCTCAGTTGCCTCTGTCTTCAAGATAACTCTTGGTCTGTGAATGATCTTCTTATACGTAAAAACACCGTCCGTCACATCGACAATCCCTTCAGATTCCATGTCCATCTCCTTTAATGGAAGATGAGCCCGCTCGATCATGGCCGCTAAACTAATAATGTAACAAGTAGCTGCTGCTCCTAACAGCATTTCATCAGGGTTCGTGCCAACATCCGGTCCGTCCATTTCTTTTGGAATAGAAATTTTTGTTTTTAATTTATCAGCCTCAATCGACCCGACTTCATTACGGCCGCCTGGCCAGTCTGCTTTAAGATGAAAGTGGTGAAATGCCATCGTTTTTGCTCCTTTTCAAATCATTCTATATTTTTATTGTAAACGAGTATGTATTCATCAATGAAATCATTTGCTTATTTTTGAAAAAGGATTTCTGTCCATTTATAGCGAAACTAAGCAATAGAAAGGGGCTGATTGAATGCAGAAATTATCAGAACATGGTTATAAACGTGCAGCAAACTGGATCATGAAGCATGGGAGAGAGCTGGAAAAGGCGAGAATGAAACAATTGATGAAGGGCGGCCATGCACAAGACATAGTCACAGCTCTAACTGCATTTCAAAATGAAGATGGCGGGTTTGGAAATGGCTTGGAGGCTGACATCAGGCTGCCGCATTCCTCACCGATCGCTACGTCTGTAGCTATGCAATTGTTAGTACAACTCGATGACAATCCGCAAGCTAATCAAATGATCCAATCAGCGCTTGGTTATTTGGAAAATCAGTTTGATACCAAGAGACAGGGATGGTATGCTGTGCCGCCAGAAGTTAATCAATACCCGCATGCCTTCTGGTGGACTGTTCATGAGGACGGTATGTCATGGATTGATCATCACTGGGGGAATCCAAGCGCGGAAATCATCGGCTACCTGCTTCGTTACCGTAATACCGTAACAGGACTTGATGTAGATCAACTGGTCAAACAGTGCATGGACTATTTTATGAAATTAACTGTATTTGAGTCTGAGCATGAAATCTACTGTTATCAGCGTCTTTTTCAGTTACACCCTGACTTGCTGACGCCAGAGGCATCTGATCAATTACATAAAGCTGTTCAATCCCTCGTCGTTTTAGGTCAGGAAAAGTGGCAGGATTATGTGCCTTCCCCTTTGAAATTTGTACCCGGACCAAATCATTCACGGTTAGGAATACCGACTATAGAAATCACTAAAAACCTGCAGTTTGTGATGGAACAATTAGAAAATCACCCATTTATCGAGCCTCCATGGGAATGGAATGATTACATGGATAGCTGGGAGCAAGCGAAGCAAGACTGGCGTGGTGTCCTTACCTATGAAGCTCTTCAATGGCTGATCAACTATGAAAAAGCCGTGACCTGAACTTGGTCACGACTTTTCCATTTTAACGAACTCATATATACTTCCGTTCGTAGGCTGCTGAAAGGATTTCACAACTACAAAGCCTGCTCGCTCATAAACTTTAATCGCCCTTTGGTTAAAAACAGCAACAGCCAATGTGATTTTCAAAGGGGCATAATTTTGATAAACAAACTGCAGCCCCTTTTTTCTGCCTCATCTTGTGTGATGGGCTCAAATTGTATTGTCATAGACTCTACTCCTTTTCCCAATCCTTCTTAAAACGCTGCATTTTCAACTGAAGTTGTTCAATCATATCCAGAACCCGTAAGAAATCTTCATGCTCCACCTGTTCAGGGTCCATCGTTTCAACGACTTGGTGCAGCATTTGAATACGGTTTTTCACATATCTGAATTGCTCAGATTGAGTCTCGGCAGCCTTCCCCATGATTTTCCCCCCTAAAATATGTAGGTATAAAATGGGAGCCTTTTGAAAAAAGACTCCCTTATATTTATTAACCGGTTTGATCTTGCTTTTCTGGTTCTTTTTTCTTACCTGATAAAAACCATCCTCCAACCGCAATCAATACGAGGACAGAGTAGAAGAAAAGCTTCCATGTTGTTGAATGGGCAAAATGCTCATCCAACACTTGAATACTAGGGTGGGCTAGTGTGGAGACAGCCAGTTTCACCCCTACCCAGCCGACTATAATAAAGGCAGCCACCTCAAGGCCTGGTCGGGATTTAAGGAGTTTCACGAAATAGTTAGCCGCGAAACGCATAATAATGATTCCGATCATACCGCCGGTCAAGATAACAGCAAACTGTCCGCCATCCAGGCTCCCAACTGGTGGTAACGGCGTTTCCGGCAATGCTACGGCCAGCGCAACAGCAGCTAAAATGGAATCGACAGCGAAGGCCAAATCAGCCAGTTCAACTTTTAAAACAGTCATCCAGAAGCCTTTTCCTTTACCCTCTGTATCTACCTCTACTTCATCAGGATCTGGTTCATTCCTGCCTTTATCTTTCCATTTATCATACAAGTGTTTACCAGATATAAACAGCAAGTAGGCGGCCCCAAGCGCCTGGACTTGCCAGACATCAACGAGAAACGAAATGACAAATAACGAACCAAAGCGTAGAAGAAAGGCACCTAATAACCCGTAAAATAATGCCTTTTTCCTTTTTTCTGGTGGCAAGTGTTTTACCATAATAGCTAGAACTAGAGCGTTATCAGCAGCTAGAATACCTTCTAACCCAACAAGAACAAGTAATACCCAGCCATATTCAATCAGTAATTGAGCATCCATATTTTGATTTACTCTCCTTTTTTTATAAAAAAATGATCCCACCACAAAGGTAAGGATCATAAAAAAAACAGACCTCTACCTCTGTGGGTAAAGGTCTCGCTAACAACGTTCGTTGCCAGTAAAGCCGGGGATATATTCCCGAAATGACGACTTTACTTTGCAGCTACTCCCCTTTTAGGGAAACTTATTCTAATATCATCATAGCAGGATTGCATCAATTGTCAACAGATATATGTCCTGTCTATTGAACATTCACAGCCTAATGCCTAATTTCGCGTTCCCTCAGAAAAAAGGCGGCAAATTTCTACAATCACTTGAGTGGACTTCACCATATTATCTAATGAAACGTACTCATATTTACCATGAAAATTTTCACCGCCAGTAAACAGGTTCGGCGTAGGCAGCCCCATGTAGGAAAGCTGTGAACCGTCAGTGCCCCCTCTAATCGGCTGGACAATCGGTTCAATAGAAAGATTTGTCATCGCCTGGTGCGCCACATCCACAATCTCTTTTTTGGGTTCAATTTTATCGCCCATATTATAATATTGATCATGAACCTTTAAATTGACACGATGCTCTCCATATTTGTCACTGATTTGTGCAGCAATCGAATCCAGTTTTTGCTTCTTCGCTTCAAATTTTTGTTTATTAAAATCCCGAACTAAATAGTATAACTGAGCTTTCTCAACATCTCCCTCAAAAGAAACAAGGTGATAAAAGCCTTCATATTCAGCGGTAAACTCAGGGGCGTCTTGCTTCGGGAGCTGTTCAACAAACTCCATCGCAAGCTTCGAAGCATTCACCATTTTGCCTTTTGCCGTCCCTGGATGAACACTGTTGCCATAAAAAGTGATCCTCGCATCAGCTGCGTTAAAACTTTCATACTGCAGTTCACCTAATGGCCCGCCGTCTACGGTATACGCAAACTCTGCACCAAATCGTTTTACATCAAATAAATGAGGTCCTCTTCCAATTTCCTCGTCAGGAGTAAAAGCAACCCGTATCTTACCATGTTTCACTTCAGGATGATTGATAAGATACTGCATCGCTGTCATTATCTCCGCCACACCAGCTTTGTTGTCCGCACCTAGCAAAGTAGTACCATCTGTCGTCACTAAAGTATGTCCTTTGTATGTAAGAAGTTCTTCAAAATCTACAGGGGATAGCACTACTTCCTCATTTAACTGAATATCACCGCCATCATAATTCTCAACGATTTGAGGGCGGACGTCTTTCCCAGTAAAATCTCTTGCTGTATCTACATGCGCTAAAAAACCAATAACAGGGAGGTCTTTGTCAACGTTAGCAGGAAGTGTAGCCATTACATACCCATTTTCATCGATGGTGACCTCATCCATTCCAATCTCCTTGAGTTCCTCTACCAATTGATTAGCAAGCACTAGCTGCCCCTCCGTAGAAGGACACTGCTCATTGGATTCATTTGATTGTGTGTCGATCTTCACGTAACTTGTAAACCGCTTCAACAATTGCTCCTTCATCATTTTCACCCTCATCAATATAATTGGATTCGTTTTATCTTCTCTACCATATAATCCTCTGGACATATTTTCAATGCTATAGGAATAGTGATAACCTTATAGCATATTTATTTTCCCTCGTGAACACTTTCCAGTTTTAAGCAGGAATTTCATAATCGAGGAAGAATTACTTATAGACAGTCATTTCATACATAAAGGTGTGTCTTCATGATCCATAAACGATGGTTTCAAACTTTGATCGCAGGTATTCTAGCTTCATTATTTATTTTACTCATACATGAGATTCAATTTTTCTTTGCCCCTATATTCACTTATTTAGCAGCGATAGCCATTCCGTTCATCGGCGGAGGAATCTTATTTTATATTTCAAGACCCGTAATGCTTTTCCTCGAAAAGTACAAAGTACCAAGATTACTTGCTATTTTATCCGTCTTTTTGCTTTTTATTTTCATTGGATACTTAATCACCCGCTTTATCGCCCCTATCGCTCAGGAGCAATTTTCAAAGTTAATTGAAACTTTTCCTACTATGGTGGAGATGGTTAGTGATACCATCAATTACTGGCAGCAGAATCAGGCTATCATCCCAGATCAGTTCAATAGTGCGATTAACAATGTGATCCAAAATCTAGAATCCTACTTGAAACAAGCATCTACGATCATGATTGATGTGGTCAGTCAGTTTATCGGCTTTGTTTTTGCACTGATCTTAGTCCCGTTGTTTTTGTTCTTTATGTTGAAAGATGGTGACAAGCTTGTTCCTTTTTTACGCCAATTCATGAATGATCGAATTGGCAAGAGCTTCGAAAAACTGGCAAAATCTATGGATCATACCCTGAACTCGTTCATTATCGGACAGCTTACGGTCAGTGTGTTCGTCGGAATGATTCTGCTTGTCGGCTACTTAGTGATTGGACTACATTATTCTTTAACCTTGGCACTATTCGCCATGATGATGAACGTCATCCCTTTCGTTGGACCTTTCTTAGCGGTGATCCCTGCTATTCTGGTCGCTCTATTTCAAAACCCGATTTTGGTTTTGTACGTGGCCATCATCATGGTCGTTGCTCAGCAAATTGAAGGAAACCTTGTCTCTCCTAACGTGATGGGGAAAGCTCTTAATATCCATCCGTTAACGGTCATTACAGTCATCCTTGCTGCAGGCAGTCTGGCAGGCTTCCTCGGTCTTTTGTTTGCCATACCAACCTATGCACTGGTAAAAACAATAATTACCCATTTCTATCATGAATGGCTGGAAAATAGAGCAGAGCATTAAAAGATCCCCGCGCGTATAAATCTGTAAGTTTTATACGCGCGGGGATGGCTTATGATGAGGGTGCAAAATGATATACGAGCGATTGGCCAATAAGATTGTAGCCAATTTTTTTATAAATGGTATTCGAGGTCGCGTTAGCCAAGTCAGTGTATAAAGCACAGAACTCATATCCTTCCGCTAACAATGTTTTGGTTAGAGAAGCGACAGCCTGAGTGGCATAACCTTTGCGTTTATATTCATCAGGGGTGAAAACAGCATTCACTGTGGCTCCATTAGGGGTAGTCCTAGCCCGGCAAACCATCGATACGATGGTGCCATTCACCTGCCAAAAGTGCATTCTTTGATCAGAGATCATATCGCCTGCTAGTTGAGCAGCTCGTTCCTTATGAAAACTCTCCCCTGTTTCATATCCATACTTTGTAAGCCATTTTACTAACAGAGGGTAATCCTTTTGCTCCGCTACGATTAGCTCCCCATCGTTTTTTAAAACAGGTTTGAGGTGATCTAATCGATAAATGCCCTGCTTCATATGCAGAACCCCTGATTGACCGCTGCATTGCTCCCACGCCTCCACAAACCATCGCACCGCATCAGACTCTCCAAGTACGCCCGGCACTTCATATTCATTCTCATAAAGGAAATAGGCTAAATGAGTCAAACTCTCTTGATTAATGGTTGATATAGCTGGCAAAATCCACAAATGCGGTGGAGTTCGAAGTGTTATGTAAACAGGCTCTTCACCTTTGTAAATGGTGAGCATAGAGGCAGAAGAACCCTTTTCCGATCCATGCTTCCAACGCTCGATAATGCCGAGAGGAAGGTTATTCTCAGCTTCTTTCTGTAACAATAATGGTTCAGCCTGCCGGGCAAAACCAGCTGCGTCTGCAGTTTCTTCAATTCTCATCATGACAATTCCCCCTTTAATATCCCTTCTAGTCTGTTTTCTAAAGATAGTCGTTATGACGTAAGAAGCAAAAACTATGACTTAACATACCTGCTTCGGAAATACACTACTTAGTATGGCGGTTGATTGAAGCGTAGGGCAGTTGACTCCTGCGGAAAGCAACAGAAGAAGTTCGACTAAGTTCGGCACGTCCTGTTCCAGCGTCGAGCGAGGCCAGGATAGCAAAACTTCTCAAGTAAAAAGACGAACGAGGTGCTATTTAGCGGAGAAAATATACGTAGACTCCTGCGGGAGGAAAGGCCTAGGTGAGACCCGTAGTGCGCCAGCACAAGGAGGCTCAACAGCCGCCCGCGGAAAACAACTGCCCGAAGTGGAAATCAACCTTGCTGCTGTAACGAAGTTTTTACCAAATCCAAGGATTAACGGAATTAATCTTTAGAAAATTTACACTATTATACCCTCTTGACACAACATCTACAATAGTAAATAAAGGGGTGATCGTATGACGAGGAAAGAAATTGAGGATGAAATCGCTGCTCTCAAGTCTGATTATATACGGATACAAGGTGATCTGGATAAGCTTGAAGCAGCTGGAGCTAACGTGCGGAACGCTGAATTACAGCTGGCACGTATGGAGGATCAGTTAAAGGAACTGAAACAAAAATTAGCTGAAGCGAAATAACATACAAAAAAGCGGCATGCGATCAGACCGCACGCCGCTTTTCCTGCTTTTGGTTACTTTTCCTTTTCTTTTCGCTGCTTTTCTAACTTCTCTTGAATCTTTTCGAATTCTTTTTTCGGAGGAGTCAAGGAAACTACGATATCTCCTTGTTCTACTCTCGTTTCAACTTCTTCACTAAAGAATTCCACTTTCTTACTTGGCTTTTTAACGAAGATTTGAATAGCTTGATCATCAATATTATTTAAATAATCCCTATACGTGTATTGCTCCGTAATATTTGTTCTTCTAAACACATATCCATGTTCAACCATTTGGTTCAGTTCTTCCCAAGAAGCTCCGACATTGGAGAGCACACGGCCGCCGATCGTATGAACGAGGCCTTCAAGTTTGTCGCCTTCACGATTACTTAAACTTAACTGAAATAAGTTATTGCGGCCAAATTCAGGTACGAACGTCGTACACACTAAGGCGTTATACGAATCAAATTCAGTAGCTGCAAGCATGTACTCATAAGGTGTCATATCCACTTTATATTCCGTCTGTTCTGATAAAATTTCGCCGTGATAGGATTTCACACCCTCTGCGCGTGCTGATGACAGTCTCTCCCATGAAGAATCACTTATAACGACAGGAACTTTTACATCTTGTAATGCTTTAGCAAGCTTCGTGGTGAATTTACTACCGCCAACAAGCAGCACACCAGGCGGTCCTTCCATGGAGAGGCCGAGTTTTTTCGATAACCACCCAATCGAAAAGCCATGGGCAATTACAGTCGTAAATACGAGTGCAAAGGTAAGGGATGTTAAGATTGAGGCATCCTCAAAGCCTGCATCCAATAACACACTTGCAAAGTAACCAGATACGGTTAAAGCAACAATTCCTCGAGGTGCGATCCACCCAACCAGTATCTTCTCAGACCTGGACAGGTCTGTCCCCCATGTGGAAAGAAAAATCGATAACGGACGGACGATAAACAACATCAAGAGAACAAATCCAATGATCTCGATATTAAAAATCTGCATCAATGTTTCACGTGTTAGAGAAGCCGTTAAAAGTACAAAGATGGTGGAGGTTAGCACAAGTGAAATACTTTCCTTAAAATGCCGCATGTCTGCTATCGATGATATATGCATATTGGCAAGCGTCATCCCCATTGCTGTAACGGATAACAGTCCTGTTTCGTGTGTCACTTCATCAGCTATCGTAAAACACGCTATTACCACCATGAGGACGACAGGAGATTTTAAATATTCTGGAACATAGCCGGTTTCAAACATCCAGCCTACTCCTTTACCGCAAGCATACCCGAGCATTACCGCGAAAATGGCGGCCAGGAAGAACGATAACAAAGCCGTTGGAGATTGATTCGTTCCTACAATAAATTCTGTTATTTCAAAGGCAAAAACAGCAAGCAGTGCCCCAATCGGATCGACGATAATTCCTTCCCATTTTAAAATCTTTGCCGGCCTGGGCTTCAGTTTAGACTGCCTTAATAAAGGCAAGATAACCGTCGGTCCTGTCACAATAAATAAAGCTGCAATCACGAAGGCAACTGCCCATGATAAACCAGCCATGTAGTGTGCGGCCAGTAACCCAAGTATCCAGCTGATAAAGGCACCGAATGTTACTACACGGAATACTGGCCTGCCCAGTCCTCTTACTTCTTTAAAATCTAAGTTGAGACTGCCCTCAAATAAGATCACTGCAACGGCGAGTGAAATAATAGGGCTATATAATTCACCAAAGTCCTGTTCAGGATTCATTAGCCCTAGAACAGGCCCTGCGAGTAAACCAACAATTGACATAACAACAATGGCCGGCAATCGAAAACGCCATGAGACCCATTGGGAACCAATTCCAAGTGCGCCAACTAACATGACTTCAAATAACAGTGAATCGATCATATATAATAACTCCTTATCTTCAAAAGGATATGTATCGAGACTTATTTTATATGGCTACCATACATCTGTAAACTACTTTGAATCAAAAAGAAATGATGATAAATATGAAAACGCTGCCTTTACCGATAAATTAACATAAAAAAACATTGACATAATTTTTTGACATTGATAATATTACTGCGGTGATAAATACTGATAAAAGAAGATTGATGCTTCTCCATGAGAAGCTCTTTTTACGTTAGATAGGATGACATCATAGAGGAGGAAAACGTCATGAAACAAAAAGATATCCTGTTTATTGGCTTTACACTTTTCGCTTTATTTTTTGGAGCCGGAAACTTAATTTACCCCGTTTCACTTGGTATCGAATCTGGTACCTCTTACTTACCAGCTATAATTGGATTTACATTAACTGGAGTAGGAATACCTATCATAACCGTTGTTGCTATTTCACTTGTAAGAGGAGGGGCTATACAACTTGCAGGCCGAGTCCACCCTCTATTTGGAATTATATTCATTTCTGTTGTTTATTTAACGATCGGGCCGCTTTTCGCAATTCCAAGAGCAACGAGTGTAGCTTTTGAATCTGGACTAGCTCCATGGCTTGGTGAGTCCTCTACATTGGGATTGTTTTTATTTACCGCTATTTTTCTTGGACTAGTCTTTTTCGTAAGTTTAAATCCTTCCAAACTTGTGGATCGAATTGGTCAGATGTTAACACCTGCTTTATTTATATCTATTATTGGATTAGTCGTAGGTGCCTTCTTTTTGTTAGATGGGGAGATTCAGCCGCCTGGCGAAAAATATAGTTCACAGCCGTTTTTTACTGGTTTTGTAGAGGGATACCTGACTATGGACGCCATAGCTGCGTTGGCTTTTGGAATCATCACAGTTACCACTTTTCGTGAACGGGGAATATCTGACAGCAAGATGCTCACACTTCGCACCTTCCAGGCTGGAAGCGTTGCAGCCATCGGCTTAACTAGTGTGTATGTATCCATAGGCTGGATCGGTGCAAAAATGGCTACAGAAGGGACATATGAGAACGGTAGTGCGATTCTCGCAGGAGCTGCCAACATCATGTACGGAAACATAGGCACCCTTCTCTTCGGAATCATTGTAGCGCTGGCATGTTTTACAACTTGTGTTGGATTAGTAGTTGCCTGTGGTCAGTTTTTCAGCAGCCGATTCAAAGGTCTAACTTATAAAGGTGTCGCCTTAGTGGTAACCATTATCAGTCTGGCTATTGCAAACATGGGATTGAATCAAATCGTTGCCTATTCTGTTCCTGTGCTGGTTTTTGTTTACCCGATTACTATCGTTTTGATTATTCTTACCTTTACAGGAGGAATCATTCACCATTCGCCCTATGTGTACAGAGGAGCCATTCTGTTCACAAGTGTCATAAGTTTATACGATGGGCTCGTAGCTGCTGGATTTCCACTTAAGTCTGTAACCCCCTATATTCAGGCCCTGCCGTTTTCAGAAATAAATTTGAGCTGGATTCTGCCAGCGTTTGTCGGGGCCATTATTGGGGCTATTATTCACTGGATTGTCACTACGACAACATCCAAGGTTGTCACAAACAAATAATAAGTCAGGGCAGTTCTCAACAGCATAGTGAGAACTGCCCTGTTTATCTTACTGATCCCTTCGGCTATAAAAAGCCTCAGGTCCTTAAAAATGACCTGAGGCGATTTTTATGATGTAATAGAAATAACAATTTTACCTTTAGCGTGATGCGTTTCACTCAGCTCGTGGGCTTCCTTCAACCCCGCTTCATCAAAGTCAAATTGATGGCCAATGACGGGCCGTATTTTTCCTTCTACCATTAGGTCTGCTAGCCCGCTCAATTTGTCTCCATCTGGCTCAAGCCACACGAACCCGGCTTTTACTCCATAATTACTGGCTGTGTCCTCATTCGGTGGTTGTACGATGGATGGCATGCGGCCGCCTTCTTTCAACACTTCATAGCTCTTCTCTTGTATTTCTCCGCCCATTGTATCGAGGACAATATCAACGTCACTAAGGACTTCAGAAAAATCCTCATCCTTATAATTAATAAATCGATCTACACCAAGTTTCTCTACCCACTCCTGGTTCTTTCCACTAGCCGTAGCCGAAACAGTAGCTCCAAATGCTTTCGCAATTTGAATAGCAAAATGTCCTACACCGCCGGAACCAGCGTGAATGAGAACATGATCACCTTCCGCTACGTCGGAAAAGTCAACGAGACATTGCCAAGCCGTTAAACCTGCAAGCGGAACGGCTGCCGCTTCCTCAAAGGAAATCGATTCTGGAAGATGGGATAGTAAATATTCATCAACTGCGACATACTCGGCATACGTACCGTTTCTCGTTGTTTCAGGACGTGCAAACACACGGTCGCCGACGTTAAAGTTCTGCACAGCACTTCCTGTTTTTTTAATAACACCAGCTGCATCCCAACCTAATATAATGGGAAAGTCAAAATCTAATTTTTCCTTTAAATATCCTTCTCTTAATTTCCAATCGATCGGATTGATTGATGTGGCGTGAAGTTCAACCAAAACTTGATCTTGCTTTATTTCTGGTTCAGGTACATCTTTTTCTAACAGCTGATCCTTCCCGCCATACTTCTCTATTACAATCGCCTTCATTCCATTACCCTCCGTTCATAAATCATTTTGTATCTGATTTTTTCCCGTTTCAACTAAATCAAAACATGATACGATAGACAAAGAATTTGCAAAGGATGATCTTAATATGATCGAACAGGCTAGAAAATATCTACAAGAATATTATGGATTCACCTCGTTTCGCCCTGGCCAGGAAGAAGCCATCCAGCGTGTATTGACTCATCAAAACACACTGGCTGTCATGCCGACTGGCGGAGGAAAATCGCTGTGTTATCAAATTCCCGGTCTTACTTTAGAGGGAACGGCTATCATTATTTCACCACTCATATCGCTTATGAAAGACCAAGTTGACGCCCTAACCTCTTATGGTATTGCGGCTACCTATATAAACAGTTCGCTATCCTTCGAAGAACAGCGAAGCCGTATTTCTGATATGCAGCAGGGGCGCTATCAGTTTGTCTATGTTGCTCCGGAACGATTCGATTCTCAGTCATTTTTTTCAACGATTAAAAGAATTAAATTATCACTAATCGCTTTTGATGAAGCACATTGTATCTCACAATGGGGCCATGACTTCAGACCAAGCTATCGTTCAATTGTACAAACTCTTTATCAAATTCCTAACCTTCCCGTTATTATGGGATTAACAGCAACAGCTACACAAGAAGTGATACAGGATATAAAGCAGCTTATCGACGTCACAGATGACTCAGTCGTTAACACCGGGTTTGCACGAAGCAATTTATCTTTTCGACTCGTTAAAGGACGCGACAAGCGTGACTTTATTCTTGAGTACCTGGAACAACGGCCACATGATTCAGGAATCATCTATACCGCCACTAGAAAAGATGCCGATCACCTGCAAAATTTCCTGGCTAAGAAAGGTTTTTCTATCGGGAAATATCATGCAGGGATGACTGAGAACCAACGTAAGCAAGTACAAAGTGATTTTGTTCAAGATGAAACAACTACGATTGTAGCCACCAATGCCTTTGGTATGGGGATTGACAAATCAAACGTTCGATACGTGATTCATTACTCGATGCCGATGAATATTGAATCCTATTACCAGGAAGCTGGACGTGCCGGACGTGACGGGGAGCCAGGTGATTGTGTACTGCTATTCTCCGGCCAGGATATCCACTTACAACGCTTTCTTATCGACCAATCAATGATGGGTGATGACAAGAAAAAGGATGAATACCAGAAGCTGCAGTCAATGGTCAACTATTGCCACACCCATGTGTGTCTCCAACAGTATATATTAGACTATTTTGCTGATCCTCATCCTCATGAGCCTTGTGGAAAGTGTTCCAACTGTTTATACGAAGGCGAAGAACAGGATATGACTCGAGAAGCTCAAATGGTGCTATCGTGTGTGAAACGGATGGGAGAACGGTTTGGAGCAGGTTTAACAGCCAAAGTCCTGCGTGGGTCCTCTGATCAAAAGGTGTTACAATTTAAGTTTCATAAGCTGTCCACGTATGGAATTCTATCCCGGTATACGGAGAGAGGACTTACACAGTTTATTAACTTTTTAACAGCCGAAGGTTTATTAAGTCCAGGAGAAGGAAGATATCCGACCTTACAACTCACTTCAGAGTCCGTTTCTGTTCTTAAAGGGGAAAGACCCGTAAAAATGTTAGTCGAAACTACTACTTCTGATCAGGATATCAACTATGATGTAGAAAAGTTTGAAGCTCTGCGCATTCTGCGAAAAGAGCTGGCAGATGAAGCCAACTTGCCGCCGTATGTAATCTTTTCAGATGCTACGATTAAAGAATTGACTATCTACCTTCCTATAAATAAAAGGGAAATGTTAAAAATTAAAGGGGTTGGAGAGCAGAAGTTCGAACAATATGGGGAGCTTTTTCTAGAAAAGATTCGTCCCTGGGCTGAAGAAACAGAATCACGGCCTAAACATCGGGCTACCGAATCTCTAAGGCCATCCATGCAGAAAAAGGATCCGACTGACCCAAGGGCGAGCTATGAAATTACGTATGACATGTGGACAGGTGAGGAGAAAACCATCGATGACATTGCTGGAGAACGAGGTATGAGTGCGCAGACCATAGAGAATCACCTTTTCCGTTCGGCAGGAGAAGGCAAAACGATCAATTGGGAGCTTTGGTTCAATGATGAACAAGAAGAGAACGTCCTCATGGCTTACAGCAAAGTGGATGAGAAAAAGCTAAAACCCTTAAAAGATGCCCTGCCTGAAGAATTCACATACCGATTAATAAAAGCAGTCCTTATTAAACACGGTTATATGAAATAATCAAAAGGAGCTGTCTATCATGACAGTTCTTTTGTTATGGTAGTAGAAAGAGTTTTTTTAAAAGAAGGGTGGAATTGTTTATGGAAAGGCTTACAAAGGATCTGGCTGCTAATCTAGACCATCACGATTCGTTACAATCATTCAAGACTGAATTTTATTTACCTAAAAATACATTCTATATGGATGGAAATTCTCTCGGCCTCCTTTCTAAGAGAGCTGAACAAGCTTTACTAACTTCTCTTCAGGATTGGAAGCAGTTTGGCATCAATGGATGGACAGAGGGGAAACAGCCCTGGTTTTACCTGTCCGAAAAACTCGGAGCTATGACAGCTCCATTGCTTGGGGCTAAACCTGAGGAAGTCATTAATACAGGTTCTATCACGACTAACATTCATCAACTGTTGGCAACGTTTTATAAACCATCAGGAAAGAAGACTAAAATTTTGGCGGATGCACTAAACTTTCCTTCTGACATTTATGCCTTAAAAAGTCAGCTTGAGCTGCATGGATATGATCCAGAGGAACATTTGGTACAGGTAGAGAGTTCGGATGGACGAACATTATCTGAAGATCGGATCATTAATGCTATGACAGAGGATATGGCTCTAATTCTTCTGCCATCGGTTCTTTATCGAAGCGGCCAGCTGCTCGACATCCCTATGATCACGAAAGCTGCTCATGAGCGTGGAATCACCATTGGATTCGACTTAGCCCACTCCATAGGCGCCCTTCCCCATCAGCTCCATGACTGGGGAATCGATTTCGCTGTCTGGTGTACATATAAATACTTGAATAGCGGCCCAGGAGGAGTTGGCGGCCTGTTTGTACATGAGAAACACCTTGGAAAGAAACCAGGGCTGGCCGGCTGGTTTAGTTCCAATAAAGATAAACAGTTTGATATGGATCATAACCTCACTCAGGCTGAAAGCGCGGGAGCTTTTCAAATCGGAACACCACATATTTTAAGCTCTGCTCCTCTCGTAGGTTCACTGGAAATTTTCCAGGAAGCAGGAATAGAACGGATTCGTGAAAAATCCTTAAAACAAACTCGTTTTTTAATAAATTTTATTAAAGAAGAGTTGAGCGAATTTGGGTTTACGATTGCTAACCCGGAGGAAGATGAACGAAGAGGCGGACATGTCAGCATAATTCATGAAGAAGCAGCTAGTATTTGCAAAGCATTAAAAGCCAAGCAAATCATTCCTGATTTCAGGGCGCCTAATGTGATCCGTCTGGCACCCATCGCCCTTTATACTTCCTATTCTGACCTTTATCAAGTTATGATGACGCTAAAGTACCTTGTACAAAGTGGAAAATATAAACAATTCAAAAATGAGCGCGACACTATTGCTTAGGGAGGAAATTTAATGAAACTAATTGACATTTCAATGACACTCAATGATTCAACACCGCCTTGGCCAGGAGATGAGCCTTTCCGATACGAACTAACCGCATCCATGGAAGAAACAGGAGCTGTTAATGTCGGAAGTCACAAGGGGAGCAATCATATCGGCACACATGTCGATGCCCCTTTCCATTATGATTCTAATGGACTGAAAATGGCTGAGATTCCTGTCGAACGTTTTATGGGAGAAGCTCTTGTTCTTAATATGGAGGGGAAAGAGACGATCACGAAAGAGGATTTAGAAGCGTTTGAATTTGAAGGGGTCAGTAAGGTGCTTTTCCGGTCAACCAGCTGGAAAGACCGCACCAAATTTCCAGAGAGTTATACTGTGATTGGTGAAGATGTCGGTCCTTTTTTAAAAGAACAAGGCATTGAATTGATAGGTGTCGACACCCCATCTGTCGACGCTGAAACAAGTAAGAACCTACCCGCTCACCATTCCCTTTATGACAACGATGTGTTTATCTTAGAAAGTATTGTGCTTGATCATGTTGCCCCAGGCCGATACGAACTTATGGCATTTCCGCTTAAAATGGACCAGGCTGATGGCAGTCCTGTCCGTGCGGTTTTGCGGCAAATATAATAAAAGAGCTCTTGCGCCAATATACGCGCAAGAGCTCTTTTATTATTTCTTTATATTTTGTTCAATAGCCATTTGTTTGGCAACGCGCGGCGCCAGCCAAATCATTGGCAATAATAACAGAGATACAGGGACTGCTGTAACAACAATAAAGTTCTGCAACTGTGTAATTCCACTATCTCCTGTAATTAGAAGGATCGCTGCAATAGCCCCCATAATTACAGACCAGAAAACACGAAGCCATACTTTCGGGTTCCCTTCACCCGTGACAGCCATCGCAATCGTATATGCCATTGAATCACTTGTCGTTACGACAAACAAAATCGTTAGTAGTAAGAACAAAGGAGAAATAATGGCTGCCCATGGAAGTTGCTCAGTAATAGCAAACATTGCTGCGGGTTTGCCTGCCGCATTCAATGCCTCAGAGACTGATCCCGGATTTTGCAGTTCAAAAAATATACCCGATCCGCCAAGAATCGTAAACCAGAAAGTAGAGATGACTGGTGCAAAAATGGAAATGGCTACGATAATTTCACGAATCGTACGGCCTCGGGAGATACGGCTTACCAGAATGGCCATCATAGGACCATAGCCAATAAACCATCCCCAGAAAAATACGGTCCATAGCGATAACCAATCCGAATCACCACGGAATGTGCTCATTGGTATGAACTGATCTATATAGACCCCAAATGACGAAACGAAATGATCAATGATAAATCCTCCTGGACCAAAAATCACAATAAAAATCATCAGACCTAGTGCAAGGCGAACATTAAAGCTGCTTAAAAACTGAATCCCTTTATACAGACCCGTTACAGCTGATATTGTCGAAATTAAAACCACGGCAATGATAATTAAAACTTGAGTCCCAAATTCGTTAGGGATGCCAAATATTTCTTGAAGCCCATAACTTGCTTGCAATCCAAGAAAGCCAATTGGACCGATCGTTCCCGCTGCCACAGCAATGATAGAAAAAGCATCGACAAGTGTTCCGAACCAATTGTGGCGGATGTTTTCTCCAAAAATAGGGTAAAGAAGCGTTCTTGGCTTCATTGGCATACCTTTGTGATAATGACCATACATCATCACGACTGCACTAATCGTTCCTAATATCGCCCAAGCTAAAAATCCCCAATGCATAAAGCTTTGCGCCAGTGCTGGATTTATAGCGGCTTTTGTTCCAGCCTCAATTCCTGATTGTGACAGATATGGAGGAACCGTAAGAAAATGATAAAGAGGCTCTGCAGCGGCCCAAAACACACCTCCTCCGGCTAATAAAGTAGCCATAATAATCGATAACCACTTGTATAAACTTATTTCGGGTTTGTCGATTCCGCCCATTTTAATTTTTCCATATTTAGAAAATGCCAGCCAGATACCAACAAAGAAAGTGGCTAGCATCAATAGCTGCCAGAATGCTCCAAAGTAAGTAACTGACCAGGCAAAGGTTCTACTGACAAAGGTTTCAATCCATGTAATATTAATAAGTGCTAAAATAACAAAGAGCAGTAAAGCACCGCCGCTAATTATAAAAACGGGCCAGTCTACTCTTCCGGTTTGTTTATCATTCATACAGAACTCCTTTATTCATTAATCTTGTTTTTTTGCGCACATTGCAACACTCTACCACCTATTATTGTATTATGTAAAGAAAAGTCTGCTTTCACCCAAAAAAAGACTGCAGTTTTCACTTCACTGCAGTCTTTTTCATTCTTATTTATCCTTTTCTTCATCTAACACATGATCTTTGTCACGATGGCGCTTTTGGCAATCTTTACACATCGTTATTTTGGCTTCTTGTTTTGTTCGTAACATCTTACCACAGCTGCTGCACTTGCCAAGCGTATTTGGGTTTGACTGAAATCCAGGAAGTTCACTTTCGATATCAACCATGAAAAAGCCTCCTTTTATTCTCTGTACGTGTGTTATACCCTACTTTTTATTTTTTCAATCCCCCTATTCATCATTATATGGGAATTATAAGGATTCATGAAAAAGCCGCTGGACACCGCTTCTTCACTTTCCTCAGTCTCCTCGCACTTATTTTTTGAAATAAAAACTATTCGCGGTTATATTCAAATTATCGCTGATATATTTTAATTATCGCGGTAATATAAGATTTTTCGCAGATAAACATCCTTGTCCATATCATCACTGCCTTTATCCCTGGAAAAACATTAGACTTTCTCGACAGACTTAAAAAGACGCTGATTTCAGCGTCTTTTCTCAGGAAGGCTATTTCATAGTAATTTACTCAAAAGAGATGGCCCAGCTTCCCTTCCTCATCACTGGTTCCGTAGTTCCGTCTTCAAGGACACCATCAATGTCCAATTCATCTGAACCCATCATGAAATCCACATGACTTAAGCTGTGGTTAACACCACTTTGATCAAGTTGTTCTTCACTCATGTCAGATCCGCCTTCAACGTTGTTCGGATAAGCTTTCCCTAATGCCAAATGGCAGGAGGCATTTTCATCATACAGCGTATTATAGAAGATTAAACCGGATTGAGAAATCGGTGATTCATGCGGGACAAGAGCGAGTTCCCCAAGTCTGGTGGAGCCTTCATCAGTATCCAGCAAATGCTGCAGCGTTTCTTCTCCTTCTTCTGCTTTAAAATCTACTACTTTACCATCTTTAAAAGTGAGTGTGAAATTATCGATCACATTGCCTCCATAATTAAGAGGTTTTGTACTTGAAACTTGACCGTTTACTCCGTATTTATGCGGTGCAGTAAACACCTCTTCTGTTGGCATATTGGGATTGAAAGGTACGTTACTTTCAACGGTTTGGGAAGCTCCACCCTTCCAGATATGGTTGTTTGGCAGTTCCACTTCAAGATCAGTCCCAGGAGCCTTGTAAATAAGTTTGCTATATTTTTTCTTGTTGAGGAATTGCTTTGCTTTGATCAACGTCTGGTTATGATCTTCCCAGGCAGCCACAGGGTCTTCCCTGTCAACTCTCACAATACTGAATATCTGCTCCCACAATTTTTCTACAGCTTTTTCTTCAGACTCACCTGGGAATATCTTTTGCGCCCAGGCCGGGATAGGGATGCTGACGATTGACCACTGAATACGATCATTCATTGTAAAATCTCTGAATTTCGTCATCGCTTCGGATCGAGCTTTAGTTGCAGCTGCTACCTTTCCAGCATCAATTCCTTTTAACAGATCTGGATCTGTAGACCTGATGGAAAGGATAGCTGCCCCTTTTTCCCCGAAGTAACTAAACATGTCCCTTTGCCAGTCAGGCACTTCCTTTAACGTTTCCACATCGGCATACTCATAACGAAGGCGTGTAAGTTCGTCATCCGCCCAGACAATATGCACATCTTCAGCGCCCATTTCATAGGCTTTTCTAGCTACAATTCTAGTAAATGGTGCACCTTCTACTGTTGAATTAATCATGAGCTTCTGGTCTTTCTGTAAGTTCACCCCTGTACGCAGGGCAAGCTCTGCATACTTTTCTAATTGTTCTTGACTAGGTAATAACATCGGTTTTCCTCCCCTTGGTTGTTATGTATCCGTATACATTATTTCACAATTCCTATCCTCATACAAAAAAGAAGACCCAACCACAGGAATGCCTGTGATTGGATCATATTAAAGATTAAAAGTGATCATTTGAATAGTCATCATTTGGGGAGTCTTGTTGTTGAGAGTGGTCCACTTTTACTTTACTAAGTTTCCTGTCCATTTTATCTAAATATTTGGAAGCGTGCTCGCGTCCTCCTAAACCAAAGGATAAGCCAAATGCTAAAGCGACTCCTCCCAGAATCAGGATAAAGGCTGCATTAATAATAGAATCTGCAATCCCCAGCTGATCAAGGGCCATAAAGAAGGCGAAAACAATAATCGCATACTTGGCGATCAGGTTTAGTACGTGGGGAGAGCCTGATGAATTTCGAAGCAGACCTCCTAATAACTTGGCCGTCAAATTCGCTAACCATAATCCGAAGCCAAGAATAAGGATCGCTGCTAGTACAGAAGGTAAATAGGCAGCTACGCCTGTAGCTAGATCAACCATAAATTCAAGGTTGAGTATTTGCATTGCTTCCACAACGAATAAGAAAACAATTAAAATCTGAACAATATAACCAACAAACTCAGAAAGGGATGGCACTTGATCATTATCATCCAGGCGCCCAAGCCCCATTCGGTTCATTAATCCGTTAAATCCAACGCGATTCAGAATGGAAACGACAATATCTTTCAACACTTTACCGATCATTATACCTGCCAAGATGAATACAATCGCTGTTGCAATTTCAGGCAGCATTGTCAGAATATCATTTAACATACTAATTGCTGGTTCAGATATGCCTCTAATATCAAGAGTTTCAAGGGCTGAAATGGTTACTGGTATCATAATTAAGACAAACGCAATGGTTCCAATTACATCAGAAACCGTTGTTCCTTGAAATACACGGTTCAATTTGAGCTTCTCCGTCAGTTTTTCAGTACCAATACTCTTCAGGAAATTACTTAGGATATTACTGACTAGACGAGCAATCACCCATCCGATCAGAACGATTAATGCCGCAGCAAAAAGCTTAGGTATAAATGATAGAATACTATTTAACATGCCAGCGAACGGTTCGCTGATACCTTCCATGTCTAGAGCACCAAGTACTGCTGGTAAAAAGATAAGCAAGATTAAATAAAAGACGACTTGACCAGCTGTATCAATTGCTTTGTTTCCTGCTTCTTCATGATCAACAGCTTTTGTTTTAACTAGCATTTTGTTCGCATTTACTTTGCGTCCGCCAGATTCAATTAACCTCTTCACTACAGTAGCTACCAACCAGGCAACTAATAAAATGATACCTGCTTTGATTATATTAGGAATAGCACCTGTAATGGATGAGAGCATAGAGACGAGTGGTTCCGCCAGCAGATTTAAGCTAAGAATGTTGAAGAACCATACAAAAGCAAAGATCATAATGATCCAGAACGCAATTTTACTTATGATCGTTTCACTTGAGCTATTTGCACTTCTCTTTTCTCCCTCACCAAAAAGCTTATCATCCCATTTTGTTTTCTGGAGACCCTTTCTAACTGCTCCTTCAACAGCCTTAGCGATGATATAGCCAAGAAGCAATACCACCAAAGCAAGAATCAATTCAGGTAATTTACTAGTCATATTCATAAATTCCTCTTGCATTGAGCTCATGTTCACTCACCTTCCTCTGTAAACATTATTTTTACTTCACAGAACCATTCCCCTTTATTCAACAAAAAAACACAAAAGTCCCTATTATTATAAAAATAGGGACTTTTGCGCATGTCATTCTGTTGCATCTTCTATAATTAAGGAAAGCTCCTCCCAACGATTCATTTTCGTTTCCAGTTTATCCTCTAAGTCCTGCTTGGTTTGATATAATTCCTCAACTTTATTATAGTCACTTGCTGCATCAGCAATTTTTCCGTCAATAGCCTCGATTTCTTCTTCGATGGCTGTAATGTCATCTTCAATTGTCTCCCACTCTTGTTTCTCCCGGTAGGACAATTTACGCTTACGGTTCGATCTGCGGGTTTGTTCCTGGACAGAGGGTTCACTTTTCTCTGACTTCGTTTCTTCCTTTTTCGAGACCTGTCTTTGTTCAATAAGTTCTGAATAATTTCCATAGAAGGATTCAATGACCCCTTCTCCTTCAAATACCAACAGTTTATCAACGACTCGATCTAAGAAATAGCGATCGTGCGAAACGGTAATGACTACACCAGGGAATTGTTCCAAATATCCTTCAAGAACGCTTAAGGTTTCGGTATCAAGATCATTCGTAGGCTCATCGAGAAAGAGAACGTTCGGCTCGCTCATCAATACACGCAGTAAATAAAGCCTGCGTCGTTCCCCGCCGGAAAGACGTTTAATATAGGTCCACTGTTGTGGTCTTGGAAAAAGGAACCGTTCGAGCATCTGCTCGGCCGTGATTTGCTCACCGTCCGCTGTAGAAATTACTTCAGCAACTTCTTTTATATATTCAATGACCTTTAATGATTCGTCCATCTCCTCATGATCCTGTGTATAATAGCCAATTTTAACCGTAGAACCAATCGTAAGCTCTCCATGGTCAGGATTAATACGCCTCGCCATTATATTTAATAAAGTTGTTTTACCTGAACCATTCGGACCGATGATCCCTAACCTCTCTTCAGGAACCACTAAATAATCAAACTGATTAATAATTTGCTTTTCCGCGAAGGAATGGGAGATGTCTTTTAACTCGATAACCTGCTTTCCCAGCCGGGTAGAGCCAATAGCCATATCAACATCTTGTTTATCATTGTTGAATGTTTGTTCCTGCATAGCTTCTACACGCTGTTTCCTCGCCTTCTGCTTAGTTGAACGGGCTTTAGCTCCCCGCTTAAGCCAGGCAAGTTCTCTCCTTAACGTGTTTTGATGCTTCTGTTCAGCTTGACGTTCCCGCTCTTCACGCTCCGCCTTTTTCTCGAGGAACGTTTGGTAATTCCCCTCGTAAGTGTACAACGTGCCATTGTCGAGCTCATAAATAAGATTCGTTACCCGATTTAGGAAATAACGGTCGTGGGTAACAACCATTAATGAACCCTTATATTGAGCCAGGTATTCCTCTAGCCATTCAATAGTCTGATTATCTAAGTGGTTCGTAGGTTCATCAAGCAGCAAAAGATCAGCCGGCTGAATTAATGCCTTAGCCAAGGCTACTCTTTTGCGCTGACCTCCAGAAAGTTCCTGAATCGCCTTATTAAAATCAACTATTCCAAGCTTCGTCAAAATCGTCTTCGCCCTCGTATTTGCCTCCCACGCACCTGTCTCATCCATACGCTGTTGATAGGTTAACAACTGATTCTGTACGTGCTGATCTTCAGGATTGTCTTGAAGACGCTGCAACACGCGTTCATATTCCCTAATCGCAACCATGATCTCAGAGTCACCAAAATAGATTTGCTCTAACACCGTTTTGTCTGCATCTAACTCTGGATCCTGAGGCAAATATTCTACGGTAAAACCTTTCGCATGCTGTGTTGTTCCTGTATCCGCCGATTCTATCCCTGCGATCGACTTTAGCAGCGTAGATTTCCCTGTACCGTTAACACCAATTAAACCAATGCGCTGCTGGTTTGAAATGGTAAACGATAGATCGGTAAACAGCTGTTTATCGCCATAACTTTTACTGTATTGCTCAACAGATAAAATGCTCATATTTCGCTCACCCTTTATCTAACAAACTAACCCCCATTTTATCATACAAGAAAAACGGAAGCGCCTGATATACACCATTTAAAAAGCCCCAGGACGTTTTAAAAACGTTTCTGAGGCTCATTTGGATAAAAAGTTTTTTTCACTTGGTTGATCTGCGCCAAACTTTCATTCCCTTGACGCCTGGAAATAACCCATATATTCACGTTTATTTCGCTTCACCTTTTTCGCTGTTATACCATATGAATTTCCCGGTATAGCCATAAATAACCGTTATAATAATAGATATGAAGCTTAACCACATAAAGGGCAAGTACGATAGCGTTGACACGCCTAGGACAGCTGACATATATATGCCATTATCTGACCACGGTACCATTCCGGACGTCAACGTACTCCCAGACTCCGTATTTCGCGAAAGTACTGTACGGTCAATGTCTAAATCATCATAACGATTCTCAACAACCTTAGGTGTTAAAATTAAGGAAACGTACATCGCACAACCAATGAGATTTCCTAAAAAGCCTACGAATACAGTAGAAGCGGTCAACCTTCCTGCGTTCGTCATAAACTTCTCAAATCGATTAACAATAACTTGGAGGGCGCCAATATGGTTTAACATTCCGCCAAAACCAAGTCCGAGCACAATAAGCAAGACAATATCTAGCATACTTGTAATTCCGCCGCGATTTAGGAGGTTATCAATAAAGTCAACGCCTGAGTCCACACTAAACCCTGCATAGGCCGTATTAATGGCTGTCACAGGAGCCATCCCTTGGAAAATGATTGCCCAAATAATACCGAATAAGGCTCCAAGCGAAATCGTAGGAATAGAAGGCTTCTTCATAACAAGCAATCCAATGACTACAAATGCAGGAACTAGAATGTACCAAGCTATATTAAAATTAGCTTTTAAAGCATTCATCACATTCTCAGTTTGGCTTAGATCAGCATTTCCATCTACATACATAAATCCAGCCAATGTAAATAACACGGCAGTAATGATAAACGTTGGAACGCTGACATACATCATCGAACGAATATGTGAGATGACATTCACTTTTGCCATTGATGCAGCCAATACCGTACTGTCTGATAACGGTGACAATTTATCCCCGAAATAAGAACCGGATAAAACTGCACCAGCAACCATTGGTAACGGAATGCCAAGTGCGTTCCCGATGCCCATCATGGCAATCCCTGCGGTTCCGGCAGTCCCCCATGAAGTACCCGTAGCCAGGGACGTAATGGCGCAAATGATTAATGTGGCAAGGAGAAAAATACTTGGGTGAATAACTTCCAGTCCGTAATAAATAAGGCTTGGCACAACCCCTCCAGCAATCCATGAGCCAATTAACGCCCCGACTGAAATAAGAATCAATACAGCCTCTAGACCATTGTAAATTCCATTTGTAATGGCACCTTGTAAATCATCGTATGTATGGCCAAGTTTTAATCCAAATCCGATAATAATAAACCATGAGATAAAAAGAGCCAGCTGAATAGGTAGTTCAAAAAACATTATAAATGAAAATATAATCGCTAAAAAGATAACGAAAAATAATGCGACTTCAGTCAACTTTGGAAGTCTGGCTTGTGAAGACATATGCTTCCTCCTGTTTTTATTATTGTCCGAACATTTGTTGATTGTACGTAATTTGATCTCCTTTCGTAAACGCTCCGATGATGAAGTTAACACTTACAAAAGAAATAAAACTATGTACAGATAAATTGATTGAAAATAGAAAAAACGCTTTTTGCGCATGAACAAGTATAGCATGAGAGGAAATATAGTCAAATCACCTTTTTTAAACGTCAAAACGTTACAAAACACCAATAAAACCATGGTGAACTCACCATGGTTTACAAATGGATATAACGTTTTTCCAGTTACTCTTCCTTCTTCCAAGGTAATCCTGTTCCAAATAGTTCAGCCAGTTCCTTGGATTCTTTTCTTCTTAAATTCCGCTGTTCACGGCGTTTAGCTGCGCCTTCATGGAGCCATTTTTCTTCCTTTGATTCCGGATATACAGGCGGGACCGGAGTCGGCTGATTATGTTCATCAACAGCAACCATTGAAAGAAACGCTGTCGTACATACTTTTCTTTCACCGGTCAGTAAATTTTCCGTAATCGCTTTAACAAACACTTCCATAGAGGTGTTGTGCGTCCAAGTTACAAAGGCTTCTAAACAAATCGTATCCCCTTCAAATACAGGTTGTAGAAAGTCTACTGAATCGGTAGATGCTGTTACAACCGGCTTGCGGCAATGACGGACAGAGGCAATCGCTGCCACATCATCGATATAAGCCATCAGTTTTCCTCCAAATAAAGTGCCATGGCTATTTGTATCTGGTGGGAGTACGTGTGAATTCTTTACGGCTAATGAATCAATGCAAGGTTTCGCTTCCATTGTCATCCCTCTCTTTCTTTCTGGAATCGTTCCCTTCCTCTATTATATCACTTCTCAATGATGACATCCTTTTTGTTAATTTCATTTCAAAGGTTGCCCCGTTTTGCTCCTTATTATTATAGGCATGGATTGTTCCACCGCTGCGCTGGACAATCGCCCGGGAAATGGCCAATCCTAGCCCCGTTTCCCCTTGTTTCCCTTTAATAAACCGTTCAAACAGTTGCGGCAGAAGCTCTTCTGGTATACCATCTCCATCATCCGTCACCAGAATTCGCAGTACATCTCCTTCAACGTATGAACGCAGAATAACTTCATGATTGGCATGACGAATTCCGTTTCCAATCATATTAATTAAGGCCTGAAGAATGCGTTCTCTGTCCACAAACGTATGAAATGCCTCATCTGATTCGAGGCGTAATTCGATATCCCTTTCCTTTGCAAGGGGGACTAAGCGATCCTTCGCTTGCGTAATGACATCAATCACATTTGTTGCTTGCGGGTGATACACATCTTCATCGCTATCAAGTTTCGCTAACAAGATCATTTCATTTACAATCTTTTTTAGACGTTCTGTCTCACTTACAATAACCGTCAGCCCTTTATCAGCTGCATCCTTTTCAAAAACTCCGTCACGTATCCCTTCCGCATATCCTTGAATGGACATCAACGGGGTTTTTAATTCATGGGAAGCGTTTTGGAAAAACTGCTTTTGTGAGGTAATATAACGTTCCAATTCATGAGCCATTTGACGAACGCTCTGTTCAACCTCTTTTATTTCACCACTCGATTTTACCGGCTGAACTTGAGAAAACTGCCGCTTCTCAATTTTCTTCACTTCTTGCTTCAAACGCGTAAGCGGAGTTACGAGTTTTTTAGTTAAAAAGTAACCCATAATGATGGCAAGCATCAATCCTATAAAGAAGACACCAATCATTCGCCCTGCAAATATAGTTTGTACAACTTGCAAATCATCCAGCGGAGTCGCAATCACTAAGATCATCCCGCTCCTGCTAGGCGCAAAACCTAAATCATATACAACATAACTTTCACCTTGATGACCTTCCCACACTTCTTCCTCAATGAGATCGCCGTCATAATTTTCAACCCATTTTTGAGCGGTTTCAGCTGGAAGTGTACTGAATAAGACTTCTTCTCCGTAACGATCAAATAACACTATAGGAAAATTACTGTCCTGAATAAATTGCGACAGTTGTGCCACTCGCTCTGACGGATTCTGCTCATTGGCAATATTTCTTAGTACTTCAGCGCGCCCTTCCAGCTGTCTTAATTCATCCTGCACAAGCAAGTCCATTAACAAAGAATAGATGAAGAAAGCCGTAAGCGACATTATGATAATTATAATCGCAGTAAATGCTGCATTGAGCTGATAAAGGAGCCTCATGATGACCCCCTATTTGATCTTAATCGATAGCCATGTCCCCAGACCGTTTCTAATGGAAGGTCTTTCATTTTTTTACGAAGCCGCTTGACCAAATCATCGACGGCCCGGTCACTGCCGAAGTAATCATCGCCCCAAACCTGAACAAGTAGTTCCTCCCTGCTAAAAGCACGGTTTTCCTGTTCTGCCAGGATCTTTAACATTTCAAACTCCTTTGTCGTCACCTCAATTTCCACCCCTTGAAAGTAAGCACTTCGCTCGGCGTCATTTAAGGTAAGCTCATGAGCTTGAATAAGTTCAGATGAACCTTCCTCCTCTGGTTTCATAACTTCCCATCGTTTCAAATGCCGCTTTACTCGTGCAACCAATTCCCTCGGGCTGAAAGGTTTCGTTAAATAATCATCGCCGCCTAACTCAAGGCCTAGAATTTTATCAACCTCTTCATCCTTCGCTGAAATAATGACAATCGGCACCTCTGATGTCTGTCTTACTTTTTTACAAAATTCATAGCCATCCATACCGGGAAGCATTAGATCAAGCACCCATAAGTCAGGCGGCTCCTCTTCAAACAGTTCCCATGCTGCTTCCGCTGTTTCCAGTGCCTTGACTTTAAACCCTTCTTTCATTAAGTAGCCTGTGACAATGTCGCGGATATTGGCATCATCTTCGACTAAGCCAATTGATTGATCCATATTATTTTCACTCCTTACGATCAAGGCTTTTCTACATTTTCGCATACTTTTACGAAGAGAACCTCTTTTACACACTTTTTCCACATTTACTCCAAAGTCATGCCATAACTCATCCGTAGAATAAAAGTTGCAAGAGGGAATCAGTTCGTTATCTAAATTCATCGCTACAGTAATTCCATACTCTACTCTCTCTTATTTTTCCTAAGAAAGGGGTCATTAGAAACATGAATGATGAGAACAATAAAAAAACCAAACAGCACTACAAACGATCCGGTTTAGCTTATGGAGTATTAGGAGCTATTATAGCCGTGTTTTTTATAACAACTGTATTCCAATGGCAGGGGATCTCGATAAACATCAATACGAGTAAACCTACTGCCCAGGCTGATGAGTTACAGCTAGGTAAAACTCAGGAAGCCGTAACGCAGGCTGTCGATGAAACAGAAGAGTCTGTTGTAGCTGTAAGCAATATTCAGGAAAGTCCCCGCGGTTTACAAAAAGCCGGCACTGGATCTGGGGTCATATACAAGAAAGACGGCGATCAAGCTTATATTGTGACCAACCATCATGTGGTAGCCAATGCTTCTGAAATTGAAGTGATTTTAAGTGATGGTACAAAAGTAAAAGCCGAATTGAAAGGCAGTGACCCACTAACAGACCTAGCCGTTTTACAAATAGATAGCGAACATGTTGAAGGGGTTGCAGAACTAGGGTCATCCGAAGACGTAGAGGTTGGCCAAACAGCCATAGCAATCGGTAACCCGCTTGGCATGGAATTCGCTGGTTCAGTCACTAAAGGAATTGTCAGTGGTCTTAACCGTGATATTCCAGTAGATATTAACGGAGACCAACAGCCAGACTGGCAAACCGAAGTGATTCAAACCGATGCTGCTATTAACCCAGGAAATAGCGGCGGGGCACTGGTTAATCTTCAAGGTGAAGTCATAGGAATTAATTCTATGAAGATCGCTAAAAAAGAAGTAGAAGGCATCGGCTTCGCTATTCCGATGAGTGTGGTCAAACCAGTAATTAAAGACCTAGAATCTCAAGGAAGCGTGCAGCGACCTTACATGGGTGTATCCCTGAAGGATGTAAGTGAAGTTCCGAGTCCCATTCTTGAAAGAGAATTGAACTTGCCAGGCAGCGTCCAGCATGGTGTTATTGTTGCCGGTGTAGAGCAGGGGACTCCTGCAGCTGATGCTAATCTACAAAAGTATGACGTGATTACAAAGATTGACGACGAGAAAGTAAAATCGCTCATGAGTTTACGCCAATACCTATATAAGGAAGCTAAGATTGGCGAACAGGTAGAAATGACCGTTTACCGAAATGGTGAACCAATGAAAGTTTCACTCGAACTTTCCTCCCGATAAAATATAAATTTAACCTCTCTCTAGAAAAGGACCTGTGACTAGAAGCACAGGTCCTTTTTTTATGTTCTGATTATCAGCTCAGAACTTTAAAGTATTCGTTTTTCACCTTGATCGACAGCTGCGCCTCTATAGAATAGGAGATAACAGTCTTGCTATCGCTTCTTTAAATTTAACCCACGTTGAGCGATTCTTATATAATTTAAAGGTCAATTCAGTTGAATCGGTAATATCTTCATGAAAACGGTCTGCTAACACATGTGCAATTTTTGGATGATATAAAAAGGCATTTACTTCAAAATTTAACCGGAAACTGCGTACATCGATGTTGGCTGTACCCACTGAAGCGATATTGCCGTCCACTACAAGGGTTTTCGCATGCAAGAAGCCCTTTTGATAAATGTAAACAGTAGCTCCAGCCTTTAACAATTCACCAATGTTGGAATATGTGGCCCAATAAACAAAAGGGTGGTCTGGTTTATTAGGAATCATAATGCGCACATCAACACCTGATAAAACTGCAATTCTCATGGCATCCAGCAAACTATCATCAGGAATGAAATAAGGTGTCTGGATATAGACATATTCTTTAGCAGACATAATCATTTTAATATATCCATTCTTGATCTGTTCCCAGTCTGAATCTGGACCGCTTGAGATGATTTGGACACCCACATCGCCTTCACCATCTGCTTGAAAATAGCGTTCATCGTAGAAAATGTCATCCCTTGAGGCATGGTTCCAGTCTAAAATAAATCGAGTCTGCATATTATTAACAGCCCCGCCTACCAGACGAACGTGCGTATCTCGCCAGTATCCAAACCGTTTACTATACCCTAAATATTCATCACCTATATTAAACCCGCCGATATAACCAATCTTCCCATCGATAATGGCCAGCTTACGGTGATTTCGGTAATTTATTTTCATATTCAGTTTAGGAATCAGCGGCGGGAAGAAGGACTCCACCATCCCCCCTGCTTCCTCAATTCTTCTAATATATTTACGTCCTAATTTCCTCGAGCCCATATCATCATACAACAGCTTCACTTCTACATTTTGTTCTGCTTTTCTAACAAGGACATCGGCCAGCCGCTGCCCTAACTGATCATCACGGACAATGTAGTAAAGAAGATGGATGTGTTCCTGTGCTTGTTCAAGATCTTCAAGTAATGCATGGAATTTTTTCTGCCCATCGGTAAAAATCTCAACCTCATTATTTTGGGTGAGCAATGCATCATTATTTTTCAATTGCATATAGATTAAATCTTCATATGGAACGATATCCTCATGATAAACTTTTAACGTATGATCCTTAATAGAACGGAGCTGGTCCTGGACCGCTGTCAAAAGCCCTAGACGACTCTTCTTATCCCAAGTAAAGATTTCTTTTTTACTTAATTTTCTTCCAAATACTAAATACAGAAAAAATCCTGCAATTGGAATAAAGAGGAGAACCATCAACCAGGCCCAAGTTGAGCTTGCATCCCGGCGTTCAAGGAAGATAATAGCCAGTGCCAAAAGCACGTTCAATATGAGGATTACACTTAACACGTAAGGGAGAAAAATCACCTCATCCCCACCTTCCTGATAACACTATTGAATATTAACTATAGCACATTTCAGTATATGACCTAAACAAGAAAAGCGGAAGGAAGCTAACAAGAATGACACTCTCTTCACGCCTCCACAAAATAAGAGGCATAACTCATGACGAGTCAGCCTCTATTGTACGCCTATTCATTTTCCTAATAAAATCCCCTTCTCAGCAAGTTCCTGTTCTGCTTCATCTAACGCTTCGATATGGTCTGCCGAGATAGTATGTGTATGAATTCCGCCTGTCAATTCAAGTAAAAATGCTGCATTTGTGGAGCCGACCTGCTCTATAAAGCGTTGAACATCACGGCGATTTGAAATGTTTAATCGAGCTGTTAGATCACCATAAACCGGATGCTCTACGACTACATCTTCTATCTTCACCCCGTGATCAACCATGATCGTCAATTCTTCTTCGGTTTGATCAGCAGAGTGACAGCAAACAATTGTACGCTTATACGCGGGAGCTGGATTCATTTTTGTTAAATAAACATACCCTTGACTTGTGGCTACAATGGGCTCGCCACTAGCTTTTAACAGGGAAACATCCCCCACAATCACCTGCCTCGTCACGTTCATTTCTTTGGCAATGGAACTTCCTGTAAGAGGTTCATCCTGTTCCTTTAATAAAGTTAATATATGATCTCTGCGTTCATTTGCTTTCAGCTTAGATTCACTCATGTTAACGACTCCCTCGTACATATATCTTATCTCCATTTTATCACAATTACCTATATGGAGAGAGGGGAATCTTACTCTGTTCTATGATTTCTCACATAATGAACGACATATAAACCAGACCCCATCAAGACCATGACCAAACCAAGCAGAAGGATATTATATAGCGGCGTGGCTGTATCCGGAAGTCCGATTCCAGAAAACCCAACCGGCGGCTGGTCCGCCTTCTCCGGATTTTGTGCTCCTGCAAGGTTATCAGCTCCGTCTGCGGAAAACCTGATCTCAAACCTTCCTGCGAGCCCTTGATAGTCATTTCCTAACTCAAAAGGCATCTTCACTGTAAGAGTCAATTGGTCCTCCCCGGAAACTTTCAAGGATCTTTTATCCAGTTCAGATAATTCCATTACTGAGCCAGCATATACTTGCATACCAGTTTGATCCGTAACCTTTAATCGTAGTGCTCGGAGTAATTTTTCTGATCCTCCTGTAAATTCAGATATTGTGCTATAGGTAAAGTCCCTAGTTCCTAAATTCGAGATCTTCACTTCTCTCGTCATCGTATCTCCCGGTTTTAGATTACTTACCTCAAACAAAATTGTTTCTGGGGATGTACCGATATTTATTTCTTTTTCTTCTTCAGCAGCTTGCACGGCATCAGAAAAAACAAGTAGACACATAATCGAAAAACAAACAGCACAGACACGCCTCCAGGTTTTTACCATTCGCGATTCATACCCTCCTTCCTTCTGTCTTATCGTTCGTAATAAAGAACTTTAGATTATTATATAAGGTATTAACAAAATATAAAACAGTCAAAAAATAGCTTTTATTCGTTTTAAAGAACATCATTCTTCTATTTACTATGTATATCATCGTTTCACACTAAATTACACAACTTTCATTAAAAGTCTTTGTTCTCTATAATGAAACAAATGAGAAGGGGGAAGGATTTATGTTTAAAAAACTAGCCTTACTTTTATTGCTGGCTGGACTTTCTATAATCATTTATGCCGGTAACTCCCTGTATCAATCATCACTGCTGCAGTCCAATGCACTTGAAGAAGCCCAGCTGCTCGTTAATCAGAACTCCAATGCAGCAACCAGCTCTTCATCAGACAAAGGACAATCTGATGGTTCTTCACCTTCTATCCAGAATAAAAGCTTAGATAACCAGCGAACCGAGCGCCTTCCCTCAAATCAATCAATTGGTGTTTTGAAAATACCTGCCTTAAAGGCGGTCCTCCCCATCATTTCTGGAGCAGATGAGGATTCTCTTGAAAAAGGAGTAGGCCATGTCTCATCTACCAGTCTCCCTGGTCATAATGACCAAATTGTGCTCTCAGGTCATCGGGACACTGTTTTTCGCCGCTTTGGTCAACTCGAAGCAGGCGATGACTTTATTATCAAAATGGCGGATGGTACGTACACTTATCAAATGAGTCACTCAAGGATTGTACCTGCTGAAGATCGAACAGTCATTCACTCCACCTATCCAGAAGAAACCTTAGTCCTCACAACCTGCTATCCCTTCAGCTTCATCGGAAACGCTCCCAAACGCTATATTATATACGCAAAAAAAATGTCTTAATAACACCTCAGGTCATCCAAAATTTGGATGACCTGAGGTGGAAGTTATACCCATATTAGGCTATTAAGAATACGTATATCCGTTTAGCTTCCATTGTTCTATGGAGAATGTGCTGGCACCTAATGAGGTGAAGAGGACAGCGTCATTCCCTTTCTGAGGGAAGATTCTTGATGTAAACACCTCTTCTCCTCCATTGACAAAAATCTCAAGTGTGGAATGGTCAATGAATAGCCAAAGCTGATTTAATTCACCGTTAAGTTTAACCCGTCGAAATTCTGTTTTACTTTTATCCTCCAGGTGAGGTCGTGATAATGTTAGAATTCCTTCTATTTTCTGGTAGCTGAAAGCTGCATAATGAAACAGTTCCAGAGCGAACTGCTCTTCAATATGTTCAAATTCAAGTTGAATTTCTACCGCATTCCCTCCAACACCACGCACACCTTTCTGGTCATTCTCAATGGTAATATCAGAATGCAGTAAAACGGATTCCCGCATTTCCTTAAGCTCTTCCAATGGCTTCTGGACCACCTGACTTCCATCCCACTGCAGCTCCCGAGGAATGGTTAAACAATGAATCCAGTGGTGGTCAATCGTAGGATGTGCTTCTTCGTATTGATCAGGAACGCCCATCCATCCAAAAAGAATTCGCCGGCCCTTCTCATCAATAGTTGTTTGAGGCGCATAAAATTCAAAGCCGTGATCCAGTTCCTTAAAATCAGCATGTTTAAAATCGCCACGTTCATAGTCCAGCGTGCCTGTAAAATAACCACTCTGATAACGATTATTATATTCCATCCCAGCAGCTTGCAAGCCTTGAGGAGAAACCATAAGTACCTCTTGACCATCTAATTCGAAAAAGTCCGGGCATTCCCACATGTAGCCGAAATCCCCAAGCTTATGTTGATAGGAACCAGTAATATTTCCAACCAAAACCCAATTTGTTAAATCTTCTGACCTAAACAGGACTGCCTTACCCTGACTCTCCTTATTTTGTGCACCAATCACCATGTACCAGATGCCCTCTTTTTTCCATACTTTCGGATCCCGGAAATTAGCCGTATATCCTTCGGGGAGATGGATGACAGGCCCCTTTTTATCAAAATGAATGCCATCTTCTGATACAGCCATACATTGATAGGATTCTCGTTTGCCCTGTTCATTCACTACATTTCCCGTATAAAAGAGATACAATTTATCCTCATGAACCACTGCACTGCCAGAATAACAGCCATCTTTATCGAACGAATCAGAAGGTGCCAGTGCAAGTGGCTGTTGTTTCCAATTCACAAAATCCTTTGATGTATAATGCCCCCAGAACTTCTCACCGTGTCCTGTATGAAAAGGCATCCATTGATAAAACAAATGAAAAACACCGTCCCATTGAACTAAACCATTTGGGTCGTTTAGTAAACCAACTGGCGGCATATGGTGGTAACTTAGTCTATAGTGGTCCTGATTGACCCGTTCCTCCTTCTCTTCGATAGCCGCTGCAGCTTTATTTCGTAATTCCCTATCTTTAGTGTTCATGTTATTCCTCCAAGCCTTCTAAGTATTTGGGGTGATCAAATCCGTCCTAAGCTTTTCTGCATTTGCAGATTAAATTATTTTTTCCGTTATGACAAGCCTATCAGGATCCGCTTGAAACAGAAAGAAGCCTAGGGGCTCCCCTAGACTGTCTTCATCACTCGTTTATTTTGTTTTCACTGTCATGATGCCTGTTTCTCCAGCAGTTGCTGTTTCATTATACGACGGTTCAAAATGTTCGACCACTTCATCAAAATTAGTAATAATAACCGGTGTTGTTGTACTTTTAGCTTTCTCATTAACAAGATCCATATCAAACGTGATTAAGGGGTCTCCCGGCCGGACACGATCACCAGCGCTGACATGCCCTTCAAAACCTTCTCCTTCCATCGAGACTGTTTCAAGCCCAATATGAACGAGCACTTCTACGCCGGACTTCGTTTTAATGCCCACGGCGTGTTTCGTTGGAAATACTTGAACCACCTCTCCAGCTATCGGGCTGACTACTTTTCCATCTGTAGGTTCAACAGCTACACCGTTGCCCATCATTCGCTGACTGAAAACTGGATCTGGTACATCATCCAAAGAAACCACTTTTCCTGTTAAGGGAGCTACAAATTGTTCTTCTACACTTTTATTTCCACCAAATAGTTTTTTGAACATATCATCAAAACCTTTCTGTAATTAAAAAAAGCTATCTATACTTTTCCCTTGATTGCAATCTGTAAACGTGAGCTTAAACATAGAGACCCACCAGATCTTTTACATGAAAAAGATAGGATAGGACAAACTGATACAAAAGCCATCAAGGAGGATCTACATGCATTGGACAAAACCTGAACCTATGTGGAGAGAAGATACAAAGCTTCCCACATTTGAACCACTAAAGCAATCCACCTCCACGCCGATTACTATCGTGGGGGGCGGAATCACTGGAATAACAACAGCCTACATGCTGGCTAAGGAAGGAAAAAAAGTTACCCTGCTGGAAGCTGACGAGCTGTTCAACGGGACAACCGGCCATACTACCGCAAAAGTAACGGCCCAACATGGGCTTATCTATCACGAACTCATCGAACACTTTGGTGAAGAAGGGGCTGCGCTCTATTATCAAGCCCAGGAAGACGCGATCGCATGGATTGAGAAACATATAAACGATCATTCCATTAAGTGTGATTGGACACGTGAAGATGCCTATATTTTCGCTACCACAGAAAAAGGTGCTAAAAAAATCAAAAAAGAACAGCAGGCCTACGAACGACTTGATATAGCGGGTGAACATTTGAACGAACTTCCTTTTGATACAGAAACATCGGGAGTTCTGAGTATGCGTAATCAGGCTCAATTTCATCCTTTGCATTATTTGTCCCATTTAGTGGATGAGATTGTGGCGATGGGCGGTAAGATTTATGAACATACGAAAGCAGTCCAAGTAAAAGAAGGAGATAATATTGAGATCGAAACAGGAAATGGAGCTACCGTGACCAGCGAATACCTTATTTCCTGTAGCCATTTTCCTTTTAATGATAAAAAAGGTATGTATTTTAGCAGAATGTATGCAGAGCGCTCTTATGCGATCGCTATCGAGCCTGAAAAAGAATGGGACAACGGTATGTATTTATCCATTGATGACCCTAAACGTTCAATACGATCTGCAACATTCGACGACAAAAACATTTTGCTGATCGGTGGTGAAAGTCATCGTACTGGAGAGGGAGCCGATATGTCTTCACACTATAAAGCTCTTGAAGAGTATGCGGCTCGTACATTTGGGATCAAGAATAAATTATTCCAATGGTCTGCACAGGACTTAATTACGTTAGATAAGGTCCCATACATTGGACCTGTCACGATGAATGATAGACGGGTTTTCTTAGCCACAGGCTTTAGAAAATGGGGAATGACAAACAGTACGGTGGCAGGAAAATTGATTACCGATTACATTATGGAACGTGAATCGGAGTATCATTCCGTCTTTACTCCTTCTCGGTTCAAGGGCGACCCAAGTTTGAAACGATTTCTTTCCAACAATTTAAATGTCGCAGCTCATTTAGTTGAGGGTAAGGTTGAATTAGTGGATAAGGAACCACGGGATTTGAAAAAAGGCGAAGGAGCTGTTATCCAATTTGAAGGCAAACGAGCGGGAGCCTTTAAAGATGAGGAAGGTGAGCTTCATCTATTGGATACGACCTGTACTCACTTGGGCTGTGAAGTAGAGTGGAACAGTGGTGAACACACATGGGATTGTCCTTGTCACGGATCACGTTTTTCTTATGATGGTGCGGTCATGGAAGGACCGGCCAAACACCCCCTCGAAAAACTATCCCTTGAAAACACTAGAGAAACTTATATTATCCCTGATGATCCAGAAGCATTTGAAGAATCAACTGATCATCATTAGAAAGAGCGCTTAGCAGGCGCTCTTTTTTTGTGGAAACCTTTTTCTTTCCAATTATTATTAAATTAGCTTAAAATGACTTCATCACATATTGTTCACCATGAAAGGATTATGCTTATGGCAGATGATAGTAAACTGGGTATTCTTTACACGGCAGGCGCTTATATTATTTGGGGATTCCTTCCAATCTATTGGAAACTACTTCAGCAGCTCCCCGCGTTTGAAATTTTAGCTAACCGAATCGTCTGGTCTTTTGTGTTTATGCTTGCTGTCGTCACCACTCTTAATAAATGGAAACCGCTTATTGCTGAATCGAAACGAGTTTGGGCGAATAAACGGAGTCTGATTGGGATAACACTCGCTTCATTCACTATCAGTCTCAACTGGCTTACCTACATATGGGCCGTCAACAATAACCACGTAGTGGAAGCGAGTCTTGGCTATTATATCAATCCGTTAGTAAGCATTCTGCTCGGTATGATCGTACTGAAAGAGACTTTTTCTAAACCGCAGTGGATCGCATTTATTTTAGCGGCTAGCGGTGTGCTCTACATGACTCTCCATTTTGGTTCAGTTCCTTGGGTGGCCTTGTTACTTGCCTTAAGCTTTGGTTCTTATGGTTTGCTTAAAAAGCTTGTGCCTTTAAATGCTATGTTCGGACTAACCATAGAAACAATGATCGTTACTCCTATTGCGTTCATTTACCTTATTGATAATCAAGGTTCTCCCCCTGACATTGAGTGGGTGTCTGTAACGTCACTACTTATTTTAGGATCGGGGATTGCAACCGCCATTCCGTTATTGCTGTTTGCTGCAGGTGCTAAGCGAATCCCTTTGTCTATGGTTGGCTTCTTACAGTACTTTGCGCCAACTATAATGCTGTTTCTCGGCGTTTTTCTTTATAATGAACCTTTTACGAGTGTTCATCTAGTATCCTTTGCCTTAATCTGGGCGGGTCTTGCCGTCTACACGGTTTCCAGGATGAAACGGCTTCGAAAATATGAAGCAGCTTGATTGATTATCAGCCCTGGCAATAGTCAGCCGGGGCTATAAGGCGTCCATTTCTGAACATTAACTGTCACTTAATATGTGATTAGCCGCATCATGTCCGGATAAGAAGGCACTTTCAAAACGTGTCTTCCCCGCCTGATCACCTGGGCGAAGAAAAGCATCACCTGCCACTAACAACTTACCTCGATTATCTATTTCCAGGAAAGAGTGAGGACAAGTGGTGACCGCTTGCGCATAGGGCCAGATTTCTAGCTGCTCAGATATCAACTTTCGAAAATCTAAATAAGGAGAGGTTTTATTTTTGATCATTTTAAGAGTGGATTCACTACTTTCATGTGATACTGACCAATCAGCCGTCATATAGACACTCATCAAAGGAGTTTTTGAGATCCCTTTCTTTTGGTGGTCAACTATCCGTTCTACATCTGCAGGAAGCTGTTTATCTATATGACCGCTTTCCGGAGTGTAAGGAGACCTCTCCAACTGAAAAACTCCAACATAGGTGGGTTGAAACTGAATTTCTTTTAATTTTTGATAAGCTTCGACCTTCAAACCAAGTGAACTTTTTCCTATCAAGTTGACTGTTAAAGGAGCAGGCAGTGTACATACTACCCGCTTGCATTTATACAAACTTCCGCTTGAGTCATGCAATACGATGTGGGAGTCCTGAGCGTTAACAGCAGTAATCATTGTGGAGGTCACACAATCCATCCCCTCCGCTAAGCGACAAGCGAGTGAACTCATTCCATCAACTGACGTATAACGTGGATAATCTTCCCCGAACCAACGCTTCACCCACCCCTTTTCCAGCCATCCCTCAACTTCTTGCTGTAATTCTTCTGTTCGGACTGTGAAAAATTGCGCTCCAATGTCGGCTTTTCCTTCAGCTGTAATTGAAGTCGCCAGCCTCCCTCCTACAGTCTGCTCCTTTTCCAGCAACAGCACACTGGCTCCTGCTTGTTTCAACTTCCGTGCTGCCACAATCCCAGATAACCCTGCACCGATTATCGCGACATCATACTTTTGCAAAATGGGCACCCCTTCCATAAGAAAATCAGGACATGTCTAGCCATACCCGATTCTTCGATTGTTCTACCTCTTCTATTCTTATGAACTGCTTATCGAAAACCTGACGCTTCGTTCTGAGTTTGTTTTTAGCCTATTGGATTATTGCTTCTATGCGCCGATAAAAATGCACCTCCACAAAGTGGGAGGTGCGTTTTTCATAACCATTATGCTTTAGTCTTTTTCTTACGGAACTTACTTAATACTTCATACGCAAGCGGTACAATGAGAAGTGTCAACAATGTGGAGCTGGTTAACCCGCCGATTACGGTGATCCCCAGTCCTTTACTAATAATTGATCCACCTTCAAGTCCTAACGCGAGAGGCAGCAAGGCACCAATAGTAGCCAGTGCTGTCATCAAAATAGGGCGCAGACGTGTCATGCCGGCATCCAGTAATGCCTCTCTTGTTGTAAAGCCTTCTTTTTCCTTATGAATAACTCGGTCAATTAAAACAATGGCATTTGTTACGACAATTCCGATGAGCATAAGAGCACCGATCATCGCAGAAATGCTGATGGTTTCCCCACTGATAAGCAATCCTACCACTGCTCCAATAATCGTAAATGGCAAGGAGAACAGGATCGCCAATGGTGCCAGGGCTCCGCCAAAGAAGATGACGAGTACGAGGTAGACGATCGCAATTGCAGCAAGCATGGCTAAACCGAGCTGTGTAAATGACTCTTGAATATCCTCGGTAACTCCGCCCATCGTCACTTCCATGCCGGACGGAAGATCAAGCTCGTCAATTTCACTTTGAACTTCAGATGATACCGACCCAATATCGTCAGTGGTGATTTTCGCGCTGACGCTTGCATACACCTGGCCATTCTTCCGACTAATGGTATCAGCAGTTGTACCTTCTTCCACTTCTACCACTTCACTAATGGCAACAGATTGACCCGTAGGTGATTGGATTTCACGGTCCGTGATATCACTGATGTCTTCATAGTTTTCCTTTTCTACTTCTACGTAGACATCCAGTTTTTCGCCATCCTGTTTAATGGTGGTAACGACTGGCTGCTCGCCACTTTGGTTCAACTCCATACCTAACTGAGCTGCTGTTAACCCAAGTTCGCTCAATTTTTCATGATTAGCCACAAGCGTGTACTCTTCATACGACTCAGATAAGCTGGAGTCAATTCCAGTCAAATTGTCTTGTTCAGATAACATGGACTGGACATTTTTTACTACAGGTTCAATTTCATCAATCGAATCTCCATATACGAGGAGCTCGAGTGTACTGCTTGATCCCGTTGATGAGAAGTCTTGTGAAGACCATTCACCTTGTTCAGTCGCACCCTGTAAATCATCAATTACTGTTTGGCTTTCCGATGAGAAGTTTTCTGTCTCACTATTGTATTCTACAAAGAAAACAGCTTGATTCGATGCTCCAGGATTCATCGGATTTTCTCCACCCACCGAATACTGGATAGTTTCTGTACCATCTCTTCCTTCAAAATACTCTTGTGCTTCCATGGCGATGCTTTCGACATCTTCCAATGTTTGCCCTGGTTCTGGATTATAAGTGGCGATGACCATTTTCTGTTCCTGAGCCGGCAGGAAACTGACGCCTACAAACGGTACTAACGCTACACTTCCTGCCAAAATAACAAAGGCAATGATCGTTGAAATAACTTTGTGATTAAGGGTTCGGTTCAGCAGAGAACGATATGCTCTTGCTAGTCGGCCGCCTTGATCATCATGATCAACTTTTTTCATTTTACCTGGTTTTAACAAAGAATGGGACATCATTGGCACAATTGTGACCGCCACAAGCAGTGACGCCAGCAGCGCAAATACAACGGTTAAGGCAAACGGTAAAAAGATTTGCCCTACTGTCCCTTCTACTAACCCTAAAGGTAAAAACACAGCAATAGTTACAATCGTTGAAGATAATATCGGCATAAACATTTCTCGTGTGGCGGACCGAACTAAATCTTTGCCCCTGAGTTTTTCCCCCGGAAGCGACATACGCCGGTATATATTTTCAACGACGACAATGGAATCGTCCACTACCCTTCCAATCGCTACAGTCATTGCACCCAATGTCATGATATTTAAAGTAATATCCATCTGTTTAAGGGCTAGAACGGCAATGAGCAAGGAAAGCGGGATCGATATGACAGAGATGAGTGTCGTCCTGAAATTTCGCAGAAACAGAAGAATCACGATTACAGCAAATAACCCGCCAAACAAGGCTTTATTCAGCATCGTGCTGACTGATTCTTCAATCGGCTCACCTTGGTCAAAAGAATAGACAAACTCTGTTCCGTCGAGTTCACTTTTCAATTCCTTTGTCTGCTCTTTAACTGCATTTACAACATCAACTGTATTCGCCTCTTGCGATTTAATCACTTGAAGCGAAATTGAATCTTCTCCATTGGTGCGAGAAATGGACTCAGCTTGCCCTACAACTTCGATTTCAGCAAGCTCTTCCAGTGGCACAGTAGGGATACCGGATTGTGCTGCCTGCTCAGCTGTCATCGCAACTGCAGAGGACTGACCTTGAGCTTGTGTTTGCCCGGCTGGGGGGCCTTGTGCAGATGACTGTCCCTGAGATGGCGTCTGCGCTGCCGATTGCCCTTGGGATGAAGGGATCGCCGGGATTTCCAAGTTTCTTAGGTCTTCCACCGTCGTTAATTCTCCATCGATGACAACAGACTTTTGAGTGTCGTCAAACGTGTATAAGCCCAATGGGAAGGAAACATCGGAACCTTGGATTAATTGCGTAACTGTCTCGCTATTCATTCCACGCTCTTCTAGAGCAGCTTCGTCATAATTAATTCGAACCTCCTGTACCTGCTGACCGGAGACTTGAACATCTGCTACGCCTTCAATTCCTTCTAGTGCCGGCACAATTTGGTCTTCTACCGTAGTCGTCATCTTTTCTAATGATTGACCTTCATTGATGACACTTAAACTGACTACAGGGAATGCGCTAAAACTCAGCCGACTGACTGAAGGTTCCTGGGCTGACTCAGGCAGTGCTACCTTCGCAACTGCATCTTTTAATTCATCCTCAGCTTCATCTAAATTTTTATCGAAGGAATACTCCAATTGAAGAGAAGAAGCATTTTGATATGATGTAGAACTGACCGTCTTCACTCCACTTAACTGGCTTACTTGCTGTTCAATGGGCTCTGAAATCTGTTCAGCAACCTCTTCTGGTGTAGCTCCCGGATAAACAGTAGACACCGTAATAATAGGTGGTTCAATATCCGGAATCGTTTCTAGTTTCATATTTAAACCTGAATATAAACCTGCTATGGTTATAATAATAGTCATTAACCAGATCGCAAATTTATTGTTCATAGAAAAGTTAATGATTTGTTTCATACAAACTCCTCCCCTGATTTGACCAGTTAGTCACAACAAACTATAATATAAATGACTACACGGTCATAAGTCAAGAGGGGAACTTGTTTGAATTAACCTAAGGAGTCATTAAAATATGGAAGATAAAAGCATTTTCATCATTGAACACGCTATTAAATTAATTGCCAACAAAGGATTCAGCGCCACATCTGTACAGGAAATCGCTAATGAGTGCGGCATTTCAAAAGGAGCCTTTTATTTACATTTCAAATCAAAGGATGCACTGTTATTAGAGGTTTTTTATTACTATTCTAGAAAAATACAGCTTAACATTGATGAAATTGAGGCAGAAGATTTACAGCCGCGTGAGAAATTTATTCAGAAACTCTCTGTTACGTTTGAAGAAATCATCGCCCACCGTGAATTTATTATTATGCAAATACGAGAGCAGGCCATTCCTTTCAATCAAGATATTGAGGAATTTTTACGTCATATGAGGTTTAATTCTTACCATTTTTACAAAAAGAACCTGATTGATATCTACGGGGATAGGATCAAGGACTTCGCATGGGAACTCACTCTTATCTTACAGGGGATATTTAAAACTTATATTGACTTAATTATTATTGAGAATGTGAAATTTGATATTAGACGGCTTTGTGAGGAAATGCTAAAACGTGCGGATTCCCTTGTTAACGGGTTCGAGCATAATAATGACCACCCAGTCATTACCGATGAACTCATGAGTCAAATCATTCCTGATAACTATTATTCTAGTCAGTTAGAGCTGATGAGAGATGCATTAGAGGAGAAACAAGCAGCTGCCCCGCAAGACATTCAAGACACTATAGCCGTACTGCTAGAAGAGCTTAACAGAGCAGAGCCTCGTTCCGCTGTGATTAAAGGTATGCTGACCAATCTTGAAGAAGAAGGTGAATTCCAGCAAATAGTCGGGCAAATTCGTTCCTATTTTCATGTATAACAACCACGACCAGGCATCATTTTGGTTCGTGGTTGTTCTCCCCTTCCATTTGCTCGGCTTCAGTGATTTCATCAAGTATAGGATATACGGATTCCACACCTTTTTGCGCGACAAGGCATGCGACACCCAGTGTTGTTGACCAAAAAGAGTCAGGGATGTAAGGGTTCTTTAAACCAGCAGGCTGAAATAGTGCACGGTAAATCCTGTTGATATGCTGCTCTGTCGTTTGTGGATCTATTTCGCGTTCGCCTCGTGCCAACAGAAACACATAACGCATTGACTGAAATAAGTTATCGCCAGGCATGAACGTGTACTCTTTAAAAAACTTCAACTGTTTTTCTGCTTCTTGCTTTAAGCCTGAACCCACAGCAAGATCATCCAAATGTTCGTGCAAATGCCGATACACTTGTTGAAAAATTCGGCGCTTCTCTTCCTGCATTACCTTATCTGTATAAATGCTTTGCAGCTTTTCAAAGGCCGTTTCTTTTGTCCAAGTCATTAAGATCACCTCTCATTACTTATTCGATAAGAGAACTTTCATTCCTCCCTAAGGCCAAAGTTCTTAGCCTCCCATTCGATCGAACCATAAAGCTCGGGAATAGCCGTCGAGTGTTCCTGTAATAAAGCAGGAAGATGTGGAACGATTTTATTCCATACCATCGGATTAGCTGCCATAGCCTGAAAGAGAGCCTGCTCATTTCGTGACCATGGTCTCATAGATTGAATGTAATCGAGGGTTAATCGATAGCCTGGCTGCAATTGTTCATCCCGCTTCTGCTTGAATTCAGCCATAAGATGCTCCCAAGATTCCCCGGAGTCCTGTCTCTCTATCGCCTCAGCCAATAAGAAGGACTGCATGAACGCATCGTTGATTCCAAGACCAGTACTTGGGTCTTTACTATGGGCGGCATCTCCAATCAAAGCCCAACCTTCTCCAGCTGGTTCTCTGAAGAAATTCGGCACCCCTGGCGTGCCAGTAATTTTCCCTTGTAGTGAAGCGTTCCGTAACCGCTTCTCCATCCCATAGAATGATTGATAAATCTCTTCAAATCTATGAGGATTTTTTACAATTTCTTTAAATTCATCTGAATGAACTTCCAGCCCTAAGCAGTCAATCCCTGGCTCCATCGGAAAGAGAAACCCGATTCTCCCTTCATTAAGGAAAATTTCTGTAGTAGGTTCCGTTAATGGTTTAATTCCATGATAATAGCCGTAAAACACCGGCCGCAGGGGAGAGTGAAATCCGTATTTTTCTGCTTGAACACATTCAGCCATATACGAATGTCTGCCATCTGCTCCTACTACGAGCGAAGCGTGAATCCGCATTGTCTGCCCTGTTTTATTCACGGTTTCCACACCAATCACACGCTGATTATTCCTTATTACACCCTTGACTGTACAATTTTCCAGCAGCTCAACTCCTTCATTACTGCACGCTTTCGACAGCAGGACGTCATCTAAATGACTCCGTTTAGGTATGATCGTATAGTTATCCCTTGGCCCTTCTACAAAGCTATCACCAATGTATGTACGCATTCTATTAATCTTTCGCAATCCGGTTGATTCCACATCTTCCTGTACACCGAGCTTATCTAAATAATGCATATGGGATAAATGGTGTGTAGATAACGTATCACTTGGAAAGGAGGCCTTATCAATCAGAAGAACTCTTTTCCCCATTTGCCCAAGTAAAATGGCAAGACTCGCACCAGCGACCCTTGCTCCTACGATCACAATATCCACACGTTGTTCCATAACCCAAGCACCTCATTCTCACTCTATTTCTTCTAGCGTAACGTTTTTTTACGAAAACAGCTAGTTATTGAGATTGCCCAGAGTAAATCTCATAAAACACCCGTTTATTGCACCTCGTTTCTGTTATTTGCCTATAAAGCTACGTAATTACATAGTTCGTGTTTTCAACGTAAAAAGACTCCCGCTAAAGGGAGCCTCTCCTTACTTGAAATTCCATTCATTTTCTACGTTGTGATCTTGATCCATCACCTGCAGACGACTTGGCTTATTATTCTCGGCCATCTCCGTTGCTTTTTCTACAGCTGTATCACGTTCATCATATAAGTCAGTCGGAGCTACGTCCTCTATTTTCACGAACCAGCCTGTCACATCTTTATTCGGTACAACACTATATTCCTTCACCATAATCTCTCCTCTCATCAATGTTCTATTAGATCTTTTCCCGGCATAGTTTCCCGTTAAACATATCCTCTTTGCAAAAATAGTTTGACAATAGTCACTTCTGCTTTTATAATTCGAAACATACATTTTAAAAAAAGCATTCCAGGATGGCTGCAGCTGATGTGGCTTATATACTTGAGATTCTTAAAGTAAAACAACTTAATATCTCTTATCGAGAGTGGCAGAGGGACTAGGCCCTGTGACGCCCGGCAACCTTCAAGCATTCGGCTTGAAAAGGTGCTAATTCCTACAGATCGAAGGATAGATCTGACAGATAAGAGGAGGAACATATACATACACCCTCTTCTTATTAAAGAAGAGGGTTTTTATATGGAATTTTACAATAAGGAGGGATGATGCATGTCATTGCAAAACCCTGTCGAACAGAAACAGACTGTTGCAAAGATTTCAATCGAAGACTTCACATTTGAATCTGGTGAGACACTTCCCCAGATTGAACTAGCATATGAACACTCCGGTCCTAAAGGTGCACCGGTAATTCTGCTTTGTCACGCCTTAACCGGAAACCAGTACGCTGTCGGTTCTGGTGAAAGTCCCGGATGGTGGGCAGGATTGGTTGGAGAGGAATGCCCAATTGATACTACCCAGTATCAAGTCATCACGTTTAATGTGCTGGGAGGTTGTCACGGTTCGACCGGACCAGCAAGTATAAATCCTGAAACTGGTGACATTTATCGTCTTGATTTTCCTGAAGTAACGATTCGTGATATGGTTCACGCCCAATATAGAGCATTAAAACAGTTAGGGATTTACGAGCTCCATGCCGTGGCAGGCGGCTCTCTCGGAGGAATGCAGACACTCGAATGGGGCTTGCTCTACCCTGACTTTATGAAACAGCTCTTCGTATTAGCTGCAACGCCTTATTTAAGTGATTATGGAATCGCCTTTAACCATATTGGGGCAAGAGCCATAAAGGACGATCCAGCCTTTATGGAGGGATATTATTCATCTAACGATACACTTCAAGGCTTTGAAATTGCCCGTATGGCCGGCATGGTTACCTATAGAAGCGCCCCCCTATTCCAAAAAAGATTCGCGAGAGAACAAGAGGATGCTCTTTATTCCATCCAATCCTATTTGAATTATCAAGGGGAAAAAATAAAAGATCGTTTTGATGCCAACAGCTACCTGTATTTGTTAGAAGCTATGAACAATCACGACATCAGGAAAGGACGCGGCAGCTTACAGGATACAGCCGGATCGTTTAAACCGGCCCTTTTTACAGTAAGCTTTGAGCACGACCTTCTCTATCCAAAAGAACTGATTCAACCATTCTCCCATCATGCGCCAAATGGGCAACATTATCATGTTAAAACAGACTATGGACATGATGGATTTCTTGTGGAATTTGGAGAATGGGGAACATGGATAAGTGAGAAATTGAACGAGGAGGGGACAGAATTTGACTATTAAAGCAGCCATATTAGGATTCGGAACAGTCGGACAGGGAGTGTATCAAATCCTGCAAACGAAACGGGATCATTTAGCCAAATTAGCAGGAGCCCCTATCGAACTAAGCGGCATCCTTGTAGAAAATTTATCGAAAGAACGCGAACTTCCCCATTCTGTTTTCGTTACTGATCAATACGAGCAGATTCTTGCACTGCAGCCCGATGTGATCTTTGAAGCTATCGTCGGTGAAGAGCCAGGTTTTTCATATCTAACAAAAGCTATCGATCAGCACATTCATATCATTACAGCGAACAAAGTGATGTTTGCCAATCATGGAAACCATTTATTGACACAAGCTGGGGAACGTGTAGGAATTGGCTATGAAGCGACGACAGCGGCCGGAACGCCTATACTCGGGACTATCACTAGACTTCTGCAGGTAAATTCTATCACCAAAGTTGAAGCAATTTTAAATGGTACGAGTAACTATATCCTCTCATCCATTCAGAGTGAAGGAAAGAGCTTTCAGGATGCGTTAGAGGAAGCTCAGAAACGAGGGTTTGCCGAAGCTGATCCGACAAATGACATTAAGGGGTATGATGCTTTCTACAAATTGATGATCTTGAGTCAGCTTATCTATCACAAACAGCCAAGCTGGGAGACAGTTCCTTGTGAAGGGATTGATCAGATAACAGCAGATCAATTCATTGAAGCCCAACAACAGGGAAGTAAAATTCGCCACATTGCTTCAATTGAGGAGATAAATGGTGAACTTAACGCCAGTGTAAAACCGCAAGTGCTGCCGCCTTCGCACGGACTTTATCCGATAGATGGTGTAGATAATGCCATTCACCTTATTGGGGATTTGGTCGGTCCTTTGACGCTCAGAGGGGCAGGTGCGGGTCAATTACCGACAGCGAGCGCAATGGTAGAAGACTTTCTTTATATTTTACAGTCTTACCCAGTCAAACAGCATGTATAATAAAAAAAGAGCCATAGACGGAGTTTCGTCTATGGCTCTTTTTTGTTATTTTTGTAAAGTACTTACCGGTACAAAACTATACCCTTGCGCCGTTAACTCATCAAGAATAATGTCTAATGCTTCTGGTGTAACAGAATGAAGACTGCTTAACACAATTATGGATCCATCCTCCACATTGGAAATTACTGCATTGGCAATTTCTGAAGCGTTCGTTAAGTTCCAGTCTTCGGTAGTATTAATAGTCCATGGTACCACCTCATACCGATCTCTAAAAGCTTCTGGAAGCTTTCCTTCAAACGGCAAACGCACAAGATTTGTATTCACACCCATGACCTCCTGAATCAAATCCCGGGTCTTATCCAACTGGGCTTTCTGCTGGCTATCAGAAAGACGTTCAAACCCTGGATGAGTCCATGTGTGGTTACCTACCATATGCCCCTGTTTCACTACTTCTCTAGCCGTTTCAGGGAAGTGTTTGACCCGTTTTCCAATCATGAAAAAGGTTGCATTTGCGTCATACTTCTCTAAAACGTCTAAAATAAGAGGTGTTCTTTTTGGATGAGGACCATTGTCAAAGGTGAGTGCTACTTTCTTTCCTTCCACACGTTCAGGTGATTGATCCGATTTTTCAATCTTAGGAAAAGAAGCTTCAGCCTTATTCTCTTCTTGAGTTTGTACAACTACTTGGGCGTATTCAGGCACTAAAATGTCTTTCAACACTTGCTTATCTATAGACACTTTCGAAGTGCTTGTGTTCCATCTCTTCTGTTCTTCTCCCGTTAAGTACACAAGAAGAGAATCTCCTGATAGTGCTATATTTTCAAAGCTGATAGACGAGTCTGTCTCGCTTTGCTTGCCAAGCTTTTCTTTAGTTTCCTGAAGCAATGCTTTTTTATAATTTGTACCTTTTTTAAATAGGTTCTTCAAGTCAAGTCTCTTGCCGCTTGATTTATCAAAATTCATAACCGTACGGCTTACATCAGCCTGCTTCTGGCCGATGTCTGTCGTTTCAATAAACTCAACGACAAATACCTTTTCATCCTGATACACGATATCATAATCAATATGCAATTCATGTACCGATTGCTCTTCACTGTTAAGAACTACTTTATAACTTCTCTTTTTGAAAACATCCTTCTTCTGATTCACGTAATCTATGATCACTTGATCGATTTGGTCATTAGGAGTCTGCGGATAATGAATAGTGATATGATATTTTTCGAATTCTTCTATATCACTTTTCATAGATACATCATAGTGGCTCGCAGGATCTGAAGTCACCTTAAGCGAACCTTCATTTGCATCTGCTATAAAAATAGAACAAGCCGTCAAAATCAACAATAGACTAAGGAGTGCTACATAAATATTTAGTCGTCTCATAACCTTCCCTCTTCACCGTAATAAACTCACACCTTAGTGTAACATAAATGTAATAATAAAATAATATCTTTGTTATGTTCCGGCTTTTCTGTTAATTTAGAGGGTCGTTCGAATATCCCATAGTTCTGGAAAGAAACGGTGGTCCAATACTTTCTTTAAATACCCTACACCAGAGGAGCCTCCAGTTCCTGTTTTGTGGCCAATAATTCGCTCAACTGTCTTCATATGCCTGAAACGCCACTGCTGGAACCAATCTTCAATATCCACTAATTTTTCTGCCAACTGATAAAGATCCCAGTACGTTTCGACATCCTTGTACACTTTTTCCCAAGCTTTTTCCACAGTAGCATCAGACTGATAAATGGTTGTATAGTCCCGATTTATGAGATCAGGATTAATTTTGAATCCAGCTTCAACCAGTCTTTCAATAGCTGCATCATATATACCTGGAGCTTCATAAGCACTTTTTAGTTCTTTATGGAGTTCAGGATCCTTTTCATAAATCTTTAATACGTGTGGTGTTTTATATCCTAATGCAAATTCAACCATACGGTATTGATAAGACTGGAAACCAGATGCCTGCCCTAAATCATCCCGAAACTGGATATACTCGGCAGGGGTTAGTGTAGAGAGCACATCCCAGGCATGGATAATTTGAGTTTGTATCTTAGATACCCTTGACAACATCTTCAGTGCTTCTTGGATCTCCCCCTCTCTAATCAGATCAATGGCCGCTCTCAACTCATGTAAGATTTGCTTCATCCATAATTCACTCACCTGATGTATGACTATGAACAGCATTTCATCATGATGTTCAGAAAGTCGATTTTGGGAAGAAAGTAGCCGATCTAAGTTTAAATACTCACCATAAGTCATGCGCTCTTTAAAATCTGTATGTACATTTTCGTTCGATTTCGAATCACCGTTCACCTTAATCCCCCCTATGTTAAAATCCCTCGATCTGGAATATGATTGACTGTAATGGGTAAAAACTCCGTATGAACTATTCCTTCGTACATGAGTAAAGTGCCTAATAAAGGGTGATCCACATGTACGTGAACCTGAAATGCTCTCTGCTTTTCATCATAATGCTCATACAAGGATGTCCTCGGACCATTGAACGAGAATTTTCCTGCTACGCTCATTTCCCGGGAATGCATAAGTAATCCACCTTCGCTGGTAACATCAAGCTCCATCTTTGTCGATAAGCATCCAGACTTTCCTAGATCATCTACTAATGACTGCTTTTCATTGTCGTAAGACATCACGGCATCAAAGCCGCGAATAGCATACGGGAAGAAAAAGCGACGAATGTAACTAATTGATTCACGACCCCGCTCATCCACATAAGCATAGTTTTCCATGGTAAAAGGGACCTCTTTCCCTCGCTCAGCAAAAATGAGATGATCTTTTGATCCGATGTTTAAAAAAGGACGAAGAAAAAGAGGAGTCCCCCGGATTTCTGTCATACGCCCTTGACCAAGGACCATTAATTTTTGATCACTCGTTAAACCAAATTTCTTTTGCAATTCAGGGTGCAGTTGATCGAACTTTTCTCCTAACGCTTGATGATAAATGGATTTCAAGTGAATCTTCCTCCTTATTTAAGGTTGTATGTAAGTGGGCTTTACTAAGCAGCCCACATTAAATCACATGACTTCTTCAGCAAAATCACTGATTGAGTAGCCTTTTCGTTGTTTCATCAGCCACCCTTGCTTCTCTAATTGACTGAACAACCGCTGGATATGTTTTGGCGGCCACTTATTCAACAGGCCAAACCAGCGGGTTTCGTGAAGCTTGAGGCGCCGCAGCTTGTTTGTAGATTTACCCGCAAGCACTTGCACGAGTGTATGAGCAGGATGTTCTGTTCCATAATAGTGAACCAGATCAAGAACTTGCTGAACATCTGAATAGTTTAATTCACGTCCTTTGATCGTAATAATAACGTCTTCCTCCGTGTATTCCGCTTCATCAAGCTGGACCTGCAGCTGATGAAGCAGAGCCACAGCCTTTGCATTCACCTGATCATCGATATGACTCCGCCAGGCAAACAGTCGTTTGAACAGGCTCACATCACTTAGTTCTACCCTTGAGAGCCATAGTAAAAGTGACTCCGATCCCCTTTGAGGAAGTGCTGAGCTGGAGAGCTTATGATGCATTTCAAGCAGAGGATACGCATCAACGACGGCTGAATCCTCCTGATATCTTTCAATTTGTCTGGCTACAGATAGTGCCGCATCTAAAGTATGCTGCACAGGACGAAGTTTCCCTTTCATGTTGATCAACTCTTGAATTTGACGAGTGAGACCTTTGTTTTGTAATGCAATTTCATTAAATTGGCGCTCGATGGTTTCGATTCGCTTGTGGGCACGCTCCACATGATATTCTTCCTGTAACGAGACCTGATCACTGTCAAGATGATAGTAAACTGTATAGTCACAGTAATCACATCTACAGCCGACAGTCCTTTCAATGGAATAGAACTGCAATTGCTTATCATGGCTGCACATCTCCATACGTCCTGTAAACCATTGCTTTGGAAAAGTTCGAAATGGTCTCATCACAATAGTAACACGGTCTCGCCATCTGGCTACATCTTCCGGATATTTGAGTTGGGAAAGTAATGCGGATTGATTCATTTGCTCGACAGCTTCTATGACGTCACGCTTGCTCTGAGTCAATTGAACGAGCGGATGCTTATCAAAGCTTGCAGCTATTTTTTCTAACCAATAGTTTCGTGAATACTCTGCTATTTCAGCTACAAACAGATGGTCATTAAGAACTTGAATTAAGTGTTGTTCCAATTTTTCCGATGATAATTGCGTAACATCTGTGTCGTAAAGAAACCGCTTATCGAAAGGCAGACCAGCCTTTCTGGAAAGTTCAGTCCAAAGAAATAATTCCGGTCTAATTAGATAAGGGTTTAACGTATCATCTTTAATAAAAGAGACAGGTAAAACGGTGTTCCCCTCAACTGATAAATAACGCTGCAGCCGATCTAATGGTAAATCTCTATACTTTACCTGATCAGCGATCACTTCATTAATTCGCGATAACAATCCTCGTTCGAACTTATGACCGATCGAGCGTATTTGTTTGTTCATGTTTCCAATAGGAGTAAGAATAATGTACGGGTAGCGATCGTTCTTGTAAGTCATACTTTCTGGCAGTCCCATAATGATTTCCCCTTTTAGAATTGAAGGATATACTACTATTATAGAAAAAGTATGTAAACTTACCAATAAATATTGTAATTTTGGGCTTAATCATGCGTCTTCCTTAATTTTATCATCAGAAATGATTTAAGTGGACAAAATTTCGACGGGATAATCCAGAAACAGACCAGATTCAATCACCCCGGGGAGAGCGCTGATCTCTTGTTCCATTGTTGAGGTGATTTCTTCAAACTTAACATCTAACAACACGTTTCCTGCTTCTGTTATAACAGGCCCATCCTTTGACACTGCCATCCTCAAATTTACAGATTCAGGACTTAAAGCATCGTACAGTTTCGTTTCCACTAAATGGATTGCCCTGGGATCTACTTCAATAGGCACAGCAAAAGCAGCCCCGAGCTCCGATACAAACTTACTTTCATCTACGAGAATGAACGTTTTTTGGGCGCTAGCCATCACAAGCTTCTCAGCGAACAATGCTCCGCCGCGTCCTTTAATCAGCCTTTTCATGCCATCGACTTCATCTGCCCCATCAAATCCCCAATCAGGTCTCGCTGCAGTTAACGTCGTTACAGGGATTCCGAGAACTGTACAGTTGAGAGCCGCTTCTTTAGAGGTAGGAATTGCACGAACGTTCATCCGCTCTTTTTTCACCCGCTCAGCGATAGCTTGTAATGCTAGAAAGGCTGTAGAGCCGGATCCTACTCCTATCACGTCTCCATCTTTCACAAAATCACCCACCCGCTCCGCTACCTGCATTTTGTCCGATTGATTAGAGATTTCTCCTGACCAATTCAGTATGTTAGCTAATGAGTTATTCCACGTCATTTCTATCACCTCGTCTTTTTTGTTATTCCCCAATTTCTTGTAAAAAAACAGGCTCAATTTCTTCATGTGAATGAGTAATTCTCATATATTGCACGGCAAGGAGTTTGGCAAGTAAAAAAGGAAGCATCTCCCAAGTCTAGGCAAGTAGAAATTTTGAAATAAATATTATTAAATTCAGCCGTTCCATCATCTAAATTAGTAGAAGGTGGGAGGGGAAATAGCTCGCTTTCCGTGGGCGTACGGTGAGTCTCCTCGGCTTCGCCTGCGGGGCCTCACCCTGTACTATAATCCCACAGGAGTCTCGCATATCCCCTCCCACCTTTCTTTTAAAGGAGGAAGGAACGACTCCATCGCTGTAGACTCCATGACCATTGGTGGATGAGGATATCCGTTGAAGCAACTATTACCCAGCATTTTACAACCCGATTTTATTAAGATGGTTCCGTTTCTCCCATTCGCCTATAAAGAATACGGAACCTTACTCAGATTCAACAAAATTGTGGAGCAACACGAATAGAAAGTGTCTGGCAATCTTATTTTTGTAAAAGAACCATTATGAAATGGACTCATGTATCAGGCAATGAATGAATACCTTAAACATAATATAAGAGAAAACATCATGAGGAGGGAATCTCATGAGAAACGCCTACATCAAATTCACCATATTTTGTCTTTTTTTATTGCTGGCCTTACTTTATGTAATGTTAAGGTAATAGCCCCACCTGCCGGTGAGGCTATTACTCTGCAAGGTCATGTTTAAAAGCATAAATGACCGCCTGAGTACGGTCCTGTACCCCAAGCTTACCTAAAATGTTACTAACATGGACCTTGACTGTTTTTAAAGCGATAAACAGCTGCTCAGAAATTTCCTGGTTCGTTTTTCCTTCGGTCATGAGCAGCAGGATTTCCATTTCCCTGGATGTCAGCTGTTCATGAAGGTCTGTAGTCTGGGGCGTCCGCATTTTTGTCATAATCTTACCGGTAACCTCTGGCTCGAGAATTGACTGCCCGCCATATGTTGCCCGAATGGCATCAGCAATTTCACCTGCCTTAGACGTTTTCAACATATAACTCGTAGCTCCAGCCTCAAGAGCAGGATAAACTTTTTCATCATCAAGAAAACTCGTGACGATAATAATTTTAGCTTCCGGCCATTGATGAATAATTTGTTTCGTTGCTTCGATCCCGTCCATTTCTTCCATAACAAGATCCATCAAAATAATGTCCGGGCGTTGTGCTAAAGCCAGATCGACGGCCTCTTTTCCATCATTTGCTTCAGCGACTACCTCGATATCTGATTGCGCTGATAAATAAGCGGAAACACCGATACGGACCATTTCATGATCATCAGCGAATAATACAGTAATCAAGATGGCTCTCCCCCTTTTACAAAATGAGGTACTTTCACTTCAAGTCTTGTTCCTTGTTCGGATAAGCTGACAACCTTTAACGTACCACCGACTTCCAAGGCTCGCTCCTGCATATTTTGCAGCCCATAAGAGCTTGTTTTAGCCTCTTCTACATCAAATCCAATGCCATCATCCACTATTCTTAAGATAATATGATCATCTCTTTCAATCAGCATTACTGTCAGCGTATTGGCTTTAGCATGCCGCAGTGTGTTGGAGACAGCTTCTTGCAATATCCGAAATAGCTGGTCCTCGATTCCTTTTTCAAGCGACAACGGCTCAACGGTCCATTCAATGTTCATAGGCACTTTCTGTGTCAATTCATGTAAGAGCTCGTTACACCCTTCAGACAGTGATTTATCCTTGAGGGCGACTGGTCGCAAATGGAGAAGCAATGCCCTCATCTCAAGCTGTGACTGATGAATCATTTTCTCCACCATAGCCATCTGTCTGTCTCGAGGTTCAGTATCTGTTGACTTATTTTCATTGATCGCTGACATCATCATGGACGCCGCAAATAATTGCTGACTCACAGAATCATGAAGCTCACGCGCTAAACGGTTCCTTTCCTGATGGACAACTTCCTGGAGACTTTTCTCCCGCTCTTTAGCACGTTCAGAAGCTAATCGCTGCGCTGTTTCTGTCTGTTTCTTAAATCGGGCTTCTATTTGCTTCATTTTTTCCTCTATCTTCTGAAGATCGCCTCGATCCACATCATCGTACAAAACAGGATTTCCCTTGCCGATTTCATCAAGTTGATGCTCTACATATTGAAACTTCCTCTTTAAAGCATAGCCCTGGGTAATTCCAATGCCTAATCCGCCAGTGACTGACAACGCTAGTGCAAGAAGAATATAAGGTAAATCAAGCACTTCCCTCGCCCATAGATCTGACCAATCTTTTAGGGGGAAGGCCGAAAAGGTAAACAGCAAGATAACCAGTGCAAAGAGAACAAACGATAATAGGCCGGCCAGGACTTGCTTCTGCCATCCATTCATATCCGTTTCACCTCGATGTCTCCCGAAACGATCGAGGTAATAATTTTAACTCGAGGCTTGGTTGTAACGTACTCAGGTGTACGGTAGGATACCATCTGATTAAATAACTTCGTTTTACGATATTGAAAAATAGCAGCCCGTCCAAGGATTGCACTATGGTGTACCGCTACTTCAAATTCATAAGGTACATATATTTGCACATTACCAACTAAATGGCGGATCGAAATGACCGCCTCATCTTCAGGGAAAACGGCATGACTAAGATCAATAACACGATCACCAAACCCGCCATGGACATTGATATCCCGCCATTTATAAGACGTTCTGGCTGTCGTTTGATCACCGAATAACTTTTGCTTCACCAGCGGTTCAGTCCCCGCGTCAAAAGGAACATCATCCGCTTGTAAGTTTAAATGAATTCGCTCTGGTTCTTTTTTTGTTCGAAAGTAATGACGTATGAAAAGAACGATGACGACAATAATTAGAAAACGAACGGCTATCATGTTTAAAATCGTCAAGGTTAGGCTGATTAATCCAATCCAGAATAGGATTTTCCCCCATACTTTTCGATACTTTTTCCAACCGATATAGAGGAACAATCCTGAGAAAAGCACAGAAAAGATGAGACCGCCGTTAAAGAAGGTGATCTCAAGAAACAGGAGAATTACCCCTATGATTAAAATGGTGTTAATGGTACTCGTCGACATATGCTTAAACATAAAGGTAACCTCCTTCGTCCGAGGGACCGGCTTTTAATGCTACTTATAGCACCAAAAAGACGCAGTGTCCTGCGCCTTTCATGATACCATGATTCTTACTGTACCGTAACGTCCTCTGTATTCTTCATATCTTTTTCAAGCTGTGCAACTTTACTATCAAACGTATTACGGTAATAGGCACTATTTACTTTGTACTCTAAGTCTTCAATATAACGATCCATTTCGGAGAACCTGGCATACGGCTTGTCCGCTGTATCTTCCAAAACTTGATTCATACGGTGATGAGCGCGGGCGATGTTTTCACGACCCATCAGCTCCATCCGCTTCACATGCATGTCCTTTAACTTGTGCTTCATTTCTTCATATTTCTGTTCAAGTGTTTCGAGCTGCTTGACCGCTTCTTCATAAGAACCCTTCAACCGTTTGGATCGCTCTTCATAGGCTTCACGTTCCTTAACTGCGAATTCATACATCGTCTCTTCTCCAGCTTTTTGAGCTACTTCCGCCTGGTGCTTACGCTTGTCCACCATTTCTTCAGCCCTTTGCTGTTCACGTGAGAACTCGTCCTTTAATCGGTATTGGCGTTCAACCAGCTTGCGAACTTTTTCGGTTTCCTTTTCACTCTCGCGTAAGTATTGGTTCAACATCGCAATCGGATTCTTCTGTTCTTTCTGGTCCAAAGCATCATGCAAATCAGCCGTAATCGTATCCTTCAAACGTGTAAATAAATTAGCCATCGCTAGTCTCTCCTTTTTTCATAATATGATTATTTGTTTAACTCAGCCCATTGTCTTTCAAAGTTCGTAAACGGGTCTGAAGTACTGCTTGATTCTATGATTGAATCGTCCTTACGCTTTGTCATTTTCTTATAAATGACGTAAAGCACGTAGGCCGCAGCTAGTCCAATGACAGCAAAGATATTGGAGACAGCTATACTCAGAATCACTAATCCAAGCACAATCCAGGCAATTTTGCCAAAGGTTGAGTCAGACTTCATGAATTGCTTAAATACTACATATAGCAGCCAGACGCTGACTCCCAATAAGACCATTGGACCAAGGTTAGCCAGCAGAACGCCCAGCGCCACAAGCCCTGCAATAAACAGCAAAAACTTTTTCATCGGTATTTCCCTCCTCGCTTATTTCTTATCTTCATGATACGAGGAATGGATGTTTTCCGTAATGAGCCAGGGATATATTTTCAACTAGGACCAGGGGCGTATCTTTTTACATAAATTATATGATTTACGCTGAAAATACACTTGTAAGGTTACTTTTTTGTGAGGAGTGAATTGATCTATGGGCAAACGATCAAAGTCTAAACGGACTATTCAAAAAGGAAGAGATGCCGTTCAACCGGCCACAGGGGAAGAGAGAATCACCATATCAAAATCGGGTAAGGAATTAGGAGATAAAAAAGAGCAGGATTAATTTAAGAATGAAAAAGCCTGAAATCCAGCGAGGATTTCAGGCTTTTATGATTATTCAATTATACGAAGTTCCTTTGGAGTTTTCGTTAATGTTTCATAACCATTCTCTGTAACGAGGACATCATCTTCTAAGCGTACTCCTCCGATTGCCGGATCATAGATCCCAGGTTCAATCGTATAAGTCATTCCTTCTTTTAATACCCCGTCATTCAAATGACTCATGGAAGGAAATTCGTGAACATTGATGCCTAGACCATGTCCAATCCGATGTGGGAAAAGTTCACCATATCCAGCCTCTGTAATCAGGTCTCTTGCAGTTTGGTCAAGGTCCCCGATCCGGGTGCCAGGTTTACTGATTGAAAGAGAGGCTTCAAGTGCTTCTTTCACTTTTCCATAAATAGCTTTCTGTTCATCTGAAGCAGACTTATATGCAAAGGTACGAGTAATATCAGATGTGTACCCTTTCCAGACAACGCCTAAGTCAAATAGGACGAAATCTCCTGCTTTTAGCTTGCGGTCACCAGGGTTTCCGTGAGGCTGGCCAGACTTCTCACCGAATAATACCATGGTGGAGAAGGACATTTCAGCAACACCTTTTTTCTTGAGTTCATACTCAATTGTTGCAAGAACTTCCATTTCAGTAATGCCTTCCTCAAGAGCTTCTGTCCCAACTTTGACCCCGTAGTCAGCAAGTTCTGCTGCTTCACGCATAATGCTGATTTCGTTTTCATCTTTTACTAAACGCATCTCGTTAAGCTGGCCTTCCACGTCAACAACGGTCACATCGTCAAACAGAGACAGCAGCGATTCACTGCGTCCATACGAGAGCACTTGTTTCTCAAATCCAACGGTGTTCACCTGAGAAATTCCATTCTGCTTCATTTTATCTGCCATCATCATCCAAGGGTCCTCATGATCTGCATAGCCAATTACTTCGTGAGTCCAGCCAGCATCGCGAATTTGACCCGCTTCCATGCCAGGAAGTACAACGATCGGATCTGCTTCTGCGAAAACGAGCAGTCCCAACAAACGCTCATGCGGATCTGTATGAAAACCTGTTAGATAGAAGACGTTCTCTGTAGAATTTAAAAACGCAACATCAATATGATTCTCTTTTAAGTAATTTGAAAAACTAGTCAATCTATGTTCCATAAGATCATCCCTTCTCTATTACATTACCCTCTCCATCATATCTCAAAAAACCATTCACTCCAAATATGACAGAAATGCCATAACACCAATTATTCCCACCTCAGGTCATCCAGAATATGGATGACCTGAGGTGGGAGTTTATTCCATAAAAAAAACGAGCACTATTCCGTGCTCGCTGCTTTTTATTCACCTAGCTGGTTTAGGTTTTGTTGGATTTGCTGAATATCCCTTATGGCTTGAAACAGAGCTGAATTCTCCACCGCCTCGATATTGATCACTTGTTCTTGAGCGGCCTGAATCATCTCCTCTACGCCTGATTCGAGTTGCTCTGTGTACTCCATGAGGTCATTGTGAATACTCTCCGCGAGTTCTGGAGGATTCAGTGCCTGTACTTCTTCTATTTCAGTTTGAAACTCTTGAAGACGTTGTTCTACATCAGAGAAAGCAGTAACATCATTTTGAGCCTGCTCGATTAACTGGGGCAAGTCGTTAGAAAACTCCTCCGCATCAGCAATAAATTGCGTCACATCTTCCGTATATTGCAATCCATTCGTTGCATCCTCAATCAAGCTGCAGCCACTCAATGCGACTAATAACAATGGAAGTATAAACAGTTTTTTCATTCGATCTCCTCCTCTTCCATGATTACCTACCATACGAATAGAAAAGAGAAAGGTTCCAATAAAATTAATCTTAAGTCAAAAATCACTACTGTTTTTGAACCTTTTGCAACAACTCGTCCGTTCTCATTTCATTTAAAAGGTACCTTCGATATAATAGCAGAGGATTCTAATTGTAAAATGGAGGGATTTCCATGGACCGTACTCGATTTTTCATACGAGTTTCAGCCATTTACGCTTTGATCGGCGCTTTCATGGGCTCACACATGGCTGGTGGGGGCGGCTATCAACTTACTGCAGTCCACGCACACATTCTCGTTGTCGGATGGTTGTCTTTGTTTGCTTTTGGTATGTATTATAAAATGTTTTCCATCCCGAAGAACTCTAAATTATCCAAAGTACATGTGTGGACTTCTTTCTTCGGAGTACTTGGTCTCACTACAGGCATGTGGTTATACTTCACGAAGCCTTTTGGAGGCGGAATGGAAACATTCAACACCGTATTCTTTATTGTAGGCGGGACGATTTTATTAATTGCATTTGTTGTTTTCGCTATCATGGCATTTGTACATGGTAAATTCATTTCTGAAGACTAGAAAAATCCAAGGCAGACCTTTTTTAAGGATACTGCCCTGGATTTTTTAGATTACGGTTCCAGACGCATCAGCCGATCATCTTCTTCATCTGGATTTCCTCGGCCATCCGTATTATTTGTTATAAAATAGAGCGATTCTCCGATCTGCTCAACATCTCGGACCCTTCCATATCCATCCACAGTCACGGCAGGGTTTTCTCCATTAAGAGAAAGCGTACGCAAAGCCGTCCCTCTTAATGTTGCGATATATAATTTTTCATTAAACACCACAATCCCTGAAGGTGCCCATGTGTTCTGACCTGTTTGGTATAGAGGTGGCTGCATCCCTTCAACCTCTTCATCTCCAACGCTCCGGGGCCAACCATAGTTATCTCCGGGATTGATCACATTTACTTCATCATGGTTGTCGGGTCCATGTTCTGAGGCATATAACTGTCCGCTCTTATCCCATACCAGCCCCTGCGGATTTCGATGCCCATAACTATAAACATAGGAACCTTCGAAGGGGTTATCTTCCGGAACTGATCCATCCAAGTTTATACGCAATATTTTACCGGCTAAGCTGCCTCTGTCCTGAGCAAGCTCACCGTTCAAGGAATCTCCCGTTGTAACATAAAGTTTTTGATCCGGCCCTATTTCGATCCGGCCTCCATTATGAAAATTAGCCCCTGGTATATCTTCTAAAATGACATCCGTTTCCAACCATTGATCATTCTTATATGTAAGTACAATGATCCGATTTTTAATTTGACCGTTTTCTTCATAGGTATGATAAGCAAATGCTTGACGGTTCTCACCGAAATCAGGATCAAGCGTAAAGCCAAGCAATCCCCCTTCACCGATCTGAGCAATATCTTCTTTCGTTTCAACCTTCATCCTCTTCAAGCCTTGCTCCTCTGTCCATGAAACGATTCTTCCTTCTCGTTCGGTTATGAAAATGGTGTCTTGATGTGCTTCAATATCCCATGGCGATTGCAGGTCTGTTACGACTTCCTCAATCCCGACTGTGCCTCCAGTCTGCTTCTCTACTTGTTCCGACTGCTCATCTTCCGGCTGACATCCTATTATAAACAAGAGAATCAAAAGACATGATAGAAGAATTCTCATACTTACCTCCGTACTGAGTCGTTTCTTCTAGTATAGCAAGACTGTTATAACATCTCACGCGTTAAGCTGCTCGGCGTAGAGGGGTACGATGAAGCACGCCTTTCTCCAAACGGTAGGCAAAAACCGCCGCTAATACTGCTAACGCTGAATCTTTGACTAAGAATGGAGTCATGCTTGTCCAAGCAATTGCATACCCAATCCCTGAACCTTCACCCACCCAGAGATGAAGAGCTGTGTACATCCAGTTTACTCCCACTAAATAATTAAGAACTAAACCTACAATAGCCGCAATAATATAGACGGAAAAACTCCTGCGATTCTCAACCATTTTCCCCACGGCAAAAGCTAACACCATAAAAGAAAGAATAAAGCCAAATGTAGGCATGAACAAACTCCCTATACCACCTTTAAATCCTGCAAAAACAGGTGCACCTATTAGACCGAGAACGGTATATACAAACATAGAAAAGAAACCTAACCGACTTCCCAGTATAATACCAGCTAATATTGCGATAAAGGTTTGTAAGGTGAGCGGTACGTTCATAATAGACAAAAAAGGCGCAAAAGCAGTTATATTTGAACCAATTGCCATCAGTGCTACAAATAGAGCACCGATCGTTATTTCATAAGCTGTTGAACTTGAATGCTGCAATCTATTTTCCTCCTATCCCTTACCTGTTACTAACATAGCTGAGAATCAGGAATATTGTCAACCATATAATTATAAAAGTTAACAAATATTTGTTTCATTAATTTACTAAACCTTTAATCACCATTTTTTTCTTAATAAGGAATTTAACTGAATGATTTGAACTAATTATCCTCTTGCGATATATAGTGACTTTTTACTCACTTTGGTGTAGAGTATATTAAAAAATTACGGAGGCGTTTCCATGCTATCCTACCAGCGCTCCATGGGAAAATACGAAACACCCTTATCGACTGTCGAATACATGGTGAAGACTGTACTCCAGGAAACCAAGCAAACACCACAGCCACCCCATATATTAGATCCTTCTACAGGTGATGGTGTTTTTGTCAGGGCGCTTATGGAGACAGGGGCCAACCCTTCCTATATTCATGCTTATGATATCGATCCAAACGTTTCCCTCGATGTACCCGACGTCCAATTTATTCATCAAGACTTCCTAACATCAAAGCCACAGCAAGCTTTCGATGCGATTATAGGAAACCCACCCTACAAATCAATTCGTCAGAGTGATTATTTTAAAAAAAATAAACAGGATCTCGAAGAAAACTTTAAAGAGATCGGTGTTCATAATATGTACACTCTCTTTATTTATAAGGGACTTCAGTTATTGAAAGAAGGTGGAGTTTTATGCATGATCGTTCAAGACTCTTTTTTAACGAATGTGCATTATACCAAGTTTCGTCAATACTTAATAGATCACACAGAAATAATTGAAATCATACTTGCTCCCAGGAAATTGTTTCACGCTGGCAAAGCTGATGTGCGAACAGCTATTATAACGATAAGAAAAGGTGCTCCTAAATCTGATCATTTGATGAGATTAGTAGACCGTTTGGCAACAGAAGAATATAATTCACCTCCAGCAGAGCGAGTCCAATATTTACGGCAATCCTATTTTCGAATGATGCCTGGTTTCAACTTTGCTATTAATGTCCCTGAGGAAATTCTCTCCTTATTTATAAAGCCAGAATTCATCCTGGCCGATAAAGTACAAGGAGGAACAGGGATTTCAACTGGAAATGATAAACAATTTCTATTCAGGCCCTGGGAAGTCAATGTAGATCATGAGGAGTGGATTCCTTTTTATAAAAATGGAGGAATTCGTGATAGGTGGTATTATGAACCGAAGTATTATATTCATAAGAATTGGAAGAAGTATAGCCGGGCTGTCCCTAAATTTACTGTTCGAAACCAGAAATTCTTTTTTCGTGAAGGGATTACCTGCTCTTCTATGGGGATTGACTTTCAAGCATCATACCTGCCTAAGGGCAGTTTGTTTGGGGTGAACACAAACCTCTTCACTGAAAATGAAGAAGAGCTTTATTACCTTCTAGGTCTTCTGAATAGCAATTTGACTACCTACATGCTGCGTAAAGTGTTAAACCGCACAAATATGATTACTTCCGGATATGTTAAAAAGCTGCCTTATATTGAACCAGAACCTTCATTGAAAAGCTGCATTTCCCAGCAAGTGAAGCACATCGTATCTGAGAAGAAGAAAAACTTATCCTATGATTCCACCATTCAGCAGCAAAATATAAATAATAGTATTTTTGATGTTTATCACATCTCACCAAGCAATCGAGTTCATGTTAATAGTTTTTGTGAACAGCTTATTGAACTGTTATAAGAAAGAAAGCTCAAGCTGACGATGGGCTTGAGCTTTACGCTATATTAAAGCTATGCAGCTTTCAGACTTTTTCTTTTCTTCCTAATGTCCCCCTTAGTCAATATAGACATAATTAAGGCCACAATGAAGAGTCCAGCAAAGAAGATTAAACTACTTTCATAACTGCCCGTTGTATCATTCATATAAGCTGCAAATTGCGGTCCGGCAAGACCCGCTGCGGCCCAAGCTGTCAAAATATATCCATGAATGGCACCTAACTCTTTCGTACCAAACAAATCCCCAATAAATGCCGGGATCGTTGAAAAGCCTCCACCATAACACGTGTAGATAATACCAATTAAAATAACAAATAAAGCTACAGAACTTGTATAAGAAAGAACAACAAACAGAACGATTTGAATAATAAAAAATGCTACATAGGTATTGGATCTCCCAATATAATCCGAAGCACTGGCCCATCCAATTCGACCTAATCCATTAAAAAGTCCCATCACTCCTACAAGAGTTGCGGCAGCACTGGTGCTTAGGCCAACACTATTTTCTGCCAGTGGTTTTGCCGCAGATATAACAGCGATGCCGCATGTTACGTTTATAAACAACATGATCCATAAATAATAAAACCGTTTCGTTTTCAAAGATTCTTTTGCCCGGAGATTGGCTAAATCTTTGTGTCTTTCTGTATTTTCCTCAGCTTCATCATACCCCTTAGGTTTCCAGCCTTTAGGCGGCTTGGATAAATACAAGGAAGATAGAATCATGACTACAAAATAACTCGCCCCCAGGATATAAAAAGTAGCTGCGATCCCAACCGAACCAATTAACCAATCCATAATCGGACTAGAAATTGCCGCCGCAAATCCAAACCCCATAATTGCCATTCCTGTTGCAAGACCACGCCTGTCAGGGAACCATTTAACGAGCGTGGATACCGGGGCAATGTAACCTACTCCCAGACCAATCCCCCCTAGAACTCCATAAAAGAAATAAAGCGCCCATAACGAGCCTAGATTAACAGCAAGTCCTGAACCAAAAACGCCAACCCCAAAGAAAACAGCAGCTGTGATCCCCGCGACCCTTGGTCCATACTTTTCAACAAACCATCCCAAAAATGCCGCAGATAAACCTAGAAACAAAATAGCCAGGCTGAATGTTAGTTGTACCTGTTGGGAGTTCCAGCCAAATTCACTTCTTAGGGGTGAGGTGAAATTACTCCAAGCATACACAGACCCGATGGATATATGTATTCCAACTGCACATAGCGCTATCAGCCAGCGGTTTTTCACTCTGTTCCCTTCCATTTTATCCCTCCTAATTATTGACACCATTGCTATAACCTAATTTTACTGTTGTTAAACTCAAAATTTTCTGAATATAAAAAGGATGCTTGTATACCATGGTAAGTACAAGCACCCAAATTATTATGAACGTTGGACAAACTCAATAATTTCTTTGTTAAACCCCTGGTAGTAGACCACCTCAAGTCCTGCCATACTGTATGGTCCTTCATAAATAGACAAACCCCTGTTGCTCAGTTCCCGGATTTTAGCCGGCAGGTCAAGTACCTCTATCGCAAAATGTACCCCCTGAGGCTGTCGATCTTTGGGCTGGACTAATTCAATCGTACAGTCTTCATTTGTTAAAAAAACGATACGTTCATCTGGGAATTCCAGCCTCCTATCAACCGTAAATCCCAACTGGCAGCAATAAAACCTCTCCGCCTGCTCAACATCTAACACTTCAACCCCGACATGATGAAACATTTACAGTCTGCCAGGGACAATTAGATTCATGTCCCCAAATTCATGCCAAAGATAACCCTGTTCAATGGCTTCATTATAAGCTCCTATTAATATCTCATGGTCAACAAACGCTGTGAGCAAGTCTAGATGGCTGGCTTCTGGTTCATGGAAGCCAGTTAAGAGGGCATCCACTATTCTTAAGGAATGCTTCTGGTTAATATACAAATAGGTAAGGACAGAAGCCTGCGGAGTTAAGCGATCCTTCCGAACAGCTGATTCCAGCGCACGTACAACGGTTGTGCCAACAGCTGTCACACGACGCCCTTCCTGTTTGGCTTTATTGATAACTGCTGCTGTTTCCTGCGGGATTGTGTAAAGTTCGGGATGACTGGACGGTGACGGCCATTTATCATCCTCGTAATAGCTCAAAGAAGTATGGAGTGTAACATAACATATTTTCACCCCTTTTTCTTCTAACGCCGCAATGATTTCCCAAGTAAATGCGCGTCCGGCTGAGGCCATCTCAATAGAGCCAGGTACAGAACTATAGACGGTTTGATAGTCATTCAGCGGCCAAGGGTTTTCCACATACTCATAGTATATCGGGGATCCATAGTCATAAATATACTCCATCAGCGAAATCCCGCCAAACTGGAATTTTAATACTTGCAGAGGGTGTTCACTTCCCCTCCCTTCAACTGTTGCCAAAAGACCGTTTTGAAAGTAAATGTTTTCTCCATCTCTGTATTGATTTCCTACTAACAACACTTCGAATCGATCATGATCTACTTTCCTGGCTAACCGAACTTCAACATCACCATTTGCTCCGCCAGCTTGCAAACTTGAAGGGATCGTTCTCGATCGATTGAGGACGATCACATCACCCGCTTGAAAAGTTTCGATGATATTACGGAAGTGTGTATGCTTCCTTTTTCCGGACAGTGGGTCAAGCACCATCATTCTGACTTGATCACGCTCAAGACCTCTTCGTTCTATAGGTGATGATGCATGAAGATGACTAGGAATCTCAAACGAGGTTAACAGATTACTCATGTACCAGCGCCTCCTTTGAGAAACCTTCCGCTTCAAAACGTTCCCCGTTATGGTTTCTCGATTCATCAGAAGCTAAATAGAAGAAAACGTCTAATCTGTCTTCCGGCCTCCCCAGCTGGTAATCACAATCAGGAACGGCTCGATCGTGCATTTCGGTATCCATTTCCCCCGGATCAACCATATTCATTCTTATACTATAATTGGCAATTTCGTCTGCCCATGTTTGTGTCAATCCCTCCACAGCAAACTTTGAGATCCCATAAGCTCCCCACTCGGCAAAACCAGTATGCCCCGCTTCTGATGTCAAGTTAATAATTGACCCCGACCGGTTTGCTATCATTCCTGGAAGCACTCTTTTTGTCACGAGAAACGGATTCATACTATTGACTTTTAATACGTGAAGAAACTGTTCATGGTCATAATCAAGAAGCTGTTTCGGGCCAGGGCCAAATACAGAAGCATTATTAATTAACACATCCACACTTCCGAAATGATCCTCTACTACAGAAACGAACTTTTCGATATCATAGGCGTTTGAAACATCCGCTTGGAGAGCAATCACCTCTGCACCTAATTCCTCGATCTCTTTCTGTACAGCATTTAACTCCTGCTCACCCCTTGCACAAATAGCAATACGATGATTCTGTTTAGCAAATCCTAGGGCTAACGCTTTCCCAAGACCCTTTGAGCCACCTGTTATCATAATGGTTTTATTCATAAAAATGCTCCTTTCCCTATCTAAGTATCCTTAGTATAGAAAAAGGAGCAAAACAAAGCATGAGTCACCCAAAGTATCTTAGTCTCAAACATTCGATGCAGGAGTATTTACGACTTTTGTCGTAAACTATTTCCCGGGAAATAGATTAATAAATTATTTTGTAGTTTTTCCATTCTTCCGGTAGAAGATTGACGTATTTATTATTCAAAAATCGATCATCAATTAATTGGATAACCCCGTAGTCTTCTTCTGAACGAATAAGCCGCCCCCCGGCCTGTAATACTTTATTCATCCCTGGGAATACATAGGCGTAGTCATATCCATTGCGGCCACGATTAGAAAAATAAGACTTAATTAATTCGCGTTCGAAATTGCGCGGTGCTAATCCAATTCCTATGACGGCCACACCATTTAAACGGTCCCCCCTCAAATCAACACCTTCTGAAAAGACTCCTCCCAGTACAGCGAAACCTGCTAAGTGTCCCCCTTCAACAAACTGAGCGAGGAAATCATCCCTGCGTTCCTCAGTCATCCCCTGTTCCTGTGACACAGCATTTAGATCATACGATTGAAAATGTTCATAAACTAACCGCATATACTTATAGGAAGGAAAAAAGAATAAATGATTGCCAGGCTGATTTTTTACCTGATTATACAATAGTTCAGCCAGACGATTCGCAGTCTGTTCTCTATTTTTAAACCTTGTTGATAATGACACCAGGCTTACATCAATTTGGCCTGGGTCATATGGGGAAGGAAGTCTGAGGATATAGTCATGATCCTGCCCGCCAAGCATATCCTTGTAATAACCAAACGGTGATAAAGTAGCAGAGAAAAAGATATTGGAACGAAATGCCTTCGAAGCTTGCTGCAGTACGTGGGAAGGATCGATGCAATAAAGCTTTATGCTTATATGCTCGTTAAGGCTGTTGCCAATATAGACATAATGTTCATCAACCATACCCAGTATTTTCAGGAAGTTTTGGGTTGCAAAATAACATTCAAGTAACAATTCATCTCTTGCTTCCTCCTCGTTCTGATCACGAAGCTGACGTTCAGCTTGGTTTATAAACCTTTCCAAATTCTCTTCTAACTGACCCGGGATATCATCAAGCTGATACTCTATTGCTGACTCCCTTTCGTCCACAGCGTTCATATCTTTCATAACACTTGCGGCCGCTTCAACTAATTCATTATTTGCTCCTCTATACTGTCTGTTAATCTCCTCATATGAACCGCCATTAATTTCAGCCGAGTACATTTCACGGGCACGCTCCACCAAGTTATGTGCTTCATCGATGAGTAATGTTGTTTTCTTCTTTTGCTCCGGCATTAGTCTTTTAAGTGATACGCGCGGATCAAAAATATAATTGTAATCCCCGATCACAACATCAACGACATCCGTTAAATCCAGCGAAAACTCAAAGGGACATACCCGGTGTTTTCTTGCATATTCTTCGATAACGTTACGGGTAATTTGCGTCTCATTTATTAGCACGTCAACGACAGCTCCATTAATTCGATCATAATAGCCATCTGCAAACTCACAATAATCAGGCTGGCAAATCGTTTCTTCCTGAAAACAGATTTTGTCCTTAGCTGTCAGTGTCACAGAACGTAACATTAAGCCGGTTTCTTCCATCAAACGAAGCGCTTCCTCAGCTGTCGAACGAGTAACCGTTTTTGCTGTTAAATAAAATAACCGTTCATGCTTTCCTTGTTCCATGGCCTTTATCGCCGGAAATAACGTTGAGATTGTTTTGCCGATACCCGTAGGCGCCTGAGCAAACAGGGTTCGTTGTTCCTGAACTGTACGATACACACTCCCTGCGAGCTGACGCTGCCCCGATCGATAGTTTGAAAAAGGAAACGTTAATTCGGGAATCGTCTTTTGTTTTTGTTCCCGAATATGCAAAAGAATTCTGGCATAAGACATGTATTCTTCAATAGTTTGCTGGATAAAGGATTTCAGTTCAGCTAATGTGTATGTGTAAACAAAGCGTTTCTTTTCCTTTGTTTGTTTTTGAACATAGGTTAGTTGAACATCTATCGCGTCCAATCCCTCTTGCTCCGCATATATAAAGGCATACCCCTTAGCTTGAGCCCAATAGACCGGAAAGCTATTTTCAGTGAGTTCTTCAAGCTCAAGAGCAGTTGATTTTATTTCGTCGATTTTCGGGCCGTTTATTGTGGTAAGAACCCCGTCACATCTCCCATGAATATGCAGCTTGATCTCCTCGTAAGCGTATACGTATTCAAGGGGGACTTCCTTCTCTTCGCCTTCGTTATATTCCTTCTGAACAGCTTTATGGATAGCTGTCCCTTCTTGCAGCGCCGTATTGGATCGAAATCGATTATCGATACTGCCTTCACGAAACACATATTCAACTAATGCACGCACTGAAATACTTAACTCCTGATCCACTAAAAGCCCTCCTATCTAGAAACAAGTGATAAAACACCGTCATTTTTTACTATCGATTTTCGAATGTCTACTGAATAAGCTAACATGTTATAATAATAGGTAAACCTTATATATTTCTCAAAAATTGATTTCAACATATAATAATGATAAGCGAATTTACTCAGAAACTACAGGTGATTGCATTATGAAAAAAATAAAGTGGTTGGCCATTGTTATCCTTTCACTAATCTTTCTGACTTTGATTCTCGCCTCTTTTATCAATCAACCTGAAAGTTCGTCTATTCCAAACAAAAGTCAAACACCCAACGAAGAGAAACAAACAGAAAAAGAAAAGCCTGTTCCTAAAGAAAAAGAACACGATCAAAAGCCTACCGAAGAAGAAGGGACTTTAAGCGAAGGGTTACGCGAAGTTTTTTCCAGTGTGATCGAAGGAGCTAAACACCTTTTTGTGGAAGAAGACCTAAAAATCGTTGCAATAGGTGATTCACTAACACAGGGGGTTGGCGACCGCACAGATAACGGCGGATATGTAGGTATATTGGAAGAGACACTTAACAGTAACATAGAAGGCGAAGATATTAATATTGAAAATTACGGTAAGCGCGGTAACCGTACCGATCAGCTGCTCAAGAGGATGGAAAAAGAGGAAATGGCTTCTTCTATTAAAGAAGCTGACATTGTATTAATTACAATTGGCGCCAATGATATGATGAAAGTCGTAAAAAACAACTTCACAAGCTTGAACTACGAGGATTTTGCAGCAGAGCAAGCTGGATACGAAAAACGTCTTCATGAAATTATGCAGCGTATTGAAGAATTGAATCCTGATGTTCCCTATTACCTTATTGGACTTTATAATCCTTTCTCTAAATATTTTGAGAACATCCCCGAACTTACGCAAATCATTAATGAGTGGAATCGTATTGGTAAAGAGGTGGTTTCAGAATATGATCAGGCTGTCTTTATTCCAATTAAGGATATCTTTGTCGGTAATCTAGAGGAATACTTATGGAAACAAGACCATTTTCATCCCAATGAAAAAGGTTACAAACAGATAGCTAAACGGGTTCTCGAAGTCATCAAACCCGAAATTGAGAAATAACACAGGTGGAATGCAGAATGTTAAAAAGATGGTTTCTTAAAAATAAATGGAGGTCCTCATTCTTCATATTAGCTGTCATCAACTTGGGCATAGTTGTTTGGATATTATCTTTAATTTTTCTTCCCACCTCATATACGCTTGTTAATGTTCAGCCGGAGGAAGAGACTTCAGATGCAGAATTTACAATTGTTTCGACTAAACAAAACCTGGAGCAGTTAGCCAACGAGTATTTAAGTGAACTATCGACACAAACAGTATTTGATTATTCAATTTCTTTGGACCGAAACGTTACGCTCGTAGGGAACATTAAAGCATTCGAACAGACTATCCCTATTAAAATGGAACTAACTCCTGTCGTTCAAGAAAACGGGGACCTCATCCTGGAGCAGGAAAAAATTTCACTTGGGAAACTCCCCCTGCCAAATAAAAAAGTCCTGGAGTTTGTCGCCGACAATTATAAACTGCCGGAATGGGTAAGAGTTCACCCCAATGAAGAAAGTATATATCTGGCGGTTACACAAATGGATACAGCCTCAAACTTCAATGTTGCAGTAGATCGCTTTAACTTAAGTGCTAATCAACTAGCCTTTCGGATTTCCGTTCCACGCGAGACCTTCGACATAGCCCAAGTTATCGCCGAACAAAAGCTGCAGCAATAACCGCCGCTCTTCTTAAAGAGCAGCGGTTTCTTTTTTTATATAAAGCTCCTTGGGAATTTCTGAAAGAATCGGACAATCATTTTTATAAAAAACATCCAGTTCATGCATAGCTCTTGTGCAAGCCGTATATAACATTAAATGCCCGCCTTCGACTTGATAACCTGGATTTGCAGCATTGTAAACGACCACTCCATCGAACTCAATTCCTTTGGCTAAATAAACTGGCAGAATAAGCACACCTTCTTGAAAGGATTGTGTTTCTTTATAAATTAACGATGCACCTAGTTCTTCTCCTACTAACTCATACGCTGATTTGCTTTCCTCCAGCGAATAACAAAGTATAGCAATCGTTTTATGGCCTTCTTTTTGCCGATTAATTACAACCTCAATGATCGCCTTTTTAATTTCCGGCTGCTTTTCGATCTTCCAGAGCCTCGGCAGCTGCCCATCTCGATTAAAGGCTTCAATCTTCGCGCCATCTTGCAATAACCATTTCGTAAAATCAACAATAGGTTTTGTTGAACGATAACTCCTGGACAACTCCATTTTTGTTGCTCCTCCATCATGTACCTGCTCATCCAAAGTGGTTTTTTGCCCATGGTTATGAGAATATATGGCCTGATGTTTGTCGCCTAAAAGTGTGAACTGTGCCTGTGGGAACAGCTCTTTAATATAATGAAACTGAAAGATCGTGTAATCTTGGGCTTCATCCATAAACACATAACGGATCGACGTATTAACTTTTTTCCCTTCCAGCTGGTCTTTTAAGTATAAATATGGAGTTTGATCTTCAACAGGGAGATAGCGCTGCTGCAAGTTTCGTATGGTACGCTCACATATTGTCTCCCAGCATTTAGGAAGCTTATAATTTTGATTAGAAAAGTCACGGAACAGTCCGCTGTAAATCTTCCTCACATGAATAAACTGGTAGTTTGCAATCTGTTTTCTTAAAGAATCAACCCTGCGTTTGACCACCCATTTTCTAAGCAGCATTTCCTCTTTTTCAAAATCATCGAAGGTCTCCTCATTAAAGTTATGAACGTGGTCAAGCTGTTGAAAGGCTTGGTGGTATTCTTCTTTACTAAGCAGCCCGGCCTCTTCCTCTGCCCAATCCTTCATTTGCTCTTCTTTCTCTAACTTTTTCAGTTTGCTCAACAGCCAACCTTTTACGAGGTCTACTCTGTTGGCCATCTTCATTGAAGGATCCAACTGATAAAAATACTCTTTAATATCCTCAGCGGTGATCCGAAGCTCTCCTCGAAACTTGAGATTTCTAAATTTCATGCCGTGTGCAGATAGCTCCGTCAAGTAATGATCGATCATTTCTTTATAGCCAACACTTGATTTAAAATCCACAGCCTCTTGATCATTTGGCACGGAGCCACCAGCCTTTGTAACTAAAGATTCTTCAAGTTGTTTGAAAGGCGCCTGTAAAGTAAATTCACTATCCAGACGTTTGGAAACATACTCCTGAAATGTTGACTGCTGCATGGGTTCTTCACCTAGTTCTGGCAGCACTGCAGCCACGTAACTGGAAAACATTTGGTTCGGAGAAAACAGTAAGATTTGATCTGCATTGATCTGCTTGCGATATCGATACAGTAAATAAGCCACCCTTTGCATGGCTGCTGATGTTTTCCCGCTCCCGGCCACCCCTTGAACAAGCAAGAGCCGGCTGCTTTCATTTCTAATAATCGCATTCTGTTCTTTCTGTATCGTAGCGACGATACTTTTCATTTGAGAACTGGCCTTGTCTCCGAGAACTTTTTGCAGCAATGAGTCCCCAATGGTAATCCCGGTATTAAACATGCCTGTTAACTGACCGTTCTCTATTACATACTGTCTCTTTAATTCGATTTCACCTTTAACAGTGCCGGAGGGGGTAAGGTAATGAGCCGGACCAGGTTCAAAGTCGTAGTACATACTTGAAACAGGCGCACGCCAGTCATAAACAAGAAAAAATTCTTCTTTCTCATCCATGAGTGAAGAAACTCCTATATAGATCTTTTCTTGTCCCTCCCCATTCTCATTAAAATCAATTCGTCCGAAATACGGAGTTTCCTCCATACGTTCCAAAAGCTGCTTGTTTTTATGATAGTGACCATGGCTTCGTTCCCTTTCTGACAAAAGCTCCGATTGCTGTTTAATGCTTGCATAGGTTTCTACAGCATCATCAACCTCATCAAAATTGATTGTCACATCATCCCAGAATTTCTTTCGAAGGTCTATAATATCTTCTTTTAGTGATGTTGTATTTTGCAATAATTGTTCTTTCTTAGAATCGATCACCTCAAGCACATCGGCAAGTCTTTTTCGCTCGATACCCCAATCGTTACCATCACGAGTCATAATATTATCTTCCTTCCGCAAAAAAAGTTGACAAACCTTCTAGAATCATTTAAAATATAAAGTGGATAATTATATATAATTACTTAAATAACAAACTTAATAATACCATATTTTTCAATGAAAAACAATCTCTTAGACACCGGTGTGTGTCTTTTTTTATGCTATTTATTAATACTGTGATATTATTTTTCTATAACTAAAGATAAGGAGTGACAGCATGCAAGTTGTTCATAATATTGCTGATTTAATCGGAAATACTCCGCTTGTAAAACTTAACCGTATAGTTCCAGAGGATGGGGCATCTATTTACCTAAAATTAGAAATGCAAAACCCCAGCGGCAGTGTAAAAGACAGAGCTGCTTACAATATGATCATTCAGGCTGAGGAAGATGGCCACCTAAAAGAAGGGTCCACCATTATTGAACCAACCAGCGGCAATACGGGAATTGGAATTGCCATGAACGCCGCCGCACGTGGATATCGTTCCATTTTAGTCATGCCCGATACGATGACTCAGGAGCGTATCAACTTATTAAAAGCTTATGGGGCAGAAATCTTTTTAACACCGGGTGACGAAAAAATGCCTGGAGCAATCGCTAAGGCTAAAGAGCTTGTTGAAGAAATTGACGGCGCTTTTATGCCAATGCAGTTTGAAAACGAAGCAAACCCCGATGCCCACAGAAATTCGACAGCAACGGAGATCATTGAGGCCATGAATGAAATTGGCAAGCCCCTTACTGCATTTGTCTCGACAGCAGGAACTGGCGGAACGATAACCGGTACAGGCGAAGAGTTAAAACAACACTATAGCGGCTTGACGATTCACGCTGCGGAGCCTTCAGGTTCCCCTGTACTATCGGGCGGAGAACCGGGTAAACATAAACTTGTCGGGACAAGCCCCGGTTTCATCCCTGACATCTTGAACGTGAACATCATGGATGAGATTTTCCAGGTAACAGATGAAGATGCTTATGACGTTACCCGGCGGCTGGCGCGTGAAGAAGGGCTGCTCCTAGGAACTTCAAGCGGTGCAGCTTGCTGGGCAGCACTGGAAGTTGCTAAAAGGAAAAACCCTGAAGATGTAATCGTAGTTATCGCACCTGATACAGGTGAACGATACTTATCAGGTGACCTTTTCCGTTATTAAACCATGAAAGAGAGCCACTATTTTAAGGGGAGGCTCTCTTTTTTTATACTATAAGCGATATAAATCACGAAACCGTAAATGCCAGCCCGAGTGATAGGAAAGAATGCGGCAGCCAAATACCATCCCGAATAAAGTATATTTCTGCCACACGTTCCCAAGATCCACTAATTCCAGTCCAACGATAAGGCCAACCGCCATTGCCCATACAGCATAAATCTCCTGATGAAGCACCATGGGTCTTCTTTGGGCAAGCACATCTCTCGTCATTCCTCCCCCAACCCCAGTTATGATCGCTGCAAAGATGATACCTCCAAGCGGAAAGTTCTGCTCAATGGCGAAAGCCGCACCTTGCAAGGCAAAAGCCGATAACCCTATTGCATCCAGATAAACGTTCCAGCGGTCCCAGAACATCACCCAGCCTTTTGGAAAAAAGTAGACTACTACAATCGTGAAAAAGGCGACATAAAACAGATAACCCTGCTCCCAAACATGAACAACCGGAATATCCATGGCTATATTTCTAATAATCCCTCCCGCAAAAGGAGTGGCAATACCTAACATAAACGTACCAAATATATCATACCGCTCACTCAAAGCCACAATGGCTCCGCTAAAAGCAAACGCGCTGACAGCTATAATCGTTAATATTTCAAAAGACACACTCCCTCCCCCTCTCTCAACGTACTTTTTTAACCAACACGCCATACTGATCCGGTCAAGATTACTTTATTCCAGTTCAGGGTAAAAACTAATAGCTTGTTACTTAATCAAAAAGCTGGACAAATAGTAATTAGATCGCTATATAATAGATACCTGCTAAAAGGCATCCTGCTTTCTTGAAATATTTTAAATGACGGACTAATTTGTTGCAAACTGCCACAAGGACTTTCAGAACAACACTCGAATTAATATATAAATATGGAGATAGTAGGTGTGGAAAATCATGAGAAATTGGCTGGTTCAACTAAGGAAAGAAAGAAATCTAACACAACAACAAGTAGCTAAAGGGGCTTATATAGACAGGGCTTATTATGCACAAATTGAGACAGGGTCCAGGAACCCCAGTATCGCAGTTGCTTCACAAATTGCAAGTTTTCTTCATGTGAATCCGTCTTTATTTTTCTCTGAACATTTAAGCGAACCATTTAAACTGGCACTTCTTCATTCCCCTATTATCGTGGCACATTGTGACCTTGAATTGAAATATACTTGGATGTTTAATCCCAACCCAGACTTTGACACAAGGACCATTATTGGAAAAAGAGATGATTATAATGGAACAAACAAAGGGATTGCCGAGCTTATGCAGTTTAAGCGTAACATAATAAAAACAAAAGACACGCTTCGCAGGCGCATTCATTTCCCTGTATCTGATGACATTGTAGAATATTATGTTTTCGGCCAGCCCTTATATGATAGCGAAGGACGGATACTTGGCGCAGCAACAACTTCTACTGCACTATTACCTTAAGGCAAGGGGGTACTACCTTGAATTTAGAGCAGTTACCTATACGTATACTTAAAGTAACCCATAAGAGAGCCATTGAACTAGAGTTAGATGAAGAATTCATCAATCTTATTGAGAGTGAATTATCTAAAAGAGAGTTCGAACGAAAAGTACGTCTTGATAGCATTAAACCGTAGCTAAACTCTCGACGACTATTACTTCGCGTGGCTGCTTCCAGAGGAAAAGTCATTTAAGAGAGGTGCTTTCATAATGCCCAAAGTCAAAGATGATTATATAAAGAACTAAACAAGTGAAAGCTCTTTCCTTTGCAATTCTGTTCCATATTAACCTTATTGACAAATATGATACAACATAGTATCATTTATCTTGAATTCGAGATAAATACGAATACTTATTCAGGAGGTGGTTGATGTGAATATTAAAGGAATTCATCATGTATCAGCCATTACAGCCAACGCTAAGAAAAATTACGATTTCTATACAAATGTTTTAGGCATGCGACTCATTAAAAAAACAGTAAATCAGGACGACAACTCTATGTATCACTTGTTTTACGCTGATGAAAAGGGGAATCCCGGTACAGACTTAACCTTTTTTGAGTTACCACGAGCTGGAACGACTTACCCTGGTACTCATAGTATTTCTACTACTTCATTAAGGGTGAAAGATGACAGGGCTTTAGATTATTGGAAGGAGCGCTTTGACCAATACGGAGTAGAATACAGTCCGATCAAAGAACTCATGAACAGGAAGACCTTGCCCTTCCGTGATCCCGAAGGCCAGCGGCTAACACTCGTCTCAGATGAAAATAATGAAGGGGTGGCGCCTGGAGTGGCTTGGGACCAATCTCCAGTACCACAGCAAGTAGGAATTAACGGACTTGGCCCTGTCCATCTAACCGTTGCCGATGCTGCTCCTACAGCAAAAGTCCTGACTGATATCCTCGGATTCCGTAAAGTTGGAACCATTGATAATCGCCTCGTGTTTGAAACAGGGGAAGGCGGTGCGGGAGCTGAAGTCCATATCGAGGTTAATTCTGAATTGCCTCGTGAACGCCCTGGTAGAGGCAGCGTGCATCATGTTGCTTTCCGTGTCGAGGACGAAGCAGAGCTCGCTAAATGGGAAGATAAAATCAAACGTGCCGGTTTCCCTAATTCAGGACTAGTGGACCGTTTTTATTTTAAATCTCTATATTTCAGGGAGCCAAACCACATTCTATTCGAGCTGGCAACAGATGGCCCGGGATTTACTACAGATGAAGATGAGAAGCATTTAGGTGAAAGCTTAGCTCTTCCTCCTTTTCTTGAGCATAAACGTGAGGATATCGAATCAAAATTAGTTCCTCTCGATACTTTAAATCAATAAAAACTGACATCGATTAAAAGCCTGCGACCAAAAATTATAGGTCACAGGCTTTTACAATTTACAAGCATTGAGAAAGACAGGTACATCCCTCGCTTTATGCGTTTAAACGATCTTTTACCCAGTTGACTAATCCACCTGATTCCATCATTTCAAGTTGACGTTTAGAAAGAGCATGTTCAGCTTTAATGATCTTATCTTTGCCTTTTACGGCCACATCGACCTCATTTCCTTTGTGGATCGCATTTCGAAGGTCTTTAAAGATTAATACATCTCCTTGCTCAAGACCTTCATGATCTTTTTCATTAACAAAGGTCAGCGGAAGAATACCAAAGTTAACTAAGTTCTGCCAGTGAATACGAGCAAAATCTTTTACAATAGCCACTCTCAACCCGAGATACCTCGGAGCTAACGCAGCATGTTCACGACTTGAGCCCTGACCATAGTTAGTTCCACCAACAATGACATGGCCTCCTTCTTCCCGCTGCTTCATTGCTCTGTCATAATACGTTTCATCTACAATTTCAAAGGTGAATTTGCTAATCTCAGGCAGATTACTCCTAAATGGAAGCACTCTGGCTCCTCCTGCTAAAATTTCATCTGTTGAAATGTCATCCCCTACTTTAAGTAAGATCGGTAATTCCAGCTCATTCGGAAGTTCATCCATCTTAGGTATAGAAGCAATATTCGGTCCCTTCACAAGCTCTTCTTTGGCAGATTGTTCCGGTGTTAACGGCTTATCGAGGAGCTGTGTATCAATGGTAGGTTTATCAAGTTCCTGTACTTTCGGAAATTCAAATCCAGCATTTCGAGGATCTGTTATTTTTCCTTTTAATGCAGATACAGCAGCCGTTTCCGGACTACATAAGAATACACTATCTTCTTTTGTGCCGGAACGCCCTGGAAAGTTCCTAGGTGTCGTTCTTAAGCTATTTCTTCCGGTTGCCGGCGCCTGCCCCATACCGATACATCCATTACATCCAGCCTGATGTAAGCGAGCTCCTGCCTGCAGAAAGTTTGCGATATGGCCTTGCTCAGACAAATCAATCAGCATCTGTCTAGAAGTAGGGTTTAAATCAAATGACAACCCATCTGCAATATGTTTACCTTCAACGATTTTTGAGACAATGGCAAAATCACGGTAGCCCGGATTAGCTGATGACCCAATATAAGATTGGTAAATCGGTTCACCTTCTACCTCCCTTACAGTAACCACATTACCAGGGCTGGAAGGTTTCGCAATCATAGGCTCGAGTTCTGAAAGATTAATTTCATCCTGAACATCGTACTTCGCATCATCATCAGCTTTTAGCTCAATCCAATCGTCTTCACGGCCTTGCAGCTTCATATAGCGCTTCGTTTCATCATCAGAAGGAAAAACAGTTCCTGTTGCTCCTAGCTCTGCCCCCATATTGGCAATAACGTGACGATCCATTGCGGTTAAATTCTTAAGTCCTGGACCATAATATTCAAACACATGATTGACTCCGCCTTTTACTCCGTGGCGTCTCAGCATTTCTAAAATTGCATCCTTAGCACTTACCCAATCCGGGAATTCTCCGGTAACTTTCACACCCCAGACTTTAGGCATTTTTACATAAAAAGGTTCACCTGCAATTGCCATGGCTACATCAATACCACCTGCACCCATCGCAAGCATCCCCATACAGCCGTTCGCACATGTATGACTGTCCGAGCCAAGCAGTGTTTGGCCCGGCTTGGCTAGACGCTGCATATGGACTGGGTGACTTACCCCGTTTCCCGGGCGGCTAAAGTGCAGGCCGAATTTTTTTGCAGCACTTTCTAAGAACAGGTGATCGTCAGGGTTTTTACTATCTTCCTGAATTAGGTTATGGTCAACATATTGAGCGGAAGCCTCTGTTTTCGCACGATCAATTCCCATTGCCTCCAACTCCAGCATAACCATGGTTCCTGTAGCATCCTGTGTTAAGGTCTGATCAATTTTCAAACCAATTTCTGCCCCTGGTTTCATTTCACCTTCAACTAAATGATCTTTAATTAACTTTTGTGTGACATTATACCCCACTCAGCACTCCTCCTTATTTTTACGTTTCCCTATAATTAATTTCCTATGTTTTTTATACCCTTTTCATCCTTAATTTACTCACTATTTCCATTTTATATCTTAATAAATACATGAAATCAGCATAAAAAAAGGATGAGATCAAAGATCTCATCCGCCATCGATATATTTTAAGGGGGAGGATTAGTAAATTTAAATCAATAAACTCCTACATTATTCCATGCTTGGGTAACTGCATTGGCAGCCTGTGCTCCATAAAGATCTTGGGCAGATTGTTCTAAAGCTGCTTTTGTATAGGAGAAGTCACTGCTTGGAGTAAGGTAAACCGTTAACGCTCGATAATAAATTTGCTCGGATTGAGAAATACCTAAGCTATTAATGGTATAATATGCAGCTTTGTTCGGAATTCCACTATTAATATGGACTCCGCCCCAATCACCTTCACGCGTATTCGGTAAATCTTGATATTCATTCATATGATCAGGTTGATTATAAGCGTTTGGATTAGAAAGAGAACGCAATGCATCACCAGAGCGACCAGGCGTATATACATCTTCACCCATCAACCAATCTTCGGAGTCTACAAAGTACCCGAATACATCAGAAAATGATTCATTCAGAGCACCCGATTGATTTTCATAAATCAATCCGGCCGTGGTATCTGTCACAGCATGAGTCAACTCATGGGCTACCACGTCATCGGCACCAGATAGATACGTAAATGTTGTACCATCTCCATCACCATAAATCATTTGATTGCCTGTCCAGGCTGCATTATTGTAATTTGAACCATAATGTACAGTTGAACGGATATCTGCACCCTGGTTGTCATAACTTACACGCCCGAACTTGTTATAGTAATAGTCAAATACTTCTCCTGCATAATAGTGGGCATCGACAGCCGCTTTTTGCTGTTCACTAAAAAAGTTGTTTCCAGCATCCGTTACATAATTCCCAGGCAAGTATTGTCCCTGGTTAGCCGTAAATGTTTCAATTACACCATTCATTGGTTTGGTAATATCGAATAAATAATATGTGCTGTTTGTATAATATGTGTTTAAAGATTTAGTATCACCAAGAACACCGGTGCCCGTCCCAGTTGCTTCCTTTACGACGTTGGCAGCTTTAATCACATCCCCAGACTCTGCGTTAACATACAGTTGCCAGTTCGCAGGATATGGCTGAGAGAATTGCAGCTCTACGTGATAAGCCAATTGATAGTCACCATCTTCATGATAGACGACTAGATTACTAGTCTCCGTTAAAGTCTCAAACGTTTCTCCTTTTGCCGTTTGCTTTACTTTGTCAGCTGTATCTTTTTCTACATCAATATGTTCCCAGGCTATTTCAATAGAGTCTTTCTTTTTCACTTGACGATCCTGTTTAATCTTCTCCGGGGCATCTTTATGAAATTCACCATTCACTGATGTTACTGTTCCAGACTCGTCCGTATGTACAATGACTTCGGAATTAGCAACAGGAATATTTTCTACCATTGGCTGGTATGTATAGTGTGTCATGCCCAGCTCGTCTTTCTTCGCCTCAATAAACTTCAAGTCTTTATTCGGGTTGACCCCAAATTTCTCAGAATTCTCTTTAAAGAATTGCTTGACAGCTTTTTCAGACACGACCTTAGATGCATCAAAGTTCTTCTTCACAAAATGGGGGGCATTGACCTTTGCTTCCTGCACTGCAGAATCAGTTTCCGCACTTACAAACGTCCCACCCGACACTAAACTAGAACCTATGACAACAGATGCCATTAATGACTTCCACTTCATCAAATTCCTCCTTTTTCTCGAGTACATTGCCAATATAACACAATTTTCTGTCATTATGTCTGTGAAAGTTAGTGCGATATACCCCACTTAAAGGCATGAAATTTGAACGACTTGGGAAACCTATCAATATAGTTGAAATATACTAATCGAACGTGTATTCTGAAAATAGATTTGAAAGAGCAAACCTCCTGACAAATCTTTAGTTGATCAACTAGGTGTGTGGAAAATGGAATATGGTAAAGTGCTTCGTTTTCACCGGGTTAAACAAGGTTTAACTCAAAACCAGCTAGCTGAGGGCATCATTTCATCAGCCTACCTCTCGAAGATTGAGAACGATCAAACAGTTCCGGCTGTCGAGGTTCTCGAACTGCTTTACGAAAGACTTGGGCTAGACTTTTCAGATTCTTCCTATAGTCATCCTTCTAAAGAGAAGCTAAAGGAATGGTATGAATCGATTGTGTTCAAGCGTAGAGAAGATGCAGAGCTGCTCATGAATGAATTGCTCCAGCAGAAAGAAACGCTAGCTAACCATCATTTATATATTTTTTTCGAGCTATACCGCATTCGATACCTTTTGTTGGAAAATGAGGTGGAGAAGGCTTATGAGGCTTGGGAAAATATCCGTCAGCATAAAGATACTTTTGATGACGAAATGAATTTCTATTTCCATTTGGTTTCGGGACTTATGAAGTATTATAAGAGTAAGTTCGAAGATTCCTATCAAGATTTAATGGAAGCCAAAAATTATAGTTCATCTTTGGAATTAGAAGATTGGCAGTACAGCGACCTTTACTATTTGCTTGCATTAAGCACAGGTCAAGCCAATTACATATCGGCCTCTATTTTTTATACAAGTCTTGCTCTGGAAATCTATCAAAGTCATTATGATTTAACAAAAAGTGCCGATTGCCATATTATTCAAGGGATAAATTTCAGTCGTTTAAGAAACTATTCGAAGTCCCTAGAAAATTTCGATCTTGCCCGAAAGATTGCCACTCAAACCAATAATCGTGTTCAACTCAAACTTGTTTACATTAATATAGGAGTTTTAGAATCCAGGCTTGAAAATCACATGGCATCCATTTCTAGTTACAAGAAGAGTTTAGAATTTGTCGATGAAATAAATACTGCATTAGACACCTTTGAATTTTTAAATATTATTCATGGGTTAATTACCCAACATTATAAATTAAATGATGAAAATGGATGCATAGAATGGATAAATGAGGGAGAAAGACAACTCATTTCCTACCCTTCAAAACCCCATGAGTTACACTTTAAAGTTTATAAATATATCATGACTGAAAATGAAGATATACAGGAGCTATTAGAAAATGAAGTAATTCCATACTTTCAGGAGAGCAGAGATCATACATATGCTATTAGATATGCAATGTTCTTAGCTGACCTCCTTGAAAAGCAAAGAATGTATAAAAAGTCTTCATCTTACCTTAGGTTAGCAATTCAATTGTTAAATAAACACTCTCATTTGGGAGGAGGGATAAGTTTATGAAAAAGTTATTAGCAGTTATAGCGCTAACTGGCTTATTAGTATCAGTTTCTGCTCCAGTACTTCATGATAGTGCTGTAGAAACTTTTCCAAGGCCTATTGTAGCGGAACAAGTTTAGTATTTTTCATGTAGTTATTTTATTTAATGAACACCCCTAATCCTATACCTATATATTGACCCTCTATCCAATGGTAGAGGGTATTTTTTACGAAAGGAGTCTCTTGAAATGATTATCGTCGGAATCGACCTGTCTGGTCCTGCCAACCACAAAGATACAGCCGTGACTGTTTTTAAAAGTGATGAACACTTTTTACAGTTTGATCAGTTGCTGACCTCCGCTTCTGACGACGACATCCTTTCACTCATTACCTGCCTGTCTGAAAAAAATCAGGTTCTTGTAGGGATTGATGCTCCGCTTTCTTATCAAGATGGCGGCGGGGATCGCGAACTCGACAAAGAGCTGCGTGAATTCGCAAAAGAACTTGGAATGAAACCTGGTTCAATTATGCCCCCCACCCTGACAAAAATGATCTACCTTACTGCTAGGGGGATGAAACTGGCTTCTATGTTAACTAGTTTTACAAACGTGGAAGTTATTGAAGTACATCCAGGTGCGACCCTTGCCTCCAGAATTCCTAAGGATCAAGGAAGAGAGCACATCCTTTTCTATAAACACTCACCTGATAGCTTGAAGTGGATAGTGGACTGGATGGTTTCTTTTGGTCTGCAAGGAATACAGACAGATTTTCTAACAACCAGTCATTTAGTTGATGCGTGTGCTGCTGCTATTGCAGCTTGGGATTATGGACATCCTAACCGTCATTCATATTGGGTGTATGATTCTCTCCCCCCTCACCATCCGTATCCCTTTTCATGTTAAAAAGAGCTTTGTCCAATAATTTGAACAAAGCTCTTGATGAGAAGTTATGCTTTTGCCGTTTGTTTATGTTTGATCCAGGCATCATATCCTCCTGAAACATTGATCACTTTATTAAATCCATTCGCCTGGAGAATACTTGCGGCGATTGCTGAGCGTGCTCCGGACTTGCAATGCACGATAGGAACCTTACCTGATGGGATTTCATCCAGTCGGTGCGGCAATGTCCCGAGCATAATGTGAATAGCGCCATCAATGTGGCCTTCATCCCATTCGGACTGATTGCGGACATCAATTACCACATACTCTTCACTACCGCGCTTGTCTTCAAATTCCCCAACTGTAACAGTTTCATACCTTTCTAGATCTGTTAACTTATCCACTTTTTCAGTTGGCAGATAACCTGTTAAGCTATCAAATCCAATAGATTGAAGCGTCCTTCTTATTTCAAGTGCTTCATCCTTATTCGCAATGACCACCGCATCTTGGTGATATGGAAGCAGCCACCCTGCCCAGTTGACAAAGGACTTGTTAAAAGGGATATTGATCGACCCTTGCAGATGTCCTTCAGCAAATTCCTCTTTAGAGCGAGTGTCCACAATGGAACCTTTAAATCGGCTTATTTCCTCCAGTCTTATCTCTTGGAGTTCTTGATCTTCAGCTAGCAAGGCTGGCCCTTCCTTATTCAGTTTTTTCATAATAGGAAAATAAGCAGGGGGTTCAGGTTGACCAGCTATTAACATGTTAACGAACTCATCTTCTTTTTCCACATTCAGCGCCCAATTTGTCTGCTTTTCATAGCCTATAGTAGAAGAAGGAACAGCCCCGAGTGATTTTCCACAGGCACTGCCGGCGCCATGACCTGGCCACACTTGAACGAAGTCCGGTAATTTCTTGAAGCGATTGAGGGATTGATACATTGCTCTTGCTCCAAGTTTCGCTGTCCCTGCAGCTCCTATTGACTTCTCAAGTAAATCCGGACGACCTACATCCCCTACAAACACAAAATCCCCCGTGAAGATTCCCATGGGAACAGATGCTCCTCCGCCTTCATCCGTTAATATAAACGAAAGGCTTTCTGGTGTATGTCCAGGTGTGTGAAGCACATCTAAACGAACCCCTCCTACGTACAATTGATCTCCATCCTTAAGCCATTCGTGACTTTCCTTTTTTCCAAAATTGTACTTCCACTCGTCATTTCCTTCATTTGAAAGGAACAAAGAGGCACCCGTTTCATGTATTAATTCCCTAGAGCCAGAGAGAAAATCTGCATGGATATGAGTTTCCGTTACCTTGGTTATGTGCAAAGCGTTTTTACGAGCTGTTTCTAGATAAGGTTGAACATTTCTAGCCGGGTCAATCACAATGGCTTCCCCTGTTTTCTGACACCCTGCCATATACGAGTTTTGCGCTAAATTTTCGTCAAAAAAGGTTTGAATAAACATATTTATTCCTCCGTTCATGCACTAGTACATCTTACTATTATGATTACACGTTTTGGGTTCAAAGTCCTGCTTGAAATGAAAAGAACCACACCTTAATATAATGTGGTGTGGATCCTTATGATTCTTTAAAATAAGCCTTCAGTGTTTCAACAGGTGTATGAGCTTCCAGCGGGCCATAAATCAATTCGGCGTTAGTAATATAATTAATCTCCTCTGCATCGATCGCTTCATACTCTAAGCCATTGGCGGCCTCTTCCACCATGACCTTCACTTGATTCATCATTCCTAAAACTTGGCGGCTTGTCGTCTTTGTGTAAACAAACTGTTCAGCGGCTTCTAACATATGGTCGGCAATTTCTCTCTCTATTTTCAGAAGTTGAAATAATTGATTCAAGGACCCTTTTATAACATTCTCTATATTATCAAATTGCTGTTTTCTTAGACCAAACAGTGTCAAATTTATCCCTGTTCTATTATTCATTAACATCAGGCATTTACGTTTATTTATGGTCATTACATTCGCATGCCACTGGTAAATATCAGAGATCTCTTGATATTGTTCGGGATCTTCCAACTCCTTATTTATCTCTTTTACCAGCTTCTGTGTTGCTCCAATGACAAACATATTCATCCCACCTCAACTCTATTCTGTCTCTAGTGTAACAGCTTAATACAAACCACACTATTCATATCCTTTCATCGATATGAATTGCCCGTAATTTACATTTAATCAAAAATGGTTTGATAACTGAGTTAATTTAATAATAGCTCTTTTACAAAAATAAAGACTAATAGATCACTTTCTATTCATGTTGCTCTACAATTTTGTTAAATCTGAGTAAGGCTCCGTATTTTTAATAGGAGAATGAGGGGGGAACCACTCGCTTTCCACGGCGGCCCCACAGGACATGGGGTCGTTCGGTGTTGGCACATGCCCCACACGATGTGGGGTAGTTCGGCGTTGAAACAGGACGTTTCGATTTTAGCCGAACTTCCTCTTTCCCCGTTTTTAACCGAACATCCTTTGACTGGCAAGTCTCCTCGGCCTCTGGCCTCCGGGGTCTCGCTAGCCTTTCCTTTCCCGTAGGAGTCCCGCAGTTTCCCCGCCCTCATGGAACCATCATAATAAAAATCGGGGTTGTTGAGGGCTGGGGAATAGTGCTTCAACGGATATCCTCATCCATCAATGGTCATGGAGTCTACAGCGATGGAGAGCCGTTCCTTCCCTCTTTTATAGAAAGGTGGGAGGGAAAATGGCGAGACTCCTGTGGGATTATAGTACAGGGTGAGGCCCCACAGGCGAAGCCGAGGAGACTCACCGTACGCCCACGGAAAGCGAGTTATTTGCCCTCCCACCTTCTTCTTATTCAGTTGATGGAACGGCTGCGATCAATTGCTGGTTTAATAAAAACCGTAACCTCTTAAACAGGTTACGGTTTCGGTACGTTTATTTTGTTCGGCGCGCGAAGTCAACAAACTGAAATTTATCAGGTCTGTGTCTCGATTCAGTATATTGAAATAATGTGGCATCAGCCAAATAAACATAGCTTCGAATCACAACAACCTGGGCATGTCCTTCCAGATCTAAATGCTGCTCATCTTCTTCCGTTACACCTTCGACCACAATTTCTTTTTTGGCAAAACTAATATCCAGTTCTAACGTATTTTCGATATAATCATAAATCGAATGCTCCGCGATCGACTTTGTCAGCTCAGGTACAATGTCTTCAAGAATATAATCCTTATCTAAGATTATGCGCTCCCCATCGATCTCTCTTGTTCGGGAAATCTTCCAAATCCTCTTTTCGCTGGTACAATTCAGCCTCGACCGCAATTGATTATTCGCTGTTTCTAAAATTAATTCATGGACATGAGTTTTAACGGTCTGACCAAGCTGATTGGATAACTCTTTAAAACTTGTTAGTCCTGAAACGGGGAATTCAAATTTACTATGATCGAGAATTACAGAGCCCTTCCCTCTCACTTTTTGAATATAGCCATTTTGGGACAGTAAATTTAAAGCTTTTCGGATCGTTTCCCTTGAAGTGGAAAACCTTAGGGCTAATTCATTTTCTGAGGGGAGTGTGTCACCTGCTGTGAACTCTCCTTGACGAATTGCCTGCACTAATTCGTTGTATATAACAATAAATTTGTTTTTCATTTGCTATCACCGCTCTTTATCATATCAATTCGAGCGAATATGGTAAACGATCGACTCGTAAGGCCGCAATTCGATGTGATGGTAGTGCTCTTGTGAGTCCGTGTAGTTACTAATTAACTGATTGCAATCTCCTTGCAGCTCTACATGGTCCGGAAGCTTGAATGATGCTATTTTATCATAGAAGTTGTTTACCACAAGCAAGCTCTCGTTATTCCAGTTTCTTAGATAGGCAAATACTTGATCATCGTCAGGCAGCAGCAGCTGATAATCTCCATGCGTGATGATTGGATAGTTTTTTCTAAGTTTAATCAGCTTCTGGTAATGATCGAAAATGGATGCCTCTTCGTTCATGACTGCTTCTGCGTTTATGCGCGGATAGTTAGCAGCAACAGGAATCCATGGTGTGCCTTCGGTAAATCCTGCATGTTGCTCATCATTCCACTGAACAGGTGTACGAGAATTATCACGGGATTTCTGTTTCAAAATCTCCATAATCTCCTGTTCGTTCACACCTTTCTCCTTAAGCATGTCATATGCATTTAACGATTCTACATCACGATATTGCTTGATAGACTCGAAACCAGGATTCGTCATGCCAAACTCTTCGCCTTGATAAATATAGGGAGTACCCTGCATCATGTGAATCGTTGTGGCTAGCATTTTCCCAGATTCGTCAGGATAGTTTTCGTCATCTCCGAACCTTGATAGTACACGGGGCTGGTCATGATTACACCAAAACAATGCATTCCAGCCATTGCCTTCATTCATTTTCTCCTGCCACGTGGAGAGAATTTGTTTTAATTCGATAAAGTCAAACGGTGCTTTAGTCCACTTTTCGCCATTTGGATAATCGACTTTTAAATGGTGAAAATTAAACGTCATACTAAGCTCTTCTCTCTCAGGTGCTGTATAACGAATGCAATGATCGATAGTTGTCGACGACATTTCCCCTACCGTCATAAGGTCATACGGAGCGAAAACTTCTTGATGCATCTCATGCATAAATTCATGAGCTCTAGGTCCATCTGTATAAAATTTGCGGCCATCGCCAGGCGCGACACTTCCATCATCATTTGGGAAATGTTGATCTTTTGAAATCAGGTTGATGACATCCAATCGAAAGCCATCGATACCCTTTTCACCCCAAAAACGCATCATTTCATAGATTTTTTCACGGACTTCAGGGTTCTCCCAGTTTAAGTCAGCCTGTGTTACATCAAATAAATGCAGATAATATTGACCTGTTTGTTCATCATATTCCCATGCATTTCCGCCAAACTTAGACTGCCAATTAGTTGGAGGGCCCCCGTTAACAGGATCTTTCCAAATGTAATAATCACGGTATGGGTTTTCTTTTGATTTCTTCGACTCCTGGAACCACTTATGCTCTGTTGACGTATGATTCACAACGATGTCCATGATCAACTTCATTCCACGTTTGTGGGTTTCTTCAAGTAAACGCTCAAAGTCAGCCATGGTGCCGTATTCTTCGTGAATACTGTAGTAATCGCTAATATCATAGCCGTTATCGTTCTGCGGTGATTTGTACATTGGGGTCAGCCATAGGACGTCGACCCCGAGTGTATTTAAATAATCCAGCTTTTCGATAATACCTTGAATGTCGCCTACTCCATTTCCCGTCGTATCGTTGAAGCTCTTAGGATAAATTTGATAGACGACGGCTTTTTTCCACCAAGGTTGTTGTTCTTGTATCATATGAGCACCACCGTTCTTGTAAAAATGTTCTTATACGTCGCGTTTACGTTTGGCGTATAGGAATGTTCCCACGAATGGAAGAACAATCACGATCACCATTCCAATTGCAAATTCAAGCCAATATTGGGCGACAATGGAGAATATTCCAGGAATACCACCGACACCTATTGAGCTTGCCACAACTCCGGCTGCTGAGATATAAAGACCAGCAATAGCAGAAGATGTGATAGCTATGATGAATGGATATTTAAAGCGTAAGTTCACACCGAATAAGGCAGGTTCTGTTATTCCGAGATAGGCTGAAACCCCTGAAGAAAGTCCAAGACCTTTTAACTTCTCGTCCTTAGAAGCTGCCATAATTGCTAAAGCAGCTGAACCTTGTGCAATGTTGGACAGCGCAAGCATTGGCCATAAGAAAGTTGTTCCTGTACTTCCGATCAGTTGAATATCAACAGCTAAGAAAGTGTGGTGCATTCCGGTAATAACCATTACCCCATATAAAGCACCATAAATGAGTCCGCCCAGTGCGGCAAAATGATCAAATATAGACACTAATCCATCAGTAATTCCATTTCCGATAGCGAATGTAATAGGACCGATAATAATAAAGGTTAAGAAACCAGTTACAAGTAACGCTACAGGTCCGACAACCAACAGTTGAATACTTTCTGGAACCCGTTTACGCAAGAATAATTCAATTTTCGTTAAGACATATGAAGCTACAAGTACGGGCAGAACCTGGCCTTGATAGCCAATTTTTTCAACAGTTAAGCCAAACAAATCCCAAGTGGGAACGGTACCTTCTTTAACTGCTTGTCCATATGACCATGCATTCAATAATTCCGGATTTACGAGGACAAGACCCATAACTATACCGAGAATCGGACTTCCTCCGAATTTCTTAACAGCGGACCATCCAATCAGTCCAGGTAAGAAAGCAAAGGCCGTGTTGGCTATGACGATAATCATGTTCGCGATACCCGACCACTGCGGGTAGACATCGATAATGGATTGGTTATCAAAGAAAATTCCTGGAGCAGTCAGGATGTTATTAATACCAAGAAGCAGACCAGCGGTTACAATTGCCGGTAAGATTGGGATGAAAATGTCTGCCAGCGTTTTAACAGCACGCTGAAGCCAGTTCATGTTTCCCTTTGAAGCTTCTTTCACTTCGTCTTTTGAGGCTTCACCAATATCAGCTAATTGGATTAACTCTTTATATACCTTATCTACGGTGCCTTGCCCGACAACGATTTGAAACTGACCGTTCGTTGAAAAAGAGCCCTTAACCGCGTCTAACTGATTCAATCTTTCCTTATCAACAATATCTTCATCATGCAGAGCTAAACGAAGACGCGTCACACAGTGTGTCCCAGCCGACAGGTTCTCTTTGCCGCCGATAGCTTCTAGTATTTGCTCGGCCTGCTGTTTGTGATTCATATGATTCCCCTCCTATTTGTTATTAACTGTCAACAGTTCAGTCTCTCCTGCTGAAGCTTGGCTTTCGGATGTCAATTCAACATCAAATTCATCACTATTGGTCACAATAATAGGTGTGACTATACTCTTCGCTTTTTCTTCCACTAAACTCTTATCAAAAGTAATTAGGCGGTCTCCCACTTTTACTTTATCCCCTTGTTTAACAAAGGATTCAAAACCTTCCCCTTCCATACTTACCGTTTCTAATCCGATATGGATAAGGATTTCTGCACCTGTTTTCGTCTTTAGCCCCACAGCGTGCTTCGTCGGGAAAAGCTGAACGATTTCACCTTCCACCGGGCTTACAACCGTCCCCTCAACAGGTTCAACAGCTATTCCCTCGCCCATCATCTTTTCTGCGAACACAGGATCCGGTACATCTTCAAGCGCAACTACCTTCCCATTTATAGGAGCAACCACAACGACCGATTGCTCTTTATTTCCAAAAAGTTTTTTGAACATATAGTGCCCCTCCTTAAACGCTTACATTAAAATAATACAGACATGTATATACATAATTCGACTTTATTATAAGTTGTATATACATGTTTTGCAACCGTTTTATTTTGTTCTAGTTATTTCCATTCTTTACATGTTTCTTTCTACTCCTTCTATACGGAGTGTTATTTCTTTATATATGGAAGTTTTTATGCTATAAAAATATTTAGGGTATCGAAATATTTGGGGAAGAAGGGATCCGCTATCCTAACACAGGAACAACGTGCAAAACGTAACTTATGGATCATGTGGTTCGCCAACTTTTTCATAGCTGGCAGTATAACGATGGTTTTACCGTTCTTATCTTTATACATTGATGAACTAGGCGATTTCTCCAGCTCATTCGTACAAACGTGGTCAGGACTTGTGTTCGGGATCACCTTTGTTACAGCCTTTATCTTTTCACCTATTTGGGGACGAATCGGAGATAGGTATGGCAGGCGCAACATCTTGATCATCTCCGCAACAGGGCTTGCTTTGTCCGTTCTATTAATGGGGTTCGCAACAACGGTGTGGCAATTGTTCCTACTCCGGCTGTTTATGGGGATTTTTACTGGATTTATACCGATGTCACAAGCATTAATTGCTACACAAACACCGAAGCGTATTGCGGGGCAGGTACTTGGCACGCTGCAAACCGGGAGTATTACCGGGAGCTTGCTTGGCCCGCTGCTTGGGGGCTTTATTGCAGACTCCGTCGGATATGGTACAACTTTTCAATTTGTATCGATAACCGTTTTCCTATCTGCCTTCATTGTGTTCTTTGGGATTCATGAACAAAAGGTGGAGAAGGAAGATGAGGAAGAAAAGTCGAGCTATTCTTCTCGTGAGGTTATCCAGCATATCGTGAAGCAGCCAGTACTGTTAATGGTGATGATTATTTCGATGTTTGTACAGATCGCCCATTTCAGCATTCAACCGATTCTATCGCTATACGTTGGAGAATTGCATGGACCTGCAAACTTGGCCCTATTTTCCGGAATTGCCTTTTCGGCAGCTGGTCTTGGAAATTTGTTAATGGCGAGGCGATGGGGTCGGCTTGCAGATCGGAAGGGGTACGTGAAAATTCTTGTTTTTCTATTATTTATGGCAGGGATTGTCTATATCCCCGCAGCGTTCGTGACGAATATTTGGCAACTGGTAGCGTTACGCTTCTTGCTTGGTGTTTCGATTGGCGGTATCATTCCTGTTCGAACAGCATATATTCGCCAAGAGGCTCCTGTGGCTATGCAGGGGGAAGTGCTCGGTTACAATACGAGTCTTCGCTTTTTAGGAAATATTATTGGTCCAGCGATGGGTGGAATGTTATCAGGACTTTATGGATTTTCAGCTGTCTTTTTTGTGACGAGCGGACTCCTTATCTTGTGTGGGGCCGTTATGTTCATGACAATGTACAAAAATCCTCAGTCGGTCCGACACGCTCATTCTGTTTAGGTGCAAGACCGGGTGTCCAGCCGATCTTTTATACCTTGCGGCTGACCAGTATTGTCCGAGGAAAGGATCGCTCACTTGCATTTTAAAAAGTGGATCATTGATCATTCTTTTCTTATGTTAATATATGTGTATATACATCAGGGAGGCGATTAAAATGATGAATCGTGCACTTATTGTGATCGATTATACGGTTGATTTTGTCGCAAAAGAAGGTGCCCTTACTTGTGGAAAACCTGGCAGGGACATTGAGGACTCTCTCGTAAGCCTAACTGAGAAGTTCATAAAGAATAAAGATTATGTTGTGCTGGGGGTAGATGTGCATGAGGAAAGCGATCCGTATCACCCAGAGACAGACTTATTTCCGCCGCACAATATTCGCGGGACGGAGGGAAGGCATTTATATGGTGAGCTGATGTCTTTATTTGATGAAAACCGTTCTGCCATTTATTTTATGGATAAAACACGGTATAGTGCCTTCCATGCTACAGCTCTGGATATGAAACTCCGGGAGCGTGGCATCAGCGAAATCCACTTAATTGGAGTTTGTACAGATATTTGCGTCCTCCATACAGCGGTAGACGCTTATAATTTAGGATATCAAATCGTCGTACACAAGGATGCGGTAGCTAGCTTCAATCAGCCAGGTCATGAGTGGGCTTTGAAACACTTTGAGCAGGTCCTGGGGGCAAAAGTCGTGTAACAATAGACGTACGATTAGAAGCACCTTCTTGAGCTAAGGTGCTCTTTTTAATGAAAATCTGCAAAGTTATTTACCATAGTACATGATGAGAAACGGTAATTTGAATTTCTGGCTGAAATCGAATATGATGGAGTATGGATATTTTATGTTTTTTATTATAATGCTTGATCTATATATAGGAGGAATCACCAATGAGCTCACAAGATTATCGAGTTCTATTATATTACAAGTATGTTGACCTGCCTGACTATGAGGAATATTGTGCAAACCATTTAAAGTTTTGCAAAGACCTGGGTCTGCGAGGCCGAATCATTGTTGCTCCCGAAGGAATCAATGGAACGGTTTCTGGTACAGTGGAGCAAGTAGAACAGTATATGGACTATGTACGCTCAGACGAACGTTTTGCAGATATGCATTTTAAAATAGACGAACATGAAGGACATGCCTTCAAGAAAATGCACTGCCGCGTTAAGCCTGAACTGGTCAACTGGAGTATTGAAAATGATGATATTGACCCTAAGGAGATCGGCGGCAAACATTTAAAGCCGAAGGAATTTTATAAAATGCTTCAAGATGAAGACACGGTTGTTATTGACGGCCGTAATGAATATGAATATCGCATCGGCCATTTTCGTAATGCGATTCAGCCTGATGTGGAGCACTCTCGTGAATTTCCAGAGTGGATTGCTGAGAACGCCGGCCAATGGAAGGATAAAAAGGTTCTCACGTACTGCACCGGCGGGATTCGCTGTGAGAAATTAACAGGTATTCTAATGAAAAATGGTGTTGAAGACGTCTATCAGCTTGAAGGCGGCATCAACACGTATGGTAAAGATCCAGAGGTTAAGGGACAGCTTTTTGACGGAAAAATGTATGTATTTGACGAGCGTATTTCCGTGCCTGTTAATCAGGTTGAAGAAAAGGTAGTTGCGGAGTGCGAACATTGCGGTAAAACTGAAGACCGTATGATTAATTGTAGTAACCCTGTATGTAACCGTCAGTATGTTTGCTGTGCTGAGTGTGAAGAGAAATATCACGCTGCTTGTACAACTGAGTGTAAAGAGCACCCTGAAAACCGCTGGGATGCTGTACGTAAGAAACAAATTGATAAATATGATCGTATTGAAAACTAATTGTGGTTGCGACTAACAATGGCCTTTGCACATTTAAGCAAAGGCTTTTTGTTTTCTCTTTTTCCATCATCCATATTTTGGATGACCTGAGGTGGAATAATTTTCTATATGAAGATATCCTTCTATTGTGGTTAGCCTCTGGTTCTTAAAGTAGATTCCGGAATCATCTGCAATGCCGTAGCCGACCTGGACTTGGGTATGAGCAACGATCTTTTTCAATTGATCTTGCTCTTCCCACTTCAGGTAATGAGCTGAAATGACAGCATCCATGAGTAATCCCAGTCCTTGTTGGTATAAAGTTACCTCTTTAGGATTATCTTTCGGTGAGATCACACAATTCTCTGGAGAAATCAGTGCGCCCGCTGAAAACCCAGCAATCGATGTTCCTTTCTGAAATTGACATTGAATGATCTCAGCTATCTCAGTCTCCACAATGTAGTTACGGTAGGCTAATGTATCTCCCCCGCCAATTATAATCCCATCGGAGGCTCTCAATTGGTCGAGTTGTTTCTCTGTATAAGAGGTTCCTAATGCCAGATAGAAAATGCTCAGCTCTGGTGCATGACTGTGTAATGAAAGAGTATATCTTGGAAGATACTCTTCAGCACCTTCCCGTTCTATGTATAACACCGCGATAGATCCTCTTTTATTTCCTAAGGTTTCAACAAACCGACCAGCTATTTTATCAGGCATAGGCGGACTCCCGCCAAACAAAAACAAGTGTGTATCCTTCACTTCAAACACCCTCCTCCATTTATTCCCACCTTAGGTCATCCAGATTCTGGATGACCTAAGGTGGGAAATTGTACCGTGCTTACTTTTTTTCGTATTTGCGATGGGCGGCGTGGTTTGTTGAGCCGATTCCTCGGTTAAATGATAGGGCATGCCGAATGGCGCTGGTCACATACGACTTGGCTGTATGAACAGCTTCCACGACTGTTTTCCCTTTCGCAAGCTCTGCAGTAATAGCTGCTGAATAAGTGCATCCTGCTCCGCTTGTATGAATTGTATCGATGCGCTCGGATTCGTATCGCCTCATGGTATCTCCGTCAAATAGAAAATCAACGGCTGAATGGTTGGTTAGAGACCCGCCTTTGAGTAGTACATAATTCGGGCCAAGCTTATGAAGTCTCCGGGCGGCCTCTTCCATTTCTTCCGGGGACTCCGATGCAGGTTCATCTAGTATTCGTGCCGCCTCTTGCAGGTTAGGTGTGATAATTGTTGCGAGGGGCAGCAGATGCTCGATCAGCGTTTCAATGGCCTCATCCTGGAGCAACTGGGATCCCATTTTCCCAATCATGACCGGGTCGACCACAATCTCTTTTACAGAAGAAGCAGCTATCAGCTCACTTGTCCGTTTGATAATCGGTTCGGTAAAAAGCATCCCCGTCTTCAGCGCATTGGGACCGACGTGTTCCATAGCAGCATAAATTTGTGCTTCTATGGCTTCGAGCGGCTGTGTGAAAATTCCTTGTTCCGTTGTGGAATTGTTGGCAACGATAGCCGTGATTGCGCTCATGCCATAAACGTCTAGTTCTTGAAAGGTTTTAAGGTCAGCTTGGATGCCGGCACTTCCTTGGGCTGCTGATCCTGCAATTGTAAGTGTTCGTGGTATACTCATAGTTAGGCCTCCACATGTTCAATTCGTCTATTTGAATTGTAACAAACTCTTGACAGGTGAGGCTATGATTTGGATGGTTTTAGGAGATGAATGGTATCGATGAAACCTTTTACAGAAAAAGTGATCAAGATTATCATGGAGATTCCGGAGGGACAGGTGATGACTTACGGCCAGATTGCTCGTGCTGCAGGAAGTCCACGTGCAGCGAGACAGGTGGTACGCGTGCTTCATTCAATGAGCAGAAAATATCAGCTGCCGTGGCACCGAGTCATCAATTCCAAAGGAGAAATAGCCATCAATGATGAGGAAGCAGCAATGGAGCAGCAGCTTTCGCTTGAAAGCGAGGGGATTGTTGTTATTAATAAACAAATCGACTTAGGTACATATCAATATATTATTGGAAGGAAATGATTGGAAGACCTGGGGTGGGAATTTATGTAATGAATAGGAATGAATGGATGACCTGAGGAGGGTTTGGAATGAGGCGTTTTCCGGAGTTGTCGTGGTCGCTTTCTCGTCATAAGACTATGCTGACGTGTCTGCGTAAGTATGCCTATGATTATTATGTTTCTCATAATGGTTGGCTTGCTAGTGGGGAATCGTTGTCCCAACAGGCTTATCGTCTAAAGAAGATTACGAATCTTGAGATGCATTTTGGCAGTATTGTCCATGATTTAATCTACCAAATAATTCAAGATGTGCTGCATGATAAAGAGATTCCTAGTGAGGAAGCTGTGGTGGATGAGATTCGCCATCATTTAAACAAAGGATTTATTGAATCGACTCGTAAAGAGCATCTATGGCAGACCAGGCCGAAACATTATACGATGCTGCATGAAATTTATTATAGCCAGACAAATACACTTCCTGAATCCAAAACTAAGAAAATTACGGACCGCCTTCATACTACAGTAAAAAACTTTTTTGCCAGTCAGTCATTCGCTGACGTCCTCAACAAAGAGAATATGAGGTTTATAGAATCAGAGAAATTTAGATATATGAAAGTAGATGGGATTAAGATCTTCGTCGTAATGGATTTAGTTTACAAGGATTTACAACAAGGAAAATGGGTGATTGTCGATTGGAAAACAGGGAAATCATCGGAGGAAGACCGAAACCAGCTGGCACTATATGCTCTTTACTTACAACAAAAATATAATATTGAATCATTAGATGATATCGTTATTCGAAATGAATATTTATTAGAGGGAACTAATGTGGAGCACCAGTTAACATCCCATGACCTTGTAAATGTTCAACGTCTCTACCAAATCAGTATGGAGCAAATGCAAAATTACCTGCTGGATTCCAATCAAAACCAGCCTTTGCCGATTGAACAATTCCCGATGCAGGACAACCCGCGTATTTGCGCCCATTGTAACTATCAAGAACTATGTTTCCCTTCTGGCTCCTAAATGTTTGAACAAAACTGAGAACGGATAAACTTAATGTAGCATTAAAGAGAAGGAGATGTTCAGAAGTTATGAAAGTACTCGTAGCAGGAGCAAATGGTACGACAGGACGTTTACTTATACAATATCTAAAGGAAGACGGCCATGAGCCGTACGGCGTGGTTCGTAAAGAAGAACAAAAAGCAACAATTGAGGAATTAGGCGGTACACCTGTTCTCGCCGATTTAACAAAAGATGTAGGTCATGCTGTCAAAGGAATGGATGCTGTGATGTTCGCGGCTGGTTCGGGCTCAAGCACAGGTTCAGAGCAAACGACAGCGGTCGACCGTGATGGAGCCATCAATCTGATTAAGGCAACAGAAAATCTGGGGATTAAAAAATTCGTTATGCTTAGCGCCATCTCTGCAGATGATCCAAGCCAGGGATCCGGCCCTATGGAGCATTACTTGAGAATGAAGCTTGAAGCTGATGAATACTTGGAAGGCACGGAACTTGATTATACGATCGTTCGCCCAGGCGGTCTGACCAACGAAGATAGCACCAGCAAAATTAAAGTTGGTAAGAAGGTGGAGCGCGACTCCATTACGAGAGCAGATGTGGCTAAGACGATGATTGCTGCTCTGGAAGAAGCAAATGCGTATCATAAAACCTTTGAGATGGTTCAAGGTGAAACGCAAATCGAAGACGCCTTGAAAAATCTATAAAACAATAAAACAGCCGTTCCCACCGAGATGGGAGCGGCTGTTTTATTTACATTCCTACAAGATTTTTCTGCCAATTTCTAAACTCGAGTTCATCAAATTTTTGCCCCATTTTTTCATCATCAATGAAAAACAGAGCCTCTTCCAATGAACAATTCACATCAGCTTCACAATGAATCTGCGCGAGCTTTCTTGAGAGATGAAGCATCTCAAGGTCCTGCTCAATTTTTGTCCGTTGTGCTTTCGTTAATTGATCGATATTTTCAAGAATCCCCTCTATCGTTTTATGCTGAATTAATAGTTTAAGGGCTGTTTTTTCGCCAATTCCCCGCACGCCTGGGTAATTATCACTGCTGTCGCCCATCAAAGCCTTTAAATCTACCATTTGGGCTGGTGTGATCCCCTTTTCTTCATAGAAAGAATCCTCACGGTATTCAGCATAATTTCCATACCCTTTCTTCAATAAAACGACAGAAACATTCGGCTTGAGCAGCTGAAGCATATCCTGATCCCCTGTAAGAATAAACACCTGCGAATCTTTACAATATCCATCACTCAGCGTTCCCATACAGTCATCCGCTTCAAAGCCAATCTTCCCTATATTGGGAATATCCAATGATTCCATAACTTCCTTGGCTAACTCAAACTGAGGGATTAATTCTTCCGGGGCTTCCCCGCGGTTTGCTTTATATTCGGAAAAAAGCTCGTTACGGAATGTTTTACTTCCCATATCCCAGCAGCATACAACGTGTGTAGGCTGGTAAGTGTCGATTGCTGCAAAAAGATGCTTTACCATTCCGTAAACAGCATTTGTAGGCATACCTTTACTATTTATCATGAAATAATTGCTCATTGCTGTGGCGTAGAACGCGCGAAAAAGCAAGGCCATTCCGTCAACAAGCAAAACCCGATTAGTTGTCATCATCTTCGAACCCCTTCATTTCGATAAGTTGATTCTATTATAACAAAATTGCGGCAAGCATGCGGGTGAAATAGCTGAAACAACACCTAGAAACTACCTCTTCAAGTTGAAACAATAATATTACCTAATAATTGACAAAATTCTGATATCGTGGTACTTTCAAATTAAGTGCAACCTATTTACATACTTTTATTGTAAGCGCTTGCACATTACTAGATTAATAATGGGAGGCATGGAGAATGGTATACGCATTTCCTAATACCGAAGGATCAATCGTTCAGTACAAAGAACGTTATGACAATTTTATTGGGGGTAAATGGACTCCGCCAGTTAAGGGACAATACTTTGATAACGTTACACCTGTAACTGGTAAAACCTTTTGTCAGGTACCTCGTTCTACAGAAGAAGACATTGAACTTGCCGTTGATGCAGCCTATGAAGCAAAGGAGTCCTGGGGGAAAACCTCAGTCACAGAACGCTCACTTGTTCTAAACCGTATTGCTGATCGTATGGAAGAGAACCTTGAGAAACTGGCTGTCGCTGAAACATGGGAAAATGGGAAAGCTGTCAGAGAAACACTTAATGCTGACATACCTTTAGCTATTGACCACTTCCGCTACTTTGCCTCTGTTATTCGTGCCCAAGAGGGATCAATTGGGGAAATCGACAACGACACAGTTGCCTATCATTTTCACGAACCGCTTGGAGTAGTAGGACAAATCATACCTTGGAACTTTCCGATCCTTATGGCTACATGGAAAATCGCCCCTGCACTTGCTGCTGGTAATGCCATTGTGCTTAAGCCAGCGGAGCAGACTCCAGCCTCCTTGCTGCTTTTACTAGAGATGATAGAGGATTTACTTCCTGCTGGTGTATTAAATGTCGTGAATGGTTATGGCCTTGAGGCGGGTAAACCACTTGCTCAAAATCCGCGCATTAACAAGGTTGCCTTCACCGGGGAGACAACAACCGGTCGCATGATTATGCAATATGCTTCACAAAATATAATCCCTGTCACACTTGAGCTTGGTGGAAAATCACCAAATATATTCTTTGAAGATGTGATGAGTAAAGATGATGATTTCCTTGATAAGGCGATTGAAGGGATGGTTATGTTTGCCTTAAACCAGGGAGAAGTATGTACCTGTCCTTCACGTGCGCTCGTGCAGGAGTCAATTTACGAACAATTTATGGAACGAGTCATCGAACGCGTCAAAGCCATTAAAGTCGGAAACCCGCTTGATCCAGAGGTAATGATGGGAGCTCAAGCGTCTTCTGAACAGCTTGAAAAAATTCTTTCCTATCTTAATATTGGAAAAGAAGAAGGTGCAGAATGTCTCATTGGCGGTGAACGGAATCAACTGGAGGGCGATTTTTCCGACGGCTATTATGTTCAGCCAACGATGTTCAAAGGTAACAATAGTATGAGGATTTTCCAAGAGGAAATCTTCGGTCCTGTTCTTGCGGTTACTACCTTTAAAGATCCAGAAGAAGCAATGGAAATTGCTAATGATACTCTTTATGGTCTCGGTGCCGGGGTCTGGTCCAGAGATATTAATACTGCCTATCGCTTCGGGCGCGGCATTGAAGCTGGCCGTGTATGGACGAATTGCTACCACGCTTATCCTGCCCATGCAGCATTTGGCGGCTACAAGATGTCTGGAGTCGGCCGTGAGAATCACAAAATGATGCTCAGCCACTATCAGCAGACAAAAAACCTGCTTGTCAGCTATAGTGGACAGAAGTTAGGATTCTTTTAATCTTACAAAGGAGGTGACGGAATGGTTGAACGCGTAACAGCTACCGATGAAGCCCTCCAGTTGATTGAAGCACTTAAAGAGAAACACGGCCCGTTGATGTTCCACCAATCCGGCGGCTGCTGTGACGGAAGCTCTCCGATGTGTTATCCGGAAGGCGATCTGATCACAGGCACACAGGACGTATTGCTCGGGAAAATTGGGGAAACTCCCTTTTATATCCACAAGAAGCAATATGATTACTGGAAGCATACCCAGCTCATTATTGATGTTGTGGATGGCCGCGGTGGAATGTTTTCATTAGAAGGTGTAGAAGGAAAACGATTCTTAACCCGCTCTCGTGCCTTTTCCGATGAAGAGTTCAACGAACTTAAAACAGCTGGAATTCTTTAAACATCTCCCCCTGCCTTGCTTTCTATGGCAGGGGAATGCTTTATTTAGAATTGGCCGTTGTACCAGCTGAAATAACCTAACAAATGAGAAACATAAGCGATCGCGATTAACGAAGCAAGCGTAACAATTAGAAATATCCAATCTGTACGCTTTACTGTAAATCTACGATAGAAATGTCGATCCTTCTCACCAGTAAACCCCTTTGATTCCATCGCAACAGCTGTTCTTTCTGCCTTGCGTATCGCTCCCGCCAGTAACGGGATCATAAAACGCCGGTACTGCTTAATAGACTCTTTTACTTTTTTCGTGCGTTTAACTCCTCTTACCTGATGGGCCTCCTGGATTTGATTAAATTCATCCTTCATTAAGGGAAGAAAACGATAGCCCGCCAGCACCCCGTATGCCAGCTTTGGCGGTAATTTACACTGTTGCATTAGACTTAAAATAAAGTGAACCATGTCTGTTGTAAAAATGAACAGTAAGGACAGGGTGGCAAAGGCGAACATTCTAAACACAAGAGACAAGGCCGCAACAATATCCTCCTCCGGAATTTCCCAAAGCAGCAAATGAACCGTTTGAGCGGGATGTTCCGGTGGCTCAGCAAATGCTATCGTTGTCCACAGCATTCCTAAAGAAATAACCATGAAAGGCAGTAAAAATAAAAGGTAGTATTTTATCTTTACTTTTCCAAACAGAAAAGTAAACGTTATCGTCCATATACTGAATAGCAGCGGGGTGATAGGATCAAAAATAAGCGCTAGTCCGATAACTGCGACGATTATCGTTAAGGCTTTGATGCTTGGATTAAGCTTATGAAGAAACATACAGCCCCTCCCTTTCCACCTGATGCTGCAATTGAATTCGAACAGGATAATCAAGCTGCCATTTAGCTAAATCATGATCACGCCATAATTTATGAGGATGTTCATCTGCGACAATTTCCCCTTCATTTACGACCAGCACCCGATCAGCATATTGATCTACAAGCTCCATATCATGCGTCACCATGACAATTGTAGCGCCTTTTTTCTGGCGTTGAGCCAACAAATTCATTAATTGTTTTGTTGACTGGGCATCCTGGCCAAACGTTGGTTCATCCAGTATTAACAGTTCCTGATGGTCTACTATCATCGTCGCCACACTAAGCCTGCGCTTTTGTCCCTGGCTTAATGTGTACGGATGACGTTCTTCCACTCCATTCAACTGACACATATCTAGAACTTCCTGCACCTGTTGATCGATTTTATATTCATCGATACCTTGAATCCTCAGACTAAACGCTATCTCCTCATAAACCGTATCTGTAATCAACTGATGCTCAGGGTTTTGAAAAACGTAGCCGATATGCAACCGTAAGTCTATTTCTTTCCAGGATGAGAGTGGTTTTCCGTGAAAAGAAATATCGCCTTTAGTCGGCTTTTGCAGGCCTGCCATGACCCTGGAAAGAGAAGTTTTCCCGCTTCCATTCCCACCAACCATTGCTATGAACTCCCCTTTTCTGATTTGCAGGGATACGTCTGAGATAATCCTGCTGTTTCTTTTCATCCACAAAATTGATGATAATTGAAGAATCGTTGAGGTAGAATGACTTTCCCTTGGCTCAGGAGGAAACGTGATCTGTTCTTTTGAACCCCTCCATCCAGTAATAACATCAGAAACAGTCAGTGGAAAATGGCTGCATTGATCCAGCCATTCTTTCTCCATAGCTAACTGAGTTACCGCCGGCATCGATATCCCCTGACACTGTAATGCACTTTTATGCCTGTTCATCCCATCTCTTATAGGGCCATCATAAACTAGCTCGCCGCTTCGATTCATCATCACTCCTCGTTCAATAAAAGATACCCACCCATCTAGTTGATGTTCAATAACAAGAAGCGCAAAGCCTTTTTCTTTTTGAAGTGCTTGGATAGTTCGGATAAAATCACGTGTGGCGATCGGGTCCAAATTGGCCGTCGGTTCATCCAAAATTAACAACTCGGGCTCCATCGCGAGAACACAGGCTAAAGCAAGCTTTTGTTTTTGCCCGCCTGATAATGTTTGTATCGATCGCTGTCTTGCTCCTTCTAATCCTACAAGCTTTAGAACATGATCAATACAGTCAGATATCCGCTCAACTGGTGTATGGATGTTTTCCAGGCCAAACGCTATTTCATCTTCCACTGTAATCATACAGAACTGACTTTCAGGATCCTGAAACACGACTCCAACATGTTGACTCATTTCTCCTGGAGCATAGCTAGACACAGAATTACCTCTGAACTGGATATCACCTGTTATCGTTCCGTCTAGTTCACGAGGATAAATGCCATTTATACCATACGTCAGCGTACTTTTCCCGCAACCGCTCGGTCCTAATAATAGTAAACGCTCCCCTTGGTCTATTGAAAAACTAACATCTGATAACACTTGGTCATTTCCTTCTTCAAATTGGAGATGAAGTTGACGGACATCAAGTAACTTCATGCTGTTTTCTTCCTTCGCTGTTCTTTACCAAGAGCAAAACCAGTTAATACTCCCGTTTTTGCCAGAGCATCACTAATGGCCTTCCCTAACACACCAGAAATCAAGGCACCACTTATCATCCGAACGATAAGCATACTAAGAATGTATCCTGTTCCAAATACAGCGTACCCGGAACGAAAGTACCCCCATACAAAACTAAAGACAGCCGCTCCGACACCAGCCAGCATTAATACAGCTAGATTGTATGATTTATATCTGGTTACAGCAAAAGCAGCCTCAGCCCCGAGCCCTTGGATAATCCCTGTGAGAATTAAAATCGGACCCATTGCATTTCCAAGCAGCATTTCTACTGTAGCTGCAATCGTTTCAGATAAAAACGCCGCTCCCTTTTTACGAATAATATAAGCCGCTACAATCGAAACGATAAACCAAATTCCGAAAATCAGGTCATATCCAATTGGGCCAAATAGTCCTGCCAGCAGCTTTCCAACAGGCAAAAAGGCTAAATAAACAACGGCAAATACTACGGAAAGCACGGACATCACAACAATTTCTTTCAGTTTCCAGTTTTGCAGTCCCATTTCACTTTCCTCCTTTTACAGACGGACTGTTTGCAGAAATCGTAACCGTCATGACCGTATGAGGAGATCCTTGCTCTTCAGTCTGTTGAAATACTTGCTCTAACCCATTAAACACTCTGTTTCCATCCCCGTCCAAACGTGTCGAGTAATGAGCCTCACTCACCTCAACTCCTTGTTTCTTCATGTCTTCAATCTGACTATAAATAACATCCATATAGTTCCCGCCGCCCATAGGGTATAAGGAAAACTTGGCGGCAGCCTCTTGATCAATCAGACCACTTTTGGATGCATTTTGTGCTAGATTGTCCTCTGCCATGTACACATCGCCAGCCGAATCTCCCGGGCATCCTATTGAATAAGTCGCTTGAAATACTACATGTTCTCCTGTTTTTGCCGCTTGTAAAAATATTGCTTTCGTTACATCAAACACATGAATCATCTGCCCTCTAGCTGTGGTGGTGACATCATCTGTCTTCATCCAAACTTTCGATGTGTCCACTTCATTTAGCGAGGACTTAATAATCTCCACAAAACGATCAGACATCGGGTAAATTGAGAATGAACTTCCTGCAATTCGATTAGCAGATCCACAAACTTCACTCATGTTTATACTTCCTCCTTTTTTAATAAACACAAAAAAACTGCACCCCGTGGGAGTGCAGCTACGAACGTATGTATATATGTGTACCATTATCATTCTACGATCGACTCCACTTCCCCACGCTAGTATTATCTAGTTCGGGTTCTAAGGGTCAGAAACAGTTTCCTCTCAGCCGCGTACGCAGCTCCCCTAGTGTTTTTAACGGTATGCAATTTTTTCACACTTCTATCGTAATCAATGATTATACATTTGTAAAGCCTATTCTTTATCCCTGACAAGCTCCTGAACTTCTTGCACTAACTGCTCAAGTTCGTGCAATCCCTGGTCAGGGCTTGAGAAAAATACCCGTTCCATTCTCTTAGTAATATCTGTTGGTTTAATATTCATTAAGTCTAAGGTCTGCTGCTGCCATTTGAAATCAGGATGATGAACATACATGCAATTTAATCCAAATAAGATCCCCATCAAATGATGCTGCATCACCGTCATAACCGAATAAAATATCAGCCAGTCTTCTCGTTCCAGCAAAGCTTGCCGATTCTTCCACTGATTTCCGAAATCAGAGTAAGCATCAATCATCACATGCCCCAGTTGTTCAGGGTACACTTGTACTTTGGCCTTGAAACCATCCATCAACTCAGCGCCAGCTACAGGAACTCCGTAGTGAATCGAGGAAATCAAACATTGGCCTTCTAAACTAATGTCAAATTCTTTTGTTACCCGGTGGATTACTTCACGAATCGTTGCAGTGAGAAAACTGCTTATTTCAAATTTAACACCCTCAAGCTTAAAGGTTTCAGACCATTCATCATCTTCAAATCCATAGAAATCTATTAACTCGCCATTTAACTGGTCAATTACTGATAACCGGTCTTGATCTGTCGGCCCCTCGGACCATAGGACGTTCAACTCAATATCAGAGAAATCATCTTCCCATCCACGTGCAACAGAACCGGCAATATAAACAGCTTCCACCTTAGTATTTTGCGCATATACCTTCGCTGCTTTTCTTGCTAATTCTTCAAAATTTATCACTCAACCCCACCGCCTTTTACTCACTTCCCTCAACGGGTCTTAAAAAGATGCATCCATCCTAATTATAAACACAGTTATCTATCTCATTTTTCTTTCATATAAGTTACTCCGGGCTACTTCTTGACACCCATTGTAATCAAATACTTTTAGCATTGGCTGATTTCGGTAACTCGTAGAGCCCATATAATAATCAGCTCTGAACTCATCCCGTAGAACGGATAAGGCTTGCCGGTGCAAAGCCTTGCTTTTCCCTTTCCCCCGCTCCTCAGGAATAAGGCCGAAATAAAAAAACCGCCCTTCTCCTGTTGTTCCAGGTTCAATATGCGGCATCACTACTCCTATGGGCTTAGCACCTTCATAGACCATTTGACATGTATGCCTATAGTTAGGACCGAGTTCTTTTTCGACACTGCTAAACTGTTCATCCATCGTTAAACTCGAAGAAGCATTTAATGAACCTTCCCTAGATTGAGACCATACCTGTTTAAAAGACTCTTCCATTCCTTCTTCTAATACTCGTAAAGTAAACGGTTCTTCTGTTCGACTTATGTCTGATAGGTCTCTTTTCACAGAAACCGTGATATCATGCAGTGTAAACCCCTTTTTTGCCAGCTGCTCTTCTACTTCTACTGAAGGAGAGGGCAACAAAATAGAGAGGGTGGCAGCTTTTTTATAATGATCATCATGAATAAGGTACTCTAACAAGGTAAAGAGCTGCTTTTGTGATAAATGAGTGAGGTTCTCTACTATTGTAAAATTCTCTCCCTCAACAAATTTTACTTTTTTATATAGATTCGATCTATCTAAGGTATTTTCCTTCATAGTATCCTCCTCAATAATCAGAATTATTATGGAAGCCAAGCCTATCCTTTTCATCACCCTTGTTGGATACGATACAATAGGATTGTAAATAATGGAAAGGATGAGGAAAATGAACAGGGAAATACAACTGATTCAAAGACCGCACGCGACCCCCGCCCATGAGCACTTTCATATTGTTGAGGCTGATGCACAGCAGCCCGGAAATGACGAGGTACTAGTTCAACTGCTGTATGTATCGGTTGATCCTTATATGAGAGGCCGCATGAATGATGCGAAGTCGTATGTTGCCCCATTTCAATTACATGAACCTATCGAAGGCGGCGTTGTTGCACAAGTCGTCGAATCAAACACAGAAGCATTTTCTGCGGGTGACATTGTTACAGGTTCGCTTCCGTGGAGAGAAGTGACCGTAGCCTCTGCTGACTCAATTAGAAAAGTGGACCCCTCTCTAGGTTCTGTAACTACTTCCTTAGGAATTCTAGGAATGCCTGGTCTTACGGCTTACTTTGGCCTCATTGATATCGGGCAGCCAAAAGAAGGAGAAACCCTTGTCGTTTCTGGAGCTGCCGGAGCCGTCGGTTCTACTGTTGTTCAAATCGGGAAAATTCTCGGCTGCCACGTAGTCGGAATTGCAGGCAGTGATGACAAAACAAGCTATATTGTAAATGAATTAGGAGCAGATGCAGCAATCAATTATAAAGCAGAAGATGTGGCTGATTCGCTCCAGCAATTCTGCCCTAATGGTGTAGACATTTACTTTGATAACGTCGGAGGACAGATATCTGATCACGTCTATCCTTTGTTAAATAAATTTGCACGTATTACACAATGTGGTGCAATTGCTTCTTATAATGTTCCTAATGATCAAGGGCCGCGCATTCAAATGCACCTGATCAAATCCAGTGCTACGATTAAAGGGTTCGTAGTTGGAGATTATCGGAACCGTTTTAAAGAAGGATTTGAGCACCTTTCCACTTGGCTGAACCAGGGAAAATTGACTTATGAAGAAACAATTCATGAAGGATTTGACAACATTCCTGACGCCTTCTTTGGCCTCTTTGAAGGAAACAATACAGGTAAACAACTGGTTAAAGTTGCTTCATCCTAGGTAAAGCTGACTGTTAATTTGCTGTAGTAGATTAAAACGCAAGTGCTGAATATAGAAGCACTTGCGTTTTTTTGCAATTCCATATTTCTGAAGGATCCTGTTGCCTATGCCCCCGTAGTATTATTGGTAACGCGGCTGGTCGTATTGACCAAACCATTGATAACGATGGCTGGAGAACCATTTATAAAGCGGAGAACCAAGCCGGTCCATTCCTGGAAGGTATAAAATCAAACCTATCCAAGAAATCGGGGGTAATAGTAATAATAACTTGCGAATTGTACCAAATCCTGCCTTTAACTCACCTTGTTTCGTAAGCATATGAATTTCATCCCGTGTATTGCGCCCGCTTAAGTAAGGATACTTTCCATTCTCCTTTTCAACCTCCTGAACAGAAACCCATTTCAGCTGATTCAACCAGTCAAACTTACGCAAAATCCGTTTAACATTAAAACAAAAAGGACACGCTGCATCATAAAAAACGATATGTTTCATCATTTATCCTCCTCGAATCGGACTTTTATCCAGCCTCTTACTCCATTGACCATCCATACCTCTTCGAATGAGGCGAGATCATCCTTATAAATAACTTGTTCTTTAACCCGGCCCCGAGCTAGCAATTCCTCTCTATACGTCCCTGCCAGCAGACCACTTGAAATTGGCGGGGTAATGTACGCCCCTTTGTGCTTCACTACCAGATTTGCTGTGGTAAACTCAGTCAGCTCCCCACGTTCGTTCCATAACAGCACTGCGTAACTCCCCTTAGCTGCTTCATCCTGATGCTGCTCATAGATTTTCCGGTGGGTTGTTTTATGAAAAAGAAACGGATCGCTATGGTCTATTGGCCTGTGAGCCACCGTACATAAAACCTCTTCAGGAGAAACATTAATGGCATTAGTTTCAAGCTCAATATCCCCCTGTTGGTTACTGAGCATTCGCACTTTATATAATCCTTGAGTGTGATTTTGTGCGAGCTGTTGCAGTCTACAGGAAGCATACTTTTCATCAAAAGAATAATTAAAGTAACGTGCCGAGTGGTTAATCCGGTTCAAGTGACGGTTCAAGAGTGGATAAGTTCCATCTTTAAGCTGCATCGTCTCAAGAAGATTAAACGATGGTCTTCCTTCTGTTAACAACCTGGCTTTCGTGTGAAGTTCTTCATATTCTCCCTCTGTCGTTGAGTCCCACGTGATTCCTCCCCCAGCTCCATATACTGCCCTTCCTTTGTTAAACAAAACGGTTCTAATCGGAACATTAAAAACGGCTTCTCCATGCGGCGTCATAAAACCAACAGCCCCACAATAGATATCTCTTGGAGAGGATTCAAGAGATGCAATGTATTCCATTGTACTAATCTTTGGTGCACCTGTTATCGAACCACAAGGAAACAAAGCCTCGAAGATTTGATACATGGTTGTACCTTCAGGCAACTCCCCTTCTACTGTTGAGGTCATCTGATGGAGTGTGGGGTAGGTTTCAATATCGAATAACCTCGGTACTTGAACAGTGCCTGGTAAAGCCAGTCTTCCCACATCATTTCGCAATAAATCAACGATCATCAAGTTCTCTGACTGATCTTTACCGGAAACATTCAATTCCCGCTTGCTGGCTTCATCTTCTTCCAGCGTTCGCCCTCTCTTAGCCGTACCTTTCATTGGCTTCGTGATCAAATGTTGACCATTTTTACGAAAAAACAGTTCTGGCGAAGCTGATAAAATCTTCCGGTGACCATCAAGAGACAAATAAGCGCTATAAGAAGATTGTTGATTATCGGCTAAATGTTTATAGAAACTAAAAGCATCACCATCAAAAGCCGCCTCAAGCCTTGTCGTATAGTTGACTTGATAGGTGTCCCCTCGTTCGATGGCTTCTTTAATGTTCTCAACTCCCCCTTGATACTCCTCAAAAGTTGTATCCATTTTCCACGATGAAACTGAAAATTCCTGTGATGGAAGAGCGGGTGTTTCAAATTCCGGCTCAGTAAACACTCCAAACCAAATTAGCGGCCAATCCCCTTTTGTTTTCACCTTTAAGGCCTTATCAAAGGCAGGCGCTGCTTCATAGGAAACACACCCTGCCACATAAAAGCCTTCTGCTAAAGCAGCTTCCGCCTGGAGGAAAGCATTTTGGACTTCTTCTAATGAGTTCGCTTTTATAATGTGATGAGGGTTCGTGAACAGCATAGGCTGGTTTACTCCCTCCCCATCAGCAAATTCAAAGAACAGATGAGGATCATTCATATTCATACTCATACTGTCACTTCCTCTTCCTCTGTTTTTTGAAACAATAGGGCCCGATCATAAGCGTTGCTTAACATTTGAAAACCATGTTCTGTCAAAATAGACTCCGGATGAAACTGAATTCCTTCAACAGGATGAGTATGATGTCGAACTGCCATGACTACTGAATCTTCTGACATAGCGCTAATTTCTAATGACAACGGAAGATCTTCAGCCGGGGTTTGAAGCGAATGATACCTGGTTGCCTGTACCACACATGGAACACCATGAAAAATAGACTTTCCATCGTGCGTCATCATGGTTACTTTCCCGTGCATCGGACGCTTTCCTTTCGCAACCTTTCCTCCAAAAAAATCAACAATAATCTGGTGACCTAAGCAAATCCCGAGAATTGGTATTGTTCTATAAAAATGGTTCAACACCTCATAACAAATTCCTGATTCAGTAGGATGTCCCGGACCTGGTGAAATCACAAGCAAGTCTGGAGCTAAATGCTCTATTTTCTTAATGGTAGCTTGGTCATTTCTATAAACGACTACATCTTCGTCCAGAAGTCGAAAATATTGAGACAAATTATAGGTAAATGAATCATAGTTATCAATCATTACAATCATAGTAATCTCCTTTTACGAATGAATACCTCTCTTACTATTGTACCTCTTAGCCACTATAAATTCACGAAACAACTGTGAAGCCTATGAATCTATAAAAAGAATGATTGATTAAATTTTTAGATAAGTCTGTCAACTAAATTGAAATTGACTGAAAATTTATAGTATAATACTTATAAAGTGTAAGCGTATACATGTAGAATAACGCCTACAACTTAAGGAGGGATTTTATGAGTGGTATTTGGCTTGCCATTGCTGGAATTATCATCTTTGCATTAGGTTATAAGTACTATTCAAAGTTCATTGCTGAAAAGATTTACCGTTTGGATCCAAACTATGTAACTCCTGCTCATAAGTACGAGGATGGGGTCGATTTTGTTCCTACTAATAAATTTGTTTTATGGGGCCATCACTTTACATCTGTAGCTGGAGCGGCTCCTATCGTCGGACCAGCTATAGCTGTTTATTGGGGTTGGCTGCCAGCGATCCTTTGGGTACTGCTCGGAACTGTTTTTGCAGCTGGTGTTCACGACTTTGGAACACTGGTTTTATCTGTCCGAAACAAAGGTCAATCCATGGGTACATTGGCAAGCAAGCTTATTGGCGAACGAGCAAAGAAATTATTTTTATTCATAATTTTATTATTAGTACTGATGGTTAACGCTGTTTTTGCCTGGGTCATTGCGAACTTATTCATCTCGTTCCCAGCGAGTGTCGTATCTGTCTTTATTCAAATTCCACTTGCTATTTGGATTGGATACAGTGTTTATAAGAAAAAAGGCAGTATGTTACTCCCATCGGTCGTTGCCCTTGCCGTGATGTACTTAGCTGCCATTGTGGCCAGCTATGTTCCCGTTTTACAAATTGATTTAGTTAAATATTTCGGCGGGGAAGGCGCCACTACATTCATGGGGGCAAGTGCCACGTCCATGGCCTTCTTCGTATGGATTATTGTGTTAATGGTTTACGTGTATATCGCTTCAACTTTACCTGTTTGGAAGCTCTTGCAGCCGCGAGACTACATTAATTCTCACCAGCTATTGGTCGGTTTAGGATTACTTTATCTCGGCTTGCTGTTTACAAACCCGCAAGTAACAGCACCCGTGAGCAATGCGCAAGCAGACATTTCCTGGTTCCCGCTCTTATTTATAACCATTGCCTGCGGAGCCATTTCTGGTTTTCACGGATTAGTATCATCCGGAACGACCTCCAAGCAGTTGAACAATGAGAAAGAAGCACGTTTCGTAGGGTACCTGGGTGCTGTCGGTGAAGGCGCCTTGGCTTTAATAGCGATCATTGCTGTAATTACCTTCTTCCCTACAGCTGGAGAATTTTCAGCCACATACAGCAGCTTTACAGAAGCAAGCGGAGCAGGTCTGACTGTGTTTATCCAAGGAGCGGCCCAATTAGCTACAGGTCTTGGTATCCCATCTGTTGTAGCATCAACTATTGTATCTGTTATCATCGTTAGTTTTGCTGCTACTACCCTGGATTCTTCTGTCCGACTTATGCGCTATATTATTTCAGAATTAGGAACCGAATATAATTTTAAACCTTTAACAAAAGCACATGTTGCTACAACGGCTGCCGTTGTATCGAGTGCGGCCTTAACATTGATCCCGCAAGGACCGAAAGGCTTTGGATCCGGGGGCTATCTCCTATGGCCGCTGTTTGGGACATCGAACCAGCTGCTGGCAGGGATTAGTTTGCTGCTGATCTCTATCTGGTTAAAGCGACTTGGCAGGAATTATTGGCCGACCCTCATTCCGATGCTGTTCATCATGTTTATGACACTATGGGCCATGATTGACCAGGTGATCACAGAATGGGCGCCATGGGCAGCAGGAAGTGATTGGCTTCTGTTCAGCTTTGGTGCGATCATTCTAGTCTTCACCATTTGGATTCTCTTAACGGCAGCCTCGGCCCTTCTTAATGGAAAAGATAATAATATCGAAAAAAGTGCTTAGAAAATGAAATAAAAAGAAGGTCGCACTTCTCATTTTGTGCGGCTTTCTCTTATTTTAGGAGGCAGACAAATGATTAACCTCATGATTATACGTGCTGAAAAAGAAATAGGAATGGGCTGCTGCGGAGGAATATGCGGAGATGGATTCATCAAAATGACTGATGAGTTTAAACACCATGACCAAGACCGTCTGCTTATGGGGAAGTTTTACCGGAACATGAAGCAAACATATGGAGAGAATATTTCGATTACCTTTCTTGATCCGAGAAATATTCTTGCTATTGGAGTGTATTTTCTGCAACAAGTGAAAGATCGCCACATTACTGCTATGGAAGCAGTGAAACATTTCACCCTTCACATTAAGTACAATGCGGTCTTCATCAATGGTAAGTTGACGGAAAACTTAGAAAGCTGTGATACACTAATAGATGAGATGCAGCATTCATAAGGAGGCAAACAAATCTATGAGTAACAAAAAGCTATCCTTAAAAAAACTAGTACAATTTTATGATGAAGTCTTGAGCCTCCCCCACAAAAATGAAATTGCCAGAGAGCTTAGAGATGAAGATGACTTGTTTCTTTTGCTCGTCTATTCTGATATGCTCGGTATCCCAAATCCCGCCTTTTATTACACCCTTGAATTATATCCTTACATTATTGAGAAGTTCCACGACTGGCACTTAAGAATGGGAATGGACAAATCACCGCTGGATGGAATCCGCTGCTGCTAAAAAACCAGCACATCAAACTTATTGATTGTAAAGGGGTCTTACTTAAGATGAATGATTTACACCAAAACAAAATCCTATTTGTCGGTGGGAAAGGTGGAGTTGGAAAGTCAACCTCCTCCGCTGCAATCGCCGTTGCCTTTGCTCGCGCTGGTCATAAAACACTAGTTGTATCAACCGATCCCGCTCACAATCTAGGAGATATTTTCCATAAAAAGATCAAGCATGAGAAAACCACACTTGAAGAAAATTTATGGGGAATTGAAGTTGATCCGAACCGTGAATCTAAACGTTACATTGAAGGTGTGAAAGATAATTTGCAAGGGTTAGTCAAATCAAAAATGGTTGAAGAGGTTCATCGGCAAATTGATATGGCCAGCGCTTCTCCTGGTGCAGACGAGGCCGCTTTATTTGATCGGCTGATTTCCATCATTCTAGAAGAAGCAGACGAGTTTGATAAAATCATATTTGATACGGCCCCGACTGGGCACACGATCAGATTGTTAACCTTGCCAGAGTTAATGAGCGTCTGGATAGACGGAATGCTTGAACGTAGAAAGAAAATCAATGACAATTATACTGAACTTCTTAATGACGGCGAGCCCATTGACGATCCGATTTATGAGATTTTGCAGAAGCGAAAAGAGAAATTTTCAGCTGTACGAAAAATTATATTGGATGAAAAGCAGACCGGATTTGTTTTTGTTATCATTCCTGAACGGCTTCCGATTTTGGAAACACAACAGGCCATCAAACAGCTAGATAAACACCATCTTCACATTAAAACCTTGATCGTCAACAAAGTATTGCCTGATCATGCAGATGGAGAATTTTTACAAAAACGAAGGAAACAGGAGCAGGACTACTTAAACCAAATTAAAGAGAGTTTTTCAAACCAGCAAACGGTTAACGTACCATTGTTCGAAGAAGATGTAGCAGATATGGACAAACTGTCTATTTTTGCTTCTCATTTGCAACCATTGACTAAGGAGGAAACGCACAAATGAAAGCTATTGTACATGCAGAACAGGAAGGATTAAAAGGACTATCATTGCAGGACATAGACGCACCGGCTGTCCAAAAAGGGATGGTTCAAGTGAAGCTCAAAACGGCGGGGATGAACCGTAGAGACATTGCTGTCACTTCAAGACACAAAACGGATCAGCCGCCCTTGGTGCTCGGTTCAGACGGAGCTGGGATCATTGAGGAAATGGGTGAAAACGTTCAAGGGTTCACTGTAGGGGATGAAGTAATCATCAATCCAGGGCTAGGCTGGAAGCATACTAGTGATGCACCACCTGAAGGATTTGACATCCTGGGCCTGCCTGACAACGGCACCTTTGGTGAGTATATCTCTGTACCTGCCGACAATATTGTTCCAAAGCCTGAACATCTATCATGGGAAGAGGCGGGAGTTCTGCCCCTTGCAGCATTAACAGCTTATCGTGTCCTGTTCACCCGAGGGAAGATTAAATCAGGAGACACAGTCATGCTTCCTGGGATCGGAAGTGGTGTACTCACTTTTGCATTGAAATTTGCGAAAGCTGTTGAAGCAAGAGTGATCGTTACATCCAGACATGAAGAGAAGCTAAAGAAAGCAAAAGAACTGGGAGCTGACATCGCCATCCCGACCAACTCAGACTGGAACGAAGAATTAAAGAATGAGAAGGTGGATTTGCTAGTAGAAAGCGTGGGGCGCGCAACGTTTGAACAGTCCCTTTCAATCATTCGAAAAGGTGGAACAATTGTAACCTTTGGAGCCACTACAGAGGACGAAGTCACGATTAATATTCGTAAGTTTTTCTATGGTCAATTCAATCTGCTGGGCTCAACGATGGGAAGTGCCGAGGAATTCGCCGACATGCTTTCTTTTATTGAACAGCACGGCATTAAGCCTGAACTCGATCGTATGTTCAGCTTATCTCAATATAAAGAAGCCTTTGAATACCTCCAGGAAACGAAAAATTTCGGAAAAATAGGTTTTTCAATAGGATGAAGAAGCAGCCCTGCGGTAATCTCCGTGGGGCTGTTTACGTTTGACTTTTCTTTCCTTCCAAACCCATTCCATTTAATCATTGCGATAAAAGCCGCTAAATTATACTATTAATAGTATTAATACTTCAACGTAAAAAAGAAGGGCATTTATCATTTTCTGAGAGAGGGGTGAAGATATGAAAGTCTTAATTGTGGACGATGATCAATCGCTTAACACATTTCTAAAGGATTTATGTGAAAAAGACGGTCTCGAGGCAGCCACTGCATCAAATGGACGTGAAGGACTTAATGAACTAAGTAAGCATGACTATGATATTATCATCGCGGATTACCATATGCCTGCTATCAATGGATTAGAATTAGTTCAGAAAGTACGTCTTGAGAATCAGCAGATTCCGATCCTTATCTTAACGGAAGATAACAGTAAAGAAACTGCCGAATCATTTAAGAAGGCTGGCGCTACAGATTTTGCCTTGAAACCTGTGAAGGAACTCGATATTATCTCCCGAATTCATTTACATGCCCAGATTGCAAATATGAGGAAACAGCTGGAAACTGATGAAGATGTATATAGTGCCAAAGGAATTAGTAAAGGAACACTGGATTCCGTCGCCGATTTTTTAAAAGACCATCATGGGGCGAACTCGGTCGACACCATTTCAAAAGGAATTGGACTAGCGTATCCTACCGTCTACCGCTACCTCATGTATTTATTAAAGGAAGGGAAAGTTAAACAAATCATTGACCACCAAAAGATTGGCAGACCAAAGAAACTATATAGATGGTACACCAATTAGCGGAAGCCTGCCCCAGTGACTTCCGCTTCATTGTGTATTATGGTAATATTTGGATGACCTGAGGTGGAATTTAAAGGGAATTTCTTTTATTGGGAAAGGGGGACTGCTAGATGCAGAGGGTTACTTTTTCTAACAGCAGGGGGCTGACTTTAGTTGGTGATTTGTATAGGAATGAAGGGACTCAGATCGTTATTATGTGTCACGGATTTCTTTCTAATCGTTCCTCTCGTGGTCGCTTTGATTTATTTGCGTCTACTTTTCACAAGCTCGGTTATAGTGTACTGCGCTTTGACTTTGGCGGGTGCGGGGAAAGTGACGATACTCCCCTGACATTGTCTAATGAGGCAGATGATCTCACGTCGGCTATTAACTATGCTAGTAAGGCAGGTTTCACTGAAATGGTCCTTTACGGGCACAGCTTAGGGGCGAGGGTATGTCTAGAGGTTTACCACCCCAAATACGTTAAAACTATGATCTTAACAGGGGCAGGAACAGGGCCTGTACATTATCATTGGCCAGACCACTTTACGGAGGAGGAACTCGCCGAACTACATAGAACTGGATACTTTTCAGTAAAAGTCGTTGACCCTTATCGTGAGGAAATGATGATATCGAAAGAAATGCTGCTTGATTTTGAGCAGTGCAATCAAAAACAAATGCTTTCGCGGATCTCTTGCCCGATTCTTCTTATCCATGGAAACCAGGGCGAGGAGGAAATTTTAATGCCTATAACAAAACAGGGAATGAAGTGGCTTCCTGAGAACTCCAAACTAAAAGTAATTGACGGTTCTGAACATCATTTCATGAACCACCTTGAAACAGTGCAAGAAATGCTTTCAGAGTGGTTGAGTACATACTGACTTGTTCTGAAAAAAATAGATTGTCGATATTATGATTTTGTTGTCTATGCGTGAATTTTATCGCCGTGTTGACTTTTCTTAGAAGAAAATTACTTTATTTTCCTATGTTAAATCACTTAAAAGTTGACAAACTAATTGATATCCTTTTGAGGTTTAATAAATGCTAGCAAGGGAAATAAATTTGCAACACTCCAAGGAGATGATGGCGTGCAACAAACCGCAATTTTCCGCCCCGGAAAAATTCTGGCTGTATTACTTGCCGTTTTGTTTGTAGTTGGCATTCTAACGATTAACAGTTTGTTCGTCTATCCCGTATTAAACACATCACGAAGTTTATTGGCCTTTCTTTTTGCTCCGCTTGGCATTTTATACGCCAACCAACATAACTTGTGGTTTCGCAGTTCCCTGCGGATTTTTCTAAAGGGAAGTCACAGGTTACTTATAAGTATGACTGTATTCTTTCTCGGTGTATTGCTCAGCTATGAAGTATTGCTTACGCTTCCTGACAATTTGGGAGTTGCTCTTCACATCATCATTCTGGGAATCTGCTCTATTATTTATTGGGGTCCGCTGCTTATAGACTGTTCATTCCATAAACCAATAACTTACTCTAGCAAATTCGCTTACTTTACTGGCACCACACTACTCTTCTTCACCTATCATCAACTATCATTTGTCTACTATCACTCTGCTCCGACGCTCGGATTTATGTGGTCAGGACTCGCAACGATGCTTATTACACTTATGGTCCTCTTTCACCAATGGTTCAGGGCTGATAAGAAAACCGACCGCAGAAGAGTTGAGGGGTATGTCCGTCCTCTTAAAAAAATTTAGCAGACAAGGGTTCACTTTACCCCTGTCTGCTTCCATTAAAATAAATCAGGACTTATTAATTCAGGTACATAGAAGGCTACTCCTGGTACGAATGCCACCACGAGGAGCACCACAACAACGATTGTAATATAAGGAATAACGGCTTTAAAGGACCGTTCAATCGGCAGCTTCCCTATTTTTGCAGCCAGTAATAAACATAATCCGTACGGTGGTGTAACTAGTCCCACCGCCAAAGTCATAATAGTGATAATTCCCAGTAAGGTTGGACTAACATCAAAGCTAATCGCTACAGGTAAAATAACTGGTATGAACAAAATCATCGCTGGAATGGCGTCCATAAATGTGCCTATAAAGAGGAAGAACGCAATAATGATTAACAAGAAGAGCCATCTGCTATCGATATTATTGGCAAAGAACTGTTCGGCCCAAGTCGATAGTCTATAATAGCTCATCAGTTCACCTAAAGCACTCGCTGCCGCCAAGGCAAATAAGGATAATGAACTAAGTGTCAGTGTATCGACTAGTATCTTCGGAAAGTCCTTTAACTTAAGGGTCTTATAATAAAACATCCCCACAAGCACAGTGTAAATGGAAGCAAAGGCAGCTGCTTCAGTTGCTGTGAAAATCCCTGCAATGATTCCTCCAATTAAAATAACAGGCGTCATTAAGGCTGGGATAGTATCAAGAAACTTTTTAATAAAGTTCTTCATTGATGCTCGCTGATAGGTCGGATATTGATTTTTCAACGATAGAAAATAAACAAGTACCATCATTCCAACTCCTACAAGGATCCCTGGAATAATGCCTACTAAAAATAATGCCCCCACCGAAACATTCGTTAGCCCTGCGAAAATGATCATTGGTATACTTGGAGGAATGATTACACCAATTGTAGAGGAAGCTGCAGTAACACCAACCGCCGTTTCCGTATCATATCCTTGCTTTTTCATGTTGGGAATTAGAATCTTTCCAACTCCGGCTGTATCCGCCTGAGCTGCTCCCGATACCCCGGCGAACAACATGGATACTAAGATATTAGCATGAGCTAATCCCCCACGAATGTGACCTACAATCGAAAGAGAAAAATCGATCAACTTTTGGGAAATTTGACCACTGTTCATTAAGTTTGCGGCTAAAATAAATAAAGGTACAGCCAGCAGAACAAATGAATCAAGGCCGTTGAGCATTTTTACAGGAACCATAGCCTCAGGGATATAAGGGATATTCATAAATCCGAGCAGTGATACAATTCCTATAACAAACGCGATAGGGATTCCTATCACCATTAAAAAGATAAATAAGCCAACTAACACGATACCAATCATTCGATGACCTCCCTTTTTGAGAAGTTTCTAACATTTCGTATCATATGGGCCAGTGTATAGATCACCATCGTTCCTCCCATGATCGGCACTGATATCCATACATATCCCATCTTCATTTGTGGTAAAGAAACCCACGTAAAATTCCAGAAGCTTTCAGTGACGATGATGCCAAAGTAAAATAATGCAAAGGTAAACACCAATAAAATGAGATCATTTATAAGATAAAGAGTTTTTTTACTTTTTCCTTGTAACTTGTTCAATAGCAGATCAAATTTAAAATGTTCCCGTTTATTGAGCATAACTGAGGCCCCCATAAATACGGACCAAATAAAGGAATACGTGGCTACTTCTCCTGTCCAAATCGCAGAAACACCTATATAACGCGTAACCACTTGGATAATAATCGTGATGAAAAAGACTAAAAGAAACAACACACCGATCGTTAATTGAATTTTCTCCAGCCATTTAATAAACATATTCTCTCTACTCTCCCTCATATAAAGGGTTAAAGGGAAGGATCACCTTGCCTCCTCCTTTAGCCTTCTTTTTTCAACTCCCTAATCTTTTTCAATAAGTCCATTACACCTATTTCCTTTGCTCGCTCGTTTTGAATAGGCTTCGCCAGTTCTATGAATGGCTCACGGTCAATTTGGTTTACTTTTGCCCCGTCCTCAATAGCTTTCTGCTTGTATTCCTTTTCCTGCTTCTTGACGACTTCCCGCTCTTTTTCCACAGACGCTTTAGCCGCCTTCAGAACAGCTTCTTGTTGGTCCTTTGTATAGGAGTCAAATTTATTCCCATTGATGAGCAAGAAGCGGGTCGTATAATCATGACCTGTCTCAGTAATATATTTACCATTTTCAGTTTTATGGTGATTCTGTTGAACAAAGTAAGGGTAGGAGTTCTCAGAAGCATCCACCACTCCTTGCTGTAACGCCTGGTACAGTTCTCCCCAGGCCACAGAGGTTGGCACGGCGCCTGTTGCTTCCCAGTATTTCGCAATAACCCCAGATGTTTGAGTGCGATACTTCATGCCATCGATGTCTTCAATCGATTCAAGGGGTTTCCTGCCATAATAATGGCGGACTCCGGCACTCCAATAACCTAGCAGTTTAAAATCATTGTCGGATTTTTCATTGATAATTTCAGCCATTCGTTCTCCGACCTCGCCATCAACCACTCGCTCCCAATGATCGTAATTCTTAAAAACATACGGCATGGCAAACAGGTCAATTTCCTTTATGCCTGTTTTTGACATAAATCCAGGTGAGACAAGGACAACATCCGCTCCACCCAGTTTAAGCTTTTGTACGAGTTCGGATTCACTGGTACCGAGCGTTCCCGCATGGACCTCTACCTCAATACTTTCATTCTTTTCAGCTACCCTTTCAAATTCTTTCATGCCATATTGATAGGGATTCTCCGGTGAGGTTTGATTATGAGCAGCAATGATTTTTATATCTCCATCATCTTCTGCTCCACCTGCAACACGATCTCCACATCCAGTCAATGAAAGAAGTAACAGAATCATAGCAGGCAGCAAGATCAATAGTGTTTTCCTCATAAAAAGTCCCCTCCTTTAACTTGGTTTCGGCTGAATACGCTTACATAAAATGGTTAATTAGACTTCTGATAATAGTTCAACCTACTGATTTGCCAACGCAGATAAACCATCATAATCAGTCTTACGAATAACCGGGAGAATTCTTGCTTCCAGTATCTTCTGAAATGCATTCATTCCTCCATCCCTATTCAAGATTTGCATGCCGTTTTGTCATTTCTTCATTATCCGTCTTCTTTGACTGTTCAATCGTATAAATAATGATGGCATCAAGCAGTAAATGTAATGATTGATCAAATTGGTTGCCTAACGGCTGAATCGTCGCAGGTTCCTCTTCACGTCTTTTTTTAGTTGCAGCTGGAATAATAAGCATCTCATCACTCATGTCTGCGAGGTTTGAATTTACGTCGGTAGTAACGGCTGTTACCTTTGCTCCCTGCTCTTTCGCTTTTTTTGCGAACTGACAGATTGAATCTGTGGAGCCTGAACCAGAAATGGCAAGCAGCAGATCATTATCCTGGATATTAGGTGTAATCGTTTCCCCCGTTACATAAACGTGGTAGCCGGCATGCATTAATCTCATGGCAAAAGCTTTACCCATTAGTCCCGATCTACCCTCACCTGCGACGAAGATCCGCTTTGCTCTCATTAATGATCGTGATAATTGAATCGCTTGATCCTCGCTAATATTGGCAAGAACCTGGCTGATTTCATAAGCGACGGTGTGAATGGTTTGCTTCATAGTTGTTCATGACCTCCTTGATTTTTGCAGCAGACTGCTTATGATGTTCCTGTTTCGTAATCGCACCTCCAACAATTAACGTGTCAGGCTGGTGCGGGAGAATCCCTGGTAATGTTTCAAGATTAATTCCTCCAGCCACCGCTACCTCAAGGTCTGGATAATGACTGACCAAATCAAACAACTGACTGTCCATGCTGCCGTTTTGCTGCATATCTTTGCCAAAATGAAGACTAACGATGTTTACACCTAATTGGCGAAGTTGTTGAACTCGTGATGGATCGCGAACTCCTAACAAATCCACCATCACTCTGCTACTATAAGTTTTTGCAACGTCCAGCATATCTGCAATCGTCTGGTCAGCTGAAAAAGCCATTACTGTCGTAATATCAGCCCCAGCTTCAAAAGCTTGAATCGCTTCGTGCTTACCTGCATCACACGTTTTCATATCTGTTACAATCACCTTATTTGGATAGGCTTCCCTTATGGTCCTGACAATCGCCAGACCATACTCTTTTATGACACCTGTCCCAACTTCAATCCAGTCGAGCGAGTCATTCGTATTAGCTAAAATATCCAGACACTCTCGCTCTGTCAGTCTATCTAATGCCAGTTGAAGATTCATTGTTTCACCTCTCGATAAACTCTCGTTCTCCAAGCTTCACCAAAACATCCTCAAGCTCAGGTAATCCTTCATTATCTCCGTAAACACTTACAACCATCGAACCGATAATATTGGCAAATTGGACTGTTCGTTTCAACGGCCATCCTTTTAACAAACCGTAAACGAATCCTGCATCAAAGCCATCTCCTGCGCCTACTGTATCCACGACTTTTTCAGGAGATAAGGCTTCAACTTGAATCCTTTCACCCTGCTGAAAGGCAACCGCGCCTTTATCGCTCATTTTAATCGCAACAGTTGAAATTCCGTAAGGCTTACAGGAGTGAACAAGTTCATCTGGATCATGAGTATCAAACAACAGGTCAGCTTCCTCCTCGCCTATTAACAAAACATCTACATAGGGAAGAAGTTCTCTTAATCCCTTTTTCGCCTGCTTTTGACTCCACAATTTGAGCCGGATATTAGGATCAAGCGAAATAGCTGCACCATGATCCTTCGCAATCGTGATCGCCCGTTTCAACAGCGGGATATTTTTACCAGGGTCAATGGCGGCAAACACACCTGTGACATGGAGCAGTTTACAATGTCTTAACGGCTCCTCATCAAGGGTTGCTTCCGATAATGCTTCGGTTGGCGAGCGATCGCGATAATAGAAAGTTCGTCCACTTCCATCTTCTCGAATCTCTTTAAAGTTGAGCGAGGTAGAATAGTCATCCAGCAATTGTACACGTGACACATCCACCCCTTCCCCTCTAGCAAAATTACGAATGAACTTTCCAAACTCATCATTGCCTAACCTGCTGATCCATCCCGTTGATAAGCCAAGCCTTGCACAGCCTATCGCAAAGTTGAATTCTGCTCCTCCTGCCTTCCTTTCAAACGAGGAGGCAAACCTCATTGGTCCATTGTGTGAAGGATCAAAAGTGATCATTGCATCCCCAATTGTGACTACATCTTTCTTCATGGCTAGTCCTCCTTGTGATCCTTAACAGATTCTCTGACCATCAATGTTGGTTCAAAGTGATAATCCGGTCGTTTATCAACCGTAGATTTTTTGTTTATTTTGTCCAGCAAAAGTTCTCCTGCCACTTTTCCCATTTTAAATGTTGGCTGAGCTATCGTAGTGATAGCCGGAGAGTAAAAGCTGGCATAAGGTACATCATCAATCCCAATTACCGAGAGGTCCTCGCCAATCTTGAAACGGTGGAGTTTAGAAAATGTCAGCACTTCTTTTAAAATAAGATCGTTTCCGGCTAGGATCGCTTGCGGAGGCTGGCCTAGAGCTAGCATTCCCTCAAGAATTTCCTCCACCTGCTCAGGATCGATGCTTCGAATATAATCCTCCCTTACCTCTAATCCATGTGACTGCAGAGCACGTTTATAACCTTCCATCCGCTCAACACGAGAGGAAACATTTTCATTCATCGGTGTAGTAATCATCGCGATTCGTTCGTGTCCCTTTTTGGCTAGATAATCAACTGCAATCTCTGAAGCCTTTTCATTCTCAAGCATAATAGAGGAAATAGGGATATCAGGAACTGACCGATCAACAAAAACAACGGGATAATTTTGATCGAGCATTTTCCTATAAAGGTCTCGGTTATTTCCAGTTGGAAATATAATTAATCCATCTACTTGTTTGGCCCTCAGCATTTCGATATACTTTTTTTCTTTATCCGGATCATCATCTGCGTTGCATATGATCGTATGGAAATCTGCCCTATGGCAAGCGTCTTCTATTGCTCTGCTAACTTCAGTCGAGAAGTTGTGCAGAATATTGGCAACAATCACTCCAATTGTTCTCGTTGACTTCTGCTTTAAACTTCTGGCGACGATGTTAGGCTGGTAGCCAAGTTCTTTAATGGCCTGTTCAATTCTTGCCTTTGTCTTCTCTCCCATATAGTCATAGCGTTTATTTAAATATTGCGACACTGTACTTTTCGATACATTGGCTTGCTTTGCAACATCAGCCATAGTTACTGTTTTCATGATAAATCTCCATCTTCTGCAAATTTGGTAAACCGGTTTAGTAAACCGGTTTAGTTAAGTATAGGATCCTTGTAAGCGTTTTACAACCCTTTTTTCAAAATTTATAGATTCTTTCTCCCATAAAAAAAGACAGACCCTCATTCATAGGAGTCTGTCTCTTCATTTTCTTATCTAGGATTCATAAATAATTGTGTCCAATACGTACCATATGAACCGCCTTCCACATATCCTACACCGATATGGGTGAAGTGTTCATTCAATATGTTGGCACGGTGGCCTGGGGAATTCATCCAGCCTTCTACTACCTCTTGTGGGGTTCGCTGCCCAGCAGCAATATTCTCCCCCGCAGCTGAATAGCTGAAGTCATATTGCTTCATCATATCGAAAGGGGAGCCATAAGTAGGCGACGTATGACTGAAGTATCCTTTATCTGCCATGTCCCGTGACTTCATACGCGCAAGGTCACTAAGACGGTTATGCATGGTAAGAGGGTCTAGACCTTCCTTGGTCCGTTCCTCATTTACCAACTGAACTACTTTTTCTTCATAATTGGACGTAGCCCCGTTTTCTACTTTTGCAGTAGCTTGTGATGAATCTTGAGACTCTTGTCGTGACTGCGGAGCTTCAGCCTCAGACTGTTCCGTTTCTGACTGTTGCGGCTGCTGATTCTCAGGGATTTGTTCAGGATTAAAGAGAATGTTAAAGTTTTGCTCAAACCGCTCCTTACTAAATTCAAAATTCTGCTCTGACAGCCACTCCTGTATTTGGTTCGTCCATTCCTCAAAAGACTGTGCACCAATCTGCTCTATCTTCCAGGAATTCTGCTCCGAAGCAAAAGCAGGAGTAGTCAAGGTAACTAAAGCTAAAACCGTAACTAAAATGATAGAGAATCTCTTAAGCAAACCTTTCACTCCTTAGTATTAAAATCAGGATTGTTATTTACAATCTATTAACTTTCCTTTATACATTTCTCTTTTCTCCAAACGAAGGTTAAAATCCCTTGCATATTTTTTCAGGCGTTTCTCTTCTACAGGGTTTACAAGCGAGACTACTACCCCTGATTTTGAGCCTAACCTTGCCGTACGTCCAGCTCTATGAATGTAATCAGAAGGAGATTTAGGTACATTTAAGTTTATAATATGAGTGATATCTTTAATATCCAGCCCGCGAGCAGCTACATCCGTTGCCAGCAAAAGTGAAATATCCCCTTTACGGAACTTTTTCAAAGCTTTAGCTCGTTCTTCTTTTTTTGCATCGCTATGAAGGATTTCCAGGGAAAGTCCTTTGTATCTTATTTTTTCAGCATAAACACTTAGATTGCCAATATCCCCCACAAAAGCCAGCCCTTTAAACGATTCCATTCGTGCCAACTTCCTAATAATTTCCAATTTATCTCTATCCTGTGTAGAAATATAAGCGTGTACGGCATCTGGTCTTAACGCTTCCTTCTCGATACGAATAACTTCAGGTTCTTTCATAAATTCCTGAGCAGTATTTTCAACTTCATTTGGTAAAGTAGCTGAAAAAAGGAGAATTTGTCGTTCTTTAAGGGTAGCCTTTACAATGTTTTGTACAGTCTCCATATGCTCAGGGACGAGAAGTTGATCTGCCTCATCCAATACAAGCGTCTTAATTTCATGTGCTTTCAATTTCTTTTGTTTCATTAATTCATATACCCTGCCTGGAGTGCCGATAACCATTTGTGGTTTTTTCTTAAGCTTTTCAATTTGTCGTTTCACATTCGCGCCGCCAATTAGAGTGGCACTGGTTACCCCACTGTTCTTTGACCATGTTTGGACCTCCTGATGAATTTGCATCACTAGTTCATGGGAAGAGGCTAGGACAAGAAATTGCGTATGCTTCTTCGCAGGATCAATTTGTTCGAGGAGCGGCCATAAATAAGCCAGCGTCTTTCCGCTCCCTGTCGGCGCCTCTGCTATCACGTCTTTGCCCGATTTTATAAGTGGGATGGTATTCTGCTGAACAGAAGTTGGCTGTTCAAAATTTGACAGCTCCCACGCTTCCTTTAAAAAAGGAGCCATGTTTTGAAACCAGCTTGATTTACTCGATTCACTCATAATTGCTTGTCTCTCCTTGTAAGTACCGCATTATTTTTCACTCATAAAAAAACAGGTCTCTGTTGTCGAAAAGAGACCTTCTTGCGTACTGCATCTAATTTGATTTATTATATCATATCAAGATGGGTTCTTTTCTAACCATGCTTTCATTTTATCTAAATGATCGGCATCCTCTTTTTTAATGATCATTTTAATGAGTGGCTTCATAAGAGTATTACGTAAACCTTTCGTATCCAATTCACCTATAAATTCTACTCTCGTCCCTTCCGCCGTTTCCACAAATGTGTAGTGATAACGTAAATCAATCCCATGTTGATCGCTTCGAACAGCATAACTTTCATTGGGCTCATACTCAGTTACTTCAATAATTGATGCCGCTTTTCGTCCGCGTATTTCACGCACTTCCTTAAATTGATATCCCTTTCGGACCGGTCCATCAGTGATAGGCTTTGCCTCCACAACGGTTGCCATTATTTCCGGACTGTTTGAAAAGTCTGTTGCTGCAGCAAAAACTTCTTTAGTCGGCTTATTTATAAGAACACTACGCTTTAAAAATGCCATGTATATCCCTCCAAAACATCAATATCTCTTGAATAATTCTTTCAACATAACGCCGTAACCACCCTTCCTTAACCCCCGTATGCACAATCACGGTTCGTGACTTCCTCTGTTAGAAAAAGTACACTATGAAAAAGACTAACTACATAAAAAAGGAAGAGGATAGGCCTATGATTGAGCTTCGTTATTTTTCAGAAAAAGATTTCTCTCAACTAATCAATTGGATTACATCACCAGAATTCTTACTCCAATGGGGCGGACCTATGTTTCATTATCCACTGAATCATGCACAATTAAAAGACTATATGACAGATTCAAACATTGACTTTGCGAGTCAGTTTATTTATAGAGCGGTGGACACACAAACGGACACAACAATCGGTCACATTGCACTAAGAAATATAGACAGAACAAATCGGTCAGCTCGGATCGGAAAAGTCATCGTAGGCGACGAAGTCCGTGGAAAAGGATTTGGAGAAATGATGATGCAGGAAATACTGAAAGTGGCCTTTAATCAGCTGAAACTGCACAAGGTCAGTCTCGGTGTGTTCGATTTTAATCATTCTGCCATTCGCTGTTATGAAAAAGCAGGGTTTAAAAAGGATGGTCTTCTCCGTGATCACAGGAAAATCACCGACGATTACTGGAGCTTGTACGAAATGAGCCTATTGGAATCTGAATGGCACAAGTAAACGATAAAAATTAGGGCCACATACTGCGGCCCTAATTTGCTGGTTCATCAACTATGATCCTTTTTGCGACCGTTTCTTTCTTACCCTTTTCATAATCAGAAATACAGCTAGACCGATGATGCCCAGGAAAATTAAAACGGGCAAACTGCCGACTACAAATACAATCAAACCAGAAAAAATCGTAATGAGGAAGTTAATACTTTTTAAAAACTGCTGCTTCGTTTGATCCCATGTATTTAATTCATCGCTGTTTACCCCGGAGATTTGGACATTATTTTCCTGAATATGAATACTCACGGTCGCCAGGTCGGTTTTATTCTGCAAGTAATTCATACGCCCCTGGATATCTTCAATTTCTCCCTGAACCTTAGCCAGATTCTCAGAAATTTTCAACAAGTCCTCCGTTTTCTCAGCTTGTTCCATAAACGAAAGCAGCCGCTTTTCCACTACCTGCTTGGATTTCAAACGTGATTCAAGATCTACATATTCTTCTGTCACGTCTTGACCGGATATGGAGCTTTCATGAACTTTACTGCTGCCCTCTTCAACGACCTTAATAAATTCACGAAACTTATTCTGAGGGATGCGTGCAGTGACAAATCCGTTAATTGACCCTTCTCCAGATTCGCCGGACATATTTGACTCCACAATATAGCCTCCCCGTTCAGCTACTTGTGATTGAATGCTCGTGATGGTTTGCTGGTAATCCTTCACCTCGATCCTTAGGTTGGCAGTATAAATCACTTTCCGGTCAGATTGGTTAATTTTCGCTATTTCGGTTGATGCCTGTTTTTCTTGATTTACATCATTTTGCTGCGCTTTTTTCTCTGACGCTGGAGCAAATTTGCCACTTTCTTCAGGATGGAGTTCCGTTGTCAAAGCAGCTTCGTTCCCCGACTCACTGCTGCTTTGTGAATCACCGCTGCAACCTGAGACAAGTACACTTAAGCTGAGTACCAACACAACATATAGCCTGTTTTTCATGTTTGACCCCCAATGTTTTTTAGTTCTATGTTATGTATAGACGTCAAGCGCCAGAAAAGGTTTCTTTCATTTTCCAAATACATAAGAAACACACATTCTTAAAACGATAGGATAAGATGAATAAGTGCGGTAAAATATCTATTAACCTGACTAGTTGATCGGGAAAGGTCTATTCCTCAAGAATAGCTGATCCCCTGGGGGAATCATTATCCAACGGGTCGCAGTAGCAGCCTTACTGTTTCACAAACTCTTCCTTCAAAACACCCATTAATATCGAGTCATGATACTCCCCGTCATAATAAAGATCATCCCGAATGACTCCTTCTCGTTTAAATCCCAGCTTTTGATAAGATTTCATGGCTCTTTCATTATATGAAAAGACATCCAGTCCAACTCGATGTAAATTTAAATGATTAAATCCGAATTCTAACAGCAACGACATAGACTCTGTGCCATACCCTTGACCCCAGTAATTTTTATCAAATATGGAAATCCGTACAACGGCCTTTCGGTTTTGATGATCAATTTCCAGCATAGCTAAATCTCCGATCATCTGATGGTTCGTCTGCAGGCAAATCACCAAATCAATTCTGCTGCTATCCGTCGAATTCCTATCAAACCAGTTTTGAACACCTGCACGGCTAAATACAGCTTGTGTTCCTGTCAGTCTTCTTCCCTCTTTATCCCATAAGGCTTTTTTATAAAAAAGGTCCAAATCTTCCTGCTCGATCGGCCTCAGATAGAGTCTGTCTCCCTCTAAGAATTTAATATGATCAGCTTGTTCCATTCTGCTCATCGTTTCGCCTCCTCCAAAAAGTGTTCTCTGCCTTTATCTTACTTCAACTCCATCTCATTCTCTACTTCATGTGATAATTTACAGACATTTGTGGGAAGTTAGGATATACCGTATTAGTTTCTCTAGCGCTGTATTTAGGATAAAATTTGGTATATATCACCTTTTAAATTGTGTATGTATAAGGAGTGTTTCTATATTGTTCACCTTTGAGAACGTTACATATCTTGATATATTACATGTATCTTCATTAACCATTCATGAACATCAGAAGACCTGCATTGTTGGGGAAAGCGGCAGCGGGAAATCTACATTTTTAAAGCTGTTGAACCATATGATTTCCCCTAATCAAGGTCAGATTCTTTTTCGCGGGAAAAATATCGCCGAACGTGACCCCATTGCTCATCGAAGGGAAGTGACGATGCTTACCCAACATCCTGTATTGTTTGGTGAAAGCGTCAAAGATAACCTTCTAGCTGGTGTTCGTTTCGCTGAGCAAGAAGAGCCTGATGAGAATGCCTGTAAACAAGCCATTGAACGTTTCCGTTTATACAAGAGTCTTGACGATGAGGCCGAAAACTTATCGGGCGGAGAGCAGCAGCGGTTAGCTTTAGCTCGAATCACGTTAATGGACAGTCCTGTATATTTGCTAGATGAACCTACCTCTTCGCTTGATGAAGAGCTGGAGCATGAAGTGATGGAGAACTTCATGGCCTTTGCAGAAGAGCAAAAGAAAACAGTAATATTTGTGACGCATTCCCGCTCCATTGCAGAAAACTTCTCCGACGAAACCATTGATTTTCATAAGTACACACTAAAAGGAGAGGGGTCCTCATGAGAGAAGAAATGATCAATCTGACTCTTTGGCAGCTGGGAGCGGCTTACGTATTTATTTTGATTTTATTAGCCATCGTTCGCTGGCGTAAGATTCCCAGAGAAAAACAAATCTTAATTGCGACAATACGAATGACACTGCAGCTTCTCATCGTCGGTTATATTTTAATGCTGTTATTTGATAATCCTCATCCGTTACTAACGGTCCTAGTTGTTGCCATTATGGTAGCATTCTCAGTACGTAATATTTCCAGCAGAGTACGAGGAGAGTTAAATAAACCGCTCAAACGTGCAATATTAATCTCTATGGTTGCTGGTTCTGTAGTCAGCTTACTTTACTTCAATTTTATCGTAATCCAGTTGACACCGTGGTATGACCCTCAGTACTTCATTCCAATCGCTGGGATGATTATCGGCAATTCCATGACAGGTGTAACGCTTGGTGTACAAACTCTGCTTGATGGCATGAATGATCAGCGTCAGAAAGTTGAAGCCGCCTTAATGCTTGGTGCAAGCCCCCAAGCGGCCACTAAAAAGTGGGTGAATCGTGCCTTTGACTCTGCAATTTTGCCGACGATTAATAAAATGGTCGGAATGGGGATTGTGTTTTTACCTGGGATGATGACAGGTCAGATTTTAGCTGGAGCAAGCCCATTTATCGCGGTTGAATATCAAATTGCCATTTTATTAGGTATTATTGGAGCAGTATCCTTGACGGTAATTTTATTTGTTAATTTGGCTTATAAAGTATTTTTCAATGAGCGCAGTCAGCTGCTTCATAACACGGGGAAAAGCTGAGAGGCAGCTAAATAAAGCAGAAAAGAGCGGCGCAAGATGGATCCTTCTCGCGCCGCTCCCATTTCACGGATTGTTTTAGTTTTAGACGGTTCAAACTTAAAAGAATAGGGACCATTCTGATCAGTTATCGTATTTTTCCTTCATTTGGTCGCCCTTTTCATTAATTTTCTCTTTCAATTCATCACCTTCCCTCTCAACGGTCTCCAGCAATGAATTGAATTTTTCCTCAAAGGAAGCTAGGATTTCCTGACGCTGTTCAATCATACTAATGACTTCTTCACTTACTTGATCGCTGATCTGTTCATTCCCCTCTAAATAATAAACAGCCTCTTTTAAGTTACTTTCTTCGTCATAAGTAAGATTCATAAAATCCGTGCGTTTCCCGTACAGTTCATTCTTTTTATCTGTTTGTTCACCCGAAACCTCATTATAATTGTCGGCATTCCACGAACTCCACTCATTGTATAGACGGACACGTTCATCCTCCCATACCTCTTTAAAGTCATCTTCAGATTCGACAGTTTTGAATTCTCCGCCGCCTGCTTCCGCCACTTTCAGCAATTGTTCCTGTCCTTTGCTGTCAACGTCAAAGCCGATTATATTAACAACTGCCTCAATATTAGAATCATGAAGTTTTTTCGCCGCTGCAACTGGATCCCCGTCACACGTCTCCACACCGTCACTTACAATATAAATAATGTTCTGGCTGCCGCCGTCCGTGTTCTCAAAGTCTTTCTTCGCTTCCGTAATGGATTTCGCAATCGGTGTCCAACCGGTTGGCTCGAATTTATCCAAAGCTTCCTCAAATTCACCTTTATCATAAGGCTTTAAATCATAGACCAATTCCGTACTATCACAGGAAATCTCCTTATCACTATCAGCGTTGCTTCCCTTATGCCCATAAATCCTTAAACCGACATTAGCCTCTTTTGGCATGGAAGCAACAAAATCGTTAATCGCTGCTTTGGCCAGCTCCATCTTGGTTTTTCCGCCAACCTTTTGGGCCATACTGCCGCTTGCATCAAGCAGGATGGCGATATTGGCTGTGCTGTTAACATTTTCCCCATTATCCAATTTCATTCCACCTGGGGTGTCGGAAATCGCCGTCTCTATATGTGGATTAAATTCTTCGGCAAAATTATAATATTCCTTGTATTGACCTGATTCACTCATCAAACTTAATAAATTCGCATACACCTGGAAGCTGTCCTTATCCTGAAAACTTGATTCATCCAACGCACGATGCACCACGGCCTCATTATATGCATTCCCAGCATATTCCCCAGATTTTTGCTCAATAATTTCCTCTATCGTCGTGGCTACTTCAAATTCTTTTTCAATACTTTCTTTATCTGAAGCAGCCTGTTCCTCTGTTTTTTCTGATTCTTTGTTTTCTGTCTTTTCACCTTTTGTGGATGCCTCTTCATCAGATCCGCAAGCAGCAAGCAGACTACACAATAAAAATAACAATACCAACCGTGATAACTTTTTCATGCAAACTCCCCCTACTTTTCCTAACTTTTTTGCAAAAATTTAAATTGGAAATTTATTCTTCCATCTTATACTACTAAAACAGGAATAAATTACAACTATGCCCAAGCCTTTTTTCGTTTGAAGACAAGGCTAAATTGCTGAAATTCGCTGTTAAGAATTTAGAAGCTCAAAAAAATGCCTCCCGGTTAGAAGTCCGGGAGGCATCATGGCTATTGGTATAATATTTCGATGTAATCACTTAGTTCGAAAAAGTAACGGTTTGCTTTCCACCTACGATAGGCAGCACAACTTTACTACGCTTAGGATCCACTGTAATCTTTGTACCTGCTTCCGGTCGAATCGTATAGTTATGGTCAGAAGCAAGCAGAACCACACCTACTTGATGACCTTCTTTAAAGATATAATCATCGGGCTGCATTCCCCAAGTAAACTTATACTCTTTGCCAGGCACAAGAGAGTGGGATTTAGAAATTGAATGACGATTTTGCGGGTCCATCCATCCTCTAGTGACAATTTCAAAGGACCCATCTGGAGCATAATCCACTAGCAGTGCTGTGAGATTAGCGGCACGGGCATCGATGCTTGCTCGAATAGAAACTTCGGGAGTTCCGCTAATCCGCAATGATGAATCGAGCTTCGGTGTTTGATAAACGAGGCGATTCTCATGCTCACTGTTCGGATTCTCTGCCAGCGTTCTGGCTGTTATAGCCGGATTGTCTATGAACGTAGCTGTAGTTTTGTTTTTTCCTGACATCGGCTTCGGATCAAGACTAGTCTCTTCCTGCTGGAAGTACAATGATACGCCATTTGCATCTTTCGCAGGCCATGACTGATACGTTTTCCAATTTCCATCTTCTCGCTGAATATCAACCATCGGCTCTTCCATAATGTTGTTGTCGATATCATATAGCCAATGATCAAACCATTTATTTAGTGTATCCAGCCATTCTTCGTTACGAAGGTAATAGGGGTTGGCATGTCCGCTCTGATGAAGCCAAAGTTTACGCTCTACATTGTTTTCACCAAGAGCATTCCACCATTGAGAAAGATGCTTCATCTTAACGTTCCAGTCATTTAGACCATGTACGGCAAACACACTGGCTTTCACTTTGTTAGCATCTTTTACATAATTCCGTTCATCCCAATACTCATTGTAGTCGCCTGTTTCGCGATCCTGTAACCTTTCTAGTTTCTTCAGTACATCGTTACATTCCCCAGCATCCGCTCGTGTCGTAACTGCCTGGGCCAGTACGTCTGTGTCTTCCCCTTGATAACCTCCTGGGGCTACTACAGCGCCATTCGCACGATAATAATCATACCAGCTGCTAATTGCAGCGATTGGAACAATCGTTTCTAACCCTTCTACACCCGTTGTGGAGACAGCATTCGGCAATGTTCCATTGTAGGAGATTCCGATCATCCCTGTACTGCCTGTTGACCAATCTGCTTTAACTAGGTTTCCTTCACTGTCGTAAGCTTTGGTGCGGCCATTTAACCAATCAATTACAGCTTTTGTTCCAAGTGTTTCGTTTTTGCCGCCAGAGGTTGCACAACCATTAGAAAGTCCGCTCCCTAAACTTTCAGCCAGTACTACTGCATACCCCCGCGGAACAAAATAATCATCATAGTAGCCAGGGAAAGAGGGTTGAGCCGGACCGGCCGCTGTTGCGCTGGCCGCCCCTTGATTTTCAGCAAGGCTTACCTTCCCTTGCTCCCCCTTTCCTTTTTTCGCGGGCTTCCTATGATCAACTGGATTTAAAGGCACATCAACATCGTGAAAATTGATCGGGTTAAGCCCAGCACGATATGGGCTCATTTCATAAATAACTGGGACTTTTAAACCCTGTTCCGTTTCTTTCGGCCGAATAATATCAGCATGAACGCGATCAAGTTCGCCGTCTCCATCACTGTCGACTGAGGTTTCAATATAAACGGTTTCCCTGATGGCCTCCTCATGGGAATAAACCGGCTGAGTTTTTCCATCTTCCACTTTAACTTGCTGAACATTCGGGGACTCTGAGTTCCCTTCTTCAGCGCTGACTGATTGAACAGTGAGCACGGTAGACAATATCAATAATAATAGCGTAGTATGTAACGAAACTTTTTTCCTCACACATACCCCTCCCTGTTTTATTCCATAAATACACATTCGAGGGGATTCTATGTAACACCTTTTTCAGATCATAAATAATTGAAAATAATAAGAAGGACGCAAGACCTATGAACCATATCATATGAATGGATCATCGACCGAGAATGATGTCCAGAAAACAGAAGAGCTAACGCTAGAATTCTCCTAGCATCAGCTCCTCTGGTCTATTAATTTCGGCTATTTTTTTAATTCCTCTGTCATTTCTTCTACCAAATCCGGCCTGCCATGATACTGTGCCGGAGTATTTTGAAAAAGTTCAACTTTCCACTGATGATCTATTTTCACTGCCGTAAGTGTTTGATGCGCATTAAGTTCTGGATCGAGTTCTGTTTTACCAGGTGGGACCATTCCTGCGATAGCTCGCAGTATAGCACTTTCTTCTCCTAACAGCCGGACATCCTTTACTTTACTTGTAAAAGGCGGGGTAGGATGCTTGGCAAAAATTTCACCTAGATGCGTGGATATCTCATTGGGTCCTGTCAGCAAACTCCCATCAAATCCAATTTGCTCCCCTGTTTCCGTATATAGTTCAGTCATTTCCTCTGCATTACGATCATTCCAAGCATGAATTAACTTTTGATAAAGTTCAATCACTTCTGCTTTAATTGTAGTTTGATCCATCCTATCTGCCTCCTCTTCTAGTTAGTTTAAATGGTATCATAACTGCCCTTAGAAAACTTCTAAACGACCGCTTTCCCGCATCCTGGCTTCTGAAAGCAAGGAATTTATATCCACTTCAATAGACCTCTTCTAAAATGCTGTGCTTAAAAACCGTAGGTATACGGAATTATTTTCCTTTTATTAAAAGGTATTATCTTCATTCTGACAGAAATAGTTTGTAAATTACTCTTGAGGAGGATCTCTATGAAAAACAAAATTTTAACCGTTATGGTAAGCGGAGCCCTGTTGTTATCAGGGACATTTTTGACAGGAACAAGCACAGTTTTTGCCGGGGATAACGTCCCCAATGGACCGAACTACGGCGGAAATGAAACGATTAAGAATGAGCGTCTCCACTCCTATGAAGAAATGGTGGATTTCTTAAAAAAAGCTGATAAGCGTTCGGAGGCATTAGAGCTTGAAGTGTACGGCCAGTCTGTCCAAGGAAGGGATTTATACTTGGCCAATTTCGGTATCGATGAAGACAACCCCACCATATTATTTCTGACCCAGCAGCATGGAAATGAAACACTCACGACAGAAGGCGCCCTTCAAGTCATCAAACACTTAACATCAAATGGAAAACAAGTACAGGAAATCCTCAATAATGTGAATGTCCTTATCGCTCCCCGGCTAAATGTTGACGGAGCTGAAGGTGATGTCAATTTCTCCTTAGAGGATTATGTTGCCGGCACTCACACCCGTTACAACGCAAATGGTGTTGACCTAAATCGTGATCATGTTGATCGTAATCAACCTGAAACGAAAGCGCTGCATCAGAATATTCTACAGAAATATAAGCCTGATTATATGATTGACCTGCATCACCAAGGGACTCAAACGACATTAGGGGATACAGGAGAGCTCGTATCCGGATCCATCCTCTATCCAACAAATGAAAATGTAGATCCAGAAGTACGGGAACAATCAAAACAGCTAGGTGCAGTTGTGTATAATGCCATTGACTCAAAAGGGTATGGTCTTCTATCTAAATATCCAGGCAGTAACAAACCAACGATCAGCCGTAACGGACTAGCCCTTGAGTATGGAATTTCTACCTTACTGCTGGAGGTACGTGGAATGGCAGACCATTGGTACGAGGATTACGTTCTGGGACAAAAGAGTAACGGGTACCTCATTAAACAGGTGGTAACAGCAATGGAAGCGAGCTTGAAGGCGCTTGCTGACGGCTCTATCCAATCCGCTGATACTTCATTCTGGGAAACCTTGCCAGAAAGTAATTACTCAGGTGAATAATTACTAGAATAATTTAAGGAGTTGGAGAATTTGAAGAAAATAAAACTGCTAACTGTCCTGAGCACGATTGTACTTTCTGCAAGTATTGTCATCCCAGCTTCCGCAGCGGGGAGCCATCCTGGAACTCCTGATCAGCAGACCTATAATAGTTCCGGTTTCACGAACTATGCTCAATTAGGAAAAAAGCTTGAAAAAATTGAGCGGACCAGTAACGGAAAAGTCGATGTTAGTATAGCGGGACACTCTAATAACGGTAGAAATATCTATCAGGCAAGAGTCGGCAATGGTGACCGTGTTATTATGATTGAAAGTGAGATTCACGGGAATGAAAAAACAGGCACAGAGGCTCTATTAAACATTTTGCAATACCTGGGTTCCAGTAATTCTCCTCAGGCTCAAAAAATTCGTGAAGAAATTACCTTAGTCGCTTTGCCGAAAATGAACCCGGATGCCTCTGAGTTGGATCGAAGAGGGAACAACATGACCTGGGCGGAGGTTGTAGAAGATTTTCCTCAGTTGGCCAATGCTGATGGCCCTACGTGGAACTATTACACAGGGACTTTACAAGGTGATCATTATACTGATCGACCTGGCTTCGACGTTAACCGTGATTTTAATCCGAATCTTGATTATGTACCACAAGCTGAAGATATTCCAGGGGCATCAGATGATCCAGGCTGGTATCTCACACCTGAGGCCCAGACTGTTCGCGATGTTTACAAAGGATTAAAACAAGAATTCGGCAAGGTGGATGTTTTTGTGGACCTGCATCACCAAGGGCTTTATTATGTCGACGGAACCGATGAACCCGTCACCCTTTCCCTATCAGGTCAATTTGTCCCCCATCCATCAAGTGAAAAGGGGCAAGAATACGCAGAATATGCGGATACTTACAACTATGAATTTTCAAAGCAGCTTAATGTAGCAGCCTATGATGCTCTTCAATCCATGGGCAATTCACCTTTTGATAATATTACTTTATATAGTCAGGGGCTGGATCTTCCGGGTACAGCGTTAGGTTCTTTTGCCTTAAATGGAAGCGGGACAGTGCTTTTTGAAGTTACGGGACAAACCCACAGCATGGGGCAAAAGAAAAAGGGAATGCTTGTTAAGGCTGTAGAAACAGGCTTAACCGGCATCATCGAAGGGGTTGCTGAAGGAGCGGTACAGAACCTTGATGCAGACCGATATCATGAGATACCAGAAACTTCTTATTCGCCAGGCATATAAAATATAGAAACGGTACAATACTTATATTCTTCACCAATAGAAATTGAAAGATAAAATTCCCTATCTAATTTTCAAACTAATCCCCGATATCCAGTCCATGAGCATTTTTATGATATACTAGAATAGTAAATGACTCATTAAGGGGTTATGAGCGTCACTATTCATCTACTATGGTGTTGCTTTAGTACAATTCCTGTGCGCGATGCCTGCAGATGAATCCTAATATCTCAAGTACTATATTTCTAAATATGCCAATCTTGTAATTATAACCCCTTCAGTGTTTTATATCGGCACTGAGGGGGTTTTTTATTTAGAAGCTATTGCGAAAGGCGGATATACGAATGTTTCAAGATGTTACGCTAAAAGAATTATCGACGTTAAAGAAAAATGAGGAGATTACCTTAATTGATGTCCGTTCCCCCTCAGAATATAACGATGCCACAATTCCTGGCAGCCTAAATATACCTATATTTAATAACGACGAAAGAGCCGAAGTGGGAACACTTTATAAGCAAGTCAGCACAAATGCTGCAAAAGAACGCGGGCTTGAAATCTTTTCTGCTAAACTCCCTGACTTTATTAAGAAATTCAGTAAGATTAGTACGCAGAAAGCTGTATTTTGCTGGCGAGGCGGAATGCGTAGTGAGACTGCGGCAACCGTCCTTGATTTAATGGGAATTCACGTTTATCGATTAAAAGGGGGAATACGCAGTTATCGCCAGTGGGTCGTACAAACATTAGAACAGATGGAATTCCAACCGCGATCTTATGTTCTTAACGGTTATACAGGCTCCGGAAAAACGGCTATTTTGCAACACCTTCAAAAAGATGGCTACCCCATCCTCGATTTAGAAAAAATGGCTAATCATAGGGGGTCAATTTTTGGCCAAATTGGTCTAGAACCCAATAATCAAAGGGAGTTTGAGTCGCTTCTAGTTCAAGATTTGCTGCGGTTACAACAATCACCATATGTACTGCTTGAAGGGGAGAGCAAGCGAATCGGTAAAGCCGTTATGCCTGACTTCCTATTTGATAAAAAGGAACAAGGCACACAGCTGTTTATTGATTTACCTTTAAACGAGAGAATACTCAATATATTGGATGATTATCAACCCTGGGAACATCAAGAGCAATACATGGAAGCTTTTCGAATTATTAAGAAGCGAATCCATACACCGATTGCTAACAAAATAGAGAGCAACCTCGAAAACGGTGAGTTTTACTCAGCTGTTCAATTGCTGCTCGAGTATTATTACGATCCTCTCTATGATCATACGGCCGAGCAATATCCGAACAAAATTACAATTCAAGCAAATAACAACACCGAAGCTATTAAAAGTGTTCAAAATATCGTCAATGAAATACAAGTAGGATAAGTAATACCCCCCTGGACAGGTTCCCCTAAGATTAACGGAGCCTGTCCAACTATTTATGAAGTGATTCTACTCGGTTTGAACCTCGATAATTCCAACTGAATCCTCCCTCTTCATTTTAGAAAACCTCTTAATTAACAGGAACTTCACAATTATTAAACATCTCATTAAAAGTGGTCTGCTAGTTTATTAATAGATTACCTTATGGTTATTTTTAAATGATTTAAGGAGGCATCTTTAATGACAGGCAATTCTAATATGAACAGACGTGACTTTTTCAAAGTTAGCGGAATGAGTACAGCAGCGATAGCACTCGGTACATCAGGAATTCTCTCCTTTGGCAGCAAAAGCGTTTCAGCAGCACCCGGGAAGCCAAAATCACTAGGTGGTTACGGACCTTTAGTCAAAGATCCTGGCGGTATCCTTGATCTCCCTCAAGGGTTTCAATACCGTATTATTTCAGAGGAAGGCGGTAAGCTTTCGGATGGCCGCCCTATACCGGAGAACTTTGATGGTATGGCTGCTTTCAATGGACCGCACAATTCTACGATTCTCGTTCGCAACCATGAACTGAGCGGCAACCCAAAATACCCAGTCATAGGTAAAAACCCGTACCATAAAGACAATACCGGCGGCACTACATCTCTAGTTGTTGGGGCTAATCGCAAGGTGAGCAAGGAGTACGTGTCATCTGCAGGGACCATTCGAAATTGCGCTGGCGGGGCTACCCCGTGGGGAACATGGCTGACCTGTGAAGAAACACTTGAAGAAGGACACGGTTATGTGTTCGAAGTCGACCCTCAAGAACCGGAAAATAAAATGTCTAAAACTCCAATCAGAGAGATGGGCGCCTTTTCACACGAAGCGACTGCTATCGATCCTGCTACAGGGATTGTGTATCTGACGGAAGATGGCGGTCCGAGTTACCTTTATCGCTTCCTCCCAAATGATCGCAGTCAAAAAGCTGGTTCCTTGCAAAAAGGCGGTACATTACAGGCTGCTGCTATGGAAGAAATGAGTTCAGATAGCGCAAGTGATTTTTATACAGGACATGCATTCGGAATTGTCTGGAAAGATGTTGATCCGGAAAAGCCTACATACGATGCTGGGCAAAAAGGCTGCATTGCATTCAGCCGTCTGGAAGGGGCTTATTTTGAAGGTGGTGTGTTTTGGTTCGACGATACATCTGCAGGGGATAAAAATTTAGGGCGTGTATATCGTTATATCCCTGCTACTAATACGTTGGAACTTTTTTACGAATCAACGGCTGCTAATGATTTGGAAATGCCAGATAACATCTGCATTACCCCATGGGGAGATTTATGGATTTCCGAAGATGGCGGCGGGGTTGACCGAATCATCGGCATAACTCCTGAGGGAGAATCCTATATCTTTGCTGAAAATAAGATCAACAATTCAGAATTGGCCGGTCCTACATTCTCTACAAGAGGAGACACATTCTTTGTGAATATTCAAAACCCTGGCCTGACTTTTGCAATTTGGGGCCCGTTTGCACGTAAAAGTGCCGGACGCAGAAGACAAATGGGGCACGCGGCTCCACCTTCTCAGTATGCACCAAAAGTTTCGGACAAACTTTCTGCATTTGCCGAAGTGCAAGGAATGACTGATTTAGAAGCTGCAGCCTTCTCGCGTCACGGCATGCCAATTGCATAAGAAAATAAGCATTTTCGTTCAAAACAATACGAGAAGTTAGAAGACCTTGAGAAAGATGTGAGCAGGAATTACCCCCTCACATCTTTTTTTATCCAACTTCCTTTACTTGTTCCGTTTACGTGCTTCTTCAGCATCTTCAAGCTGAGTAGCGCCAGGGAAGTCTAAACTTTGATCACGGTCAGATTCTACCCTTTCTGACTTCTTAAGCTTCTTCTCTTGTCGGTCTTTGCCCATTATCTACCCTCCTTTCTTTGTTATTATGAAGGAGAAGATAAAGTTTCATACTTCAAGTATTTCCACGGTTTCTTTAATGTACATTTGTGGTTAGGGCAGAATAATTGGTCGTTAGGGAAGAATAATTTGGAGCTTGGGCCGAATTCCCGGCACTTAGGGGAGAATACCTAGGGGTTGGGGCCGAACTCCCGGTACTTAGGGGAGAATAATTATGGCCTTGAGCCGAACTCCCGGCACTTGGGGAGAATTCCGGGATTTAACTTCTACATGACTATGATAAAATAGTGGAAAATTGAACGAGGAGAGTAGGAAAGATGAAAAAAAAGTTAGACCATATCGGTGTTGCTGTCAGACAGCTTGAGGAAAGCATTGACTTTTATAAAAACATCTTAGGAGCTGCTATGATTGATCGCTATCGCAGCGAAGCTCCTGGAGTTGAGAGCGAAATCGCCATAATGGAGATCGACGGAGATCGAACAGAACTATTGTGTCCGACAAACAATACTACCTCTCCGATTGCTCGTTTTATCAAGCAAAAGGGAAAAGGCGTTCACCATGTAGCTTACCAGGTTGATGACCTGGATGAGGCTATTGCGTCATTGAAAAGGGACAACCTCCGGGTTATGGAAGATACAAGGAGAACAAACAAACACGGACGACGTCTGATTTATTTAAATCCGGCAGACACCGAAGGAACGATCATTGAGTTTTGTGACTATCCTAACGAACAGTAAGAACTAGTGGAGGCCGGAGGCGGGTGATGGCATTATAAGTGCTTCCAGCTATGCTTTCGGCTGTCCGAATGTCAACCTTAACCCGTACTTAATGAAGTCGAACTCATTGCTTATACACCGGATCCTGAGCGATACTGCACATGTCCTATGCTTTTCCCCGCTGTTCTAAAAATTTGTGTATTATACGTTATGATGTGATTTTTTCAGAGGTTTCGTTTGCAAACTGACTGTTGTAAAGCTCAGCATAGAAACCGTCTTTCGCTAACAGTTCATCATGCGCTCCTTGCTCGATCACACTGCCTTTATCCATAACGAGAATTGTATCTGCGTCCTTAATCGTGGAAAGTCTGTGAGCAATGATGAAGCTTGTTCTACCTTCCATTAATTCACTCATGGCCTGCTGAATATGGCTTTCTGTTCTTGTATCCACACTGCTGGTAGCTTCATCTAACACAAGGATTGCAGGGTCCGTAATGATCGCACGAGCAATAGTAAGCAATTGCTTCTGACCTTGTGATATATTGGATGCTTCTTCATTAAGAACCGTATCGTAACCTTCAGGGAGTGTCCGAATAAAGTAATCAGCATGTGCGGCTTCAGCTGCTTGAATAACCTCGCCTTCAGTGGCATTTTCGCGGCCGTAGGCTATATTGTCTCGTATCGTCCCATTGAAGAGCCACGTATCCTGGAGAACCATGCCAAATAAGCTGCGCAACTTGCCGCGTTTTACATCACGAATGTCTACACCATCAATTGTAATTTTGCCTTTGTCTATTTCATAAAAACGCATCAATAGATTGATCAGTGTTGTCTTCCCAGCTCCAGTCGGCCCTACAATCGCTACTTTTTGGCCTTGCTCTACGTTTACCGTCATCTCTTTAATAAGCGGGGCATCCTTTTGATAGCCAAAATCAACACTTTGAAAACTAACAGAGCCTTTTGCAGATGGCATCGTCTTAACATTCGCCGATACCCATTCTTCCTCATCATCAAGAATTTCAAAGACACGTTCAGCTGATGCAACCGTTGATTGAATGACATTTGCTATGCTGGAAACTTGAGTAATCGGTTGGGAAAACTGTCTAATATACTGGATAAATGCTTGGATTCCGCCGACTCCGATCGCTCCTCTTGTAACTAACAGAGCACCAATTACACAAATGAATACATAAACAATATTATTTACAAATTTTAAAATTGGCTTAATCAGACCGGAAATAAATTGTGCTTTCCAGCCTGTTTGATAAAGGCTCTCGTTCATTTTCTTAAATCGGTCAATAGACTGATCCTCACGACCGAACGCCTTGATCACCTGATGCCCTGAATACATTTCCTCTACATGGCCGTTCAATTGTCCAAGGGCTTTTCGCTGGCCTATGAAATAGTTCTGTGAACGTACAGCCACTTTCTTTGTTATGATAAAACTTATCGGTAAGGTTATAAAAACAATCACAGTCATTAACGGACTAATGGTAAGCATCATCACCGCAACACCAACTAATGTTACGATGGATGTAATGAACTGTGTAAGACTTTTTTGCAGTGTGCTGCTGATATTCTCCAGGTCATTAACAGCACGACTTAATAGGTCGCCATGTGTTCGTGAATCAAAATATTGAAGCGGGAGACGGGAGAGCTTTTCGTTTACTTCTTCTCGGATGGTATAGACGGTCTTTTGCGCAACGCTCGCCATAATATACTGTTGAATGTAGCTGAATAGGACACTCAAAAGGTATAGCACACCTAAAATAATCAAAGCTGCCTGAATAAACTCAAAGTCAACCCTGGCATTTTGAATGCCGTACCTCTTCATCACCGTGGATTGAAATAAACCCGTTGTAATCATTCCAATGATTTTAGGGCTGAGAATGGCAAAAATTGTGCTGAGGACAGCCGTTACAAGCACGTTCAGCAATGGTACTCTATGAGGTTTCAGGTAGCCGATCAGTCTTTTTAATGTTCCTTTAAAATCTCTGATCTTTTGCTCTTGCTTACCTTTACGACGGTTTCTTTGCTGTTTTTGACGCTTTTCGCTCATGCCGTTTCCCCCTCTGAAAACTGCGATGATACAATCTCCTGGTAGACTTCACAGTTTTCCATTAACTCTCGGTGTGTTCCAACGCCTGCCATTTCTCCATGATCTAAAACAATAATCTGGTCTGCATCCATAACTGTACTGATCCTTTGAGCAACAATGAATACGGTGGCCTCAGATGTCTCCTCTTGAAGGGATGCACGCAGCTTAGCATCGGTTTTAAAGTCAAGTGCTGAAAAACTATCATCAAATATATAGATATTAGCTTCTCTTATTAGAGCGCGGGCGATGGAAAGACGCTGTTTCTGTCCACCCGAGACGTTTGCCCCTTTTTGAGCGATAACAGAGTCAAAGCCGTTCTTCGTCTCTAAAATAAAGTCTGATACTAGGGCGTCATCCGCTGCCTTCCTTACCTCTTCATCTGTCGCGTTTTTCTTTCCATAGCGAATATTATCTGCAATAGTCCCAGAGAAAAGAACTGCTTTTTGAGGGACTAAACTGATGTTATTTCTCAAATTACTCTGCAATATGTCACGTGTATCGACACCATCTATCTTGATGCTGCCCCGATCCACATCATAGAATCTTGGGAGCAGGTTAATAAGTGTCGATTTTCCAGCTCCAGTGCCCCCTACAATAGCTGTTACCTGGCCAGGCTTGGCAGAGAATGAAAGGTTTGAAAGGACAGGCTCTTCAGCTCCCGGATAACTGAACGTTACATGATCAAATTCCACAACTCCCTCTAGCAAGTGTTCATCTTTATCACCAACCGGATCCTTCACATCAGGAACTTTATCGAGTACCTCGTTAATCCTGGCGGCTGAGACCGAGGCGCGGGGGATCATGATGAGCATCATCGATGACATAATTAAGGAAAACATGATTTGCATGGCATACTGAATAAAGGCCATTAATTCACCGACTTGAAGGTTTTCATTACTGATTCGAATACTGCCGAACCATATAATCGCAATGATTGAAAAGTTAAGAACAAACATCATGACCGGTGTTAACGTTGCCATAATCTTGTTAACTTTAATTGCCGTGTTGGCAAAATCTAAGTTTGCTTCTTTAAAACGATTCTGTTCATGATCAGTGCGATTAAAAGAACGAATAACCCTAATGCCGTTCAACCCTTCCCGAAGTACGAGATTCATTCGATCCAACTTCTTCTGCAACGATTTAAAAAGCGGGAGTCCTTTTTTGGCCACAACGATAATTGCAGCAACTATGATAGGAATAACCGCGATAATAATCAATGACATAGCCGCGTCTGTAGCAATAGCTATAAGGATTCCCCCAATAAACATCATCGGAGCCATAATCAAGACCTTCAGCATCATTGTCAGCACTTGCTGAACTTGCATAATATCATTGGTCGTCCTAGTAATAAGCGAGGAAGACCCAACATTATCAAATCCTTGCAGAGAGAAATTTTCAATATGTGTAAACATTCTTTCACGAACAACTTTTCCAAATCCCATGGACACTTTCGAAGAATAGAATCCTGCCAAGATCGAAACAACCACACCCCCTGCAGCCACCAACAACATGAGGCCGCCTATCTTAACAATATAGGAAATGTTACCATTCACGATCCCTTTATCCACAATATTCGCCATTAAGGCAGGAAGAAAGAGCTGAGATAAGGCTTGAAAAAGTGTTAGCACCAAAATAACTATGATAGGAATGCGATAGGGCTTTAAATATTTGAACAATTTCATCATGTTTCATCACCTCCATCCATCTTGAATTGAGCCAAAATTAATGTGATTTATAGATCCTGTTTTATACGAAAAAAGCCGAGGTGAAGTGATTCACCCCGGAGTGTTAACAAGTCTATACTGCCTCACTATTTCAAGGCATGTATTAAAGTAAGCTATCAAGGTCCAAGTCAACATTGCCAGAATCGTTCACGCTTCCGTTAGCAATATCGCTTAAGATTTGTGTTACGTCTAACATGATGTCACCTCCCATGGCTTATTAATTTCTTGTTCATTACGAGTATGCCTTATAGCAAATCGCTGATGTCTAAATCAACATTGCCAGAGTCATTGACACTGCCGTTACCGATGTCGCTCAAAATCTGTGTTACGTCTAACATGATGTCACCTCCCATGGCTTTTTATTTCTTATTCATTACGAATATGCCTTATAGCAAATCGCTGATGTCTGCATCAACATTGCCAGAGTCATTGACACTGCCGTTTAGAATGTCGCTTAAAATTTGGGTTGAATCAAACATGGTGTCACCTCCAATGGCACAAGTTTTTGTTCTCAAAAGGAACAACAGTATACTGTTCCTAAGATAAAATTAATTATAAACATATACCTTTTTCATGATTTCATAGGTAAGTGTTATAGCAAGTCGCTGATATCCACACCAATATTTCCGGAATCGTTGACACTGCCGTTTAGAATGTCGCTTAGAATTTGCGTAATATCTTGCACAGTCTCACCTCCCTTATCTTTTTACATATAGCTATCGAATCAAATAGACAATTGGATCACTTTTTTTATAGATTTTTTTAAAAAAATCTATGGATCGATCCGAATCTACCTTTAGAGAAGAGCCATGATTCCTTTTATGGCGGGGAAAATTGCATCTTCAAAAGATTAAAAAGTTAACTAATGAAATCTTGTGAAAAGTTTTTGTAGAGTGGGGAGAGGCATTTATTAAGACTGGATAAGAAATATATTAAATACGCGGTAATAGTATATAGTAGTACGAACAAAGTTCTTTGCTTTCATCGTACGAAAGCAATTTCTTCCCTTGAAAAATAGATTAAGTTCAAGAATTTAACTTTGCGCTTGCCCATATCTCAGTGACAAAAAAGCTGTTCTGTTTAGGGTAACATGTCCATTTCTTCTACAATATCTTTAATACTTACCGAAGTTGACATCTAAATCCCGCCTTTAAATGATTTTTTCGCCTTGACCCTAGCAAATACGATTTATTCATACTTGTCAATAACTCTTCGTTCTCGTGTTTTTCTATCCCACCTAACTTAACTGACAAAACACTATTATGGCTTTTGAATCAACTTCCTTTTTCCTTAATTACTCAATTCTCATGCATATAAACCACTTTCTTCACCCATGCTAAAAAAATGATCTATCAACGGAAAGAGGTGCCACAATGGGTTGGTTATCAATTATCCCCTTCATTGTCGTAATTATTGCGGCAATTTGGACAAAGCAGGTGGTTCCGAGCTTACTATTTGCCGTGATTGTTGCCGGATATTTAGCAGAACCCCACTGGTTAAATGGAATGCTCACTGCTGTCCAGTTCATCATTCAAGGCCTTCAAGATGAAAATAATTTAAAAATCATTATCTTCTTATATGGTTTTTCAGCCATGATCGGACTCGTCCGCATGTCTGGGGGAATTAAAGGATTTGTTAAGGCAGCTACAGAAAAGGTAGAGAACAAGCGAGGAGCATTTATATTATCATGGTTGTCTGCCGTTGGAACGTTTAGCACGCCGAGTTTTCGTATCGTAACGATCGCCCCAGTTATGAAGGCGATGCGCAGGAAAATTCCAATGTCTAAACAGGAGATCGGGTTCGTAATTGAAACAACAGCCTCACCTCTCGTAGCTGTTATACCTGTGGCGACAGCGTTTGTGGGGTACATGACCTCGGTCGTCGAGCTCTCTATTCATCAGGCCGGTACATCTGGAGACCCTTATACCCTCTTCTTACAAAGTATTCCCTTTAACTTCTTCGCCTTTGCTATGCTGCTGCTCGGATTTTATTTAAGTTTTTTTCATCGTTCGAAGAAAAAGGCAACAGATGCAGAGAAGAAAAATAACCAAGGTGACAATGCGAAGGACGATCAGCAGGATGATGACAAGTGGGAGGATTGTCATCCCGCTGTAAAAAAAGATCTTCCGGCTAATCCATGGAACCTAATTATTCCTCTCGCTAGTGTCATTATCCTTACGTTTGCCTTCATGTATGCGATTGGAGTCGAAAAGGGCAAATCTGGATTCCAGGCGTTGATTAATGACAATGTGCTCGGTGCTATGGTGTTAGCGGTCCTCTTAACACTGATTTGGTTCGTCGTGTACTTGAAATTTTCTAAAGAACCGCTTCGTAAACAAATGAAAGAGTTGATTGAGGGCGGCAATGAGATGATGGGGGTTATCTTGTTGCTCGCGATGGTGTGGGGGCTGAGTAAAGGAACTGAAGCGCTTGGCTTTGCGGATACGATCTCCACTTGGTTCAATTGGATTCCATCCGGATATGTAGCCGTAGTTATTTTCGTTCTCGGCTGCGGTCTTGCCTATTTCATTGGTTCAGCATGGGGAGCATGGGGGATTTTGATGCCTGTTGCACTTTCAATTGCCGTTACTGCTGGCAGCTCACTTCCCATTGTAATTGGTGCTGTATTTGCCAGTGGAACGTTCGGTGCTTTCGCTTCTCCGCTTAGCGACGACACAAATACGACAGCTGGTATTTTGAATTTAAATACGATTGAATACGCAAAATTCAAACTGAAGCCAGGTTTAATGGCAGCAGGTGTGGCAGCTTTAGGATACTTAGCACTGGCAATATTTTTATAATAAAATCCTCACCCTGGTTGGTGAGGATTTTATTTGAGCGTTTTTACAAATTCCGGAGCGCTTTTTAATCATTTATGAGCTAATCGGTCACATTGTGATCGTTTTTCACAAATTGCGAGCGCCTCAAAACTGAAACGGAGCGATCACGAAATATCACCAATTACAGCCTGAAGAATCGCCTTTTGTACATGTAAACGGTTCTCGGCTTGCTGAAAGACCACGGATCGAGGGCCATCAATGACGCTTGCTGTCACTTCTTCTTCTCTATGAGCCGGCAGACAATGCAGGAAGTGAACATCATCTTTAGCTGCCCCAAGCAGCTGTTGATTGACCTGAAATCCCTCAAAGGCTTTCATGCGTTCTTCTGCTTCTTCCTCTTGCCCCATACTCGCCCAAACGTCTGTATAAACGACATCAGCGCCTTTTACTGCCTGTATGGGATCATGCTCAACTATAACAGAGCCGTTGTTTTCTACAGCTGTTTGCTTAGCTTTTGCTAAAATCTCCGGATCAGGTTCATACCCTGCCGGCGAAGCAATCACAATCTCCATGCCCATCATTGCGCCAAGAATCATGAAAGAATGAGCCACATTATTGCCATCTCCGATATAAACAGCTTTAATCCCAGCTAGCCTTCCTTTTAACTCAAGGATTGTAAAAATGTCTGCCAGGGCCTGACAAGGATGGTATCGATCACAGAGACCATTAATAACAGGAATAGAAGCATGTTGGGCAAGTTCCTGTAATTTCTCATGTGATGTCGTTCGATACATAATGACATCCACATACCCCGATAGTACCTTTGCTGTGTCTGAAATACTTTCACCGCGGCCAACTTGAATGTCCCGCGTGTTTAAATAGAGGGCATGGCCGCCCATTTGAATCATCCCTACCTCAAAGGAGACACGAGTACGAGTGGATGACTTTTCAAAGATCATGCCTAGTGTTTTTCCTGCCAATATATTGTTATGAGGGTTTTCCTTTAAATGTTGGGCTTGAGCAAGCAATCCTGATACATCGGACTGTGAGAAATCGAGCCAAGTGCTGACATTTCTCCCTTTCAGTGAATGTGTGTGGCTGACCATTTGGTGCATTAAGTTCATCCTAATTTCACTCCTTCATTTAAACTCCCGGGCAGCGGGGCTGGAAGATATGGACTTACATGCAGCGAAGCGAGGTAAGCTTCAAACGTCTCTTTTTGACTAAAGACGGTGACACCATATTTCAAAGCTTGAATTCTTCTTTCCATATCTTCAGTAGTTTGCTGATCATTCACATAAATACTTGCTTGCTTAGTCTGTATCCATTCTGAAAAAGAAAGCTGACTTGGTGAATCCATATGAGCATAACCATCTTCCACAAAGCTTACATGTTCTTCGTAAAAATGAGGCAGATGCTCGAAAACCTTGGCCAGAGCTTCCTGGACTGTTCCTCCCAGACACATGCCTTCGCCTGTTGATTTCATGTTGGCATTAAGCTTATGATCAAGCTCCGGTAAAGCGTGGGATGAAAACAACGGATACTTTACCGCTACATGTTCAAACTCAGGTGGCTGCACGTGATCTAAATGACAAGAAACATCTCCCGCTAGAACGCGTGTTGCCAGATCAATCAGAGATCGATTCGACACCTTACTCACGATCGGAACTGTTCGGCTCGCTCGTGGGTTCACTTCAAGCACATAGACCGCATCCTCTGTCAGTAGAAATTGAATGTTCATAATCCCTTTATAATCTGTATGCTGAACTATTTTGCTCGCATATTCCTTAATCGTCGCCTTCACATCTTCATTTAAAGTAGAAGGAAAAATTGCCATACTATCGCCAGAGTGAATCCCGGCGGGTTCTACATGCTCCATGATTTCCGGAATAAAAATATGCTCCCCGTCAGCGACGAGATCAACCTCTGCCTCCTGACCTGTTATAAATTCATCAAGCACAATAGGATAATGACGGGCATCTGTGCCTGCAAGTGCATCCTTCAGTTCATGTTCATTGTTAACTTTCACCATTCCCTGGCCGCCAATCACATAAGAAGGGCGGCACAAGAGTGGATACGTATAGGAACTTGCTGCGCGCATCGCTTCGTCGAAGGTATGGCAGACTGCTCCTGGAATGTGCGGAATATCCAGGCTTTTTAACATCGAGTAAAATTGTTCACGGTCTTCAAGTTGAGCGATCGTATCAACCGAAACACCCGCCAGTGGTATGCCTGCCTCTTCTAGTTGAGCAGCAAGGTTGATAGCAGTCTGACCGCCAAACTGTGTGTAGACCTGGTCTATTTGCTCGTGTTCTACGATGGCCTCGATGATTTCTTTGCTGATCGGTTCAAAGTATAGACGATCGGCTGTTTCGTAATCGGTACTGACGGTTTCCGGATTATTGTTAATCATGATCGTCGACCATCCCAGTTCCTTCAATGTTTCGATAGCCTTGACAGCACTATAATCGAATTCGACACCTTGACCGATCCGAATCGGTCCCGCCCCAACAATCAATGCTTTCTTAGTTGACGGAAGCGGGTCAATTTCGTTCACACCAGAATAGGTTGCATAGACATAGTTTGTAGCCGCTTCAAATTCAGCTGCACATGTGTCGACCATTTTATAGCTTGGATAAAGGTGATAACCTAATCTCTGCTGGGTGATGGCTGATTCTGAGCTTTGCACCAGTTTTGCAATGCTTGCGTCTGTAAACCCGTAGACTTTGGCTAGATGAAGCAACGGCTCAGGCAGCGTTTCAGTCGTACAGTCTCGAAGTTTGTTCTCGATCTCTACAAGGTTCTGTAAAATGCTTAGGAAAAATAGATCGATGGCTGTTTCTTTATGGATTTGTTCGATCTTCTCTCCCTGGCGCAGTAAATCCAGAATTGCAAAATAGCGTAAATCTGTCGGCTGCGTCAGATGTGTGTTTAACTGCGCAGGGTCCAGTTCGGGAATAGATTGGTCCAGTGACGCTACAGCTTTTTGAAAAGCACCTTCAAGTGTGCGGTCAATGGCCATCACTTCACCGGTTGCTTTCATTTTCGTCCCCAGCTTACGGTCGGCTTCTGAAAATTTATCGAATGGCCATCTTGGAAATTTAACGACTACATAATCCAGGGCTGGTTCAAAACTCGCATATGTCGTACCTGTAAGCGGGTTTTTTAATTCATCAAGTGTACAGCCCAGGGCCAGTTTGGTCGCCATTTTAGCTATAGGATAGCCGGTCGCCTTCGATGCAAGGGCAGATGAACGGCTCACTCTTGGATTGACTTCAATCACATAATATTGATTGCTGAGTGGGTCAAGCGCGAACTGAACGTTACAGCCCCCCACAACTTCCAGCTCAGAAATGATCGTAAAGGCAGCTGTACGAAGCATTTGGTATTCTTGATCTGTCAGAGTTTGCGACGGTGCAACAACGATGGAATCGCCGGTATGGACGCCCACAGGATCGAAGTTCTCCATGTTACATACAGAAATACATGTGCCGTTGTGGTCACGCATGACTTCATATTCAACTTCTTTAAACCCGGCAATACTTTTTTCTAAAATCACCTGACCAATTGGGCTGGCCTTTAAGCCGTTGTGGATCAGTTCCTCAAGTTCCGACTCATGATCGACAATACCGCCGCCACGTCCGCCAAGAGTGTAGGCTGGACGACTAATGACGGGATAGCCAACTTTCCGCGCAAAAGCTTTTGCACCTTGCACAGTTTCGATCACTTCACTCTCGGGGACTGGCTGACTAAGTTCACTCATTAGTTCACGAAATAATTCACGGTCTTCCCCTTTTTGTATCGATGTGACACTCGTTCCTAACAGTTCTATATTATATTTCGATAATATTCCTTGTTTGTCGAGTTCAACAGCCAAATTCAGAGCTGTTTGACCGCCAAGTCCGGCCAGCAGGGCATCTGGTTGCTCCTTCTTAATGATGGCTTCGATACTGTTCACCGTAAGCGGTTCACAATAAACGGTGTCGGCCATCGTCGTATCTGTCATAATGGTCGCCGGGTTATTATTAACGAGGACGACATTAAAACCTTCTTCCTTCAGGGCAAGACAGCCTTGCGTCCCGGAGTAATCGAATTCTGCAGCCTGACCGATCAAGATCGGTCCGGACCCTATGATGAGAATCTTCTTAGACATAGGCTTTCTCCCCCTTCATTGCAGTAATCAGTTTGAAAAAATCATCGAATAACCAATAAGCATCCTCAGGTCCAGGGTTGGCCTCTGGATGAAATTGCGCGGATAAAATAGGTAACTTGTCATGCTTCAGCCCTTCCAACGACTGGTCATTTACATGAATTAGGTAAGTGTGCAATCCTGTTTCCGCCAGACTTTCTTCATCGACAACGTAATTATGGTTTTGCGAAGTAAGGAATACTCTCCCTGTCTCAAGATCCTTCACCGGATGATTCGCGCCGCGATGCCCAAAAGAAAGCTTCTTCGTATCCCCTCCAAATGCCAGTGCAATCACTTGATGGCCGAGGCAAATTCCGAGTGATGGGAAGGATTCCAGTACGTGTTTTATTTTTGATAAATATGGTGCCACATCCTTTGGATCTCCAGGGCCATTGGAAAGGACTACTCCATCCGGCTTGAGTTCATCTATGGCATGGAGTTCAGTAAAAGGAACAACTGTCACGCGAAGACCTTTTTCCAAAAGATGATGTAAAATGGAATGCTTGGATCCGAAGTCAATTAAAACAATATGGTCGTCCCCGTCAGAGTGTGTCGTCAGTTTCGTACCCTTAACCTGATAAATTTGATTCGTCATTTGAGTACTCGTCGGCTTCATTGGTCTGTCTGCCAGTGCAGCCTGGCGTGTACCTCCTGTTCGGATCGCTTTCGTTACTTCACGGGTATCTACATTGGTTAAAAAAGGGACTCCTTTATCGTGAAGGTAGTCCTTTAGTGATGTCGTGGCTTTATAGTGCGAAGCTGTCTCAGCACAATGCAGCATCACAACACCTTTCACTTGTGGGTGCTCACTTTCGAAATCATCTTCGTTGATTCCATAATTTCCAATGAGCGGATATGTGAAAACAACGATTTGACCCTGATAGGAAGGATCGGTGATTACTTCCTGATAACCGGTCATCCCGGTGAAAAAGACAATTTCGCCTTCGATGGGGTGCGCCCAATCCTCAGACGCTTCCCCTTTAAATTGTTGACCATCTTGTAAGGTAAGATATCCTTGTTGCATGCCTAACACCTCGCTGTATGAAATAAATTATCGGTTTGAGCTCAATTCCTCTTCGTTTGCTGCTTTGTTTTGTTTGAGCACGTTCTCCAGCTGCTGGACTGCAGTCTGTAATTCATCATAAGAAACATTCAGGGGCGGGAGCAGACGCAGTACTTGGGCTCCTGCAGGAACTGCCAGTAAGCCTTGATCCCTTAATTCTTCAATAATTGAGGGAACAGAGCCCTTCACTTCTATTCCAATCATTAATCCCTGTCCGCGCACTTCCTGAACGTTTGATAGAGGAAGCAGGCGCAATTGTAATTCCTCTTGAAAAAAAGCACCCTTCTCTTTTACTTCCTGTAAAAAATGGTAGTTAAAAATGGTCTCAAGTGTCGCTTTTACAGCAGCCATAGCTAACGGATTTCCTCCAAATGTTGTCCCGTGTGATCCTGGGGTAAAGGACTCTGCCAGGGTTGCTTTACCGATCATGGCTCCGACTGGAAAGCCGCTTCCCAATCCCTTGGCTGCTGTCACAATATCGGGGTCAAGTTCAGCTTGCTGAAAGGCAAAAGGGGCACCAGTGCGTCCAATGCCTGTTTGCACTTCATCAATAATGAGCAGGGCCCCGAGTTTCCGGCATTTTTCCTGAACAGCTTCAAGAAAGGATGCTGTTCCTTCAACAAGCCCCCCTTCTCCTTGAATGACCTCAACCATAATGGCTGCTATATCTTCACCCTGGAGATCTTTTAGAGCTTCCATTTCGTTATATGGGAGATATTCGAACGTAGGCAGCATAGTTCCATACCCTTCTTGAACCTTCTCCTGTCCAGTTGCGCTCATAGTTGCGAACGTTCGGCCATGGAATGAATTCGTAAACGTGATAATTTTTTCCCTGCCTGTATGTTTTCTCGCCAGCTTGATCGCTGCTTCATTAGCTTCTGCTCCACTATTACAAAAGAAGACGCAGTCGAGATTAGTAACGTTTGTCAAAAACTCCGCAGCTTCTTGCTGCAGTGGTATTTGATACAAGTTCGATACATGCCATAGCTTATCGAGCTGTTCCTCAACGGCTTGCTGTACTGCAGGGGGGCGATGGCCCAAATTGCATACAGCTATACCTGAAACAAAATCCAAGTATTCGTTTCCTTGATCATCGACAACCGTTGTACCTTTTCCTGACTCAATCGTTAATGGAAATCGTTTATAGGTTGGAAATAAACTCATTAGACTTCTTCCTTTCGTCTCGCTCGGATCCTTGTTCCTTTCATCTGATTGTGTTCGATCAATGGATGTTCACCACTTACAATCATGACTTCCTGCAGCTGACCTGATAAAGCCTCTACCGCTGCATTCACTTTTGGGACCATACCGCCATGAATCAAGCCTGTTTGTATAAGGGACTCAATGTCCTCTGGTGTAGTATCTTCAATAACAGCTCCCTCTCGTATAATGCCGGGAACATCTGTTACAAATAATAATTTCTCTGCACTCAAGGCCTTCGCCACTGCCGCGGCAGCCACATCAGCGTTGATATTAACCGTTTGCCCTTCAGACGTTTTGCCTAGCGGGGCAATGACAGGCATGTAACCAGCATCTAGGCAACGAAGGAGCAAGTCTGTTTCTACATGTTCTATAGTTCCTACATAACCCCATTTCTCCTGGTCGATGAGCTTCGCTGTCAGCATCATCGCATCAGAACCTTTTAATCCAATTGCCCGTATGGATTGTTGAGCAAGATCAGCCGTTATTTGCGCGTTCACCTTTCCACTCAAAGCCATCTCCACAACTTCAAGTGTTTCTTTTGTTGTCTTTCGGAAGCCCTCGTAGAATTCGCTTTCTATATTCAAACGGTCCAGCATCAAGGTAATAGCCGGTCCACCGCCATGGACAATGACACAATGGTAATGCTTACGAAGCTCCGCAAAGCTCTGGTAAAAATCTTCCGATAACTGATCCAGCATGCTTCCACCAAGCTTTACTACCACAACAGGCTTCTGCTCAAGGTCACGTTCGATAGCTAGCGTTGATTTTGACATAATCATACGTCAAATCGCACCCCCAAGCCGTTCCAGTTCCGCTCCCTTCATAAAGCTCAATGTCTATCGTCACTTCCTCTTTACTCAAGTCTTGTTTCGCTTGCTCCTCTGAAAAAGTACAGGGCGTGCCATCGCTGAATACCAGTTGGCCTTCAATAGAAATACTGCAGCTATCCGCATTAACCTTAGCCTGGCTGTAGCCAATCGCACCGACGATCCGGCCCCAGTTAGCATCCGCTCCATAGATCGCTGTCTTGACAAGGTTTGAACCGACGACGTTCTTAGCAATGATTCTCGCCTCTTCATTCGATACAGCCCCCGTAACGTTGACTTCGATTAACTTAGTAGCCCCTTCCCCATCTTTAGCAATTTGTTTGGCTAAATCCTCACATACTTGCTGAAGAGCTTGCTGAAAGGCTGGCCATTCGGAATGCTGCGGCGTAAGCGTTTGATGATTTATACGGCCATTGGCAAGCGCAAGTACCATGTCATTGGTGGATGTTTCACCATCAACGGTGATTTGATTAAAAGATTTTTCAATCGAAACACTTAATGCTGATTGGAGATGCTGCGATGAAATGGAGGCATCTGTTGTAATAAAACCGAGCATCGTGGCCATGTTTGGATGAATCATCCCTGAACCTTTGGCCGCGCCCGCAATCGTTACCGTTTTCCCATCAATATCCACCTGGTAACACGCTTTCTTTTCACAAGTATCAGTGGTTAAGATCGCTTGCTGAAAATCACTGGCTCCATTCTTTGTTGCTTGCACATGTTGAGTGCCGTGCTCGATTTTATCCATTTGGAGCTGTTCTCCGATTACCCCTGTTGAGGCAACGGCAATGTAGCTTTTTGAAATAGAGAGTTGTTGTGATAGAAGCTCCCTCATTTTATAGGCGTTTGCTAACCCTTGTTCACCTGTACAGGCATTAGCAATAGCACTGTTGACGACAACCGCCTGAATTTGGCCTGATTCTTCAATGCTTTCCTTTGTGACTTGAAGCGGAGGAGCTTGAAAATGACTTTGCGTATAAACAGCTGCGACGGAGGCAGGCTGGTCACTCATCAGTAATCCGAAATCTTTCTTGGCACGCCTGAGGCCACTGTGTATTCCTCCTGCACTAAACCCGACAGGTGTAGAAATCGTTCCTTCTTCAATTCTCTCAATCTTGTATGCCTCCGTACTCTGCATCAAATTCTCCTCCCTTTCATTCCTTATGGATAAACAGGAATATGAAGTAGCCCCGTCGTTTCTTCGATCCCTGCTGCTAGATTCATATTTTGGACAGCCTGACTCGCTGCCCCTTTCATCAAATTGTCAATGACAGATACAATCGTCACCCGTTGAGTCCGATCATCGACCGTTACGCCGATATCGCAGTAGTTCGAGGCATAAACGTCCTTTGTACTCGGCAAGTGACCCGGCTTACGCACTCTTATAAACGGCTGATCTCTGTAAGAGGCTGTCAAACAATCGTGCAACTGCTCAGTTGAATGAGAACTTTTCAATTCACCATACATCGTCGTCATAATCCCCCTGGTCATTGGGATTAAGTGGGTAGAAAACGATACGGGCTCCATTGATTTCTCCCAGACAGTAAGCTGCTGCTCTATTTCCGGAATATGTTGATGTTGATTAACCTTATAAATCTGGACGTTTTCCTGAGTATGAGCAAAATGGGTCAAGGGATTCGGATTTTTCCCTGCTCCTGATACACCGGTTTTGGCATCAATAACGATTCGGCTCGGGTCCAGCAGCTTCTCTTTTATTAATGGTCCTAAACCAAGCAGTGCCGCTGTCGGAAAACAACCCGGATTAGCAATCAGTTCCGCCGACTGTATAGATTCCTTATTCCATTCAGGTAAACCATAGACAGCTTGCTGAAGGACCGATTGAGGTGCTGCCTCCTTCTTATACCACTTTGTATAGACCTCCTGATCCGAAAGACGAAGATCTCCAGATAAGTCAATCACCCTAGCTTTTCCGCCGAGGAGATCCGGTGTGAGCTTACTGGACACTCCTGCTGGTGTGGCTAAAAAGATAACGTCAAGATCAGCCTTCATAGCAGCTGGTTCCAATGGCTGCAGTTGATCTTGTGCTGTATTCAAATGACTGTATGATTCACTTATCCCTTCCCCCGACTGAGTGGAGGAATATAATGTGATCGATTCAATATGCGCATGAGAGGATAGCAGTCGATATAATTCAACACCGCCATATCCGGTAGCTCCAACGATTCCTGCCTTCAATCTTTTTGCTCCTTTCGTATATAAATGTATAATTATTAATTAAACCGTATAATTATGCTATTATTACTTTTAATATGGAAATTGTCAATAGGTTGAGGAGAAGTTTCTGAATTTTTCCTTACTGGTCATTAGGGATCTTAACCGAGGAATAGTCGTCTATGAACTGATTTGTGCAATAAATCGCCATTTCGTGCAAATGCCCCTGAAGTTCCACACATCTCCTTTCATCATGAAAAAAAGGCCAGCAGCATGCTGACCTTTTTGCGAAGATTATAATCCAAAGTTCTGGAAGATATTATTTTCAGGTAACGAGTAAACTTTCCGCCCCATTAAATGATTAATAATCACTTTATTTCGATGAACAGAGAGGCCTAGATTCGTTGAGCCAACACCATGTGTATGGGAAATGCCGCTGTGCACATAAATTTCATTGCTGGACTCAGCTGCTTTCTGCAGCCGATAATCGTGCTCAACTTTATAGCGTCCCTCTTCATCCCACTCGAGGAAATCACCAAGGTGATGGACGAAATCCGGCACGTTCGGTTTATACCCGGTTGCCGTAATTACTACCTCACTTTCATGAGTGAATTCTTCTTTCTTTTGCGTATGATAGCAGGTGATTTCGTATCCGCTGCCTGACGGTTTCGGTGTAATATCCTTCACTTCACTAAGTACTTGAAGGCCGACATCAAGCTCATCCCCGCCTATCGAATGCTCATATAAAAGATTATAGATATCATTAATCGTGTGATTGCTGATTCCTTTATAATACAAGCCCTGGTTAGCAAAAATCTCGTCTTTTTGCTTCTGTGGTAATTGGTAAAAATAGTTCACATAATCAGGTGAAAAATGCTCAAGACTCAGTTTAGACTCTTCCATTGAAGCGAACCCTGGTGAGCGGGTGATCCAGTCGATACGGTAGCCGTAATCTTTCTGTTCTTTTAAAAGTTCTCGAAACGTTTCGGCGGCGCTCTGTCCTGAGCCAACGACAGTGATCGAATTAGCGTTTCGACAGCGATCCTGATTAGGGAGGAAATCTGCGGTGTGGAACACGTCTGCGTCAGGTAAATTCCTCAACGATTTCGGCATAACAGGAACAGTCCCCGTACCCATAACGAGGTGCCGTGCCTTAAATTCGCTCGTCTGGTTGGTGGCAAGATTGAGGACTTCGACTTGAAAGTATTCCTCGTTATCCTGGATATGACGCACGTCAGTGACACGTTGGCCAAATTGACAGCTTGGAAGTCTTTTTGAGACCCATTGGCAGTATTCGTTATATTCACGGCGCGGTATGTCGAGTCGTTGTAAAAAATAAAATTGATACATGCGGTCGTTTTGGCTAATGTAGTTGAGAAAGCTATGTTTGTTGGTTGGATCGGCCATCGTGACGAGGTCTGCGAGGAAAGGCACCTGCATTTTCGTACCTTCAATGAGCATGCCCGGATGCCAGTCAAAGTGATCGTTCTGTTCGAAGAAAACACTAGTAATATCTTCTATTTCGTCGAGAAGTGCAGCCAGGCTTAGGTTAAAGGGGCCCACTCCTACCCCGATGAGATCATACATTTTGTCTTGTTGTTCCATTTTCACTACTCCTTTTTCTGAAAAAATTCCATTTCAGAACACTACTACCATGGTACCATAATGGCAGGAAAACGGTAACATGGGGGAAGGGGGCTTACCGGGTAATATCCTTCGTCAGTATAGAGACTATCCTTACTAGGTTTACAATTTCATACATCTTTATGCACAAGTCATTGTTTAAGGAAACATCAGGAATACCGTAGCTCTTTCCCCATCACTAGTAATGGTGGAACTTCAGGTATGACAACTGCATGTTCTTTCACCACTTGCCATCCACTCTGTCTATACAATTCAATCGCCGGGACATTATCTATAGAGGTCGTAAGTATGGAGGTGGTATGGTTGACAGTCTGCAATAATTCATCATGCAACAGTCGGCCAATACCTTTTTTTCTACTGGCAGGTTCAACAGCTAACTCTACAAGCTCAAAGCAGTCAGTAAGCCATTGTTGAATTTCCTTATCAGTCAACTGTGCTGCTATTTTTTCACGGTAATATTGCCCGGGGAATGACGTATAACCATATGCAAATCCCAGGGCACCCCCATTTTCGTCCACATATTTCACACCGGAAAAACCTTTATATGTAACATGTTTTGTTATCATTTCTAAGACTTGTTCTGGTTTTGTGTCTTCAAATGAATTGCTGTAAATGTCAATCATTTCATTTACATCCTCATCTATTTCACCCCAGAATTTCACTCCCATATTCATCTCTCCTCGTACTAAAATTCATGGACTACTATTTATTACTCTGCCTGAAAATGTAGAAGGGGCAGAAAAAGTGTATTAACGGAAATGTTTAATTTATCAATGGACTGAAATTGGTTTTCGGGGGGAGAGCATGGGCGATAAAAGTGATGATGCAGTAGACAGGGCCTAATATTTTCCACCAATGGATTGAATAGTATGGTGAAAATAACGCTCACGGCATACTGGCAGAGTTTGCATCTATTCAATGTGAAAAGGCTGGACCAGCTTTTTCAGGGATTTCAAGAAGGGCGCTTGTACAATCTACCGTTCTAAAGGGCGCACAGAAACCACAACAGACTTTTCGAAAAATGTGAGGTAAGTTAGAAGATCGAGTGAAAATGGTCACTCCATTTGCTGATCTTTCATCTTCATCAATCCCGAGATGAGCAACAATACAGCCCCTATCCCTACTAGCACAGAGTCAATATCAACAAAAGGAAAGTTTACATCTGCTATCCAAAAGCATGCGCCAATAATGAACAACAACCATCCTGCCACGGAGACCTTCTTTTGCATCACACATACTCCTTCCCTGTCCTTTTAGATTATTCTAACATTTTTGAAACCAACTTCCTCATTATTCGTATAGTTAAGACAATGATTTTTCAGAAAAAGTAGGCTTCTTACTCAATTATATGCTGCAGAAAGGAAAGGTTGATTGACGTGGAGCATCAGTTTTCTATGAACTTTTCAGATCAAAAGCTTCTAGGTTTGGCATGGCTGGCAGTCGCTGCAATAAATATCGTGTTAATCTGCTTCGATATTTATTTGGCAGAGACTCTACTTTTTGTCTTCATCCTTCATATTATTACATCCGGAATTAGTATTTATTTAGCCATATCCTTTATGAACATTCACAAATTATCGTACGTTAGAATTGACGAAGACATACTATTTATTCGCCCTGGCATTTATCCTTACGAGAAAGAAATTCCTTTGGTTTCTCTAAATAAATGGGTCGAAAAAGAGGGCTATCTCCACATTTATTATGGTGATGGAAAAAGTGCTAAAATTCATCGTCATCAACTAAGTCATTATGATTTCGTGCAGCTTAGAGAAAAGCTGTCTTAGTTAAGGAGGTTTCTATGGAAAATTCAATCACACTGACACTTGTTCAAAAGAGACAAGACTTTTTACCGTATCTTCTGCTAGCAGATGAGACAGAGGAGATTATTAATGAGTATATCGACGAAGGGGAAATGTACGCAATTAAGTATGAGAAACAAACGATAGGGGTCTGCCTATTTATTTTCCCCTCCCCACACACTGTTGAAGTGAAAAACATTGCTATTCGCCCTGAGAATCAGGGACAAGGGTTCGGAAAACGAGTTTTGGACAGTGCTTTCCAAATGTATAAAGAAAAGGGATTCCACAATATGGTTGTCGGCACGTCTAATTCAAGCCTTGCCAATCTCGCCTTCTATCAAAAAGCAGGTTTTCGGATGGATGGAATAATCAAGGATTTCTTCACCCGCTATCCTGAGCCGATATACGAGAACGGTATTCAGGCGCTTGACATGGTTCGATTCAGTAAAAGACTTATCTGAATGATAGAAAAAAGAGTCTACCTAAAAAAGGAAAGCTTGGTCTATTAAGATATAACGTTCTGTCATTTTTCTACTGGTGGTGTACAGATGAAATTCATTGCTAAATTGGTTAGCCAATACCTTCTAGGAGTTATTGGGATCATTTTAATCAGTTCTATCCCTGCACTTTTTCAAAAAAGGTATAATTTTGACCCTTTCACTTATTTTCAAAGTGTAGGGGAGGTTGTCTACAAGATTTTCACCCCATCAGAATGGTCCTTTAGGCTATATTTAAATTATGATTACGTTGAAAGACCTTTATTTGCGTATGTTTACGACCACTATACTTATTCCATGACCATTCTTTTCTCTGCCCTGTTCATTGCCTTGATCGTAAGTTTTTTACTAGCATTATCTACCTTTCACCTTCCTTCCAAACCAAGGAAAGTAATCCACCGCTTGTTAAACGGTTTAGAAGCATTTCCTGATATTCTGTTTATTTTTATGCTGCAAATGTTAGTCGTATGGTTTTACAAATACTCTGGGATTCTTCTATTTGAATTTGTTTATTTGGGAGAGGAAAAAATTTATTTATCACCCATTCTTTCTCTCTGTATACTGCCAACCGTTTTATTCTATAAAGTCATCTTGTTGTTATTCGAAGAAGAATGGAGCAAGGACTATGTACAGCTAGCCAAAAGCAGGGGATTCAGCAGCATGTATATTCTCCTTCAACATTGTGTACGTAATATAAAAAGAAATCTTGTGATTCAATCAAAGCCTATTATTTGGGCCACCTTGTCCAGCTTATTAGTCGTAGAATACTTACACAATTTCTACGGAATTGTTCGGCTCATCTTTTTTGACAGCAGGCCATTTACGATTACAGTAGCGCTCGTCATGATCTTTACACCTTTTTATATAATCTTTCAATTTCTCGAGTGGAGTCTTAAAATGAACCAATCCTCCCCATTCGAGAATAACGAAAGATTATTGAGAGGAAAAAAATTATTCTCGGGAATATCTTTCTCAAGACGCGTGACTATCGATAAGGTAAGCTCCCAGATATATTCTTTCTGGGAAGGATGGTTAAAACTACTTCGAAAACCTAAGTTTGTCTTAGGGATGCTTTACATTGGAGGATTAGCTGCAGCCAGTCTGGTATATAGTTACTTCAAAGATCCTAACGTAGAGAGAGTGGGTGTCTTTCAAGATGAAAGCGGTGCCTATCATGCTCCACCTCATCCCCCAGGGGTTCTATTTCTGGGGTCGGACACCTATGGTTATCCTATTTTTGAAATGCTGGCCAGCGGGGCCAAATATACGATTCTGTTTTCACTTTTAATTGCCTTGTTAAGGGTTCTTTTCGGTTATATACTAACGATTCCATATATGTTTTGGCTGGGAGAGCGTTCAAGAAATGCTATAAGTAAAATAGCTGACGGAATGCAATTCTTACCTCTTTCCCTTATTGCCTATGTATTATTAGTAAATGTCGTTCTTTTCGATGAAGATAGAAGGGCTATGGCTGAGTCTTTAATCATCCCGAATGTCATATTGGAAGTTATCGTGCTTGTTGTATTTGTGATTCCTGTAACGCTTAACACCATTGGCAGGGAGTCAAACGCTCTTCTGAAAAGTGAGTATATCCAATCTTCCTTACTATTAGGAGCAAGTAAAACTAGAATATTCTTTAGCCATATTTCCATTTCGCTATTGCCAAAAATCGTCTATTTATTGGGTCAGCAAATGATTCAGGTGCTGCAAGTATTTGTCCATTTGGGGGTTTTCGGCATTTTCTTAGGTGGCGGATTGAAAGGACAGCCGGATCAATCTTTGATCTATGAATGGACAGCGCTGTTCGAAAATATGAGAATTGGTATTATGACGGGACAATATTGGTTAATTATTCCTGTCCTTACTCTTTACATCTTACTAATTTTATCTATTCAAGCAATCACCAGGAGTGTAATAGAAGTACAACAGCGTAAGATCGGCATCGTTTCAGAAAGACCAAAGAAATGGAAGAAGAACAGTGCAGGATCGGATGGCCGCCCCTCTGAAGATATAACCAATAAAACACACTTCACCTTTTTATAAAGGAATTTTACCCCACCTCAGGTCATCCATTATTTGGATGACCTGAGGTGGGGTTATTTGGTTATTCTCCCAGATACTTATCTAATTCACTTTTTACAGTTGTTGCTTCTGAGCCAATAACAATTTGTATATTTTGTTTATCGATTTTTACTACACCATGGGCACCAGTTTGTTTGATTCGCTTTTCATCAACCACATCTGTGTCCTTTAATTCCAGCCGCAAACGTGTCATGCAATGATCATTCGTTATGACATTTTCTTTTCCACCAATAGACTGAAGAATCTTCTTAGCCATATATTCATGGTTTGAGTGGGATAATTCTAAATCCTCTTCCTTACTAGAAGCTACTTCATCAAATTCGAGGTCGTGTTCTCTTCCAATTAACGGTATATCCTTCTTAACGATAATCGTATAGAAGGTGAAATAATAAAGAGCAGAGAAAACAAGCCCTATGGGGATAATCCACAACCCTCCATCTGATAGATTAAGATTCAAGAAGTAGTCAATTGCTCCTGCTCCCCAAGAGAACCCATGCCTGATGTGAAGCAGGTAAAGAACAGCTCCTGCTAAACCAGTGTAAATGGAATGCAGAAAGTATAATAATGGTGAGGTAAAAAGAAAAGTAAATTCAATAGGTTCGGTAATCCCCGTTACAACCGACGTAGCTGCACCTGAAGACATCAGAGATTTCGTCTCCTGTTTCCTTTTTCTTGCAGCCTTCGTAATGGCTAGCGCGATGGCAGGAATACCGAACATCATGGTAATGAAAAATCCGCCAATAAAGTACCCTGCAGTTGGGTCACCACTGAGAAATCGTGTAATTTCACCAGTTACGACCTCACCGGAAGCGGTTTCATATTCACCTAAACCAAAGTAAACGTACGTATTAATCACATGATGCAAGCCAAATGGCAGTAAAAATCGATTTAAGAATCCAAATATAAATACTCCCAGTGCTCCAAGCCCCATCAAAGTTTGACTGAAGGCATCAATTCCAGCTTGAGCATAAGGCCAAATCAAGGCCATAACTCCAGCTACCGGAATCATCGTGAAAATAATCATCGTAATCGGGAACTTTTCACCACTGAAAAAAGCAAACATACTAGGAAGCTTTGTATCTTTAAATTTATTATAAATATAAGCTGCTATTAAACCCGCTAGGACCCCGCCAAAAACGCTCATATTCAGCTCAGGGTCCATAATCTTGAGCCCTTCTTCTAAAACGATAATAGCCAGGAAGCCTGTAAGTGCCGGTATCCCCTTATCCTTTGCCTTTGCTAAGCCCATAGCAATACCAATGGCAATTAGTGCATCCATTTGCGCTAAAATAACCCCAGAAGCCTGAAACAAAGGGATATCAAGCATATCTTCAGCTGTGATTCGCAGCAGCAACCCAGCAATAGGCAAAGCAACAATGGGAATTAATAACGACTTTCCAAACTTTTGCAAAAAGCTTTTCATTTTTCGTTCCTCCTCATATGATCGGCTTTAAAAGTCCCTTAAACGTGGTCAATTGAATATCTGTCCGCCCCTGAATCAAGCCCAAAATTCCTGGATCTGTTAAAAACTCCACTTCATCCACCCTTGGATAGGTGAAGGAAGACGTCGAGAGCAGCGGTTTATCTAAATAAGCTGGATGGGACATGACTTCGACTGTATCATGTTCCCTAAATAACTCATTAAGGGCCTGCTCATCTTTTAAAGCGCTTTCAATTAAATAAGCAAAAAAATCTGTTGTTTTCACTTCTTTCTGCTCCATATTATTACGAACAGGCAAGTTATACTCTTTAGCTAGCTGCAGAAACACCTGAGATATGTCACCAAATGAGTTGATATGATGATGACTATCTAAATGAGTTGGTTGTAAACCATAGGAGAGGAATTTTTCAATTTGCGACTTCCATTCGAAATACACTTCATCATAATCAATCGTAAAAGCCCCCTTGTAAAAGGCTAGCTTTCTGAAGTCCCCTTTTGAATCAACGATCGTTCGATGATTAGCCAATAGAGGTCTCCCACAAGTTAAAACGAGGTGCACTCCTACTCCAAGCCCTGGGTTTTGCTTGGCCAGTTCAGCCGCGTGGTCTGCCCCTGGCATGTTTGACATAAAAGTTGTCGAAGTTAGCACACCATACTGATAAGAATCAATGATTCCGTAATTCACCCCTCTTGAATAGCCAAAATCATCTGCATTAATAATAAGCTTTTTCATGATATCCCCTTCTCTTTTCTAATTATTACTATCAGATGTTGTCTGAAAAAATGATTCCGTATTTTTCTTAATTTCCGGCCAGTATTTTTCATTGGCAGCGATCAAATCATCGACAATCTCCTTAGCCTTAGAAACATTGACTACTGTGCGGTTTAATGTAAGTGCCTGAACAAGCTTTTGATAACTTCTTTCAAAATAGGCGTCAACAACTAGCTGTTCATAAGCTAACTGACCTTCAATAAGCCCCTTATAAAAAATAGGAATCTCACCAACAGAAAATGGCTTAGGTCCCTGGCTTGTCAAAAGAGCTGGTACTTCAACCATAGCCTCCACTGGCAAATTAGGAATAACACCATTGTTTTCCACCATAACTATGAATCGTTTATTTAAATTATAGGCCAGAGATTCAGCTGCCCTAACCATAAAGACACCATGAATATCAACATCTAAATCTTCTCCTTCGGCTGTCTCTTTCATGATGATACGATCACATAGATCATGAACGTGCTTCTGGCGCCCTTCTATGACTTGTCGTGCCCGCGTGCGGCTGGGGTCCTCTTTTTCTACCATGGCTTCGGGGTATAAGTAATATTGCAAGTACGTATTAGGTAGAAATTCCGGAAAATCAATCAGCATTTGGCGTGCCTGTTCAAATGTCTTCTGCCAGGAGATATCATGAGCAATTGCCTCATCCTCTGGGGTGAAGCCTGTTTCAATAATAAGTCTTTTTAAACGCTCTGTATGGTCATTGCCTTCTTTGTCATAAATTTTTGTGAACCAGCCAAAGTGATTTAACCCAAAGTATTCCGGTACAATGTCCCATACATTGAGATCAAGAATCTTAGCGTAACTGATCATAATGGCAATTGGCATATCACAAATATTGAGGATGCGATGATCATTAGGAAATTCCCTGTTAAGTGCCTCCGCTACGATTGCGGCTGGATTTGTATAATTTAAAATCCAAGCATTGGGTGAATAGGCACGAACGTCATTTACAAGTTCAATCATATCTCCAATTGACCTCAGCCCATAAGCCATTCCCCCAGGACCGCATGTTTCCTGACCTACTACCCCGTGTTTTAGGGAAATCTGTTCATCCTGCTCTCGCATGGCTAAGCCACCAGTACGGATTTGCACAAATACAAAGTCCGCCTGTTTAAAAGCTGTTTCTTTGTCCGTCGTACAGGAGAAAGATTCTAATTCAGGATAGCGTTCTTTAAATAAAATTTCAGTTGCTCTTGCATTTCGCTCCTGGCGTTGTTCATCAATATCGTAGAATATGATTTCTTTTAAGGGGAACCGTTCTTTTTCTTCAATTAAGCTCATCATCATACCCATTGTATAAGTGCTTCCACTGCCTACTACAACTAAGCGCTGTTTTTTCATAAAATGCCCCTTCCTATTCATCTCTTACACTATTTATATCATTATAATAATACTAATTCAATACCAAATATGCATTAAACTTGTATTAATTTATATACTAAATAGGAATAAAAATGATTTTACAACATAGAAGGATGAAAATAATTTCATATTCGTTTATAGTTGTATTAGTGATTAATACAACTACAAACACATAACCTTGGTGGTGACATAAATGAATTCAAATACACCGTTATATAAACAAGTAGCAAGTAAGATAAAAAAAGAGATCATTACCGCAAAGCTTAATAAAGATGAAGCTATTCCTTCGGAGAAAAAACTAGCTGAAAAATATCAGGTCAGCAGAGTAACAATTCGTCAATCCATTCAACAACTAGTAAATGAAGACATACTTTATAAGGTTCGCGGAAGCGGTACATATGTAAAAAACCAGAAAATCGAACACGATATATACAGGTTGCAAAGCTTTACTGAAGAAATGACCCATTTAAATCAAACACCAACAAACCAAGTGCTTGATTTTCACATGCAAGAACCTAGTGATCAGGTAAGAGAAACTTTAGAACTTAACCAAGGGGAAAAGGTCTTTTTTATTCGGAGACTGCGTTGTGTGGATGACGAACCGATGATTTTGGAGGAAACATACATGCCAGTTTCCCTATTTCCAGATTTGTCAGTAGAAGTGATGACTCGTTCTAAATACGAATACGTGGAAAACAAAGGCTATATCATTAAAGAACGTCAAGGAGAGATTCTACCGTTATCCCCTAATGAAGAATTGAAGAGAATTCTCCTGTTAGAAGGTGACGCGTCAATTCTAACCATGAATTTATGGGCATATTTGGATGATGATACAATTTTTGAATATACTCGTCTCTATTTCAGAAGTGAGAAGTATACATTTAAATTTACATCTAAACGGTTTTGATATAATAAGGAGCTGGGCAAATCAATTGCCCAGCTCCTTATTGGTTCAATCAATTGTAACTAAAAAAGAAGCCCAATGGACTTCTTCTTTTCACTTTCAACTATTCCTTTACAACTTCTACTTCCCAATTTTCATTCACATAAAGCCCAAGAACCTTGACTTCCAGTCCCCAGTTTTTAATTTTCTCCACAGACTTTTCAATCTGCCCAAACAATTCATCTTTCGGAACCGGGTTCCCTGCACAGCCATAATGCCCTACAATCGCCACTACCTCTGAGCCATGGGCTTCATAAGAAACTTGAACTCTGGACTGTATGGATTCAACCTCTCGCTCTGTTCCTTCTAACAGCACTTTGTTCGGACCAGCCTCAGTAATCATATCTATGTACTCAACTGAAAACTGTTCTTTCATCCACTCAAATACCGGCTGTTGAACTCTTCCATCCATGCAATTAATGGCTGTCGCAAATTTTGAATCTGACATAACTTTTAGCCTCCTGTAATAGTCATTTTATAGCTTTATATAATGTAACGATATTTCTATCATATCAATTCATTGATTTTATGTCGCCTCTCTGCAACTATCACTTTCCCCTAAAAAAAAATAATTAATCTGAAATCCGCTCCCTTATTATATCTTGTACATTCTTTAGCCATTTCAGATGAAAGTTTAACATTCCGTAGTAATGACTGTGAATGGCAGCTGCCAATTCAGAACCTGAAGGCGGATTGTCGTCTAATACACGTTCAAGGTTCACGATCCATGAAGTAATAAGCTCCGATACTTTGTCTAAGTTTACGTAATCAACAAATAGCAGCGCCGGATAGAGCGACCGCCCATCCATTTTCTGAGTTTCAAAAACCTCATAAATTAAGTTGATCAAATGGTTATGCCCTTCCGAAGTAATTGAATAGATCGTACGATTAGGCCGCTTCTCCACCTTCTCTGTTTTTATGGACTGAATATAATTCTTTTTTTTAAGACTTTCTATGGAATAATATAGGTTTCCATCTGTCATATCGAAAAATTGGTCCCACTTGTTCTCTTTTATAATTTTTTTAATTTCATAAGGATGCTGATCGTTCGATTTTAACAACCCTAGAATGACGATTTGTATTGACATAGCTGTCACCCTTTCTCGATAAACTAATTACTTTGCGCAGAGTATATAAGGATATATAATGTAAATAAACTGACAGGAGTGATTCCATGCAATTAGATAATAAAGTCGCAATTATAACAGGTGGTGCAGGAGGTATAGGGAAAGGTATTGCCAAAGCCTTGCTGAAGGAAGGCGCAAACGTAGTCATTGTAGATATTAATAAGGATGCTGGTCAATCTACAATGAAGGTGTTGAAAGAATTTGGCAAAGTCCATTTCATTTTAAAAGATATTTCTATCGCTGAACATGCAGCAGAAATTGTTCAGGAAACCATCGATACGTTCGGCAAGCTCGATATTCTCATCAATAATGCCCATGCTTCCAGACAAAAGCCATTTACAAATACAATGCGTGATGATTTTGATTTATCCTTTAACACTGGATTTTACCCTACTGTGAATTTAATGCAAGCAAGTTATGAACAATTGAAAGGAAACCAAGGATTTGTCATCAACTTCGCCTCAGGTGCAGGGATTTCCTGCCAGCCAAATCAAGCCTCTTATGCAGCAGCCAAAGAGGCAATTCGAGGATTAACACGTACGGTGGCAAATGAATGGGCCAGAGATCAAATTAATGTGAACTTAATTTCACCGATCGCCCATACTGCTGGTGTAGAAGGATGGAGACAGCAGCACCCTGAACAGTATCAATCCATGATATCTGGAATTCCACTAGGGAGGCTGGGGGATCCAGAGCAGGACATCGGAAAAGCCGCTGTCTTTCTAAGCAGTGAAAATAGCTCATATATTACGGGTCAAACGATCATGGTGGATGGAGGCACAGTTAAATTAACATAAGTAAAAAAATGCACCCTTTTACGAAAAGGGTGCACTTTCTATAAAGAACCAGTCATGTTTATTGAGCTGAAAAACCACCATCAATGACTAGTTCAGCTCCTGTAACATAGGCTGCATTGTCGGATGCCAAATATAAAACAGCCTGTGCTACGTCCTCTGTCGTACCAAGTCTTTGTAATGGAGTAGCACGAATAAGGCTCTTAAGTGTCTCACCAGATTCTTTTAGCCCATCCGTCATTGGCGTTTGAATAACTCCAGGGAATACGGCATTCACCCGTACACCATACGGACCGTATTGAGTAGCTGCTGCTTTTGAAATAGCACGTACCGCTCCTTTTGATGCCGAATAGTTATTCAAGCCCATTCCAATTTGAGCTGTATAACTAGAAATATTAACGATTGCACCAGACTTTTGTTCCATCATATAAGGAATAACATGTTTCATTCCTGCAAATGGGCCGAAACTGTTAATTCGCATCATCGTATCCCAATCCTCAATGGTTATATCCTGAACCGTTTTTTCGCTTGAAATTCCCGCGTTGTTAATAAGGATATCAATTTTTCCATAGGTGTCGATCACTTGTTTAGTGAGGCTGATCCAATTATCCTCAGAAGAAACATTAAGGTACAGACCTTCCACGCCTTCTATATTGTCAACTTCTTGTAAACTATCTCTGTTAATATCAGCTGCAATCACTAAAGCTCCTTCTTCACTGAATAGTTCAACCATACGACGTCCCATGCCAGAAGCACCGCCAGTTATAATAGCCACTTTATTATCAAATTTCCCCATTTTGAATTCCTCCTTTAAGGATATACAACTATTTTATCACCCAATATACTTTGTGCAAAGTATATTGGGTTGAAGTATTACTTTAAGGAGGTTAGAGTTACTGCTGATGGGAAAAACTTAAAACACGAGCATGAGGTGTATAGCCTCATGCTCGTGCTTAAATTTCATAGTTATAAAGGCATTATCTTTTCTTTTTAATCCCGATGACTCTTCCCGCTTCTTTCGGTTTTGTTTCAACAGAAAACTGGTCTGCCAATGATTGCAGCTTTGAAGAAACCTCATCCGGAAACGGACCAGGCCGGCCAGATTCCTGGTCCATGCCCATGAGCATTTGTTCGCTCGTAGCCGCCCGTTTACCTTCCGCTCCATATAACTCGAGAAAAAGGTGGACGCGCTTCGCGTCATAGTCAAGTACGGTTGCATGGACTTCCAATGACTCTTCAAAATTCATTTCTGCTAAGTAACAGACGTGATTTTCAAGGGTGAACATGGTGTACTGTTCTTTTTCACGAAAAGCATCAGTTACACCCATTTCCCTCACGAAACCATCAACCGCCCAGCTGAATGCCCGGACGTAATCAGCATCATTCATATGGCCGTTGTAATCAATCCATTCTTTTCTAACATGATCTTTTAAAACGACTAACGAGTTCATTCATTTGCTCCTTTATAATCTGCCATTCAAATTAGCGGCTGGCCAATATTTTTCCAACAGCTCCTGCAGCTCGATTAAAAATTGATCACGGCGTTTTTCGAGCTCTGCCATATCGCTTCCCTCTGTTTGGGCTTCACAACCAGTGATTACCTTTTCAGCCAGCTCATCCGTAAGCTCTGGCGCTTCAAGTTTCGTCCACGGCAGCTTCAAGGCTGGTCCGAATTGGTGAAGCAAATGTCTCATTCCTTGTTTGCCTCCACCCATATGCAAAGTCAGGAATGGCCCCATTAAAGCCCAACGCAAACCTGGGCCATACACAATCGATGCATCAACTTCTTCCGTTGTAGCAACCCCATCATTTACGATGTGCAGCGCTTCTCTCCAGATCGCTTCCATCAATCTGTCTGCAACATGGCCTTCGACTTCTTTTTGGACAACTAGTGGCTTCATATTAAGCTCTTCATAAAACTTACGCGCTTTTTCTATGAATGCCTGATTTGTTTTCCCGCCGCCAACAACTTCCACAAGCGGAACTAAATAAACCGGGTTAAAGGGATGTGCAACCATGACACGCTCGGGATGCGCTGTACAATCCTTTTGCAGAACACTCGGAACAATTCCAGATGTGCTTGAGGCAATGATTGCCTCTGCTTTAGCGTATCCATCGATTTCAGCAATAACCTGCCGTTTCAGTTCTTCCCGTTCTGGCACATTCTCCTGGATAAAGTCGGCTTCAGCCACCGCTGTCTTCAGATCCTTTTCAAAAGAAAGGTTATCCAGTGAAGCGCCTTGGCTAAGTCCGTATTTTTCCATGGCTGGCCAGGCATTCTTCACCGCCGCATGCATGTTGGATTCTGCTTCTGGTGCAGGGTCTGTAGCCGTTACTTTGTACCCGTTCGCCAGAAAGCGAGTAATCCATCCATTGCCAATCACACCGGTTCCGACTACAGTTATGTGTTTTACCATTGTTGTTTGCTGTTCCATATTATTGTTCCTTTCCGTGTGGGTTTCGCAGATTCAGCATCTCTCGTGCTTCTGCTGGAGTCATAATGTCAGAACCCAGGCTTTGTGTTATGCCGACAGCTTTGTCGACCAGTTGTTCATTCGATGCCAGCACACCTTTTTTCAAGTAAATGTTGTCTTCAAGGCCTACACGGATGTTACCGCCTTGTAAGACGGACTGCGCCACAACGGGCATTTGCATCCTGCCGATACCAAAGGCTGCCCAGCGCCCATTTTCTGGAATGCGGCTCTTCATATATGCAATGGTCTCTGCATCTGCAGCAGCTCCCCATGGTATTCCCAGGCAAAATTGGAATAGTGGGTCGCCGTCAATCAGCCCTTCTTTCACCAATTGGTTAGCAAAACGAATATGACCCGTATCAAAACACTCAAGTTCCGCCCTTACACCGCTTTGCTGGATGAGGCTGGCCTGTTTTCTCAGCCAGTCTGTTGGACTGATGTACACTTGATTCCCGAAATTGACACTTCCACAATCCAATGTACAGATTTCAGGAAGCAGTTCACCTACTGGCTCATGACGTTCCTCAGGTGTTTGCATATCTGTGCCTGCCCCGCCTCTCGTTGGATCTTCGTCACTCGGAATCCAGTCACCGCCGCCACCGGCAGTGATATTTAAAATAACATCCGTATCAGCTTCACGGACGCGCTCAACAACTTCCCTGAATAAATTCACATCATGACTCAATTGTCCTGTCTCTGGATCACGAACATGAATGTGTGCAATGGTAGCACCTGCTTTCGCAGCTTTAATGGAAGCATCTGCGATTTCCTTAGGTGTTACAGGAACATCAGGGTTTTTAGAAACAGTATCGCCTGCACCAGTCACAGCGCAAGATAAAATCACTTTCTTCTGCATAGTATTTCCTCCTAGCATTTTTCTCATTTGTATAGTTTGGTCTTAGGTCCAATCAATTATTTATCCCTATCCTGTCGAACGGGTACATGTTTAAAGATTTCGCCACTTTCGAAAAACTCCGTTACCCGGCTAATCCAATCATAGTAATCCAGCCAGATTCTCGTTTCCTTAAGTAATTCATTGATTTTCTGTTCAGTCTCTTCATCCACAGCTGCTTCTTTTTCAATTTCAGCAAGTTCACGTTGAAGCTTTTGCTCGAACATTTTACTTTTGCTTATCGCTTTACGCCAATTGGAGGTAAACAGCGATACGAAAGTTTGGTAATAATCACGCTCAACGTTGTATAAGTCTTTGCGGACGCCTTTTTTAAAGACTTTCTCCGCTATATTGAGATCTACCATTTCACGAACAACCTGGCTCATTCGGGTTTTGCTCATCCCGACGCTCTCCGACAACTCATCGAGTGTCATCGGCTCCCTATTCATATAAATAGTCCCCAGAACGCGTCCGACAGTTGTCGATATTCCGAATGTATTCATATTGTCAGCAATTTTTTCTATAAACTGTTCTTCAATTTCTTTTGTTTTGTCGAACGGTTTTTCTTCCACATGCTTCATCCTTTCGACTTTCGGTTTTATATAAGCCAATTTAACATACCGGACAAGAAATGGAAAACGAGCAAATCAAAGCATTTTTAACTAAGAAAGGGGAATTTTAAGTAAGATCGCCATAAACTTTATACAATAAAAAGTTTACAAACTTTATGTATTATATGTGCAATAAATAAATTTTGTTCTTCATAAAAACTATTTTATACTTAATTAGCGAATCATTCATAGTTTTGTCGAAAAGAAACTATATAAAATTTATTTTGGAGGTGGCTTTCACTTGCTTAAATTCGATCACGTAACAAAAGTGTACGAAGGTAATAATAAAGCGGTTGATAATATGAACCTTGAGGTAGAAAAAGGTGAATTCGTTGTATTTATCGGTCCAAGTGGCTGTGGTAAAACGACAACAATGAAAATGATTAACCGACTTATCGAGCCTTCGGATGGAAGCATTTATATTGAGGAGGAAAATATTTTAGAAAAAGATCTGGTGCAGCTCAGGCGCGAAATTGGTTATGTTATTCAGCAAATCGGACTATTTCCGCATATGACGATTCAGGAAAACATTTCAATTGTACCGAAGCTGTTAAAGTGGCCAGAGGAAAAGAGGAAAAGCCGAGCAGCAGAATTGCTGCAGCTTGTCGACATGGAATCTGAATACTTAAACCGCTATCCACATGAATTAAGCGGAGGTCAGCAACAGCGTATCGGTGTACTGCGGGCACTTGCTGCAGATCCTCCCCTTATTTTAATGGATGAGCCTTTCGGTGCTCTTGATCCGATTACAAGGGATGCTCTGCAGGAAGAGTTTAAGAAGCTGCAGCAGTCACTTGGAAAAACGATCGTTTTTGTCACGCACGATATGGATGAAGCCCTTAAACTGGCTGACCGAATTGTGATTATGCGCGATGGTCAACTGGTGCAAGTTGGCACACCCGATGAAATTCTAAGAAACCCAACAGATCAATTTGTCGAAGAGTTTATCGGCAAAGAGCGTTTAGTACAAGCCCGCCCTAGTATTCAGACAGTTGAACAGATCATGGGGTCTGATCCTGCAACAATAACTGAAGATAAAACATTGACTGATGCTATTCAGATCATGAAAGAGCGCAGGGTTGATTCGTTGCTAGTTGTTGACGAAGAACAAGTGTTAAAAGGTTTTATCGATATTGAGATGATTGATCAAAATCGCAAAAAGGCAACCCGTGTCGGGGATGTGTTAGAAACGGAGCTTTATACCGTGAATGAGGGAACATTACTGCGCGATACCATCCACAAAATATTGCGAAGAGGCATGAAATATGTACCTGTTGTTGATGATAATCAGCGTCTCCGTGGTCTTGTGACAAGGGCAAGTCTTGCAGATGTAGTATACGACTCCATTTGGGGCGAAGAAGATCAACTCGCCACGACAGAAGTATAGGAGGGGATAAGATGGATCAATTGTTAGAGTTTTTGGCGAATAACGGGAATCAATTGCTCATGAAAACGTGGGAACACTTTTACATTTCACTGCTCGCTGTTCTCCTTGGTGTTATTGTTGCAATCCCGCTTGGAGTAGCACTCACACGTGTCCCTAAGCTAGCAGGATTTGTAATTGGGACAGTTGGAGTTGTTCAAACGTTCCCAAGTCTTGCGATCCTCGCCTTCTTTATCCCGATACTCGGCGTTGGTAAAATTCCTGCAATTGCAGCATTGTTTTTCTACTCCATGCTGCCTATGTTGAGAAACACGTATATCGGAGTTAAGGAAGTAAATAAAAGCTTATTAGAAGCTGGAAGAGGAATGGGCATGAGCGGCTGGCAGCGCATTCGTGATGTGGAACTGCCGCTCGCCGTACCAGTAATTATGGCTGGTGTCCGGGTATCGACTGTCTACCTGATTGGCTGGGCAACCCTTGCTTCATTTATCGGTGCCGGCGGATTAGGTGATTATATCTTTAATGGTCTAAACCTCTACCGTCCTGACCTGATTATTGCCGGAGCTGTGCCTGTTACTCTATTGGCCTTAGCTACCGACTTGATACTAGGACGTCTTGAAAAACGTGCGACCCCTAAAGGGATAAGGACTGCTTAGAAAGGAGGAGCATACATGGTGTTCAAAATAATTAAGAAACCCTTCATAGCATTGATGCTAGTTACAACACTGCTTAGCGGCTGTTCATTGCCAGGGCTGAGCGGACCTGCTGAAAAGACCGTCACCATAGGTACATTAGGAACAGCGGAATCAGCTATCATGGGCAACATGGTTCGACTCATGATACAACATTACACAGATCTCCAAACAGAAATGATAACTAATCTTGGGTCCTCTACTGTGCAGCATGAAGCTATGATGTCTGGCGAAGTAGATATTACGGCTACAAGATATACAGGAACGGATTTGGTCGGTGCCCTTGGAATGGAACCTATTACAGATCCGGACAAAGCTATGAAAGTTGTAAAAAGAGAATTCCAGGAACAATTTAATCAAACTTGGTTCGATTCTTATGGTTTTGCCAATTCGTATGCTTTTACAGTAAAGAGTGAACTGGCTGAAAAAGAAAACTTAGAAACTGTTTCAGACTTGGAATCCATTGCTGCTGATTTGAGCCTAGGAGTGGACAGTGCTTGGATTAGACGTCCGGCCGTAGGATACGACTCGTTCATAAAAGAATACGGATTTGAATTCGGACGCGTATTTCCGATGTCGATTGGCTTAGTTTATAAAGCTGTAGAGAGCGGAGAAATGGATGTTGTGCTGGCCTATACTACAGACGGACGTTTAGAAGCCTTCGATCTCGTGACCTTAAAGGATAATAAACATCTTTTCCCTCCGTATGATGCTTCACCGGTTGCCCGTGACGAAGTCCTCGAGAAACATCCGGAACTTCGCGATGTTCTGCAAAAGTTAGCCGGTACGATTGATACGGAACAAATGAGAAAGATGAATCATAAAGCCAACGTAAAAATGAAAGAACCGAAGCTTGTAGCTAAAGAGTTTTTAGAAAAACATAATTACTTCGAATAAAGATCACCAGGAGGTGAAGATACTTTGGAAACACTTACGGATTTAGGACTGTATTATTCACAAAATATGGGTTATGTGTGGGAACAATTTTTTCGGCACTTTCTAATGTCTGCCTACGGTGTTTTATTTGCAGCTATGGTTGCTATTCCAGTAGGGATTTTAATTGCACGTCATGCTAGATTAAGTGCCTGGGTGATTTCCTTGACGAACATTATTCAAACGGTGCCAGCCCTGGCTATGCTGGCTGTCCTCATGCTAGCTATGGGACTCGGAGCCAATACAGTTGTCTTTGCGTTATTTCTCTATTCCCTTTTACCGATTCTTAGAAACACATACACAGGTATTCGCAGTGTCGACCGAGCACTGATCGAATCGGGAAAAGGTATGGGAATGACAAAGTTTCAACTATTAAGAATGGTAGAGTTACCTCTCGCACTGTCTGTTATTATGGCAGGGCTGAGGACTGCTCTGGTTATTGCTATCGGTATTGCCACGATTGGAACATTTATCGGGGCCGGTGGATTAGGTGATATTATTATCCGTGGAACAAATGCGACAAATGGAACAGCTATTATTCTAGCCGGAGCTATTCCAACAGCAGTAATGGCGGTTGTTGCTGACGTCGTCATGGGTTGGTTTGAGAAGCTGCTTTCACCAGTCAAAGGGAAAAAGACGGATAAAATGGAAAAAACAGCTTAACAGCAGGGGCTGCTCCCTGCTGTTTTCATATATCTTAAATTCGTATAAAAAGGAGGCACTCTCCATGGAGATTTTAGTAGAAAAAAATGTGCCCTGCACAATGCGCGACGGAACAGTATTATACTCTGACATATATCGCCCTCATCTAGAAGGTAAATTTCCTATATTATTGACTCGCCTTCCCTACAGCAAAGATCTGCCCTTTTATTCTCATCGTTATCTGGATACGAACCGCCTTGTTGAAAATGGCTACATTGTAATTGTTCAAGATGTACGGGGAAGGTTCCAATCTGAAGGAGAATTCGAGCCATTTATTTACGAAGCTGAAGATGGTTACGATACGGTTGAGTGGGCGGCGTCACTACCTTACTCATCAGGGAAAGTAGGCATGTTCGGTCTTTCCTACTACGGTTTCACACAACTACTAGCTGCAGCGGAACGTCCTCCCAGCTTACGAGCCATCTTTCCTGCTCAAACGTTAAGCGACCAAAGAAAAGGCAATTTTTACTATGATGGTGCTTATGGGTTGGGATTATCGGAAACTTGGGTTCTCGAGTCCATAGCACCTGATCTTGTAAAAAGAAAATACACAGATTCAGAAACATATAACTCAGTAATGGGCAAATGGGCCAAGAGTGTAGATCGTATAGAAGAATGGTATCGTCATGCTCCGATAAAATGTTGGCCGCCGCTCAAAGAACTAGGTGTTGCGGAGTATTTCTTCGAACAAATGGAGCGTGAATTAAATGATGAGAGCTGGGACAAGTCAAGCATCGCAAATCAATATGATCAGATGAATGTTCCCGCCTATCACCTTGGCGGATGGTACGATAGCCTTCTAGGATCCACCATAGACAATTACACCGAAATGAAAGCGAAGGCGGACGGTCGCAATGTAAGGGAACAGCAGAAATTAATGATCGGCCCCTGGGCCCATGGGGATTTTGGCTCTTTAATTGGAGATCGAAAATTTGGCCTTCATGCCTCAGAAGATTGGATTGACTTTAAGGAAAGTCTGACAGACCTTCATGTTCGCTGGTTTGACTATTGGTTAAAAGGTGAAAATACACACATTCGAGAAGAATCCCCCGTTAAGCTATTTGTCATGGGGATCAATCAATGGCGCGATGAACAAGAATGGCCGCTCGCACGTACAAATTATACTCGTTACTATTTGCACAGCCAGGGTCAAGCCAACTCACGTTCTGGGGATGGAAAGCTTTCAGAAATGACACCTGGGCAGGAGCCAGCCGATCAGTTTGCATACAACCCCGAAGAACCTGTTCCATCAAACGGAGGAGGCACGCTGTATGATGGCGTAAATACTACAGGGCCACGTGATCAAAGAACTATAGAGGATCGAGATGATATGTTAGTCTACACGACTGCACCATTAAAAGAGCCAGTTGAAGTGACAGGTCCTATTAAATTCCACCTTTGGGCTTCCACTGATGCAAAAGATACTGATTTCACAGCTAAACTAGTAGATGTGACACCAGATGGTACGGCTTATAATTTAACGGATGGCATCGTCCGGGCACGGTATCGAAATGGGTATGAACCGGAACCAGAGTTAAAAGGTGAGATCGTTGAATACGAGATAGATTTATGGGCAACGAGCAATGTATTTCTAACTGATCACCAAATCAGAGTTGAAATCTCCTCCAGTAATTTTCCGCGCTTTGCCGCTAACTTAAATACTGGAGAAACCATGTTCGACAGCAGTGAAAGTAAGATCGCGCATCAAACGATCTATCACAGTGAAAAGTATCCATCGCACATTTTGCTTCCGCTCATTCCAACAGATCAATAAGGTTGGATAATGACGAATTTTTCTATGTAGACATACAAAGTCCCGTTTTTCTTTTTGAATAACGGGGCTTTACGTTTATTAAGAGGAATTTGGACGTTTAAAGATATCCACGCCTTCTTGATCAATCTGCCTCTTAACGTCGTTAAGTATGAGTTTGCACCCTGTTCATCTATTCCAACTGAGACCTCCACAAGTAAAAAGCTGCATATGCTCGCCAGTCTCTCCATTTCTTTGACAATTCCTCAGCATAGTTAGTCGTCGGTTTCTGATCTAATTCCAGCTGCTTTCGAAGGGCATGATGAATTCCAATATCCGCTGAGGGAAAAGCTTGGGGTTGAAGCAGGCATCGCAGCATAACATAATCGGCTGTCCATGCGCCGACACCTCTAAGTTTCATTAAGCTGTTTTTCATCCCTTCATAATCCATTTGTAAAAGTGCTTCCTTCGTTATTTCCCGGGAAACTATTGACTTGGCGATCCCGATAACATACTCTGCTTTACGTGTTGTGAATTGCAGCTTTTTAAGGTGGCTAACATCAAGGGAGGCAATTTGGTGACAATCAGGATACAACCAGTAGAGCTGCCCCTGATATTCAAATTTTTCACCAAAATGTTCTACAAATCGTTTCTTTAATGTATAAGCAAATGTGAGATTGATTTGCTGCCCAATGACTGCCCACGTTAATGCTTCAAACAAATCAGGGATGCCGACAATTCGTAACCCGCGGTGTTTAGATACAATGTTAGTTAAGATGCAGTCATTTTGGGCCATTGAATAAAAGTCAGTCATATCTCTATTTAGATCAAACCATTCGTGAATATAGTTAGTAATCAGATTGCATGTCTCCTTATTTGGTTTACCCAACGGAAACTCAGCGATGATCGCACTTTCTTTACTTCTCAGCTTTAGGAAAACTAAGGAATGATTCACATTGAGGAGTTTGATAACTGATTCTCCCCCAGTGGTGTGCAGAACTTCTTGAGAAGAGCGATTGAGGTAAACTAAGCATTCATTAAAACTAAAGTCAGAGGGCGTAGGTACTCTAAGATAATGATCATTGCTCATTTTTAGACTCCTATCTTCTAGTCAATATGTATGGTTATAGTAACATATGAGCCTAGACTTTATGTACTCGTCAAATGCCGCTAACTCTTCTTCTAGTACAGGGCTTTGTCAGTCCACCCAAGAAAAAAAGACCTCCTAATTACTTCATGCTGAGTGAGGTCTTTATATTATCTATACGGAAAAGCCTTAATCGACAACGATATAGGCAATCATCGGCCCGTTAGATTGGATATCTGAATGGGTGGTGCAAATAAGTCTATAAACCCCTTCTTCATCAAATTTTAAATCAACGATCGTCTCTTTCCCTTTTTTAACGACGCCTTTGACATCAGTTCCCTCAATATGAAATGGATGCTCTTTTCCATTCACACCGTATATATTCAATCGAAATGGTTCACCCTTTTCTACATAGATGGTCCCCGGATCCCAACGATAAGCTTCTATTTCTTCTCCATCAGCCGTCTCGGATTTGAATTCCCCTGTCACGAGATGAATAACGCGTGTATCTGCGCTTGCTGGTTTGGAAAGAGTAGGGACAGCCTCACTCCCCCATAATGAAGTTCCAATGAAAAATGCTACAGCCATTGCTACCAGGATACCGAAAAACACACCTATTTTCTTTTTAGTAATAAATAAAATTCTCACAAGTAATTCCTCCCATGGCTTGTTTACTTATACATATGCAAGCAAACCACGAGAACTTGTCTAATTTTTCATTGGCAAAAAGAAAAATCAGCCTCCTTCATTAAAGAGACTGATTCAAAGGTTTAATTCTGCACTAGAGTATGTTCCCACACCTTATGCTTTTTGAAGAGTTTGAAGCTGTTCACCCAAATACTTTGCGAGCGCAAGCATTCCGTAAACATCCGCACTCGCTTCAGCATCAGAATTGTAGTTGGTGTTCGTGTTCACATCATACGTGTAAAGCTGCCCATCTTGGTCCTGAATCGCTTCAATTGCGGCAACTTGAATATTATTCTCCTGGAGAAATTTCTCATATTGCTCCAAGATCGGATGATGATAACCTTCAAGAATCTCGAACTTAGGTCCGCCTGTCTCTTTCTCTTGTTCCCCAGTAGGACAATACATATCATCAATCGAGCAAGCGTCCGCCGGGCACAATTCAAAACCTTCAGAGGTATCCACTTTGACGGCATATAGAAACTTCCCGCCTACAAATTCATGTCGTACGATATAAGGCTCCGGGGCTTCTACGTACTGTTGGATGAGGGTAACACCATCTACCGGCTCTTCAAAGGAGGCTCCATAAACATACTCTTTTAACGCTTCAATAGAATGAAAAAGCTGCACGCCCTGACCTTTTCCAGCACGGTTATGCTTCGTAATAAAAGGTACTAAGTCCAGCTTTTTGGCGGACTCAATGATCTGGTCTTTTCCTACAGCAGCGATTGTTTTCGGAGATTTGACCCCTGCACTGTTCAATGCCATATACTGATTCACTTTGCTTACTTCAAGACGCAGTGCTCGACTTCCATTTATAACAGTTCGACCATGTCGCTCAAGCCAAGCAAGCACTGCTTCTGTAAACTCAGGAGCAAAGCGATGGTCTCTTGTATGTGAAGAGGCACTTATCCGATTGTAAAAAACACCTTCCGGAGGCTCATTAGTTAAGTCTATATTCCCTTGATCCAGATGCCATAATTCAAAAGGTAACTGCAATTCCTTTAATCGCTTCGTCAAATGATCCGTCCATTCATCATTTTCATGCAATACATAAATTTTTCTCACGGACCAAACTCCTTTCCTGGATACTACAAGTATCAACTGTATTTCAAATATAACATATTATTCCGACCCTTTTACCATGTTATGCTCATACAGTATTTGGAGGAGTTCACATAATAACAGTTACAATTTCCAGGGCTTTCTCTTGTTATTCATCATCGGCAGGGTACTTAATCCCCATTTGCCTTCTGGCCTCTTGCAGAAATTGCGTAGCAATCAGCGTATTTTTGTGGGAATTGACAGTGGACTGTATTTCACCCTTTTGGACTAGATTAACAAACTCCATAAGTTCATAATACATCGGCGGGTAAGTATCCCGCTTCCCTAAGTGATCAACTGTCCCGTCATTATAGCGGATCTCAATGTTTTCCGGCTCTGAAATATTAGGAATAATCATTACACCTTCTTCTCCTTGAATTTCAGAAGGAGCATAAGAATGATTGATTTTCGAATGAGTAATGACAGCCTCCATCCCTTCATATTCAGCTAGAATACTACCTTCTCCATCAACACCCGAAGCAAGCCTCACTCCATTTGCCTTAATCGATTCCGGTTCTCCGAAGAGCACTACTAGAGGGTAAACTCCATACACACCTAGATCCATCAAAGAGCCATTCGAGAAAACAGGATTAAATGCATTAAGGACCTTCCCTTCCCGGTAAGCGTTATAACGTGAAGAATACTTGCAGAAGTTCCCTGTGAAACGGCGCACCTTACCAATTTTATGTAAATGCGTTTGTAAACTGACAAAACCTGGCATCAATGTTGATTTAACAGCTTCCATCAGAAGTACTTGATTGGCTCTCGCCACCTCAATCATACGTGCTGCTTCTCGTTGGTTGGAGGCCATAGGTTTTTCACATAACACATGTTTCCCGTGCTCCATTGCTGTGATTGCTTGTCTAGCGTGAAATGAATTCGGACTGGCCACATATATGGCATCGACCTCTTCCGAACTACACATTTCCTCAACGGAGGTAAAAATGAGTTCCGCTCCGAATTGCTCTGCAAATTCCTTGGCTCGTTCCTCTGTTCTTGAATAAACGGCTTTCAATTCAAATTGTTCAACATACCGACCTGCTTCAATCATAGATTCAGTTATAAAGTTCGTTCCTATAATGCCAAAACGTATCATACAGCTAACTACTCCTTTTTCTCATAGTGTACCAAATTTACCCTGACTACTTTCCCTTTGATTATGGATAAATGTTGAGATGGCACGCTTAAATTTCGCTTCTTCCTCCAGGAAAGGATAATGGTTACTATGCGTAAATACTACTAACTTCGAGTTCGGAATAAGCTCCTTCATTTCAAGGGAATACTCTAATGGGCACTGGACATCATGCTCGCCGCATATGATCAGCACAGGAGACTTAATGAAAGGTAACTTTCTGCTAACATCAAAAATGGGAAGCTCTCTGACAAAATAATTCATTCGAATGGCAGCCATATTCTTCTGAATACTCTTGCAAAACAACTCCTCATAACGATCAGGTTTATGCAGAGACAGCTTAGTCCTTTCTTTAGATAACTTGCTGCGATTGCTCTCCGATAATTCACTCCTTTTTAATTCTTCTATAAGGTCTTGCATACGTTGAAATTGGGGGTGATTAACATTATAGATACACTTCTCAGAGAACGTCATATACTCCCTTGCAGCTGCCCCTGCAATTATAAGGAAATTCAAGCGTTCAGAAAATTGAATGCCATATACAATCCCAAGCATCCCCCCAGTTGAATGCCCAGCAAAGCCCCATTTTTCTATACTCATCCCTTCCCGAATGGCTTCCAGATCAAAAACAGTCTCAAGCATACTTAATTGGTAAGGTTCTTCCGCCTTCGCTGAATCCCCTGTCTCACGTAAGTTTACGATGTAAACACTGTTTGTATCCGTGAACGTTTCCGCAAAATAATCACCTGATTCGTTAAATTCCGAATAGAGATGGGTGACACATAAAGGCGGTCCGCTTCCTTTTGAAAACACTTCGAATACCCCTCGATTTGTGGTAATTAAATTCTTCTTCCAACTATTCACATGCCATCCCTCTTTCTTCTATTCTCCCCTAACCCTAATTATTTCGGTAACCTCGTTATAAAAACCTCCCCAAACTAAAAAGCCCACACATCTTGTGCAGGCTTTATTTTTCAATAAGCTTCAGTCCTAATTCTGCTAACACGATCTGCCCTTGCCTCGTAGGGTGAACATCACCCTTTATAATATACTCTGGATGTCCTTTAAAAGCTTTATAAGCATTCGCCATCTCTACATTAGTGAAGCGGCTTAATAGCTCTATCAGAGAGCTGTATTGTGCATTAATATAGCTTAGCGGGGCCTCCAGCTTGTCACCCGCTTCAGGATAAGGGTTGTAGATGTTATAAACAATGATGTCACCCTTTGTCAATCGTTCTAGCTCGACGACAGTTGAATAAACATTAAAGATTAAATCGCGGACTACAAGAGCTACTTCCTCCATTTTTATCCCTTTGAGACCTTTATTTTCTTTCAAGAGGTTTAAAAGGTCATTCCCCCCAATACTTACAACAATATAGTCAGCATGTTTGATCGTATTACGAAACTTATCGTTTGTACGTACAGCTTTTAGCAGCTCAGAAGAAGTCATTCCTGGTATCCCAAGGTTGGTTACCTCTAAACCGGCTTTCTCACCCATGATGTAAGGAAATGCTTCTCCCGCTGGCAAGGTGTTATCTTTCGTTAGGTTATAGCCATAAGGAATCGAGTCCCCGATTGCGACAAGCTGTTCTGACTCCCTTGCATAGATGGGGTGTGGAGCGAGCACAGCTCCAAGAAAAAGACAAACTATGCAAAAAAGGGTCGATAACTTTTTCAAACAATCACCCCTTCATCGCGGATTAATATATAATCCTGCTTACTGCTCAGTATTCCAGAAATACATAAATTCACTCATGTAAAAATCATCCTTTATTTTCGATGAAAAAAGGCGCCAAACTTATTTCGGCGCCTCCATGGTTATTTACTTATAAAAAGTTGGGTCCAGTGCTGGCCCTCTTCCGTGTAGCCGACTCCAATTTGGGTTACTTGCTCATTCATAATATTTTTACGGTGTCCCGGACTGGCTAACCAGTCTTGTACCACCTCATTGGGAGTCTGCTGTCCGACTGCAATATTTTCTGCAGCATAGTTGAACTCTATCCCAAACTGTTTCAACATTTGAATAGGACTGCCATAAGTGGGAGATATGTGAGCAAAGTAATTATTTTCTGCCATGTCAGTTGATTTTTTCTTGGCAATCTTAGATAATTCACTATTAATTTTAAGAGGCTTTAACCCATTCTTTTTGCGTGCCTGGTTGGTTAATTGAACCACTTGTTCCTGGAAAGCACCTGTTACTTCATCAACACGTTGGTTATTTGTACCAGCCTTACCGCCGTCTGCCTCGAAGCGATCAGAATTCGGTGTGTCGCTATTATGGTTTTCCATAGGCAGACCCGGATCTGTACCTTCAAAAGGAATATTTGGACTAAAGCGATTTTGCTCTCGTTCCAGTTCAACTTGCTCACGCTGTTCTGGACCATATTCTACCTGGTTGTAATTATAGGATTCGCGTTCCGCAGCTCCCTCATCACCTGTACCACACGCTGTAAGAACTGATATGAGCAGGACTGTGAAAAGGAATAATAATGACTTTCTCATCTTCCATCCTCCTTAAGGAATTGATCATCATTACTATTTGCAACGGTGAAAAAATTATCCCTAAAAGTCTGAAGGAGAAAGTCAGGAAAAAATGCCATAGAAAAATCCTGATGCTGCGAGAGCATCAGGATCCAGTTCTACAACATATTTTCCTGAAGACGGAAACATACCACTTTGGATTCAGTCATCGATTCCATGGCGTAACGCACGCCTTCACGACCGACTCCGGAGCCTTTAGTTCCGCCAAACGGCATTGCGTCAATCCGATAATCACTGCTATCATTAATCATAATGCCACCAACATTCATATGCTTGATGGTGTAAAAAGCATGATGAATGTTACTTGTAAAGATACCTGCCTGCAGTCCATAATCCACATCATTAGCTAGTTCTACTGCATCGTTCAAGTCGGCGACGGGCTGAATAATCACAACAGGCCCGAAAATCTCCTCTTTAGCTATTTTGGCTGATTCAGGAACATTCGTTAGCACGGTTGGATAATAATACGCCCCTTCACGCTTTCCGCCAACTTCTACTGTCGCTCCAGAAGTTACTGCTTCATTCACCCATAACTCTACACGCTCCGCTTCTTTCTCTTCAATCATTGGCCCAACATCTGTCAATTCATCCATTTTATCGCCAACCATTAACTCTGCTGTGCGAGTAACAAACGTGTCCAGAAATTGGGAGTAAATGTCCTTTTCCACGTAAATTCGCTGAACCCCAATGCAATTTTGCCCCACTGCCGAAAAAGCACCCGATACAGAAGATTGCACAGCATCGTGAAGGTCAGCGTCACTTAGCACAATAACCGGAGAATTGGACCCTAACTCCATGCTGACTTTTTTAGTTCCTGCCTTTTGCGTGATCCTGTTTCCTGCATTCGGACCACCCGTGAACGATATCATTTGCACTGCCGGATGTGTAACAAGTGTATCTCCAAGTTCCCGGCCTGATCCTGTAACAACTGATAAGAACCCTTCCGGAAGACCTGCTTCCACAAAAGCCTCTGCTAACTTTAGCGCACTGAGTGGTGTTACGGAAGCAGGCTTCACAACAATGGCGTTTCCAGCGGCAATGGCCGGGCCAATTTTGTGAGCTACCAAATTTAAAGGATCATTAAAAGGTGTAATTGCTCCAACTACGCCTACAGGAAATCGATAGTGATATCCTACACGATTTTCACTTCCCTCATTTTGGTCAAAATTAATGGTTTCTCCATTCATCCTTCTTGCCTCTTCCGCACTAATTTTAATGGTTTGTGTGGCTCGCTTTACCTCTCCTCGTGCTTCATTAATCGTTTTACTTCCTTCAGAAGCAATAATATGTGCAAATTCTTCAGCATGCTCTTTCATGAAAGAAACGACTCGATCCAAAATGGTAATTCGTTCATGCGTCGGCCAAACTTGCGTATTTCGATAAGTCCGCTCCGCTTTATCAATAGCGAGAGACATATCCTGTTTTGAAGCAAGGGGGACACGCGCGATTACTTGGCTGCTTTGAGGGTTGCGCACTTCAAATGTCTTTTCACCACTGACCCACTTCCCGCCGATTAACATTTTCATCTCCTTTACCTTTGTGTGCATTACTATCCCCTCCTTTATATTTTCGCCGGTTGTCTCTCCTTTTGATAATGAATTAAATCAATCAGCAGTGAAAATCCGGTTTCTTTTAATCCTGCGCCAGCTCCAGTCAACAAGATAGGTCCAGCTAAATCGCATTCATAGACGATTGCGTTTGTAGCTCCTGTCACTCCTGATAACGGATCATCGGCATCGATGCGTTCAGGCTTAACACTGGCTTTGACTGTTCCTTCTTCATTTCTCACCCGAGCGAGCAATCGTAATTTTTTCCCTTCCCGAAGTGCCTCCTGTACTTGATCAACAGTTACTCCAGAAATTCCTTCACATTCAACTTCCGTATGGGAGAGAGACTCACCCATTAAATAATTCGCTAAAATGGCCGCTTTATAACGAGCGTCGTAACCTTCCACATCGCTAGTAGGATCTGCTTCAGCATAGCCAAGCTGCTGTGCTTTTTCTAAAGACTCCTCGTAAGAAAAGCCCTTTTCCATTTCTGTTAGAATAAAGTTAGTCGTTCCATTGAGAATCCCTTTGATTTCAGTTATCTTATTGCCTGCCAGTGTTTCAACAGGCATTCTAAGTGCCGGGGTACCGCTCATTACTGTTCCTTCAAATCCAAAGAATACACCCTGCTCCTCAGCAAGCTTCGCTAACTCTTTATAAGCTAAAGCTACTGGACCTTTATTGGTCGTCACTACACTTTTCCTGTTTTCAAAAGCTGTACGACAGTGAGAAATAGCCGGTTCTCCCGTTTTAACATCTGTAAAGGTAACTTCTACAATCACGTCAGCGTTTGAATGAATAATAGTATCCATACTGCTCCAGCCTTTTTTTGCTTGAGGCCCTCCAGAAATACCATCCACCGTTCCTTCAGTTCGAACAGTTTGCAGAAGCTGCCCCACATCGAGTCCTTCCGGGTCATAGATTGATCCTTTCATCATATCGGCAACCGCTACAACCCTCGTATCGAGGCCATATGAACTACTCAAATTCTCTTTTCGCTCGATTAAAATTTCTGCAAGAGCCTGCCCAACGCCGCCAAAGCCAATAAATGCTATATTCACCATTACAATTCCCCTCCTTCACGTTGTAGAAGCTGATACACACATTTCAGAAAAATTTCTACACCATCTGTTAGTGCTTCTTCGTTAATATCAAAACCCGGATGATGCAAGCCCCGCTCTTCGTAAATCCCGCATCCGAGGAAAAACATCGCCCCAGGTTTACGTGCTGTCATATGACTGAAATCTTCACTCCCCATTCCAAATGGTTCGTTTATGACTTTCATATCAGCCGCCGCATCGCGAATGACTTTATTTACCGTTGGATCGTTAACTAAAGCCGGTTCACCGCGATGAACTGTCAAGTCAAAATCCCCGCCTAATGCAGTAACTACTCGTGCAGCTCCCTCTATCTCTTTTATAAGCAACTTACGTACCTCTTTTTTATAAGAGCGGATCGTTCCCTGAATTTCAACCAATCCAGGAATCACGTTATTAGCTTCTCCTGCATGTATCTGGCCCACACTAATGGTCCCGACGTCCAGGGGATTTACTTTACGCCCGTTAATACTGTATAGAGCCTGCAGCAAGTAAGTCGACATCCATACAGGATCTTTTGTGTGATGAGGATACCCGCCGTGCCCGCCAATGCCTTTAACGATTAAATAAAAATCATCATTATTTGCCATACTGGGACCATCATGGATTTGAATTTCGCCTTTTTTCCGCCACGGACACATATGAAGAGCGAGGACGGCATCCACATCATCCAGGACACCGCATTGGAGCATTTTCACAGCTCCTGTCTCCCCTAACACATCGCTATCTTCTTCAGCTGGCTGAAAAATCAGCTTCACACTTCCTTTGAAAAGCCCTTTATTTGCGTCTTCCGCTAGTAACTTTGCTGCACCCAGAAGGATTGAAATATGGGCGTCATGGCCACAAGCGTGCATCACACCCGGATGTTTAGAACTATACGAGAGACCCGTTTGCTCATAGATCGGCAAAGCATCCATGTCTGCCCGAAGTGCTATCACAGGTCCATCCCCAGTTGTAAGGGTTGCTACTATTCCGTAACCTCCAATGTTCTTCTCAATAGAATAAGCTCCAAACGAATCCAAAATTTGTGCAATTTTTTCACTCGTGGCCTTTTCTTGAAAGCTAAGTTCCGGAAACTGGTGAAAATGGCGCCTCCATTTAATGACTTCTGGGAGAATATCTAATGATCTTTCAACTAAGTTCGGCAATTTTGTTGTCACAGGGTCACCCCCCTAATTTTTGATCATGATATCTGAAGGCAAAGCCTTAAATGCCTGTTCTAAATCCTGCTTCAAATCATCTATATCTTCAATTCCTGCAGAGTAGCGAATCAACCCTTCTGGAATGCCCATCGCTGCTCGCTCTTCAGGTGTGCATTCAACATGGCTCGTTGTTCTAGATGGTCCCACAACCGTTTCTACTGAACCGAGGTTTGCTGCACGATTTGCGAACTTTAGTTTGGGCAGTAAATGACGAACTGTTTCTACACCGCCTTTGACAGAAAAACTAAGCATGCCGCCAAAACCGTTCATTTGTTCTTTAGCAATATCATGGTTAGGGTGAGTTTCCAACCCAGGATAAAACACCTCTTCTACTAGCTCTATAATTTTTAGGAATTCTGCGATTTCCTGAGCATTTTTATTTTGTTGATCAATTCTGAGCTTCAGCGTCTTCATACCACGGAGCAGCAGGTAAGCGGCCATCGGATCTAGCGTTGCCCCATTTATTTCACGGTAGTGATAGACAGCTTCGACGAGCTCTTTGCTTCCACAGACAGATCCGCCCAGCGCATCAGCATGACCGCCCAAGAACTTTGTAGCACTATGAATGACCAAATCTGCCCCTAACTCCAATGGGTTTTGGTTAACTGGCGTAGCAAAGGTATTATCTACTACTACGATAGCTCCAGCCGCTTTACCCGCGCTCGCCATTCGTTTTATATCTGTAATTTTGACGGTTGGATTTGTCGGACTCTCTAAATAAAGAACTTTGCAGCCTCTTTCAATTTCTTGCTCAATAGCGTCATGATCGCCAGTGTCGCAAAGCACAACATCTATTTGCTGTTTTGGTAAAAATTCCGTGAAAATTTTGTTTGTACCGCCATACGTGTCTTTTATCGAAACGATTCTGTCTCCTGGAAATAGCAAAGTTCCTAGAGTATTACTAATCGCAGCCATTCCCGTTGAGAAACTTGTCGCCGCCTCTGCCCCTTCCAAAATTCTGATCTTCTCTTCAAATGCTTGAACGGTTGGATTTGTATTACGACCATAAATATGTCCTTCCTTTTTACCTACCGCTACTTCATACCATTCATCCATGTCGTCATACCCGAAAGACACGCTATGAACCACAGGTACTTGCGTTGCACCAAATGCTAGTTGATCCTTCTCACCAGCCCAAATAGATTTCGTACCAAATTTAGCCTTTTCCATTACAATCATCCTCCTTTGAATTCAATAACTTCCAGGCGTAGCGGGCAATTTGCGTATCTTGCACCCCTGTGCCTGTTAAGTCACAAACAGAAAGTTGTTGATCATTTGTTCGACCTGGTTTCTGCCCGCTGGTTATTTCTCCTAACTCATGGACTTGGTCCAGTATTTCCTCATTTGGAATGGTTCTAAGTTCTCCCAGCATCATCGATTGCTCCTTAACATCACACACAACTAAGTCCGCATTTTTGATGACGTCATTCTCAAGTTCCTGCTTATGCGGAGCATCTGACCCCATGGCTGTGATGTGCTGACCTGCGTGGAGCCACTCCGCTTTAAGAACGGGCTCTGTAGCCGGGGTGGTTGTAATGATTACATCGCTGTTTCTGACAGCTTCGGATGGAGTCTCTTTAACGTCTACTTGCACATTAAGTTTTTTTTCAACGAAAGATTTATATTGTTGTGCTCGTTCTGAATTACGCCCATAGACAAAGACTTGAGTGATTGGTCTGACTTTTGATAAGGCTTCTAACTGGTATTTAGCTTGTGAACCGGTCCCTATAATGGCGACGGTGCGACTGTCTTCCCGGGTTAAATGCTTCGCAGCAACAGCTCCTGCTGCAGCTGTACGTATATCTGTAAGCAAACCATTATCTACTAGGATCGCCTTAGGTTCACCCGTCGTTGTGTCTATCAGAATCATCATTCCATTAGCGCTGGGTAAGCCAAGTTTCGGATTGTCAAAGAATCCCGATGAAAGTTTGACAGCAAAACTGTCGTACCCTTCGATATAAGCAGATTTAATGTCGACTTCCCCATTGCTAGACGGTATATTTATACTCATAATAGGCGGCATGGTAACTTTTTTCGTCTGCAATGCTGTGAATGCGTTTTCAATCTCGCTGATAACGGTACCGTTAAGTTTTATCACTTGTTGAATATCTTTTTTTGAATAAAGGCGCAAAACGTACACCTCCTAACTGATTTGACCATTTGAATTAATGTTGTAAGGATCACGTCGTACAATTAATTCCTGCGGATAAGTGGTAAACCGTTCAGTCCCTGTCTCCGTAACTCGGAACGTCTCGCTAATCTCGATTCCATCGTGATCGAACCAGAGCCCTGGGATAAGATGAAACGTCATATTTGGCTGCAGAACAGTCGTATCACCTCTGCGAATACTTGCTGTATGCTCACCCCAATCTGGAGGATAATTCAAGCCTACGGAGTATCCGAGTCTTGATTCTTTCTCAAACCCATGCTTTTGAATACTCTTACGCCAGATTTCTTCCAAATCGCTGCAGGTCATACCAGGTTTAGCTGTTTGCAACACATTTTGTATTCCTTCCGTCACAACAGCTGCCAAATGGTTTAACTTTTCACTCGGCTCTCCAACCGAAACCGTTCGAGCCAGCGGTACATGATAACGTTTATAACACCCTGCCAGTTCAACGATTACGGCGCTATTTTCCAGAAAAGGTCTGTCTGTCCAAGTCAGATGAGGAATCGACGTATGGTCACCCGAAGGAAGCAATGGCACAATGGCTGGATATTCACCACCAAATTCAGGTGTACCGCGTACCATGTGATAATAGATCTCAGCAGCCGTATCACACTCTCTCCCGCCAGCACGAATGCTTTCTACCCCTTTAGTCATGGCTAGATCAGCGATTGTGGCAGCTCGCTTCATGTATTCAATTTCCTGATCCGATTTAATCATCCGAACTCGATTGACGAGAACTGATGCATCATGGAATTTCGCATTAGGCATTCCCCGCTTTAATCGATCAAGTGACATTGCTGTAAAATAATAATGATCCATTTCAACACCTATATGACGATTCCCCTGCCCAATTTGAGTTAAGATTTCTGAGATAAAATCCATTGGATGATAAACACTGGAATGTACATAATAATCTGGGTATGAGATGATATTTTCATCGTAGATCCACGTCTTGACCCGAGCCCCGTTTGCATCCTGAAAACGCCCAATCCATATAGGCTGCGGTTCATCAATGATGATGACAAGCATTTGATGAACGTAAAACGACCACGCATCATAACCAGATAAATAATTCATATTAGCTGGATCAGTAATCAGCAGGACCTCAATCCCTTTCTCATCCATGCGATCCTTTGTTTCCTTAAGACGGTTTTGATATTCCAAAATATCAAATGGAAGCAACATGTTTTTCCCTCCCACCATTGTCTGAATATTTGAATGACTATTACATTTATTGTATTCAATAGGCTTTTTTTATGTAATGTAAAAAATGTATGAAAATTCAAGATTCCAAATTGTACAATTTAGGAAAGTTGCAGGAAGAACATTTGTCCAGCACTTTGAAAAGCTGTATGATTTGAGGTAGAGATTAATATAGGAACTTCGTAATGAAATAGTGCAATTAAATCGGTGTAACATGGCACTATCTTATTAAGAAGGGGGTGTCTTGGATGGAGAATGTCATTGTTTCCTGGAGTGGGGGAAAAGACAGTACGTTAGCACTCTATAATCTTATGGAAAATAGTAATTATTGCATTAAAGGACTGTTATCAACCACCTCTCAAGCGAGTGGCAGACTGCCCATACATGAAGTGCGAAGAGAGCTCATTCAGGCCCAAGCTGATTCAATTGGTCTTCCTTTGTATGACGTGCCATTACCTGCAATGGCGGACAACAATACTTATGAACAGACACTTCAGCAAAAGTTTGATCAGTTTAAGTCAGAGGGCATCTTTACAATCGTTTACGCGGATTTATTTCTCGAAGATATAAAAGAATACCGGGACCGCCTACTCGCTAAGTCAGGAATGTCAGGGCTTTATCCCTTGTGGGGAAGAGCTTCCACTACCATTGCAAAGGAGTTTATCTCAGCGGGTTTTAAAGCTATCGTTTCGACCGTTAATACAGAAAAACTCCCCGCTGATCAGGCAGGATGTAAAGTTGATAACAACTTCCTCAGTTCACTGCCGCCAGATGTAGATCCTTGTGGTGAAAATGGGGAATTCCATACATTTGTAGTAGACGGGCCGATCTTTCATTCTCCTGTCTCTGTACAGCCTGGTATTCAATTTGAGACAAACGATGGAAAGTTTGCCCACGTTGAATTAATAGAAGTATAGATGAAAGCTAACCATACCTGAATTATTCTCATCCCCATGACTTTTGAGGGAAACACTATTTCGGTACCTTCTTAAATGGGCGCTATCGCGTCCATTTTCCATTTTAGGTAATAGATCGAAGCTATTATGGCTACAACAATATGGAGTAGTCTGTGCAATTTCCCTAAGTTTGAATAATTTGTGTCAAAATTGAATAGAAATCGTGATTTTTATATGACAATTTTTTTAACTAGGTCTCGATTTAAGCTTTATTTGCTATACTAACCCCAGTAATTCATAAATTGGAACAACCATCCCTTTTAATATATTTGTGAGAAGGAGTGTATTGCCAAGTGGAACGCAACAAACGGCATATTAAAAAATGGCTGGCTATGCTGCCACTCAGCCTGGTTCTATTATTAAGCGGCTGCAGTCAACTGACTGTCCTTGATCCAAAGGGTCCTGTCGCAGAAAGTCAAAAAGACCTGATTATGTATTCAATCTGGTTTATGCTCGTGATTGTAGTGGTTGTCTTTGCCCTATTTACTTATATGGTCATTAAATACCGCGACCGTCCTGGGCGGGGTGATAAAGACTACGACCCGCACCTTCACGGAAACACAATGATTGAGGTCATCTGGACGGTGATTCCGATTCTCATCGTAACAGCTTTATCAGTACCGACTGTACAAACATTATTTGATCTCGAAAAACCGCCCGAATCAACAGCTTCAGCAGCAGCTGACAAAGAACCACTCGTCATTCATGCAACATCGGCCGACTGGAAATGGTTCTTCAGTTATCCGGAACAAAACATAGAAACAGTCAATTATCTTCATATTCCTACTGATCGCCCAATCGAATTCAAAATAGCTTCTGCCGACTCAATGTCCTCCCTCTGGATTCCAGCTTTAGGTGGGCAAAAATACGGTATGGCAGGGATGCAGAATACGCTTTTCCTACAAGCAGATGAACAAGGAGTGTATGATGGGCGAAACGCAAACTTCACGGGGGAAGGCTTTGCAGCTCAGACATTTGAAGTTTACGCAGAAAGCAGTGAGGAATTTTCCAGCTGGGTAGAACAAGCACAAAATTCCCCTGAGCTTACGCAGGATCAATATAATAAGCTCCTTAAACCTGGATTAACAGACCGGAAGACCTTTTCTTCCACCCACTTACAATGGGTTAATCATGGTACGATGGCCGGAATGGACTACGCTATCGAACTTCATGGGGAAGCTTATGAGAAAGAATTACATTTAAAAAGCGGGGATATTGAAATTGATGCTACAGATGAAGAGTGATAGAAAGAAAGCAGGTGAGGAATTATGCAACTAGATGAATTTTTTGTCACGGGGGAACCACTCATTTACGCTGGAATGGTTTCCATCGTGCTCGTTACAGCCGCTATTATCTTTGTTCTAACTTACTTTAAAAGATGGGGATGGTTGTGGCGTGAGTGGTTGACTACTGTTGACCATAAAAAGATAGGTATTATGTATATTCTCAGTGCTCTAGCGATGTTGTTCAGAGGTGGGATGGACGCCTTAATGATGCGTGTCCAACTTGCATTTCCCGGGATGGACTTCTTAGGCTCGCAACACTATAACGAAATTTTTACGACGCACGGAACAGTTATGATCATTTTTATGGCTATGCCATTCTTGATCGGCTTAATGAACGTGATCGTACCATTGCAAATCGGGGCCAGGGACGTTGCTTTCCCGGCACTGAATGCCTTGAGTTTCTGGTCCTTTCTTTTTGGGGCCTTGCTGTTTAATATTTCTTTCGTAATCGGCGGTTCTCCAGATGCCGGTTGGACTAGTTACACACCACTTGCCGGTGCAGCCATGAGCCCTGGTCCCGGACAGAACTTTTATTTGATGGGACTTCAGTTATCAGGTATTGGAACACTGGCAACAGGGATAAACTTTATGGTTACCATCATTAAAATGCGTGCTCCTGGGATGAAAATGTTCCAAATGCCCATTTTCACTTGGTCAACACTCGTTACGGCGTTCATTATTGTTTTTGCCTTCCCTATCCTAACAGTGGCATTAGCTTTAATGACGATCGACCGAGTTTTTGGTTCTCAGTTCTTCACACTGACCGGAGAAGGCTTACCAATGATGTGGGCCAACCTGTTCTGGATGTGGGGACACCCTGAAGTTTATATTGTTATATTGCCTGCCTTTGGTATTTTCTCAGAGGTTATTGCAACATTTGCCCGTAAGCAATTGTTCGGCTATAAAGCCATGGTTTGGTCAATGATCCTCATCGCAGGGTTAAGTTTCCTTGTTTGGGTTCACCACTTCTTTACGATGGGTGCCGGTGCATTTGTTAACTCAGTATTTTCTGTTTCAACAATGTTAATCGCCGTTCCCACGGGTGTTAAAATATTCAACTGGCTTGCTACTCTGTACAAATCAAAAATACAATTTACAACAGCCAACATGTGGGCGCTTGCCTTTATCCCCAGTTTCGTACTCGGCGGGGTTACGGGTGTCATGCTGGGTATGGCTCCAGCCGATTACCAGTTCCACAACTCATATTTCCTAGTGGCACACTTCCACTATGTGCTTATAGCAGGGACCGTATTTGCCTGCTTTGCAGGTCTTGTGTACTGGTATCCGAAAATGTTCGGACACAAACTTAATGAAAAACTTGGCAAGATTAGCTTTTGGTTCTTCGTTATCGGCTTTCATGTTTGTTTCTTCCCACAATACTTCGTGGGACTGGATGGTATGCCGCGTCGAGTCTTTACCATCATTCCTGAATGGATGCCGCTTAACGTCATTTCGACTGTAGGGGCTTTCGGTATGGGACTCGGCTTTGCCATCTTTGTTTACAACATTTACTATAGTTATCGTTACAGCGAGCGTGAAAAAACCGGAGATTCTTGGGATGGACGCACACTGGAATGGGCTACTCCAACTCCAGTACCGTTTTACAATTTCGCGACGGTTCCTCACGTAAACTCACATGATGCCTTTATAGAAATGAAGGAAAAAGGTGAAACAACATTCGATGAAGAAAAAGTGGAGCCAATTCACATGCCAAGCAATACCGGTAAGCCGATTATCATGATGGGAATTGCAGCTATAGCAAGTTTTGGACTTGTGTTTGAATGGATGTGGATGGCTATTGCCGGTTTAATCGGGCTAATAGTTATGATGGGAATCCGCTCCTTTGACTATGACGATGGGTTCCATGTTGAAGTAGACGAAATCAAGCGTACCGAACGCAAAGCAAGGGGGTTGTAAAATGAGTTCACATGAATTAAAAACCGGCCCGCTGGAATACCGCACACAGCAAGGTCAAATGAATATTCTCGGATTTTGGATATTCCTCGGTGCTGAAATAGTTCTATTCTCAACACTCTTTGCTACCTATGCTGTATTATTCGGGCGGACAGCAGATGCTCCGTTGCCAGGGGAATTGTTTGAACCTGGCTCCGTGCTCATTATGACCTTTTTATTGCTGACAAGTAGTTTCACATGTGGTATAGCAATTCATGAAATGCGACGGGGTTCTAAGAAAGGACTTATCACGTGGATGATCATTACACTAGCTCTAGGCCTTGGATTCATTGGTTTAGAGGTTGAAGAATTCATTCACTATGCGCACGAAGGCGCCACTTTACAATCCAGTGCGTATTGGTCCAGCTTCTTTATATTAGCTGGTACCCACGGGCTGCACGTAACTGTGGGAATTGGCTGGGCAATTCTGTTATTGATCCAAATAGCAAAACGCGGCTTAACACCTGTTACCAGCAGAAAATTCTTCATTATCAGCTTGTATTGGCACTTCCTTGATGTCGTTTGGATTTTCCTCTTTACAAGCATCTATTTGATCGGGATGGTGGTTTAACATGGCAGAACACAATAAACGTATTCCTGTTCAGCACATTGTTGGCTTCGTCTTGTCTTTAGTCTTAACATTACTGGCAGCCTGGGCTGCTCTCAGATCAGATTTATCAACGTTTTGGATTATCACATCGATTATGATTTTAGCCGTCATACAGGCTGGTATCCAGTTATTTATGTTCATGCACATGACTGAATCCGAAAGCCATAATGGTCATGTACCATGGAATATGATGTTTCACGGTTTTGTCCTCGCAGCAATTGTTGTGGCTGGGTCACTATTTACCATGTCATTTGGCCATAATCATGACCCGCAACATAACGGAGAACACGAACAGCACCAACAGCAGGAGGAACATTCTGGCGGTCATTAACTCATTAGTCCGGAATTGATCGCTCCTGATTATAGAATTAAGCCTTACAGTATCGCAACATCAAAAGACCACGGTGGTGATTAGATTGGAAAAAAACAAACAACTCTACAATGAATATAATCAGGATTCAGGCAGTTTCCCTTGGAAGCATGTAGTAAGCTTTACCTTATGTATTATCCTAGCTGCCTTCACACTCTGGGGAACCCTGTATTCAGATTATAGTTTCAAACCATTATTAGCCATCATATCGGGCGTTGCTTTCTTACAGGCATTACTTCAACTGTTTTATGTGCAACCTCGACAATAGCCTTAATATAGACTCTAAAAAAGCCCTCTTTTCTATTTTTAGAAAAGAGGGCTTTTAGTATAATATTAATATCTTACTGCTTCACGAGGTTTTTCATGTGTATTGGCCACATGGATAATAAACATAACCCAAGCTACTTCAGCAACAATCAGGCTCAAGTAAAACATTGACCAAGTAATCGAAAATGCTGAAGGAGCTGAAATGAACATCGTCTCAAAAAAGTAGACCCACATGCCCACGAGCAGAATGGTTTGAGTGATAGCTAACTTTGTCCTTTTCAAATGAATAAATACAAATGGGGCAACCGTTGCAATTAACAAAAACATAAGCACAATACCCATTATATCCATCTCCTTAATTTAATGATCCCATGTAATCGTATTCATATTCTAATTGTAACAAATTATTCTCAAAAAGGACACAAATTATTCACATTTAACTGTTGATTTTTTTGACTTTTTTTAATGAAGTACTTATTTTGGCTCTATGGAAGGATTCCCGTAGAACAAATTGAAATTGTTAGAGTGCCATTATTTCATCACTAGCCAGACATGTTTACCAATCATTATTGATAAAATATACAAGGAGGCGATCGAAATGCCAATTGTAAAATTAAATGATGGAGCCGAGTTATATTATGAAGTATCTGGAGAAGGAAAACCTGTTTTATTTTTGCATGGAGTTTGGATGAGTAGCCGTTTTTTTCAAAAACAAGTTCCCTATTTTCGTGAAGGATATCAAACGATCACATTGGATTTCAGAGGACACGGACAGTCTTCAGCAATAGATTCAGGTCACACAGTCGCCAACTATGCTCGTGATGTAAAACAATTTATCCAGCACCTAGGTCTTAAAGATGTGACCCTGTTAGGTTGGTCTATGGGAGCATTCGTAATTTGGGAATATATTAGCCAATTCGGCGAAGACAATATTAAGGCTACAGTAATTGTCGATGAACTGGCCTCTGATTTCAAATGGGAGGATTTTGAGATTGGAGCATTTGATCTGCCGACGTTAACGAGTATGATGCGTGATCTCCAAACAGACCAAAAAAGCCTGCTAGCCGGATTCATTCCTTTGATGTTTAAAGAAGAAGTGTCGGGACACAATATGGAGTGGATGCTCGCAGAAACAACACGACTTCCCGCAACAACGGCCAGCGCCATTTTATTTGACCAGTCACTCATTGACTGCAGGCCTTATTTGTCATTAATCACAGTTCCTACTTTACTTTGTTTCGGCAAGGAAGAAAAACTCATTCCAGTTGCCGCCGGAGAGCACTTACACAGGGAAATCGGCCATTCACGCTTAGAGCTATTTGAAAATAGCTGTCATTGCCCTTTTTTAGAAGAACCAGATCAATTTAATCATAAAGTTGATTCCTTTTTAAAATCACTGGATGGATCCTGATCCTCATTAAACATATAAAGCCGGGGCCACTTAGGTCCCGGCTTGATTTTATCGGCGCTTTCTCCGATTTTATCGGCGCTTTCTCCGATTTTATCGGCGCTTTCTCCGATTTTATCGGCGCTTTCTCCGATTTTATCGGCGCTTTCTCCGATTTTATCGGCGCTTTCTCCGATTTTATCGGCGCTTTCTCCGATTTTATCGGCGCTTTCTCCGATTTTATCGGCGCTAACCGCCGGGACAAGCCGGCGGTTAGCGCCTAGAGTCTACTTACAACTTCACGAACATCTTCAGCATACGTAACAGCGGAAATCACGCATATCCCATCAGCTCCTGCTTCAAGCACCGAACCGGTATTTTGAACGGTTATTCCCCCGATCCCCACTAACGGAATATCAGGATACATCCATCGCACTCTTTCGATCCATTCAACACCAACTGGCGCTTTCGCATCAACTTTTGTGGATGTCCCAAATACCGGACCCGCACCCAAGTAATCAACGACACCGACTGAGCTTTTCCTCAATTCGACTTCATTAGATACTGATAAGCCGATAATTTTATTAGGAAAAGCCGAACGTAGCTTCTCAACGCTCACATCGTCCTGCCCTACATGAATTCCGTCCGCTTCCAAAGGTTCCACCAAAACGCTGTCGTCATTTACTATAAACAACACATCATGCTTCCGGCAAAGCTGGCGCAGTTTCAGGCCGAGAGCCAGTTTCTTCTCACCCTTAAGCGATCCTGGTCCTTTTTCACGAAATTGGAAAGCTGTAATACCGCCTGCGATGGCCTCTTCTAAAACCTTCACTGGGTCGCGTTGGCAATTCTGACTGCCCATAATGAGATATTTCCTTAATCTCTTCCGAAGGTTCATGAAGAAACACCCTCAAGTTGTGATAATTCCAAAGCCAGCGCATCAATAAAGTGGGCAGCAAAAGTCCCAGGGCCTACAACGCTCGACTTTGAAGCAGCCCATTCTGCAGCTAGCCCATAAAATTTAACGGTGGTATAAGCCTGTTGCAGGGGAGTACCATTAGTTGACAGACAAGCCGTTACGATCGAGCCCAGCAAACATCCCGCCCCTGTTACCTTAGATAATAACGAATGTCCTGTTTCATTGGATATTGTCTCTTCCCCATCTGAGATCACATCAACTTCACCCGTGACTATAGCTAACGACTTAAATTCATTTGCGACTTTGACAGCAATCTCTTCAGGATTTCCTGAATCAACTGAATCTACCCCTTTTGTTTCTAAAGAAATGCCGACGATGTGAGCGAGCTCGCCTGCGTTTCCTTTAATAGCAGCAGGCTCAACCTCTGCTATGATCCGATTAAAGGCTTGCGTACGAAAGGGAGTGGCTGCTACACCTACAGGATCAATCACTACTGGGATCCCCTTCTCATTTGCAGCTTTTCCAGCTAGTATCATGGCTTGGATCTGAGGCTCTGTCAACGTTCCCATATTGATTAACACACCATCGGATAAGTTTGCTATATCAGCTGCGTCCTCCTTTGCCATCGCCATGATGGGCGACCCGCCAAAGGCTAGTAAACCATTGGCACTAAAGTTCATGACCACTTGATTCGTTAAATTATGAATCAGCGGCTGCTTCATACGAACGTTTGAAATCACATTTACAGCCATTTGTTAAAAACCTCCTCCCGTGTTGCGAAGTGGTTGGTTGGACCGCTTCCCTGCCCAAGTTCAAACGAATGACGGATCGCTTCCGTAACAAAGTACTTACCCTGTTCAACAGCCTCGACAAGCGATGAGCCATGACTTAAATGAGCAGTGATGGCAGCAGAATACGTACATCCTGTTCCATGAGTATTTTTTGTATCAATTCGTTCACTTGAAAAAGTATGAATTTCCGAGCCATCAAATAGAACATCTATGGCCTGACCTTTCATATGGCCGCCTTTTACCAAAGCCGCACCTGCTCCAAATTTAGTCACAATCTGTGCGGCCGCTTCTTTCATATCATCAATGACCTCAATTGACCCACCTGTAATATCCTCTGCTTCAGGTATGTTCGGTGTGACGAGCGATGTGTACGGCAGTAAATTATCACGAAGCCACAAACGCGATTCTTCTTTGATCAAGGGATCGCCGCTTTGTGCTACCATTACAGGATCCATAACATATGGAGCTGCTATTTCTGGCAGCCATTCTGCGATGGCTTTCATCATGTCTTTACTTGCGATCATCCCTGTTTTAAACGCATGAATAGGCATATCTGAAGAAACGGCTTCTAATTGTTTCCTTAGCATATCAACAGACAAGTCGTGTATATCCTTAACCCCTGTTGTATTTTGAGCGACTACCGAAGTAATGACGCTCATGCCATAAGTCTTTAACTCTTGAAATGTTTTTAAATCAGCTTGAATGCCCGCCCCCCCGCTCGGATCAGTCCCGCCAATCTTTAATGCGCAAGCCGCTTGTTTCATTTAGACGTCACCGCCTCTCCAGTCGGCCATTCCTCACAAGTTAAAGCCATTTCCCAGAAATTCAACTCCAGCTGACAGCTCTTGCGAAAGGCCTCCTTCATCCGTTTCAATTCACTCTCTGAAGCCTCTTCGGCCAGCTCATTAAGGCGTTCACGCATGGCCATGGATAGCGTATCAAATTCCTCATTCGCGTAGAAATCTATCCACGGGTAGAACGTATGATTCGGTGATGGCTGATATTTTTTCACCAAATGGTTGCCGATTTCGAGATAAGTCCATGGGCAAGGAAGCAGGGCAGCGAGAATTTCTCCGAGCCCTCCCATTTGAGCGTGATACATCATGTGTTTGACATAATGATCGGCTGTTGGCGGAAGCGGGTAGCCTTGCAATTCGTCATAACCTGCACCGATGACATCACAGAAATTGTGATGAGGATGGGTTTCACTATTTAGAACAAATCCGACTTGTTCACTAAAATAGCCCATGTCACGTCGTTCTGTAGATTTTGATATGGCAACACCGTAAACATGCATAAAGGCGTTCAAGTACTCATAATCGGCCTTAATGTAATGGGCTAATGCTTCGTGCGGTACTTCACCCTTGCCAATTCCATCGACAAATGGATGGTTAAAAATTGCTTCAAACAATTCATTATTTTCTTTTCTTAATGTTTCGGTAAATGTCATAAAATGTTGCCTCCTTAGTTTATAGGAAGCCACTGAAAGGTGATTTGAGATGAGGCTACTTTCCTTTACGCTGGTATTACCCAGATCAGGTCCAAAGGGATTAAGGAAAATCCTTATCTCAGCGTGCTCGCACCCCTAGTAGATTCCGAAGATTATAGATTTGTTTGAGGTAATGCATGAGTTTGTCGCATTTTTGAAACTACAAACCAGCCAATCAATGCACCAGTTGTACTGCTGATAAGAAAGGACGGCAAGAAGGCTAATGCTCCCGCTGAACTCCCCATTAAAATGTTGGCAAAGGGCACGGAGAGCATGGCACCGATTAACCCAGTGCCAATCATTTCACCTGCTGCAGCAGTCCATGTTTTTCTAGACCATTTGTAAAAGTAACCCGCCAGTAAAGCCCCAATCATGCCTCCTGGAAACGCAAGCAATGTTCCAAGCCCAAGCAAGTTACGCAGCAGGCCGATCATAAAGGCAATCGCAACCGCCGGAATGGGTCCAAGCGTGACAGCGGCCATAACATTAACTGCGTGTTGAACAGGATAAGCCTTAGCTATTCCAGCAGGAAACCAGAGCATTTGCGAACCAAGCGTTCCGATTGCTACAAATACAGCCATGGTCGTTAATAAGCGAGTTCGATTCATATTTCTCCTCCTCTCATAAAAAGGGAGTGAACATGAAAAAAACCAGATCCTGAGGGAGGACCTGGCTTCGAATGGATAAAGTCATAAGACATTTCTTCTGACTACTTCCCTCCGCTGGTCTTAACCAGATCAGGTTCATAAGAGTCGAAAAGCTGTTTTGCTTTTCTCTCAGCCCGTATCAGGGCCCCCCTAGTAGTTATTGTGTAATACTATTCGCTTGGCTGCTTTCATCATAACAGAGAAGATTTGGATTGTCATCACGAATCAATTATAAAGCGGACTGCCTATTCTTCTTCTACCTTCTTCAGCTTCCATAACCTTACACTAAGTTCCAATAAAAACATATCGTCAGCATTTAACAGCGACAAGCCCGTTAAATGTTCAATATTGCGCAATCTATGGAGTAATGATTGACGGTGTAACATCAGCGCTCTCGCGGTTTGACTGACATTACTATTGTATTTATTGTAAACGATAAACGTATGAATAAGATCCGCCTGACGTTTCTGATCATACATAATCAGCGGTTCCAATGTATCTTTTACAATATTTTCAATTTCTTTTTCATGGGATAGTGCCATAAGCAGCCTGTTCATACGAGTATCACTAAAAAAAGTTCGATTTCCATCCTCATGCTGCTGCTTGCCAATATTTAAAGCGGTCACGGCTTGATCATATCCTTGATGAAATACGAAGACCCCATCCTTAGGAAAAGATATTCCCCAGGAAATATTAATGCCAGCAAGCAACTCATTTAATCTGCGTTCGATAAGGTCGAGAAATTGGTTACTCGTTTCCATATAAGGGTGGTCATCTGCCTCTAAGTATACAATGACTTCTCCATCCTCGAACGTCGTCATGGTCCGGCGATTTAAGACATCGCCAGCATGAGTGACCTCTTTCTGAATATAATAGTTTCGACTATTCATCGAGGAAGAAAGAACCGATTGATCCCCGGCCCGCTCGACGTGATTATTTTTTTTCTTAAAGCGGATTGCTCCTACAAGGCAAATATAGGGCAGCGTTAATTCATAGCCGAGCAGTTGAGCCTTTGACTGCATCTGTTTATCTACTTCGACTTCGCTTTTTGCTAAATCTAGTAAAAAATGATCTCTAAGCCGGATTTCGGTCATTTCGATAGCATTTTCCTTAACAAAATAAAGAGCACAGGCCGTCAGCGCATGTTCTAATATATTTAAGACAGGCCAGGTTAACTCTTCGTTATCTCTTGGCTGAAACAGCAGGTAGCCTTGCTTTTTATAATTGGATAGAATGGTAAGCTGATAACAGTACTGCTCCCCAATTTTATATTCTTCAATGTAATGGTAAAGGGGGTGATCGCGAAACGGGGTCTCCTGGGTCGGAATAAGTTCATAGTCCCCTTCCTCTACCCCGTTCAGCACGTCAATCATCCGCTGATCAAATTCGTAATTTGCCCTCACGATCTTGTTATGATCACTAATGGCCACAGGAATTTTTGAATGCTGAAAGAGAATGGTCATGATCTCTTGTAGACCTTTGCCATTTAACACACAGTTAATGAGTTCCTGCCGAACGCCCTCCGCCTGTTTCTGCTCCAATTCTTTTTCCTTGCTTATTTCAGCTAAAACATCTTGCAAAATATCACCAAATCGCACATTCCACGGGATTTCAATAATGATAAAATTTTGCTCAAGAGCGAGCTGTTGGATGCGGTCAGGAATTTTAAAAATATACCGTCCAGTAGCAATGGCAAGTGCCGAAGCGCCTGAATGAATAACATCCTTCACATAAACTTCTAAACAGTCAGGGTCATCGCCACATCCGACACCGGTACTGAGCACAAATTCATTTTTACGCACAAAGTTTTCGACAGGTGTTTCTATAACTGAAATCCATTCCACCTCACTGGTTTCAATACGCTCATTCCCGACATGGACTTTTGCCGGTTTCATGACGGATAACTGTAAGACATCCTTAACGGTTATACCCATTTACCACACCCCGCAAGCTTATCTAGTTTTAAGCAACTCACTAACTGTTTCATGATCAATGTTATTACCACTCACAACAGCTGCCACTACACGACCATCACCTTGCTTCTCTGACAGTAACTTCCCAATTGCTGCCCCAGCCGCTCCTTCTACTGCCATTTTATGATGCTCAAGCAGAAACAATACTCCTTCTGCAATCGCCTTCTCAGAAATAAGCACGCTTTCGTCCATATACTGCTTAGTCAATTGAAAAGTGTACTGATTATCCGGCCCGATCCCCCCTAACAAACTGTCTGCCAGCGTTGGCGATTCAGCAATTTTGATCGGATGGCCTTGTTTTAAACTTTTATGCATGACTGCTGAGTTCTCCATTGATACACCAGTTACTTGAATGGAAGGGTCATTCGACTTCAAGGTATAGCCAATTCCCGAAAGCAAGCCTCCCCCTGAGAGAGGAACTAATATTTCATCTATGTCAGGGCACTGATCCAGCACTTCTAACCCTATCGTGCCCTGCCCGGCAATGACATCAAGGTCATCGAATGGTTTGATAACAGAGACACCTTGCTCCTTCTCTAATCGATAGCAGTAATCTTCCGCATCATCTTGATTTTCACCTACGATCACTACTTCAGCCCCAAGCTCCTTCAGACGATTCACTTTCCCTTTTGGCACCCGTGAAGAAATGCATACAATAGAATCAATCCCGAGCTGCTTGGCGACATAGGCGACCGCAATACCGTGGTTTCCTGTTGAAAATGTCGCCACACCTTTTTTTTGGTCGTCGATGGAGAGGGAAAGGATCTTGTTAGCAGCACCTCTTAATTTAAATGCTCCTGTAGGCTGGTGATTTTCAAGTTTTAAATACACTTGATTTCCCGTGAAATTTGATAAGGCATTCGAATAGATAAGCGGTGTTTGTATAACTAATCCTGCAATCCTCTGCCTCGCCTTCCAAATCTCTCTTAAAGATATGAATTCGCTCACAATTATTCTCCTCTCTTTATACATATGCCAGGATGGTTCAGATTTTTCAGATATTATTGAACAAAAAAAGAGAGCATACTATGGAACGTTGTATGAACTCTTCATTATTTCATTAATGATTATTGGAGCACTTCTTCTGGGAAGCTTCTGAAGATTTCATCATATCTTCTGCTTTTCTACGGACCAAACGGCCATTCATATACCATTCGACTATGTGTTTCTATACTTAATTATACAACATTTCGGTGTTAAAATACAGATAATCGTTCGACAAAAACTTGCTATTAGAGGGGTTATGACGACTTTTTCTTTGTTGATGATTTCTTGGACGTTTTCTTTTTAGGAGCTGCCTTTTTAGGAGCAACTTTCTTTTTATTTTTCGATTCGTCCAGTGACTTTTCTAAGGCTTCCATAAGGTCTGTCACATTGTCAGGACGTTTTTTCTCTTTAGCTGTTGTCACTTCTTCATTATTTCGTTTGGCTTCAATAAGTTCCAGAAGAGCTGTGCGGTATTCATCCGTGTACTTCTCTGGTTCAAACTCGGCTGTGAGTTCGTCAATCAGCGCAACAGCCGTCTTCATTTCCTTCTTACTTAAATCAGTTTGCTCAGGAACGTTTGGTACCTCGCCAACATCTCGCACCTCATCCGGATAATGGATGGTTTCCATAAGCAATGTATTTTTATACACTCGCAAAATAGCCAATTGTTCTTTTGAACGAATAATAATCTTGGCAATTCCGATTTTCCCCGTATCTTCAAGGGCTTCCCTTAATAAGCCGTAAGCTTTATTTCCACCGCTGTTCGGTGAAATAAAATAGCTGCGCTCAAAATAAATAGGGTCAATTTCTTCAAGTTTGACAAAATCAAGGATTTCCACCGCTTTGTCTTCTTGTTCTTTCTTTAAGTTCTTTAAATCCTCTTCATCAAGCACTACAAATTTATTTTTAGCATACTCGTAAGCTTTGACGATCTCCTCATTTTTCACTTCTTCTTCGCAAACCGGGCATCTTTTCTTATACTCAATCGGGGAATTACATTTTCCATGTAATTGACGCAACTTAATATCTTTGTTCTCAGTAGCAGCATGAAGTTTGATCGGTATATTCACAAGACCAAAACTAATCGATCCCTTCCACATTGTATGCATGGACTATTTCACTCCTTTTTGATTAGCTTTTACCCTCCGAGAAAAAATATGACTAAAAGCTATATACTCGATCAAAATAAGGATAGAAAAGAAGGTGAGTGAGTTGGATAAACCTATGCTTCCGACATTGTCTGAAGAAATACCGACGGGAAATGAATGGGTATATGAAGTAAAATATGACGGATTTCGGGCATTTCTTAAGTGGACAGAAAGCGGGATTTCGCTCATAAGTAGAAACGGCCAGGATTTGTCAGACCGATTTCCTGAAATCATTGAAGCGGCAAGGAAAGGGGATCCTCCTGATCCACTGCCTGTTTTACTCGATGGCGAAATCGTGATTCTCAACACCCCTTATCAGGCCAATTTCCCCCTTCTCCAAAAACGGGGACGGATGAGGAATAAAACGTCTATTGGAAATGTAGCTCGAGAGAGGCCTGCTACATTTATGGCATTTGATATTCTTGAAGCCGGAAAAAATTTAACCTCATTTGTTTTTACAGAAAGAAAAGAACGACTTCGTAAAATGATGAACCATATCGACTTTCCATCTATTCAAATGGTTGAGGTTTTCGAAGATGAAGCAGACATCCATAACCTTCTCCACCTTCATTTAGGCGAAGGCATTGTAGCATAGCGCAAACAAAGCATTTACCAAAAAGGGGTTCGGACGAGGCAATGGCTCAAAGTGAAACAATGGCGCTCTGTATCTGGCTTTCTAACCTCATTCGATCCAGGGAACGATTATTATAAAATGGAGATTTGGCACGGGGATAAACGTGTACCGTTAGGCAGTTTTAAGCATGGATTAACCTCAGAGCAGGCTCATACACTTGAAACTTTTTTTAAAGAGAATGGGACTAATTGGAGACTTAATCCAAGTGTTTGCGCCGCCATTAACTGCTTAATGGCCGAAGGTGGGGAAATGCGCGAGCCTGTCTTTCACCAGTTTAGATTTGATTTGGAGCACGACGATTGTACCGTGTCTAAACGAGATTGGGACCTGCTTTTGTTTCCCGAAGACGTAGAGATCACTCATCCTGAAAAAATATTATGGCCAAAAAGGCAATGGAGTAAGAAAGATTACCTGATGTACATCAGGGCGATCGCTCCTTATATGATTCCCTTTATAAAAAATAAAAAGTTGACGCTAATTCGATATCCTCATGGTGTGGGCGACGAATCTTTCTTTCAAAAACATCGAGCTGAACATTCACCAAATTATGTAGGGGCGTGGAAGGAGAATGATGAGACCTTCATCGTTAGCAATGAGCTTTCAAGTTTAATTTGGCTAAGCAATCAAGGAGCACTAGAGTTTCATATTCCGTTTCAAAAAGCAGCAGCCAAGGACCCGGATGAGATCGTGTTTGACCTTGATCCACCTGATCGTGACGAATTTCATTTATCCATCATAGCTGCCAAGCTATTGAAACATTTGCTTGATCAACTCAACGTACATGGTTTTATAAAAACATCCGGAAATAAAGGAATGCAGCTCCATATCCCTATTACAGAGGGGAGCATGAGTTATGAAGAAACGAGGAAATTTACAAAGAGTTTAGTCGATCTTCTTGTAAAAGAAAGTCCAGATTTATTTACAATTGAGCGATTAAAGAAAAATCGCGGACAAAGACTTTACCTGGACTATGTCCAGCATGCAGAAGGAAAAACCATTATATCTCCTTATTCAGCCAGAGCCACTTCAGAAGGAACTGTAGCCACACCGCTTTTTTGGCATGAAATCACAGAAGATCTAAATCCAGAAGACTTTACCATCAAGAATGTTATGCAGCGAGTCCAGGAATTTGGCTGTCCTTTTCAAGATTATCATAAAGTGCGAGAGTCCCAGCCCATTGATGTCATGAAACAACTAGGAGGATAAAGTACTGAACAAATAGAGCCTCGACATGATAGTTCGAGGCTCATCTATTCTATTCTGTTACTTGTTTTGTCTGCTCTCGGAGTTTAAATTTTTGCAGCTTTCCACTGGCATTTCGAGGAAGTTCGGACACAAACTCATAACGACGCGGCCGCTTGTATCGAGCGAGTCTGTTACCTGATATGCAAAATTCATCAAGTTCGTCAGGTGCTACATCGCCTTTTTTCACTATATAAGCAACAACTCGTTCGCCCCACACTTCATCAGGTTCCCCTACTACTGCAGCATCCACAACAGCTGGGTGGTCAAACAGGGCATCCTCCACTTCGCGGGAATAAATATTTTCACCGCCTGAAACAATCATGTCTTTCACCCTGTCGCTAACCCAGAGATAGCCATCTTCATCGAAATAACCAATATCTCCAGAATGATACCACCCTTTATATAAAGCTTCTGACGTCTCTTTAGAACGATTGTAATATTCAGGCATCATACTTGGCCCGCGCACAATAATTTCTCCTAATTCGCCTGGGCTGCAGATGTCAGCGGGATCTGCAGGTCCTTCCTCCCGTGTACGTACGACGAGTACTTCATGATTTACTAGTGCCCGGCCTGCAGAGCCTGCTTTAGACAGCTGTTCGTCTTCGAGAAGAACGGTAATAGCCGGCCCCATTTCAGTCATTCCATATGCCTGGATCAATTGGACTCCTAAAGCTTGATGAAGCCGCTTCGTTAGGGCCGGAGCCATAGGTGCCCCACCATAAAGCCCTGTCCTCAATGAATGGAAGTCCTTCTTACTGAATTTCTCTTGTATGATCATATTCCACATCGTTGGAGCTGCAAACAATGTAGAGATTTCTTCTTCACGCGTTATTTGAATCATTTCCTGAGCATCGAAGTGATGGAGAATTACCGTTGTTGCCCCAACCATCACCCTTGGAAAAAATGAACAATGGAGTTCAGCACAATGGAACATCGGAGCTGCCGTTAGACCGCGGTCGTGGTGGGTGAGATGTAAAGTATGGGCTAGTATGAGTGCTTGGTCAATCATATCCCTGTGGGTATGCAGGACCCCTTTAGGTAATCCCGTCGTACCTGAAGTGTACATGATCGCGTAGTAATCGTCCTCGTCGATTTCGCAAACCGGCGGTGTACGATCCGCCCCTTCCAGCACATCATAATAATGGCGAGATAATACAACCTCCTGCTGCTCATCTATGGACCAGAAATGGATGTGGGTTCTTTCATTCGCAATTTCTTTAAGCTGCGGTGCTGTTGCCCGTTCGAATAATACTACTTTAGGTTTAGCATCCTTAATAATAAAGCTGATTTCCTGCGATGTCAGCCTGAAATTTATGGGATTAAAAATAGCACCGATTTTCATACAAGCAAATAATGTAACTGCAAATTCAGCCGTATTATAAAGTACTGTAGAAACCTTTTCCCCTTTTGTAACCCCTGCATCAGACAATGCATTAGCCAAGTAATTTGCTTCTTCATCCCATTGTCGATAAGTCCACCTTTTTCCTAACCTTACATCTACTAACGCCTCTTTATTAGGAAACTTCACCGCCGTTTGCTCAAACATACTTTTAAGTGTTGGACCCATCATTATCCACTCCTTTAAACTTGTTTGAAAACTAGTAGCTCCATTAGTCTGACAAACGCTCAATAATCGTTGCGTTAGCCATACCCAATCCTTCACAAACAGTCTGAAGACCATATCGTCCTTCCGACCTTTCGAGTTCATGCATAAGAGTTGTCATCAGCTTAGTGCCTGTCGCTCCAAGTGGGTGCCCAAGCGCTATCGCACCGCCATTGACGTTCAACTTCTCAATAGCGGCCCCTGTTTCCTTCAGCCAAAACAGAGGGACTGAAGCAAAAGCTTCGTTAACTTCAAATAGATCAATGTCTTTAAGACTAAGTCCAGCCTGTTGTAAAACTTTCTGAGTAGCTGGAACAGGCCCGGTAAGCATAAAAGTCGGGTCAGATCCCACAACGGAACGAGCTACAATGCGAAAGCGCGGTCTTAAACCAAGAGACTCAGCTTTCTGACGTGACATAAGCAAAATAGCCGAAGCACCATCGCTAATTTGACTGGCATTACCTGCTGTAATCACCCCACCTTCTTTAAATGCCGGATTTAGAGGCTCCAAGCTGCTTATAGTTGTTCCAGGACGCGGTCCTTCATCATCCTTCATTGTAATCGGCAGCCCCTTACGATCTTTTGCTTCAACAGGCATAATTTCCCTTTCAAATCGCCCTTCTTCGATTGCAGATAATGCCTTTTCATGACTTCTTACCGCAAATCTATTTAACTCTTCCTTACTCAACCCCCAATGTTCGGCAATTTGTTCCGCCGATAAACCTTGATTAATCATTCTATATTGACTAGTAAGCTTTTCGCTATACTCTGTTCCCTGCCTATTTGAAAACATCGGCACACGAGACATTGATTCTACTCCGCCAGCAATCACTACATCCATATCTCCACTTGCAATCGCTTGTGAAGCAAAATGAACAGCTTGCTGACTTGACCCGCATTGCCGGTCAATTGTGACACCAGGTACCTCTTTGGGAAAACCAGCCATAAGAGCAGCAATTCTGGCTACGTCACCAGACTGCTCCCCAACTTGCGAAACACAGCCCGCAATGACATCATTTACCTCAGCTGGGTCTAGGTCAACTCTGCAAGTCAATTCTTTTAACACTTTCGCCAGTAATTCGTCTGGCCTGATATCTTTCAGCAAACCATTTTTTCTACCAACCGGAGTTCGGAAAGCTTCGACAATAACAACTTCATTCATCCTGCATCCCCCATTTATCCTGGCTAGTTGAGCCCCATTTTTTTGGCAATGATAGATTTCATAATTTCATTCGATCCTGCATAAATAGCTGCTACCGGGGCATCTCTGAATCGCCTTGCAATCTCGTACTCCTCCATGTAGCCATAACCTCCATGAAATTGCATACACGTGGAGGCTGTCTTTTTAACTAAATCCGTAATCCACCACTTTGCCATCGATACTTCTTTAACCACCTCATCTCCATTCATGTGTGCTTCTATAGTTCGGTCCAGAAAAGCCCTGCCTATTTCCACCTCTGTCTGTAATTCAGCTAAGCTAAACTGTATATGTTGAAAGGAAGCAATCGACTTGCCAAATGCGTGTCTCTGCTTGACATAATCAATGGTTAGTTCCAGCATCCGTTCACATGCCGTAATCCCTCCGATAGCAACAATAAGTCTTTCCTGCTGTAACTTATCCATAAGATAATAAAACCCTTTTCCTTCCTCACCAAGGAGGTTTCCTTTAGGCACTTTGGCATCTTCAAAAATTAGTTCAGCTGTATCCTGACTGTGCAGTCCTACTTTATGTAATTGCTTCCCCCGAGAAAAACCATCCGTGTTACGTTCAACAATGATTAAACTAATCCCCTTATGAGGCGGCTTCGTCTGTGTATCCGTTTTGCACACTACGAGAATAAGATCTGCCTGAATGCCATTTGTGATAAACGTTTTTTCCCCGTTTATTATATAATGATCTTCTTGCAATGCTGCAGATGTACGTATATGAGCTAAATCTGAACCTGCACCTGGCTCTGTCATGGCAATGGCTGTTATAATTCCACCTGATGCACATTTAGGCAGCCACTTTTTCTTCTGTTCAACCGTTCCATATTCAGCAAGATAAGGAACGACAATATCATTGTGAAGTCCAATTCCGATTAAGCCTGTACCGACCTTTTCCAACTCTTCATTAATCAAAACTGAATAAGCAAAGTCTGCTCCGACCCCACCGAATTCTTCATTAAGCCAAGGACAAAGGTAACCCTGCTCTCCAAGCTGTTTCCAGAATGACCTTGGAATGCAGCCCTGACTCTCCCATTGCTCAAAGTGTGGAAAAGCTTCTTTTGCAAGAAACTTTCTCAACGATTCCCTTACTATTCTGTGTTCATAATTTATATAACCAGCCTCCATAGGGACCTCCTAATGGTTAGAATATTCAGTCATATCATTTTAAAAAAACTTGTCCTTTATTATATTCTGACTTGCCTGCTCATTTTCCTGCTGTATATAAAATGCACATATATATACGGATTCATTGAAGGTTACAATAGAGAAAAGTTAAAAATAAAAAAATAGGCACCGCTATTCATAGTGAGTAACGATGCTTTATCCTATACCTATACCATAGACATACGTTGTTCTTTTTCTACTTAGCCTTTTACATTCGTCTACGCACTTCTTTAACAGGGAGGAGACTTTGGGATAGGGTTACTATTATTTTATGATCGGATTGCTTAAATATGTCTTGAATTGATACGTCACAAAATCCTTTCAATCGCGTGGGCTACACCATCATTTTCATTGGTCTTCGTTACCCAGTCTGCTTCTTCCTTAACAATCTCCTGTGCATTACCCATCGCTACGCCAAAGCCAGCTTCACGAATCATGGCCAGGTCATTCATACTGTCTCCAATCGACATCACCTGACTCATTTTCATGTCTAACTTATTACAAACTTTTAACAATGCAGCCGCTTTATTTACTCCAACAGGATTGATCTCTATATTCGTCGGACTTGAGTTTGTAATTTCTAGACCCTCGTTATTACGCAACTCATCTAAGATAACCTGACGTACTTCATCATCTTCAATATCAAAGCCGAATTTAAGCCAATCATAATCAACGACTTCCTTATCAAAGGGCTGTTGGCTGCTAAACTGCCCTTGAACCGTTGAGGTCCAGAAATGAATCCCATGACCGTTCCTTAGTTCCCATAACCTTTCAACATGTTTAGGATCTAGGAGATTTTGTTCTACAAGCTTAAAATCTTTATCATATATCTCCCCGCCATTGATTGTCACCATGTAAGATGAACGTCCAAGAGACTCTGCGATTTCCTGACACGTCGCCAAGGATCTGCCAGTGCTGAGAACAACATGAATCCCCTTATTTTTAGCTTTTTGAATAGCGTCATGGTTTCTTTTGGATACTTGCAGATCTTCGTTTAATAACGTTCCGTCCATATCTAGCGCAATTAGTTTGATGTCCTTTTCCATACGTTGCTCACGTCCTCTCATTTGCTCCTTCTTATTTTAGTACACTTTAGAGGAATGATACAGCAGAGTGATTATTACACATATATTTGATCAAAAAACCCCCACCGCAATGGTGAGGGTGTAAGTTAATTTTCTTGTTTCTGCTTCTCTTGTTCATCTATTGGTTCGACCACTTTTGTTTCATCGAGATACCTTAGAAGGTCTCCATAAATAACCGAATCTGACATGGTCAGCTCTTCTTTAGCTTGCTTAAAGAAAGGCTCACATTTTTCTGATTCGATTTTTTCACCAGTCTGTCTGTCATAGCAGGAACCTTGAATACCCACATATTTTTCACTGGCAAAATCTCCATCACGAGTAATCATCAGTTGACGACGCTCTTCACTTAATAAATCGTGTCCAAACTGAATAGGATTATTGTCTTCAATTCCTAACATGTTCATTAAGGTAGGACGCAAGTCAACTTGGCCTCCTACTGTGTGGTTCTCTTGAGGTTCAATACCTTTTCCATAAAACAGCAACGGTACTTGCTGAAGCTGGAACTGTTCAAATTCATTGATATCTTTACCTAGATACTCACCCATAGCTTTCTGATGGTTTTCTGAAATACCAAAGTGATCCCCATAGATCATTAGTATCGTATTATCATAGAGTTCCGATTGCTTAAACGCTTCTACAAATTGTTTTAATGCCTGGTCTTGATAACGAATCGTTTGGAAATAGCGGTTTAGTGTAGCACTAGACGTGTTTCCTTCTTCAATTAACTTCTTATCTTCTGGCAAGGTAAACGGATAATGGTTCGTTAGTGTGATCATCCTCGTATAAAAAGGTTCCTCTAACTTCTTCATTTTTTCCAGTGATTGAGCGAAGAAATTTTCGTCTAACAATCCCCATCCATAAGAATTCTCTTCCGTTACTTTATAGTCCTGTTTCGAGTAAAATTCATCGATACCTAGAGAATCATACATGACATTCCTGTTCCAGAACGTTTTGTCATTAGCATGCATAACACTCGTAGAATATCCGTTATTACCTAGAACTTCCGGCATGGCCTCATACTCATTACTAGAATGAGTGAAAAATACAGCTCCGCGGTTTAATGGATACATAGAATTCGCTAAAAGAAACTCAGAGTCTGACGTACGACCTTGTTTCACTTGATGGTAGAAGTTATCAAAATAAATCCCCTCTTCCTTCAAGTCATTAAAGTAAGGCGTAAGTTCCTGGCCATGAAGTTCTTTGCCCACAACAAATTCTTGTGTACTCTCTAAGGAAATGGCAATCACATTTTTTCCTTCAATGATGCCTTCATACTTATCACTCGAAGGAGTGCTTGTTTCATTCAAATAGTTAATAACAGGGACAAGCTCGTTACTATCCGCTAATGTCCGCTGCATCTCAGTCCTCCCTTGAAGAACTGCGTCATAAACGTGATAGTTGATAAGACCGATAAATTTAACCAGCTTATTACGGTCAAATGTCCGCTCAAGCAGATCAGTACGCTCTGTTTCTGCCCATGCAAGGTTAACTAGAAATAGCGGAATGGCCACAATAGCAAGAATTAAACCCTCTCTGCGCTTTGGTAAAAACAGCTGCAAGCGTTCTGGCTTTAGATAGAATAATAGAAAAGCTGCGATGAGAACGTCAATAAATAAGAATGCATCAGTCGGAGCCATGATATTTGTAATACTGCTTCCCATTCCGGCTAGGTTAGCAACTTGCTCAAGCATCGGAATCGTAATAAAGTCGCTGTATTCCCGGTAAAAAAGAATGTTTGCATACATAATTAAAGAGCCGAGAATATAAGAAACTAACATTCCTTTCCGGCCAGCTAATAAAATCCCCAGCCCAAAGATAAGCAAGATACTGCTTAACGGGTTGAAAGCCAGAATTAAAGCTTGGTTTGTATTTTCTACACCCAAATCAAAAATGCTAGTCTGAATATAGGACATCTTGATCCAAAACATTCCGATCACAATAGCATAGACAAGTAATTTCATTTTTGTATTTTTATTAAAATTAAAATATTTTTTTCCTTTAAACATTTTGTAAAACCTCCGTTAAAATTACACTTACCCATTTTACAATAATTTTACTCTCTTTTGAACCTTTAACCACCTTCTTTTAACTAAATGAAATATTGTAACACTATATACAACACATTGTTACGTAAAAATAGTCATAAAATACCATTTAGTTGTTGTCCATATAATTTAGACGTTTTTAATTGACTGTTGGTTACAAGAAATATAACTTTTATTATGAAGAGTAAGTATATTATAGGAGGGGCAGCATTATGAGTAAAAGCGCACAATTAATTGATTATCTGATGTCACATCGAGAAGTAACGAATGAACTGGCAGCGAAGATCGAACCTAAAGATTATACGTTCAAGCCTACCCCTACATCCATGGAAGCTCAAAAACTTGTCCAACACATTCTTGAATCTACTTATACTTTTGCCAGGTTGGCTAATAAACAGGAACCTGAGAAGCTTTTTGAAGAAAATGAAGCTGCAGACTTAACTGAAAGTTCCCATGTCTATACAGAGGCAACCATAAAATTGCTTAGCAAATTATCAGATGAGGATTTTGAACAAACAATTGATGTCAGCCATATCTTCGGTAGAGAGATGACTGCCGGTCAGCTGTTGAATATGGCTATCGACCATGAGATAAACCATAAGGGAAATTTATTTGTTTACGTCAGGGAGATGGGACATACAGACCTCCCAATGTATGTGAAAGCATAATAGAAAAAGGCTGCAAAAGGCGCAATACCAGCATATTACGGTTAGGCCGCTATAAAAAGAATCAACATATTGACTTAAGGAGCGGACTGCAGAGGGTGCAGCCGCTCCTTTTTTTAATAAACTTTTATGAAATGGAAATGAAAGGATGACCTGAGGTGGTCTCTGCATGATTGTAATCTGCGATATTTGCATATAAACTTCATTTGTTGATCCTCATTTTATGATTAGTGGCTTTAAAGAACAGAAATAATACGAATATATGCCTATCTTTCGCTCCTACCAAGTTACCCCCACTTATGTTAACGTCATTTATATAAAGTTAACATAAGTGAAAGGAGTGATTAATCGTGAATGAGCAAAGCAAAAAACTAAGAGCTCTTCTTAATTGTTCTATTTTTGCAGCCATCACCGCTATTCTGGCACAATTCGAAATCCCCCTCCCTCTTGTCCCTATTAGCGGACAAACTTTGGCCGTAGGTATTACAGCTACGATTCTTGGCAGTCGGCAAGGTGCAGCAGCAATGGTATGTTATGCAGCGATTGGAGCAATTGGTTTTCCGGTTTTCACTGGATTTAGCGGAGGTGTTCAAGTTCTGGCTGGCCCTACCGGAGGTTACATCTTTGGGTTTATTGCAGCTGCCTACATAACTGGTTTTGTTCTGGAGAAATCAACCTTCACCATCCCCCTGGCTTTAGTTGCCAATACTCTCGGAATGATTGTCATCTTGATTTTCGGAGCATTACAATTAAAATTTGTAGCAGGATTAGGATGGGAGGGAGCTCTCAATGCAGGTGTTTACCCCTTCATTGCCGTAGGTTTGATCAAAGCTTTCTTAGCTTCATGGATAGGCATAACCCTTAGAAAACGACTGCTTCAGGCTAGTCTCATTCCCATACCAGACAAAAAGCCAGCATAGCATTGCATAACCTGACCACCGGGGTCAGGTTTTTTTCTGTTATAATGGATGACAAAGTTCGCCTTTATTCGATTTATACGTTTACTACTTAATAAAAAGGACTGTGATCATCTATGCGGTTATACCCAATATTCTTTCTTCTCCTTATCGTTTTTTTATTAAGCGCTTGTGAAGGGAATACTCCTCCAAAAGAATCTCATCCTACACCCTCTTCACAAATTTCTCTTAAGCAAAAATCAACTCCCGATCGCCCTTCCTCTATAAGTATTTCAGCGGTTGGCGATGTGCTAATTCATGATCGTGTGTACAATGATGCTAAAGTGAAGAACGGCGGCTATAACTTTATGCCCATGCTTAAACAAGTAAAGCCATACTTAGAAGATACTACGATTACAATGGCTAATCAGGAAACAATGATTGGCGGAGAAGAGCTAGGCTTATCCGGTTATCCAGCGTTTAACAGCCCTAAAGAAATTGGAAACAATTTGAAAGAATTAGGGATAGATGTTGTTACCCTGGCGAACAACCACAGTCTGGATCAAGGAGAAAGCGGCATTCGCAATGCCATCCGCCATTGGAATAGTCTAGGTATGATGTATACAGGGGTTTACAAAAATAAAAAAGATCGAGAACGTATCCGCGTTTATGAAACCAAAGAAGGGATAGACGTATCCTTTCTGAGCTACACATACGGGACTAATGGGATCCCCGTTCCAGAAGACAAACCTTACCTTGTAAACTTAATTGACAAGGGAAAAATGAAACGGGATATCAGTAAGGCGAAGAAAGTGAGTGATGCAGTCATACTGAGCCTTCACTTTGGAAAACAATACAAACCCCTTCCCTCACAACGGCAAAAAGACCTTGTTCAATTCGCTGCTGATCAAGGGGTCCACGCTGTAATCGGCCACCATCCTCATGTGCTTCAGCCAATAGAATGGGTTGAGGGACAGCAAGGGAACAAAATGCTTGCCGTTTATTCCCTGGGAAATTTCTTTTCAGGGCAAGACGCTTTCCCAAAACGAGTAGGGGGAATTATAAAATTCAATTTTGTGAAGGACCATGGAAAGGTGAGGGTTGAGCGTCCACGATTTGTTTTGACGTATGTTACCTCCTCTGGGCCACACAATTACGAAGTGATTCCTATGCATCAATTGACTTCTGACCAGTTATCAAACTATAAGCAAGTCATAAAAGAAAAGAAACAGCACCTTTCGCAGTGGATGCCTGCCCTTTCCTTCATTGAATAATAGTAAAAAATTACGTTTATTACTATTAGTAAGTTAGTTAACTAAAGTTAGTTATTTTACTTAACTAAATAAATATGATTTAATAACCCCATTTTCCGTGGTATAATGAATAAAGGAGTGATGAGACATGAATAAATCAATATGTCCTCGTTTTGAAAAAGCAATCGGCCTCCTTAGCCAACGCTGGACAGGTTTAATAATTTATCAGCTGTTAGAAGGAAAACAACGTTTTTGTACCATAGAATCTTCAATTGGTATAAGCGGGAAAGTCCTCTCTGACCGATTGAAAGACATGGAGAAGAGCGGATTAGTTAAACGAGACGTGTTCCCTGAAACGCCAGTTCGTATTGAATATTCTTTAACTGATAAAGGTCTATCTTTACAGCCAATAATGGATGATATAGAGAAATGGGCACATGATTGGATTGAGCTCGGAGAAGAGGAATCAATAACTAAATAATCATAGGATAAGGCTCTGCTGTGGCAGGGCCTTTTTTATGTAGATCTTTAGAAATATAATTGAATTCTTTGAGGGATAAACATATAATACTATTAATTGGAAAAGGATAAGGGGGATTTAATGAAAAGTTTAACGTTTTTATTTTTATGCCTCACAACACTTACTGCTTGCTTTAACGATGCAGACTCCGAAGAAGCTTACACAGTAGAGGATGCAAAGAAAGATGGACATGTCATTACAGAACATTTGGTTGATAACTTTGACCAGATCACTCAAGGTGCCGTAGACAATCAAAATGTAGATAAAATCCTCTCTTTTCTAGAAAGTGTGGATCAAAAAGAAAAGGACAGTGTTGATATCTCAATCTTCACGAAAAATGGGACACACTTCAATAACACTATTTCGTATGACGGGGATTCCATTGTTTTTGAAAACAACTTTGACGGCTACTACAAAACCCCAGTTGGTAAATATTCTTGTGAGTTTATTTCTAAACGTGGACCGATCGTTTATTTAGATGCCTGTAAAGCAGAAGATGGAACAAAACATTCTTCAATGATTGGATTTATAGGTACAAAAGAAGCTTTTAATAATGTTAAATAGCAGCTATATCGCCAGGCGATACAGGCTGTCTTTTTTTATTTTAAAAAGTACTTTCTATCAGTAAATAACATCCAGTAAACAGTAGAATAATGTACGTGATAACTTTAAAATTAGATGGACTCACCCATTTAAAAAGCTTTTGTCCCAAAAATAACCCTATGATTACTAAAGGCAGTGCGATCCCGCTCGATACCCAAACAGTTCGGTCCGTACCTGCAACTATCATCTGCGTAACTAGACTTGCCGAATAAATAAACAAATAAAAAGCTAAAGTAGTTGCCCGAAGTTTTTCCTTTTCTGTTTCAGTTCCCGCGAAGTAAAGCAATAAAGGCGGGCCAGGCATCCCAATACTCGTTGTTAAAGCTCCAGATATACCACCAGTAAAAACGTCTCTTCTCCTCGTCTGTTTCATACGGAAAGATAGCATTAAAAGAAGGGTAAGCAACAAGATTACTATGCTTACTGCTAACTTCAATTGAACTGTATTAACCTTTAAGAAAATCCCGATTCCTACTACTAACCCGAACGCACTCCCCTTGATTAACCTTTTCAATATAGGCACATCAATATCACTACGAATTTTTCGGATTAAGGCCAAAGAAATGATCAAGGATAATACTAAGTTAATTTGAATTGCCTCTCTTGGGTCAAACAGCAATAACAAAAAAGGTGTGGCCATAATGGAAAAACCAAACCCTGTACTTGTCTGTAAAATAGAAGCAGCTACAATAATTCCCATGAACAAAATTACGACATCCATCTCTACATCTACCTTTCATAACTGAAAAACCCATGCTTATTACCAAACTGCTTTTTAACAAAGTAAATTGTTTACCCTTATGTATTGTTCTCATACTTTGTAAGAATTCGTCGATATTTCCCGGGAAATGTCCGCCAATATTTTTATCTTTCTAAGTTTATCTGCTATTTTTTGTATAATCAGACAATAGTTGTACAAAATATAATCCTGGAGGTGATCTATATGAATCCTTATTTATGTCCAAACTGCAAGACAAATCGCTCAAGGTTTAATAAAATCAAACAACTTTCTACGGCTGTTCAACTTGATCCAAGAACTGGGGAAGTATTAACGGAATGTGGCAGCGGGCAATTAGCTTCTTTCCATATGGATTATAGAGGTCCAGAGTATAAAGTGCAATGTGGGGTATGTGGGTTGATTGAAGATGAAAGAACTTTTCTTGCTTTCGCAGAACATAATCCATTATAGAGAACTGTAATTATAAAGCAGTTCTCTATTGGCTCATCCCGTTATTTTGTATATGTTAGTCCGCGAATTTGAAAAACCAAAAGCTGCGATAGCTTTTGGTTGATTTCATCTATTCATACTCGAGAGAAAGTCATCCAGCATGCCTTCTTCTTCCTCTTCTTCATGTTCTTCCGACTTTCCTTGATGTAGTTCATCCCGGAGGCTGTCCAAGTTTAAATCACCCAAGTCGTTGTCATCATACTCGACCACTTTTTCTTCTTTCTCTTCCATACTCTCTTCTTGAAATTCTATTTCTTTTGCACTTCCATCTGACGTTGTCGCAGCCGTTTCTTCTTGTAGAAATAGTGCCTCGTTGATGTCTAGTGAATTGCTATTTAAGGAAGCCAGCAGACTCATGGCCCTTGTTGGATCTATCATAAGCTGATAAATAATGCTTCCCATGAGCGCTTCTGAGTGTTCATGTTTGATCCAGTTTCGTTGTTCTTTTGTAAGTTTTCTAGGCAAAGGGATTGTGACGGTTTCCTTATCCTTAGAGATCGTTGAACTGACACCGTCCATAACATATTGGGCAATCTTACTGGAAAAATTCCTCCGCTCTTTTTCTTTTAGATCAGAAAGACTTTTCAATATATGATCGGGCGTGTCAGAAGGGACACGAAATGTAATGGATTGTCCCCTCTCCACGCTTTTTTTGGCATTACTCATTCAATCACCTTACTTTGATGATGAGGCAGTTTCGGTTTTCTTATCGACTTTCTCAGATTTACGCACAAAGTCAGAAATGAGTTTGTAATACGCATTGGCCATCATCCAAATGCTTTCATCTTCATCTTCAAAAAAGTCAATGTTGAAGCCATCCAGCTTGTTGTTGAGGGTCTTGATGTAGTCTTTAAGTACTGCAGAACCTCCGCCGACAAAATAGCAAATCTCGGACTGAGAATTCTTCTGCCAAACATTTCTTAAAAAGCGGTACTGTTTCTTAGCGAGTTCGAGCAGAATACGGTCTGTAATATCATGAACACTTGTCCGACTACCTTTAACCATTATGTGATGACGATCATTTTTTCGGGTAATAATATCTACCACATCACGACGACTATCCAACTCTACTCCATGTTTTGTTAGAATTTCATCCCTTATCTGTTCTAGTGATTCAGATACTCCCAAGTTATAGCCTTGAGCCTTATCATCATCAACATTTCTATTTCTGATGACCGCAATATCTGTTGATAGACCACCAATGTCTTGTATGAGAATTTGTTTATCAATAAGGTCCTTATTGATGATCTTTAAGTCATTATCCATAACAAGATTAACAAACGCAGCGAACCCTTCTGGATAAACCTTAACTTCATCAAATTTAATGTTTACTTTCATCCCCTGATATTGGGGCGTTACTAGAAATTCTACTTGGTGAACGGAACCGAGCAGCTGGGAACGATAACCTACATCCTTTCCTTCTTTGACTTCTCGTAATGGTAACCCTGTACCCAATGTATAGTTTGCATCTACTACGTTATTCTTGGAGGATTTAGCATCCTTATTTGATACAGCGTCTAACGCTAGAGAAGCAAACAGCATAACTAATGTCTGATCTTCTTCCGATTTACTGCTCCCTGGATCTAGTTCGGTAGAATTATCACTTTTAGCAGCCAGATTTCCTACACGATAAATAGCGTTATTCTCATCTAGAGCAGGTGAGTGCACTCTGATATGTATATTATCAAGTGGGTCTTTATCATCTAATTCTTCAATCCCGATAACAGGGCGGTCTTCCAAGTCTCTAGCCATTACGTTAGGGATGTATAACTCAGATTCCAGTTTCCCGAAGTTTGCTTTTACTGCATCATTCCCTACATCAACAGCAGCAATTCTTGATTTTGTCATTTAAATCTCTCCTTTTATTCAAATGGCAGGTTACTAGAAATAACCTAACTCTATTATCAAACATATTAAAGTTATTCTTAATAGTCAATGCGCCATTTTATGCATTCTTTTACACACACTTGCAATCATAATTGTTTTCATGCAATCTATTTTGTACACACGTTGTCATAAAGGTATGCGTTCTGTTTTGTGTGCTTGCAAACAATTTTGCAATCATATTGTGTTCATAATGTTTTCTTGTGTACTTTTTTGCGTGCACATCATATTAGCACATAAATAATCCGAACTAATTTCAAAAGAAATTGTTCGGATTATTAGATACTTAATTCAGTATTGTTCCAGACTTACTCCAAAAGTCGATGTGAAAAACAAATTGATTTATGAAGGGGGCGATATAAAGAGTACTCATTTACCCTCCTGCTTCTGAATAAAGAGAACTTTAAGGTAATTACCTTCTTTAAATTGCGATATAGTTTTGAAATCCTCTGGGAGGGAGTATTCTTCAATTAATTTATAGTTTATTGCGGATTCCTTAAAGGCTTGGTCAACAAAGGACTTGAATTTCTTCATATTAAATTTACTGCAATTCGTCGAAGCAACGATTACACCCCTGTTTTCAGTTATTGAGATTGTTTCTTTGAGAAGGCTGGGATAGTCCTTCTCTGCACGAAATGTGAATTTTTTGGAGCGTGCAAAGCTAGGCGGATCAAGGATAACGAGATCAAATGATTTATTTTTTTTATTCGCATATTTAAAATACTTGAAGACGTCATCTACAATAATATCGTGTGCCTCATAATCAATACCATTTAAACTAAAATTCTCAATCGTCTTTGCATAGCTTCGATTAGCTAAATCAACACTTGTTGTTTGGGAAGCACCGCCTAATGCAGCAAATACTGAAAACGCACCGGTATAGGAAAAGGTGTTAAGGACATTTTTCCCGTAGGCATATTGATCCCTTATGGTGCGTCTAACCTCCCGTTGGTCAAGAAACACCCCCACCATGGCTCCTTCATTTAAATAGACTGCGAAATTCACGCCATTTTCCTTCACTATAATAGGAAAGTCGCCGCGCTCCCCTTTTACAAATTCATCTTCCTCAATATATTGACCTTGCTTACCAAAGCGTTTCTTTTGATAGATGGCTTTAAATTCAACGTTATGCTCTAAAGAACTAATCACATGATCGCTAAACGAAAATATTCCTTCACTATACCAGTTAATTAAGTAATAACCATCAAAATAATCAATGGTAAATCCGCCAATGCCATCGCCTTCCCCATTAAAGACTCGGAATGCAGTTGTTTCGTCATCCTGGTATAGTTTACTGCGATTTTTGACTGCCTTTTTCAATTTCCTCACAAAAAAACTGGCATCAATGGTGTCTGATTCATTGTGGCTGATTACCCAGCCATAGCCTTTGTTTTGTTTGCCATAATAAGCTTTCCCAATAAATTGCCCTTTCTCATCTATAAGCCTCATTATAGTGCCTTCTACTAGCAATGTTTTCGGAAGCACCACTGCTTCCTTGAGAATCAGTGGATAACATTTTCTATATTTATCTGCATATTTATTGCGAACCGTTATGTTTATTTCGTTAGACATTCCATTTTCCTGCCCCTTCGTGTGTGGAATTATACCATCTAACATATCACAAAATCGTATGACGACCTAATGGATGGAGAAACATTCCCTTATCTCTGATCCAAAATTCTTTACAAAGCCACCAATTTCTTATAGGATAGCCATTATGCACATTACTTACCTAGGTAAATAATTGGAGTGAAACATATGAATTCTTCTAATCATAATCTGGTACACCTATTAAACCAGCAAGTTCGTTTACTAAATAAACAGATTAATGAAAAGTTAAATGAATTTGGTTTATACACATCTCAGTGGTCTATTCTTTATTGTTTATACAAAAATGGTCCAATGACCCAAACAGCCATCTGCCAATATTTAAACGTTGAAGCCCCTACTGTTACTCGTACTATAACCCGTTTGGAGGAAAAAGACTGGATTAATAGAAAGCCCGGTTTGGATAAGCGAGCACGTATCATCCAGATCAACGAGTCTACATTCGGTCACGTAGCAGACTTGGCTGATATCATCAGAACATACGAAGATGAAGAACTTCTTGGGTTAACGAAAGAGGAAGAACACCAATTAAGAACGCTTTTAAACAAACTTGGAACCAAGGAGTGAATAAACAACTATGACAAACAAAAAAAACCCGATTTGGACTAAAAGTTTTGTAAGTATTTCTTTAACCCAGTTCGTGGTATTTATCACATTTTATACATTACTTACCACATTACCTATTTACGTTATAAATAACATGGGGGGAAATGAAGCACAGGGCGGGTTACTGGCAACAATCATGCTTGTGGCCGCCATTCTTATCCGTCCATTTTCCGGAAAAATTCTTGAAAGAACAGGTAAAAAGAACGCCCTTTTGATGTCGGTTTTCGTATTTGCTGTCACCACCTTTTTATATATGTGGATTGATCAGTATGAGGCATTACTGGCTTTAAGATTTTTCCATGGGCTATCCTTTGGGGTACTAACTACGGCTACAGGAGCTATTGCAGCGGATGTAATTCCGCCTGAACGGCGTGGTGAAGGACTTGGATATTTTGCTATGGCTATGAATATCGCAGTTGTTGTTGGCCCATTTATCGGTTTATCCCTGTTGCAATTTGCAACATTCCAAACTGTTTTTCTTACCTTAAGCTTATCTATGGTACTTGGCGTCGTCTGTTCTTGGCTTGTATATGTACCGCAGCAAGCAGAAGAATTCCCTGCTCCTGTTAGAAAAAAGTTATCGTTACACGATCTATTTGAAGTTAAAGCACTGCCCATTGCCGCCATAAGTGGTTTAACTGGTTTTGCCTACTCAGGCATCTTGTCGTTTATCTCTTTATACGCTAATTCCCTGGGCTTAGCGTATATTTCCAGTTATTTCTTTGTTGTATTTGCCTTATTAATGGTCTTATCTCGTCCATATCTTGGGCGTGCCTTTGACGTGAAGGGGCCAAGCTTTGTCATTCTACCCTGTTTAATGGTTTTCGCCATTGGACTCGTAAGCTTGAGTTTCACACAATCTGCGTGGGGCTTATTAATTTCAGCTGGATTAATCGGCCTTGGTTATGGCTCCTTATTGCCAAGCTTTCAGACGATGGCTATCCAATCGGCATCAAAACATCGAAGCGGACATGCTACGGCTACATTTTTCACACTATATGACTCAGGGATAGCTGTCGGATCTTATGTGTTAGGTCTGCTAATCACCTTTACTAGTTTCTCAGCTCTTTATGTCATGAGTGCTGTTATTGTATTACTGACAGCCGGATTATTCCATCTCTATCAATCTAAGCGTCGCCAGAGTCAACAAGAGGCACGCACTACTTTAAATGCATAGCTGATCAACTAAGGCGGCTTTTTTACATTAAGAGTTTAAAAGGTTTTTTTCACAATGAAAAAAGGGTATAACCTTACTAATGGAGTCTTATTATAATAGAGAAGGTGATTCTGATGTCAATCGTACTGCAACGAATTTACGATGAAGAAAAGCGTACAGGAGGTCATCGAATCCTCATCGATCGTGTGTGGCCGAGAGGAGTATCTAAAGAGGAAGCCGATCTTGATCAATGGATGAAGGAAATAGCGCCAAGCTCTTCTTTAAGAAAATGGTTTGCTCACGACCCCGATAAATTTGATGAATTTAAGCAGTCCTATAAGCAAGAGATTGAGAAAAGTTCTGAACGGCAGGATAAGCTGTCCGAGCTTAAGGAGATGGCAACGAATGAACGGCTTGTTCTCCTGTTCGCTGCTAAGGAAACGAAATATAATCATGCTGTTGTTCTTAAAGAATTGATTGAGAATCAATAATAGAGGATGGTGCGATCATGAAAGAACATGTAGGCAAATGTTCCCTATGCGAGAAGGAAATCTATTGCCTAGATGGATTTCTAGATGGTGTAGTATCAGAAGATAGGGTCCTTTATTGTTTTGAATGCGCAGCCAAACAAGAAGAATCGTAATGTAATGAGGCAGCCTCTCGTAAAAAGAGTGGCTGCCTCACTTTTCGTTAAAGCGAATTTAAGTACTCACAAACGGTCTCGATACCTTTTGTGAAGTTATCGATGTGAAAATGTTCGTTTGGAGCATGAAGGTTTTCAGACGGAAGTCCAAATCCCATTAGTACGACAGGAGTGTCGAGAACTCTTGCAAACACTTCAACGATTGGAATCGATCCTCCCTCTTTCGGGAACAGCGGACGAACACCATATACTTTTTCATAGGCCTCAGCTGCCTTTTGAAGCATAGCTTCTTGGGAATTCAGAGAAACAGGTTTAGCCTGTATCATCGATTTCGTTATAACATGGCTTCCCTCTTGCTTATGTTTTTCTAAATGCTGTTTAATCAGATTATAGATCTTCTGAGGGTCCTGCGCTCCTACCAGTCGACAGCTTATCTTCGCGCTAGCCTCACCAGGCACAATCGTTTTAATACCCTCCCCTTGAAATCCTCCCGTAATTCCATTGATTTCAAGAGTTGGACGAATCCCTGTTCGTTCTTGAAATGTAAACCCTTCTTCTCCGTATAAACTGTCTAACCCTAATTCAGCTTTTGTTGTTTCGGCATTAAAAGGAATGGCTGCAACTTCTTCTCTAAGTTGCTCTGTTACGGTCGGAACCCCTTCGTAAAAACTCTCTACAGCGATCCTTCCGCTTTCATCGTGAAGGGAATCAAGGAGACGTACAAGAGAATGAATCGCATTAGGCACACCGCCGCCGTAGGAACCAGAATGTAAATCAGTATTCGCTGTCCAAACGTTAACCTTCATGGCTAGTGCCCCTCTTAGTGAAGTACAAATGGCCGGCTGCCCTTTTTCAATAAAGGAAGTATCCGATATGAGTACAGCGTCCGCAGAGAGCTTCTCCACATTTTCATGTATAAAAGGCGGCAGATTCGGACTTGCTATTTCTTCCTCCCCTTCAATGCAAAATTTCACGTTAACAGGAAGTGATCCATGCTCCGCCATTAGAAGTTCTAACGCTTTTAAATGAATAAACAATTGCCCTTTATCATCCGTAGCCCCTCGAGCATAGATTTTATGATCTCTAATAGTCGGACTAAAAGGCTCTGATTCCCAAAGTTCGAATGGGTCAGCAGGCTGGACATCATAATGGCCGTAAACAAGGACTGTCGGTTTACCTTTAGCATGCAGCCAGTCTCCATAAACTATCGGATGACCCTCAGTTTCTATAACCTCAACGTTTTCCATCTCTATTTCCTTAAGAGCAGCAGCTACCCAATCTGCCCCTTTATGAACATCTTGTTCATGATCCGATAAGGAAGAAATACTCGGAATCCTCAAGAAGTCTTTTAACTCTTCTAAAAATCTATCTTTGTGCAGATAAATATTTTCTCTCATATTAAAACCTCCGAAAAGTTTATTCATCTGTATTATAATTGAGTTTCACAATGATTTACAAAATTTCACTAGTGTAAATGGCTTGAAATTCAGTCAATTTCGTAATAGTTTTAAAGTTCAAACACTTATAAAGGAGGACATCCCATGAAATATGCAATTTCTCATTGGTGGAATGATATGTGGAAACTTCACCAGCAAGCGAAAGATTTATTAAGTTTTTTTGCAAGCGGAAACACAAAAGCTACAAGAGCTTCTGGGGATAAAGAGAATTCTCAACGCGAAAATAATGGTGACGATGGTGAGCCGCCTGTAAACTACAAATCCAGTCAAAAAATTGGTCTATGGCTTGGTCCGCTATTATTTGTTCTTACACTAATCTTCTTCAATCCTGATTCTTTATCAAGTGAAGGACAAGCCATCCTGGCGTCAACTATATGGATTGCAACCTGGTGGATTAGCGAGGCTATTCCTATTCCTGTTACTTCGCTATTGCCTATCGTCTTGTTCCCGGTCACTGGTGGCTTGGACCTCGATACCACCACCTCATCCTATGGTTCTGATACTATATTTTTATTTATGGGTGGATTTATTATTGCTTTAGCGATGGAACGCTGGAACCTACATAAACGTATCGCACTCAGTATCATTGCTGCAATTGGAACAAATACGGAGCGTATCATCCTAGGTTTCATGGTTGCTACTGGTTTTTTATCCATGTGGATCTCCAATACAGCTACGGCCATGATGATGGTCCCAATTGGCCTCGCGATTATTTATCAAGTGGCTGACTCGTTAAAAAACGATTCAATAGACACCTCTAAGGAAAACTTTAATTTTGGTAAGGCTCTTATGCTAGGAATTGCCTATTCTGCATCCATTGGCGGGCTCGGTACTTTAATCGGTACCCCTCCGAACACAATTTTTGCAGGTATTATTGATGAACTTTATGGGATAGATATTTCCTTTGCACGCTGGATGTTATTTGGTGTCCCCATTGCCGTGGTATTATTGGCTATAGCTTGGGTCTACCTTGTTAAGGTAGCCTATCCAATGAAGTTAAAGGAAATTCCTGGAGGACGCAAAGTAATTTCACAAGAAAGAAGAGCGTTAGGAAAGATGAGTTATGAGGAGAAGGCTGTAATGACCGTATTCGTTATTACTGCATTAGCCTGGATTCTGCGCTCGTTTGTTCTTTCTTCTCTTATTCCTGGAATTGACGATGCAATTATTGCCATTGCTGCATCAATTGTCTTATTTATCATTCCAGCTCGAAATAAGAAAGCAAAGGCTTTAATGAACTGGGATACTGCCAAGGAACTGCCATGGGGAATCCTCTTATTGTTCGGTGGTGGGTTAGCTATTGCAGCTGGCTTTAGAGACTCTGGATTGGCACAATGGATTGGTGAGCAACTAACCATATTAGATGGTGTATCATTCTTCATTATTTTATTAGCGGTAATTACTTTGGTTATTTTCTTGACAGAGATCACCTCAAATACGGCAACAGCAACCATGATGTTCCCAATTATGGCATCGCTAGCTGCAGCGATTAATGTACACCCATACAGTCTGATGATTGCAGCCGGCGTAGCAGCATCATGTGCGTTTATGCTTCCTGTGGCTACACCCCCTAATGCGGTGGTATTCGGCTCAGGTTATCTCAGAATCCCTGATATGGCGAAAGCAGGATTCTGGCTAAACATTATCTCCATATTCATACTAGCCATAGCTGTATATTTCTTAATTCCACTAGTATGGGGAATTACCTTAACCGAATTCCCTAGTAATATGCGCTAACACAAATAACCTTGAGGAATACATTAGTTTTTATTACAAATTAAACCACCTCAGGTCATCCATAATATGGATGACCTGAGGTGGAACATTTTTACATCATTCCATCAACAACCCCTGATTCTGCTGAATCAGGGGTTGTTAACTTATGATTTAGTTCCTTTTCGTCTTTTTAAGGAAGCAACTTTAAATTTGTCTTTATTAAATTTCATCTTTGGGCGGCGTTCAGTGTGCTTCACTTCATTTTTCGCTACTTTATAAAAGGAAGCACCCATCAACAAAATGACAAATGAGAATGGAAGTGCTGCTATAATCAAGACATTTTGTAAACCAGCTGTTCCACCAAAATATACAACTACCCCAGCCATGGCTGACTGGGCAAGTCCCCAGATAATCTTTACATTACTTGGAGGATTCAAGGCACCTTTAGTACTCAGCATTCCAAGGACAAAGGTTGCTGAATCAGCTGAAGTAATAAAGAAAATGGCTACGACAAATACCGTAATCAACGACATAAGCTCCCCAAGCGGGTATTGTTCAAGCACCCCAAATGTAGCCGTTTCTAAAGAGAACTCAGAAATCATAGCAATCCCATTTTGTTCAAGGTGTAAGGCAGATACCCCAAATACTGTAAAGAAAATGAAACACACAAGCGCAGGCACGATAAGAACACCAAGCATAAATTCCTTTATCGTACGCCCTTTTGAAATCCGTGCAATAAAGATTCCTACAAAAGGAGCCCATGAAATCCACCATGCCCAGTAAAAGATTGTCCAGCTGTTAATCCATGTCCGATTCCCTTGATCCAATGGTTCAAGATGAAAACTCATTTCAAAAAAATTCGCTAAGTAACCGCCAATCGTACTTGTAAACATGTTTAACATATAGAGAGTCGGTCCAACAATAAACAACATGAGTAACAATACAAAAGCTAATCCCATGTTAATGTTACTAAGGTATTTAATCCCCTTCCCTATTCCTGACCAAGCTGAACCAATAAATAAAACCGTTGAAACAGCAAGAATCACGATTTGGAACCAGAAGGTATCTGGTGCGTTAAAGAGAAAAACCAGTCCTTCTTTAATTTGCGCAGAACCAAAGCCTAAAGTTGAGGCTACTCCCACAACGGTGGCCACAACAGCTAGTGTATCAATAAGCTTCCCCGGAATCCCGCTCATACTCTTTTCGCCGAAAATCGGTACAAGCGTAGCACTTACTAAACCAGGTGCTCCTCTATGAAATTTGAAATAAGCCAGCACGAGAGCCACTATTCCATAGACAGCCCAGGCATGGACACCCCAATGGAAAAATGAATATTGTAAAGCTTGCTTAATTGCAGCATCAGTTCCTAACTCTCCACTCGGAGAACTCTTAAAAGCATGTGATATCGGCTCCGCCGTAGTCCAAAAAACAAGCCCCATTCCCATCCCTGCACTAAATAACATGGCGAACCAGGTAGGCAGGCTAAATTCCGGCTTATCATTCTCTTTGCCAAGTTTTATTTTTCCGATTTTTGAAAAAATTAAATATACACAAAAAGCTAAAAAGATCATAATGATCAATAAATAATACCAGCCAAAGTAAGTAGAGAAAAAACCTGTAACCTCTGCTGTTACCTGCTTCAGGTGGTCAGGAGCTATGCTTCCCCATACCACTACTGCAAGACAGACAGCTAGTGCATTCCAAAATACAATGGTAACGTTCTTCAATCATTCCACTCCTTATAAATTTTTATATATGTATAAAAGACATCAGCAACTATAAATACCCCTAAAACAAAATGATAAAACCCCGCCTTTGCTAGGCGGGGTCGGCGGGCAAACGGATTAAAACAGTGAAATTATAAAGCCTATAACTACGATTAGCCCGATAATCATTAGAATAGTCCGTAACATAAGAACACCCTCTTTTCGTAGTAATCTTAGTTTACCTATTCCTTATTATGCCCATTATGAAACAATTACGCCGAAAATTCGTACCTTATTCCTGTTTTTCGTTGTTTTTCCCTACTAAACATTCTACCCTTTTTCTATAATCGTTTTAATGCCATAGCCTTACGCATATTCTGCAAAGCTTGATTCCCGCTCTGTTCCTTAGCCATCATCACATTTGTGTACAAGGCATCGATAATACTTAATTGGGCAATTCGCGAGGAGAAAGCTTCTGAACGAAAATCGGTCTCCTCAGCTACCGTATATAGGGGGATATCCGAGGCTTTCGTCAGTGGCGATTTCGCAAAGTTAGTAATACTAATCGTTTTCACTTGATTATCTTTCAACACTCGAAGTACGTCCAAAGTATCTTTCGTTGTACCAGAATGCGAAATCACGACAGCCACATCCTCTTTAGTCAGCTGTGAAGCAGCCATCAGCTGCATATGCGACTCTAATTGAGCATTCACTACAAGTCCGCTGCGAATAAATTTATGATAAGCATCTAATGCTACAACAGCAGACCCGCCGCATCCAAAAAAGTCAATTTTGCGTGCTTTTAAGATAACATTTACTGCTTCCGTGATCGTTGTGCCATCAACAATTTGCATCGTACTTTCCAAAGTTTTTATGTTTGACCTGAATACCTTTTCCGAAACGGTTGAAAAGCTATCTCCATCATCAATCTTGTCGTGAATGTCTTTCATAGGGGTAACAATTTCCGCAGCAAGCGCTATCTTTAATGCTTGATAACCCTTAAACCCAATTCGTTTACAAAAACGAAATACTGTTGATTCTGCTACGCCTAGCTCGTCCGAAACTTGGTTAATAGTATGGTGAATGATTGTTTCAGGGCTGTTCAGAATGTAATCGGCTATTTTCTTTTCTTTATCACTGAATTTTCCATAGCTGCTTCGTATTCTTGCTAATCCATGCTGTGTTTCATTCTCCATTGCTCGATCTCCTCGTTTCATGATACTGGTTTTATTATATAAGAAAAGAACTAACATTAATATATTGAATACGGAAAAATTTTTGATATAATTACAAACATACGGAAAATATTTTTTCCATCAAGGAGGAACATATATGAAAATCGGCATGGTAGGTCTAGGCAAAATGGGCCTGAACTTAACATTAAATTTACTGGATCATGAACATGAAGTAGTAGGGTACGATACAGATTTAACTGTTCAAGACAGTGTTTCACACGAAAAGTTCTCTTACCAGGACTCGCTAGCGAAACTTGTCAGCGAACTTCCAACTCCCCGTGTCGTCTGGATGATGGTTCCTGCAGGGAAGATCACTGATTCCGTTATTGATGAGCTGTCAAATCATTTAGAAACAGGAGATATGCTCATTGATGGCGGAAACTCCAATTACAAAGAAACATTAAAACACGCAGAAACTCTTGAAGAAAAAGGGATCTACTTATTTGACTGCGGTACAAGCGGCGGTACGGATGGAGCTAGAAATGGTGCATGCACGATGGTAGGCGGACACCCTGATAAATTTAAGCATATTGAACCTCTTTTCGAAGCCGTTTCCATTGAGAATGGCTATCTATATACAGGTAAAACGGGCAGCGGTCACTTTTTAAAAATGATTCACAACGGAATCGAATACGGAATGATGCAGTCCATTGCTGAAGGCTTTGATATTCTTAACAAAAGTGAGTTTGATTATGATTACGAGAAAGTTGCTAAAGTATGGAATCACGGTTCCGTTATTCGATCATGGTTAATGGAGCTTACAGAGCAGGCCTTTTCAAAAGATGCAAACCTGGATGAAATCAAAGGGGTCATGAATTCCTCAGGTGAAGGAAAATGGACGGTAGAAACAGCACTCGATCATCAAGTTGCCGCTCCTGTTATCGCTTTATCCTTAATGATGCGTTACCGCTCATTGGAAGATGATACGTTTACGGGCAAGGTTGTTGCCGCTCTGCGTAATGAATTTGGCGGTCATGCTGTTGTTAAGAAATAAGATAGGATTCGCAGCTGGGACATGACTAAACTTTTAAAGTAAAAAGACGAACTATGTGCTTTATTTTCGCAGCCGGGTTACATGCACAAATAATTTCTACTTAGTTCGGATTTTCATTTGGTAAAAATACTTTTATCCCAGCCTCTTTTTCCAGGAATGATAATCACGAGGAGGTCCACCATGAACGAACAGTATTATTTAGGCGTCGATATCGGCACTACGAGTACAAAGGCGGTTCTTTTTAATAAAAAAGGAGACATCAAAACCCAACATACGGTCAATTACCCTCTTCATACCCCGAACCCGCTAGTAGCCGAACAAGACCCTGCTGAAATCTTTGAAGCGGTACTCGACACTATTCGCGAAGCCATCAACAAAGGTGGAATTTCGCGAAGTCAGCTTCAATTTATTTCATTCAGTTCAGCTATGCACAGTTTGATTGCAGTGGATAAAGATGGGGCGTTATTAACGAACAGTATTACTTGGGCAGATACGAGAAGTGCAGCACACGCAAGAGACATTAAAGAAAATCGTAATGGCCACGAGATTTACTTGCGGACAGGCACCCCAGTTCACGCCATGTCTCCTTTATCAAAATTAGTCTGGCTAAAATCTGAGAAGCCAGATGTATTTGCTAAAGCAGCTAAATTTATTTCGATTAAGGAGTATGTGTTTTATCAGCTGTTTGAACAATATGTAATCGATCACTCGATCGCTTCAGCCACCGGCATGTTTAATTTAAAAGAGCTGGATTGGGATCAGGAGGCTTTATCATTAGCGGAGATCACTCCTGACCATCTCTCTTCTCTTGTACCGACTACCCATTCATTAACAGGTTTAAAGGAAGAATATCAGCAAATTCTTGGGCTTTCAGAACAAACTCCATTTATCATTGGCGCTAGTGACGGCGTGCTTTCAAATCTTGGTGTAAATGCTATTGATCCTGGGGTAATTGCAGTTACGATTGGAACAAGCGGTGCGATCCGTACAGTATCTCATGAGCCTCGAACCGATCCAAAAGGCCGAATCTTCTGTTATGCGCTAACCGAGGAGCACTGGATTATCGGCGGCCCCGTCAATAACGGTGGAATGGTACTGAGGTGGCTTCGTGATGAGTTTGCTGCAGCCGAAGTAGAAACCGCTGAACGCCTAGGTATCGACCCTTACGATGTATTAACACGAATCGCGTCCACGATTAAACCCGGTTCGGATGGACTGCTTTTTCATCCATTCCTTACAGGTGAGCGAGCTCCACTATGGAACTCAAGTGCACGAGGGTCATTTTTCGGCTTAAGCATTCACCATAAGAAACAGCACATGGTAAGGGCAGTGTTAGAAGGAATCATTTATAACTTGTATACGGTTCTGTTAGCCCTTGAAGAATTAACTGGGGAGCCTAAGCGTATCCAAGCTACCGGCGGATTTGCCAGGTCTGAGATATGGAGACAGCTGATGACAGATATTTTCGATAAACCTGTTGTCGTACCTGAAAGTTATGAAAGCTCCTGTCTGGGGGCGGTGGTTCTTGGCATGTATGCTACTGGGGAAATTGAAGACTTTAGTGTAGTGTCGGATATGATTGGCCAGACTCATACCCATCAGCCCGACAAGGAAACCACAGCTGTTTATCGAGAACTTCTCCCTATCTACATTCGCTTATCCAGATTATTTGAAGAAGAATACGAATCTATTTCAGAGTTTCAGCGCAAGCATATTAAATGAATCACTTACACTACCGCCCCTTCACATCAATTGTGAGGGGGTTTTTTCTTACTTATTCTAAGGTTTAAGCTTCTGGTCGAGGGAAGTGTCCTATTACCATCCGTTTTGTTAAAAAAAGGTGTCTAGCCAATAGCTTAGAAGGAGGTCTTTATGATAAAAGGATATCATCATCTTTCAAACGCCTATCGGACGACTAATTACCTACTTAACATACCGCTTGTCAACGACAATTCGCTTGAGCAGCGGTTTCGAATTACCCTTAAAAATAAGCAATTAAGCCTTTCTCAAGTGTTAGCTATGATTGATAAAGAAGATCTCACCAGGGAAAAATTCCACACACTATCCTTTGAAATTTACCATGCAGATGAAGTGGGAAATTTACTCTTCGGAGCCTGGAAACGTACTACTAAGTGGAACGGTCTGCAAGGTGAGGATACTGTGGAGGAAATGAGCAGATACACAAGCCAAATTAAAAGAGATCTCCAACTCGCCGTCCCCTTTCTGAAAGAAACTTTAGGAGAGGACATTAAATACGCAGTACCAGCTTTATATCGTTCTAAAAACAGGTAGAAGGAAGGAGTTCATTATGAAAGAATGGGGACCAATAAAAAATGATCAACATATTAAAGAGCAGCAAGACGTAGACAAATGGATCCATAGCACTTGCAATCTTTGTTCTATAGGGTGTGGTTGTGAGATTGCTGTTAAGGACAATAGGCTAATTGGTGTGAGGGGCATGAAAGACCACCAAATGAATCTCGGCCGACTCGATCCTAAAGCCAAAGACCAATGGATTGCGAATAATAGTCCAGACCGCTTACTTCATCCTTTAATTCGAAACCAAGAAGGCAAACTCAAGAAGGCAACTTGGGATGAGGCAATGAATAGGATTGTGGACAAAGCGAAAGAAGTGATTGATGAGAAAGGACCAAATGGTGCAGCTATATATAGTACAGGACAGGGATTTCTTGAAGACTATTACACCATTGCTAAAATTGGACGTGCCGGGATCGGCACACATTTATTAGATGCGAATACTAGATTATGTACGGCAACAACAGAATACTGCTTGATCCAATCTTTTGGTTCAGATGGTGTACCTGCTTCTTTTGAAGATTTAGACCATACAGATACAGTCATGTTCTTTGGCCACAACCCTGCTGAAACAGGCTCCGTCCTATTTGAGAGAGTAATGACCCGTAAAAAGGAAACTGGTAAACCTTATATCATAGTGGTAGATCCACGCGAAACATTAACAGCAAAATCTGCTGACTTACACTTATCCTTAAAAACAGGGTCGAATCTTGCTTTATTAAATGGGTTGATAGGAGAAATGATCCGCAGAAATTACGTGAATGACTCTTTTATTCGGAAACATACGGTTCACTTTGATGAAATGAAAAAGACAGCTGCAGAATGGTCCTTAGAACAAACCAAACAATATACTGGTATTACCCTTGAAAAGTTAGAAGAGGCTGTGGAACAACTTGGCCGCACTAACAGTCTTGTGAGTACAACGCTTCAAGGGGTCTATCAAGCTGCTGATGCTACGGCAACGTGTGTGGCCATTAATAATTTGCATCTAATGAGGAGTCTAATTGGAAAAGAAGGCTCTGGGCCATTACATATGGCCGGGCAGCCAAGCTCCTCAGGGAACCGGACCGTGGGAGGAGTCGGAACATACCCAGGTAACCGCAATCCGCTTAATCCCAAACACTTAAAAGAAATGGCTGAACTATGGAATGTTAAAGAAGATAAATTAGAAGTGGGACCTGAGAAAGGGATTATTAAACAAATTGAGATGATGGAAAACGATCAAATTGGATTCTTCTGGAATATCCACACAAACCCGTTGGTTTCTTTGCCTAACCGTCAGCGTGCAAGGGAGGCATTAGAGAATACCTTTGTGGTTGTACAGGACCCATTCTTAACAGAAACGACAGAAATAGCTGATGTGGTTCTTCCTCCTGCCATGTGGGGAGAAAAAGAAGGCACAATGGAAAATGCGGATCGAACTATAAATCTACTTAGGAAAGCTGTTGAGCCACCCAATGGAGTAAAGGCAGACTTTGATATTTTGCTTGATTTTGCAGAAAGAATGGGCTTTCAAAATAAAGACGGGGATCCTCTTATCCAGTTTGAAACCCCTGAGGAGGCCTTTGAAGAATGGAAAGTGATTTCTAAAGGAAGGCCAAGCGACATGACAGCTATGAGTTATCAAAGCCTCGAGGAAAATAAGGGGATGCAATGGCCTGCAAGTGAAGAAACTCCCGAAGGTACAACTAGACTGTATGAAGACTTTCAGTTCAATACCGAAGTGGACTATGCCCAAAGCTATGGAAAAGATATCATCACAGGAAGACCGCTTTCCAGAAGTGAGTATAAAGAAAAGAGTGAAGCAGGGAAAGCAATCTTTTATTCAACTCCCTACTTCCCGCCTTCTGAGCAGCCAAATGAGAGTTATCCATTTTGGTTTAATTCAGGCAGACTGGTCTGGCATTGGCATACAAGGACGAAAACAAGCCGTTCCCCTTCCTTGGAGCAAGCAGCCAAAGAAGCCTATGTAGATATCCATCAACATGATGCTGAACGAATGGGTATCCTTCCAGGAGAAGAAGTGGAAGTGGTCTCACCCCGAGGAACGATTAAGGTTCCAAGTAGATTATCAGATTCTGTGAAAAAAGGAACTGTATTCGTCCCGTTTCACTTCGGAAATTTTGAAAAGGAACCCTCAGCTAATGAATTAACGATTGACGTGGTGGATCCCATATCCCATCAACCTCTCTATAAAAATTCAGTATGCCGGATAGAGAAAAATAGGGGGTCGCATAAAGTAAAAATAGGGGAAACAATCACTAGCATTGCAGCGAACTATCATTTAACCGTACAACAACTAGAAAGAGCAAATCGTTTAACAGGCAACCCGATAAAAGAGGGAGCTACTCTGGAAATCCCCTTACGGATTCGGAAAGTTGAGGTTAAGGATTACCCGATTCCATTCGATTAATCAATGACACTAAGAAGCCTGATGACCACCTTTGAGGTAGTCATCAGGCTTCTTATTTTGATAAACATTTATACTAATTGACGGTCCCAAAAACGGTGTGAAGCAATTGCTTCGCTAAAGTCTTTAGCAAATTCACTTGGGTCATCTCCAAGTACAACCCCTTTGCTAGTTGCGAGATCCGCTTTTTTCAACCATTTTTTCCCGTCATGAGTAGCTCCAATCGGTTTAAAGTGTTTGAAAGCTTCATCAATAAAGTACATAGCATCTTGATGGAACTTTTCGCTAACCTTGCTGCCACCGACAGCATAGACAGCATCAAACAACACTGAATCAACGGTTAAAAAAGTATGATCCACTTCGAACTCTGCATTGTTTGAGCCCTTCACGGTACCCAGCTTTTCGCTGATAATTTCAGGAATCACTCCTTCAACCTTTAAGGCAGCTAATACGGAAGAAACTTCTGCCCCGTCAAAACCTTCAGCAACAAGGACAGCTGCTTTTCTCGTTGATGGTTTTTTCTTAGTATTTTCCTGACTTAAGGCAGGTGATGATTTTGTAACATCAGAACCTCCGCTTTGAGGCTGATCTACACCAATGTTATCTGCGACGGCTTTGGCCAAATCCAGACTGACGTTCGCGAACATATCCACATTTTGCTGCTGCACAGATTTGCTCCCTACCTTACCAAGTTCAAAACTAAAAGCAGAAATGATGTGTTCTTTTTCAGGTTCACTCATACTGTTCCAAAATAGTGTGGCCTGGGAGAAATGGTCCTTAAAGCTTTCGCTGCGCTTTCTCACCTTACGTCCTTCCACTTTCTCCTGATAATGGACATAGCCGCCCTCTTCCTCACTAGAAGTGGCAGGCGTATTGTCAGCGAGGGAGTTATTGTGATAACTCACTGGACCTTTGTTTATGGTCATACGACCGTAACCATCACGCTGGTTATTATGATAAGGGCACACAGGCCTGTTGATCGGCAGTTCATGGAAGTTCGGACCGCCTAGACGGATTAATTGTGTATCTGTATAGGAAAACAAACGCCCTTGCAGAAGCGGATCATTCGAAAAATCGATTCCCGGTACAACATTTCCTGGGTGAAAGGCAACTTGTTCCGTTTCAGCAAATACATTATCAACATTCCGATTCAGTGTCATTTTTCCAATGAGTTTAACTGGAACATCCTCTTCCGGCCATAGCTTCGTAGGGTCAAGGATGTCGAAATCGAAGTTGAATTCCTCCTCCTCTTTAATGATTTGAACCCCTAGCTCGTATTCAGGAAAATCTCCATCCTCGATAGACTGATATAAATCACCGCGATGAAAGTCCGGGTTCTTCCCGTTTATCTTCTGAGCTTCATCCCACACGAGTGAATGGGTTCCTAAAACGGGTTTCCAGTGGAATTTCACAAAGTGCGCCTCTCCTCGCTCATTTACAAGACGGAATGTATGGACACCGAACCCTTCCATCATACGAAAGCTTCTAGGAATTGCTCTGTCTGACATTGCCCACATGACCATATGCGCCGCTTCCTGGTTATTGGCAACAAAATCCCAGAACGTATCATGGGCTGTAGCAGCCTGCGGCATCTCATTATGAGGCTCCGGCTTTAGAGCATGGACTAAATCAGGAAATTTAATTGCATCTTGAATAAAGAAAACAGGGATATTATTACCGACTAAATCGTAGTTCCCTTCCTCCGTGTAAAACTTAGTAGCAAAGCCTCTGGCATCACGAGCCGTTTCTCCTGAACCCTTTGATCCGGCAACCGTTGAAAACCGTACAAATACAGGTGTCTTTATGGAAGGATCCTGCAGAAAACCAGCCTTCGTATATTCTTTCATAGATTCATAGACTTGGAATTCTCCATGTGCGGCAAAACCACGGGCATGGACAGCTCTTTCGGGAATTCGCTCATGGTCAAAGTGTGTCATCTTTTCGCGGAAATGGAAATCCTCCATCAGCGTAGGTCCGCGCTCTCCCGCTTTTAAAGAAAATTCATCTTCTGAGACTTTAACTCCTTGGTCTGTGGTCATTTTCTTCCCAGTATCATCAGACCTAAATTCTTCTAATTGCTTATTCTTTTTATTCTTTTTCTCATGAGATGCGTCACTCATCTATAACTCCTCCTTATGGATGAATATGGAATGGTTATTTTCTTTGGTATCATTACCCGTCACTCAGTAATTTAAACTCATTCCAATCTATCCATAAGATAGAAAAACACCTGCTCGCATCCTCAAGCAGGTGTTTAGCATGACACATAAAATTCTTATGGCAAAACCGTTTCGCCCATTAAATAGCGATCACATTCACGGGCAGCTTCTCTTCCCTCATTAATCGCCCAAACGATCAAGCTTTGTCCGCGGCGCATATCGCCAGCTGAGAAAATCCCTTCCTCATTAGTCGAGTAATCTCCGTATTCCGCCTTCACATTCGAGCGATTGTCTGTTTCAATTTCAAGTTTTTCAATAAGATCTTGTTCAGGGCCGCTGAAGCCTATTGCTAACAGTACAAGGTCAGCCTTCCATACTTTTTCTGTACCTGGAATCTCCCTTCGTTGACGATTACCGTCTTCATCAAAGACTAATTCCACATTAATTGTGTGGACTTCTTTAACGTAACCATCCTCATCCCCGACGAACTTCTTTGTCATCACTGAATAAGCCCTTGGGTCACGGCCAAATACAGCTCCTGCTTCCTTCTGGCCATACTCGACACGGTGGACAATTGGATATTGAGGCCATGGGTTTGTCAAGTCATCACGAGACTCCATTTTCTTATCGTAAATATCGAATTGAGTCAGACTCTTACAGTTATGACGGACAGAGGTTGAGATACAGTCAGTCCCTGTGTCTCCTCCTCCGATCACAATAACGTCTCTCCCTTCAGCTGAAATATAATTTTCATCCTCGTGGTTTGAATCTAGTAAGCTCTTTGTGTTGGCATGAAGGAAATCCATTGCATAATGGATACCTTTCAATCCTCTTCCTTCAGCTTCAATATTACGCGGGATCGTTGCCCCGCCACATAGAATAATAGAGTCAAACTCCTCACGCAGGCGTGAGACTGGATAATTTCGCCCCACCTCTGTATTTGTGACAAACTTAATTCCTTCCTGTTCTAACAAGGAAACTCGGCGTTCCACAACGGAATAAGGGAGCTTCATTTCCGGAATCCCGTACGTAAGCAATCCCCCAACACGGTCATTACGCTCAAAAACAGTCACCGTATGCCCCGCTTTATTCAACTGGGCGGCTGCAGCAAGCCCTGCTGGTCCTGAGCCCACTACAGCCACTTTTTTACCGGTACGGTTTTCCGGAGGCTCTGGTACTACCCAGCCCTCGTCAAACCCTTTCTCTATGATGGAGCGTTCCACTGTTCGAATAGCTACCGGTGGTTCATTAATCCCCAGTACACAAGCTCCTTCACATGGAGCCGGACAAGCGAATCCAGTAAATTCCGGGAAATTATTCATTTCGTGTTCTTTTTCCAGGGCTTCCTTCCATTGGCCCCTATAAACAAGGTCGTTCCATTCTGGAATTAAATGATAGACGGGACATCCTGTCGTTGACCCGTTGATCTCCATTCCTGTATGACACGTTGGGACACCGCAATCCATGCAGCGTGCTCCCTGTCTCTGAACCTCTTCATCTGACATTGGTATCGTATAGTCCTGCCAATCTTTCGTACGCGTTACCGGGTCTCGCTCGTCTTGAGTCTGACGTTGGTATTCCATAAATCCAGTCGGCTTTCCCATCGTATCCCCTCCTTATCGATCTGATTAAGCTTCTACAGGTTTTTTCTCTTGTTTACTTTCTTCAAAAGCCTGCATTTCTGCATCAAAATTATTTAATCCCTGGTCTTTCAATGTTTTGATTCTATTTTGCACTTCAAGGTAAGCTTTCGGAATAACACGTTTAAACCTTGGTACCATTTCCTCCCAATCTTCAAGGATTCGCTGCCCTTTTGGACTGTGAGTGTAATTCACATGTTTTCGCACTAGTTCTTGCAATTCATCAATTTCCTGTTGGTCAGTAAGCTGTTGTACATGTACGAGTTCCTGGTTACATTTATTCTCAAATGACACCTTTGAATCATCCAGTACATAAGCGACCCCGCCAGACATACCAGCTGCAAAGTTACGGCCTGTACCGCCGAGTACAACTACTTTGCCACCCGTCATATACTCACATCCATGGTCTCCTACGCCTTCTACAACAACCTCAGCCCCGCTGTTTCTGACACAGAAGCGCTCACCAGCCAATCCATTAATGTACGCTTCACCAGCTGAAGCTCCATAAAGTGAAACATTACCGATAATTGTATTCTCTTCAGGTATAAAGGTTGATTTTCTTGATGGATTGACGATAATTTTCCCTCCGGATAAACCTTTTCCAACGTAATCATTGGCATCCCCGACAAGTCTAAGGGTCATTCCTCGAGGAATAAATGCACCAAAGCTTTGCCCGGCAGAGCCTTTAAAAGTCAGTTGGATCGTATCCTCTGCTAAACCAGCTGCACCATAACGTCGAGTAATTTCACTGCCCAGCGTAGTTCCTGTTACACGGTGAATGTTCCTAATCGAACCTGTACCGCGAACCGGCTCCTGATGATCAAGTGCTTTTTTGCATAATGGAATGAGTTCTTCATGGTCCAGTGTTTTATCTAACCCATGATCCTGTTTATTCATGGCATAATGCCCTACGCTTGGATCGACCTCCGGCTGATAAAGCAAGGCCGATAAATCTACACCTTTGGCTTTCCAATGATCAACCGCTTCATTGGTTCGAAGGACATCAGTTCGCCCGATCATTTCATTAACCGTTCTAAAACCAAGCTCAGCCATTAGTTCTCTGGCTTCCTGAGCAATAAACCGCATAAAGTTGGCCACATGTTCAGGATCACCGCCGAATTTCTTTCTTAGCTCAGGGTTTTGCGTGGCCACACCTACAGGACACGTGTCGAGGTGGCATACGCGCATCATCACACAGCCTAAAACGACTAGTGGCGCTGTAGAAAATCCATACTCCTCCGCTCCGAGTAAAGTGGCTACTATAATATCTCTTCCTGTCATCATTTTTCCATCTGTTTCAACAACGATCCGATCACGCAAGCGGTTAAGCATCAACGTTTGATGGGTCTCAGCTAAGCCGATTTCCCATGGCAGTCCTGTATGCTTGATACTTGTTCTAGGTGCAGCACCAGTTCCACCATCATAACCACTGATTAAGACAAGATCTGCGCGTCCTTTGGCGACACCAGCGGCGATAGTCCCCACACCAACAGCGGAAACAAGCTTCACACTGACACGTGCCCTCGGGTTCGCGTTTTTTAAGTTGTGAATCAGTTCAGCTAAATCCTCAATTGAATAAATATCGTGATGAGGCGGCGGTGAAATCAGTTCAACACCGGGAGTTGATCCACGTACTTCTGCAATCCATGGGTAAACCTTCTTGCCAGGAAGGTGCCCACCTTCGCCAGGTTTCGCCCCTTGAGCAATCTTAATTTGAATTTCGTCAGCATTTACAAGGTAATCGCTCGTCACCCCGAAGCGGCCTGAAGCGACCTGTTTAATAGAGCTTCGGCGTGAATCACCATTTTCATCCGGGGTAAAGCGATCAGGATCCTCTCCACCTTCACCGGTATTACTGCGACCCCCTACACGGTTCATCGCAACGGCCAGTGCTTCATGGGCTTCCTGACTAATCGATCCGTAGGACATAGCCCCCGTTTTAAATCTTCTCGTAATATCCTCCACAGATTCTACCTCTTCAATCGGGATAGATCCACGCTGCTTAAACGAGATCAATCCTCTCAACGACTGTAAATTATTCGTTTCATCAGTTAGAAGCTTTGAATACTTTTTGAAGAGCTGGTAGTCATTCGTACGGCATGCATGCTGCAGGGTATGAATGGTTTTTGGATTATATTGATGATCTTCACCATTTCCCCGATACTGGAACTCATCACCTGCATCAAGCTTCCGCCCGCTAGTTCTATGGTCGCCGAAACCGCGGTCGTGCCGTATACGCACCTCTTTTTCAATAATATTCAGACCAATTCCGCCTAAACGTGAAGCTGTTCGCGTGAAATACTTATCGATCACTTCAGGATGCACCCCTACAGCTTCAAAAATTTGTGCTCCACGGTAACTTTGGATTGTTGAGATACCCATTTTAGAAAGAACTTTGATAACCCCGTCTGAAACAGAATGAATGTAACGGTCAACGGCTTCCTCCAGAGAAGGGACGTTTATATCTCCCTTGTCAATAAGGGCACCAAGTGATTCGTAGGCTAAATACGGATTAATTCCTTCTGCGCCATAACCAAGGAGTGTTGCGAAGTGATGAACTTCTCGCGGCTCGCCGGATTCAACTAGCAAGCTGACCTTTGTTCTAGTGCCTTGGCGAATTAAGTGGTGATGCAATCCTGAAACAGCTAGTAATGCAGGAATTGCCGCATGATTTTCGTCGATGCCACGGTCTGACAATATCAACAGTGTCTTGCCATTCCCTATAGCTTGATCAGCCTGTGTAAATAGAGACTCAAGAGTCTGTTCCATTTGATCAGATTCACCTGTTGTATCAAATAAAATCGAAAGGGTTTCGGCCTCAAAGCCTTCAATCTTCTGCTGACGAAGCTTTTCCAATTCCACATTTGTTAATATAGGCGTTTGCAGCCTGATTTTTCGACAACTGTCCGGCTGTGGGTCTACGAGATTCCCTTCCGCTCCAATTGTCGTTTCAACCATTGTGATGATTTTTTCACGGATGGCATCTATCGGTGGATTCGTTACCTGAGCAAAAAGCTGTTTAAAGTAGCTATATAAAAGTTGAGGTTTTTTCGATAGCACGGCGAGCGGAGAATCGTAGCCCATTGAACCAACTGGGTCTTTCCCATCTGAAACGAGTGGAATCAATATTTTATTTAATTCCTCAGTTGTATATCCAAAAGCCAATTGATGATCAATCAAATTCTCAACCTGTGAAGTCGGCTGATGGGAAGGTTCTGGCAAATCTGCTAAATCCCATTTATACTCATCCAGCCATTCTCGATATGGTTGTTCACCGGCAATTTGCATTTTAATGTCTTCATCCGGAATAATTTTGCCTTTTTCTAAATCAACTAGCAGCATTTTTCCTGGATGTAACCGATCTTTATATTCAATATCATCAGCAAAAATGTCTAAGGCTCCTACTTCAGAACCAAGTACAATCATGCCGCCTTTTGTGACGTAGTATCGTGCTGGTCTCAATCCATTACGATCTAAACAGGCACCAATTTGTTTTCCATCTGTATAAGCCAGTGCTGCCGGCCCATCCCACGGTTCCATGAGACAGCTATGGTACTCATAGAAGTCTTTCTTCTGTTCATTGATAGACTCATCGTTTGACCACGGTTCTGGTACCATCATCATAGCTGTATGAGCTAGGGATCGCCCTGACAAGTAAAGAAATTCAAATGCATTGTCAAACATCGAGGAATCACTGCCATCATCATCAATAATCGGCAGCAGTTTATCGAGATCCTCTTTACTGAAATGTTCCGACTCACAAAGTTGCTGGCGAGCCCTCATCCAGTTCACATTCCCTCTAAGAGTATTAAACTCACCGTTATGAATGGTGTAACGGTTAGGGTGGGAACGTTTCCAGCTCGGGAACGTATTTGTACTAAAGCGTGAATGCACTAAAGCAAGAGCAGTCTTAAAATCAGGATGATTTAAATCAATATAAAATGAATCCATTTGTTCGGGTACGAGCATCCCTTTATAGACAATGGTGCTTGTTGATAGGCTCGACAAATAAAAGTCATCGTAACCATCCATCTTGGCAATAGTCGTTTCAGCACGTTTACGAATAATATATAACCTGCGTTCGAAGTCCATTCGATTTTTTACACTTTTATTAGGAGCAATGAAGGCTTGCCGAATAAATGGTTTAGTCTTTTTAGCATCTTTGCCGACAAAGGAATCGTTAACTGGTACTGTGCGCCAGCCAAGGAAGGTCTGCCCCTCATCTTCGACAATCTGCTCAAACATTTCCTTACACTTCATACGTTTATCATGATTATAAGGAAGGAATAACATCCCTACACCGTATTCGCCTTCAGCCGGAAGTTCAATATCTTCTTTTTCACACTGTTTCTCGAAAAAATAATGAGGGATTTGCGTTAATATTCCCGCTCCATCCCCTGTACTTATGTCGGCAGCCTGGCCGCCACGGTGTTCCAAGTTACAAAGAATCGTTACGGCATTTTCAACAATGCTATGTGATTTTGTCCCATCTATATTTGCAATCATACCTATACCGCAGGCCTCATGTTCAAAGTCTGGATGATATAATCCTTGTGCTATAGGATAGCCATTCTTCTGCATTCCAGGTCCCCCTCATCTACGTTTTCATTGTAGTGTTAAAATTCTGTCTTTTGCAGTTTTTTACTAGTATAGCATGAAAATAATCCTTCTTCACGCGTCAAAGACGGATTTTCCTGAGTCTTAACCATAATTTTCGGAAAATACAAACTATTTTAAATTCCATTAAACTACTGAATTCATTGACTTCAAATAAATTGCTCAAAAAATGTAAGCGTATCCATTCTTGTTCAAAAAAAATTTAAATTTTTCTTTAACTATTAGGAATTTACCCTGAATTTAATTTAAAAAAAGGACTATTGGTAAAGAAGTTGAATGAGTCAAATAGGAAGTTGAAAGAAGGTGATCTGGAATGCATGGTCAAAATAGAATTCGGGATTATGGTGTTACGGTCGGAAAATTACCTATAGGATACTATAATTCAATTACTGATGTAGACGGAGTCACAGTTGGCCACGTCACTTTAAGCCAGGGAGAAATGCAAACCGGCGTAACTGCTATCCTCCCCCACCAAGGAAACTTATTTAAAGAAAAGCTAATTGCCTCATGTCATATTTTGAATGGGTTTGGCAAAACAATGGGAACAATTCAAATGAAGGAACTAGGAACTCTTGAAACACCAATCCTATTAACCAACACGTTAAACACCGGTACTGCCTTCTTAGCCCTGACAAAGTATATGATGGCGGACAACCCTGAAATTGGACGAACAACAGGAACACTTAACCCGGTGGTAGGGGAATGTAATGATATGTATCTCAATGATATCCGCGCCCAGTTTGTAGAAGAGCACCATGTTCTCTCAGCGTTGACTCAAACCTCTGCTGAATTTCATGAAGGAGCTGTCGGTGCTGGAACAGGAATGGTCAGTTATTCGTTGAAAGGTGGAGTTGGAACAGCTTCCAGGGAAATGAATCTAGAACATGGCAGCTACACACTCGGAGTGTTAGTGCTCGCAAATTTTGGAATGCTGAGCGATTTAAAGATTAATGGACGAGCAGTTGGACAGGAGTTAAAAAAGGCAATTGTTCCACCCTCTGAGGAAGAAGATAAAGGGTCAATTATGGTAATCATCGCTACAGATCTACCCGTATCCGAAAGGCAGTTAAATCGAATTATCAAACGATCTGTAACAGGTTTATCCCGGACTGGATCAACCATTTCGAATGGAAGCGGTGATATCATTATAGGGTTTTCTACGGCCGCAAAAATCCCCCATGAACGGCCGTCTCAATGCCTCACTACATCGATGATTCATGAACAAGACATCGACACAGCGTTCAGGGCTGCGGGAGAAGCAACGGAAGAAGCTATACTGAATGCTTTGATTACAGCCACCCATAAAACTGGACGAGATGGGAATGAAAGACCGATTTTATCAGACTTACTTACAAAGTATAATATTACGTTCTAAACATAAAGAGAGCGCCCCAATATAGGACGCTCTCCTCATAATTTCTTACAGCACAATTGTCTTGTTTTCGTAAACGATGAGACGATCTTCCAACGCCCATTTCACACCGCGGGCCAACACACTGCGCTCAACGGAACGCCCTTTCTTTTTCAGGTCCTCTACATTATCACGATGGTTAACACGTATAATATCCTGTTCAATAATCGGACCTTCGTCCAAATCATTCGTCACGTAATGGGCTGTAGCTCCAATCAGTTTTACACCCCGTTCAAAAGCACGTTTATGTGGGTTAGCTCCAATAAAGGCCGGCAAGAAGGAATGGTGGATATTAATAATTTGTGCCTTATGTGCTGCTACAAACTCTGGCGTTAGAATTTGCATATAACGGGCAAGCACAATCAATTCAACATCATAGTCCCTCAACAACTGGAGCTGCTTTTCCTCGACCTCTTTGCGAATATCCTTGTTGGCAGGGATGTAATAGAAGGGAATATTGAAGGATTCTACAATCTCACGGCATTCCTCATGATTACTAATCACAACGACAATATCCGTCATCAGATCCCCGCTTTGCCATTCCAGCAAAAGTTCACGTAAGCAATGAAGTTCTTTGGATACAAAAATAGCGGTTTTTTTGACATCATGGAGGAAATGAATTTCCCAATCCATTGAAAATTTGTCAGCAATATCCTCGAATTGTTCTTTTAGTACTTGTCCTTTTTCTTGCAAATCTGGACATTCAAATTCCATCCGAATGAAAAATGTTCCGCCTTCATGGTCCGTTGTAAATTGATTAGATTCGATGATGTTAGCACCATTTTTCTTTAAAAATAGTGACATGGCCGATACAATCCCGGGTTGGTCAGGACATTTAATGAGCAGTCTACCCTTATTTTGGTTTTTTTCTAGAAAATCATCAATGTGCTCTTGAATATATGATTTCATATTATAATCACCCTTCTTATATTTACTGTACTAAGTATAATCGTTTAACGGCAACATGACATCACCTAATATTGGTAATCTCAATGGGAGAAGCTTTATAAACAGAGTGTCAGGGCTGTTCAAATGGATCGATATTTAGATTTGGAATTTTTTTAGTTTTTCATAAAAGCTCGATTTACCTAAACCTAATCGACGAGCAGCTTCCAGCTTATTCCCGCTAGTTTGCTCTAGCGTATTTTCAATTGCCTTTCGTTCGGTATTTTCTAATATTTCCTTCAACGTTACACCTCCGACTGCAGATAGAGGAGGAGATTGCAGATATCCTGGTAAATCATTCATCGTAATAGTAGAGGAATGACACAAATGTACAGCAGCCTCGACTACATTCTCAAGTTCCCGCACATTTCCCTGCCATTTGTACTGCTGAAATCGCTCCAGAACTTCTGAGGTGAATGCCGTCACTCTTTTCCCAGTCCGATTCGTAACTTTCCGGAGAAAGAAATCGGCCAGCATCAAGATATCCTCAGGTCTTTCTCTTAAAGGAGGGATATCGATTTGAATCACATTAATCCGATAAAATAAATCCTCTCGGAACCGCTTTTCCTCCACTAGCTTCTCAAGGGATTTATTAGTAGCCGCTACAATTCTTATATCTATTTTTTGAGGATGAACTGCACCCACTGCTTCGACCTCTTTCTCCTGCAAAACTCTCAACAGCTTCACTTGGACATTAAGAGGCATATCTCCTATTTCATCGAGAAAAAGTGTCCCTCCATCTGCAAGCTGAAACTTTCCTAACTTCCCGCCTTTTTTCGCTCCAGTAAAAGCTCCCTCTTTGTACCCGAATAATTCTGACTCTATTAAATTCTCCGGAATTGCGGCACAATTCACCTTAACAAACGGCTTCGTGTGGCGTTCGCTCAGCAGATGAATGCTATGAGCAAACAATTCTTTTCCTGTACCACTTTCCCCATTTAATAGGACGGACACATCACCAGGCGCAATTTGTTTAATCGTTTCCTTTAGCTGTATCATTTTAGGGGAATTAGCTTCAATGTCATGAAGCGAGTACACTGTACCATGATGGCCCCTCATTTGTTCACGATAGAACTCCAGCTCTAACAATAAGTCTTTGATGTGACTATTTAACATCATCCACTCTTTTGTATCCCGGAACAATACAGTTCCTACTGCTCCAACTACTTCCTTCCCTGACATCACAGGAATCCGGTTGGCAATCATGTGATTACCACGAATGAACTGGAGGTCTGCAATTTCTTCCTTTCCAGTACTTGCGACAATGTGCATGCGAGTGTTTTCGATCACATCTGTTACATGTTTGCCAATCACTTCAGATTCACTGACCTCCAGAAATCTGCAGTACGTTTTGTTCATATATGTCACGACACCCTTGCGATCCACTACTACAAAACAATGATAGGCATTCTCCAGAATAGTTTCAAAAAGCTCGTCTTTATATTCACCTTTTACACTTAACACACCTGGCAACCTCCACATAATAAAATAGTTCATTTCCTGTGTTTCCTATAACGGTAAGCGCTCTCAGTAATGGAGAATAAAAAAACTTTAACCCACCTATACCTTCCCTACTTATAATATTGTCTGACTTTTCCCCCTTTTTCAAGTAAAGAAGGCAAGATCATTATTTCCCACAAAAACCCACCTCAGGTCATCCAAAATTTGGATGACCTGAGGTGGGTTTTTGTGGGGTTGTTTGAATATTATGTATTTTATACAATGCGGGCCTCTCCCCTAATAAACATTGTTATTCTGGAGAGGCGTTATTCTTTTATTCGTCGTCTTTATCAATGGGAATCATTTCGAACAATTCCCCGCTCTCAATGGAATCAACCAGCTTTTGAAGCCAATGATAGTAAGGCTTGGAATCTTCCAACTTCATATAGGTGTGTTCTGCTTCCTGCCTTAAGCCTTCGTCCAAATCTTTATCCTCGAGAAGATGGCCGAGTTTTTGTTGTGCTTGCTTAATAGCATCCAAATTAACTTTAGCTTCTCTCAACAACTTATTTGTAAAAAAGTTCGAGAAGAATTGAAAGAAATCCTTTTCTGCCACAAAAGTCTGCCTGCGTGTTCCTTTACGAAATGTTTGTTTGACAATGTTGTACTCCTGCAGCTTTTTCACGCCTGTACTCATGCTGGGTTTACTCATGCCAAGTTTCTCACGCATCTCATCTAATGTCATATCCTCTTCAAAATACATCGTTCCGTATAAATTACCGGCACTTCGTGTCACACCATATAAATCCATGGTCTCCGCAAGCGAGTCGATCACATAAGCCTTCGCCTCTTCAATAGAAGTACGAGCTTGATCATTATTTACGTTCGACATTTACAACCTCCTCAAACGACAATAATTAATTATATTAAATTTTTTCTTTACAAACTTATCTTAACGAATAATCTCAGGTTGTCAAATCGTAGAAGGTTATGAATGGTTTTATACACGCTGTTTTAACGAAGTATAAGCAATGTTTGATCCTAATAGAGGTTAGGGGCAGTTCAGAAAAACCTCTCCATACAAAAAAGACCTCCGTGAAAGAGGTCTTTTGTGCATTAAGTTATTTAGTAGAATAGGATGGAGCTGATCTCGCAGGTTTCCTATTATGAGTACTAAATAAACTATCTAATTTATCTTGTAGTGCTAATGATAACAGGCCATTTCCCTCTGCTACCTTGGAATGGCCCAGAGACACTGTTCTTTTTACTAATTGTGAAAAGATCTCAGCCTCTGTCATACGACGCTGAAATTGCTCTTCTGCTAAACTAATAATTAAGGCCAAAGCACCAGATACATGAGGGGTTGCCATGGAAGTTCCTGATAACTTAGCATACTTTCCTTCGAGATAAGTTGATAGAATTTCTACACCAGGCGCTACGAGGTCAATCTCATTATTTGTATTGGTAAACTCCGCCAGGTTGCGTTCAAAGTCAACAGCCCCCACTTGAATCACTTCATTATAAGCCCCAGGGTAACCGTATTCTGGTGTGTCTCCGCGTCCATCACCTGAATTGCCAGCAGCGCAAACAACTGAAATGTCATGTTTCAGCACAGCATCCTTAATGACTGTGTGAAGTTCGGGAATGTCCTTAGGGCCTCCCAGAGACATTGACATCACTCTTACTTTCTCACCGTTTGGCCCAGTCCAGTTTGCTGCATACTCAATGGCATCAATGATCCATTGCATCTTACCGCTGCCCTCACCAGTGAGCACCTTTAAAATAAGAAGATTTGCCTGAGGAGCTGCACCGACTACTCCGCTTCCATTTTCAATAGCAGCCACAGTTCCTGATACATGAGTTCCATGTCCATTGTTGTCGCTGAAATTCGTTTCGTCCCCATCATAATCCGTGGTGAAGTTTTTCCCACCGATGATACGACCTTTAAGGTCAGGGTGATCTGTCTGGCAGCCTGTATCAATAACAGCAATGACATTCCCCTTGCCTTGTTCGGTACGCTCCCAAAGTGCAGGAGCTTCAATCATCTCAATTCCCTTCGGTACTTCTGAGGTCGTTTCCAGCACTTCTTCCGTACGGTACGGAATCAAACTCACTTCACTCATGATTTTCCCTCCTAGAATTGGATTGTAGTACTTTCAGGTTGTGCGCACTTGCTAGATTACCAAGGTATATATTGGAAATCTTACACACTATTATATCATTCGATTAAAGTCAGAATAATATGTCAATGTACTCAAAATATTCTATTCCTCTAGTACTAGAATCGTAAGTGCGTTTATCTCGAAAGGCTATCATTTAATTTGACTGTTTTCTAAAGGGTTGCTGTTTTAGCGCAAGAACTATCACTGTTAGGGACAAAAGTTTAGGTCAACCAACCATAAACTGAAGGTTTTCCTGTTATGACTTCATTTATTCAATAGAAAGCTTGTATTTACCAGCTAAATGAACTAGTTCATCCTTATATTGCTTATCAAAGGTAATCATAAAACTAGTCGATGGTCCGCCAGAAGCTTTTTCATCAAAAGGAATGTCTAAACCCCTATTTTTCCAGCCATTTCTTTGTTTCAATTCCTGGATACTTTGCTGGATGCCCTTTGAACCAACAGGTAAAATCTCATATACCCATTTTTGCTTACTCACTTCTACAAACAATTCAAGCGGAGCAATTTTCTCAGGGTGTGCTAGTACCTCTTCCCCAACAAGCGGTTTCCCAATGAGCGCCACACCGCTCATTTCCGGGGAAATACCGATTCTCTTTTCACTAGTTTCAACCCACCCCAATATAGATAAGCTGATCGCCGACTGACTCAGTGCCATATTCGATTCAGTACTTCCGGTAATATCCAGAGTGTACCCAAGTGAATGACCAAGGTTTCTAACGGTTTGTTCAAGCTCATCCCATACTTCGTCGCCAACAAAATTACTGATAGTGACAGCAAACGGAGCTGCCCCTACTGCTAAACAATCCATAAACGATACACGAAATAAAGACTCTGCCACGGTTTCATAAGGAACGTGAACAATATCATCGGTTTTTGAACCGATCCCCCCTGCGTTATCAGTGGCAATGACTAGCTCACGTTCCTTATCAACTGAGATAAACAAAGGCTGTCCCATTGGATTACTCTTCACCTTTTGATTTTTTCTTCACAGACCGAAAAACTTTTGCACTGCGAATGTACTCCACATCCTTCGTTTCAAGGACCATGTTCACATAACGTGCTAATGCGAAGAAATAATCAGAAAGCCGATTTAAATAAGTTAAGCAGACAGGATGAATAGTTTCAATTTTTTGCAGAGAAACGACAAGACGCTCGGCACGTCTGGTAACCGTGCGGGCAATGTGTAGTGTTGATGCTGCAGGGGATCCCCCCGGCAAAATAAATCGTTCCAACTCAGGAGACTGTTTTATGTAATCATCCATGCGCTGCTCGAGCCACTCAACGCTTTCCTCCTGAAGCTTGAAAGGCCTGTTTGATTTTTTATTTGCCAAATCACTGCCACAGTCGAATAGTTCATGCTGTACTTTCTCAAGCTCCTCTTGAACATCCGCAAAACGGGGATCGCTCAACTCTGAACGAGCTTTCCCGACAAAACTATTCGCCTCATCAACTGTTCCATAAGCTTCTACACGTACATCATCTTTATCTACTCGTCCGCCAATCACACTCGTTTGTCCTTTGTCACCTGTTTTTGTATATAATCTCATATGGATTTCCTCCTATTTTAATTGTTCAGAAATGCCAAACCACAATCGAAAGACCCGCTTGGCATCATTTGTGATTTGCTGATAAATAAATCCTGTTCTATCTCTCCATAAACGGTCACGCTGCTGCACCGGAACAATCCCTCCTGTGATATCTGTTCCAATCATCACTAGCTGGCGGGCAGGATCAGTTCGTTCCCATCCCATCAATGAATAATAAAATGCCTCCCAGAGTCGATCTGCTGCTTCTTCCGGCTTCGTGCAATCCTTTTGAATCATTTCCTCCAGATTATTAACGATCAGCAAGGAAGTTCCCACTGTTGCAGGTATCTGTCCCTCTTTCAAAATTGTGTAATCGCTGTCATAGTCCTCTATGACCCAATCTAGCTTGCCGTTATATGCTCCACCTGTGACAAAATCCATTGATCTCCCTCCTTCTCCAGCAGCACTTTATACGCTTCCCCAGGTGCTATCGGCCAGTCCCACATCGATCCTGAATGCTTCGACCAGTGGTGAAGCATCGTTCGAATCACTCCTCCATGAGTCACAACCGCAATAGGCTCGTCAGTATGGCTATGATCATTCAGTATTTCAGAAAAAAAGTACATGATGCGATCTTTAAACTGAGGAAGACTTTCTCCTCCTGGAGGGGTGACCTTTTCCATATTATTGAGCCATTGCTGATAGCCAGTTTGGGTCTTCAATTCTTCGTATGTACGCCCATCAAAATCACCAAAATGGTATTCTCTCAACTTCTTAGTTGTTCCAGTTGATCCAGAAAGGATGGCTGCTGTTTCTACACATCGGCCAAGATCACTTGCGTACACTTTTTTAAATAGAGGAAGACGTGACTTGATCCTGTTCACTTGGCTGAGTCCTTGCTGTGACATGTGCTCATTTCGCCACCCTATATAGCGCCCCTGTCCATTTGATGGCGTCTCTCCGTGACGAATCAAATACATAACAACACGATAAACCATAAGTAAGTCTCCATTCCTTCTAGAGTAGCACCGCAAACATCTCCGGTTATTCCGCCAAATGATCGTATAGCCCAAACTCTGATTCCCCATAAAGCAACTAACGATGCCAACAGAATAACTAAGCTAATAGCAAAGTAACTGGTTGAAAGAAGGGACACGGCAGCACATGTCATGAACATGAGTCCCGTGACCGCGAACGTTACCTTGTATGTATAATGGCTTTGAAAAAAGTGACTTAACCCGCTGTTTCTAGCTGATAGTGTGTGTCCTAACAGCAGAATCATCACACCTCTTGAGAAAAGTGGAATGATGATCATAAAACCGATCACTAAAAAATCAGTAAGAAACGCTTCATATATAAATACAAAACGTAAAATGACCGCCGCCAACAAGACAAGTACCCCAAACGCCCCTGTACGTGGGTCCTGCATCACCTCTAAACGTCTGGGCTTGTCCCGATAGGAAAAGAAAGCATCCCCTGTATCCATCAATCCATCAAGATGAAGACCTCCACTGCAAATAGCAGGAACCATGATTGCGAAAACAACTAAACTCAATAGACTCCAGGTGGTAGAGGATTCTAACCCGTAGAAAACAAGCGCATTTAACGATCCAATGATGAAGCCTAGAACGGGCAGCCATATAAGACACGAACGCACGACAGACGGGATTGGTTCAATATTTCTCCTTACTGGGAAAACAGAAAAAAACTGCAGGGCAAGCAACCCTCCTTGGCTTACGTTTTTCATAGGCCATTCCCCTCTATCATTTCAAGGACTTTATCCATGTTAAGGTACGTTTCCAAATGATCAGCCAAATTGTTGTAACGCTCCTCACGCTTCCCTGAGCGAACTATCGGCTGTTCAGGCAGGTTGGCACGGAGTCGCAGCCGGTTTAACCATTCTGTACGCCATGCATCGTTGTAAAAGCAGTCATGTAGATAAGTACCTACTAAACGTCCTTGATCAAGGCTGATTCCTTCAGGTCCATCATTTAATTGAAGAAACGGATGTGTAATCGACCCAGCCGTTCGACCAAGGTGGATCTCATAACCAGACATAGGAACTGGGGAATAGCCGCTTGCCTCATGAATGTGTCCGTTCACTCGGATGGTCTGTTTGTTTTTCACAAAAGTTGTAAAGAGAGGAAATACACCAATTCCCTTCACCCCCTGTGTATCTGCTTCATCGCGGTACATGACATCAGATAGGATCTGATAACCGCCGCAAATTCCAATGATCACTCCTCCTTGCTCTGCATAATCCTTAATGGCTGCAGTCAGTCCGTTTTCCTGACAAGCAAGATAGTCTTCAATCGTGCTACGCGTTCCTGGCAAAATAAGCGCATCTGGTTCACCCAGCTGATAGCCGGATCGTACATAACGGATCGACACGTCCTCCTCTTGAGTGAGTGGGGTTATGTCAGTTTCATTTGATAGATAGGGCCAGTGAATCACAGCGATATCTAAAAACGATTCTCTTTTGGCCGAGGTAGATTGAACCGTTAATGAATCTTCTCCCTCGATTCCATGATCTTCTAAATAAGGCAGCACACCCAACACAGGAATGCCTGTATAGTTTTCAAGCCAATCTACCCCATTTTCAAACAAAGAGCGTTCTCCTCGAAACTTGTTAACGATTAATCCCTTTACACGCTGCCGATGCTTCTCAGGCAATAACGCCAGTGTCCCGGCAATGCTGGCAAACACCCCGCCCCGGTCTATATCCGCAACTAAAATAACGGGCACGTCAATCTGATCTGCAACCGACATATTCACCAACTCACGGTCATTCAGATTAATTTCAACGGGGCTTCCGGCTCCTTCAATCACTAAAACATCATAGTGATCTTCCAAATGTTGTACAGACTGCTGAATAGCCAGCTTGCCTTTATCATACCAGTGGCTTCGGTAGTCTGACCCCGACCAAGAAGCTTGACTGACTCCATGGATTATTACTTCAGCACGCTGATCATTTGTAGGTTTAAGTAAAATGGGATTCATATCAACGGTTGCTTCAACCCGGGCTGCTTCAGCCTGAACACCTTGTGCGCGTCCAATTTCTTGGCTATTTACAGTGACATAAGAATTGTTAGACATATTCTGTGATTTGAAGGGAGCAACCCGTATGCCCCGATTTACGAGTGCTCGGCATAACCCTGTAGCAATCCAACTTTTTCCTACATTAGAAGCCGTTCCTTGAATCATTACACCCTTCATGCCTCTCCCCCCTTGTGGTAAACAGGCCGGCCAAATACCATCTCGATAGCTTGATCGGACTGCTTAACAACATATTTATGTATCGAACCAAGAATGTAAAGGTAGTCGCGTACCATTTCGTTGTCAGAAAGAAAGTCACGGCTAAGATCGTTTGAAATCATATAGACTTCTCCAGCAGCGGTAATAAGTCGATCAAGCTGTTCAATTAAAAAACTAATCATATCATCCGGCTCCTTGTCCTCCTGCTCCAGCATTTCATTCATGACCCATGTAGTAAGGCAGTCAATCAATATCGCGTCATCTCCCGTAAACGAAAGCTTGCCGATAGCCGTCGGTTGTTCCCATGTCTTCCACGACCGAAGACTTTGACGACGGTCTTTTTGATGGCGGGTTACCCGCTCATGCATCTCAGAATCTGTTACTACTCCCGTAGCCAAGTAATGGAGATAGGGCAGCTTTGACTCCAGTGTACGCTTCTCGGCGTAACTTGTTTTTCCACTCCTTACACCTCCACAGATAAAGGCCATCATGTTCGCACCCACCTTTCAAGAAGATCCAGCAAGTAGTCATTCTCCTGTTGCGTGCGGACCGCTATTCGCACGTAATCCCCATCTAAGCCCGGGAAATTATGTGTGTGCCGGGCCGCCACTCGGTTTTTCAATAAAAAAGGGAGCAACGTGTCACTCAAGGACGGAAATCCTCCTAATAAATAGTAGTTCACCTCAGTATTTGATACAGTAAAAGCCAGGTTCTGAAGCCGAGGGAAAATCCGTTCTTTCTCGCTATGTATGAGCTCTCTCGTCTCCTGCCGGTAAGTATCATCGTTGAGACATAGCATAGCCACCTGCTGCGCCAGGGCGTTAACGCTCCACGTCGGTTGGTGGGCCGCGAACCTTTCAACCATCTTCTCAGAGCCAGCAAGGTAGCCGATTCTTATCCCCGGAATACAGTACATCTTTGTCAGTGAACGCAAAATAATTAGGTTAGAGAATTTGTTCACATCCTGAATAAGTGATGGTTCGTTGTGAACAAAATCATAAAATGCTTCATCGATTAACAGTGAAATCTCTCTTTTTTCCAACTCACCCAGCAAGTCAACCAATCCACTTTGTTTGTAAGCGATGCCTGTAGGATTATTGGGATTGCAAATCATCACGAGGTCTGCGTCACGAAGCTTCGATTTGATCCGTTCTACAGGCAATTCCCACCCTTCTGACTCTGTTAGAAAAATAGAATCGATGGTACATTGATTCGCCTTTGCAATCGTTCGGTATTCTGAAAAAGTCGGTTCAACAATCAATAGCTTTTTGCCAGCAAACACTCGCCCAATTAAGCTAAGCAATTCAGATGCACCGTTCCCAACTAGGACTTGCTTCGCCGAAACCCCCTCCTTCCGTGCAATGGTCTGACGTAAGTCTTCGTTATGAGGGTCCGGATAATCTGTTATGAGCTCGAAAAAATCACTCCATTTTTCCTGCAGCCACGGGGGAGGCCCTAGTGGATTCACGTTCACGCTAAAATCATGGGTAACTTTTGGGAGCCGTAATGGGTCTGTTAAATAGTGCGGATTAGCTCCATGTGACGGCCAGTTCAATGGCGGCACCTCCTATCCATAGTAATGTCAAAATATAAAGAGCAGCTCGCATCATATAGTTTTGAGCGGCTTTAATATGTTCAGCCCCCATCTTCTTATAAGGGATGCCAATCGTAGGTCTAAACGATGCTTCGCCAAAATAACGATTTTCCCCGCCAAGTTGAATGCCTAATAAAATAGCAAATACTGCTTCGCCCCAGCCGCTATTCGGACTGGGATGACGCTTGGAATGAAGGAACAATAACGTCATAGCTTCTTTCTTCGTTTGAAAATGAGTTTTCTCTACTAATAAAAGCAACACCGATGTCAGCCGGGCTGGAATCAAATTCAACACATCGTCCAATCGAGCTGAAGCCCAGCCAAAAAGGTAAAATCGATCGTGCCGGTACCCGACCATTGAGTCACATGTGTTCACGGCACGATACAGCATAGCAAACGGTGCACCCCCAAGAAAGGCAAACAGAAGTGGTGCTGTTATACCGTCACTTGTGTTTTCAGCCACTGTCTCAACTGTACCTCTCGCTATTTCGGATTCATCTAGATGTTCGGTATCTCTGCCAACAATCATCGATAATTTATGGCGCGCACGGGTAAAGTTGGACTCCATTAGCGGCTCATACACCTCCTGTGATGCTTCTTTCAAACCTCTTAATGCGATCGTTGTCCAAATCAATAGAGACTCTATGGCTGCACCGAGCACGACATGAACATGATAGCTGAGTGTCATAACAAGCCATGTCATGACATAGACTGCACCACATACGATTAGAACCATAACCATCCCTTTAAAGCGTCGAAACTTTCCTTTATTCCATCGATTTTCAAAAAATTGGATCAAATTTCCTATCATCCGGACAGGATGTGGCAGCCACCGCGGGTCACCCAGCCAGATATCCAGTAAAAATGCGCAGCTTAAAGCAATAAGATGTGTGATCATGAACGACTCATTCTTTCCAAATAACGTTCAATGGCTTCTTTTGTTGCTTCATAACTCATCCGCCCAATTTTGCTTCCTAATAAAGTGATTGGACCGGCATATTCCAGACTCTTTCCAGTTTGAGTACTTGCTATCATCATGCTGTCGGTGGAAGTTCCTGTTGCTCCTGTATTAGTCAGTGGATCTTTAATTCCACAATCTGAAATAGCCTTCGTTTTCGCTTCCGTCGCTGTTACGATACCCTGAATAAATGCTTGTTCAGACAGATTGCCCTCAACGAAGATCCATGTGTTTATAGTCCCCGGATTGTTCGTCTCCACATGCTTCTCCCCGTAAACAACATCTACTGCATTACCTAGTCCAGCTGTAACTACAATCAATATTGAAACACCGTCTCCCTTGAAAAACAGCTCTGAATAATCAGGCAGGTAAGCTGCTGTCATCATCGCTAAAGTATCCTGCTCAGCCAGGCCCCATTGTTGACACCTTCCTACTAGGAATTGGTCAGGAGAACCACAAGTAAAACTTTTATCTACATGACAGTTCACGAAATTCCGATACCAGCCAAATCCTCCCCCCATGAGAGCAGAGGAAAAGGTTTTAAGCGGCTTGCATGTACTTACGATAACCTTTTCCTCCGTGGCTTTCACAAGTTCAGGTGTTATGGTAGTTCTTTTGTCATCTGAAGCATAACTTGGAAGCAAGTTCATTTGCGGGCTTGATACCGTCGGATTGGCGTGAACGGCAATGGAAGAATGATAGACTTGCTCAAGTAAAGACTTTTGAATGACTTCCTCTGGTTTACCTAGATGAATCACCTTTCCATGATCCATCAATAACAATCGATCACAATAAAGACCAGCAGTATTTAAATCGTGGAAAATGGAGACAACTGTCAACTGATCCGATAAAGACAGCTGTTTCATTTCATCCAACAGCTGCTTTTGATAACTAAAGTCAAGGTGGTTCGTGGGTTCATCTAACAGCAGAATATCCGGTTCCTGAGCCAGGGCTTGAGCCAAATAAGCACGCTGTTTTTCTCCTCCACTTAATTGATGGAGAGGAAGCGAACTCATTTCCGTTAGTCCCGTTTGTTCGAGCACATTCCGGACGACTTCCTTATCCCGTTCCGCAGGCTGTTTTAAGAAACCAGATTGATAAGCATAACGCCCCATCATCACGGTTTCAAAAACATTATAGGAAAAGAAGCTCTGTTGAATCTGGGGCAGGGTTGCTATTTTCCTGGCCAGCTGTTTACGGCCATAGTGTTCAAGTGGCTGCTGGTCAACCATCACTTCTCCTTTCCACAATGGAAGAATTCCACTCATCAATTTAAATAAGGTTGTTTTTCCACTTCCATTAGGACCAACCACGCCAAAAAACTCACCACGGTTGACTTGAAAGTCGACATCATTAACAATCGGCTGCGCGTCATATCCCCCTGTCATGTTCGTTACCTGAATCATACACTCGCCCCCTTTTTCCTCTGTTGATAAAGAATAAAAGCAAAAATTGGCGCTCCTATAAGAGAAGTAATCACCCCGATTGGCAGCTCAGCAGGGGCAATTATTGTTCGGGATATAAGGTCCGCCAGTATTAAGAAGGTCGCTCCATTAATCAAGGACAACGGAATAAGATGCCGATGGTCCGTACCGAAAAGCCGCCGGCAAATATGAGGGACGACTAGACCAACAAAACCAATGGTTCCAGATACCGCAACTGCTGCCCCCGTTAGGATCGAAGCAGCTAATAATATTAGTGTTTTCCTCTTTTCCGTAGGAACACCAAGCTGTCTGGCCCGTTCTTCCCCTAAGGACATAGCATTTAATTCCTGTCCCTGAGTCAACAGAAGCAACACCCCAACCGCAAAAAAGGGGAACAGTAACCCAACATGATTCCATCCCCGCATCGCAACACTTCCGAGGAGCCAGCCGACAATTTGCCGAAGTTCTTCTCCAGTCAAGGCAATCATGAGTGAAATAACCGAGCCAAGGAAAGAACCCATGACAATCCCTGTCAGTATCAACGTCTCAATAGAAAGCGTGCGATCAAGCATGCGTGCAAAAACAATAACAAAAAGCAGAGTAAGGACTGCCGTACTGATACTGACAATAGGAAGCGTAAAAGCTGAGAAAACCGGGAAAGAAAAGCCTACAAATAACACCAACACCGCCCCAACTGAGGCACCTGAAGATACACCTAGTGTATAAGGGTCCGCTAATGGATTTTGCAGCAGCCCTTGGAAGGATGCTCCAGCTATAGCTAGGGAGGCACCCACTAATCCAGCTAACACGACACGCGGAAGGCGAACATCTACAATAATACTGATGTTTATAGGGTCAATGGTTGATTGATAAGGACTAACCGCTTCTGCTATAGCCCCGATAATGACAGGGAGCGGAATAGGCACACTGCCAACGGCCACGCCGGCCAGCCAAGCGCCTATTAAAATCATAAAACTCCCTATATAAGCCAACGGTTTATTCATCACCGAACGTTTCCGGATAAACGGCTTCGGCTAACCGCTCTACACCCTCTATTAAACGTGGGCCCGCACGTGTAACAATGTCAGAATGAACATCAAATACCTGTTCATTTTTAATAGCCGGTACTTGTTCCCATCCTTCTCGACTGAGAACTTTTTCGACAGGGTTCTTTGTATAATAGCCATAGGTAGTAATGATGACGTCAGGCTGCAAACTAATAATGGCCTCTTCATTCATTTTCACCCAACCTTCTTGGCTGGCAGCAGCATTCTTCGCATTAATCGCCTCAAGCATTTGGTTCATGAATGTGCCCGTTCCAGTCGTATAAATTTCCGGTGCCGGGGATACTTCAACAAAAACACTTTTAGGGTCTTCGATCGTAGATGCTTTTTCCTTAATTTTCTTTAACTTATCCTTCATTCCAGCTACAATGCTGTTCGCTTTCTCCTGCTCATTTACTAATTTACCAATCGATTGAATCGTTTCGTATACGCCCTTAAAATCAGTTGCGTTCTTAACTACATAAACCGGAATCCCTGCATTGCGGATCTGCTTAATGGCTGCTTGTGAATTATGAGCATTGGACCCATGTGCAAGCACGAGGTCAGGCTTTAATGACAAGACTTTCTCCGTGTTAATTTGCATGCCGCCAATCTTGTCAATTTCATTCACCTGCTCGGGATAGTTGTCATGCTTTGACACGCCGACAACCTGTTCACCTGCACCGACGGCAAACGTTATTTCTGTGTTACTGGGAATCAATGAGACAATTCGTTCAGGGTCTTCCTCCAGTACGACCTCATTACCCGCTGAATCCTTTACCGTAAGAGGGTATGCACCTTGGGTTTCTTCTGTATTTGCAGCGTCTTCTTTCTGGCTTTCCTCTGATTGACCAGAGTTCTCATTGCTTGAACAGCCTGCCAGCAAACTGATCGTCATTAGAAGCATGAGTATGTAATTCAATAAACGTTTCAAATTAACCTCTCCCCTGTAATGAATCTATTTTTGAGCATAAAAAAAACACATCTCGCAATGAAGATGTGTACATTCAAGGATTTGCAATTCCACTGAATGGACATATAAGCAGAACTCCTTTTTTACTAAACACCTCCTATCCGCGTAGGTTATTGGTGAGAAAAACAGGTAGGTCTCCTGGCTTATGGTCATGGCTTTCTGCTCCTTCCCATGCTTATGACACAGTGGAATCGTGCAGATTGCTCGCAAGTACAGTGGCGGGACCGCGTTGGATTTGAACCAACTTCCCTTTTAAGTGATGAGTGACATCACGCCTGTTTTCTTCGCCTATTCAATTAACTACTATTCTACTAAAGATTATGAAAAAATGCTTGCATTTTAGAGTTTTTTGTCAAATATTCTCCTGGTAGCGTGTTACTGAATATATCATTTAAAACTTGTCCAAGATTAATAGTATGATCCACTACCTTTCATAGAATAAAAGTTGCACTATTAATAGCCAGGAGGAGTTATGTATGAATTTGAACATGCGTTCGATCAAGGTAATTCTATTGTTTGTCCTGACAGTTACATCTACGCTGGTGATCACCACGCCAGTAAAAGCTGCACAAACAGGCGAAGTTGACACCCAATTGTCCTTAAATGTTCGGGAAGCACCTAGTTTGAATGCTACGGTGATCGGAAGTCTTTTACCAGGGGAACAAGTTGAGTATATTGATCTTGAGAATGGCTGGGGGCAAATCACTTATCAAGGACGTCTAGGTTTTGTAAGCACCGATTTTCTGTCAGAAGGTGCTTGGGAGCGCGTTGAGGAAGAAAAACGAATCGAAGAGAAGCGTGTGAGAAAACCAGACGAGGCCAGGGAGGAAAAACCTTATCAATCTGAGAGACAGGAGATCGAACGCATTATTCTCGATCCTGGTCATGGAGGTAAAGATCCCGGAGCCATCGGAAATTCTCTTCAGGAAAAAGACGTTATTCTAGAAATCGCTAAGCTCGTTGAATTTACACTGCGTGCAAAAGGTTATGATGTTTTAATGACGCGAACAGATGATACCTTTGTTACCCTTGAAGATCGTGTAAAGATGGCCAATACCTGGGAAGGCGACCTTTTTGTCAGTATTCATGCCAACGGATACTATGACTCTAGCGCTAAAGGCATCGAAACCTTTTATAGTGCAGGGAGCTCAGATGCAAGAGATCTTGCAGATTTAGTCCAGGAACACGTTATCTCTGAAACTAATAACCTGAGTCGCGGGGTGTTTAAAGCGGATTATTATGTTTTGCGTCATACTGATATGCCAGCAATTCTTGTAGAAACGGGGTTTGTCTCGAATAAAAAAGACGCGGAATTGTTAAAAAGCGAAGATTACCGCGAGCAAGTGGCAAAAGGCATTGTCAAAGGCATAGAGAAGTATTAGTTTTTTAAGGTAATTGTTGTGCATGGTTTTTTTCTGATTCTTACTATCCTAGTAAGTGGATATATGATCCCCCATATAACATTAAAGGCAGGAACATAAGTAAAAGCAATGATGTCAAAAAACGAACGATAAAAAATGACTTAAAACGCAGATAATTAGCGTAGTTAAAATGCGAAGACTCCTGCGGGAACAGCACGACCCAAAGATCCCACAGGAAAGCGTCCTTTGCTTTCCGAGGAAGCTCGACTTTTTAGAGGATGTTCGGTTAAGTTCGGCACGTCGTGTGCCAACACCGAACGACCCCACGTCCTGTGGGGCCGCGGAAAGCGAAGTATTTTTACGAAGCGATGGTAGTAATCTTTCCAAGTGTACAACCCGAACTGATATTAATAGAATGATATGCTTTTTTAAGTTATGTCCGAGCCTAGCTTATAACGTGAGTGTTATGCTTCTGTCTATTACCGAAGAGGTTCTTTGCTCTGTTGAAAAACCGTCTGATTCCTTCCTGCTCCTAAACCAGCTGTTACCATTACAACTATAATGGCGATGAACAATAGTATTGGAACTGTCACCGATGCGGTAATATCCAGCAGTATACCGATTAATACCGGCCCCACAGCAGCAAGTGAATATCCAATCGATTGAGACATCCCAGACAGTGCAGCACTTTGCCGAGCATTAGCTGCCCGAAGCCCAAGCAAGGTAAGCGCCAGACTGATAGATGAAGCTTGGCCAATCCCGATCAGCATGACACTCAGAACCAATAAGGGAATGCCTTCTGCGAACAATACTCCTAACAAGCCTGTTGTATAAAGGCAGCCGATCATTCCAACAATTCCTCTTTGATTATTAAACCGGGAAGCCAGCACCGGAGTCAGGAAGGTCATCGGCAACCCCGTTAACTGCATGACAGATACCATCCACCCTGCTGTTGAGATACTAACCCCTCTGCCATTGAGGATTTCAGGCAGCCACGCAATCATAGAATAAAATAAAAACGATTGTAATCCCATAAAAATGGTAACTTGCCAGGCAATTTTCGAACGCCATATCGAACCGTTCTGCAGTGCAGGTGTCTTTACATCATCTGCTTTAGCCGGTTTTCGTAGTTGAGGCACCCAGATTATTGCAGCCGGAATAGCTAACACGACCCAGCATACGAGTGCTTTTTCCCATCCAAGCCCAAATCCTTCAGCTAAAGGAATACTAAGCCCTGTGCCAACCGCTGAAAAGACAGACATGCAAGTGGTATAAACGGCTGTTACCAGGCCCACCTTTTGAGGATATTTTTCCTTTACAATCCCGGGTAACAGTACATTGGATATGGCAATACCAATACCTATTAAAGCGGTTCCTGCAAATAAGGTGAATGTCATTGAAATAAACCGAATCAAAATCCCCGCTATTAAAGTCAGTAAACCTGCAAATACTACCCGTTCTAATCCAAAGCGTTGACCAAACTTTGGTGCAAGAAAAGAAAAGATCGCAAATGCTAACAAAGGCAGTGTTGTAATAAACCCTGCAGCAGCATTGGACAGGCCTATATCTGCCTTGATTGAACTGATGAGTGGTCCAACTGATGTAATGGCTGGACGTAAGTTAAAGGCAACAAAGATGATGCCAATAATGGATAATACTTTTTTCATATCTATACGTTTGTCTTGAAATCTCTCCTGTGAATTAGTTCTCATTCCGTACGACTCCTTATCCCGCTTAGCTCATTTAATCATCTAGCAGCTGAAAAGATATCTTTACAACATCCTTCTTTCTATATAACGTACCAAAGTACCTTCTTTCCTCCCTCCATATTTAATTCTCAGTCATATGAAATCATAGAAAAAGAACAAATACATCATTAAGGAATAATGCTGTACTTGTCCTTTTAATTTTTTAAAAAGGGAATTCTCTATATTCTTCTTGTACCGAAATCCATTTCAATTTAGTAAATTCCTCTATGACCCACGGATTCCCAAATCGTCCTAAGCCACTTTGTTTATTTCCGCCAAACGGAACATTCGCCGCATCGTTTACCGTTTGGTCATTGACATGTGTCATGCCACTATCAATCTTCAAGCCGTATGCTTCTCCTTTTTCTAAGTCAGATGTAAATATCGCAGAGGTCAGTCCATAAATCGTATCATTCGCTAATTCAATGGCATGATCATCAGAATCTGCCCTGATCAAGGAGACAACAGGTGAAAACAATTCTGTCTGTGCGATGTCATCCGTGTTTTTTACATCGATAAAAACATGCGGTGTGAGCAAATTTCCTTCCCTTTTTCCCTTCAAGGCAACATTCCCCCCATCTTTTTCAGCCTTTTCAATGATGTTCATTACCTCTTCTGCCTGCTTTTTATTGATTAGCGGCCCAATTACTGTATCAGGGTCAGTTTGATCGCCATAAGGTAGTCGGGAAGCACGTTCAACAAATTTTTCCGTAAATTGTTGATATAAATCTTTATGGACAATAATCCTATTAATACACATACATATTTGTCCCTGGTGCATAAATTTACCAAATATTGCTGCATCGACAGTCTTTTCAATATCAGCATCTCGTAATACGAGAAAAGGGTTATTCCCTCCAAGCTCCAATGCTACCCGTTTTAGGTTTTTACCAGCAATTTCCCCAATGTGTTTCCCAAAGCCTGTAGAGCCAGTAAATGCAACTAGTTGCACCACGGGGTTTTCCAGCATCTCGTCACCAATTTCATCCGGAGTTGTCAGAATAGACTGAAATACACCGTCTGGCAATCCAGCGTAATCGAACGCACGTGCTAGAATTGATCCACCAGTTAAACCTACTTGTAAATCTGCTTTATGGACAACTGTGTTTCCTAATGCAAGCGCAGGCGCGATCGATCGCATCGATAAATTCATCGGAAAATTAAATGGAGAGATAGATGAAATCACACCTAATGGCTGCCGGTAAATTTTATTTCTTTTCCCATCAATCGAAGCAGGAACCTCTTTTATATCGTCTATGCTATCTATATAATTGAACGTCTCTTTCAAAACATCAATCGTCAGGTTTAATTCCAATTCGACCTTTAGCAACGTACCACCTGTTTCTAGATTAGCAATACGAATAATTTCCTCACGATTGTTTTCCAAAAATTCGGCTGCTTTGCGAAGGACTTCCTTTCTGTTTTTAACAGAAGAATGTGCCCAATCTTTTTGTCTATCCTCAGCAATTTCATATGCCTGTTTCAGTTGTAGTAATGAAGCTAACTGCACCGTTGTGATCACGGACTCGTCGTATGGATTTAAAATGTCATAATTTTTCCCTGTGTCGCCATTTACCCATTGGCCATTGATAAAACTTTTATTGTACTCATCTTTAAAGTTTTCCATATTCAATATACACCCCTTCCAAACATTAATTTATTGTTTCACAACTACCAAATTCTATTTATAACCACCATCTAATTTCCAAAAAAAGTAATTCGAGTGAATATACTTGGGACCTTTAGAAATAATACATAGAAAGGATCTTTACTGTATTGGAGAGTTTTAAATGATGGTAAACGTTTTGTTGTATGCTTCTTTATTTCTACCATGGCTCACACTATTCTTTGCTTCCAAGGAAACCATTAGAAGGTATATGCCTGTTACAATCTTTACTGCATTTTTAATGACCATCATCTTTCAAATTGCCTACACCTATAAGTGGTGGACCATCCATGAATACATAGTACCCTGGGGTTATATGATTGACGTTAGTTTTGCCTATGGGATTTTTTCAGTCGGGACATTCTGGATTTTCAAGCTAACATCCAATAAGTTTCTACTGTATATTGTGGTAAATTTTATACTTGATTTCATTATGTGTTTTATCGCTCTGCCTACACTAAAAAAATTGGGTATATCAGAGTATAACCAGATCTCTTCCTGGCAATATTTACTCGTTACTTTTGGACTCTCGTTCGTTATCTATGTTTACCATAAATGGCAAGAAAAGATTTTTATATCGGATTAATCTGTTTTAGCCATTAAAAAAAATATGCTGCCACTCCCTGAGTCCTGTAGGGATATGGCAGCATAGCATATGATTGGTTGGGTACCGCTTTTCATTTGCATTTCTAAGTACTGTTTTAGTGTCTTCGATATCAAAAAACCTTGCTATACTATGTCTTCCATTGATTCGAATAAAGTCGCAAGCCCCATTCCACCGCCAATACCGAGCGTAGCGAGTCCTCGACTTACCTTGCTCCCCCTGGCTATCTCAGACATTAACCGTGTCACGAGTATGGATCCTGACGCCCCATAAGGATGCCCTAAAGCCAGTGCGCCACCGGATTGATTCACTTTTTCGTATGGAATTTCCAGGCTATTTAATGAAGCTATAACCTGAGAAGCGAATGCCTCATTGAATTCCACAAGGTCAATATCCTTTGAGCATAATCCCTGGCGCTTCCACAATTTTTTCACAGCAGGAATCGGGCCAATACCAAGCAAGTGAGGATCTACCCCCGCTGTCGTACTATCAACAAACCGAGCTATTGGCTTTAGACCTAGCTCGCGGCATTTCTCCCGAGACATCACCAGGACGGCAGCCGCCCCATCATTCATTGGGCAAGCATTTCCTGCGGTTACCGTGCCACCATGCTTAAAAACGGGTGCAAGAGTAGATAATTTTGCAAGGGACGTATTTGGACGTGGACCCTCATCTTGATGTACTCCATCTATTGCAATGACCTCCTCCTCAAATCTGTTTTCATGTTGGGCCTCAACAGCCTTCATATGACTTAGATAAGCCCATTCATCTTGTTCTTTACGTGTGACACCATAATGTTCAGCCACATTTTCAGCCGCTTCTCCCATCTCAGGATCTCCTATTGATTCAGGGGAGAAACGTGCTCGCGTATAGAGTTCAGGCCCTCTTGGGTCATGAATAGAGACAGGTTTCTTCACTTTCCATGGTGCCAGACTCGTACTCTCAACCCCTCCAGCGATAAAAATGGCTCCAGCACCTGACTGAACTAAACGTGCTGCTAGATTAATCGCTTCTAGACCGGATCCACACTGCCTGTCTATCGTTACACCAGGAATAGTCACGGGTAAGCCGGCTTCTAACGAGGACAGCCGTGCGATATTCCCTCCAGGCCCTACAACATTCCCCAGGATCACATCATCGATTTCAGCAGGATTGATCCCCTCTATTAAACTTTTGAGAACTGGTTTAATGAGCTTTTCAGGTGGAAGGTGGGAGAGTATTCCTCCAACCTTTCCTATCGGTGTCCGCTTCGCCTTGACTATGACTGCATCCTTCATCTAACTGCTCCTTTTAGGGATTTGAAGTTTCTTCCTGGCTATTTTTCCGCTTCCTGTATAAGGGAACTTTTGTAACTGGATCCATTCTTTTGGGCATTTATATTTAGGCAAAACCTTAGCTATGTAAGCATTCACCTCGTCCATAACTAATTTCCTTCCTTCTGCAAGAGTCACAAAAGCCACCACCTTCTGACCCCAATACTCATCCTCCACACCCAGCACAGCAGCTTCTTGAATAGCCGAATGTCTTTGGATCACCTGTTCCACCTCTTCAGGGTAAATATTAAGGCCACCGCTAATGATCATATTCTGTTTCCGACCTTTTAGGATGATATGACCTTCTTCATTAACAAATGCCAGATCATTAACCGTGGCCCAATCACCATGAAAAACCTTTGCCGTTTCCTCAGGTCGATTTACATATCCATTGAACACCCATGGACTCTTCACAAACAGAGTACCAACTTCCCCTTGGGGTACAGGTTGTCCGCTGTCCGAGAGAATTGAAATCTCTACACTCGGGAAAGGCTTCCCGAGCGAACCTTCAGGCAGAGTGTCGTCATTCACCTTACGAAAGCTAACGAAACTTAATTCAGAAGCCCCGTAAAATTCATAAACAGATGCATGCGGAAACACTGCACTAACTTTTTCCTTAGAATGACCTCTCCACTTTGCCCCAGAAGAGATTAATGTAGTTAAATGATTGCTCACCTTACTGCCCCTTATCCTAGTCAATGCTTCAAACATAGTCGGAACCATATACATTACCGTAATGGATCTTGTATGAAGAAGTTCCCAAACTTCGTCCGCAGAGAAAGAGGAACACAGATGTAAGGTGGACCCTATATGTAAACACTGCATAGCAGCATACAGAAAATGTGAATGAACAAGGGGGCCAGGACATAGTATCTTATCTTCTTCTGTTAAGGAAAAAACCTGACGTCCCAGGGAGAAACAATCCGCCCAGGATGCATGACTTCTTATAAAACCCTTCGGCTGTCCTGTAGTACCTGATGTATATCCTATATAAAATGGGTCCTGACCGGAAAAATCACTCACCACCTCACCAGTTGGAGAAAGCAGCTCTAAAGCTTCTAACGTAAAGGTTTTAACTGTATTTATACCTTCAAATTGATGAGCAAAAGCCTGATCATAGACCACTAGATCTGGTTCAGCATCTTTTATAACCTCGGATAACTGGAGTGGACTCCATTTAGGGTCGAATGGAATTGCAATCCCTCCCATTGAACTGATGGCTATAAATAGTTTTATCCATTTTGGTTCATTAGGAAGCAAGTACCCAATCTTTTTTCCCTTGCCTTTAGGAAATAAAAATGTGAGTTTACGCTGAAGGAGTTGAGTAGACTGATAGAACTCCTTATAACTGATTTGCTCCCTCCACGTTTCTATAGCTATCCGCTCAGGATATCTCTCAGCTACTTCTCTTATGCTCGTACCGATAACAGACACTCTGCACACCTCTCTCTACTTTTATGTCTTAAAAAAGGTTTGCCCCGAATAAGGCAAACCTTCTTCTTAGGCCGCTTTAGATGTTTTATGAATACGTCTGTCCATTTCAATTAATGGATAAACCCGATTAATTTGTTTAGCTAGTAAGGAGGCTGCAACAACCTTTACAAGGTCACCTGGGATAAAAACCAATGCCGCCCATGCCGCCTTAGCCCAAGGCGTTTCTGTCATGATGGAAAGGTAGGTCACCCCAAACGCGTAAACTAAGATAATTCCCCCCACCACATTAATAGCTATATAGAGGCCTATATTGAGCTTTTTCCAGAAAAGTTCTACAAAAGCCCCAATGAAAAAAGCTGCAATTGGCCAAGCCATAATATAGCCGCCGGAAGGACCGAAAAGCACCCCGAGTCCTCCTCGACCTCCTGAGAGCAATGGTACACCGATTGAAACGAGTAAAACAAAGACTAATAGACTTAACCCGCCCCGTTTGGCACCTAATATAGAGCCTGCCAGCATTACTCCTAGAGTTTGCGCCGTTATAGGTACTGGCGTAAAAGGTGTGACAATAGGCGGCAGCAAACCTAGCGCCCCGATTATTGCCGCAAATAAAGATGCATAAACCATTGTTTTGAGCTTCACTATCAACACCTGCTTTTCAATATGTATGTAGTGAAGATATCTTATTCATAACAAATTGTCAACTTGATTATATTTACGGTTAACCTATAGTTGGCGATTCTAAAGTTAACAATAAAAAGTCAGCTTTTCCTATACTACTGGAAAAGCTGAACTTTAAAATTTATAACACATACTCAGCAAGGCTTCTTTGTACTTCTTGAATTGGGCTGTCTTTCTTAAACGTTTTCCCAATTGGTTCACTGCTTCCAGACAACCATATTTTCAGCTCCGACTCTAAGTCAAAGCCACCAGCAGTTTCTACACTAAAATGGGTAACACTCTTGTAAGGAATCGAATGATACTCTACTTTCTTCCCTGTCATTCCTTGCTTATCAATTAAGATTAAACGTTTATTTGTGAAGATAAAAGAATCTCTTAATACCTTATAACCACTTTGAAAATCTTCGCCGTCTACAAGTACTTCTTCAAGCTCTTTGGCAATTTCCTCGCGATCAACTTCACTTGCGTTTCCCATTAAACCATCTAGAAACCCCATTATTATCGCTCCTTCGTTTAAGAAATTCACTAGTTTATAGACAAGTATAGCATGCGTGGTTTCAAAAATTCCAAGCTTCACCATGTGGTAGTTATATAAAATTGTGGGTAAAAGAAATAGGGTATTGCCAACTTGGTTCACATCTCACTTTTAACATTCTGCCTAATTCAAACGCCTTAGCAGTAAACTTTCACAAGGTTCAAGTGTGATCGTCAATTCATTTTGTTTCACGTGGAACATTTGGTTTTTGTTAATCAAGTGCTGCCATTTTCCTTTTCGTGCTGGCAAGGTCACTTGTCTTTCCTGACTAACATTACGATTCATTATATATAATAAATGCTCGTCGGCTGAGGGATCCCCAAAATGATCAACCCCGTGTTCAATTAAACGTTCATAGCCATAGACATCTTCGTGTGGAGTGAGCGAGTTCCAACTCCCTGTTCTAAGTGATGGATGTTTCTTTCTTATGTTTCCGATCGTTTTATACCACGAAATCAGATGCTGATCTTCCCTGCCCCATGGGTAAGGTTTACGATTATCAGGGTCTTCTCCCCCAGTTAAACCAGCTTCATCTCCATAATATAAAGAGGGGACGCCAGGGAAGGTATAGAGCCAGAGGCTTAGCGCCTGTATCTGTTTACGAACTAATTCAGCTCTCTTATTACTATCCAAATCCTCTGGCAAAAATTCGGCTAGCAGTGTTTTAATTCGCTCAACATCATGAGTGGACAACATATTCATGAGAGAATAAAAGAATTGTTTGGGATAATGCTCACTTAGAGTCAGAAGACGACGATCAAGGTAATAAGCATCTACCTCGCCTTTTATAAAACCAAGCATTACATCACGTAAAGGATAATTCATGACAGAATCCAACACTCCGCCTAAGAAATAGTCCCTTCGTTTTCCATAGGCTGTTTTATTGGATGCATCCTCCCATACTTCACCTAATAGTACACTCGACGAATCGTACTCCTTAAGCTGACAATTGATCTGCTTAATCAAATCATCCGTCAGTTCATCTGCCACATCTAGACGCCAATGCTTCACACCGGATCGTTGCCACGTCTTTATCACACTGCTATCTTCGTGAATCAGGAAATTCCGATAGCTTTCATCCTCTTTATTTAAGGTCGGCAGCGTCCCAATTCCCCACCATGCCTGATAATTGTCAGGATAATCATAAAAGTTGTACCACGAATAATAGGGAGATTTCATAGATTGATAGGCTCCAACTGTTTCATACTGACCTCTCTGGTTAAAGTATTTGCTATTACTCCCTGTATGACTAAATACACCATCAAGCATGATTTCAATCCCCAGATCGGCTGCCTTTGTCATTAGCTGCTCGAACTCTTCTTTCGTACCTAGAAGAGGATCTATCTTGTGGTAATCACCTGTGTCATAGCGATGATTGCTTTCAGCCTCAAAGACAGGATTCAAATAAATGACCGTAACTCCTAGCGATTGTATATAGTCAAGTTTTTTAATAATTCCATTTATATTCCCGCCGAAAAAATCCCAACGAACCACTTCTTCTTGATCGTTTCGAATATAAAAGGGATCGTTATCCCAATGAGTATGCATTAAACTTGACTTAGGGGCGTCTTCAAGCTGTACTTTTCCTGAAGCATAGAATCGATCAGGGAAAATTTGGTACATTGTTGCATGCTTCCACCATGAGGGAGTCTCATAACTAGGATCGTACACTGTAATCTGCCAGGAGGGGGGAACCTCTTTATGAATTTCTCCTTCCCCGCTTTCCTCATTATTCAATCGACCATAATAAAGAACTTCCTCCTCTATTTTCACCTCAAAGAAATACCAAACGAGCTGAGGTTCCTCTGGCATGATTATACTAGCTTCAAAGGAACTGCTCGGGTGCTTCTCACTCACTCGATCCATTTCGATTGTTTCTTCTCGATCTGTTTTATCGTAAATATAATGCAGGATCACATATGAAACAGGATGTCGGTGATTAATATCGATCGTTAACGTAACAGAAGAGCCATTTGGAGCTGCACCAAATGGTTCTCGGTACGTAAGGTCAAAACTATTATGATAAATATCCTGAGGCTTCACAATAGACGCTCCCTTCCCAGTTTTACCTTAATATTTTCACAGGCTGTATATTCCATATTTGTGATGCATATTTTTGTATGGTAAGGTCACTGGAAAACTTCCCGGAATAAGCAATGTTTTTTAAGCTCTTCACATTCCAGTCTCGTTTTTGATGATAGTCATAACCAATTCTCTGCTGAGCAGCTATATAACTAGCAAAATCTTTAAGAACAAAATATTCATCATTGTGCGTGAGCAGCGAATCATAAAGATCCTGAAATTCTGTTTCACCTCCTGAAAATGGACTATAGCTTACAAGTTGATCTATTGTCCTGCGAACACGTTCATCGGTCTCATACACTTCTCTGGAAGAATAACCATCACGGTGTGCATAATGAAGCACCTCTTCTGAACTAAGTCCAAACGTATAAATCGCGTTATCTCCAACTAATTCATGAATCTCAACATTGGCTCCATCCATTGTGCCCAGTGTCAAAGCCCCGTTCATCATTAGTTTCATATTTCCTGTCCCGGATGCCTCTTTACTCGCCGTTGAAATTTGTTCACTAACATCCGTCGCCGGGATAATTCGTTCAGCCAGAGACACTGAATAATTTGGCAGAAAGACTACTTTCATTAGCCCTTGTACGTCCGGATCATTGTTCACCACATCTGCAATCGTCGTAATGAGTTTGATTACCTTCTTAGCAAAGTGATAGCTAGGAGCTGCTTTTGCAGCAAAAATAAAGGTTCGAGGTGTCATCTCAAAGGATGGATTTGATTTCAATTCATGATAAAGGTACATAATGTGAAGGGCATTTAGCAGTTGGCGTTTATAGCCATGGAGCCGTTTGATATGAACATCAAACAGAGACTGCGGGTCGACGGTAATATCGGTAACATCCTTAATAAATGCAGCCAGCTTGTTTTTATTTTGCTGTTTAACCTTTCCTAATTGATCTAAAAAAGCTGTGTCCTCTTTCTTTGCAAGTAAATCCAATAACCGTTCGGGTTGAGCAACCCAACGGTTTCCAATCGCTTCCGTAATATGGTCCGCCAGCGATTGATTAGCGTGCATAAGCCAGCGCCGGTGAGTAATACCGTTTGTTTTATTATTAAATCGCTCAGGAAAAACATCATAGAACTTCTTCATTTCTCGCTTTTTTAAAATTTCCGTGTGCAGTTTTGCAACTCCGTTCACACTGTGGCTCCCCACGATCGCCAGGTGAGCCATCTTTACCTGACCGTCAGCAATGATTGCAAGCTGTGCAATTCTTTCAAAGTCACCCGGGTCCTGCGTCCAAACTTTTTGGCAAAATCGCTCGTTAATTTCTTCAATAATCATATAGAGCCTTGGAAACAGCTCGCGTACTAAGTCAATCGGCCACGTCTCCAGCGCTTCACGTAGTGTAGTATGGTTCGTATAAGACACGGACGATTGTGTGATCTCCCACGCGTCCTCCCAAGTCAATCCTTTTTCATCAATGAGAACGCGCATCAATTCAGGAATAACGAGAACAGGATGAGTATCATTAATATGAAGAGCGGTTTTTTCCGGAAAAGAAGAAAGCGGAAGCCCTAAACGCTCAAATGAACGAAGCACACTTTGCACACCAGCTGAAACGAGGAAGTACTCCTGCTTCAATCGCAGCCTCTTACCCTCTTCATGGGAATCGTCGGGATAGAGAAAATCAGAAATTTCCTCTAAAGATCGCTTTTGTGTAAGAAAGTTACCAAATTTAGTTTGCTTAGAAGCTTGGGCTAGTGTGTCCTCATGTGTCGCCTCAGCTGACCATAACCGTAGTGTATGAACGGTCTCATTCTGATAGCCGATGACAGGCACGTCATATGGAACAGCTCTCACTTGCTCATAGTCTTTGTGCTCAAAAGTCAAAAGACCTTCAGAAGTTATATCTGTATCTACATAACCGCCAAATCGAACTTCAACAGCTTCTTCGGGACGGCGCACTTCCCAGATATACGAATCAGTAAGCCATGGATCTGGCAGTTCAACTTGATAGCCATCGATCAATTTTTGATCAAACATACCATATTTGTACCGGATTCCATACCCATGACCAGGCAGCCCCATAGATGCTAAGGAGTCCAAAAAGCAAGCGGCTAACCTGCCGAGTCCGCCGTTGCCGAGTCCTGCATCATTTTCTTCCTCTTCAAGATCCGCCAGGGAAAAGCCTAAATCCGTCAAACCTTCCCTTACTAGTGACAGCACCTGTAAATTCAACAAATTGTTGCTTAACAGACGCCCCATTAAAAATTCCATCGAAAAGTAATAGACTTGCTTAGGTTGTTTTTTCTCATATTGCTGCTTCGTCTGCAGCCAATATTTATTGATATGATCTTTAACTAACGCACCGAGGGATCGATACGCATCTTGTTCTGTCGCTGTTTTTACTTCTTTCCCGAGTGTAGTTCTCAGCTTTTCAGAAAAGGCCTGTATGAATTCCTCTTTGCTGTTAAACATACCGTCTCCTCCATTCATTCGTTCACTGCTTTTGAAGCGTCGATTGGTAGACCTCACCATATCGACGCGCAGAATACTTCCACGGGAATTGAGTTTTCACCATATTTTTTACAAGCTTTTTCCACACATCTTCTTCGTGGTAAAGCTCAAGCGCACGGCGGATCGTAAACAACATGTCGTGAGCATTATAATTTGCAAAGGTGAACCCATTCCCCTCCTCTGTTTGTTCATTAAACGGCTTGACTGTGTCTTTGAGCCCGCCTGTTTCCCTGACGATAGGTACAGCTAAATAGCGCAATGCGATCAACTGGCCAATCCCGCACGGCTCAAAACGGGAAGGCATAAGGAACATATCACTCGCTGCATACACCTGCCTGGATAGCGATTCACTAAACATAATATTCGCGGATACCTTCTCTGGATACTTTACCTGGGCCCACTCAAACATTTTCTCGTAATCGTATTCACCTGTACCTAGAAGCACCAACTGAATATCCTCGTGATATAAAAGCTCGTCCATAACTCTGGCAATAAGGTCAAATCCCTTTTGCTCAACAAGCCTGGAAACAATCCCAATCATAGGAACATCTCTCCGCACAGGCAACTGCAGCTTTTCTTGTAACCACATTTTATTTTGAACTTTTTTCGATAATGAACTTCGAAATGGGAATGCCAGAGATTCATCACTTAGTGGATTGTAATCTTTTGTATTAATCCCATTTACAATCCCGGCTAACCACTCCGATTGTTTTCTAAGTACTCCGTCTAAGTTTTCCCCATAATAAGGGGTTTGAATCTCTTTTGCATAAGTTTCACTTACTGTTGTGATCGCATCCGCATAATTTAAGGCGCCCTTCATAAAATTGATATCTCCGAAAAACTCTAACCGATCCTCTGTCATCATCTTTTCGTCCAAATCCATCAGGTCGTGCAGGACTGAATCGGCAAAGACCCCCTGATACTTCAAATTATGAATCGTAAACAATGTTTTCATACCATTTAATTTTTCATCATTTTGATAGTGAGTATGCAGGAATACAGGTATTAGGCCAGTCTGCCAATCGTGACAATGCAGAATATCAGGACTCCAGTCAAGTGCTCGTACCATCTCAAGTACTGCCTTATTAAAAAATACAAATCGTTCCGCTTCATCCTCATACCCATATAAATTGGAGCGTTTAAAATAATACTCATTATCGATAAAATAGACAGGGATTCCGTCATACTCCAGATACTCCACTCCCGCATACTGGTTCCTCCAGCCAATCTGTATATTCAGTTTATGTAACAATGTCAGCTGACTCTTCCACTCCTCCTCCATTTCTTCATACTTAGGCAGCACAACCCGAACTTGATGTCCCTGCTCCACTAGCGCTTGAGGTAAAGACCCAAGCACGTCTGCCAGACCACCCGTTTTAATAAAAGGCGTACACTCTGATCCAACCATTAATACGTTCATCTATGACCCACTCCTCAGCTTTCGTTATTATGTAAAAGGGAACTGCCGGAATCGTAGCTTCAGACAGTTCCCTTCTGGAAATCTACATGGTTTTACGTTTCGCTAACACAAAGGGTTTTTCTGGTGCACCAATTAACGTACGTCCTTGCGATATTTTACAATCCTTATCCAAAATGACATTTTCAAGCACTGCTCCACTGCCAATTTCGCAGCGCTGCATGATGATCGAATTTTTTACAACAGCCCCTTCTCCTATCTTGACTCCACGAAATAGAATACTGTCTTCTACCTCGCCATCCACTGTACATCCATTCGCCACAAGCGTATTTGTGACGTTTGAATTCGGGGAATACTTCGATGGTGCTTCGTTTTTTACTTTTGTAAAAATAGGGGATTCTTCTTTGAATAGTTCATTATGCTGGGCGTCATTAAGCAGGTTCGCACTATGGCGATAGTAACTTTCCACTGAATTTATCAGGGCATGGACACCTTTATACTCATAGGCATGAATGTGAATATCCGGAAGCCTACCTTTGATTCCATCCAGAAAAAAGTGTGAGCTTCCATGAGCAATCCCCTCTTCTATCAATTCGTGCAGAAAGTTTTTATCAATAACATACATATCCATATACACATTAGAACTCTGTTTGTCATTATGAATTGCTGTAACTCTTTGATTCCCATCAAGACTGAGTTTATGAGCCAGGTTATGTTCTGGATATATTTCTTCCACCTTTTTGTATATAACCGTAACTTCTGCGTTCGATTCCTTGTGCGCTTCAAGAACGTCTTGATAGTTGATATTACAAATGTTTTGAGAGCCAGACACAAGAATATAGTCAGCATACGTACGATGAATAAAGTCAATGTTATTATGAAAATGCTGAAGGTCACCCCGGGAAATATCAGTCGGGTCGTTCCAATCGGGGGGTAAAATAAACAATCCGCCGCGCTTCCGATCTAATTCCCATGCCTTCCCCTGCTCCAGATGGTCCATTAGAGAACGATATTTGCGACGAGTGAATACGGCTACCGATTCAATCCGTGAATTCGTCATATTCGAAATCGCAAAGTCAATCATTCGGTAACGGCCCGCAAAGGGAACCGCTGCTCCGCACCTGAAATAAGTGAGTTCATCTAGTACATCCTGTTCATGATCTAAGTTTATAATGCCGGCCATACGATCCATGAGATTCTCCTCCTTAATGATTGGCTGCATAACTGGTTGCCATGACACTCCCTTCATCTGCAATTAATGTGATATCACTCTCAGGGGATGGGTTGCCGATTACAGCATTGTCCTCAATCACACTACCTTCCGCAATAATAGACCGATAGATTCTTACATTTTTACCTATTTTCACATTAGGCATAATCACTGAATCTTTCACAATCGACCCTTCATTCACATGTACTCCGTAAAATATGATCGACATTTCCACCTGGCCATAAATACGACACCCTTCATTGATCAGAGCTCCGCGTACGGTAGCTGCAGGAGAAATATACTGGGCAGGCTGGTTTGGATTCTTTGAGTATATTCTCCACGTTTGGTCATTCAGATTGAGATCAGGTTCTGCTTTCAGAAGATCCATATTGGCCTGCCACAAGCTTTCGACTGTACCGACATCTTTCCAATAGCCTTCAAAGGTGTAGGCCATCAGTTTCTTCTGATCAGCAAGCAAGGCAGGGATAATATCCTTTCCAAAATCATGAGAAGAATGACCTTTTTCTTCATCCTCGATCAGATACTTTTTCAAAACGTCCCAGCGAAAAATGTACACTCCCATGGAAGCGAGGTTGCTCATTGGATATTCTGGCTTCTCATCAAATTCTGTAATCCGTCCCTGGCCATCTGTGTTCATAATGCCGAAGCGGCTGGCTTCGTTCCAGGGTACTTCAATAACAGAGATGGTCGCATCCGCTCCACTGCCACGGTGGTAATCTAGCATTTCTCCATAATCCATTTTATAAATATGATCCCCGGACAGGATCAGGACGTGTTCAGGTTCATATTGGTTTAAAAAATCGATATTTCGATAGATTGCGTTGGCTGTTCCTGTGTACCAGCCGCCTCCCTCTGACTGCATATAGGGGGGAAGAACCGACACCCCGCCGTATTTACGATCTAAATCCCAGGAAGAGCCAATGCCAATATAATTATTTAATATTAGCGGTTCATATTGAGTCAGAACCCCCACGGTATCGATTCCAGAATTGGTGCAGTTGCTTAACGGAAAATCGATAATTCGATACTTTCCACCGAAGTATACGGCAGGTTTAGCGATCTTCTTAGTGAGTGATTTTAACCTTGTACCTTGACCACCAGCTAGAAGCATAGCGACGCATTCTTTACCTTTCATGGGACTCCTCCTTTGATTTCGATATACACTTCAGAAAACTTACCGCTAAGGGCGGAATCGTCATGTGAATATGGTGATCCTGTCCTTGCCAAGACTGCTTAGTCGTTTCTAGTTTGAGGCCATTCGTTTGGCCTGATCCTCCAAAATGAACCGCATCACTAGTAAAAACCTCTTTATATGTACCGTTTTCAGGTACACCGACCTTATAATCGCGATACACTTCCGGAGTAAAATTACAAACAACCACAAGCTGATCATTAGGTGATCGACTATTTCGCACAAAGGATATAATGCTTTGTTCAGCATTGTGCGGATCTATCCAGGAGAATCCCTCCTGCTCATGATCAAGCTCCCAAAGAGCAGGCATATCCTGATACAACTGATGCAGCTGCTGCATATAATTAAAGATTGACTTATGGGACTCATAATCCAAAAGTTCCCAGTCCAGGTCATCCATATCCTTCCATTCATCAAATTGTCCGTATTCACTTCCCATGAACAGGAGCTTTTTGCCTGGATGGGCATACATATAAGCGAGAAATAATCGTAGGTTTGCAAACTTTTGCCAATAATCACCGGGCATTTTATTGAGCAGCGACTTCTTTCCATGAACTACCTCATCATGGGAGATCGGGAGCACAAAGTTCTCAGAAAAAGCGTAATAAAGTGAGAAGGTCATTAAATGATGATGATGCTTTCGGTGAATCGGATCCAACTGCATATATTGGAGCATGTCATTCATCCATCCCATATTCCACTTATAATTGAACCCAAGTCCCCCTGTGTATGTAGGTGCACTAACAAGCGGCCACGATGTAGACTCCTCCGCCATCATCAACACATGGGGAACCTCCTCAAAGATGGCTTCGTTCATTTTCTTCAGGAAATCGACCGCTTCTATATTCTCTCTTCCTCCGTACTCATTGACGTCCCATTCGCCGCCTTCTTTCCCAAAATCCAGGTACAACATGCTCGCCACTGCGTCGACTCTCAGACCTTCCAGATGAAACTCTTTCAGCCAATAAATAGCGTTTGAGATGAGAAAACTCTGAACCTCATTTCTAGCAAAATCAAATGTTAGTGTTCCCCATTGAGGTTTTTCTGCCTTTTTCGTATCGGCATATTCGTACAAAGCTTCGCCGTCGAAGCGCCTTAGCCCGTGTTGGTCTTTACAAAAATGTCCAGGAACCCAGTCGAGGATCACCCCAATTCCATGTTCATGACACTGATCCACGAAATACCGGAAATCGTCCGGCGTTCCATATCTCGATGTGACAGCATAGTAACCAGTGGCCTGGTAGCCCCAGGAGCGGTCAAATGGATGCTCTGTCAAAGGTAAAAGTTCAATGTGTGTGTATCCAAGCTCTTTCACATAAGGAATCACCATCTCTGCATAGTCACGATAATTGTAGTAAACTTCCGTCTCAATATTCTTCCATGATCCTAAATGAAGTTCATAAATAGACAAGGGAGATTCATAGATATTCATCCCCTCACGCCGCTTCATCCAGTGCGCGTCGTTCCAATGATAATCATCAAGAGGATGCACAACCGAAGCTGTATGAGGACGAAGCTCACTTGCAAAGGCATAAGGGTCTGCCTTTAACTGCAAATGCCCATCAGCTGTCAAAATCTCATACTTATACAAGGTGCCTCTGGCTAATTCCGGAATAAACAAACACCATAATCCGTTATCGTTCAGCTTCTCCATAGGGTGGCGTCGGCCATCCCAATCATTAAACATCCCTACAACACTTACCTTTTCAGCATTCGGGGCCCACACTATAAAACGAACACCCGCTCTTCCACCAACTGTCATCAGATGTGCACCGAGGAGCTGATAGCTATAACGAAGATTTCCCTGATGAAACAAAAAAATATCATGATCTATAGCTGTTTCGTCTACCACATCTTCACTCCCCTATTCATATGCTAGAATTTCGATAACATAACTTTTTTATGTGTACTATAAGCATAAAAGGTTCTCAGGCCTATTACAATTAAAATTTTCTGAAAACTTTGTCACCTTATGATGGATTTTGCCGGTAATAAAAAAGTGAGGAAAAAGTCTTTGACTTTCCCCTCACTTACACATAATCATTATTGCTTTTCCTCATATTCTTTTTCATAGTGTTTCCTAAGTTGAAAGCGATGGAATAAACGAATGGTGGGGCGAATTAACATTTGCAAACTTCCTAATACAAATAGTGTCACTCCCCAGTCCTTTAAATGTTCAAAATAAAAGAACACACTGCCGATTAAGAACCATATGCCCAACAAAAAATCATTAAGCGTGTACAAACCGTCGTAGCCCTTTTTCACGAACAGATCGTGATCACCCATTTTGATATCTACATAATCCTGCTTGCTGTCCGTTTTGGCGTTAGCAGTTTGTTCCTTACGTGTTGGCATGAAGATCGCTCCTTTTTTGACATCTGTGTTGTATTTTTCCTAATCCATAGCATTATAAACTTTTTAAAAGCAGGATATTTTGAGACACGAATGAACATTGGTAAGATGAAGCTGTATTTAAGTCTGAGAAGAAGGAAGATGAGAACATGTCGGATAAACACGCACAAAATCAAATAAAAAATACACCGTTTTCCGTGCTCGATCTGGCTCCCATCACTGTTGGAAATACAGCATCTGATGCCTATAAAAATACGATCGATCTAGCACAGCATGTTGAACAATGGGGATATAACAGATATTGGCTGGCTGAGCATCATAACATGCCGTTTATCGCCAGTTCTGCTACCTCTGTTATTATTGGTCACGTTGCCGCCCATACAAAAGCGATGCGTATAGGCTCTGGGGGCATTATGCTGCCAAACCATGCTCCTCTCGTTATTGCAGAGCAATTCGGTACACTAGAATCCTTATTCCCAGGAAGAATTGATCTTGGCCTTGGACGTGCACCTGGAACAGATCCCGTTACCATCAGGGCTTTAAGAAGGGATTCGAGAAGTGATGGCAATGATTTTCCTCAACAGCTGCAGGAATTGCGTGCTTATTTTGATCCTGAATTGCGATCTGAACATAATCATGTGAGGGCCGTTCCTGGCGATGGCCTGGATCTGCCGATTTGGTTGTTAGGTTCAAGCGGCTTCAGTGCACAGCTGTCAGGCCAGCTAGGCTTGCCATTCTCATTTGCCAGCCACTTTTCACCAAATAATACAATGGCTGCCCTGGATTTATATCGTCGCAGTTTCAAACCATCAAAGGCACTTGAGGCCCCTTATGCGATGTTAGGTGTTAATGTTGTCGCAGCAGATACAGATGAGGAAGCTGAGTATTTAGCCACTACTCTTCAACAACAATTTTTAAATATCATCCGAAATCGCGAAACACCGCTGCAGCCGCCCGTTGAAAACATGGATGAGATTTGGACGGAGTATGAAAAGGCTTCTCTACAGCAACAATTAGGAGCTACTATCATCGGCAGCAAAGAAACCGTAAAGCGAAAGTTACAGTCGTTCATTGAGGAAACAACAGCAGATGAATTGATGATCACTTCTCAAATCTACGATCACCAGAAACGACTGCGCTCCTATGAAATTTTGTCCGAGATTAAGGAGGAATCGTAACATATGCAATCACTACAAGGAAAAGTTGCTTTAATTACCGGAGCCGGCCGTGGAATCGGCCGAGCTACCGCCATAGCGTTAGCAGAAGAAGGTGTACATGTTGGACTTGTCGGATTAACGGAAGCGAATATAGAAAACGTTTCAGCCGAACTTGAACATACCGGAGTAAAAAGGTCCATCGCTCAAGGGGATGTGTCCGATATTGAATCCGTAAATCAAGCCGTTAGAAAAGTGTCAAGTGAATTAGGACCCGTCGATATCCTGATAAATAATGCAGGAATCGGTAAATATGGTGGTTTCATGGACTTAAACCCTGAAGAATGGGAAAAAGTCATTCAAGTCAACCTGATGGGAACGTATTATGTTACACGAGCTGTTCTGCCAAGTATGGTAGAAAGAAAAAGCGGAGACATCGTCAATATATCGTCTACCTCAGGTCTAAGAGGCACTCCTACTTCAAGTGCCTATAGTGCTTCGAAATTTGGTGTGCTTGGCTTATCTGAATCGTTAATGCAGGAAGTCAGAAAGCACAACATTCGTGTAAATGCAATAACGCCAAGCCGGGTAGTTACTAACTTTTCTGGTCAATATCAAGAAAATGATGACACAGACCACCTTATGCAGCCAGAGGATTTAGCTGAATATATCGTTTCACAACTCAAACTGAACCCTAGAACTTTTGTTAAATCTGCCAGCTTGTGGGCCACGAACCCTTTTTAACAGAAAAAACTCCCTCCATGGGGCAATAAAGCCGCCTGAGGGAGTTTTTTTATTTACCCTTTGATCGCCCCTTCTGTCATCCCTTTAGCAATCCGCTGTTGGAAGATCGCGTATAGAATAATAACGGGAACGATAGCAATCGTTAAACTAGCAAAAAGAGTGCCCCATGCATTCGTATACTGGGCTTCACTGCTTATGAAATCAATCGCCAGTGCTAACGTGTAATTTTCTTCTGTTTGAAGAAAGATGAGTGCCATGAAATATTCATTCCAAAATTGAATCGCATTCATAATCGTAACGGTTATAATCCCTGACATGGAAAGAGGCGTAATGATTTTTAACAGAACCCCATAGGGTGAAAGCCCGTCTATAGCCGCCGATTCCTCCAGCGACTTCGGAATGGTACTCATAAAACTCGTTAATACAAAGATCGTAAAAGGAAGTTGACTGACAGCGTAGACAATGGCAAGCCCATATATATTATCGAGCATGTTAAAACGAGCAAGTAAGAAGAATAATGGAATCCATCCTAACACCATTGGAATCATCATAGCTGAAACATACAACGTAAACAGTAACTGACTGCCGCGAAACCGCAGACGTTCGATAGCGTAGGCGGTAGGGATCGCTAGGAATAGCGTTAACAGAGCGCCTACTACGGTTACAATTAAACTATTAAAAACACTTGTGTCAATATTGTATTCTGTCCAGGCTGTAGTGAAATTTTCCAGATTAAAAGATTTGGGCAGCCCCCAAGGATTAGCATAAATTTCTCCGTTCGATTTAAAAGACCCAATAAACATCCATATGATCGGATAAAGTACAGCAAGCGACCATAGAACCAATGGGATGCGAATTCCCGTTCTTGTCATGATGTGCCCAACACTATTGCGTTTCACATTCTCCCCTCCTTCGGTTCAATCCTCCTAGTATTCTACTCGCTCACGACGCATAAAGAATTGCAGGATCAATACTGTAATTAGTGACAGGATTAAGATCATAACCCCAATCGTTGCGCCATAGCCAAAGTTATATTGCACAAAGGCCTGTTCATATAAATAAGACCCCATGACGTGAGTGGAATTGTTAGGTCCCCCGCCCGTCATAATCTGAACGATAATAAACGACCCATTTAACGTAGTAATTACGATGTAAAGAATAGAGATTTTGATTTGCGGCCAGACAAGCGGCAAGGTAACTTTCCAAAACTGCTGCCATTCATTGGCTCCGTCTATTTCGGCTGCTTCATAATAACTCTTTGAAACATTCGCAATCCCGCCCATAAGCATTAGCATGAATAAACCAATCCCAGCCCAGACAGATGGCAGTACCAAACTGGGAAGGGCCCACTTTTCGCTCCCTAACCATGGCCGCGCCCAGTCTTCTAATCCGACAAACTGCAGCCCGGAATTAATCAGTCCCAAGCTTGGATTGTAAATGAACGTCCAAAGAATACCAATGACAACAACTGACATGATATTAGGAAAGAAGAAAACGATACGGTAAAATGGCGCTTCTTTTATCTTTAATTGGGTCAAGGCGACAGCAAAGAAAAGAGCCAGCACCATAATCCCCAGCACTTTTGCTGCAACGAGAAAATAGTCATGAACAATGGTCATAGGAATGATCTCATCATTTATTAATTGTATGTAGTTGCTAAACCCAATAAATTCCTTGTCCTGTGAAGCACCAGACCATTCAAAAAAAGAATAGTATAAACCACTGAACAATGGATATAGCGTAAAAATAGAAAACATCACAAAAGTTGGAATTAAACAAAAGGCTAAAAACAGATACTTTTGTTTTTTAGACTGTACCATCTTATCCCCTCTTTCTTTGGAGATATAAAGAAGTATGGAATATAAAGACATCAGCCTCTATATTCCATACCGTAAACATCTCACTTGCTTACTTGCTGTTTCGATACTCAGCAGCAGCTTCTTCTGCCTGCTGACAAAATTCTTCTGCTGTAATATTGCCCAGCATTAATGAGACTAACGCGTTACTAATCGGTGTTTCCAAATCGGCACTCATTGGGTGCGGCTTTTGATAGATTTGAACTTGTTCTGGATCGTTAATCATCGCATTCGCTTCGATTAAGTAATTCGGAACATTTTCGTTCTCGGACAAATCCACACCATTGATGTTCATAATCGCTCCTGTGTGTTCAGAGAATAAAGTAGCATATTCCTTCGTGAAGACAAAGTCTACAAAGGCTTTGGCAGCTTCAGGATTATCTGCTTCTTCAGCAATCGCAAGCGGACGCAAGTCAGGAACTACAGCGAAAGGTTCACCTGCATCCTGCATAGGGGAAGGAATAAATCCATACTTAAAGTCTTCTGGCTTATCTTTCTCCATTTCATTTGGCAGCCAGAACCCTACAGGAATAAAAGCATTCTTATGAAGAAGGAAGTTCATTTGCGATTGGGTATGGTTCAAGGCCCCAAATCCTTTATCAATATAGCCCTCTTTCTGCATTTGTTCCACTTTTTTCATAACTTCAAGAACGGGTTCACTTGTCCAGGCGCCTTCTTTCCCTGTAATCACGTCCTCAAGGAGTTGATCCCCGCCGGCAGCTCCAAAGGCTGGGTATAACATCCCGCGTAAGAAGTAATAAGGGTGTTTTCCAGTTGTCACAAACGGTGCAATATCTTCGCCTTCTTTAATCTCTCCCATAGTGCTCATAAAGCTTTCAAAGTCAGTTGGTACTTTATAGCCTTCTTCTTCAAACCAAGCTTCATCATACCAGGTTCCCCACGTATCAAAGACTAGCGGTAACGAGTAGATTTCCCCATCATATTTAGCCGGGTCTACAATAAAACTTTCTAAAATAGGTTTACCGTCGACTTCAACATCCTTCACCCAGTCGGTGAGATTCATCAGCTGTCCATCCTCAACCATCTGCGTTTCGCTGGAGCCAGCTCCATCAATATAAACAACGTCAGGTGGATCACCTGAAACCCAGCGCGATCTCATCTCTTGGTTAATATTAGGGCCCGCATGCTCCGTTACAGTTACATCAGGATACTCCTCTTTAAAGTCGGCAATGACTTCTTTCCACCATGAGTCCCCATACCCGCCAACAAAATACTGAATTTCAAGCTCGCCATTTACTTTTCCATCGTTCATAAGCTCACTGTTATCCCCTTCAGAAGACGCTTCTTCATCCGAGGAGCAGCCCACAACTAGAATTAAGCTAAGTATCGCTATCCACCCGAACAAAACAGGACCTTTGAGTACCTTCTTCAAGTTGCTTCCCCCTTTGATTTATTAAATATATGAAACGCATTAACCCTTGATGTCGCGGTTAATGTTGTTTCTAAACAACAACATAAATATTCATTCACTGCAGATTCAGTCGTCTACTGCTCAGAGAGGAACTAATTTATCACAGCCAATTTATGAAGCGCTTTCATAGTATTTTAAAAAATTTAAGTTGCTCTAATCATAGTCTTAGTGAACTATTTTGTCAATAAAATGACTGATAATTAGAAATTTTATTTCAATATAGTTTATTATACATAGTTCGATTTTATTACTGGGAGAAGAAAACATGAGCAATTAGAATAAAAAGCTTCTGTGTACCCCCCCATCTTTAATAGTAATGGGACTTACCTCAGAAGCTTTTATATTTTCCTATCCAGGGCAGTAAAAGAATAGCTAGCATAAACGGTGCAAAATAGATTCCCAAGCCTAAAACTGTATAACCAGCAAGTTGAAGGAGTTCATTTTTTCGATAATTGATCCGTTGTACTTTGTACATTCGCTCCCTGATTTGTCCGTGAAGTTCATGCACAGCCAGATACATCAACCCAATAACTTGAATGCATAGGCCTATGTTCAGACCAGCAAGCAGCCAACCGGTGATGAAAAAAGTGAGAACGAGTAAAATTACTCCTGTCACCGCCCATTTAAAATATGTCGCCCTCCAGCCCTTTTCTTCAATTGGGAGAATACGGAGAATCGGCTCCTGATGAAATTGTTCTTCAAAAAGACTCGCAGCAACTTCAATATAAATAAACAAAGCGATTGGCGTCGTAACGAGTAACATCCATTCGACTTGCCCCGGTAGAACCGTGAGAATTACGATACAAGTTACAATAGTGGTCCCAATATATTTAAACTGAGACTGCAAGTGGTTTCTCCAAAGCCTGTGATAGAGGGAATAAATGTTTGTGAATCGCTGCTTTGCTCGACGACTCCGCAGGTATGTTTGCAAGATACCGTAACGCTTCGGCGGTTTAATTTCTATTCTCGTTACTTGACTGATTAGTCTAATGTTCCAGACCCTCGCATCGTTAGCGCCAACCACTTTAGCCCAATCGACATGATGTAATACACGCGGCAGCAAATAGAAGTTAACTCCCACCATAACTATACATAGCGCAAAGCCCATAACGAGACCGCTCCAACCTGCCATTAAAATCAAATAACGTGAAAACCCAACGACAGCAAAAATCAACAACATGGTGAGAAATTTTTTCCACCGCGAAACAGAGTACATCTTCCAATGAATGAGTAGGCTAAGCCAGAAAAATAGAGTGTATATGGCCGCAACTTTTAGTAGAAACAGGAATGAAAATGGTGTGATGATTCCTATTAAACTACTTGCTGTAAACGCCACCGTGCAATGAACCAGTCCGCGTTCTGCTACCATGAGCCAGAACAACCGATTTCTTGAATGAGGAAGCACACTCAATTTTAATTCAGAAGAGGTAAAGCATATTCCCGGATGAAAAAAGGATTGACTGCACGCCCGTATTAATACTGCGAAAGGTAGTAACCATAGCCAGGAGGCGCTGGTAGTTTGCCAGGATTCGAACATGGGTATGAAATCTTGCAGCCACTCAAACATTATCAGCAGCATAACACCGGTATAAATAGCTAAATAAAAGGCGAGTGTCCAATCAAAGTTTAAGCTAAACGCTTGCTTATACAGATTGCGCTTCTTTCTAGCTCGCTCCTTCCTGACCCATCTGTACACAGACCAAGTTGAGGATTCCATTTATGTATGCCTCCGATCGAGCTCATGAAATTGCTCAACAGCTCCTGAAGAAGATACGGCACCTTCTTTTAACATCACAAATTCATCAGCCAGCTCACGCACCTTGTCCAACTGGTGAGTGGTTAACAAAATGCTCGTTCCGTCATTCTTTCGGTCTACTAGTAATCTCTCAAGATAAGCGCCCGCATAAACATCAAGCCCCATAAATGGTTCATCAATTAAAAGTAATGGAACTTCAGGCAGCAAAGCACAGATTGTTTGCGCCTTCTGTCTCATCCCTTTTGATAATGACTCAGGGTATTCATCCAGTTTATCGGTTAACTCAAATGCTTCTGTATATTGATTGACCCTTTGTTTGAATGAGTCATCAGGTATGTTGTAACTCTTTTGATAAAGTTGAAAATGTTGATAGACGGTTAATTCGCTCATTAACAATGGCTCTTCTGGAATATAACTGAATTGCCGCTTATAAAATGAAAATTGATCATCTTGATCGATTCCCGCAACCGATATTCTTCCAGCCGACTTTTCCTGTGAGCCAATAATCGCTTTCATCAGAGTGGACTTACCAGCTCCATTATGTCCGACTAATGCGGTAATGGTTCCCCGCGGAGTTCGAAAAGATACATCAGTTAGTATGTGATGATCCCGTATATAAACATCACAATTGTCAATAGACAGCACGTCTAATTCATTCATCCTTCTCCTCCTCCTACTGCCATTATCTTTTTATTATATACGAGTAGAGGCGTGCTTGGTTTCATTGCAACGGTAAATTCTGGTTGCAAAAAAGCCAGCCGCTTCCCGTAAAAGGAGACGGCTGGTCTGTTTCACTCTTTATCCACTTTTGACTTACCTATCAAGGCAGCTTGAACAATATATCGATCAGGGGCCGATCCAATATAATCAAACGGGTAACATGTCGTAAGCGTTAAAGTTGGAGTTTGCTTCGTAACAATCACCGATCGGTCATCAGCATTTGTTATCCACGTTTTCCTAATCTGATATTCGTATTTCACATTATCTACCTTTAAATAAATCCGGTCTCCTTCAAATAATTGATCCAAGTGACGAAAGGTCGTATCTCGGTGGCCTGCAAGAGCAGTATGCTGCTTGGATGCTGGAACATTCGTAAAGGCGGTATCGTAAATTCCGACTCCCTTTTTTAACGTATCGGCATCCGTTCCAAAGAAAACTGGATACACTGTTCCTAACCTAGGAATTACAAACTTCCCCACCTTCTCACCACGTTCATAGGCAGGCCTAGTCTGGTGAACTTCCACATTCTTCACTTGTAAAGTCGGTTGTTCAGTTGTTTGGGACCATTCTTGATCTACGGACTGAGCCAGCGAAGTATTATGAGTTACCACTGATGTTTGCTGCCACCACTGATAACCATTCCACAGCACTAACCCAAGTCCGAAAATACTCATCAAGACCCCGATCTTTTTCATAGTAAGATCACCTTTTTACTGAAAATTAGCGTACAGACCTTTTTCGGAAAAGAAGAACACCGCCTGCACCTAAGAGAAGTGCTCCAAAGAGTATGCCAGCAGGATAATTTGTCGCTGTATCAGCTAGTTCCCCACCTTCACTGCCTGAAGGATTTGCTCCCAATATTTTGAAAATATTTTCCGCTTGTTTCGTATTATCAATGCGCCCTGCAAACATCTCTGATCCAGGCCCAAACGCATAAACGGGAACATCCACACCTGTATGGCCGCTAGTTGTCCAGCCAGTCCCAGATCGCTCATTAAAAATGTTCTCGATGGCGTTATCTACTTCAAGCAATCGATCTTCTTCAGAGGAAGTTTCCAAGGCTTCTTTAACAGCTTGAATTTCCTCTTGTTTTAAGTCAAAATCAATGTTCTCGTTCAATGTGGCCTCAACTTCCGCTCCTTCTTCTACGATTTGTTGAGCCATGTAATCAGGAGTATGTTGTGCTGCTTGGATAACATCAGTATTCCACTTGTACACTCCCCCTTCTCCGATAGAAAAGCCACCAGTAGAATGGTCAGCAGTAGCCACAACTAAAGTATGTTTGTCCTTTTTAGCAAACTCAATCGCTTCCTGGAACGCTTTTTCAAAATCCTCCATTTCACTCATAGCAGCCACCACATCATTATCATGGCCCGCCCAATCGATTTGGCTTCCTTCTACCATTAAGAAGAAACCATCCTCATCTTGACTCAACGTTTCCAATGCCTCTGAGGTCATTTGCTGCAGAGAAGGCTGCTTTTCAGGTCGATCAATTGCTTTATCAAGGCCGACAGGGGCAAATAATCCTAACAACTGATCACTCTCGTTGCTCATTAATTCCTCAGTAGAAGTTACATAGTTATAACCATCCCCTTGAAATTCTTTCGCAAGGTTACGGTCATCACGAACGAAATAGTCGGTACCGCCCCCAAGGAGAACGTCTACTTTATGCTTTCCATTAATTAAATCATCATAATAATCATCTGCAATTTTATTATAACTTTGACGAGAGTTTTCATGTGAACCAAAGGCTGCTGGTGTAGCGTGTGTAATTTGTGAAGTTGCAACAAGCCCGGTAGCCTTACCTTTCTTCTTTGCTACCTCAAGCACTGTTTGGGTATTTTCCTGTTGTAAGTCCACGGCTATTGCACCATTATATGTTTTCACTCCGGAAGACATAGAGGTTGCCGTAGCAGCAGAGTCAGGGATATTCTCTTTTTCATCGTCAGGACCGCCATCAAAGTGAGGATCATATGAATAAGTTGATTGCATGCCTACCAAATGTGGATCGAAAGCGGTCGGCTCCATTTTCTTCGTGTCTGGGTCATCTTTTAAGTATCGATAAGCTGTCGTATAGGCTGGACCCATACCATCCCCAATTAAAAAAATAACGTTCTTAATCTCAGGGCTCTGTCCTTCTTCTGCCTTTACTGGCTCAACAGACATCCCAGTGGTTGTCCCAAAGATCATCGATGATAACACTGTCACCGACAATACCTTTCTCCAAATGCTTTTTTTCATCGTTTCTCCCTCCCAAATGATATGATCTAACCACATCTAACGTATCACTCATTTGTAAACTGGAGAATAAGAAAAAGTTAAAAATTTACTAATCGTTATTTTGTTACGGTATAATTGTTACAATATTCAGTTAAACGAAATCATTATCTAGGAAGATTGGCCCAACTATTATATAATTCCTAGAGGAATCAATTTCATAATAGCTTCCATTAAAAATCAAATATTTGGAGGATTTCAGGTATTTTTCTAAAAGCTTCTTGCTATAAACGCAGTTGAAATACACTTCGCTTTCAACAGCCACACGCGTTGTGAGGCAGCGGAAAGCGAAGTATAATTTCGTAGCGGTTTATATGCACTTAGTTCGGATTTTTAGCTGATAAAAACACTCATGTTATTCAGTTAGTTCTGTTAACTGTTGAGAGGAGGCAGCCACTTGTGATACCGCATCATTTATTTCCTGAATCACTTGAGAGAAACTTTCGAGCTCCTGTTCTATGCCTGAATTATATTGCTTGTTTTTAGCCATCGCCTCTACAATTTCAGTGAAAAAGTGGTTGGTTTGATCCATTTTATCAGTACCATCTGTAATTAATTGATCGATATCAAGCACATTGTGGGAAACATTATGAATCTGGCCATTTGTTGATTGAATAAGCTTAGAAACCTCGGATACAGAGGACTTTGTTTGCTCTGATAATTTTCTCACTTCATTCGCAACCACTGTGAATCCTGCCCCATGTTCTCCTGCGCGGGCTGCTTCGATTGAGGCATTTAGGGAAAGCAAGTTTGTTTGTTCAGCAATGGAAGAAACAATGGTGACGATTTTGCTAATCTCCTCCGCAACACCTTTTAAAGATTCCATCTCGGTTGAAATGTTCTTGATGCTTTCTTTGATATGGTTCATTTGCTGTTGCTGCAATTCAAGCTGTTTCTTTCCCTCAGAGGATTGATGTTCAACGTTTTGTGCAACCTCTGTTCCTTTTTTTGAATCGGCTAAAATTTTCTCCGATTGACCGGTTAATTGTTCCGTAGATGCACTGGCCTGCTGGGAGATCGCCGCTAACTCCTGAGACATTTGCTCAATTCTGCGGTAAGACCGCTCTTTCTCTTCCGCATCCTGAGCTCTCAAGCGCAAGTTCTCTTCTTCGAATAATTCCAGTACGATTTGCTGTTCCAAATTCAGAATCTTCGTTGTCGCACGGACTGCTTTACTAAATTGTACCTGATCCGTTATCTCTGTCTCAAAAATTCCGATTAACGACAGCAGCAAATCTTGAAATGCACACATATACCATTTCGGCTGCAGACCAATATGAACATGAACCGCAGCAATACGCTTTCTTTTTTCCACAAATTGAGTATTAATAGCACCATTAAACATTTCTTGAATATGTACCGTTAATGTCTGCTTCAGCCTCTCCACTGAACTATGCTCGTTAATGATCGTCATGAGCGACCCCTGATATTCGAGGTTTTTATAAAATTGCCCGACGATGGTATGAATATTTTCTGAAACAAACGGCTGCAGGGCTTTCAGTATGGCCAAATCATTGTTCGTTAAATCAACCATCTTAAGCTGTTTCTCCAGATCAGAGCCTCTCTCAAGCTGAATCGATCCTTTAACGTTCTCATCAAAAGAAAAAGATGGCTGCTTCGGTTTCGTTTTTATGGCGAAAAGTTGGAACATGTTCATCCTCCTATTGTATCTATGTTATCTCTTATATCGGCCAAAGTCCCTATCTATTTAATGAGTCAATAAAAGGAAAAGTGAAACGGCATGACAAGCTCTGATATAATCTACATAACAGCTGACCTTTAAGGATTGAGGTGATTCGATGATCAAAATACTCGTCGTTGACGACGACCCGCATTTGCGTAAACTTGTACGCGTACATTTAGAACAGAATGGATACAACGTTCTTGAAGCGGCTGATGGAGCATATGCCTCCTCCAAGCTCGAAAACCATACGATCGATTTAGCCATCGTTGATTTGATGATGCCGAATAAAGACGGCTTTCAACTGTCAAAAGAGATCAGAGAGGTTTATGATATTCCGATCATTATTTTAACAGCGAAAGACAGTCTTGTTGATAAAGCAAAAAGCTATAAAGCAGGGACAGATGATTATATGGTGAAACCATTTGAAGAGGATGAGCTGCTGTTTCGTGTACAAGCTATTCTTAGAAGATTTAACCGTGTCAGTTCGCAATTGATTGAGCTGAACCAGACAAAGCTTGATAAACGTTCCTATGAGGTGAAACAAGGTTCAAAGATTACCGTCCTCCCCTTGAAAGAGTTTGAACTCCTTTATCAACTCGCAAGCTTTCCGAATCGAACCTTTACAAGGGAAGAGCTCATCGAAAAGGTTTGGGGGCTTGAATTTGCAGGAGACGATCGGACCGTTGATGTCCACATCAAACGACTGCGTCAAAGGTTCAAAGACTCTGATGACTTTTCGATCAAAACGGTTCGTGGAGTTGGCTATAAGTTGGAGGAAACATGAAGACATTATACTTACGAATTGTCGTTGTTACGTTAGTCATTATGGTGGTAAGCAGTGTGATTGCCTTTATCGGGGCAAACATTTACTACCAGCAAATTCTCAAGCCTGCCAATGACGCTAAAAACACTGAAATTGCAAAAGACATTGTTCAGCTTTACAACGATACTAATTTGGGACCAGATACCTTTTTCAAACAAACCGCTGAACTCAGCTACCAATTTTATTTAACGGATGGAGAAGGGAGCGGCACCTTTTACGGAGCTCCTTTTCGTGATCAATCGCTATCTGCGCAAGCTGTTAACAAAGTTCTCAGCGGGGAAACGTACCACGGGATGGAGAATTATCCTGGCCAGACCTTTGTTACTGGATTTTTTTCAAACGAATTAACGAACAGCATTGGGGTGCCGGTCGAGATCAATGGTGAGAGGCATGCTTTATTTATGAGACCGGACATTGAGCAGCAGTTCAATGAAATTCACATATTGCTTGCCGTGCTGCTCGTATTTACGATTCTGTTGAGTATGATTCTTGTGTTGTTCAGTACCCGCTACATTGTTCGTCCTATGAAAAACTTAACGGAGGCGACGGAGAAGATTGCAAATGGACAGTATTCAATTCAATTAAAGCAAAACCGTAAAGATGAGATTGGAACTCTTGCAAAATCGTTTAACTCTATGAGCCGCAAGTTAAAACGTGTGGAAAATATGCGTCAGGAGTTTGTCTCAAATGTTTCGCATGAGATCCGCACGCCCCTTTCATCCATGAAAGGCTATGCGAAATTATTACGCTCGTCCTCCCTCTCAGCGGAAGACCGAGATCATTACTTGCAGATCATCGAGTCGGAAAGCACACGGCTGTCGAAGTTGAGCAGACAGCTGCTCACAATGGCAACTCTTGATAAAGATACGGGTATCGATCAGCACGAACCTTTCAAGGCAGCTCCATTATTGCAGCAACTACTAAAGCAAACGCGCTGGCTGTGGGAATCCAAAGGTATCGCCGTCAATATTGAGGCTGACGATGTGTCTTACAATGGGAACGAAGAATTGCTTTACCAGGCCTTCGAAAACCTTTTCACAAACAGTATCAAGTACACGTCAGAAGCAGGCGAAATAACGATGACCTTAACCAAGTATAAAGAAGGGCTTCAATTTACCATTGAAGATAACGGCATCGGGATCTCGCCTGAAGATCAAGAGAAAATGTTTGATCGCTTTTATAAAGCTGATGCATCACGCAGCCAGGAAAAAGACAGCAGTGGACTCGGCCTGTCCATTGTGAAACAAATTATCACCCTACATGATGGTGACATTACAGTCAAAAGCCAGCTTCATAAAGGAACGATTATTACTGTGACCCTTCCTTAATGACTTGTTCATCTTCCGTTCATACTTCCCTTTTATGATAAAAGAGAAGTTATGAAAAGGAAGGTGACTTTTTTATGTTTCTAGCATGGAAAGAAATGCGCTATGCGAAACTCAGATATGTATTAATTATCGGCATTATTACGCTTATTACAGCCCTTGTTCTCTCAATCTCAGGACTTGCCAATGGCCTGGCTGTCGACAATGCCTCAGCCATAAAAAATATGCCAGCTGAGACTTATGTGGTTGAGGCTGCTGACAAACATCAACTGGAACGATCACAACTGACCGAAGCGGAGGTTGAAACCATTCAAGGTGGTTCCCCGCTCGGCATGCAGATGGTCGAAATTACGCACAATAGTGAACCTTTGAACATCAGCTTATTTGCCTTCGATCAATCGAGTAAATTCATGCCCGCATCCAACGATATTGCTCATTTAGAACCCTACGAAGTGCTGGCAGACCCCAGCCTCAAGCAACAGGGATTAACGATAGGTGATTCATTCCGTTACAACGAAACAACCTGGACGGTGAAAGGCTTTACGGATCAACGATACAGCTACGGACATACACCCGCACTGATCACCGGATTAAACACCTGGCATTCGATAACCGACACGTATCAGGCAGTCTTGTTTTCAGAAAAGGATACAGCCATCGATCCTCCCTCATCACTCGACGTCGTCCAAAAAGGAGATATCCTTTCTAATGTCCCTGGCTACTCAGCTGAACAAGGATCATTGACGATGATGGTAACATTTTTACTCATCATTGCAGCTATCGTCCTTGCCACCTTTTTCTATGTGATGACCTTGCAGAAGCTTCATCAATACGGTGTGCTGAAAGCGATCGGAACTAAAGTACGGATCCTGCTTGGTGCACTTTTTGCTCAAATATCTTTATTGTCAGTGCTTGGAATTGCTGCAGGTGTCGCTCTTACCTATGGGCTGACCGTAGTTATCCCAGGCGGCGTGCCGTTTGAGTTGTCGGTTGGAATGATTCTATTCAATAGTGGACTCATTTTAATAATGGCTTGGATTGGATCTCTTTTATCCTTTAGAAGCATCGTTTCCGTTGATCCGCTAGAAGCTATCGGGAGTGTGAAATAATATGAAGAACATCTTAGAACTGGAGAATATAACTAAGAAATATGAACAGGGAAGCGAAACCATTACAGTATTGGACGATGTGTCTATGCGTGTGAAGCCGGGTGAATTCGGGGCCATTTTAGGACCGTCGGGATCAGGTAAAAGTACACTGTTGTCGATCATAGGAGCGTTAACAAACCCCACAGCCGGCGAAGTGAGATTAAACGGGCGAAATGTCCATCACCTTTCAAAAAAAGAACAAACCAATTTGCGCCTTGAGGAGATTGGCTTTATTTTTCAAGGTGCAAACTTAGTTCCTTTCTTAACCGTGGAAGAGCAGCTGCAGCTCATCGGCAAACTTATTCACCAGAAAAATCAAATCATAAAGTATGCAGAAGACTTGCTGGCACACCTCGGATTAACCGAACGCAGCAGTCATTACCCTGAACAGCTATCAGGGGGAGAACAACAGCGAGTCGCTATTGCTCGTGCTTTGATGAACCAGCCAAACCTTATTCTGGCAGATGAACCAACTGCAAGCCTTGACCGTGAGCGAGGAAAGTCAGTGGTTAACTTGCTTGCCAATGAAACGAGAAAACGTAACATCGCTGCCATTATGGTGACCCATGATGAAGCCATGATCGAGAATTGTGATTGGGTGTTCCATATGTAAAGTTTCTTCTTGCAGGAGGGAAATTCAAAGAGGATGGGGCATAACTAAACCGCTTAAGTTAAAGGCGAACGATGTGCTTGTTTTAGCGAAGTATATTTTCGTAGCGGTTTATATTCACCATTTATAGTTTTTAATTAGTTCGGCTTTCATTCGATAAAAACACTTTTGTCCCAACTCCTTTTTCTCAACTGTCCTTAGTCCACAAAAATGATTCATAAGTAACATCATCTTCATTCGCCCTTCTATCATGTAAAGTTTTCCAAATCTATTGTCTCATCCATTCGACATATCCCTATGAACCTCTACATCCAGATTTAGGAAAAAGGGCACAAATTCAGTTTGAACTCTCTCTATTCACTGATTTGCCAAATTTTGAAAAAATGGAATAATGACAATAATAGATGTTCCATTACATAAAGGAGGAATGAACGATGTCACGAAAAATACTTACGTTTGTATTAGCTGCCGGGCTAGTAGTAAGCTCAGTACCTTTATCAGCAACTGCTGATAATCACACACCCAACGAGAATGCTGATCACGCTTTTGACAACAAAGTGATTAAGAAAATTGATGCGGACCGAATGTACAACCACATTGCCTTACTTTCGGAGAATCCACGCGAAGCAGGAACACAGGGAGAGTATGAAGCTGTTCAATACATTAAGAATGAATTCGAGAGTTATGGATACGATACGGAATTACAGCCTTTTACATTCCAAGAATGGGATGGCGGCACTTCCGCACTCTCATTTAACCAACAGTCATTTTCAGGTGATCCTCATACTTTCAATGGTTCTGTAAATGCCAGTGTACAAGCCCCTCTTGAGTATGCAGGTTTAGGGTCTTCTGAAGAAGTGGGAAGCAATGTCGATGGGAAAATAGCGTTAATCGAAAGAGGATCTTATACTTTTTATGACAAAGTACAAAATGTAATGGATAAAGGTGCTGTCGGTGTCATCATGTTTAATGGTGAGAACCAATCAGGGAACCACTTCGGCTATACTTATGATGGACAAGACATCCCAGCTGTCGCGATTACCCGGGAAGCAGGTCTCAAACTTGTCGAACGGTTGAAAACGGAACAGGTAACCACAACCTTAACTGTTAAAAATGCAGGAACGATTGATAAAACCTCATATAATGTGATTGCAACGAAAGAACCTCATAAGAAAAAAGATAACGGCCAGATTGTGATGATCGGGTCACACCATGACTCTGTAGCAGGCGGTCCGGGAGCCAATGATGATGCATCAGGTGTATCCGCCGTTTTAGAACTTGCCAAAATTATGGCTAAAACGCCAACAGACACAGAACTTCGTTTCATGACATTTGGAGCGGAGGAAAAGGGCCTTGTCGGTTCTTATCACTATGCGAATTCTCTTAGTCAAGAAGAAGTCGATCGCACGGTAGCCCAGTTCCAAATGGACATGGTGGGAAGCCGTGATGCAGGCGAGTTAATCATGTTTACACCTGATGGAGAGAAAAACCTTGTTACAGACTTAGGCGCTGCAGCCGGAGCCAGAGTAGCAGAAGTCGTTGAATACGGCCAGCTCGGACGAAGCGACCATGTTCCATTCTTCCAGCGTGGAATTCCAGCAGCTCTATTCATTCATGCACCACTTGAACCATGGTATCATTCTCCACAAGATACTTTAGATAAAATTAGTAAAGAAAAACTTAAAGAAACAACGGAAATTGTCGGCGCCGCTGTTTATCAAATTGCTCGGCCAAATACACCCGCACTGGAAAATGCCGAGGTAGCACCTGGTCCCGTTCATTATGAATTCGATGACCGGCCACTATAACAATCAACGAGCCAATCTTCCTGCCAGGGAGATTGGCTTTTTACATGACAAAAGGGTGGATATTATTCAGTACCCACCCACTTCCTCACTATTATTTTTATTAGGAACCCGATTGCCACGCCAGGAATCACAGATAGGATGGGCAGCCAAATCGGCCCCCACACCACGCCCAGAACCCTCGTTCCCGAAAACATAATCCCAACCGTAACAAAGTAAGCTGCAAATACAAAAGGGAAAAATGCAAAAGGAGTTCTACCCCCTCCCGCATCTTTATAGGCATCCCACATTGCAAAAAAGTATAAACACGGATAGAACATCAACCAGCCATAATTAGCCTGATCAACCGCCTGTTGAATCTCGCCGCGAAAGCTTAACAGAATAATTTGATTAAAATTAGCTTGAACATTAATGATAAACTCAAGGGCTATTAGGAGAATGCCCTTCACATATTTTCCATTTAGCAGTTGGCCAAACCCAGGCAGAGCAATACTCCAGAATAGTTTTTCAATAGAATTTTTCCCCATTCATAAGCATCCTCCCTCGTCATTCATTCCTCTTCTTATAGTCCCCCTCCATTCCATATCTTATAACTCGTTCCACAACTGTAAGTATGTTTACATTTAAACTCCCGTTACTATACCCTCACCATACTGACTATATAATTCAAAGATATTATATAGTCTGCTGCAACCTAGAAAGGTTTATTCTCAGATTTAAACCATAATAAAAGGCCCTTGTATAAGGACCTTGAGTCAAGCAATTGGAAGTTTAAATAGCCTTTTCTTTTATTTTTTCATTAAAAATATCCCACTTTGAATCAACCCAGAGGACCATCTCTAAGATGAGAGCAATTAAGACAATCCATGCCCAAATGGCTAAAAATGACTCGTGGAAATTATACATAGCATTCATATAATGGGGATTATCATGCATCGTCATAGAAAACGCGTAGAACATGCCAAATGTAAAGTTTCTGGACCATTGACTAATATTGTACGTAAACAAACCTTTTTTCCAGCCTAATCGGCGAATTCGCTTTACCGCCCGTATTATTTCCACCGACTCCACAACAATAAGAAGGAGAAACACAACTAACCAAAAGAGCATCAAAAACATGGAAGTCCCAATATTAGCAGAAACAAGCGCCAGGCCTGTAATGGACAGGGCCCCATGAATGATACAATTCGTATTCGTCCAATGATCAGCTAACGTCCATTCGACTTCATTTCCATAGCGAACAATAATTAATACCACACCGCACATATAAAAGATAAACCCAAGTCCAATTACTACACTAATTAAGGACTGCGGCATAAAAGGATACAAATTAATCCAGGCAATAACAACAGACTGGGTAGCCACTGTTGATAATAGCACAACACCATGAATAGCATGCTTCGTAGGACGAGCCATTAATTCTTTAAAATTTATGGCGCAGCTTAGGAGAAAAACGACCCATAGCAGGGTGTTCACAGCCGCGATCGTTTGCACGACAAGGATCGTTGCGGGGTAATACTTCTCAATCACATTACATAGCACTGATACCCCTGCGATCCACGTTCCCATCGTAAAAGAGTTTATCGGGTTCCTCAAAAAAGGCAGCAAAAAATTCCGATCAAAAAACTGCCTTGTCAGGCCCTGATAAATGGTAACCCCTACTACTCCAAGTGCTGCCGCAAGTATCCCTCCAAGCACCTGATGTAAAAAAGGAAAAGCATTAATGGGGGCAAACAAGAAGATTCCGACCGCCATGATAATTGCCCCGGATGCCGGATTTATTGTTTTAAAATTATTTCTGCGAACCATGACCACTACACCCGCTTCTGTCTTTAATCCATTTCTATATTATACGCCTTTTTTCACAAGGAAAAAAGCCATGCTATATCCCCTGGTTTTAACGCGAGCCTAGCTCTTGTATTTATCGGCGCTCACTCTTCGAAAAGGCCAAATTGGCCTTTTCTTCACCGTTTGCCCTACCTTCCACAATAGGAGTCTCTACGAACAAACCACATGGCTCATACAAAAGATATATCCATCAAACAAGATTTGGCGTATCTTTCTATGAATCGATATCCTAAATTGATTCACGAGTTCACTTTTGCAAATTTATTATATACAAATTTTGAACAATGAAACCACTTACATATTTAAGATAAAAGCATTAAACTTAGATCAAATGATGATCATCAACTTATTTATAGTATATTTTTGCAAATTTAGGCATTTAACTTACCGGTAAAGGGGGAGCACCCTATGGTCCTGGATAAAAGGCGTGCACACTTGTTATCCATCATTCGACAATCCACGACTCCCATTCCAACTAAAAAATTGGTTGATAAACTGAAAGTGTCTCAAAGAACCATTTATTATGATCTTGATCATATAAATAGCTGGCTTGATGATCAGGGATTGGAGCAAATTGAAAATAAGCATGGCAAGGGAGTTTTTCTACCTGAAACCTCCAGAAACAAAATTATCATTTCTAACGAAGAAAGTTTTGACGTTTGGCAATACCAACTATCCAAGCCTGAACGCGAACTACTCATTAAAGCGAAAATTTTATTAGAAGAACACAATGCTTCCATGAAAACATTCATGGAAATTACAGGGATGAGTCGGGGAACTGTAGCTAAAGCTCTCCGGGTTATCAAACAAGAGTTTAAGCAGCATGGGTTGATTCTGCATTATAAAAAAGGCGAGGGCTATCACCTTACTGGAGCAGAGGAAGTAAAGAGGAAAATACTTTCAGATCTCTTGTCGACCATATTTTCGAATGAAGAGTGGCATAATGCCCGTCATGAGATTTATAACATGGTTCAGCCCGATTCTAACGACTCTTCTCAAAAAATAGACCGAAGAGACAATGTAAAGAGCCTTCTGTATGAGGCAGAAAAAGAAATGGGTCTAACACTCACAGATGAGATGGTTGAGATGTTGTCTCTCCAAATATTGATTATCACTCGACGAATTCAGTCAGAAAGTTTTATCCAGGTAGACCCAGAGGAAAAAGGAATCCTGAAGCAAACAGAAGCCTACCAAGCTTCTTTGCTTATCACTCAAAAACTTGAAGATTTATGGGGCATTTTATTCCCGGACGATGAAGTTTGTTTCATTACAATGAACCTTCTTGGGTCAAAAGTGCAACATGATGATTTTAGTCGATATACCAAACAAGAAATGACAGGACTAAGACATGTCGTCCAACGCATGGTTTCTGACTTTCAAACCTATTCTTGTGTCATTTTTGACGATAGGAAAGGACTTGAAGAGAATCTGATTTCACATATTAAACCGACTTTCTATCGTTTGAAATATGGCGTACAGATTGCAAATGAACTATCAGATAGTATTCAGGAGAACTATCAGGATATTTATCATTTAACGAAGCGTGTCATGATGCATTTAGAATATTATGTCGGGCAGTCAATTCCAGACGAAGAAGTCGCCTATATCACCCTGCACTTTGGCGGCTGGCTTACAAAAGAAAAGAAGAAAGTAGAAACGAAATTCAAAGCCATTATAGTCTGTGAAAATGGGATAGGCACTTCTAACATGCTGAAATCGCAATTAGAAAATTTAATTGCAGGACTGGATGTAACAGCCACGCTTTCGATGAGGGAGTATCAGTCAGGCCACTATCAGTCGGATATTATATTTTCTACAAATTTTATTAAACCGAAGGATACCCCTGTTATACATGTTCCAGCTATTTTGACGAATCTTGAAAAGGAGCATGTCATGCAGCGGATGAATGAGCTTTTCTATTCTAAAGGTCTCCCTAAAAATCCAACTGACCATTTAATGGATGTTATAGAACTTCATGCAACTGTACATGAAAAAGATGGACTTAGGAGAGCTTTAAACCAGTTATTGGATAACAAAACCCCCGGGACAAAGGAGTTACGAAAACCAATGCTCAACGAATTATTAACAGACCAGACCATTCAATTTAAAGACTCTGTGGCGAGTTGGGAAGAAGCAATCACCTTTGCTGCTCAACCATTGATTGATCAGCATTCTATACACTCCCATTACGTTGATGCAATGATTGAAAATGTAAAGGAGTTAGGACCTTATATCGTAATTGCTCCACGAATTGCGATTCCACATGCTCGCCCGGAAACAGGTGTGGAACGTTTAGGGATGAGCTTACTTCGGCTAAAAGAACCCGTCTATTTTTCCGAGAAAGAAAAACATCGCGCACAATTGATTATTGTACTGGCAGCGATTGATAATCAAACTCACCTGAAAGCACTAGCACAACTCACAGAAGTTTTATCAAATGACGCAAATGTCGATCATTTAATTGCAGCAAATGACAGCGATAGTGTAATTCAGTTAATCAATCAATATGTTCAAGCGTAAAAAATAAAAGGAGGACGATGAAAATGAAAAAAGTATTAGTTGTATGCGGAAATGGATTAGGAAGCAGCATGATCGTTGAAATGAACGTAAAGGCAGCACTACAAGACATGGGTAAGGAGGCTGATGTATCTCATACTGACCTCACAACAGCCAAAACGGAACAAGCTGACTTATTTTTAGGTTCTGAGGACATTGTTGAAAGCCTTGAAGATGGAAACAAAAATGTGGTCAAGCTGAAAAACTTAATGGATAAGAACGAGCTCCGCGAAGCATTAGAAAACAATTTGTAATTAAATTTGAACTAAAGGGGCGCTATAAATGGTTGATTTAATCATGAAAGATATCTTAGGTACTCCCGCCATCCTTGTCGGTCTATTCGCATTAATAGGACTGCTTGTTCAACGCAAGAACTCAGGAGATGTCGTTTCAGGAACTCTTAAAACAGTGATGGGTTTCGTCATTCTTAATGCAGGTGCTAATGTACTCGTTCAATCCTTGGGTCAATTCAGCAGTATGTTTGATGAAGCATTCGCTGTCGAAGGCGTTATTCCAAATAATGAGGCAATTGTCGCCCTAGCTCAAGAAAACTTTGGAACAGAGACGGCAATGATTATGCTCTTCGGTATGATTGTTAATATTCTCTTAGCGCGATTCAGTCCTTTCAAATATATCTTCCTAACGGGACATCATACAATGTTTATGGCATGTCTAATTGCCGTTATCTTAACGACGGGCGGATTTTCCGGAGCCTCTATAATCATTCTGGGCTCCATTATATTAGGAGCTTTAATGGTGCTTTCACCAGCTATGCTTCAGCCTTTCACACGTAAGGTGACGGGTTCTGATGATTTTGCAGTTGGACATTTCGGCTCTATTGGATATTTTGTATCAGCAGTTGTTGGAAAATCAGTTGGAAAAGGCTCTAAATCTACAGAGGAAATTAAGGTTCCAAAGTCGTTAGGATTCTTACGTGATACATCAGTATCGGTATCCTTAACAATGGTTATCTTATTTTTCGTAGTTGCAGGGTTTGCAGGGCCTTCATTCGTAGAAACAGAATTAAGTGGAGGGCAAAACTTCCTTGTGTTTGCCTTTATGCAAGGCCTTACTTTCGCAGCAGGGGTGTACATTATTCTAGCTGGTGTTCGTATGCTATTAGGAGAAATTGTACCGGCCTTTAAGGGAATTGCTGATAAAGTTGTTCCTAATGCTAAACCTGCTCTTGATGCCCCGGCTATCTTTCCCTTTGCAGGAAACGCTGTGATTATTGGGTTTCTTTGCAGCTTTATTGCAGGACTTATTAGTATGCTATTCCTCCCACTATTAGGGTTAAGTGTAATTGTTCCAGGGCTGGTTCCTCACTTTTTCACAGGTGCTGCAGCGGGAGTCTTCGGAAATGCAACGGGAGGGCGACGAGGAGCTATTTTTGGTTCCATGGCGAATGGTATCATGATTAGTTTCTTACCAGCATTATTACTCCCTGTACTTGGTTCCCTCGGTTTCCAAGGAACAACCTTTGGTGATGCTGACTTTGGTGTCGTGGGTATTATACTTGGCAATATCATTCGTTTAATTGAGTCAAACTTGATTGTTGGTATCGCTATACTAGGATTACTTGTCCTCCTATTCTTATTAGGTTGGAAAACCAAAGCAAATGATAATAAGAATGACGTCAATGCAGCTTAGATATAATTGAGGAGATTACGGATCCTGCCCATGATTCGTAATCTCCTTTTTTATAGTGTGTTTATACCATTTTCCAGTAGGGAAAAGACCATCATGTCTAAAAGTAGAAAGGTGGCTTCCGATGGAATTATGGCTTGAATACGGATGGGCCCTCCTCGTAATCATTGCTCTCGAAGGGCTGCTGTCCGCTGATAATGCCCTTGTCATGGGGGTACTCGTTAAGAACCTTCCGGAGAAAAAACGAAAAAAAGCATTATTCTATGGAATCTTCGGGGCGTATATTTTTAGATTCGCGGCCTTATTTGCTATCTCCTTTGTGGTAAATATATGGCAAATCCAAGCAATTGGAGCGGCTTACTTAATATATTTAGGTGTCAAAAATGTGGTACAGAAGAAGAAAGAGGATCAAGAGAATTCCAAATCCAATTCACAATTCGATAGCAATCAGAGTCTGTGGAAGGTTATTGCTAAAGTAGAGTTTACAGATATCGCTTTTGCTATCGATTCGATTCTTGCAGCCGTAGCTATCGCTGTGGCCCTGCCTAACACACCGCTTCCAGGCTTCGGAGGTATGGATGGCGGGAAGTTCTTAGTTGTTTTCATCGGGATGGCTATTGGACTGGCTTTCATTCGTTTCGCTGCAAACCACGTCGTTAAATATATGAAGAAATATCCCGTGTTAGAAAAAGCCGCTTTCATTATTGTGGCATGGGTAGGAGTGAAACTTGCCATTCATACTCTGGCTCACCCTGATGTTCAATGGGGATTGATACCAGAAGGATTCACCCATCACACATGGTGGAAAATCACGTTTTGGGGTGTTATGGCTCTAATTGTCATTATTGCAATTATATTTTCCAAAAAAGGATCGAATAAAGAGGAAGAGGCTAGTACTTCCTAGTTATCATTTAAATCAAACAAGTTTACAAAGTGTCTGCCCTCCTATTAGGGGCAGACACTTTTTCTTTATACATGACATTTGTCATATATCTTACCTGACGTTTATGTCTTACAATACTCCTTTGTTTTTTCTATGATAAATGGAGATAAATATAATTAAAAAGTTTGTACCACTAAGGAGTAATCCCATGAGTATGCAAAAACAGAAAGAGTTAAAAAAGAATGTAGCCTCTTTTGCTAAACCAGATACGATAGCCGGAGTCCGTCAATTGATTAACACCCTCCTGCCTTTTTTCTTACTCTGGTTTCTTGCCTATCAGAGTTTGGCCGTCTCCCTTTGGCTAGCGATCCCGATTGCCATGATAGCGGGAGGATTCGTCATTAGAATCTTTATCATTTTTCATGATTGTACACACCAGTCATTTTTTAAAAATAAAAAAGCCAATCGCGTGATTGGCACCATTACCGGAATCCTTACTCTGTTCCCTTTCGAGAAATGGAAACGAGATCATTCCATTCACCACGCAACGAGTAGTAACTTAGATAAACGCGGTACGGGTGATGTGTGGGTAATGACAGTAGACGAATATGTTGCCGCAACGTTCTGGGGTCGACTGGCCTATCGTCTCTACCGCAATCCAATTGTAATGTTTGGGTTAGGACCGATCTATCTGTTCTTGATCTCAAACCGCTTTAATCGTAAAGGAGCGAAACGTAGGGAACGATTGAACACGTACGTAACGAATGCATCAGTTGCTATCCTTTACAGCCTTATAATTTGGGCAATTGGCTGGCAGGCGTTTCTAATCATCCAAATTCCGATCCTTTATGTATCAGGTACACTTGGAATTTGGCTGTTCTATGTTCAGCATCAATTCGAAGATTCTTATTTTGAAGAAGAAGACCAATGGGATTTTGTTAAAGCAGCTGTTGACGGAAGCTCCTACTACAAGCTTCCGAAAATCCTGCAATGGGTGTCAGGGAGTATCGGATTCCACCATGTTCACCATTTAAGTCCTAGAGTTCCTAATTATAAATTGGAAGAGGCCCATGAAGCCACGCCTCCTCTTCAAAAAGCTACAACGATTACACTTCTTTCTAGTTTGAAGTCGATTCGGTTTCGTCTATATGATACAGACAACAAAACGTTTATCAGCTTTAAAGAGGTTAAACCTCTTCTGCGAAACCCAAAGTCAGGTAATCCGCTGCCAAATAAGCAACCTAGTTTGCAAGAAAAATAAGATTCATGCGAAAATCCCATCCCCCACGTACTGGATGGGATTTTTCCTTGTTTATATAATGGCTCACTATGTAGTAATATGGGAATAATAGATTGAGCAGCACTGATATACTAACCTTATGGAAAGACCTTCTACTGAAAACACTGGAGGAGACAATTATGCAGCATTGGTATCACATCATCCCGAAAAACACGGGGTTAAGTTCGTATATTTGGATTATTTTCTGCGGACTGCCTTTCTTTTTCATTTTCCGATCATCATCCATAATTGAATTTATTTTTGGTATTTTTATGATCCTATTATTTTTCCTTTCCTATCGTCTATCTTTTATTTCAAATAGTGGAATTGTTTATTTGTGGGTTAGTATTGAAATGGCCATAAGTATGATTATGACGATGTTTTTCGGCTACATTTACTTTTCATTGTTTATTGCCTTTTTTATTGGAAACATCAAAAGTAAAGCCGGCTTTCTTACGTTATACGTCATTCATCTTGTCACTACAATTGCAGTAACTACACTTGTCTTTTTTACAAAAAGCACATTACTATTTACGCAATTACCTTTTATCATCATTAGCGTAATCGGTGTGATCCTGCTTCCTTTCACGATATACAACCGCAACAAGCGCTTAAAGCTAGAAGGTCAATTAGAGGATGCTAATAAGCGTATTTCCCAATTAAGGGTCATTGAGGAAAGAGAGCGCATTGCTCGGGACTTGCATGATACTTTAGGCCAGAAACTTTCCCTTATAGGATTAAAAAGTGATTTGGCAGGAAAGTTAGTGGAGGCCAAACCTGACGCAGCAAAAAATGAAATTCACGATATCCACCAGACAGCACGGACAGCGCTAAAAGAAGTACGAGAGATGGTTTCCAACATGAAGGGGGCCAAACTTGAAGATGAAATGATCCGTGTGCAACAGATTTTAGAAGCTGCCCAAATAGAGTTCCATATTGAAGGGGATCCAGAGCTTACCCACACCCCTTTATTAGTTGAAAACGTGCTGAGTATGAGTCTGAAGGAAGCTGTAACCAACGTGGTTAAACATAGTAAGGCTACCTCCTGCAGCGTGATAGTTACACAAACCCCTAAAGAAACGGTGATTGCTGTAAAAGACAATGGCGTAGGGGTTTCAACTAAGAAAGGCGGTTCTAAAGGGCATGGACTTCAAGGTATGAAAGAGCGCCTGGAATTCGTAAATGGCAGCCTGGAATTGTCATCATCAAATGGAACAACGCTTCATATTCGGGTTCCTAACGTTATTAAACAAACTAAACAGGAGGGGTTGTAATTGATTCGCATTGTTATTGCCGAAGACCAGCAAATGCTGTTAGGGGCTCTAGGCTCTCTTCTGGATCTAGAAGAAAATATGCAAATTGTAGGAATGGCCAAAAACGGTGAGGAAGCATGTACTCTAGTAAAAAAACACAACCCCGATATCTGTATTATGGACATAGAAATGCCATTAAAGAGCGGCCTTGATGCCGCAGAAGAACTGAAAGATCACCCTTGTAAAGTCATCATTTTAACCACCTTTGCCCGTGCAGGATATTTTTCCCGAGCTCGGCAGGCCGGTGTCAGCGGATATCTATTAAAAGACAGCCCTAGTGAGGAACTGGCAAATTCTATTCGCATTATAATGGAAGGTCAGCGTATTTTTGCCCCAGAGCTGGTTGATATGGCCTTTGGTGATGAAAATCCGTTAACTGAACGGGAAAAGCAAGTCATTCAACTGATGGCTGATGGGAAAAATACAAAGGAAATTTCGAGTCAGCTTTATATTACACCTGGTACTGTACGGAATTATATTTCGGTCATTCTTGATAAGCTTGAGGTAAGTAATCGAATTGAAGCCATTTCTCGTTTTAAGGAAAAGGGATGGTTTAAATAATTTTTCTGAGAAAACTTCAGAGTTCATTAGCTCTTTAGCTGTACACTAATTCACACATATTTGGAATGTTTGCTTTGCTTTAGTGGAGGGAAGGTAACAATTTAAGAGAAATTTGCTATGCACTGGAGGATTTCATCATGATTGTTTCAGGTACCATTCGTTACAACCATAATCATGTAGATTTTGAGGTAAAGCTCCCTCATGAAGAGGTGAGTAATGAATCTAACCCTGACCCTGAATCTAAAAAAGCCATTATCGACGCAGTTAATCGAAAGTACCGGGTGAAATATCCCTCTACAAGTACGTTAGATTCTTTGCGTATCAGAAATTAAAGGTTCCTGTTTATAAGCCTGTTTGGTGTTTCGATTGAAGCACTTCAAACAGGCATTTTTCTTGTCCATTCCCCTCAAAAATGAGTAGATAATAGAAAATACATATCTGAAAAGGAGCGAGTAAAAGTGAAGGAAATCATTGAAGCAAAATCAGAGGATGCACGAGAGATCCTGCGCATACAGCAGCAGGCATACAGAAGTGAAGCTGAACTTTATAACGACTTTGATATCCAACCATTACAACAAACTCTATCAAGTGTCGAACAAGATTTTGAGAACAATTTCATTTTAAAATATGTACTCGATGGCAAAATTGTTGGTTCAGTCAGGGCTTTGGAGGAAAATGGAACGTGTCACATCGGCAAGTTAATGGTCGATCCAGAGTTTCAGGGGAGAGGAATTGCTAAAGAGTTGATGCATGAAATTGAAGGCTTTTATAGAAATGTTCGCTTTGAGCTGTTTACAGGAAGTAAAAGCACCAAAAATATAACTTTATATGAAAGATTGGGTTACACAGGTTATAAAACCGAGCAATTACCACGTGAAGACACCGTATTTCTGTTTATGGAAAAAACTCCGGTAAAATAAAATGGAACCCCCCTTCCACCTCAGGTCATCCAGTTTCTGGATGACCTGAGGTGGAAATAAAGTGGAAATGAATAGAATGTGCAAAATTTAGGTTTATTTCTCTATAGCAGCGAATCCTTCGATAAGCTCTGACATTTCTTCTTCTACGATGGTTCGAAAGTCAACACATACTCGTTCATTTTGAATTCGAGTAACGATGACAGGTGTATGTGCTCTTAATTTAGCCGCCAGTTCTTGAGCTGAAAAAGATTCATGCTGGACAGCGGCAATAAAGGTAGAGAGATGGACACCAGGCATTGTTCCCCCTCCTACTTGGGACGTGCTTTCTCGAATATCTACTTGATAGGAGGATGTTCGTGCCTGCAGCTCATTTGAAAAAACCTCTGCTTGTCTTTTTATATCTTCAGCTTTTCTTGTGACATCCCGCACGGTCGGGAGTTCATTGGTCGCCGAATTTCCTGATACATAGGCCTTTAACGTTTGCTCTAATGCAGCAAACGTCATTTTATCTACCCGCAAAACCCTCGCTAATTGGTGTTTTTTCAACTTTTGAATGATGTCTTTCTTTCCTGCGATAATTCCTGCTTGTGGTCCACCTAACAATTTATCGCCACTAAAAGAAATCACATCAACACCCGAGTTCATCACTTCTTTCACAACAGGTTCATCGCCTATTCCGTGCTGTTTAAAGTCAAAAAGAGAGCCACTCCCTAAATCTTCATAAAAAACTACGTCTCTCTCATTTTTTAAAGCAACCAGATCTTCTGTGGCTACTGCTTCTGTAAAACCAACTGTCATAAAATTACTCGTATGAACTTTCATTATCATAGCCGTTTCTTCATTTATGGCTTCTTTATAATCGAACAAATGGGTTTTATTCGTTGTGCCTACTTCTACCAAGCGAGCCCCGCTCTCTTCCATAATCGATGAGACACGAAATGATCCGCCGATTTCCACGAGCTGGCCGCGGGAAACAATGACCTCCCGTTCTTTAGCTAACGCACTTAATACAAGGAACACGGCAGCAGCATTGTTATTCACTACCATGGCTGCCTCTGCCCCCGTTACCTCTTTGAGCAAATCTTCAATAATATCATGCCGGGATCCTCGCTTGCCTTCCTCTACTTGGTATTCGAGGTTAGAATAATTACGAGCTACGTCCGCAACCTGCTGCACAGCCTTTTCACTCAATCGGGATCGACCTAAGTTCGTATGTAACACTGTACCCGTGCCATTGATAACCCGTGTTAAACGGTCCTTCGTCCATTGAGCTGATCTTTTTTCGACTTTACGAAAAATAACGTTCTCCATGTCCCCATTGAAGAGTTCTTCTGTTAATTGTCCGTCTAGTACCTTTTTTCTTATGTCATTAATTTCTTGTTGAATAAATGCGGTCAGTTGGTCCTTCGTTATGGCAAAAGAAGATAGGATGTTTTCAAATCGTTCATTCTTTTGCAATTCATGAACAGGCGGCAACTTCCTTAAATAGTGCTTCATATTTTTCAGGCCTCCATTACACATCCCTGAGAACTAACATCTAAAAAAAAGATGCCTCAAACTAGTCTTCATGAGGCACCTTGTTGACGGTTATGCTTGCTTCTCCATCACTTCTATCATTTGATTGACTTCAGGATATTCTTTCGTTTCAAGCTTTGAATGAATCTTTTCGCCATTAACGGTAATTTCAAAAGCTCCCCCCGAACTTGGGATCAGCTCCATTGAAGTAATGTCAGTGCGAAAATGAGTAAACAATTGTTCCGCAAAACTTGCGGCTTTTGGTGAGTAGTTTCACTGCATGCAAAATTCTATCGTAACTTTGTAACTCATGATTTTGTCCCTCCATCCAATTTTTACTTTTTATCCATCCATTTTCGTTCATTATCTTGGCGCTTTGTTATTTTCAACTGATCAAGCAGTTCTAAAAATGGGATTAAATATTTTCTCGATACATCAAGAGTATCTTTTGCTTCTTTTAAATCGAAAGTCTCGCCCGTCTGACTCTTCAATTTCGATAGAGCCGCGTCGAGTGCTGATCGATGGATAAGCCTATCATCCATAATTCGAAAAGCTTGTTTGGTTTGCACAAGATATACAGCTAACTCATCGGCCTCATGTTTTGATAGCGGAGTGGCAGTTAGATAATCCTCCCACTTCTTTACGGTCAGCCCATCTCTTTCAAGGCTGTAGATCACCTCAAGCATCCTTTGTTTCCACTGTTTAGGTAAATGCGGATGAAACTCCGATAAGGAAACAAATTGGTCTTCCTTTTCCAGGTTACCCTTTTTAACTAATTGATTCAAACTATACTCAACCAACACCTTTGAGTACATTCCGCTTAACATCTGGAGAATCTCTGCCTTACTAATGCCTAATCTCATAGGGTGCTCCTGATGATAGTTTTCAAGACGAAATATGATTTCGTCTTTAACCTTATTAAATGTTTTCGTTACCCCATATTTTTGCCTATTTACTTCGATTAGATACCCTGCTTCTATCCCCTCAGCAACCACACGATTCACAATATGTTCGTCTAGCGATGTATGCTGGATCAGCTGTTTAACATCTAGTAATGTATGCTTGCTTAGTACATCTTCAATTAAATCTTTAGGGGTGCTTTGCTTCTTATTTTGCAGCATATCAATGGTTACTTGACCAAAACGGTATTTGCCGCCCTCAGGCTGAATAACCCAGCCTCCACCAATTGTTTCTACAGGAGTCGGCCGTCTCAAAATGAAACGATCGCCGCGTCGGACAACCACTTCTTCATCAAGTTGAATTTGGCAGAGAACTTCTTCATCCGCCTGTTTCACTTCATTTCTGTCAAAAAAAACAATTCTCCCCATAACCTCTGAGGTTCCCACATGAATTTTGACTGGCATGCGTTGCTTAACCGGGGCACGCAATGCTTCTACAAACTGAAGAGCCACGTCAATCGCTTGGGTTACGAGGAAATGGTCTGAGGCAACTAGTACATCGCCGCGATGAACGTCCTCTTTATCCACTCCGCCAAGGTTGATTGCCGTTCTCTGTCCAGCTCGCGCCACGTCCTGTTCTTCATGATGAACCTGTATTTGCCGAGCTCTTACTTTGTGATCTTTGGGGAGCAGTCTTAACTGACTTCCCTGTTGAACAATCCCTTCATAGATCGTCCCCCTGACAATTGTACCTTGTCCCTGTACGGTAAAGACTTGGTCAACGGGCAGCCGAAATGAGCCGTAAGCATCCCGGCTCTCCACCAATTTTAATTCACTGATAATCGTTTGATTCAGGTTGTCTATCCCTTTACCTGATATACCATCCACATAAACAAAAGGAGCATCGTGAAAAATTGTCCCTGCAAGCCCATCTTTGATGTCTTCAGTGACGAACTCCAACATCTCATCATCCACACGATCCACTTTTGAAATGGCCACAATACAATGCTCTATTCCAAGGAACTCCAGTATTTCTAAATGCTCTGTTGTCTGCGGCATAACCCCCTCATCTGCTGCAATCACGAGTACGACTAGATCAATACCAGCAACACCCGCAATCATTTGCCGGATAAACCGCTCGTGTCCCGGAACATCAACGATTGAAATGTTTATCCCCTCTTCAATTCGTAAGGGAGCATAGCCAAGTTCGATCGAAATACTCCGTTCCTTTTCTTCCTTTAAACGGTCTGTGTCTATGTGACTTAATGCTTTGGTCAATGTCGTTTTTCCATGGTCAATATGCCCTGCCATGCCAATCGTAAAATACGTGTCACTCATTTGCGTCACCCGTTTCTGTATTTACCTAATAATTCTATCTTAATAAGGAACGCCCACAGGTTCAAGTTCTTCGATTTGTGTTACCAATTCCTGCACCCTCAGACCATTTTCTTGAATTCTAAAGGGATCTCTATGTATAATGTGGTTGATATGGGGTTGGATGGGTGACTGGTGTTCCCCTGGGTCTTCAAAACCCTGAGGGAGGCGCGTGCCGTCTCCGGTGGGTTCGATTCCCACACAGTCCCGCCATACATAACAAAATGGATCGTCACGCAGGCGATCTTTTTTTATGATCTAAGGATAGATAAAATAGGACTGATTTTCTTCAAAAGACTAAAGGATGATTCACTTGAAAATCTTGCTGGCATCGCCAAATTTTCATCAACCCCGGGGCAACACCGTAACCGTTCAGAGAATTGCCAACAGTTTAGAGAAACTAGCCATTGATACAGAGATCATTTCAACAACCGAGAAGGAATGGACAACCCTCCCGCCAGCTGACCTGGTCCACGGCTTCCACGCTTATCATTTTTACAAATTTATGAAAAAACTAGATCAAAAACCGGGTCCGTATATGGTGACGATTACGGGAACTGATCTCAATCATGATTTGTTTGATGAAAAAAAGCGGAAGGACGTGTTCGCATCATTAAGAGGGGCAGAGGCCATCCACGTATTTGATCACAAAGCAAAAAGCATTATCATTAATGAATTACCAGAAATAGAGGATAAAATTTTCACCATTGCCCAAGGAAACAGTGATTTCTCAGAAGAGATCCCACCTGTCGAAAAAGAAGCAGACACATTTTTATTTGTGCTGCCAGCAGGAATCAGGAAAGTTAAAAATGTTCCTGCGGCTATTGATATGATGCAAAAGCTTCATGATAAGTTTCCGAGAGTACGTCTTTGGTTAGTTGGACCGATAATTGAAGCAGAAGAAGGGAAAACTGTACAAGAACTCGTTCGACAATATGATTGGGTTCAATACTTGGGGCAAGTACCTCATTCAACCATGGGTTCTATTTATCAACGAGCAGATGTTGTGCTCAACACTTCCCATTCAGAAGGCCAGCCCTCTTCACTTATAGAAGCCATGGGATATAGTCTTCCTGTTTTAGTCTCGAACAACCCGGGGAATCAAAGTATTGTCACACATCAAAAAACCGGTTTTGTTTATAACAACCCAAACGAATTTCTTGATTATGGCGAGCAAATCATTAATAATAACGAGATGATACAAAGGATTGGGCAGCAAGCTAAACAGTATATTATCAAACATCATTCAAACACAAATGAAGCTAACGCTTTCGTGAAAATTTATAAAAATATTATCGAATAGAGCAACATGCCCATCTTTGTTCACTTATATGGGAAAGGAGCGTGTACAATGGCTGGACAAGAAAACGTAAAACTAACTTCTTTATCTAGTAAAGGTGGTTGAGGCTGCAAAATTGGTCCTGAAGACCTGACGCAAGTTTTGCGTCACTTACCAAAATCTGTAGCTGATCCTAATTTACTTGTTGGACTTGAAACATCCGATGACGCAGGAGTCTATAAAATAAATGAGGAAACGGCTTTAGTTCAAACTTTAGACTATTTCACACCCATAGTAGATGACCCCTATATGTTTGGCCAAATTGGAGCAGCTAATGCGCTTAGTGATGTTTACGCAATGGGCGGAAAGCCGATCACTGTCATGAACATCGTCGGATTTCCTATCAACACGTTAGATAAAAGTATTTTAGCTGATATCCTGGCTGGTGCTGCTGACAAAGTCAGTGAATCTGGAGCCGTCTTAGTCGGCGGACACTCCATAGACGATCAGGAGCCAAAGTTTGGTCTATCCGTTACCGGAACCGTTCATCCAGAACGTGTACGGGCCAATGCTGGGGCTCAGCCAGGTGACCGTCTGATTTTAACCAAGCCGATCGGTGTAGGGATTTTAACTACTGCCATAAAGAAAGATTTGTTGAACAATGATGAATTGAATGAAGTGATGAACGTCATGGCAGAGTTAAACAAAAAAGCTGCCGAGAGCATGGAAGGCTATACTGTACATGCTTGTACCGATGTTACTGGTTTTGGACTGCTCGGCCACACGCTTGAAATCGCCAAAGGAAGCCAAGTTGGAGTCACGGTCTCAAGCAAGGATGTTCCCGTTTTGTCCAAGACAAGAGAGCTTGCTGAACAAAATATTATCCCCGGCGGTACTCGTAAGAATCATCAATGGCTTGCTGAGAATATTGATTATGAGCCATCTGTCAGTGAAATCGATCAACTGATTCTCTGTGATGCCGTAACTTCCGGCGGCCTCCTTATTTCCGTCCCTGAAGCCGAAGCTGAATCATTACAACAAGAACTAAAAGATAATCACGTCCAGTCCGCCATTATTGGTGAAGTGACTAGTGAAAATAAAGGACGAATCCATGTTATTTAAAATAAGGACTCAACTCGAGTCCTTATTTTTAAAATGCAGAATCTCAATCAGAACTTATTTCTATCTAATGAGGTGAACAGAATGAAAAAATGGATTATGGTAGTCTTCGCATTTACTCTAGTGCTGTTCATAACCGCATGTGGTGAGGGCAGTGACCAATCCAGCCAAGATCAATCTGAAGAAAGCCAATCTGGAAAGAACTTTACGATCGGTGTTATTCCTGCTCAGACAGAAGGCGCGATGGATAATGCGATGAATAAGCTTCAATCTCTGCTAAATGAGAAATTGAATCGTCAAGTAAATATTGAAGTCTACCCAGACTATAACGGTGTTGTGGAAGCCATGAACTACGATAAAATTGATATGGCTTATCTAGGGCCGCTAACGTATGTCATTGCCCATGAAAAGAGCGGTGCGAAGGCCATTATTACTCAACTAATTGACGGAGAGCCTTTTTACCATTCCTATATCATCACACATAGCGACCATCCATGGAATTCCTTAGATGAAATGCTGCAAAATCCTGAAGAAGTTGCCTTTGCCTTTGGTGACCCAAATTCAACATCTGGCTCCTTAATCCCATCTATTGAATTAGAGCAGCGAGAGGTTTACCAAAGCATGGAAAAAAACCAATTTAAATCAGTTCGTTACACTGGCTCGCATGATGCATCCGCTTTAGCTGTCCAAAATAAGCAAGTGGACGCTGCTGCTATAGATAGCGCCATTTTCCATCAGTTGGTTGAATCAGGGAAAATAGATGATAAACAGCTCCGGGTCATTTGGGAATCCGACAAGATTTTTCAATACCCTTGGGCTGTCCACAAAGATACAGATCAAGAGACCATCCAGAAGCTTCAAGAAGCTTTTCTCTCCATAGAGGATCAAGAGATTCTTGACGCATTCGGTGCCACTGGTTTTACAAAAGCAAGCAATGACGATTATAAGAACATCAGGCAAGCTGCCCTTAAACAAGGAATTATTGAAGAGTAGAGTTGATCATAATGTGGTTTAAAAAACGCAACATCCTAACCATTATACTTCTTAGTATATTTATTTATTTCAGTATGAAGCTGACAGAATTTGATGTAACTAAATTTAAAGACTTCCGTAATATGATTGATTTCATGTCACAATGGTTTCCGATTAACTTTTCGAACCTATCAGGAATAGTCAGGGATACATTGCAAACCTTAGCTATGGCATTTCTAGGAAGTTTATTGGGTTTATTAATTGCCTTGCCTATAAGCTTTATAGCTGCGCGAAACACAGCACCCTCCCCTATTATTTATCACTTTTGGCGGGTATTCTTAAGTTTCATCCGGTCTATACCTGAAATTGTGTTTGGACTAATTTTATTGACAGCGCTAGGGCTCGGTCCTTTCCCTGCCGTCATCGCTATCATGCTTCATAACATCGGTGTATTAGGGAAACTCATTTCAGAATTAATCGAAGCCGCTGATCCTGGTCCCCAAGAAGCTATGAAGGCCGTGGGAGCAAAGGGGTGGATTGTTTCACTCTTCAGCATCTTGCCGCAAATTTGGCCTAATGTGTTATCCCATTATTTCTACCGATTTGAAGTCGCGATCCGCACGTCACTCATTTTAGGGTTTATTGGCGGTGGAGGGATTGGTCAACGTTTATTTAACGATTTTAAGACCTTTCAATACCAATCCGTTTCCCTTGATGTGCTGATCATTATGATTATGGTGATCATCGTTGATTTCTTTGGAGGGTATATTAGAAACAAGGTTATTTAAAGAATTACCTGCTCATTATGATAGTTAGATGGGTACGGTCTATTTAGAGAGGAGGCCGGCTAATGATTGAGATGAATAACGTTTCCGTCCGCTATCCAGGAGCTAAGCATGATGCACTTTCAGATATTGATCTAACCTTTGAAAAAGGAGACTTTATCTGCATCCTTGGTAAGAGCGGCGCTGGGAAGTCTACGTTCATTCGTTGCATAAATGGATTACAGCAGCTAACACAGGGTGAAGTTAAGTTAGATGGAAAGCAGATATCCAATATGAGTGAAGAACAATTGCGTCAGGTAAGGTTGGAAATGGGGATGGTTTTTCAACATTTTAACCTGATCCCGCGCATGAGCGTCATCCAAAATGTCTTAACCGGAATCTTTGGATACCGCAGTAATGTTAAGAACCTGCTCGGGCTATTTTCAGCTGACGAACTAGAACAAGCTAAACGTGTCATTTCCGAAGTCGGACTCTCTGACATGATGGACCGCAGGGTAGAACGATTAAGCGGGGGTCAGAAACAAAGGGTCGGTATTGCTCGTGCGATCGTGCAGCGGCCAAGGATTCTACTAGGTGATGAACCTGTAGCCAGTCTGGATCCTGGCACATCTAATCATATTTTCATATTGCTGAAAGAGATGCATCAACGGCTTGGCTTACTCACCATCATAAACGTACATGATATTGGCCTGGCCAAGCGGTATGCGACAAGGCTTTTAGCACTTAAAGATGGGAAGCTTATTTTCGATGGCAATCCTGAGGAATTCACTGAGAGTTACTATGAGGAAACATACGAATCATCAGATCATCTTTTAACTTGATAACGATTTATACAAAAGGAGGACCAATCTATGATTAAAAGTCCATGAGTAGTCGACTGTTCAAGGGTCGTGTACGACTCTCAAGATACAGATGTTATCACTTCTGTCCAAAGTAAAGCTGAAAAGTCAGTGGTGTTAACCTTTGATGATGGGCCAAGCAAAGTATTGACACAAATACTTGATATCCTAGAGGCCGAAGACGTGCCAGCAATTTTCTTCTGGCAATCTCGTCTCCTTTATTCAGAAAGGCCCTGGAAACGAGTGTTACAGGAAGGACATATCATTGGCTCACATACTACAAAGCACCCTAATTTGGTTAAGCTCCCTTATGAAAAGCAATTTGAGGAAATTCAAAACAGTATAACAAAGATTGAGCGGATTACAGGGAGTAAAATCGAGTATTTTCGCCCGCCGTTCGGCCAATATAACGCTGATACGATTGAAGCCGCCAAGCAGTTGAACGTAACACCTGTGATGTGGAGGATTGCATCGATCGATTGGGAACTAAAAGAAGACCCTCAGCAAATCATGACAAACGTCATCGATCATCTCGAAGACGGAGCAGTTCTTCTTATGCATGAGCTAAAACAAACGGTTGAAGTTTTACCGGAATTGATCAAGGCGATAAGAGAAAAGGGATACCGCTTTACCTTGCTAGATCACTGAAAGGAACTAATTGAAAAAGCAGGCACCCCCAAGTAGGAATGGGGGTGTCTGCTTTTTACCTTTATTAAGAATGAGCGAACTCTTTTACCTGTTCTTCCGGGGCAAAGCCGACAGAACGATCCACTTCTTCTCCATCTTTAATCAATATTAAGGTTGGAATACTTTGTACTCCAAACTGTCCAGCTAGATCTGATGCTTGATCTACATCCACGTAGTAAAAGTCAACATCATCGAGCTGTTCAGATACGCTTGAGACCACCGGCCCCAATTGACGACAGCCTGGTCACCAATCCGCACCAAATTCAAGTACAATCGGTTGACTCATGTTTTTAGTGAGTTCTGCATACTCTTCGGCATTAATTGCTTTAGCCATTAATAAAACCTCCTTAGTAGTATTATTCCATTTTAGTTCAATCCATATCCTGCTATCAAGCTTATCGATTTATGCTGATCTTTGGATAATACTTCCACCTCAGGTCATCCAAATTCTGGATGACCTGAGGTGGAAGTTTTATCCATGTGTGTGAATGTGGTTGTAGTGCGTTAAAATGGGGGTAGTAGATTGGAAAGGCGGCGTTGTCTATGTACAAACTGCTCATTGCGGATCGAGACAAGCAGGAGCTTGTTGGGTTAGAGTGGCTGATTACTAAATATTCTTTCCCTATCACTGATACTAGATTAGCAGATCAGCTGGTGGATGTATTAAACACTTTAGAGAATCAACAACCCGATATATTTTGCCTGGAGCTTGATATGATTCCAGAGGATAAGTGGGAAATAGTCAAGGTATTTATCGAACGTTATGCGGGAAGGGTCATTGCTGTAACTGCCGAACCCACTTTTGAACGAGCCATGCAGGCAATGGAGATCGCTGCTGAAGACTTGTGGGTAAAACCGTTGTCTCCCTCACGAGTCAAGCACACGCTACAACAAGCTCTCCGTAACCTGTCCAGACCCAACTCACAATCGTATGATACGGATTTAAGACAGGCTGTACGTTACGAATCATTATTCATTGATGAAAATCTTCCTTTTCATCACCCTGTGTATTTAATCAAACCAGAGTACATATCTGATTTAGCTGGCTTACGTATATTTATTGAGCAGTTTGACTTTTATTATGAACCATTAGTGTTCTCAACGAGTGAACAGGTTGCACTCGTTTTCCAAGAAATGTTACCAGAACCTATTGAGCAGGCTCAACGCTTTTTACGAGAATGGGAGCGTTTCGCTGGCAGGCCATTAGTTATCGCTGTCCACGCAGAACAAGGCTCAGAATCCCTTCATCAAGTCTATATGAAGCTACGCAAAATCATGGAAACTACCTTTTTCACAGGCTACCAACAAGTATTAAGTTCCTTCCACCATGATTGGCGAGATATGGACCCTTTCCTAACCATGGAAGAGCAGCGCAATTGGGTATATATGCTTGACGAAGGAAACAGGGATGACATCAAGGAATGGATGTACGATCAATTCTTTGGTATGGAACCGCCTTTCCCTGATCCTGGACTGCTGCGGACTCGTTTAACAAGCATTCTCGCTCAAGTACGCCGCTTTATGATCCGAAAAGGAATTACGGACTCTGTCAGCGAGGAAAAATACAGACAAGTGTTTGATATTATTTTGTACAGTCCGGTCCTTTATCGAATTGTTCAAGATATGATCTTATTTATAAATGATTTAATACAATCTATCTCAGACAAATCGTTAACGGCAAATGTGGATGTTGTTGAAGAAGCGATTAATTATATGGAAGATCACTTTGAAAATCCATCCCTTTCTCTTACAGAGGTTGCGAAGCACGTTCATCGCAGTCCTTCTTATTTCAGCCATATTTTATCGAGCAAGTACGGGCGATCTTTCCGAGAGATATTAAGCTATATTCGTATACAAAAAGCGAAAGAATTGCTGGCTTCCTCAGACGATTCTATTCAGCACATTGCTCGGGAAACGGGGTTTACTAATCCAAATTATTTTAGTCGAGTATTTAAATCAACTACGGGTCAGACACCGCGTGAGTATCGAAGAATGCATTAAATGGCTTCCTCAACATACATAACTTGCTTTGACAAAGACTCCTCAGCCCCGAGGGGTCTTTGTTTTGCATTTTATATGGGTAACGTAAAGCAGCTCCCTTTACTCAAATCTAATATTTATATAGATTCAAAAATATTTTTCATTAAATGAAAGCGTTTTAAATAATATCTTTACAATTATCGAATATTTATACACTAATTCAAAAGGCAGCCACCTATTTTCATATGCAAACTGTTGGTACCATAAAATTATCAGAAAACTCAAATCGAAAGGATGAAAATTATGTCTGAAACGAAATCAGGAAAGGTACAACAATATAGCGGAACAGAATTACACACAAAGGGGTGGATACAGGAGGCGGCTTTACGCATGCTGAGCAACAACCTGCATCCAGATGTAGCGGAAAAACCAGAAGACCTCGTTGTCTACGGCGGGATTGGCAAAGCAGCTCGAAATTGGGAGTCTTTTGAAGCCATTGTAGACTCTTTGAAGAAGCTTGAGGAAGATGAGACCTTACTGATTCAATCAGGGAAACCGGTAGCTGTCTTTCGCTCTCACAAGGATGCTCCGAAAGTGTTGATTGCGAACTCTAATCTAGTCCCTGCCTGGGCAAATTGGGATCATTTTCACGAACTTGACCAAAAAGGGTTAATGATGTACGGCCAAATGACAGCAGGAAGTTGGATTTACATCGGTAGTCAGGGCATCTTACAAGGTACGTATGAAACCTTTGCAGAATGTGCCAGACAACACTTCAATGGCAGTTTGCAAGGCACCATAACGTTAACAGCTGGTCTTGGCGGCATGGGCGGAGCACAGCCATTAGCGGTTACGTTAAATGGAGGTGTATGTATTGCGATTGAAATCGATCAGCATCGAATCCAACGACGTTTAGATACAAAATACTTGGATACGTCCACTGATAATCTTGATGAAGCAATCAAACTAGCTGAAGAAGCTCGCGATCAGGGTAAGGCCCTATCCATCGGTCTGCTAGGTAATGCAGCAGAGCTTTTGCCTGAAATGATTGCCAAAGGATTCATTCCAGATGCCTTAACAGACCAAACCTCAGCCCACGATCCATTGAACGGCTATGTTCCGGTGGATATGAGCCTTTCAGCGGCTGATGAACTGCGTGCCGCTGACACTGCGGAATATATTAAACTGTCAAAACGTAGTATTGCTGCGCATGTTAAGGCGATGCTCGACATGCAGAAACAAGGAGCCATTACGTTTGACTATGGCAACAACATCCGTCAAGTGGCTAAGGATGAAGGTGTAGAAAACGCCTTTGATTTCCCAGGTTTCGTCCCAGCTTACATTCGTCCACAATTCTGTGAAGGAAAAGGACCTTTCCGATGGGTAGCCTTATCTGGTGACCCGGAGGATATCTATAAAACAGATGAAGTCATTTTACGAGAATTTAGTGACAATGAACATTTATGTAATTGGATTCGGATGGCACGTGAGAAAATCAGCTTCCAGGGACTGCCTTCCCGAATTTGCTGGCTCGGCTACGGGGAACGTGCTAGATTTGGAAAAATTATCAATGACATGGTAGCGAGTGGTGAGTTAAGTGCACCGATTGTAATCGGCCGCGACCACCTTGACTCTGGCTCTGTTGCTTCCCCGAACAGGGAAACAGAAGCCATGAAAGACGGCAGTGATGCAGTAGCTGATTGGCCTATTTTAAATGCAATGATTAATAGTGTAGGCGGAGCCAGCTGGGTTAGCGTCCACCATGGCGGTGGTGTTGGTATGGGCTATTCCCTTCACGCCGGAATGGTCATTGTTGCTGATGGAACGAAGGATGCCGAGCAGCGTCTGGAACGTGTTTTAACAACAGATCCAGGGATGGGGGTCGTGCGGCACGTAGATGCTGGCTACGAGCTGGCTGAACAGACCGCTAAAGAAAAAGGCATTCAAGTACCGATGCTGAAGAAATAATCGAAGGGAGATTTTTTATATGACACAAAAGTTGCTTATAACGAATGCTGCACAATTAATAACCATGGCTGGACACTCCGAACAGCCGGCAAGGAAAGAAGCCATGTCTCAGCTAGAGGTGATTGAAAACGGCGCCCTTTATATGGAAGATGGGGTAGTTGTAGAAGCAGGGTCCACCGAGGAAATACACGATAAATATCAGAACTCTGTAAATCCTGATCAACATATTGATGCAACAGGAAAAGTCGTCACACCAGGTTTGATTGATCCTCATACACATCTTGTCCACGCTGGAACAAGGGAAAATGAATATGCTATGCGCTTAAAAGGAAAGACCTACATGGAAATCATGGAGTCTGGCGGCGGCATTCATGCAACAACTCGCGCTACGCAGGCAGCTAGCCATGAAGAATTGTATGAACAATCGCGAAAACGACTTGATCAATTTTTGCTGCACGGAGTTACCACAGTGGAGGCAAAAAGCGGCTATGGACTGACGCTTGAACATGAAATGAAACAGCTTGAAGTGGCTCAACAGCTTGCTGAGAGCCACCCAATGGACATCGTTTCAACATTTATGGGAGCCCATGCGATTCCAATGGATGAAAAAGCAAACCCAGAACCATTTGTCGATCGCGTTATCAATGAAATGATTCCTGAAGTTGCTAAAAAGAACCTCGCCACCTTTAATGATGTCTTTTGTGAACGAGGAGTTTTTACTCCAGAACAATCTAGACGTATTTTAGAGGCAGGCAAAGAATACGGGCTGACTCCTAAAATTCATGCGGACGAAATTGAACCATATGGCGGGGCGGAATTGGCTGCATCCGTCGGGGCAATCTCAGCCGATCATCTTTTGAAAGCGTCTGAAAAAGGGATTAAAGAGATGGCGGAAGCAGGAGTCGTCGGTGTGCTGCTTCCAGGTACAGCCTTTTTCTTAATGGCAGAATTTGCTCAGGCAAGAAAAATGATTGATGCAGGAGTTGCTGTCGCTCTTTCAACAGATGCAAACCCTGGTTCATCACCAACCATTTCCCTGCCTTTCATCATGAACCTGGGCTGCTTGAAAATGGGCATGACACCGGAAGAGGTGTTAGCGGCAACAACGATTAATGCAGCACATGCGATCGGTTGTGCTGACGAGTCAGGAAGTTTAGAAAAAGGGAAAAAGGCAGATGTAACAATCTTTAATGTACCAAACTACCTTACCCTTTCTTATCAATACGGCATGAATCACGTGGACACAGTCATTAAAGCTGGTAAGCCCCTTGTCGTGGGAGGCCAGTTGCAATGACGGACTACCCTTATCCACTGTTAGACCGGCCCAGCATGATCTGGACGAAGCAAACAGATAAAACAGCAGATCTGAAAGTACATGAATGGATTGAAACAGTTGGGGACTCCCTCCCCAACTGGCAGGATTACGATGTGACAATTCTGGGCGTACCGCTGTCAAAATCATCAATCAGTACATCTGCTGCCAGTGATAACCCCGATGCCATGCGTCAAGCATGGAAGTCATTCGGTACGTATAACCTTGATGAGGATGTTGATTTAGCCACATTGAGAACGATTGACCTCGGAGATGTGAAACAGCACGCAACAGATATTGCTTATACTCACCAGCAAATCGGGCAGGCAATGACTGCTATGAGGAAACATCACCCACATACATTGCCTGTTGTGATGGGTGGGGACCATTCAATTACAGCGATGTTGATTAAAGGTTGGAAGCAAGCCCACGCAGAAGAAAAAGTTGGTATTTTACAGCTTGATACCCATTTTGATTTACGTGACTTGAATGTATTTGGTCCAGCAAATGGCACACCGATCCGCAACTTGATCGAAAGTGGTACCGTCGAAGGCCAGCACGTTCACAATATTGGTTTGCATGGATTTTTTAATGCCAAAGAATTGAAAGATTACGCAGATGAGACAGGAGTTCATTATACAACGATGAAACAAACACGGAAAAAAGGAATAGACACAGTTATCAAACAAACGTTAGAGCAGTTGAACGAGGTAGTCGACACGATTTACTTAACAGTCGACATGGATGTTTTGGACATCACTCATAATCCCGCTGCTCCTGCAGCAACTCCTGGAGGGATGTACACAGAGGAGTTATTTGAAGCGGTGCAAATTGCCGGGGAACATCCAAAGGTTAAGGCAATGGATATGGTCTGCCTTGACCCGCGTAAAGACATGGGAGAAATGGCCGTTAAAAGTGCTGTGCATACGATGCTGTCATTTTTGACAGGCTATTGCAAGCGCTGAAGGCGAAGGTGACTTCGCCTTTTTTTAACATCATTTATCAGAATAATTAAATAATAGGAGGCGGAAGAATGGAGTCTTTACAAAAAGATTTTCACAGCGAATCATCAGGTCCTTCGAAGGCTCATGTCATTAAGTTTTTTGTATTCAGCCTGATTGGTATTTTCACCTTTTTCATTCCCATTACAATCAATGGTACTTCTTCTATTCCACTTGACCATATAGTCACATATATTCAGAGCACCTTTACGTCCCTCGTCCCTTTTTATGCATTCATCGTCATTATTCTCGGGGCTGTCTACCCTTTTATCAATCGTACGTGGAATAAAGACGCTGTTACGATCGTTCTATCTTTATTTAAAGTGTTCGGTGTTGCTGTGGCTGCCATGCTGATTTTCAATTTTGGCCCGGCCTGGTTATTCACCCCTAACATGGGCCCGTTCCTTTTTGAAAAGCTAGTTATTCCAGTCGGACTGCTCGTTCCAATCGGTGCCGTCTTCCTCGCTTTGCTTGTGGGATATGGGCTGCTGGAATTTATCGGTGTCCTGCTCCAGCCCGTCATGCGTCCAATTTGGAAAACGCCGGGACGCTCAGCGATTGATGCTGTGGCTTCGTTCGTTGGAAGTTATTCGATTGGTCTTCTGATCACCAATCGTGTTTTCAAGTAAGGCAAATACACGGTGAAAGAAGCAACGATTATTGCAACTGGATTCTCAACCGTTTCGGCTACTTTCATGATTGTCGTAGCCAAAACTCTTGGGCTGATGGACCTCTGGAATACCTATTTCTGGGTCACTCTTTTTGTCACTTTTTTAGTGACCGCCATAACAGTACGCATTTGGCCTTTAAATAAAATAAGCGATGAATATTTTGACGGAGAAGGACAGCCAGAGAAAGTCATCAAGAAAAATCGTTTTCAAGCAGCCTGGGCACAAGCCATGGAGGCAGCTGAGCAATCCCCTTCCTTTGGCAAAAATATATGGATGAACTTAAAAGATGGTTTTATCATGACGATGGCCATCCTGCCATCTATCCTCTCCGTTGGTTTATTAGGGTTAATCCTTGCTGAATTCACACCAGTATTTGATATCCTGGGCTATATCTTTTATCCGTTTACTTGGATCATGCAAGTACCCGAACCTATGCTGGCTGCCAAAGCATCAGCCATTGAAATCGCTGAAATGTTTCTGCCTGCCTTATTAGTAGCAGATGCTCCATTAATCACAAAATTTGTCATTGCTACCGTATCCGTTTCAGCGATCCTGTTCTTTTCAGCCCTTATTCCCTGCATCTTATCAACAGACATCCCAGTAAGCATTCCAAAACTGCTTGTTATTTGGATCGAACGCACCATCCTCACCATCATTATCGTAACACCCATCGCTTACCTATTACTCTAACTTACAAATAAACCAATTACCCCCACCTCAGGTCATCCAGTATTTGGATGACCTGAGGTGGGGGTTTTTTCCATTCTATAAGATTAGTCTATATATCTTCTGGCTCCGGAGAATTCAGAAGAGTAGTAGTCTGATTCAAAAACTTCAATGATCTCAACTGTACTGCTGGAGTTCGGAGAATGAATCATTTCTCCATCGCCGATATACATCCCGACATGGTGCACGGATCCCTCTCCTTCATTATAAGCAAAGAACAATAGATCACCTTTTTGTAAGTCCTCTTTAGCTACAGGCGTTCCGTGTGTTGCCTGTACAGAGGAATCACGTGGAATCGTTATACCGTTTGCCTTATAGATCGTATGGGTGAAACCGGAACAATCAAAACCAAATCCTGATGCTCCCGCCCATAAGTATGGCAATCCTAAAAACTGCTTCCCTGTCTCTACTAGATCCTGCCCTGTTGGATCAGGAATATCTTGCTGTGAATCATAAACAGAAACAGAGTCTGAAGCAACCCACTTCATGCCATCACTCGGTGTTGCGACAAGAGTCATCTCCCCTACTTCTGCCACAACTGGAAGTTTCGTATTAAAGCTGATTTCCTTAAACTTACCTTGGCGTTGTTTGTCATCATAAAGCCATGCGGTCGTATCTGTAACAAGTGCAAATGATTTAGTCTCTTTTAATGCAGCAAAATGGTTTTCATCTGCCAGCTGAACTTTTGGCATCCACGCAGGGTAGCCTAGTTCGTTCTTCGGTGTCGGCTGACCGTGAACAGCAACTTTAACCCAATCACCGCTTTCCTCAAGGATCGTGACTTCCTGCCCGTATAAGGCTTGTGTTTGCAAATTACCGACCAACCAAAGCTTTTGGTCCAGAGTCATATTTTCCGTCCACTTCCACATGTCTACTGGATTTCCTACAGACGGCTCATCAACTGGACGGGTAATATCAGGCTCAGACCACAGGGTTGCTACGGAAACATCGACATAAGCCGTTTCACCCTTTACAGCTTCCTCTGCCTGTGATGTTAATGGGGCAGACAAGCAGGACACGAGAATAAGAGCTAACAAGAACATAGTCCATTTCTTAATCAAGATAAAGCACCTCCAAATTTTTTAGTTAAAACCAATCCCAGGGGCATCTGATAAGTGAATCTTATTTCCTTCGAATTGCATACCTCCCTTCATGTTTTCATCAGTCATCCATATAGGAGCATCTAAATCATAATAGGTAATGTTTGGATGTGCAGCTGCCAGATGGCTTGCTGCTGTTACAGAAACCATCGATTCCATCATGCTCCCGATCATGCATTGAATGCCTGCCGCTTCACACATATCAGCGATCTGCCAGGCACGGCGAATTCCGCCACACTTCATTAACTTAATATTTATGAGATCCACTGCCCCAAGCTGGACGAGTCGTGATGCATCTCTTGGGGTAAAGACACTTTCGTCCGCCATAATCGGAGTTGAAACGTGGTCCCTGACGAATTTCAATCCTTCCAGGTCATTGGCAGGGACAGGCTGCTCTACAAGCTCAATCCCCCACTTCTCCCGTTCCATAAATTGAATGATATGAACAGCTTGCTTGCTAATCCAGCCTTGATTTGCGTCCAGTCGCAGCAAGACATCATCACCCGCTGCTTCTCGTACTTTTTCAATACGAAGGAGATCTAGTCTCTCATCATTGCCGACCTTAATTTTTAATACATTAAATCCTTCCGCCACTTTTTCCCTTGCAGATTGATACATCACACGGGGATCATCGATGCTGACAGTCATATCTGTTTCCAGCTGGTTTGTATAACCTCCAAGCAGCGCATAAAGCGGCAAGTTAAACAGTTTGCAATAGGCATCATGTAAAGCGATATCCACTGCCGCTTTAGCACTGGTATTGCCCGCACAGCTTTTCTCTAGATCCATAATCACTTTGTTAAGGAAAAGAATCTCTTTATTCATTACAGCCTGCTTGAGCGGACCGTTAACAGCAGTCATGATCCCTTCCAATGATTCACCAGTAATTTGCCAAGTAGAAGCAGCTGATCCCAATCCGGATACGCCATTCTCCAATTCAATATGCACATCTACTACATCAATCTCTGTCACGCTTCTTAGGGATGTTTTAAATGGCTGTTTCAGTTTAACTGATCGCTTCTTACAGCCTAGATTAATAATCTTCACAACGATATCTCCTCTTTACTACAAGAATGATAGAATTTTTGCTACAAGTAATCCGTAATAGGTACCAAGGAATGAACCAGCGAGAGCCATTAACACCCCGATAGGAATTAAAGACCTGTGATAGGTCCCTGCAAGTAATGGTGCTGAAGCCATACCGCCAATATTCGCAAGGCTCGACACACCTAACGTGAAGAGATCCATCTTAAACAACTTAGCTACCAGCATAAGGACCAATCCATGAATCGCTAAAATGACGAAGCCAGATACGATATAGATTGGCGCTTGGAACAACTGGGTGAAGTCAGCTCGGGAAGCAATTAAGGCGATCACAATATAAAGCAATACATTTGCTATATCCATTGAACCAGGGACCTTTGAAATTCGAGTCATGGCAAGCAATACCCCGACAATAGACACAATGAAAATCGTCCACGTTGTTGCATTGACTACTGTTCCGAATTCAGGAAGCAGCTCCCCAAATTTAGCAGCTACGGCTGAAGTAAAAATGGCGATAGAGATCAAACCCATTATGTGCACAAATGAAATGGACTTTTGCTGTTTTTCCTCGTGTTCTTCCTTCAAATCAGCTGTAATTTCATCAAGATGAGATGTATCGGCCTTTGCCCATTTATTGAAAACCGTCGCAAAAGGAACAAGCCAGAACATAATCATGACCCATGTTGAATAATTGACCGTATCCATGATCAAAGCATAACCGAATATGTTCTCAGGCACATCGAGGATCCCCTGAATAATCACCATATTCGCTGATCCGCCCGTCCAGCTTCCTGCCAGCGCTCCGAAAGCCTGCCAAGTTTCAGGTGCATATAACCCCTGGAACATTAAAAAGGTGAGCACGAAACCGAGGATGATACTAAATGAGGCCGCCACGTAGCCAATTAACATTTTAGGTCCAAGTTTAACTAGCTTTCTTAAGTCACAGTTCAATAACATTAATAAAATTAACATCGGTAATAAAGCATCTCTTACTGAACCATACGTCGAATCAATCGACTCCGTCTCTCCGATAATGCCGCTTGTTTTCAAGATTGCGCCGCTAAAATAAATCAATACAATACCTGGCACATACTTAAAGAACTTGCTCTTGGTGCTCGATTCGAAGTAGGCGATCAAACCCGCCAGGCCAACGACCACACCAAGGTACAAAAATCCTCCTTCAATCATGTTCATTCCCCCTATTTTAATTTAAATATAAAAAACCCAGCTGCAAGAATCGTATTCTTGTCAGCTGGGTTTTATCAACGAGAAGTTAGATAAAGCAGCTCTCTACTTATTTAGTGCTTCTTTATATTTATAATAGGCTTGTTTAAAAGCTACAATTAATGCTTTTTGAGAAGAGCCAAAATAGCGTGCCTGTACCTCTTTAGCAGCCCCGTCATAATCCAATATACTCCGCCCTGCAAAAAGACTTTGCACAAACTTAACGGTAATTCCCATCATGGCAGTGCACTCCACATCCACAATGAGATCTGTTTCTGGATCAATAACGAACCCTATGAAAAAACCATCATACTTTTTCGTGATAGGGTTATTACCTGGGGATTTTGCCTCCCCGACTACATAACAAGTTCCACTGGCATACACTTTATTCACTCTCCAGATCAATCCGGCATCTTCCGTACGGATTACCTGTTCGATAGGGAACGGGCAGCCGCTACGAAATGTAGATGTTCTCGGAGGTAGTTTTGAAAAAATAGTACCATGAAATGAATCCGCTTTCAAATAATTGTTGAAAATTATTGAAAAATGTTACTTTCTACTTATCCCAAGGAAGGAATTAATTAACTATGACCACGACACAGCGCAAATGGCATAGACTGCCGAGGGATTATAAGTCATCATCTCAGTGTCTTTTGAGACAGAATGAACCACGTAAAGTAGGCCGCCACTAACATCATGATGATTCGTACGAACACTAACGGTACAATAAAAAAAGCAGAATAGATAATGGAAATCCACAACGTGGCAACTCCGAGCACCTTCGCTTTTAAGGGAATTCCCTTTCCTGAACGAAAGTTTTGAATATAGCTCCCGAACCACTTATTATGGATAAGCCATTGGTAAAGTCTATTCGAGCTTCGTACAAAACATGCAGCTGAAAGTAATAAAAATGGTGTAGTCGGTATTAAAGGCAGCACAATCCCTATTATACCTAGGGCTAGAGACAGGCTGCCAATAATAATTAAGCTAACTTGTATCACTAATTTCATAGTCAAGCCCTTCGTTTCTTTAGAAATAGCTGGTTTTGTCATAAAGAGGCTGAGAGAATCTAAACTTCTTAAGTAAAAAGACGAACAATGTACTTTATAGCGGAGAAAATATACGGAGACTCCTACGGGAGGAAAGGCCTAGATGAGACCCCGCAGTGCGTCAGCACAAGGAGGCTCAACAAGGAAGTTCGGTTAAAACCGGCACGTCCTGTGCCAACACCGAACGACCCCACTACGCGCGAGGGCCGCGGAAAGCGAAGTATATTTTCGTAGCGGATTATAGGCACCCTTTGTAATTTTTACTTAGTTCGGACTTTTACTTGGTAAAAACACTTTTGTCCAACCCATTTTTACTTTTACTTCACGTTCGCCTTTTTCCTACGATGATGGACCACGTTGATCTCTGCGCCAATCATTAGGATAATACCCGTAATAAAGAACCAAAGCATTAAAATAATGATCCCTCCCAGACTGCCATACGTCGCCGAATAATTACCAAAATTGCTGACATAAAAGGAAAAGGCAAGGGAAATAAGCTGCCAGAGAACTGCCGTAATTATTGCTCCAGGCAAAATCTCTTTAAAGGGTAACGTTTTGTTTGGTGCAATATGATATAACGCCATTAATACTACACTCATCACAACTATACTAATTACCCAGCGCAGTACTTGAAATAAGATCACTGTGGTCTCGGGCAGTCCTAAGAATGCTTGCAAGAAATTAATAAGCACATCACCAAAAATTGGCAAAGTAAGAGTGACGACAATCGCTACAATCATACCTAGTGTAAGCAAGATGGATAGTAATCTGATCTTAATAAACGATCTCGTCTCTTCTACATTATAAGCCATATTCGATGATTGTATAAATGCGTTAACACCGCTTGAGGCTGACCATAATGTACCAATAATACCAATGGTCAGCAGCCCGCCTTTAGGCTGCGCGACAAGGTTGACAATATTCTCACGATACGTCTCCACCGTTCCTCCTGGCGCCACATTTTGCAAGAAATCTATAGCTGTTTCAGGATCAATATTTAAATAAGGCAGGATAGATAATAGCAGGATAAGCATAGGAACAATCGCAAGTAAGTAATAATATGCTTGTGCCGCACCTAATATCGGAACATTATCTTTCTGGAATTCATCCAGAATCTCTTTAGAATAACTAATCACTTTCTTCATAAAAGGCCTCCTCAAACTAGTTACATAAATACTTCCCTGTTTTTCCTAGTCGATAACCTTAAAATGATAGAAAGACTGCTTTCCCCTACCTTTTCTCGACCTTGTTCAAGTTATGAAAGAACTCCAGCAAGGTATTCTCTATCTTATGGAAGTATTCCCCTGCTTCAACAGGATGGATAAAAATTTCATGGTTGTTCACCTGTTCATAATCAATATGCCAGATTAGTCCCTCCCCTGGTAATAAGAAAACAATTTGATCAAACTTGGACTGATCCTCAACAAAATTGGAAACCATGAAAGCTAGATTATCTAACTCCTGTTCGTTATGTAAGAAATCCTTTAAAAAACTTCGCAAGGAAGCATCTACTTCTTCATCCTGAATCATTCTCTCCAATACTACCGTTTCTGCAGCATGTAAACCATCAAACATATCATCTGACAACTGGATGGTTTGTAAATCACTGCTGCCATGATCAGTACTAGCTAAACCATAGTGGCTGCGCAAAATGGACTCAAACCCCTCATTGTTTTTATGAACCCAGAACGTATGCTCATGGCTATGGATTTCCTGTATTAGCGAATGCTCTTGATTTATAGAATGAATAAGCGCAACACGTTCTCTTTCTATATTTACACATCGTACTTTTTTCGTTGATTGAACTAGCAAGTGCAGCAAATCTTCTAATCCACTAGCAATATTGCTTGGCTTTTCATCATCCCAGTACCCCTTTTGTCTTAAAGATGTTTCTGCTTGATATACAAAACGGTCAAACTCTGCCTCGTTTTGAATTAACTTATGATCATTGAGAATCTGACTAGCAACTTGTTCGTAACCGCACAGCACTAATGCTGACACTAACTCATTTACAGTTAGCTTGATTGTCCCTTTATCGATCATGCAATCCCTCCTTAACTATACTCCATACTATACATGAAATTTCCTCAATTTTTCCACTTTCAATTACGCTAGCTTGTGCAAATATTGTTATACTATATATACCATTGTACATAGAATTTTGAAGAAGGAGGAGAGAAAATGGAGGCATTTCCGGATGAGATATCTTTTTGCTATGACTGGCGTTCCTACCAAGCAAAAGCCCTCGATCAGTTAGACAAACATTTGAAAGATAAGCATTTTCATCTGGTAGCTCCGCCTGGTTCCGGTAAAACTGTGTTAGGTTTAGAAGTCATGCTTCGACTGAATCAACCTACATTCATTGTTGCACCGACTATTGCCATTCGTAATCAATGGGCTGATAGATTTCAAGAGTTATTCTTGCAAACTAAAACAAGACCTGATTGGATTTCCACTGATATCCGTCAGCCGGCATTTTTAACCATAACCACCTATCAATCCTTACATAGCCTTTATCGAGGAGAACAAGAGAAGGACGAGGAAGAAGAACTGGATGAACCTGCTGATTCAGCGACAGATGAATCAGCAGAAAGTCAAAATGATGTGGAACTGGCTATGGACCATTTACATAAGATTGGGTTTAAGACCTTCATATTAGACGAAGCCCACCATTTAAGAACAGCCTGGTGGCAGAGTACGATTGACTTTCGCGACAGCCTTGGACATCCGGCGATCGTTGCTTTAACGGCTACCCCGCCTTATGACACCAGCATGTCGGAGTGGAAGAAGTATGTGGATTTATGCGGACACATAGATGCCGAAATTAGTGTCCCTGAACTTGTGAGGGAAGCAGAATTATGCCCCCATCAAGATTATGTCTATGCTTCAGCTCCCTCCCATGAAGAATCTGAGCCGATTTATGCCTTCAAGGAGAAGGTAAGGGCATTTCAAAAAGAAATCATACATAACGAAGCATTTAAAACATTAATTGAACAGCATCCTTGGATCGCTTCTTCCAAAGATCATGTAGAAAATATTCTATCATCACCTTCCTATTTCTCGAGCCTTATCATTTACTTGAAGAAATCAGGCAGTACGGCATGGAAGAAAGCTATTAAAACTATTGAAGCTAATGAAAAGGATATTCCTGATTTTGATTTGGAATGGCTTGAAGAAATGCTTACAGGTGTGCTGTTTAAAGATGATTACTTTGCACCTAGAGAAGCGATTATTAAAGACATTCATAAACACCTTTCACAGATAGGTGCTGTCGAAAGAAGAAAAGTGATGCTGCAGTCTACCGATATGATTAACCGAACATTAGTAAATAGTGTTTCAAAACTCTCAAGCATCAGCCAGATTGTTTCATTTGAGGAAAAAGAATTAGGCAAAGATTTACGATTGGTTATCCTTGCCGATTATATCAGAATGAAAGATATGCCAAATAAAACAGGCGATGAAAAACCACTTGTTCGTCTCGGGGTAATTCCGATCTTTGAAAAGATCCGCAGAGAATTAGGAACTCAAGTGAAAATAGGTGTGTTAACCGGATCGATTGTCATTATTCCAAGTTCAGCGCTTCCGCTTTTGCAAACATGTGCGGACGAACAACATTTAGAATTCCAATCCAGTCCCCTTGCTTATGACGAAGCATATATCCGTGTAGAGATGAAAGCAGCTTCACGCCAAAAGATGGTAAGTGTTATGACAGAAGTGTTTTCATTAGGCGGGATTCAAGTATTAGTGGGGACAACTGCATTGCTAGGGGAAGGGTGGGATGCACCGAGTATTAACTCCTTGATACTCGCCTCCTACGTGGGAACATTCATGCTGTCCAATCAAATGCGCGGTCGAGCAATCCGGACAGAAACTGGTAATCCTATGAAAACAGCCAATATATGGCACCTTGTTTGTTTTGACCCTGATCAACGAGATGGAGGCCATGATTTTAACTCGCTCACCAGAAGATTCCGTTCGTTAATAGGAATCGCGGTCCAAAGAGAAACTATTGAAACCGGCATCGAACGAATGAATTTACAGCAGCCTCCTTATTCTCAGGAGAAAATCCATACCGCAAACAAGAAAATGTTTGAAAGAGCAAGTGCTCGCAAGGAACTTTTCGATCGTTGGAAAAAGGCTGTAGAACAGGATGGAGAAATTACGGAAGAGATCATTTCGGATAAACGAGCAGTTCCTCGTCCTTTTATTTTCAGAAATACACTTAAGGCCATGTTTATCTTTGCCATTATTAATGGTGTGCAACTCTTTTTTGGAGCTCTGGATTCAAACACAGCTTACGCTGAGAATGATTTCAATCTTGCTTTTTTATTTGTGGTAGCTCTCATCGCGATCCTTTCTGCATTGCCATTGTTAAAAGCAATCAAAACTTCCTTGCGCCATTCCTCGATTGAATCCAGTATGGTTCATGTTGGAGAGGTGGTCTACAACACATTACATTATATGAACCTAATCCAAACGAATCTTGAACACAATCAAATTCATGCTGAAAAAAACGAACTCGGTTTTGTTACATGCTGGATGGAAAAAGGAACTACCCATGAAAAAACGGTCTTCCTCAAAGCGATGGAAGAACTTGTCGACCCTATTGAAAACCCAAGGTATATTTTGTTTAGAAAATCAAGCTTATTCTTCATACCACGCTATGATTACCATGCTATACCACAAGAAATTGGACGCAGGAAAGAAAATGCGGAATTTTTCACAAAGGAGTGGGAAAAACGTGTAGGAAAAGTAGAACTTATTTACACAAGGACTCCTGAAGGGCGTAACAAATTGTTAACGGCAAGAATGAAATCCATGTCGGCAGCATTTGTTCCTAAATCAGAACGGATAAGTGCCTGGAGATAATAAAGGTCAAGGCCCAACAGAAGTAATACGTTGGTGAGCCTTGGCTTTTTATGCTATTTAGTCAAAAATACCGCCAACCGGAAACTTTGGTTCTCGTTTCATCTTCTTTCTATCGTTGACAGCTATCCATCTTACTATTGCCGGTTACTACCTATTGCTCAAAAACATTAATAAGTACTGCGCTTTGCCACAATAAGAAAAAGACAAATACTATTGCAATTAATTTATTTAAGATTAGCGGTAACCTCATTAAAATAATTTGAATATGATAATTGATTCCTGAGAAAAGAACAGCTATAAACTTAAATGTGTAATCCATGACACTTTCTGCTTCTCCATATACATTCGATTCATACAAAGCTATTGCTGGTTTATGGAAAATAATTGAATATAAAGCCACCATGACGTTTGTGAAGATAGTTAAAAGAACAAGTGTGCTTGGATAAGGAATATGAATGCCTGTGAATATTAACGACATCAACGAAAATAAAATAGTTGCTATACCTAAGCCGAGCCACTCATTTTTTTGCGGCATGCTGAATTTCCTGTTCCTTGTCGTTGGCTTTACACAAGCTGTTACGCCTATCAGGATAAGGAAAAGCTCAAGGGTAAAGATGAACATACCTAAAGCAGATCCACCTGTACCTCTCCACACTCCATAATTGATTACGAACAACAACAAAATAAAAATCATTAGAAGGTTAGCCTTTAGAAAGAATTTGAAGCCACTTTTGAGAGAGAACTTTTTTGGCTCTTGAATGATCTCACCTTGTTTATCCAGAGATGAATTGCTCATTGTATCTCCCCATTTCTGTTTATATGGTTAATTGAAAAAGTTTGAGATGAACTTTCCAGAACCTGAGATAAGATCATCTATCCCCTCTTCTAACTTTTTCCCTGTCTCCTCTCCCCATTCTATAGCTCCTTCTACTTGCTCATCCAGCCATCTTCCGGCATCCTCGCCCCAGTCTTTCACAGTATCCTCAACGATCCAGGACCCAATAATACCAACTCCAGCTCCCACTGCTCCGCCAATAATGGTTCCTACACCTGGACAAATCATCGTACCAATGGCAGCTCCACCGGTTGTCAGACCTGCAACCCCGACATCTAATCCGAGACCTGCAGCAAACCGACCCGTTTTTTCCAATCCTGACTTATGCTTATTGGTATCACTGTAAAATTCCCCGGAATTAGTCATAACAGAGAACCCTATCCCCACATAAGGGATACGCTTGGCAAACTTAGAAATAGTCTTAGCATCCGAGAATTGTTTTGTCGTTGCTTTCATATCAACATCCCATTTGTACTTTTTAAGCATATTTTCGTCGAGAACTAACACATTCGTGTATTTGTTCGCAACTTTGCCGAAACTAATCCGAGTCGTTCCCCCTTCTAGATTAATCATTTCCCTGAGTACCCCGCTTGGAGCGTTGTTATATTTCCCTAAGTATTTATTAAGTACTGGGTTGGCAGACTTGTTTCCTGTCTTTAATAGTTTGTGAAGATTGCTAGCTAAGTTGGATCCATATTTCTTATTGATATCTTGCTTCCACGCTGAAGAAGCCGCCACAATAAAATTGCCTTTTCTATCCTGGGTCAATTTCAGCATTCCACTGCTTAGCACACTTGCTGCAATGATGCCTTTCGCAACATTATAGGCACCGTTTAATTTTCCTAAATCGGAAAGCCATTGGGCTACATCACCTTTAGGGGTAGAATCTCCTTGTTCTACAGATAGCTTCATAGCACTATCAATCATATCCTGAATGGTGTTCGATTCTCCAAAATAATTCTCCACTTGATTGATTTGAGCCTCAGTCAGAAATACCCCATTTTTCGTCCACGATGTTAGTTTCGAAACAAATTGTTGAATCTGATCTATGGATTGCTCAGGAGACTCCAGTTGTGAAGAACTTGTTTCATCAAGCTCTCTTAAACCATTAACAGTCTCCGCGTTTTGCCGTCTTGCCTGAAAGATGGACTGGTCAAGACGAGAAGTAGATAGACTCATAGGGTTAATTAAATCCCCTACTGAGTCATAATGGTTCCTTATATCATTCACAATATCGTGGGTTATGTTCTCTAATCGATTCAATCCGTTTTCAATATCACTTTCAATAAAGCCTTCCCTTACTAACCCATCTTGGCTTTCATATTCGCCAATAGCACGCTGGATCTCTTTGAGCACATCTATATATTGTTGCTGGAATTGATTGAACAGGATAATAGCCGGAAAGTGCAAGGTAATGAAATGTTCCTTTATAGCTTCCCCGCCTTCCCCTTTAAGGGCATCACCTAAACCAATTACTTTATTCATTTCATCTCTTAGAGTAAGAACTTGTTCCTTTTCCTGCTCCTTTTTTTGAATGATTTCATCTATCCCCTGAATCACTTCGGATACATTCAATACCTTCATCCGTCCGACTCCTTACCTATATCTGATTAACGATTAATTATGAATTCCAAAGAACCTTTATCTCTATTTTTTCATCTGCTCTGACAATCTTTGTTCAGTCTGAATAAAAGAATCAATATTGGAACTGATATCGTCTTCCACTCTTATAAGTGCTGTCTTATACGTGTCTAACGTTTGGTAATATTTCTCTTCGATGGTGTGTATTCTTTCGATGAGGTTAAGTGTAGATGTTGGAAATTGAGGGCGAGGGTTAGTTGTATTCAACTCTGTAGTTCGTTCCTTTAAACTTTTAAAAACGGGTTCCACTTCATTGGGTCTAATATTTATTTCTGACATTTTTCATCACCCCGCTACTTGCTTTTTATAGCATTCATATGATTTTCTTTTGATTCTACCGATTGGGACAAACTTGAATTAAGATTCTGTAACCGAGTTATTTCACTTGTTATTCTTTCAAGCAGAGATTCTACCTTTTGGTTCGAGATAGTTGTATAAGCCTGCTCTATGTCGCTTCTTATATTTAGAAATTCTGCGGCATGCTTGCCTGCCCAAGAATCAGTTGACAACTCCGGGTCAAAAACGAGCTTTTTTTGCACCGCCAGTTCCTCTTGTTCCTTTAAAATGTTGGTCTTAGCTTGTTCTAATCTGTTGATATCTTCTGCATTGGATTGGATCCTATTAGTAAGCGACCAAATGTCGTTTGTTAAAGACCTAATCATGTACTCACTTTCTATCACTTTATTCACCCCTCTTGGTCATAAAGTACTGCATCCGAAAACATTATTTGGAAAATTACCCATATGAATATTGATTATACTGCAGATGATATCACCAGTAAATTGCCTCCCGTTAATTCGCCACCTTTTACCTAGGTATTTCATAAGTAGACAGCTAAAAAATCGTAATAAGAGGCGACAACAGGAAATACGAACTATGATTTTATGCTCTGCTACAATCCTGGCTTTTGTAAGAGAACGTGTATAACTTATCTTCATAATTAACGACGAAAAGTTACTTTTAAGCTAAATCTGCCTATAACAGGAATGGTTTGGGGTTACTCTGAGATATGTATAACATCTACATTGTATATGGTAAAAAAATTAAAATGCTATTGTATCAGTGGTTTTAGGATGTCCAGTAATATATATTTATCGGACATCCTATCCCTTAGTTCAGCTTTTTAATGTCCGATAAGGTGCAAAATAAGAGGTAATTTCTATGTTCACTATGTTCAAACAAAGGTTTCCCATAATTCGGAATGGTTTTGGAATGGTTAATGTACTTTTACAGGTATCTCGGACTTACACCAATCTATGTTCATCTTTTCAATATATGGGAATGTTCCAAGCTTATCATGTCCCCTTCCATGTTCTGGGTATAAATTCCATTTCCCAGAACGTTTATATCACTTATTTCTAGAACTCACATTAAGAGGGGGAAAACACAAAAAAACCCATGTGGAAATGAGCTTCTTTGTTCTTTCTTTTATGGCGGTGAGGTACTGCAGTGAAAGAAGTGAGCGCTTTGGTCTTGTGGTGTCTCGGAATAAACAGGTCGTGGAGTGTTGATACCTTTTGCGATCCGAGACAATACGTTCCACATTATGCGACGACTGCCAGGATGAAAGACCATGATGTTTCTGACAACTTTGTTTCTAATCAAAATTATTGTTTATGTAATTATGTAAGTCCTCTATTACTGTTTTGGCAGCTTTTGGACTCAATATTACTTTGTCATTTGCAAGGACCAAATTGTTTGTTGATATTTCACCTGTTACCTGACAAGTCTCTTCATTTGGTGCATAATTTTTTATGATTATTTGGTCATCGTCTACGTATATTTCCATGGGGGCTTTTATATTAATTCCAAAGGATCTTCTGAGTTCTATTGGTAAAACAATTCTCCCCAATTCATCAACTTTGCGCACAATGCCCGTAGCCTTCATGATATTACCTCCTTCTGTTAGATTAAATTTTATCCGTATTCTTATAGAGTTTTTGCATTGCTAGATTAACGTTTTACACTGTTCTTTTTTACGTTTAATACACTTTTGATTTTTGTGAGATATTGAAATCTTATTAAAATGAAATAGATTATTTGTAATAGTATAAAGCTGCCTATGACCGAAATGGATTCTTTTATAAGTGAATAACTAAACATGTTTTGCATGGCAATAAGGGATATGATGCCATGAATGGTGGCAACGAATAATGGAATAAAAAAGAGGACGCCTAATTTAGTCGTAATGATGGTTGATAACTCTTTTTCCGTTACCCCAAATTTTGTAAGCATTTCATACTCGCGTTTGTCCTCCTTCATATCGGTATAAAGTCGAAAATATAATAGACTTGCGGAAGATATGAAAAATACTGCCCCTATAAAAAACCCAATAAACAAGACAATATCAATACCTTGTTGAGTAATTTTCGTTGATTCAAGAAGCATGGTTCGAATACCAACGATGGTTCCGATCGCTGAAAAGGTTATGGTAAGGACAATCGTTACCATGAATAAAATTTGAGCGTTATCACGTAAACGATAAATTAGGTTCGATACAATGATGATATTCACTTTATGTCGATAGATTTTCTTATGTTTTCTTATGCGTTGAAGAATATAGACGCTAAGCTGCGTATAAAAGAAGTAGGTTCCAATTATGACGATAATGGTCACTGGTATCATGGCGAAGAAAACCATAGCTTCTTGTACGAGCAACGCGATAGCATAGCCTCCTCCTAAAAGAAAAACAGATAAAGTGGATAAAGCAAGAGATGCTTTGGGTGCACGTTTCGGTTTTGTATTTCCTGTAAAGAGATCAATTAATTGACTACCCTGGACAAAAGAAGTCGTAAAGAATGAAATGATCAAAAACAGCACACCAAATGAAATGGAAGTTAAGAGAATGGCTTCCCAGGGCCAATAAAAAGGGAGCTCATTTGACATTCCTAAGGCATATTCGCTAATTAGAAGCAATAGTTTTGCAAACAGCAGTCCAATACATATTCCTGAAATTATGGCTGCGGATCCCATGAGCATATTTTCCAAAAAAATCAGGTTACGCAATTGTTTATCCGACATCCCATTGATTGCGAAAATACCAAATTCTTTTTTTCGGGCTTTCAAAAATAAACTCATCGAATAAAGCACGAAGAGAAAAGAAAACACATAAACAATTGCTTCTGCGAAATGCATACCCACAGAGACATATCCGCCAATTATCTCTGTAGTGAAAGCAGGGTGGAATGCAAAAAGAGCATAAATAAAGAAAACAGAAACCGAGAATACACTGCTAAGAAAGTAGGCTAAATAAACTTGGTTGTTTCTCACTACGTTAATGAATGCTAATCTTGGAAAAGTCATAATCGCCTCCTTACTGGTGAGTTAATGTTAGGTTAGTTAGGCTTCTTGTTTTCGAAAGAACCTATATCCTATTACCATAATGCAGCTAAAGGCTACTAAGGATAGAGTGAGTGAATAGGGGATAGTAAGATTTCTCATCCCTTCTGAATTTGGGTTTAAAGTCAGTGAGGGGAGAGACCAGAAATAATACTTTCCATAGGCGCTGTTTGTAATAACAACACTTGTAATCGATGCTGCTAAACTTATTCCAATGGGGATTCCGATATTCGGGAATTTTATACTTAGAATCATCTGTAAAGCAAGGATCGGGAGACAAGTTATCCAACATATTAGGACATTAACGGCCATCGTACCATAGGGGATATTCCCTACACCCACAATAATCGCCGCTCCTATAGTTCCAATATAAAGGATGACCATGGATAAACCGATGAGTCCAATAGGAATAATTGTTTTAGTGATATAAATAGATTTCAAATTTACTGGCATAGTAAATAGGTATTTCCAATTATTTTCTGAATGTTCAATTCTAGCAAGCCAAACGGCCATCACTGCGATCGATAACGGAAGAAGTAAAAGGCCGTAAAATGTTACGATTTGTCCTAGAAGTTTCTCCCAGGGAACCGCATTCCCTTGTAGGAAAACATCCTGATAACGGACAAAGTTATAAGCCCCAAACGTCACCATTAATAGTGGAGCAATACACATTAATAGCCAAACATAAGAGCGTCTTAACTTCATTAACTCCATCATTAATACTTTACCAAACGTCATACTCTATTCACCTTCGTTTCTGTTTCATATATTTAAATATCTCGGTTGGCAAATTCACGATACCCTATGATTAAACATAGGAGACCCACCACCACGGACTGCCCCATATACCAGATAATATTAATTCCTTCATTTAACCGAATAGGAAGTACCAAATAAGGATATACCCAAGGCAGCCATCGTGTCAGGGCTGATTGTAATAGAAATATGGCTGCTACCGTTCCACAGATAGAGACGGCTAAAGGAATACCTGGATTATCGAATTTAATACTAAGCCAAAATTGAATGGTTAACACAGCAAAAGTGCCAATCAATGCAGCACTAAGCGTTTGTATTAGTCGACCATACGGGACGTCGCCAGGTAAGTGGAGTATCGATGCACTACCTAAAATCCCAATGCCAAGCAAAATGGAGCTTACCAGTAAAAAGAAGATGACTAACGTAATTTTTGCAAAATACACATCTCTACGTTTAATCGGAAGAGCCAAAAAATACTTCCAGTTATTATCTGAATTCTCGCTCATTATAAGCATGCTCGATAACACGGCTGCTAGGATTGGAAGTATAAGTACGGCCCAGATCACTGCATGTTGTTCAATAAAAATGGTCCAAGGTACATCCCCATCTTTCACGACACTTGTATACCGAATTTTAAAATTGGCGTATTGTAATAGCAAAATTAGAATCGGAGCTAAAATGACTGGAAAAACAATCCGATTGTTGCGAAGCTTTGCCCATTCAGCTGAAAGAACCTTATGAAACATTTAGATGGCCCCCTCTTTTCCTGTTAAATCCAAGAAGATTTCCTCTAGAGATTTGACGCTCTCTACCAAATGGGAGACTTCGAATCCATTGTTAACAAGTTTTCTATTTATTGCTGAAACCGAGTCAGTTGGTTGATCGACCAGTAGCATATCTTCCATAATTCTTGCTTGAACATCTTGCTGGCGTAGTAGATCTTTAGCACTCATCAAATTATTGACCTTGATTTCAACTCGAGGTTTTTGATCTCTCTTCAACTCTTCCATTGTGCCATGAAACTTTAATTTTCCAGACTGAATGATGCCTACGTGGGAAGCGACCATTTCGATTTCGGCAAGATTGTGACTAGAAATTAACACTGTTATACCAAAGTCTTCGGGCATTCGTTTAATCAGTTGCCGAATTTCGTGGATGCCACTTGGATCAAGCCCGTTTGTAGGTTCATCTAATATTAATAGTTCTGGAGAACCAAGCAGAGCGAGGGCTATTCCTAGTCTTTGCTTCATTCCCAGAGAATACTGCTTTACTGGCTGGTGGGAAACGTCAGATAATCGAACAATTCCAAGCACTTCTTCGATTCGGGCGTTAGAAGACCCTAATATTTTACTAGAGAGTTTTAAATTTTCGAATCCTGTTAAGTTTCGATAATAAGAAGGCGCTTCGACAAGAGCCCCTACTCGTCGAAGAATATCAATTCGATTTTTATGAAACGTTTGACCAAATAGCCTTACTTCACCTTCTGTTGGCTTCATTAGTCCGAGTAGCATACGGATTGAAGTGGTTTTCCCTGCACCATTTGGGCCAAGAAAGCCAAAAATTTGACCGCGTTTAATTTCTAGATTCACATGATCAACTGAATATTGATCTCCAAATTTTTTTGTTAAATTTTTTGTAGCGACTAATGTTTCTTCAACATCCTTATTCATCATTATCCCTACCTTTATGTACTGTCAAAGACTCTGGTACTCGCTTTGTTCGATGCAAGGTGTCTCTGAGCAAATTGTCTATAGTTGTACTATATGCGTAATGCAATTTGACTACCATTGTTTAACCTTTCATTACCTTACGATATTGTAAGATAAAGAAGGTGAATCCGTTTAACGATTTAACCCTATTTATAGATGGTGGAAATATATGCTAAAATTAACTGTTTGCTATAAGGGTAGTAAAATTGGAAAATCATTGAAGGAGTGGAATCTATGTTTCGTGTTTTAATTGTCGAAGATGATGAGAAGTTGGTCTCTCTCCTACAAGACTATTTTCAGAAGTATGAATTTGAAACAAGCGTCGTTCGAAGATTTGGAAGTGTGGTTGAAGAGTTTAAAGCTTTCTCTCCACACCTTGTTTTATTGGATATCAATTTACCAAAATTCGATGGTTACTACTGGTGCAGACAAATACGGCAATTCTCTACTTGTCCCATTTTATTTATTTCAGCTCGTGACGAAAAGATGGAACAGGTGATGGCTATGGAAAATGGTGGTGATGATTTTATTACAAAACCCTTCGATTATGAGATTGTACTTGCAAAAATAAGAAGTCAATTACGGCGGTCTTATGGTGATTATGCAACGAACCAACTAAGTAGGACGATAAACCTTGAGGGAGTTTCCCTTGATGTGGACCGCATGGTTATAAGTTTTGGTGCCGATATGGTTGAACTAAGTCATACGGAGACAAGAATGCTAAGTGAATTTTTAAGCAAGCCTGAAGCAGTCATTAGTCGTGACCGATTGCTTGAAAAAATTTGGGATGAGGAAGCATTTGTAGATGATAATACACTTAACGTTAATATTAACCGTGTGCGAAAAAAGCTTCAAAATCTCCACATTGAAAATGCCATCCTGACAGTAAGGGGAAAAGGATATCGTCTCATTCCTAATTGGGGGAGAGGAGAATGAAGCTATTTCTCCGTGATCATGTTTCTTTTTGCTGTTTGTATGTCGGACAATTATTGCTCATATTGCTGATTTTTTGGCTTGATGGCTATCGAAATGGATCTACAGCTTTGTATGCATCGATTTTAAGCCTCTTACTCTTTGGTTGTTATTTAGTCGTTCGCTACATACGAAACCAGACATTTTATAAACGACTTTCAACTCCTTTAACGTCATTGAATGATTACAGCATGGAACGTCAATCTTCTCCACTACCATACTATTTAGATCAGTTTCACGATGAACTACGCCAGTACTATCTAAAAGAAATGGAAAGTTCCACATTCAAATTTGACCGTCACATTCAATTTTTAAATCAATGGGTCCATCAAATGAAAACGCCTCTCTCTGTTATGCACCTCATGGCGCAAGAACGAGATGATGAATTTTCTTTGTCTCTTAACGATGAGATTGAGAGGATGAAAAACGGATTGGATATCGTTTTATATACTTCGCGACTGGATTCTTTTGAGAATGACTTTTATCTGGAATCCTTGAGTCTCTATTCTTTGATTAGAAAAACAACTTCTGTTCAGAAACGATTATTCATAAGGAATCATATCTATCCGGAAAATATGATCGATCCAGAACTTCACATCTATTCAGATGAAAAATGGCTATCTTTTGTTTTCACACAACTCATCACTAATGCCATCAAATACACAGTGGACAGTGGACAGAAAATCAAATTTGAGGCGAAACAACTAAAAGATGCAATTGTTTTTACGGTTCGTGATTATGGCGTTGGGATATCTAAAAGTGATTTACCTCGTGTTTTTGACCCTTACTTTACTGGTGAAAATGGACGATCGTTTCATGAGTCTACAGGAATGGGGCTTTTTCTGGTTAAACAAATTCTTGATGAATTAGGACATCGTATCGAGATAGAATCTAATCTCAATCAAGGCACGATCGTTCAGGTTTATTTTAAACAAGTAACGTGAATTACAAGTTTGTAAGTGAATTGTAAGGTTAATCAATTCCTCAACCATTGTGCTAGCGTTACACTATGCTTACTTAGGAGGGGAGCTATATGCAAATTGTAGATGTAAAGGGATTGAGTAAAGTATATAGAGGAAGGGTTTCTCATTGCGCTCTGGATCGCATCAATTTTTCAATTGATGAAGGAGAATTTGTTGGAATTATGGGTCCCTCTGGTAGTGGGAAGACGACGTTACTAAATTTATTAGCCACAATTGATATGCCATCTCATGGTACAATTTCGATCAACGGGAGTAATCCACATGCTATGACTCATAAAGATAAAGCTATTTTTCGAAGGAATGAACTTGGTTTTGTTTTTCAGCAATTTAACCTTCTTGACACACTGACAGTGGAAGAAAATATCTTATTGCCTTTAGCTTTAAACGGGGTGAAATCTCAAGAAATAGACAAAGAAATTGCGCGTATTTCTCAACAACTGGGTATAGAATCTCTTTTACATAATAGAACCTATGAAATTTCAGGTGGACAAACGCAACGAACTGCTATCGCTCGAGCGATTATTCATAAACCCTCGTTACTTTTAGCAGATGAACCTACTGGAAACCTTGATTCAAATTCATCCAAAGCTGTCATGGAAACACTTACTGAAATTAACCACAGTGAAAACACCACCACTCTTATGGTAACGCATGATCCAGTCGTAGCAAGCTATTGCAAACGAGTCATTTTCATCAAAGATGGTAAGCTTTATAACGAGATTTATAAAGGAGATAGTCGCACCGATTTTTTCCAAAAAATCATTGATGTTCTGGGTCATTTGGGTGGTGATAGCTATAATTTGATTGTACCTAATTGATCATCATACCTTCCATTTTGCACAAATTAAACAAAAAACTGAGAGTAAAAAGCTCTCGGTTTTTTTATTGATTTTCTTCTGAATTTTCCTTTCACAATAATCGTTACGTGTTAAAACATTCTAAATAAAGGTAATACATGTAATTTATCTCAATCTAAAGACACCTCTTTATCAAAATAAAGAAATTCGAGGCAAAATAACCAGGTCTAAGGAGCTTATTAAAATACCATTTTTATCCTTTATTGGTGTAATTGGTACGAAATTACAAAAAACGTATATATTTAACAAAAATGTATGTATATAATTTCAATTGTTAGGCGCCATGGTTGCCAAAACATAATCAGAGGAGGAATTTTAAAATGGAAGATTTGAAAAATGTAGTAGTCACTTTATCTGATGAGGAATTACAAGAAGCTTCAGGTGCAGCTGGTTGTGGATGGTCTTGCACAATCACTGATGACTGTCCTAATAGCGTATTTGTTTGTTGCTAATAACTAAAAGTTAAATCAATTAAGACAAGGGGGAATCTTCTCCTTGTCTTAATTGTATGTTGGAAATATTTTTAAAGTTACATTTGGTTGATCCAAAACTGTTGTGATCAGGGGGAATAATGATGCCGTATCAATTAGCTTTTACAGATACTGATTTCCAGAATTTGAATCGTGGCCTTTACTTACATGAACGCTTACTCGGAGAAAAGATGGAAGTTAAGGAAGGACAGATGGAAGACTGGTTTCAGAAAACCGGGCTACAGCATGATCAGGGAAAGCGTCGTTTAGCCGAAGCTGGTTTAACACCAGACGATTTCAAATCCCTTTTAGCTGGAAAAGATACGCCGATTGCAAAGGGAAATGTTAACTGGGTTCAAGGCCTATCTGCTATTTTTAATGGACCTCATCTTTTACAGGAGGATATTGAATTTGAGAATGAAGACGTACATAACCAGGAATTCATAACGTTTGTTCAACCTTTTCTAAAGTTTATTAGCTTTGAAATTTCAACTACATACAAAGAGTGGAAGAAGCAATTTAAGGATGTATCTTTCGAAGAAGCTGTCATTCAAAAAAGTTTGTTAACAGCTACTAGGGACAGCTTATTAACCCTTTCTATGCGTGTTCTTGTCTACGAATTAAATCTTATGCGAATTAAAGGTTGTTTGGATGGAGAGACGTCAGAAGATCGATTCAATAATTTTATTGAATCCTATATCTCGAATGAAAAAGATATTTATCTCCTACTAAACAAATATCCTGTACTAGCGAGACTAATGGTAGAAACGACAAATCGTTGGAAGGTTGCTATATGGGAATCTATTGAACGCTTATTTAAAGATATTCCTAAGATTAGAGACGAGTTTAACGGGGATTTTTCAAAATTAAATCATATTCAGACTGGTAGTGGAGATTTACACAGAGATGGGCGAAGTGTACTAATTATGTTATTTGACTCGGGGAAACGTCTAGTTTATAAGCCTCGAACAATGTCTATCGATTTTCATTTTAATCAATTATTGAAATGGGTGAATGAAAAAGGGTATGCGCCAACGTTTCAACCTGTAAAGGTTATTGATCGTGGCCTATATGGTTGGCAAGAATACGCAAGTCATGAAGAATGTGATAATAAAAGTCAGCTTGAGCATTTTTACAAGCGTCTTGGTGGTTATATAGGGATTTTTCATACGCTACATGCTACTGATATTCATATGGAAAATATGGTTGCTTCAGGGGAGCACCCTCAATTTATTGATCTCGAATCTCTATTTCAAAATTTTAACCCTATTGATGCAAAGGATTTAACTGCACTACAAAAAACATCTGAAGAGCTAACACAATCTGTTCTTAGAACAGCAATTTTACCAGCTTCACTATTCAAATCAGGTTCTTTCCGTTCCATAGAAGTGAGTGGGATCGGAGGTCATGCAGGTCAGAAACTTCCACGACCGATTTATAAATTTGCAAATGAAAAGACAGATAAAATGAGAATGTCTAAAGTTGTTGGCTATCATAAGGGCGCAAGTAACCGTCCTTCTTTAAATGGGGAAGAGATCTTACCGGAAAATTACGTTGAGGAAATGGTAAAAGGCTTTGAAAATATATATCTACTACTTGAGAAAAATAAAGATGAGCTGCTGTCCGAGAATGGTCCCATTGTGGTATTCAAGGAGGATAACGTTCGTTCAATCCTTCGCCATACTCAATCTTATTCTACTATGCTGGAGGCATCGCTTCACCCCGATAATTTAAGAAATGGTTTAGACCGTGTACAACTGTTCGATTATCTTTGGCGTATTATTGACCTAAATGAAAAGCTTGGGAAAATCATCCCTTCTGAAACAAAAGACTTATTAAATGGTGATATTCCGTATTTTTCTTCAAAAGTGAGTTCTACTTCTGTTTGGGATAGTCGCGGCAAAGAAACATCAGGGTTTTATGATTTTTCGGCACTAGATCATACGTTAGCTCGCATAAAAGCATTTAGTAAAGAAGATTGTCACAAACAAACTAGATATATTCGTACTTCAATGGCAACGATGCTAAAACGATGGGATTTTAAAGAATACCGTAGTCATGCCGCAAAACAAGTACCAGAAACCCTTGCAACACGAGAAGACTTTTTGCAACAAGCAAAGATGATTGGCGATCAGTTAATGAAATCAGCTTTTTGGGGTGACAGTAAAGAAGATGTTAGTTGGATTGGAATAGGTGCCTCTCTATATAACCGATGGTTATTCACCCCATTAGATGCCACTATGTATGATGGAGTGCTGGGTGTCGCACTTTTCTATGCTTATCTTGCAGAAGTTTCTGAAGAAGAGCAATACCAGGACGTAGCTCGAGCAGCAGTAAAATCAGCATATGATTTTTTAGATCGATATGATGGACTTGGTTCTTTATCTGCATTCCATGGCTATGCTTCCGTAGCTTACGTATTTAGTCATCTGGGTGTACTGTGGAAAGACCAAACTTACTTAGACGAGGCCATAAATGCATTGCTTAAATGTGAGAAATGGATCGGTAGAGATGACATGTTTGATTTGATAGGAGGAGTATCTGGCACATTACTAGTTGCGTTGAGACTTTATAAATTAACTGGATCAGAACAAGCTCGTTCAATCGCAGTGCAATGTGGTAATCATCTAATTCAACATGCTACTAAAAGAGACCAAGGCTATGGATGGGTTTCTTCTATGGATGGTGAAACTGCTTTAGTAGGTTTATCTCATGGTGCAGCTGGAATAGGATGGGCTCTAGCAGAACTTTACTCTTGTACAAAAGACGAAAAGTACCTTGAATACAGTAAGCAAGCTATCTTATATGAACGAAGTCGTTATATTGAAGACGAAGGAAATTGGGCAGATTTACGTTATCGCGATGAACGAAAGCGACTCGGAATTACGACACCGGTTCAATGGTGTCACGGAGCAGCTGGAATCGCTCTAGGTCGCCTAATGACAATAAACCATTGGGAAGATAGTTCTATGATGGAAGAAATAGAAGTGGCGATAAATACGACCATTAGAGAAGGATTTGGTGGAAGTCACTGTCAGTGCCATGGTGATTTTGGTAACTTAGAAGTGCTTCTTATTGCTTCCAAACAATTAAGAGATTCGTCCTTAAAAACTAAGGCGCTTCAAATTGCTTCCTCAATTCTTGAAGAATCGCAGAGTGAAGGATGGTTTTGTGGAATACCTCAAAATGAAGAAACGCCAGGTTTTATGCTTGGATTAGCTGGTGTTGGGTTTGGATTGTTGCGTTTTATTGATCCAGATTTAGTTCCTTCTGTTGTAGTACTAGGTGGACCAGTGGAATGATCTCCACTCGTCTTCGTGTTCCTTTTGTAGAGCAAATGGAACAATCAGAATGTGGCCTCTGTTGTTTGTCCATGATTCTTTCCTATTACAAAAGTGAGTATACCTTATGGGAGTTGCGCAATAGATGGGGAGGCGGACGAGAAGGAATCAACCTTCTTATTATTAAGAAAATCGCTGAGTCCCTTCATTTAACAGCCGTGGCTCAAAAAGTACCTCTTCAACACTTAGATGAGCTTTCATTCCCTGCGATTGTTCATTGGCAGGGTAATCATTTTGTTGTGATTGAGAAGGTAAGGAAAAATAAAGTGTATATATTAGATCCTGCAATCGGTCGAAGAGTTCTCTCTTTTGAAGAATTGGAGGACGTTCATTCTTTCGTATGTTTGTCACTAAAACCTACACCTGAGCTCAAAAAGCGAAAGGTTAAAAAGGTATGGAAAGAATACCTTCGGTTTTTGTGGAAAGAGCCACGTCTAGTCATAGCAATCATCACGTTTTCATTGTTTGTTCAGCTTTTAGCTGTAGCGACCCCAATGTTTGTTCAATTTATCGTTGATAATGTGATTGTCGCTAAAAACAGGACTTATATAGACTTTCTTTTTATTCCAGTCCTCCTCTTGATAATAATACAGTTTGTTTTTTCATTATTACGGACAAGGACATTAGTTCGACTTCAAAATCGGTTGGATTGGAATTTGATGACGGTATTTTTTACTCGCTTATTAAAACTCCCGTATCATTTTTTTCAAATGCGAACGAGTGGGGATCTAATTCTTAGAGCAAATAGCAATATGATCATACGTGAAATATTGTCTACTCGATCAGTAACCATGTTGTTAGATGGAGGTTTGGTTTTCAGTTTTTTAGCTTATATGTTATATAGTTCAGCCTATTTATCTATTTATGTTATTGCTATCGCTATCCTTCAAATCGTATTAACCATGATCGGTAATTACTATACCGGGCGATTGTCTCAGGAGGAAATACTGCGTCAAACACAGGCTTCCAGCTACTTGGCAGAAGTTTTGCGTGGAATTCTAGTTGTTAAAGGAGAAGGGGTAGAGTCTAGCGTCTATAAACAGTGGTCTAGGTTGTTTTGGGAACAAATTAAATCTGCTCAAAAAAGAGGTTTTTTCTCTTCCTATATCGAGAGTTCCATGCAAACTTTACGTATTGCAGCTCCTTTGATTATTTTAATACTAGGAACAAAGCAGGTAATGGATGGTGAGATGAGCTTAGGTGCTATGCTTGCATTTTATACCTTGGCCATTAGCTTTTTCACACCTTTGACCTCTTTGGTTACCACTACAAATCAAATGGTCTTGATGGGTACTTACTTTCGTCGCATATTAGATATTTTAGAAGCTGAACCTGAACAAAATGATGAAACAGTTCTAGATCCCCCACTCCTGAGTGGGGAAATTAAGCTAGAAGATGTTGGTTTTAGATATAACCAATACGGACCTTTTGTTATTAAAAAGGTTTCTACTGTTATTTCACCTGGTGAATTCGTAGCCATAGTAGGCACAACAGGTTCAGGAAAAAGCACCTTAGCATCGTTACTTATGGGACTTTATCAACCTACAGAAGGTCGGGTCCTATTTGATGGTTGTGATATCAATAAACTTGATAAACCACGTTTTCGACATCAAATTGGTGTAGTTACGCAGCAGGTCCATTTGTTTAACTCGTCCATTTTTCAGAATGTATCCTTTCATAACTCGAATATTACACAAGAAGAGGTTATTAGGGCTGCAAAACTTGCAGAAATTCATGATGATGTCATGAAGCTACCAATGAATTATCAAACGATCCTTTCGGAAGAAGGAAATAACCTTTCAGGAGGACAGCGACAACGACTTGCCTTAGCAAGAGCCCTTGTCCATCGCCCGTCTATAATGCTTTTAGATGAAGCAAGCAGTGCACTTGATACGGTTACGGAAGAGCGCATCCACAAAAATTTAGAAAATTTAGAAAGCACCCGTATTATCATTGCACATCGCTTAAGTACTATCCAAAACGCAGATAGGATTCTCGTAGTAGATGAAGGGGAAATCGTGGAAGCTGGTACACATACTGAGTTACTTTCAACAGGTGCTGTGTATCCTGAATTGTATCGAAAACAATTTGAGAAAGAGACAATGGAGGGTATCAAATGAAGAAATTCTTTCTGATTTTTGGAATTAGTTTTGTTGTTATTATCCTTGGGGTCGGAATTTGGGCTTACAATAATCCTCAACCCGCAATTGAACTTGTGTTTGATATGGGGGGTATAGAAGAAGAAGAAGATATGCCGATGGTAAGTGGAAGGGAAGTAGAGGGTGGAACAGCTTCTATAGACGAATATCTAGGAAGTAAGTTTGTAGTAATGATTGGTCGTGTTGATTGTGATGTCTGCAAGGAATCATATCAAACTCTTGAAAAGTTAGATAAGAACTTTCCTGAAACACCCTTTGTGATGATCGGTGAAGGCGAACAGACTGAATATGCTAAAGTCAAAAAGAATCACAACTTTACCTTTCCAATCATTTCTGCCAGCGAAGATATCAAAGAAGAACTGAATTTCAAGACTTTCCCAGTATTCTATTTAGTTGATGAAGATGGAAAGGTGGCTCAAAGACTCAACGGTTATGATGAAAAACAGCTAGAGGATCTTTTAGGTGATGCTTCTTGATGTTAAAAAGAAGTGTAAGCGTGTTTTTATTGCAAACTATTTCAATCATCGGTTTATTGGTTTCTATGTATCTTTTGTTAGCTCATTTGTCGAGCAGTTTTTTCTGTCCCATCGGAGACTGTGTAAAAGTAAATGATAGTCAGTATGCAAGTATAGCAGGGATACCATTACCGATTCTAGGATTAGTTTTTTACACAACGTTATTTATTTCAACGTTCTTAATACGGTATAGCCACCTTATCATTATTCCTAAAATTGTTTTGATATCAGGTTTGCTCTTTTCTATCTACCTCACATATCTTGAGGTTTTTATTATACAGGCGCTTTGTTTTTGGTGTGTTATCTCTTTTCTGTTAGTGATTATTGCCACTATTATCATTTTTCGGCAGCAGACTTCATCAATCGCTGGAGGGGCATAATCTGCGATCAAATGGGATGAATGAAGGTTTTTCAACTCAGTTCAAAAGTGAATTTCAATTGTTTTTATTTTCATTAAGTCAGGACTGATGAAAATTATCGGGTGTAGGTTTAGGAAATTATTTCGTCAATTTGGGCATTCCCAGACCCATCACAGTTATGTACGCGGTCGCCACTGTTGAAATTGTCTTCGGGGTCCTGCTAGCAGCAAACAGGTATGTGACGTATGCGATCATATCAATTATTTTGGTCGTGGAGAAGTGGTGTACAAAATAAAGAGTAATTCTAATACAACGATATCTAACCTGGCCTCAAAGAAAAGCTGGAGGACTCCTTCATGTAAAATGGGGCAACGCACCTACCATAATTAAATGCAGCCTTCACCCTTTTTTATAAAAAAATTTCTGTATATCCTTGTAGTCAAAAGCAAATTTTGTTATAGTACATTCAATTAAATATTTTCTTATTTCAATATCATTTGAAGTAAGGATAGAGGTGCAAAGACCATTAGTATGCAATGTGAGGGGCATGAGACCCTAGGAAGGTTGTGGAAAGGGGAATTTGCCGAAGCGGAAGGAATCTCATGTTCAGGAAGCTGGTTCTGTTATTTAATAAATGCAGGACTGTCATATAGGAAACTATATGGAGGGCTATCTTACGCAGGAACGACTTTTCTAAATGTGTTTCTACGGCAACAGCGAACCCTCGTTGTTGTTTTTTTGTGTTTACGACCAAATGGCCCAACACCACAATATTTCTAAATTTATAAAAAGGGTGTGACAGTATGAATTTTGGCCAAGTACTAACCGCTATGGTTACCCCATTTGACCAAAACGGGGAAATTGATTTTAACGCAACGAGAGCTTTAGTAAACCATCTACTAACGAATGGATCTGACGGATTAGTGATAGCAGGTACAACTGGTGAGTCTCCTACTTTAACAACAGAAGAGAAGTTGAGCTTATTTAAATTTGTTGTTCAGGTGGTCGATGGGAGAGCTCCCGTCATCGCCGGAACGGGATCAAATAACACAAATGCTTCGATCCGTTTAACAAAACAAGCGGAGGAAACAGGAGTCGATGGCATTATGCTTGTGACCCCTTATTACAACAAGCCATCACAGGAAGGTTTGTTCCAGCACTTCCAGGCTATTGCTCAATCTACTTCGTTACCTATTATGCTTTATAACATTCCAGGGAGAAGTGTTGTAAACATGGCTTCTGAGACGATCGTTCGCCTAAGCAAAATTGACAATATTGTATCAGTTAAAGAGTCAAGCGGTGATTTAGATGCCGTTTCAGAGATCATTAGTCATGCTTCCGATGATTTTTCGGTATACAGCGGTGATGATGGCATGACATTACCTGTTTTATCCATCGGCGGAGCAGGAATTGTGTCAGTTGCTTCTCATATTATTGGCAATGAAATGCAGGGTATGGTGACAAACTTCTTTAACGGCCATGTAAAAGATGCAGCTGCGACTCACCGCAACCTGCTGCCCGTTATGAACGCATTATTTGCAGCACCTAGTCCATCCCCAGTAAAAGCCGCTTTATCTATAAGAGGGATTAATGTGGGTGATGTACGTTTACCAATGCTACCATTAACCAAGGAAGAAAGAGATACTCTTCAAAGAATAATGCCGCCTAACAAAATTGAAGCCGTTGGCTGACACGGCAAAAGGTTCACATTAGGATAATCTTAATGTGAACTTTTTTCTACTGCCAAGTTTTAAAGTATTCTACTCACCACTTACTTTTGGCATGTCATAGTCCTAGATGAAGATTAACGAACTTGAATTTTTCAAGAGGTAGAATAAAATCTGCTCATAAGGGTATGAATCATAGTAGAGTAGTAACGTAATCGAAAAAGCAAACGGAGGAGATCTGTGGTGAACCGTGGAATTGTAACAGCTTTATCAGCAATTGGGATCGCACAAGGGCTCAAAATACTTACACATAAAAGCGTAACGGGGAAGTGGGAGTGGAAACCGATCTTTCAAACCGGCGGCATGCCAAGTTCCCACTCTGCAGGGGTTGCCTCACTCGCTACTTATGTAGCTGCCAATCGCGGAACGAGACATATCGAAACCGCCTTAGCAGTTGTGTTCGGATCAATCGTCATGTATGATGCCCAGGGAATTAGACGCCATACTGGTGAGATTGCGCAGCTTGTAAACGACCTCGAAGATCACTTCGAAGCCATTTCTGGTGATTTTCCCAGCTTAGAATATGTAAAGCAGGAACATGAATTAAAAGAAGTTCTAGGGCATCAGCCGGCCGAAGTTCTAGCAGGTGGATTGTTTGGTATCCTGCTTGGATTAATGTCAGCAAAAGTAGAAGACAAAAGAGGAGAATAGCTATCACAACTTTGATGATAGTTTTTGATCCTGAACGAATGACGATAAATAGGATGTGAATAATATGGTTCAACATATGAGCCAAAAACGAACCATCGTTACATATAAAAATGGGCAGTTACAAGAGGTAGAGGATGAGATTGTAACTGAATTTCCCTTTACCATTCATATTAACGGTGAGGAGTTTGCCACGATGGTTTGCACGCCAACTCATCTGGAAGAACTTATTATTGGCTTTTTAGCGTCTGAAGGAGCCATCTTATTTAGAGATGACGTTACAGACCTCATGATTGATGAGAGCAGTGGCTTTGCCTATGTCACTTTGAAATCTAAAATTAAGACGGACCAGCAGCATTCAAAACGTTTCATTGGCTCCTGTTGCGGGAAAAGCAGACAATTTTATTTTCAAAATGATGTTCGAACTGCAAAAACATCAATGGCTAAGACTAGACTCAAACCCGAAGATTGCTTGAATCTCATGAGGATGATGCAGAAAAATAGTCTTGTTTTTAAAAATACCGGCGGTGTACATAATGCCGCCCTTTGTACCCCTTCTGAGATCTTAGCAGGGCGTGCTGATATCGGAAGACATAATGCAATTGATAAATTATACGGGTATAGTCTTCTGAACAAAATACCAGTCAGGGATAAAGTAATTGTCTTCAGTGGAAGGATCTCATCAGAAATCCTCATAAAGGCAGCTAAAATTGGAGTAGGTGTTGTTTTATCAAAATCTGCTCCAACTGATCTTGCCATTCAACTCGCGGATGACCTCAATATTACAACGGTCGGTTTTATCCGCGGGGAATCATTTAACGTGTATTCTCACCCGGAGAGAATATCAGATTATAGTGTTGCTGAATAGAAGTAAAGAAGCCATCCATGTTTGTACAATGGATGGCTCCTTTATTATCACTTCTGGTTAATTCTACACCCTGTTATGAAGATGATCGGGGTTCTTCACTATAGATTTCCCCTCAACTTTTATAGGATCTGGGAGTTTCATGAATAAAGACAGTACAATATTAATCACTGCCAATAATAAACTTATTTTAAACACCAAAGAAGATCCCATCGCCGCTGCTTGTGTTGGTTCGTTTGCAACGGTTGCCAGGTAGCTATTTTGTTTTGCGGCTAACATAGAGACCATTACCGCAATACCAATGGCTCCAGCAACTTGTTGGACCGTTTGAGTCAAAGCAATTCCATCTGGATAATACTGTTTTGGAAGAGAATTCAGTGTGTTCGTTTGGACAGATGCAAGGACCGCTCCTCTGTTTACTATATCAATTAAAATCCTAAAAAGTCAACTTAGTTGACAAAATTTAAAGATTAAGATATTATAAACTTAGTTGACAATATGGATTGGGAGCGAATATAATGTTTAACATTGGAGATTTGGTCATCTATTCCACACACGGTATTTGCAAAGTTGATAATATTTGTGACAAAACTTTTTCTGGAATTACTAGAACATATTACGTTTTACATCCTATGGAAGATCATCACCAATTAACCATAAGTACTCCAGTTAACAACAATAAAGTACTGATGCTTGAACTTATTAACAAAGAGGAAGCCCATGATATTCTTGAATCATTTAAGGATCCAGGGATAAAATGGTACGATCACTCTAATATCCGCCTCAATTTATATACCGAGATTGTAAATACAGGAGATCGAAAAGAAATTGCCAAAGTAGTCAACACATTGATGCGAAAGAAATTGGAATTGCAACTTCTCGACCGTAAATTTTATGAACGAGATCAACGACTTTTGAACACAACAGTCAATATATTATTTAAAGAATTAGCTATTTCATTAGAGACTACGTTTGAAGACATCCATGAAATAGTGATGGGAGCCATAAAGTAAAATAAATAGGGTCCTTCTTTTTTATCTACTAAAAAAGAAGGACCCTATTAAAATCCAGATTGACTATTCTATTCCCCACTCTGACTTCAATAGATCTTTAAGGATTTTTACTTGCTCAGTGCCGATTTTTTCTGCAATTTCATTCTCAAGTTTCGCTTTAAGGTTCTCATTTTTTTCATAGCATTCCTCGCCCAAAGCCGTTAACTCGATGCACTTCTCTTTCTTATTGTTTTCAACATTTTTTACTTCTACTAATCCTTTTGCAGAAAGGTTTTTAATAAACTTATGTATCGCCTGTCGAGAGATATCCACTCTTTTTGTAACATACGAAATGGTTGGTTTCTTTTTATAAATCCTCGCCATGATATACCATTCTGAGTTTGAAATATAAATCTCACTGTTATCGTTCCATCTTTTCTCGGAAATTCCGCGGACTAAACCATGACGCTCACTTAATAAATCTATTAAATCCAAATTTTGAAATTCAGAGTTAGAATTCAAATGATTCACTCCTATCATAGGCTTCGTCATATACTATACAAAACCCGCTATAGGGTGTCAATTTGATTGAGCTTGTTGCTTTGTAAATTATCCGGCGGCCTATAAGCCATTCTTTTTTTATAAAAAAAAGACTTCACTTATCCTGATTTTGGTTAGTCTTCTACATAAGAATATTAAACTCCGATAAAAACCAGGATTCCCCTCAAAAACAAGACCACTCGTTCTCTTGCACTTTTCGTTTGATGCTATTAAAGTATATAATGGTTGAAATCCAGTCTAACTAGGAATAGATAACAACAACATTTTCACTTTTTAATTTTGGGAACATGCTTTCCCATAAGGAAAGGGTTCAGATATACTATGAAAGAAAATTTTTGGCATGAGCTTCCACGGCCGTTTTTTGTTCTGGCACCAATGGAAGCTGTGACAGATATCGTTTTTCGTCATGTCGTGAGTGAAGCAGCGAGACCTGACGTGTTTTTTACAGAGTTTACGAATACTGAAAGCTACTGCCACCCGAAAGGAAAAGACAGCATTCGTGGGCGTTTGACGTTCACAGAAGATGAACAGCCGATCGTTGCCCACATCTGGGGAGACAAGCCCGAACACTTTCGGGAAATGAGTATCGGCATGGCGGAAATGGGCTATCGGGGCGTAGACATCAACATGGGATGTCCTGCACCGAATGTCGCACCGAAAGGGAAAGGATGCGGCCTGATCCGTCGCCCGGATGTGGCAGCGGAAATCATCCAGGAGGCTAAAGCGGGAGGTCTGCCCGTCAGTGTGAAGACCCGTCTTGGGTATACGAAAGTAGAGGAATGGCGCCATTGGCTGAAGCACCTCCTGGAACAGGATATTGCCAATCTTTCCATCCATCTCCGTACGAAAAAAGAAATGAGTAACGTCGATGCTCACTGGGAGCTGATTCCAGAGATTAAGAAACTTCGTGATGAAGTAGCCCCTGAAACACTTCTGACAATCAATGGAGACATCCCTGACCGTCAGAAGGGACTTGAACTTGCAGAAAAATACGGCGTGGACGGAGTGATGATCGGACGGGGGATTTTCCATAACCCGTTCGCTTTCGAAACAGAGAAGAAAGAACATACAAGCGAAGAACTGCTCAATCTCCTGCGCCTGCAGCTCGACCTTCATGATAAATATTCCGAAGAACTGGAGCCACGGATCTTCAAACCGCTCCGCCGTTTTTTCAAGATTTATGTCCGTGGATTCCGGGGAGCGAGTGAGTTAAGAAATCAGCTGATGAGCACCCAATCCACCGAAGAGGTGCGTGCGCTGCTTGATGAGTTCACAGATAAAGATGGAGTGAAGGAAGAGGAGGGTTTTTCTATTTCTTAAGTCGTTTTGTTTGAACCGAATTATTCTTATAGAGGTAGCGTCAGGAAAATGCGGATTTACAACGTTAAGCAAATAAAAGCATAGAAAAATCGGTCCCTTACAACGTTTAGGAACCGATTTCTTTTATTTGGCTTGTTAAGCTAAAGCCCCTTATAGTTTAAGTGTAGTGTTTCACAAACTTACCCAAAATTACAGTAAATCTTTACTCACACATATAAGGGGTCTCGCCAACATTTTGAAAAAATCCTACGCTAGAAACTAAAGAGCCTAATTTTTCAATGTTGTAATCGAGAAATTAAGCTTTTATTACTTCACAATCGTTAGCAATAGGTAAGCGTTTGAAGTTATCTCCGGCTTTTCCCCTGCTCCGCACCGAACGTGCTAGTTTCCCAGCATTCGGCGTTCCATCTAATGATATGTATTAAATTATAAGTTCCTTGTTACTCTTCGAGACTGGATCGCTCGATCCCTTCCATCCCACATACCTTACGGTATTGGTTAATTTTATCTAAAATTCGTTGGTTTTGTGGAATCTTTTCAAGATAAACTTTGATTCGCTCGATATCTCTAATGTGAATGAGCCGGTGAACATCTTTATGGAGAATGCGGAGATTTTGAAACTTATCCGTCCCTCCAAGACTCTTGGGTACGTAATGATGACAATGAACATCTGAAGCATGTAAGTACTCGCCTGTAATTTCACATTTGCCCATCTTCATACTGTACCGACTTATTCGATTATCAAGATATTCTATACTCCGATTCTGTAGAGAAGCTTTCATTAAATAACCGACTTCTTGTTGTATATCCGGTCGTAACTTTTTATAAATTTGTTCTCTACCTTTCTTTGTGTAAAGCGAAAGCTTTGGACTGAAGTTCATCGTATGGAATGTTTTAACATTACCAATAGGAAAAAGGTACATCCCTCTAATGTTGATAGTCTTCGTTCCTAAGCTAAAGTTCTTCTTATAAAAAGGTGGTGGCTGAAAAGGATGTTCTAGTTTTCCAACCGGTCGAAGACGGTTCACTAGAAATGGTTTAAGATCGAAAGCAAGACGTGAGAACGCAAGGCTTACATGAGTCGCTCGCTTGAAGTAATGATGAATACCCAAAACGAAACTATTATAACGTTGAATATTTCCAGCAGAAGGGGAAGCTTTTATTCTTCGAATGAGCTTCTTAGCTTCCTGTTTGATTTTCCTTCTTTTTGAGGAAATGACCCCTGTATGGGCCACTCGTTTCTTCCCCTTTTTATTCGCACGAATGGTGAAACCTAAGAACTCTGATTCTCGTTTTCTCAAGTTTACAATTTGAGATTTCTCTGGAGAGATGTCCAACTTTAAACGCTCTTTGAGGTAAAGACGTACCGCATGGTACCACCGTTGAGCTGTCTTTCCATCTCGGCATAGAATTTTAAAATCATCGGCGTACCTAATCAAGTATCCTTGCTTCAAGTTTGTTTGTTTTCTAGCTCGCCTTTTAGCATCATCTGAACTGTAGGTTTTTGTGAGAGGAAAGAACTCCCATTGTCCTGCAACCCATTGATCTAAGTCATTTAGAACGACATTGGAGAGTAAAGGGGATAGAATACCACCTTGTGGTGATCCTTTCACAGGCACTCCTTCTCCATCGATTTCAGACTTGATCATTTTAGCTATACAAGCGAGAACCTTTCGGTCTCGAATGCCCATATTCCAAAGCTGTTTATTTAGTAATGAGTGATTCACATTATCAAAGAAACTTTTAATATCTACATCGACGACAAAATGAAATTGCGCTTGGTTAATTAAATATTGTATCCTTGCCATAGCATGGTGGGCAGACCGAAGAGGTCTGAACCCGTAGCTATGTTTGAAGAATTGAGATTCAACAATTGGTTCGAGTACTTGTTTGAAGCTCTGTTGGATGATTCTATCTAAAATACATGGAATCCCAAGAGGTCTCCATTTACCGTTCTCTTTTTCAATCCATTCTCTTCGAACTTTCTTCGGGTGGTAGTTTCTTAGTTTGGTTCTTAGTTCGTTTACGAGATCGTTTTCCGATAGCTCTTTCATGTCATCGATGGTTTTTCCATCGGTACCTGGCGTTTTGGACCCTTTGTTGGTTTTAATCATGCGAAAAGCGAGCAGGATGTTTTCTCTCGAAATGATCGCGTCATAAAGATGAGAAAACTTGTATCCTTGACTCGCTTTTTCATGTAGGTCTGTAAACGTCTCCGTCATGCGATAATAATCCCAGTTTCGCAGCGTTGGCACTGTGGCACCCCTCCTTACGGAATGATGTTCCCACGTTCCTACCCGATCGGTGCCATTCACGTTAGGAAAATAATTGTTTCATTCATTAGACTTGGGGCTGTTCTTCCACTCCCATTACAGGAGATTCATCAGTCATTCCCCTACCCTCACAAGGACAAATGCTTTTCAGCATAAACTTTATAGCAACCGTTTCGGGTGACAGCCCTTGTTTCAACGTCCCTTGCTTTCCAAGTACCTTACAACGTAGCTTTTCATACTAAACATAGGTGCTTCCTGTAAGCCTGTGAGCTGGATACCGCCATGGTTCGGTATAGCGTATTTCAGAGGGCGCAGTTTTACTCCACACCACTCACCCCATCGTGAGATGGGACATAAGTTTCCTTATGTTCGAATCTTTAGACCCTTACATTCGGAAGTTTGTCAGTTCCTATCTCAAAGAACGATTCTCACCATATCTAGTTTTTCAGCCGCGCGGCATATCCGTTGGCATACCTTTTCTTATTGAATGGCTTCAGCCTTCGTTCTGCCGAATCTACCTGTGCTTCATACCCTATAACCTGTCAGTCATAACGCATGCAGGAGTATTGACGGGATGGTTTCAGGAAACATGGTTCCGTCATTCCCATCCTCCGTTGTAAAGTTGAATTTCTAAATGCTTAAAATTCCTGTATTTTCACGCTGAAATGCGCTTATAACAGAACTTGTCGCGCGCGCCCGTTTCCTGAAGACTTGATTTCAAGATAACCTTAAAAGACAAAATACTGTTCTCCCATTATTGAGCCCTTATGTTTAACAAGCAGAGAGCTTCTATTAGCTGGTATTGCTTAACTATTGAATGGGAATAAAAACTTCCGTTGTAAACGAAAAATGACATCTTGGAATCACCTACATGGGAAATACCTAATAAAAAGGAACTAAACGTGCATAATAAAATAAAACATTTTGATATGGAGGTCTAACATGACTAGCAACATCCCTTTATCGTCTACAGAATTAGGAAATCTTTGGCAAGCATATCAGGAGAAGTCAATGAAGTTGCGTATAGTGGAACGCTTTATTAAAAACTCTGACGACGAAGAAACTCGAACTGTATTACAATCTGCCCAAAGTATAGAAACGAAAAATATAAATGCTATTAAAGCGATTTTTCAAAACGAGGGCGTTGCCATTCCTGTAGCCTTTACAGAAAAAGATATTGACCATCAGGCCCCTCGTTTATTTGACGATCAGTTTTATTTAATGTATTTTCGTTTGCTGAGTAAGATTTTGATTGGTCTTTATGCATTGCATTCGGGGATGTCTTATCGGGAAGACATTTGTAATTTATACAATGATTTTACTTCAGATAGTCAAACGATTTACAACAAATGCACCAAATCCCTACTAAAAAAAGGTGTTTTAGCACGTCCTCCCAGTGTACCTATGCCGAACGAGGTTGAATTCGTCGAGGACACCAGTTTTACAAGCGGCTTGAGCCCCTTTGGAAAGAAACGCGTGCTTAATACAGTTGAAATTGGTTTAGTGCACCAAGCGCTAGAGGCAAACATTACGGGGGCGCAATTGATGACTGGTTTTGCACAAGTTGCTGATAATCCAGAAGTCAAACAGTATTTTCAACGAGGAAAAAAACTTGCGGAAAAAGTAGTTTCCACCATGGGGGACCTTTTATTAGAGAGTGATGTACAAGCATCTTCTACGTGGACAGGAATCGTAACTAACTCCACTATCTCACCGTTTTCAGACAAATTTATGATGTATATCACAAATCTGTTATCGATGTTTGGTATGGGAAGTAACTCAGTTGGAGCAGCGTTTAGCTTTCGCAGTGACCTGCTTTTAAAAATGGGTCAAATGATGACTAACACCTTCGATTTTGCCAAAGACGGAGGGAAAATCATCATCAAACACGGTTGGATGGAAGAGCCTCCCCAAGCAGTGGACAGAACAAAATTATCAAAAGGACAAGGCAAATAAAGACCGGTCAACACGGAATTTTAGCGTTTCGAGCATCACACGAAAATTAGTATAGGAAAAATATGAAAAAACATTTACAATAACTTGGATGGATCATATGAAACAAAACCATAAATATGAAAAACTTTTTTGGAGTATTGCGTTACCAGGATTTGGGCAAATTTTAAACGGTAAGTTCTTAAAAGGCATGCTTTTCATTGGATTGGAATTTTTAATTAACGTTCAGTCAAATTTTAATAAGGTAATTCTTCTAAGTTTCCACGGGGATATAAAAACCGCAATTCAGCAAACCAATTATGGCTGGTTGATGTTCTATCCTTGTTTGTATTTCTTTGCGATGTGGGATGCTTATAAAGATGCAGGGGGTGGGGGAAAACCTTTCTCGTTTATGCCATTTGCATTTTCTGCCTACTCCGTAACCATTGGACTTATCTATTCTCCAGATTTAAGAATAATGGGTATATTATTAGGTCCCATTTGGCTACCCATTTTGTCCTTGATACCCGGGGTAGTAACCGGTTTACTTTTAAAGAAAATTATAAAACTAAAGTCCCGCCAATCCAATTCTTAACAGGTAGCTTCCTACATCCGAAAAGTCAATACATTTTCTGATGCTGTACTTGCTCTCTAAGGACTAGCAAAAATAAGTGATCACTCCTTTTTATTCCAATTTAAGTGTGTTATATTACACCTTTCATGTGGTTAACCCTTTCCGCACATACCACATAACATAAAAAAACAAATATTAGACAAAAAGACCCTATTTTGGAAGGGTCTTTTTATCTTGACTTGTAAATTTTAGCTGGTATTCTAGAAGACCATAGGTTCCTAACCTTCTGGAGCCTCAGCATCTGCCTTTGTTCTATGAACAGTGCCGAATGGATGCTCGGGCGGTGCATAGATTGTGTAGAGTTTTAACGGGATATTGCCTGTATTCGTTAAATTATGCCACATGCCAGCAGGGACCATGATAGCAGAGTCCTCATATACATGCCTTACAAAGTTTAACTGATCTCTACTCTCGCCCATTTGTACAAATCCTTGACCTTCCTCAATACGTAAAAATTGATCTACGTCAGGATGAACCTCTAGACCAATATCTTCTCCGACGTTGATACTCATCAAGGTCACTTGTAGATTATCTCCAGTCCATATAGCAGTTCGGAATGTGTTGTTTTGCCTAGCTGCTTGATTAATATTCACTACAAAAGGTTCTTTTCCATGGTCATTTAATATGGGACTAGTACATCCCTGAGTGTTTGGATATGGCCAATATTGATTTGCATAGCCCATACCATATGACATATTTCCATGATTACACATTGGCTCATTACTATAATAAGTGTTCGAATAATAAGGATCCATATAAAAAGGTTTATTCATTGAAACATTCCTCCAAAGACATATGATTATAAACCCATCATATGCCCCACGTACTTAGGAGGTCATTTCTAATTCTTATTCCGTTATCTGGCCCTAAAATGTAAAAAGGACGCGTTATTCGATAAACGCGCCCGTTTCTTTAGTAGCTCTTATTAGCTGGTATAACTGAAGATTAATGTAATAGGTCAAAACACCATCATTACTAAAGCTAAATCTTTAGCCAAAATAGTAATTCTCCTTCCCTTGAAGAAGGTGCTAATTAGTTTCAAAATTCTTTATTAACCTAATTATCCAGTATAAGACAATCCAAGGAAGTATAAATTTTGTTAACCATTCAACTACACCCATAAAAACTAGCATTAAAGAAAAAGTGTCAACCCCGAGGTAGGGTAATATAAAAACAAGAATAATAACAAATAAAGAACCAAGTATGATATCTTTCCGTGGTATTTCACTCAACCTCTTTTTCATTCTTTATCATCCCACAAACACTATGCATTTAGTCTATCTATATTATAGTTATTCAACAACTCTGCCAACTTGAGTATGTAACGGACGATTGACTTATACAGCAATCGCGCTCCATTTCTTTATTAGGATTAAAAGAAAATGATTGATCCAAAATAAATAAAGCTCATAACAAAAAACACAGTCAGAAAAGTAGTTAATCCATTAGGTAACTTTTCGTAAAAATAAATTAAAGCCAAGCCTATAATTAAATGAAAGACCAGAAACAATGTAACACTCATTTTATTCATTCCTCAAATACACTAAATTTGGAGTACACAAATGCTGATAATCCCTTATTGTAACCGTCAAGTAGTTTTGAACACTTTTTGCTCATTAATTTTGAACACTTTTCGATTGGAATACAGACTTTCTGTACTTGATTCGATGACTAGACCCATTTAAATGAATGACTTCAGCCCGGTGAAGGAGCCTATCTAGGATCGCTGTGGTAATTCCCTGATCGCCCATTAATTCTCCCCACTCCTCTGGGCCTTTGTTGGACGTCAGTATTATAGAACTTCGTTCATACAAATGATTCACTAACTGGAAAAACAGGTTGGCCTCTTGTTGGTCCATTGCCATATACATGAGGTCATCGATGATGACCAGATCGGCGTCCCTAATACGTTTAAGGCGCAACTGTGCTTTTCGGATGTACTCCTCAGTCTTTAAAAGAGGCACCAGCTCTCCCATGGAGATGAAGACCACACGTTGGCCTTGTTGGATGGCCTCCAATCCAAGGCCTATCGCCAGATGCGTTTTCCCTACCCCTGGCGGACCAAGGAATATTAAATTAAATGCGTGATCTAGCCAAGAGAGTTCCCGCAGCTGTTTGAGCTGCCGTGTACTTAGAGATGGTTGCTCTCCCAAATCAAACTCATCAAGGTGCTTCTCATATGGGAACTTGGCCCATTTCAGGTGCTTTTCTATCATCTTCTCCTCGCGGCGCTTCTCTTCGTACGTGAGGAGTTCATGCAGAAATTCCTGGTATGTCCAAGAGCTAACCTCTGCCTTCCTTAAAAAAGAGGGCAGCTCCTTAGACGTCTCTGACATTCTAAACTGATGGAATTGAGCCTGTAAATTTTCTACTGTTCCAACCAACTTACACACCTCCCAAGATTTTGATATAGCCATCTATATCGCGTAATGCGGCCTTTTGTTTCAATAGTTCCGTAGGAACATCGACTCCTGAAAGTTCATCTTCAGGAACTTGCTCCTGAAGCCCCTGAATCTTGGAGAAGTGCTTTACCACATCGTAAAAGTCATTCGCACTCCACAATCCCTTCTGAAGACAAGTATCTAGGGCCTCCTGAATGAATGGCTTATAATGTTTAACGGCTTTCTGAAGAATCTGCAGCTGATCCCGTATGTACCGGGGATAACGCTGATGCAGCTCGTCGAGGAAGACCTGAATCTTTTCTTCTTCATGGAATGATGTTCTGATGGTATCCATGTAAGCAGCTATTCCTTTTGACCTGTCTCTGGAATGGTGGGTATTTTTAATAAGTTTCCCTTTGTTAGTAGAGAGTCTATGGGTAGCTAGAAGGATGCCGTCGGGCGAAGCCTTAATGAAAAGCTTTTCTCCCTCCACCTGTATGTAGACCGTGTTCTCGCCGTTTGGCTGATATGTACCCAACGGGACGGAATAACGATTCGATTTGTATTTGATGACATTGTCCTTATGAACCATCCTTGTTATACTGTAACTAAGATTGCTCTCGAAAGAGAGTGGTAAGGAGACTTTTCGTAAGTGTGGCTTTTCCAGGGCGAACACTTCGACAGGTCTCTTTTTTATGGTGTTGTGGACTTGATAATTTCCCTTCCTTTCCAGCCAGGCCAGACATTGTTCATTCCATGTTTCAATTTGATGGAACACACGATTCTTTCCAAAGTTGTATTTTACAAACTTTACAACGTTCTCTATCTTTCCTTTAGATTCAGGGTCTGCTTTCCTGCATAGGAATACACGAAAATTCCTATTTTGTTTATAGGCCTGAAATTCCTCTGTAAATATGAGATCCCCTCCATTCTCACTGACCGTCATCAATTTATCCTGGTCATAGACAATTTCTTCTGTGATCCCTCCGTAAAATTCAAAGGCATTTTCATGACACCGTAACACGTCCCTTGTCGTGAAAGGCTTCTCCTGCCACTCCACATACTTATATCGGGAGTGTGAAAGGACAAAGGCTATCACATAAATTTTAATGGTTTTCCCATCAGTGGTCTTTACTTTTAACTCTCCAAAATCCACCTGCATCTGTTTACCTCTCGGTAACTCCTGTAATGCCTCAAAGTGACGTTTATTCAAGACTTTGGGGATATGATATTTCTCCCGAAGTTCCTTTACGTAAGTTCTCACGGTACTCTCCCCAATCTCTCGGAAATTACATCGTTCTTCCAGCCAGTCTGATATCTGGGAGGCCGAAAGGTCTGGGTGTTCCCGAAGCCAATCTAATATGACCTCCTGATAAATATCCAGCTTTCTTTTTCTGGCTCTTAGCGTTTCCACCCATTCCACTGCAGCTTCGAAGTCTCTTCCCAGATAAGTATATACAGTGTTTCGGGACACCCCGCATTTTCGTGCTATTGCTGATACATTAAAACCATCCCTCTTCAATTGATGTGCTAAAACGATTTTCTCCAACTTCTTCATCTACTCCTTACTCCCTCCAAACCAGGTCGTTAACATACTTGTTAAGTTTACATGGTTGGAGGGGATTAGTGGTGAAAAAGTGTTCAATTCTATCAAGCAAAAACTGTTAAGTCTAATCTAGCAGTTACACTTATCCCTCTTTGTACCTCACATATCTTTATTTTCTACCTTTAAAAGTAACAAAGACATAAAAGGAAAAAAGTACAAATAAAACAACACCAACATTAATCAGTACATTAATAATCAATTCCATAAAAAGTCACCCTAACTATTCCTGGTTAATATACAATAATTTCATTATTCCTTTTTTCAACTCTTCTACCCTATAGCTTATTAACAATTATTTCAAACTTCACTCATTGGAACAATACGTTATTCCAGAATATGGCCCATTGATGCAAAAAAGCGCAAATCCTTTATTCCGGAAATGCGCCCCTTTAACGGAAGAAAATGGCATATATTATAACAGCAAATATTAGTACAAGAATAAGTATTCCAGTACCTTTCCATCCTAAACCACCGACTAAATCAGAAAGAATGCTCCCGTGTACACTACTGGAAGGATTGTTTAGTTCTTTTTGTCTTAGCCTCTCTCTTCTTTCCTCAGGTGTTTCGTTATCTCTGCTCATTTTATCACCCCTAAGGTTTTATGTTTTATTCCGCAAAATGGTCATAAACAGAAGGGCGCCTTGTTCGACAAGCGCGCCCGTATCTTGAGTAATTTAAAAATAAGTCAGGCCAAAAGAATCATTCTCCTCTTTCTGATACCCTTCCGACAATAAATAGAACCGCCACAAAAATTAGAGCAGCTATAACTAAAATATTTATCGTATCAAAATGATTATGTAAGGCTGGACCAAGAATAATAACAATGGCCAAAAGAATAAAAGAAGCGCTTTGTTGATTCTTCTTTTTTTGTGTTAATTTCCCCATTATTTACAAGCCTCTCTTTCATTAAAGGGCCCGTTGCGTAAGATCGATGAGCATAAATATTGGCTGCCTCTATAACTTCTACCATGTATCTCCACCTGTAGGAGGTGGCCACTGATTCAGAAAGCGTCTGATAATCACAACCTGCCCAGAATGATAACTATTGTGAGAAATTAACGAAAGAAGGTGCTCCACTTGACCATTTGAAACGCCATGCTCGTTTTCTGCAAATCGAATAACTTCATTTAAACTATCTGTAAATTTGTTTACAGCCAAATCCCAATCCTTTTTCGCAGGTGGTTTTACTTCTGTTGGCCATGTCTCTGAAGCATGTTTTGGCGGTGCTGTCTCTTCTCCCTTCAAAAGGCGTAAAATATATTCCTGCCAGTAGATCATATGATTTAGAATTTGCCAAATTGAATGCTGGTTAAGAACCACATCACCTGCTTGCTCGATGCCTAATCCATCGAAAACCGTCAATGTGTTAACGTGAGCATTTTCTCCGTATAATCCTTTGGATAAATAGTTCATAGCTTAGCCACCTCTATGTATAAAACTACTGAAACATTCCATCATTATTAAATTCTTGCGCCCCTTTTCAAGAAGAAGACTTTGTTTCAAGATAATGTTAATAACGATCGCCCGTTTTTGCCCCCTATTTTGGAGTAAGCAAAAGTTAATCCTTTTGTAAGTTATTGCTAATCCAAATTACTAATCATTTTACTCACATGGACAGGTTGTTCCCAATACAACTCATGTGAAGACTCATTTACGTCCACCACCCGAGTTGTTAAGTGATGTAGTAATCGTTTTGTTTCTCTTTGCCTGTAAACATTTAATTGCTCTGGTAAAGTGCTTCTCATAAGTAAAACTGGGATTTTTATTCCAGATAAAATATTCTCAGTGGGTTCATGAAAGGTATTTTTTATAATGAACTTTGCGACCTCAGCATTCACTTTCAGCTTTATAACTCCACATTCTTCTTTCATGCTCTTCTTAGACATCTCGATTAATTCATTATTAAACCCATTGCTTTTTAAGTTTTCTTCGTAATCTTCCCAAGATGAAAAGCAATAATTTTTACAATGCTGCTCAGTCATCTCCATTTCATCTTTCAGGGTATTATCTGGTAAACTGCTACCTCTTAGATAACCGCCATCCAGCAGAACTAACGATTTTATGAGGCTTCCGTATTTATTAGCAAAGTATATTCCTATATTCCCACCAACAGAATGCCCTACAATATGGAAACCAGTAATATTAAAATACTCAACTACATCCTTAACCCAGTTAGCTAACGAGTCCATAGAAAAAAATTGTTCATTATGTATATATGATGAATTTCCGTGGCCTGGTAAATCTAAAGAAATTACTCGGAAATCGAAACTTAACAACCTCGCAAGTTCATCAAAACTATATCCTGTACTGCCTAGTCCGTGCAAGAGAATTACGGTCGGTTTCTCTTCTGTGCCTAAAGAGTAAACCTGTACTCTCAGATGACTATCTAGCGTAATAATTTCACTTTGCATATTTTCCTCCAAAACATTTAATATTTCCATTTATACTACTAAAACCCCCTCCCCTCAAGTTCTTTAAAACCTTTAATCATCCCATCCACTAAGTAATCTCTCTTCACGGTGAATTTCTAATGCCATGTCAGCTGCGTAGTCACCCCAGTAATCTTCGTGTGTTTCTTCAAACCTTGCTTCTTCTAATGATTCATTTAAATCTTGTAAATGTTTCTCTAGAAACTCTACTCCTACCTCATAGCAACTTTTCATTTTTTCAATGAGTGTTTGAAGTTCTTCCTCACTAATAATTAATTCGTAGTGTTGTAACTTATTTCTCATTTCTATTAGGTACTCTATTGCTCCTTTTAATTCACTATTTATCTCATAATCACAAAGTAATTCAAGCCTTCTTAATGCCTCACTTAGTCCTACAGTATTTAAGTTAGATCTCACTTCAAATATATTAGACTTACCCTGTTGCTGCATAGCTACTTTAGCTTTCATAAAAGCATCAATGTTAGTAAATATTAAATACTCACTTTCATGTTTTAAAATATACTTAAAAAGAGTTTCGAAGGCATGATTCAATGCTAATATAGAGTCTTTAACATTGTGTTCTACGCCTTCCTTTAATTCGCTGATTTTTTCTATGCATATGTAAGATTGCTTTAACGAATCTACACCATTTGTAAATAAATCATACTGGATAACAATCACCTCTAAATTTATTATATTCCAAAGTTCTACCATGCTCGTTTGTACCAATTATTTCAAAAATCCCTCAATTACTCAATTCAACTAAGACAAGTTTTCTATTCAATATCTCGAAGTCAAGTCTTCCAGAATCTGGCCCGTTTGTTGAATAGTCCCCTTTCAATCATAAAATCAATATCATTATCAATAACGTTCGTTTTTGATATCTAGTAAACTTCACAAAATGCAAAAACGAAAACCCCATAAATTCAACCTTCCTTTAGTTTCAAAACTCGTATCAAAAATAAAGTATTAATATGTACAACAAATAACCTTTTTGATAACATAAAGGCAACGAAATTCAAGGGAGTTACAAAATATGTTATTTGGGTATGCTCGGGTCAGTACAAAAGATCAAAATTTACATATGCAATTTGATGCGTTAAAGCAGTATGGAGTAGAAAAGAAAAATATTTACTCAGAAAAAATCACGGGAACGAAAAAAGATCGTCCGGCATTTTCAGAAATGATTAAATATCTACGTGTGAACTTCAGTGATAAATGACGCATTAATTTGAGAGCTATTTGTCATAAGAAGCTTATCCCTAAACGAATTTGGTTGTTATATAAAAACACCATACGAATTTTTCGTACGGTGTTAAAAGATTTTTTATGATTAGACGTTCAACACAGGGTTTCTATCTTTTGCAATCGCTATTTAATAAGTGAAGAGCTCCTATTAGCTGATATTAAGCAATTACTTTAGTTGCGGTACAAAATAAATCTAAAATCCCCCACCGCCCATTGGAGGACCACCTCTCCGAGACTTCTCTTTTGCAATGGCCCTTTCAACTTCTTTTTCTTGCTCTGTCTTCTCACGATAAGGGGTGTGGAATTTCCTTTTTTGCTTTCGTTTATCAAGGTAAACCATGAAAATTATAAATAAAACTAAAAACAATCCCCATAAAATGTTAGAAAGCAATGTACACTCACCTTTCAATAATTCCTAAATCAAGCTATTAGCGAATCGCGCTCGTTTAAGTAAGATAAGCTTTTAGTGTCAAGAGTAGTCACGATCTTGAAATCGCTTAGAATTACTACGAGAAGACGGGATACCAAGCAAGACACGTAGAACCCCTATAAGAATAAAGGTGATCACTATTCCTAAAGCAATTCCCATAAAATTATGACCTCCCACTTATGCCTTTTAGTGTACTATCTGGAAGTTTTTTGTTCACAAAATTTTTTTTAAGTTAATAACAATTATTTCAAATATCCATAACTTTCACAAGGAGTTATTCCATTATATGGTCCTATACATAAAGAATGAGCACAATTCATTATTTCAGAGTCGCGTCCGATTATTGAAGACTCTAGAGTGAGATAAATTAGAAGAATTAACGCGTTCTATACTTGATTACTTACTCTTTTTATCTACATATACTCCTATTAGAAAATACAACAATATATAAACCATAATTGTGGGTGTTGCCACAATTATTACGTTATAATCATCAAATACTGTTGTTGAAAGCATAGATACAAGAACCAAATAAATAACTGCAAACCCTTGCTGCCACCTTTTCTTTTTAGGTAACTCATCAGGGTTCCTCAATCAACTTCCTCCTATATAATAGCCATAAATTCTCCTTGCAGACCCGTTTCTATAAAGACTCAGCTTCGAGATGGATCCACTAAAAACAAATATCTTGCTCCATTTTGTTTTACTTAGTAAGCATAAGGTAACTAAGTATTGTAGAAAGGAGCCATTCTTATGGAAATACTAGCTGTCGTTTTAGTGGCTATCGGCATAATAGCTGTCCGAGTAATCAGTTTTTTCTATCCTAGTTGGAAAGAGATAAAAGGGGAGCATTTATCGGAACGTAAACGCTTTGGCTATGGTGTATTAGGAATCGGTATTTTATTGCTAATGTTTATACTAAGCCAATTCATCATCAGAATTTAGGCCCATTACTTTATTAAGCAATCGCTCTCCGATTATTGAATAGTCCCATGACCAATCAACATTTTATTTTTTGAATCTATTCCATGAATTTGTATAAATAAGCATAAATACAAAAATTACAATGAATAGGATAATCCCAACAATTAATAACCACCTTATTTCAAGTGCTTCACTAAGCACTAAGAACAACAAACTAAATGATAAAGCAAACATCACTTTCCCCATAAACTTACTCAAGGTGATTTCATCATATTTTTCTTTTTCTTCCTCTGACATCGAATTAAAGCCTGCAATTAAGAAAGCTCCCTTTCCACTTGAAAATATAATACCACATATAAGAAATACGACTAATATCACAATAATTGCCCCAGCCATTTATCTCTCCCCTTGAATCATAATGATTTTTATTATCTTTTGGCATTTACACCAATTATTTCAAGTCTTCTATAATTACACAAGAAGTTATTCCATTAAATGGCCCTATTCATGCAAAAAGGCGCAAATCCTTTATTTCGGAAATGCGCCCTTTAGTTGAAGATGGATTGTATTTTATAAACAACTTCTTTGGGCTTAACGTCAAGATGTGAAAGATTTTCTATATCTACCCACATCCGCAAGTAAGTACCTCTATTTCTGTTTTCATCAGTGTACTCTTCACCTTGCCCAGTACCGAAAGTTCCTTCGATGATTTCAGCTAAGAAAAAGTATTGTGTTCCATTAAACTAAGTCTTTTCAAGGCACTCTTTAACTTTGACTGTTACACCTAATTCCTCAAATGCTTCTCTTTTTGCCCCTGTTTCCGGATTTTCACCCACTTCTATTCCTCCGCCGGAGAAAACATAGTAAACGGAACCATTCCTAGTTCTTTTAATCAGTCCAACTTTCTTATTATCTATAAGCACAACAGAACCTCTATCTCTCACAAATCTTCCCCCTAATTAACCCTGCGTTTCAATAAGTCATATTCCGTTAAATGGGCCCAAAAAAGAAAACGCGTTTTTCGATAAACGCGCTCCTTTTATTGAATAACTTTGGGAAAGCTCAACCATCAAGAAAGGCTTTTAATTTCTCTTCCCAGCCAGAGCTTCCTGTAAGCATGGCTAATTGAAAAGCGGAGGAACTATTTGAAAGCTTAACTGTTTCGTAGCCATAGATGTCGTTAAAAAAGACTGCTAACTCCGTTTTATTTCCTTGCTTATCTTCTGCATAGAAAGCATATGTGAGAATGTAAGCCGTTGAACCTCCCTTGCCGCCTAAATTTTTAAATCTTTTTTGATTTTTCTGTCCGTTCATTGGCCACTCCATAATTGGCTGCAAGTGCTCCCAAATACGCGATGGAAAATACAACCCTTCGTTCATTCTCCGTACAATTGAAACATATTCTGAAGTCGTGGAACGAACAAATCGTTTGGACGCTAGCCTATCAAATGCGATATTGTGCCATGCCTTTATGTTCACCTTGTTTTTATAGTCACCATTTATATCTTGAATGAGTTTATCGTGAATTTTAATGGACTCTTCAATATAAGCTGCTTGCGACATATCCTTAATGTATGCCGCTATCTTTTTTGCATCCTTTTTATTATGTATATTAAGCTTCTTTTGATGTGCAATCTCATATGGAATAAAAAGGGCTGATACAAAGGGGTAAATTTGCTCGTGCCTCGACAACTGTAGCTTTTCGGGATTAGCATTTATTTTGTCGAGTCCCAGCCGCATCATCAAGAATTCTGTGTTAGCGTTTGAGCTATGGGATATCATTCCTTTTGCAATCTCCACCAGTGAGACAGTGCCGTCTTGCAAAAGTCCCTGCTCTTTCATTGTTTTCAACCATACTTCATGAGCGCCGCCATCTGTCCCAGGTATATAAAAACGTGCTAAATCATCTGTTTTAATTCTTTCAGCTGGATCAATTTCAGTATGTGCTGCTTGTTGAGAATATTCAATAGCTATAATAATCTTCACTGTGCTTGCCAATGATAGCAATCGATCAGATTGAACGTTGGCAAGACTTTTTCCGTTTTTTATAATAGACAACGAAGCTCTTTCTGGATTTTTAGCAATAAAATTTAAAACATAATCTGCATCAGGTTTTTTCATCCAATGACTTAACCAAAAGAATCCCATTACTAACAAAAGAACAAAAAAACCGATGAAAATAAAGATGTATAAAAACAATGGAATCTACCTTTCAGACAATAATAACGTTGTTAAAATTTTATCCATTAAGCCCATAACGAGTACAATTCTTATTCCTGATATGCGCCCCGATTGATTAAGACGTTGTTACAGCTTGTCATTCAGTGAAGCTAGCAAGATTCTCTAGTGTGGACTTCAAACCTTCGTCGTGATCCTTCTTCCGTATTCCTTCAGGTACATTTTCACAAACGATAGTAACCTTTGTGCCTTCTGAAATGGCTTCCAAAAGCCATTTCTGTCTCATCTCACCCGAGAACGCTGGATCATCGGAATCGAATATTACTGATTGCACTATTCGCTTGTCTGGAACCAACTCCAAAAACTTCCCCACGAGGCCAACGCCTCCGAGTTTAAGAATGCCTGATAGATGGTTTGCGGTGATGCCATAATCACTCTTGACGCAGAATCTGTTCTCTTATTGCTTGACCAATTCGCCATGATAAAACCCTCCTTATTGAGGTTCTCACTGAGTCAATATTTTTAAGTTTATCACATATGAATGCTAAAAACTTCTTTTCGATTGCTCAACAATCTGGCCCTTATATGTAAGATTGGCGCTTACCTTTATTCAAGATAAGCGCCCCGATAACAGAATACTTGATTTCAAGATAATATTAATAACGATCTTTCGCTTTTGCCACCGTTTTTTTAATAAACACAGAACTCCTATTAGCTGGTATTGTGGCATAATCAAATCAAGGTTCTTAATCTGGCGCAACCACTAATTGAATATATAACAACATACCAAAAAGAACGGTTGAATAACTTCGATGAAGTATCACACTCTAAGATAAAAGCTTTGGAGGGTGATCTTTTATGGCTAGTTTTTTTAGGATAGTAAACGCAATAATTTTGTGGACTATTGTAATATTATTCCTCCCAAAATACGCCTTTAAAAAATATTTACCAGTTACATTATTTTGCTCCTGTTTCTTTTTAATACAATCACTTCTAAACTCAATTTTCAAATGGTGGGAAGTAAAAGGAGGATTAAAGTACAGAATATTTGATGATTTAGCATTTATATTTGGGCCGTTTTTTACAATCAATTTATGGGTTTTTCATTTAACATTTGGAAAATTATCCATTTACGCATTTTGTAATTTACTGATGGATCTTATTTATGCTTATCCCCTAAATGCACTTTTTCAAAAAATAGGTCATTATAAATTAAAAAGGGAAACCTCTACAGCACTTTTTATCAAAACTTATTTTCTAGCTCTTTTGAATTATCTCTTTCAAAAGTTCTTCAAAAAACCAAATTCTTCAAAGTAATCTAACCATAAATCAAGTGATTAAACTGGGCTTTTGTTAAAGACAGTCTTTAAACTGTTTGTAAAGAGTATTATACTCTTATTAACTCCTCAACAATGCCCTTTAAATCTAAAAAGATCACTACCCTTATTCAATTCAAGGATAGCGCCCTTTAATTGAACAAGGATGTAATGAAGAGTGGAATCTACTTATTTATTACTTCTTAAATTAATAAAATAATAAATCGTTACAGCGCCAATACCAGATATTAATGGAAAAACTATATTGGTGACATTTTCATTTTTAATGAAAGAGTCTGTTACCAAGGTTACAAAAAACACTACAACAAATCCAACGAGTAAGATTGTGCCTATTTCTTTTATAATAAACACTCCTATAAACAACACCAGTGACAGTTTAGTTTTCTAACGTCCATTCACTATGATGGATTTAACACTATTCACAATTATATTTTAACACAAAATGGAAAAATGCTTATTCTACAAACTGGCTCTATACAGAAGGACGCGTTATTCGATAAACGCGCCCCGTTTACGGAAAACTTTACTTCAAGACAATCTCAGGATACATATCTAAGATACTAGAAATTATCAATCCTTGGGAAATAAAGATAAGTTTAAACCACCGGATTTCATCATTTGTATCTTATCTTTAAGACTGGTAATGGCCCTTAGATGCCTTTTAGGATTCTTAATTATATATCGGGACATACTATGTACTAACTACTCTAAGAAAGTGAGGAACTAACATGAAAAGAATTGGATTTTTATTAATCAGTTCATCGCTCTTAATAATGTTCACCTATTCTATAGGTACCGGATTAAATAAACAAGTAAGCGCAGAAAACAATACTGAGATTATCAAGTCTGATATAAAATATCAAAAGAATATAGATGAAGCTTTGAAAGAAGTGGGATATAAATTATATAAAGAAGGTTACTCATTTGGGATGGAATATGACATCCTGCCCAACAAAAATGTTGAAATAGAAATAAAAACAGCAGATCAAAAAGCTACTGAAAACGTTAAGAATGAGATGAAGCAAATAGCCATGGGGGTTATAAAGGAATCTAAGTATGAACCTAAATTGTTTGAAATTAACGTAACAGATCATAGTAGACAGGAAAATTAAATCTTTCTTTTTTAAGTTAATCGCCTTAATCTGTATTAAGGCGATTTTTTAATGTATGTGCTCATTTAATTTAATGGCCTTATGAATGAAAAATAAGCGCTGATCTTTATTAAAGAAAAGCGCCCCGTTCGTAATATAAGGTTAGCCAGATTTTTTACTGGTTGACCTTTTTTAATATGGTCTTATTATTAACGGTAGTCGGGGTAGAACGTAGCGCCCGTGGGGCTAAGATCCCGTCCGCAAAACTGTTCACCCCCTACTTGTATAAACGTGTTTCAGGCTGGTTGGGACAATGATCCCGTTTAACAAGCGAACCTACGACGTTACAAGAAGCCTTAGGGGATACCGACATTACGTACATTTAAAGGAGGAGAAATCGTATGAATCCAGTCATTGGTCTGGATGTTGCCAAAGGGGAAAGTCAGATTCAAGCGTTTTTAGATAAGGGAGAGCCTTATCGTAAAAGTTTTAGTATCCTGCATAATGTTAAAGAGCTTAATAAATTTCTTGACTTCTTAAAGGAGATTGAGTCTCTAGCTGGGGGAAAACCTTCGGTTATTTTGGAATCGACTGGACACTACCATACTCCTATTATTCAATTTTTAGAGGAACAACAATATATGTATATTATTGTTAATCCATTGATTGCACATCGAGCGAAAAGTTCAAGTTTGCGAAAGGTGAAAACAGATGCCATAGATGCCTACAACCTGTGTGAGCTTTATTATAAAGAGGAACTGGAACCTAGTAAGAAAAGAGGGATCCGCCTCTTAAACCTTCGTAATCTAACAAGACAGCACGAAACTATTTCAAGTGTAGCAGCACAAACCAAACTACAACTTCAATCGATATTGGACCAAGTATTTCCTGAATATAGAGGAGTATTTGGGAACCTGTATTCAAAAGTTTCTTTACAGGTACTTTTAATATTTCCAACATCGAAATCAGTTTTAAGTGTCACTGGACCTGTCTTAGCAGATAAAATAGCTTCACTATGTAAGAGTCGTTCAGATAAATGGGCTAAGGAAAAGGCAAAAAAGCTACGAGATGCAGCAATTCGTAACCCATTTCAAAATAACTTGTATCAAAGTCATATTATTAACCTAGAAATAATGATAAATATTGTTCTTCAATACCAAGAGCATCTATCAAAGTTAGCTGCTGAAATAGATGCCCTTGCCAAAGAAGTTGAAGAATATGAATTAATCCAATCTATCCCAGGTATCGGAGAAAAAATTGCGGCAACGATAATTTCTGAAATTGGTGAGATAGAAAGGTTTAATCATCCCAAAAAGCTCGTTGCATTCACTGGAGTCGATCCTAGTGTGTACTCCTCTGGTAAGTTTACAGCTTCCGTAAACCGTATTACCAAAAGAGGATCTAGCAGATTAAGACAAGCTCTATTTATGGCTGTTCAATGCGGAATACGAGACGCTCGTAAAAAGAAAACAAGCGTGGAAATCATTCCACGTAATAAAAGATTAAGAGAATTTTACGATAAGAAACGCGATGAAGGTAAACCTTTTAGAGTAGCGATCATCGCTTGTGTTAATAAGCTTTTACATTGGATTTTTGCAATGCTTAAAAGTAATACAACTTTCCTAGATATAGCTTAAAAACTATATTAATCAATTTAAATACAAAATCTTCCAACCAGAGCATAACGGAAGGTTATTTGGCATGTTCATTTTTAGTATAGCATGGAAAACTTAAGATTTTTAATGAAAAATGTTGACAACTATTAGCTGGTTTTATGGAATACTGAACTCTTTCCTACATAGGTTATAACTCCCTTTTCTATGAATAATCTATTTTCAAAGGGGAGGATTAAAAGATGCAACTTAAAATAAACTCTAAAATATTTCTTAGACTTGCAATTCTTCTAGGAATAATCGGTTCATTTATTGGTGCCTACTACTGGTGGAATTTCCATATTCCAGACTTTTGGATGCCGAACGAAAGAGAAAATCTTCTTAAAAACCTTTACAGAGAGACTTCTTATAGACAATATGAAATGGCGTACTTACTATTATTTTTTGTCCCTTCTTGCCTTGGAATTATAGGTGCAGTTTTCAAAAAAGCACATTTTTTATATTTGGCTTTCTTGCTGAGCTTGCCTGTAGGAGAGTATATTGGATTTAAAGCTCATTCCATTAACTTCGTTCATTTTCCACTGTACTTCTATTTAGCTTCAGCCATTCTTTTTTCAATGATAAAAAAACAAAAATAAAATTGCGACGTAAAGGTTTAAGGGGACGCCTTGTTCCACAAGCGCGTCCCAAGTCTTGAACAAGCTGCACTACCCATCAACGGATGGTTTTTTATTTGCTATAACAAAAGACACTATTGCAAAACCAATTAAAGAGAAAGCTAAAATTCCGTATGCCGCCCCTTCGAACCCCCTGATGTTTACGAAACCAATGTAAAACAAGATAATTGCAGCAATTACGGTTAGAATACTTGGTACAATTCGTACAAATAAAGAAAAGTTTAATTTTCTAAACCACCAAGTAATTAACAATACTAATACTCCTGGGACAATAGCTACGAGAAATGGCCCTCCAATCATTGGTCGCTCACTCCCCTTTTTTAAAAAGAATTATGAAAAGTTATTTTCATTTTAACACAAAATGGAAACCAAGAATTCCTCTGTCTTTTATAATCCTTATTCAACAATATGGCCCTTTTCCGAAATAGTGTTTTATTAGTGTTTGTAAAAGTAAACCTTTTCGAACAGTTTAGTTTTACATCTACTAGTGATCTATTTACGTTCGAAAATAACCGAAAACCATTTTGTGAACGTCCGCGGTTTCGTCTATACATTTACGAACGATTTGATGTATAATTAAGAATATAAAAATAACTCTTATAGAAAGGTGCATCCTAGAATATGGAAAGTAGACGAATGGGGTACATAAGGGTAAGTAGCAAAGACCAAAATGAAGAACGACAAATGGCGGCTATGAAAGAACATGGAATTAACGAACGAGATATTTTCATCGATAAAGTTAGTGGCAAAGATTTTAAGCGCGAAAACTATCAACTCCTCAAACGTGTTCTTCGTCCAGGTGATATTTTATACATTCATGCGCTTGACCGTTTCGGAAGAAACAAAAACGAAATTGTCGAAGAGTGGAATGATATCACAAAAAATATTCAGGCAGATATAGTTGTCTTGGACATGCCCTTGTTGGACACCACCCAATACAAAGACAGCATGGGGACCTTTATTGCTGACCTCGTCTTACAAATTCTATCTTGGATGGCGCAAGAAGAAAGAGATCGCATTCGAAAACGGCAACGGGAAGGTATTGATGCCGCATTAAAACAAGGGAAAGCCCTTGGAAGACCGAAAGCTAATATAACAGAAGCCTTCCGAGAAGCCTATGTGGAATGGAAAGAAGGAAAAATCACGGCCACTCGGGCTATGCAGAAAGCCCAGGTTAAGAAAACGACCTTTTATAAGCTCGTGAAACAGATGGAGGAGAATCCGACATAATCATTACCTATTTATACCTGAAGTATAAGAAAGGGGAAAAAAACATGTCGCCTCATAATAATTCCGTCCTGACCTCTTACACTGAAGAACAAAGAGCCAAAGCCATGGAAAGGTTCCGTCTTATTCGCCCTTACTTAGAAGGCGAAACGTCTTTATCGACCATTGCTTTAGACACTCCTGTTTCATTACGTACTTTGCAAAGGTGGGTCCAATATTATCGCAAAAGGGGATTGCAAGCACTGGTGGCCAAGGAACGCTTCGATCGAGGCAGCCGAAAAATATCACCTGAAATCGTTAAAGTGATTGAAGGGCTTGCTTTAAAAAAAGCACCTCCTAGTATGGCTTCCATCCATCGAAAAGTTGAAAGGATTGCGATGGAGCATGGATGGACGGTTCCGAGCTATGGAACTGTCTACAATATTATCGAATCCCTTCCTTCTTCGTTAAAAACATTAGGGAATGAAGGATCAGTTATATACAAGGAAAACTTTGATTTAATTCATCGACGAGAAGCCCAACAGCCCAATGAGATATGGCAAGCCGATCATACCTTATTGGATATTTGGATTTGGAATGAAAAAGAAAAACCAGCTCGCCCTTGGCTAACCATTATTATGGATGACTATAGCCGTGCCGTAGCTGGTTACTTTTTAAGTTTTGATGCTCCTTCGGCTATTCAAACGTCTCTCGCATTACATCAAGCCATTTGGTCAAAGGAAGACAGCCGATGGAGGGTTTGTGGTATTCCGAGTATTTTCTATACCGATCATGGCAGTGATTTTACTTCGGACCATCTGGAACAGGTTGGTGCTGATCTACGTATGCAACTCATTTTCTCCACTGTTGGGGTCCCTAGAGGACGAGGGAAAATTGAGCGTTTTTTCCAAACCATCAACCAGTTATTTTTACAGGAGCAACCCGGTTACATCTCCCATTCACGACCTTCTCTATCTCCATCTATGACTTTACCCGAACTTGATCGTCAGTTACGAGAATTTCTGATTGAAACGTATCATTTTCGTGTTCATGGAACAACAGGTTTCCCACCTGTGACACGCTGGGAAGCCGAAGGTTTCCTTCCTCAACTCCCCAATTCTCTCGAGGATTTGGATTTACTATTATTGAATGTTGCTACATCTCGCCGTATCCATCCGGATGGCATACGATTTCAAGGTTTTCGCTATGAATCAACGACATTAGCTCCTTATATCGGAGAAGATGTGACCATTCGATATAACCCTCGTGATTTAGCTGAAATAAGGGTCTTTTTCCATCGCCAGTTTTTATGCCGGGCGATTTGTCCGGAATTAGCTGGGTATGAAGTTGATATCAAAGATATTATAGCTGCACGAAGTCATCGGAAAAGAAATGCCACCCGTCAAATCAAGACACGTAATGCGGTTTTTGAAGAGTTGGTACAAGATTCCCTTAAAAGGTCCAAAACAACAGAAACTGACGAAACTCCGACATCATCTAACACAAAATTAAAGAGGTATAAGTATGAGTGATCAGTCAACCTTTTTAGAAACGAAGGAATATCGCCGTTTTGTGGAATTTTGTGAAGCTTGCCGGAAGTACCAATATATTGGTGTATGTTATGGGGAGGCTGGTGTCGGCAAGACAATGGCTGCAAAACACCTCACCCGGTGGGACCTATTATCGCCATGGCTTGATCTTCCAAGAATAGAAGACGATCAACAAGTCCCATTAGAAGTCCTCGATGAACATACTCTTTATTATACAGCTCCTGTTGTTAAACCGGCTCAGATTGGAAGGGATTTATCTGTCTTGAATCTTCGCTTAGCCATGCTGCATGAAAAAGCGCATTATCAAAAAGATGGCATACAGAGACGAATCCCAGATTTTTATGGCAGTACCGAACTTGTACTCGTTGACGAAGCTGATCGCCTTAAATTAGTGGGGTTGGAATTAATCCGAGACATGTACGATCAACATCCAATGGGAGTCGTACTTATTGGTATGCCTGGTTTTGAGCGCCAATTAATGCGCTATCCGCAGTTATATTCCCGTATTGGCTTTGCGCATGAATATAAAACATTAAAAAGAGATGAAATGACCTTCATATTAAAAAATAAATGGAAGGAACTCGGTTTGAACATTAACCTTGAAGATTTTGTGGATTACGAGGCCTTTACGGCTGTCGTACGTATGACTGGTGGGAATTTTCGGCTTATTCAGCGCCTGTTCACACAAGTTGAACGAGTCATGGCCATCAATCAGATCGAGACCATATCAAAAGAAGTGGTTGATGCGGCCAGGGAAAGTCTTGTAATTGGTCATAAATAGGAAGCTGTTGTTGATCATTTTATCAAAAAGATTTGAATGAAACATTATGGGTTACGTACGCCATTTAAAGATGAAAAAATCTCGCCATTTATCTCTGAAGTTCACAATCTACGTGAAGGAGATACGGTAGTCGTTTATAAGCTCGATCGAATTGGCCGGAGCACAAAACACTTGGTAGATCTAATCAATGACTTCCAGGATAAAGGCATTAACTTTGTTTCTATTAATGAAAATATAGATACGACAACGGCGATGGGGAAACTCGTGTTTACGATCTTCAGTGGTCTGGCTCAGTTTGAGCGTGACATTATTTCAGAGAGGACGAAATCAGGGCTAGATGCTGCCAGATCTCGAGGACGAAAAGGTGGTCGACCAAAAAAAGACCAATCCAAGTTGGATATGGCCTTTCGCATGTATGATAGTAAGGAATACAGGATTCAAGAGATATTGGATGCTACCAGCTTAAGTAGAGCTACTTTCTACAGATACTTAGGAGAACGGAATAATAATTCTTACGGGTAACTAAATAACGCTAACTCCAAAGGGCCGTAAACAAATGTATATAATACGCTCGGATAAGAATTCGGTATATATAAGGTGGATTTTCACTCTCCATTTTCCTAACCAAGTGATATTATGGGGAAAGATAATAAAGAAGAAAGTTCGTGATGATATTGCCTCTACTCACATATGGAACAACAGATATTAATTACGTTCTATATTCACAAAACCGTAAGGACATTAAAATATCGGTAGATTTAGTCAATGGGGTTGAGGTTTACACCCCTGAAAACCTAGAAGGTGCTAAAGTTAAGGAATTGATCAAAAAGAAATCCCCTTGGATCCTAACCAAGCTTAGAGAACTAAATGAAGTTCAGATATCGGTTCAACCGAAGGAATTTGTCAGTGGTGAAAAATTTCCTTACTTAGGTCGTCATTATCGCTTAAAAGTTCACAAGGAACCTATCGAAAAAGCCAAGCTCCAATTTAAGCAAGGAAAGTTTATTGCTGTTGTTCTCCAAAATTGGTCTCAAGAACAAACTAACCATTTTTTAGAAGGTGAGTTCATACAATGGTACCGAACCCATGGGACGAGTAAAATCAAAGAACGTGCTGATAAATACCAAGCCATACTTGGCGTTCAGTCGAATTCGATTAGCTTACGAACGCAACATAAACGCTGGGGCACTTGTACTCCCAGTGGTGACATCTATATCAACTGGCGTCTCGTCATGGCACCTGTCAAAGTGATGGATTATGTCATTGTACATGAATTGGTCCACTTGCTTGTAGCCGAACACAATGAGCATTTTTGGAAAACCGTTCAGTCGATTCTACCGGACTATCAACAACGAAAAGAATGGCTTCGCGTCCATGGAATGGAATTGCATAACATCGGGTGATCAATAGGGCATGCATGATGCCGTATCTGTGGTTCATGCCCTTCGTGTGTCAATATCCGATCTGTTTATAGTGAACTTCCGCCAGGTTCATCAATTGTAAGGCCAGATTTTCGACTTGCTTATTAGCACAATTACTAGCTCGCAGCTGTCGCTTGATCTTCTTGCGCATCTCTCTTTTCACATCATCTTTTTCCACCCAATCAATCACAGCATGATCGACAATAATCTCCGTGATGATGTGAGTCAATTCCTTCAAACTCTCTTCCTCATTGGAAGCTAGTTCCTTTTCTAGCAATTGAAAAAAGGGATATTGTTTTGGCTCAAATCCATGCTCTTTACTTTCTTCGGCATTATTCCGCATCTCATGAATCATATCACGGTATTCTTCAAGCAATTCCTCAATCGTCATTTGCCGCTCTTTCCGACGCTCGATCAATTCCTCTAAACGTTCTTTTAAAGATGTATATAAAACAGGATTCTCTTCCAGTTTGATACGAATTTCATGCTTCAAAGCATGTTCCATTTCTGCTGCTTTCGATTCCGGTGTCTTGATTTCATCTAATTTTTCCTCAAACCGATTGGATAAAATATCAATTGGTTCGAACAAGACTTCAGGAGTCGTGGCGTAGACGTGTTCTTCAATCAGTTGCCGCACTTTTTCACCACAGTCGGATATATCCATGCCTTCTTCAATGTGGTACCTGGACTTGGCCAACTTCCGGACCTTCCCTAGCCAGCGCAAATCCTCCAAATACGGCTTCGCTTTCGGATTGGGCATCACCATGTCCATACTTTCAGAAAACTGCTTGAACGCCGTATCGAACTCATTTCGAATATCTTCGGGCTCAAGAATAGCAAGACACCCATCCAAGTCCTCCCGATTTTGATAGTCGAAAAAGCGCATTGCTTTACGGTGCCTGGTTTGTAATTTCGGAATCTCTGCATCAATATCACTAAGTGCCCCTTTGATGTCTTCCTCATGGAAGACACCTAACGCTTCTTCTAAAAATCTTGAGACACCAAAGTAATCAACAATCAATCCATATGTCTTTTTATTATACGTACGGTTTGTTCTGGCAATGGCCTGCAGCAAGTTGTGCTCTTTCAATGGTTTATCCAAATACATCACTTGTTCGATGGGGGCATCGAAACCCGTCAGTAACTTATCACAAACGATTAAGAAACTTAGCTCATCTTCATGCATCGGCTTTTTAAATCTTTGGATAACCTGCTTCTCTTCTTGTTTGGATAAGTGGTGTTCCTGTAGATGTTTTTCATCATTATGGCCAGCTGACATAATTACTTTAGATTGGTAATTACTCAATTCATCCAACATCTGTTTATACATCACAGCTGCCTCACGGGATACAGCGACAATTTGTGCTTTGAATCCGTTCGGCTGAATATGTTGCTCAAAGTGTTCAATAATATCAAGTACAATATTTCGCACCCGTTTAGGAGAAGCCGTTATCGCTTCTTCTGTGACGTATTTCTGTTTGATTCGTTCCCGGTCCTCTTCTGAGTACTCCCTGAAGAAGCGATCAAACAACTGATCGATCGTTTCTCCTTGAACATGCAAATCAACAAGTCGAGATTCATAGAAAATCGGCACCGTTGCCCCATCTTCTACTGCCTGTTCGATCGGATACTTATCGATGTAATCTCCAAACGTGCGTCGTGTACTCTTATCTTTTTTATCAATAGGTGTTCCTGTAAATCCAATGTACGTGGCATTCGGGAGAGCCATCCGCATATTGAGAGCCAGGGAACTATACTGACTGCGGTGGCTTTCATCCACTAACACAATGACATTTTCAGATGTGGTCTGTTCCGGAAAGTTCTCTTCATCTTCGGATTCCTGAAACTTTTGCACGAGCGTCATAATCGTCGCCCCAGGACCTTGGTTCAAATAATCTCGTAGTTCGGTTACAGAACCCGCCTGTTGAGGATTCGGAAAACCACAGCGACGGAATGTATTGGTAATTTGTTGGTCCAAATCCTGTCGGTCGGTGACTACGACAATCGTCGGGTTCTTCCATTCAGCGATTCGTCTTAACTTCGTCGCTAAAAAGACCATGGACAGTGACTTTCCCGATCCTTGCGTCGCCCAGACTACCCCACCACGTTCTTGAGGTTTATCCGCATGTAAAATCCGATGAACAGCACGATTAACCGCTCGGTACTGCTGGTAGCGTCCTAGCTTTTTAATCACACGTCCATCCTCTGGTTCGTAAACGATGAAATTTCGGATTAAATCAAATAACCGTTCTTTGACGAGCATACCGGTCACAAGGATGTCTTGAGAAGAAGGATTATCCCCAATTTCAGATATGGTTCTTGGATAGGGATCCTTCCACTCGGTATAATGTTGAAGCTTCGATCCAATCGTTCCCACTTTAGCTCGGTCATTGCTCGTCGAGATCATGAATTGATTGTAATAGAATAACGATTCATTCTCTCGTTGATAGCGCGACAGCTGCTTTACCCCTTGAGGGATCTGTTCATCTGGTGGCAACGTCGGACTCTTGCACTCAATGACCACGAGAGGGAAGCCATTAACGAACACCATGACATCTGGACGAATCGTTCCCTGAGCATTCGTGATCGAAAATTGATCGACGACAAGGAACTCATTATTTTCAATGTTGTCAAAATCAACCAATTCTACCGTTTGACTCTTCCGTCCCTTCCCGACATCCTGCTGAACGGAAAGCTTATTAATCAAAACCTCATGGAAATGCTGATTCGCTTCCATGAGGCTGGTAAAGTCTAAGTGCGTCATAGAACGGACGACTTTATTGAGGTTATTCTCATTGATCCAAGGATTTAATCGTTGAACAGCTTGAGTGAAGCGTTTCTTGAGTACGATTTCCATATAAGTATCCCGTTCCGGATCAAGCGATGATCCAGACACATACGTGTACCCTAGTGATTTCAGATGTTCAATGACCCGATCTTCAACTAGACCTTTTTCGTTCCAGTCTTGGGTAATGTTCATGTCGGCATCACCTCGTCTTCGTCATCAATTGGTACGCGTGTTTTCCCTGTTAGGAGTTGTTGCATAAGACCTTTCTTCAACCTTTCTAGCTGTTCTAGTTCTTTTCTCCCGTTCAGTGCTTTTACATCGAATACTGAGAGAATATCAGATATTTTCTTTTGCTCTTCCTCACTTGGTAGGGGAACTTCAATACTTTCAATTTGCTTTGCACTAATATTTGGTGGGTCAGTTCCAGCTATTTTCAATAAAATTTCAGTTGCAAAATAATTACTCTTTGCAAGTTGGTAGAGGAATTCCTTATTTAAGCCATCCTTTACATGAAAACGACCTACACGTTGATTCAATAACGAAGGGACATCTTGATTACTAAGCCTAGCGACCTTTGCTTCTTCCCTAATAACTGGTCGCGTCATTGCCATAACTATATCGTTTTCTTCTAATAAATAATCTGGGTGATTCTCTTCAAACTTACCTGGCAAATACGACTGATCGTTCCATAAGATTTCCCCTAATCCGACGTTGGCAATTTTCAACCATTTTATCCCTGAATTAGATGCGTCCTTACTTTTGAAAGCGTATCCTCCTTGGACCCGAAGAACCTTTGATAGAGTTACATGGCTCCACCCTTCAGGTATCTCACCAATAGGTGTTTTCTTGAATTTCGTATGACCAATGCCTTTGGTCAACAGTTGTTGCATCAACCCTTTTTTCACTTTGGTGGTTTGTTCAATGATTTGCTTTGTCTTCTCAATCGCTTCATCGACAGATGAAAGAATCGACGAGATTTCCTTTTGTTCCACTATCGAAGGCCTTTGTATTGCAAAAGATCTTAATTCTCCCTTACTAATCTCTTTAAAAGTACTTCCTGAACCCAATTGTTCAAACCTCGGACCATAGTAAGTTAATAAGTAGTATAGGAAACCAGGTATGCAATTTTCACTACAAATAAAGTTCGCAAATCCTTGATTTGTAGTAACCGGTAGTGTATTTATAACACATTTTCCTATAGTCGCCCTACTGGTCATTAATACACTATTCGCTGGTATTATTTTGGCAGCACTCTTCTCTAGACCCTTAGTAGTAATATACTGAGATGCATCATTTAAATATTTCTTATTGTTCTTAGTTACATCTGTGGGTGTAACCCATGGAATATTTCCTTTCCAATATTCCATATTATTTCTAGATGGTGTACCTCCTCCAGTTATAGTTGCTAAATCCTCCAGTTTAATTCTATCCCAGCTGTACCTATCAGTCACCGTAACCCAACTCCTTCAAATACCCATACATCACCTTCTCAACCTCGTCACGTTCATTTTCCATTTTTCGAAGATTAGCTAGAGCTTGAGCAACGTCAATTTGTTCTTCCTCCTCGGTCGTATCTATATAACGAGCAATATTAAGGTTGAAGTCATTATCCTCAATTTCTTCAAGATCCACTACACGGCAATATCTCTCTTGGTCTTCCCATTGGTCGTAGGCTTCAACAGCTTTCATGATATCTTCTTCTCGTAGACCATTTTGATTTTTACCTTCTTGATAGTCTTTGGATCCATCTAAAATAAAGACTTTGCCTTTTTGCTCCTTAGTTTTATTACGATTTAATATCAAAATACAAGCTGGAATTCCCGTTCCGTAAAATAAATTAGACGGAAGCCCGATAATCGATTCAACTAAATCTTCTTGCAACAAACGGGTACGGATTTTCCCTTCTGCTCCACCTCGGAATAGCACACCATGAGGCATGACAACGCCAGCTTTCCCTTCATGGTTTAAGGTAGAAATCATATGTTGAACAAATCCATAATCCCCCGCGTTTTTCGGTGGCAGACCAAAACGGAAACGACCATATTCATCAGCCTCAGCTTCTTCACTTCCCCAATTTTTTAATGAGAATGGTGGATTAGCAATCACCCGATCATATAATAATAGTTCTTTACCTTCCCCTGTCAGTTTTGGTTCACGAATTGTGTCTCCACGTTCAATTCGGTGATCACTCAATCCATGCAGCAACAAGTTCATTTTACAAATCGACCACGTGTTCAAGTTTCTTTCTTGTCCATGTAACGATAAATTGCGTGGGTCTCCCCCATGGGACTTGATATAATCCACAGACTGAACAAGCATACCGCCTGATCCGACGGTCGGATCACAGACACGCATTCCTTCTTCTGGTTTAATCAGTTTAACGATCAGTTCAACAACCTTGCTCGGTGTATAGAACTCTCCGCCCTTTTTACCTGCATCATCCGCAAACTGCTTGATTAAATACTCGTAAGCACGACCGAGCATATCGGGTTCAAATAGGCTTTCGTTTCCTAAGTTCAGTGAAGAGAAATGTTGAATCAATTGCAAGAGCAGCTTATCCGGCAACTTTTCCTTATCGTTGAAATCGATGCTTGCGAGTACACCTTCAAGAGACTGGTTCTCTTCTTCTAATGCTTCAAAGGCTTTATTAATGGCGGTGCCGATATCTTGTGTTTGAGACTGAATGAACTTCCATCGTGCACGTTCAGGAACAAAAAATTGGTGTTCATCCCGATCATACCAGCCGTAATCGTCCCCTTCTTCTTGTTGAATGGTTTTTGCGGTTTCAACAAATACATCGTTTAATCGTTTTAAAAATAATAAACCAAATATGTAGTTTTTATAGTCAGAGGAATCAATACTTCCTCTCAATATATTTGCTGATTCCCATAGGTGGGCTTCTAATTGTGGTAACGTCAATTTACTCATTCGATGTAACCCCCGTGTATAGTCTTTACCTCTAATATACCAGACTATGATATATGAGACTATTGTCATGTTCGGTAATGGAGGTTTTAGAGATTTTAACTAATATCCAAAAAATCGAAGGCTTTCCCTAACTTTTAAAAAATCAAGTACCAAAACAATAATTTTGTGGTAAAATAGTACTATAATAGTACTTTATGGAGGAGGAGAAAATTTGGGGATTGAAATTGAATTTATTCCTGTTGGGGATAACACTAAAAACGGAGATGCAATAGTTGTTAGGTATGGTGAAGAAGGTAACTATAAGGTAATGGTTGTAGATGGGGGTACTAAAGATTCCGGTAATAAAATAGTTCAACACATACAGGAGTACTATGATACAGACTATGTAGACTATGTAGTTAATACACACCCCGATAGCGATCACGTCTCTGGATTAACAACTGTTATTGAGGAGTTAGAAGTGGGAGAGCTATGGATGCACATTCCATGGGAACATTCTTCTAAAATAAAGGACTTGTTTCATGACGGTAGAATCACAGACAATAGTTTATCAGAAAAGATTAAAGCTTCCCTGAATAAAGCACACCAGTTGTATGAGATTGCTTGTGAAAAGGAAATTCCAATATACGAACCTTTTGAAGGAGCTCTAATTGGAGAATTTCAGGTGCTTTCCCCGTTGGAAGACTGGTACGTTAATTATTTATTACCTGATTTCCCCAGCATGCCCGAAAGAAAAGAAGAGAGTACTCTTAGAAAAGCATTTTCTGAAGCTTACTCAAAAATTCTAGAATGGATTGAAGAGACATGGGATAAAGAAACCCTAAGTGAAAACTATGGATCTACAGGATCTAGAAATGAAAGTAGTGTTGTATTATACGGTAATATTAATGGTTATAGGGTCTTACTTACCGGTGATGCTGGAAAGCAAGCTCTCCATAATAGTGCAGATTATGCCACCAACTTAGGTATAGATTTAAGGGATTGCAGATTTGTACAAATTCCTCATCATGGAAGCCGTCGAAATGTTTCACCCAGTGTACTTGATAGAATTATAGGTGAAAAGGTAGAAAAAGATACTTCAACAACTACCAACACTTTCGTATCAGTCTCCAAAGAAACAGAGGAGCACCCCAAAAAAGTTGTAACAAATGCATTTATTAGAAGAGGAGCGAAGGTTTGTGAAACCCGAGGTTCTACTATTAGACATCACAAAGATATGCCTGCAAGAACTGGGTGGACTGCTATTACACCTCTCTCATTCAGTTCAGAGGTCGAAAAATAACTAGAGGAGAATAGTATGAATTTAGATGTTGTTCTTAACACTTACGAAAGAAAAGCACGATACTATCCAGCAGTTTTAACAGCTTCTCCTATAATAATTTGGTTGTATCTATGGTTCCCAGAATTTCGCTCAATAGAAGGAGCTCTTATAAGCATTCTAGGTTTAGGTGTGGCTATACCATTGTCCATACTAGCAAGAACATTAGGAAAGAAAAAACAAAAAGAATTAATCCAACAGTGGGGAGGGCTACCCGCAACATTAATTTTAGGTCACAAGGATGATAATATAAATATTAATACTAAAAAGCGTTATCATAAAAAATTAGGGTTCCTGACAAATGAAGACCTCCCAACAAAAGAAATTGAATTAAAAGATCCTGTTGGTTCAAACCAAAAATACGACTCTTGTATCGATTACTTAAGACAAGAAACTAGAGATAAAGTTAAATATTCTTTGGTTTTTAATGAGAATATATATTATGGCCAGCTTAGAAACTTACTTGGTTTGAAACCTTTAGGATTAATAATATGCTCTTTGTTATTAATTGTTCAGCTAATTTTAATATATACAAATTATGGTATTGGCTTAAATATCTCTGCTGTTCCGATATTGAAAATTATTTCAGTCATACTTACATTACCTTTTTTAGTCTTCTGGATAGCTTTTGTTAATCAGAGGCAAGTTTATAATGCTGGTATTAATTACGGAAAAGCGCTGTTGGAATGTTGTGAACATATTGAGTAAGATACCTTACGATATATCTATAAAAGAGCTAGATTGTTTCAGATTGCTGTTTATTTGAAAAAGATTTAAAATAAGAGAGGTTATCAATGATATCCTCTCCTTAAACTCATCTTTAATAGGGTAAAATGTATTACGAGAAAAGCCGGTCTTTCGATGAATATCACGGGTTCTTTTTATTAAGCAACGAACGACTTCATCATAAAGTACTTTATCCTTCCTTTAGCCATCGCATAATAGATCTTTTGGCTATGACCCCACTCTCTTTTCCGATAACGATATCATCACACCATAAGCCTTGAATTCTTTAAACCGATTATCTAAATTTTGCTCGTTTAGAACCCAACCGTGTCTCTAAATATCATTATTTTTACCTCTATTCGACTGAACAACCCTAAATGAACATTTTATACCTTGGTATTAAAGGGTTTTAGTTTGTTTTTTCAGGGTGTACTCTAATTGAACATGACGAGAAAAAAAGACTATTCTTTTTATTATTAATTTATTATTTAAATTGTGCAAAAGGGAGACTATTAGAAAGTAAATGGACACAAATCAAGGCATTATGCCCAGATTTGTGTCCAAGATAATAATAAGTTTGTTCTTCAAATAATTAGTTATTTCGATCGCTGTAATTTCCTCTTGATCTTCTCAAAGTAATCAACAATTTCTCTATTTACGCATTAACAGCCTTATTTGTAGATTCTGTTTGTATATCTTTTTCCGCATCATCAGATTCCCCTGGTTCTACTTTAAGGAATTGTGCAAGTATAAAACCGAACAAATATATACCGGCCAAGGTCCAAACAAACCCCTTTGTCCCAAATGCTGTGAAGAGCAAACCAGCTAAAGCAGGACCAATAAACTGGCTTAACCCCGCAGAAAGATTATGAATGGACATAGCTGCTCCTCTATTTTTCGGATCAATTGCCGCAAAGATTGAAGACATCTGAGCGAATGCTCCGAGAACTGCCCCAAAGAAACCTGATACACACAACATAATAGCAAAATTGGGTCCAAAAGTGATTGGGACGTAGTAGAATAATAAACAGGCAATTGCTAGACCAATGCACCCAAAATACTGGACAACTTTATGCCACGCCATTTTATTTGCAACAAAGCCCCAAATTAAATTAAAAATAATATTGACGAAGTACATAAAGGCCCAAATTTGCAACCATTGTGATGTAGAAAAACCTATCTCTGCACTTGTTAAAAATAGTGGCATAGCAACGACAAAACCATATACAGCTAATTGGTTAATAATTCGTACTACAGATGCAATTGCAATCTTATGGTTTGTAAACAATATTGTAATTCCCTTTTTAATTGTATCCCCGGCTCCCTTTTTCTCACCTTTCTCTTTTGCATAATCTCCTTTAGTGAAGATAACTCCAATCAACCCACCGATAGTGACAATAATCAACCCTAACCAAAGCGATCCATTATACCCGATAAAGGGGATTGTAAAGCTAGGTAGGTAAGAACCGAATACCCCAAGACCTAATGAATGGGCAAACCAAAACCATCCCATCGCACTTGGTAGTTTTTTATACGGGGTGATGTAGGCAATCCAAACAACAAATGAATAGGCAAATAAAGGAAATCCAAATCCGCGAAGTCCGTACATAAGCAACATCATATTTAAATTTTCAGGTATTGTTCCAAGGGTGATAAACCCAACGTGAAACACTACCCAAATGGTTAATCCAGCCATCATTGTACGTCTTGGTCCCCAAATGTCAGCAAATAATGCTGCTAACCATGATGCAAGAGCCACTGTAATCCCATATACAGTGAACACTGACGCAGATTCACCTGGTGTAAACCCCATCTCTACTATTTGTTTGGATAAAAAGGCTTGTTCAATTCCATCTCCAGTCATAAAGATAACAATGGAAACAAAGCCCCAAATAAGCGATTTAGGCATACCAAGAACCGTTTTCTCCCCTAGGTTTGGAGCAGCGCTTTCATTTTTCATAATAATTCTCCCCCTTTAATATTAATGAAAATTGTTTCGTTCAATCATAGATTGGACGATAGGTTGGCTGACAAAAAAATCCGGATGGACCTTAAGTACCACAGCATTATTTACCAACACATCTATTGGTCCACAAACTGTTGTAAATTCTTCAATAACTCTTTCTGTTTCCTCTTTATTCGTAATATCCACACTTCCAATACTAATTGGGACACTCTTGACGCTACTGTGCTGGACTCCTGGGGAAGGTCCATTATAATTAACTGATCCCCCTTCTGTTGGAATAGCTGTGCCATTCCAAGGCCAATGCCTCCATTTCCTCCTGTAATAAGAACCACTCTTCACCTCTCATTTTTAAACCCTCCTAATAAATTTAGTTCACTAAGGTAACCGGTTACATTTAAGCCAAAAAAATATAGGTATTCATAAACACCTTATTTGAATGCATATTAAAAGATGAATTCTTAGTCAGTATATTATCATACACTTTTTTTATCTGCAACCGGTTACATTACCGATAACCTATTTCAATTTGAAATTGCTTTGTCATTTATTTAGATATAAAGCCTTTATAGGAGAAAAAATTAGTCTCTATTTGACAGGTTAAATTAGGAAGTGGTAAAGTTTTAGTAACCGGTTACATTTAGACCATTTTTAATTATAATAAGATTTTACATGTAACTTATGTAACAAAAACGGAGGTACAGAAATGGTAACAATTAGAGATGTTGCTGCTAAGGCGGAGGTTTCCGTAGCAACTGTTTCAAGGGTAATTAATAATAAAGGACATGTAACTGCCCAAACTGTTTCTAAGGTGTTTAGCGTTATTGAGGAATTAGGTTATAAACCTAACGCTGTTGCAAGAAGTTTAACAAGTCGCAAATCTAATACAGTTGCTTTACTAGTACCAACAATTAGTAACCCTTTCTTCCCTGAGCTTGCTAGGGGAGTCGAAGATCTAGCACATTCATATGGGTTTAACATTTTCTTATGCAACACAGATGATGATAGAAACAAAGTTACTAATTATCTTGATTCTCTTCGTGATAGATATGTTGATGGAGTTATCATAAACTCCTTAAATTTAGCAAATGAAGATTTGGAACAACTCCATTCTCGAGGCATTCCTGCTGTCACGCTTGACAGAACCTTCTCAACTCACAAATTTTCTTCTTTAACGGTTAAACATAGGGAAGGGGCCCAGTTAGCAACTCAGCACTTGATTGATATTGGATGCAAGAGAATTGGCCTTATTCGGGGGCCAGAAGATGATTCTACAGCCGTTCAAAGGATGTGGGGCTATAGAAATTGCGTTAAAGAATTTGATTGGTTTGATCAAAGCTGGATAGCCCCCGGGGATTTTAGCGTGAGAAGTGGCTATCTTTGCATGAAAGAGTTATTCCAACGTCACCCAGATATAGATGGTGTTTTTGCATCAAACGACTCAATGGCTATTGGATTGTTAAAAGCTGCCTATGAATGGGGACGGAAAGTTCCCGATGACCTTGCGATCGTAGGATTTGATGGAATTGAGATGTCGCAATATACAATCCCCCCTACTTCTACAGTTAAACAACCGATCTATGAAATGGGAATGAAGGCCATGGAAGAACTTATTAGGTTAATGAAAGAACCTAATGCTGAATTCAGCAAAAAGGAATTAGATGTCGAGTTGATTCTGCGTGAATCATCGATGCGTTAATAAAAAGAGAATTTATATAATACAGGAGGCTACTATTATGACTTTAATTGGTCCATCCCTAATGTGTGCAGACATGAGTAATTTAGGAGAAACTGTGAAAAGATTAGATCAAGCAGGAGTGGATTTCTTTCATCTTGATGTAATGGATGGAAGTTTTGTTCCGAACTTTACAATGGGACCCGATATGGTTAAAAGTATAAGGTCCCTCACCAAGAAACCTTTCGATGTCCATCTAATGGTTGAAAACCCTGAAAATCACCTAGATACGTTCATTGAGTCGGGAGCTGATATGATTTCAATTCATACCGAAGCAACCGTGCATCTACAAAGAACATTACAAACAATTCGGGACAGAGGATTAAAAGCAGGGGTCGCTTTAAATCCCTCAACTCCTATTGATGAACTTAAATATGTTATAGATGTAGTAGATTACATCACTATTATGACCGTTAACCCTGGATTTTCAGGTCAAAAGTTTATTCCATCAATGTATAAAAAGCTAAAAGAATTGAACAATTGGATTAAGAGAGAAGGGTACAACATTAAGATTCAAGTAGACGGAAACATCGGGGATCAAACTGTCCCAGGAGTTTTAGAAAACGGAGCAGATATGTTGGTCTGCGGAACATCTTCTTTATTTAAACCTAATGTTCCTTTTGAAGAATCAATTGCAAAACTAAAAAACTTTAATTGCGAGTTAAGTAGAAATTAAGTAAAAAGTCTAAAGCGAATGCGAGGTTATAACCATGGGAGAGATAACCGTAGTTGGAAGTATAAATATTGACATTGTCGCTTTTACCGACTATTATCCAGATCGTGGAGAAACGATTTTCGGAAAGGAAATGGCCACACTATCAGGTGGTAAAGGAGCAAACCAAGCAGTTGCCAGTGCTCGTTTAGGAAAAAAAGTCCATATGATTGGTGCTGTTGGTTGTGATGTACATGGGGACACTGTAATAGACTCCATGAACAATAATGGAGTGAACACCTCCCATATCAAGCAGGTGGAAGAATCTTCAACTGGATGTGCAATTATTACAGTTGATCATACAGCCGAGAACACTATGCTTGTGGTAAAAGGGGCCAATGATGATTTAACAAGAAATGATATCCAACAAGCCTTTGCTACAATAAATGATAGTAAGGTACTCCTAGTACAGATGGAGGTTCCCGAAGAAGCAGTAATCGAGTCTATGATTGAAGCTCGGAAGAAAGGCATGTTTGTCGTGTTGGATCCTGCACCTGCTGATGGCATTACGGAACGGGCGTTACAATATGCAGATATAATTGTCCCTAACAAACAAGAAACAAAACAGCTAACAGGTATTGATGTAACAGACCTAGATTCTGCTCACCAAGCAGCAGAGTATTTTAACCGAATAGGAATAAAATGCTCTATCATTAAAATGGGGAGTAAAGGATCTTTAGTTTATGAACAAGGAAAAACGGAGTATATAGAGGCCATTCAAGTAAAAGCGATCGATACTGTCGGAGCAGGAGACTCCTTTGCGGGAGCATTAGGCACTGCTCTTGCGGATGGATCAGACCTTGTTACAGCAGCGAAATTTGCAAACATTGTCGCTGCTTTAAAAGTAACAAAATTAGGAGCACAGGCTGGACTCCCAACCAATGTGCAGGTAAATGAGTTTTGTGAAGAGAAAGGATTTTCTCATTATTTATTTAATCCTTTAAAAACATAATTTTTCTTTGGTTAAATTGAAGTGAGGATAATCATCATGTTGTTCCACCGTATATAATTTCAATACTTTATCAAAGATTGAATATTAAACAAAACAAAAGCAAAGCTAGACTATAGTATCTAGCTTTGCTTTTGTTTTAGAGTTGAGCTACTATTGTCTTTACTCAATTCGGTTTAGCAGCCTCGAACGGGATTTTGCACCTAGATATTACAGTTTTATTTATAACTTTTATATTTATTGCACTAACTTTTTGTGCGAATAAAAATAAAGGATTACACATGGTTTTCCAGCTCAGAAGGCTTCTAAGATTTCTTCGTCTATGGATAATAGATGGACTTTGCTAATTGTAATTCTCCATGAAATGTATGTTTTTCCAAGGCAATAAACACGAGAGCGTATTTATTGCCTTAATCTATGATAGTCCATTCCGGCTACCTTCTATTACAGAAAAGGCCGTTTAATATTAAGGAAGCTGATGGATGTTATTATCTTTAAACAAGAGTGTTGAGAATTTTATGTTAATTTAGATGTATCGACCGTTTTGCTAGCTCTATACCACCTAATGCTCCTGAAAGTCCTTCAATACCAGGAGTAACAATATAATTATCAATATCTTCACTTAGTTCTTTGAACTGTAAATAATCATTTAGGATTTTTTGAACATTTTTTTGAATTTGAGGAAGAAGTTGCTTTTGTTTTATTACTCCTCCACCTAAGATAACTTTTTTAGGAGATAAGATTAAAATATAGGTAGCTATACCTTGGGCTAAATAAAAAGCTTCCAACACCCATACCTTTTTATTATTTGATAAATTAGTCCCTTTATCATCCCACCTTTGTTCGATAGCTACTCCTGATGCCATGCCTTCTAAACAATTATGATGATAAGGGCATGCTCCATCAAAAGGGTCATCTTTATGTTTTCCAACTGTTATATGTCCCATTTCAGGGTGAGTTAAGCCTTCTAATAATTGGCCATTTATTACTGCTCCAGCACCAACCCCTGTCCCTACAGTCATATATAAGCAACTATTTAGTCCTTTAGCTGCTCCATAAATAGATTCACCAAGGGCAGAGACATTAACATCTGTATTAAAACCAATAGGAATATCAAAAGTTTTTTTCATTTCATCTAGTATAGGGTAATTTATCCACTCCCTTTTAGGAGTCGATGTAATATATCCATATGTTTTGCTATTTTTATTTATATCAGCTGGTCCGAATGTTCCGATGCCTATGGCTTCCATATTATAATTCGAAAAAAAACTTTTTACATTCCCCATTGTTATTTCTGGTCTTTCTGTTTTAAACTGTTTTGTGTTTATTATTTCTCCTTTTTCATTCGCAACTGTACAAACAAATTTTGTTCCCCCTGCTTCAATAGATCCCAACAACATATAAATTACCTCTCTTTTAAGTAAAGAATAATAACTTTGATCAATACTGATTTTTAAACTCAGTTTGATCATTGTTCTTAAAGAGTATCCTAACATATGAAAAAATTCTTACAGCGTACGATAAAACCTTCTAGCACTTTCTCTTTCTGAAATCGGTAAACGTTTTATAACCGGGAGCATCTCAGGGAACTTCTTGTGCGGCTCTCTTTGATACCAATATGCTACTGAAGAGTAATCATTTGATTGAGAATTACCATGACCATGCTCTATGCTAAACAAAAGAGATTTATTAAAAATAATAGGATCTACAATATGAAATCGATATTGTGTTATCTTACCGGAATAGTCGTTAAAAGAAATTGTATTGCTGTCCTTCCACGCATCACCGTTACTACGTATTGGGGCATAAAGAGATACACCATGATAGGGACTGTCATACTTTCCTGATGGATAACCCCAAGCTGCGCAGAAATAATCTTCTGTGCCTGTGCCATGAAGTCGTGGTGGCCAAGGCTCCCCATCGATGAAGAACATGTCATCACCTTCGCCCGGCCAACTGAATCCTGGCATCGGGTTAAGGTGGTCAATACTTAAATTACAACCAACATAATGTCCTTCTCCTTCGGCGTCTAGCAAAACATAGTTTTCATCTCCAGTCAGGTTGGCTTTTTCATATACTTTTTGATCCGCGAAGTTAGGGCTGTTCTGCTTGTCGTGCTCTACCTTAAGCGCCTCTAAGTCAACCAATCCCTTCGTCGGGTTCTCTCTACGCCATGAAGCATGAAAATAGAAGCTTTCGTCAGAAACAGCGCGTTCAACATAATCCACATAAAAATAGAGGACTATATCATTCTCACATTCATTGACAATCTCAATTCGTGCTGCTTTTCGGAAAGGCATTTCAAAAAAGCTGTTCATGGCGGCCTTGTCCTCGATAACACCTTGGGTAGTAATCATATTAAGTGGAGCCGAGACATAATGGCTCGCAACCCCGTGTCCGACACCAAAAAAATCGCCAATTGGGGATTGAACGCTCGGATTACTTTCATCATCCCAATACATCTTAATCAGTACTTTTCGGAACGAATATTTATCCTGTGAAGCTACCGTCATCCAGATATGATTGATAATCCCAGATCCTTCGATATCAGCAATAATATGGGTTGAACCAGCAGGAATGGTAATACGATCTTTATTTCTTCCAGTTCTGTCCCAGCTTGAAAATCTTTTTGACTTTCCTTCTCTACGCAAATATAAATTATGCATATAACATCCCTCTTTCCTTCGCTTTTATATTATTTTATTACTTAAATTTTCCTGCTAATAATCATTCCATAATGATCTTTACTATCAATGCAAGCAGAAAACTTAACAGGGTATCATCCTATTGGTGGTGTTATCCTTTTATAGCACCACCAGTAATACCAGATATAATAGCTTTTCTAAATATTATGGTTAACAAAATAATCGGTAGCATAGCTACAATCGAGCCTGCAAAAATCGTTCCATACGGAACAGTGTATGGTCCACTAAATAGCGCGATACCAACAGAAACTGATCGCATTGAAGGATCCGAATTAATAATTAACGCTAAGAAAAATTCTATCCAAGTGGCAATATACGTAAAAATACCTGCGGTAAAAAGTCCTGGTTTGATCAAAGGAAGATAAATCTTTATAAATATATAAAATGTAGACGCGCCATCGATACGGGCACTTTCCAATAAATCTGTAGGTATTTTTATAAAGTAATTCCTTAACAACCATATAGAAAACGGTATATTAAACGCGATATACGGAATAACTAACCCCGTGTAAGTATTTAGCAGCCCCAAATTATTGAGCATAATGTAAAGGGCAGGAGCTACAGTAACAGGCGGAAACATAGACAAAATTAATAACCCAGCCATCATTGGGTATTTTCCGGGTAAAGGCAACTTGGCAATAGCAAAAGCTGCCATACTAGAAAAAATAAGCACTAATACCGTAGATGAAATAGATACAATTATACTATTTTTTAAGTTTGTTAAAAATCCATACTCTAATAAAGCCTCCCGATAATTCTCCAACGTCCAATTTTCAGGAAAAAGATTTGGAGGATAAGCTCCAATTTCCGATAAGGGTTTGAATGATGTAATGACTAACCAATAAAAAGGTAAAATGATAATGATTAAAAACCCTACCAATACAACGTAACGGCCTATAAATCTCCATCTTTGACTCATTTATTCTTCTCCTTTCACAATGGTGCGAATGAGGGGAGAAAAAATGAATGCTAACACGATAATGAAACAAACTGTGCTAACAGAGATCGCAGCACCTATACCAAAATTGAGATTTTGGAATAATGCTTCTACCCCAAGCATAGCTATTGGTTGAGTAGCATTCCCAGGTCCCCCCCCTGTTAAGACATATGGAAGATCAAACACCCCGAAAGCTTGCAATAACCGAAATACGACGGCTACTCCAATACTTCCTTTAATTGCTGGTAAGGTAATGTTCCAAAAACTTTGCCATCGGTTAGCCCCATCTATCGCTGCAGCTTCATATTGATCTTTCGGAACCATTTGCAATCCGGCTAATAAAATAATAACTACAAATGGAGTAGTCTTCCATACCTCTGCTACCATGATGCTTATAATCGCTGAAGTAGGAGTTGACAACCATGGTAGAGGAGCATCGATGATTCCTATCACCTCAAAAACATAATTTAAAACTCCATATACTCCGTTATAAATGTAGGCCCACATTTGAGCTGACACAACGGTTATCAGTGCCCAAGGGATAAGCATAATAACCAATGAAACATTCATCATTCGTTTCACCTTATTAACAGCAAGAGCAATTAATAATCCAAAAAAAAGTTCCAAGGACACTGTGATAAATGAAAAATAAAAGGTAAACCAAATACTGTCCCAGTACACGCTCCTACTGAATATATTCAGGTAATTTTGAAATCCAATAAACGTGAAATCGTACCCTGTAGTGTTGATATCCACTTTACTCAAACTCATACCTAGGGTATAAAATATAGGATAAAACATCACTATTGCTAGGACCAATAGGGCTGGAAGAACCATCATATACCCCGTACGGTTTGACCTCCATGATAAACGTTTTGATTTAGTAATGGTTGTCTTTTGCAAGGATATCCCCCTTTTCATAAATGCGTTTAATAACGCTAAGATTCTGAACGAACCACTGATTTCATGCGACTTTCCATCTCCTTGAGCACATCTTTGACTCTCTTATTCTGCGATAGCAATTCATTTGTATTTACATATATCGCTTCTGATAAAGCATTATATTTAGGTGTTTTGGGACGCGGGGTTTTTACCACATCGTGATAAATATCCAATAACTCATATTCTTTAATTAGTTGTGGATTCGATTGCACTTCGACATTCGTTGGTAGAATTCCATATTTCACCAACATCAAACGCTGGGCTTTTTTACTCGTAAGAGAATCCATAAAAGCTAACGAAGCTTCTAGATTTTTAGTATGAGGATTAATGAATACATTCCATCCAGATCGGGTTGCATTGTGTTTGCCATTTTCAAAAGAAGGTATTTTAGTGACCCCTACTTTATTAGATATCTGAGAAGTACTTGGGTTCTGCGCTTGTCTATAGGCGTATGACCAATTTCGTAAAAAGGCTGCTGATCCCGCAGAAAAAGTACTCATTGACTCGTCCTCATGAAAGGTGGTGACCGCTTGAGGAGATGCATTGCTACTAATCAAACTTTTCATAAAAGAGAGTGCCTTTTCTGTTTCTTCCGTATTGATATGTACCTCTCCCTGATCATTAAATACTTCTCCTCCAGCTGCATGTAAATATTCCAAAAAGTTGGTCGTTAGCCCCTCGTAAGACGCCCCCTGCCAAACAAAACCGTAATCGACTAATCCTGCTTCTTGTAGATGAGAAGCAGCCCGTTTTAATTCTTCCCACGTCTCAGGTACTGGAATATTCGCTTTCTTCAGAAGGTCTTTACGATAATATAAATACCCTATATTATCATATAGTGGAGCACCGTAAATCCCTCCTTTATAAGAGGCTGCATCAACGAGTTTTTTCGGGAACCTTTCCCAAAAACTTTCGGGCATGATAGTCGATAAATCCAATGCAAGACCTGCCTCTCCAAACTGGGCCGGCCAATTGGAGTCACCACAATAAACATCGGGCTCTGGATTTTGCCCGCCAATGGTCATCGTGTAATAAGATTGCGCCCCATTAGTCGTAGCTGGTGTTTCTTGTAAGACAACATTGACATCAGAGTATTTTTCTTCAAATCGATCGATTAATTCCTTCCTCAATCCCCCGCCGCCTATATTTCCACACGACCATACAATCGTGCCTTCCGGATTAGAATAATCCACTTCCCTATTTATATTGGTTGCTGACTCCCCGTTATTAATGTTTGAACTACAGCCAGTACTTACGAAAAGAAAAATCAATATACCTACAATTTTGTATCTCATAAAATCACCTCTCACCTTTTGAAAAATTTAAACGTTTAACTTTCATTTATAAAAATTAGCAGCCACAGGATTCACCGATGACCACTTTATTTTTAAGCTCTTCATGTTGAATATACTTGTTATCTTTATTATTTATTAATAGATTCATTGCCTCCCTCCCCATCTGTTTCACAGGTTGTTGAATTGTTGTTATGGTTGGCTGTACAAACTCCATCCACGGTTCCGTATCCACCCCTGCAATTGCTATATCTTGAGGAATTTTCAATTTTCTTTTTTTACAAGCTTTAAAAGCACCTAACAGCATATTATTATTAGCTATATAAATAGCTTCCAAATCTTTATTTTTTTCAATAAGTTTTATAGTTGCCTCTTCTGCACCTTCAATACTTCCATCGCAACTTTCCATAAAGGAGTTCTCGATTGGAATCCTTGCTTCTCTTAAGGCAATTTCATACCCTAATTTTCTTTCCGTCATGGATGAAATATCCGAGTACGCATAAACTAAACCAATATGCTTGTATTGATGATGAGTGGCTAAGTGACTGACTAATTGTTTGGAGCTCTCTTTGTTGTTTGTTATGACGGAAATATATTTATACGCCGGAATCCAACGATCAATAAGGGCTATGGGAATGTCCTGATATTTTTTCAGCTTTTCTTTTGTCCACCCATTTGCCGGTGCCATGATTATTCCTTCAACCCTTTTTGCAATAAAAGAATCAAGGAACTCTTTTTGAGATTGAACATCTTCCTCTGTACTTCCAACAATGATCTTAAATCCCTTTCGTGTTGCTTGCTCTTCCACTCCCTTTAAGATTTCTGTGAAGAAAGAATTGTAACCAACTGTCAAGACTCCAATTAATCCACTTTTCCCGGCTTTTAGCTGACGTGCTGCTTCATGAGGAATGTATTCTAAATCTTGTACAGCTTTCAAAACCTTTCTTTTGTTGTTTTCAGTAACAGGTTTTGTACCATTTAAAACATTAGAAACCGTAGCAATTGATAAACCGCAATATTTACTGACTTCTTTTAAAGTAACCTTCATATTGTCACAACCTTAAGCATCAAACATTAACGTTTTCATTTAAACGTTTAAATTTATAATAGTCTTTCAATTCAGACTTGTCAATTGTCTAGATGAATAACTCTATTTTATTTGCTGTCCCTATACAGAGTGGAAAGAAGGAAAAGTTCAGCGACACAATGAAGCTATCGTATTATCGGCAGCTTCCTTTTTAAGCAAAACAAATGTTAAAACTGATTCATTTAAATAATAAAATTGATATTCTTTACGTTTGTACAAGGTGTACTCAAATTTAACAAAGGAGTTTGGATTTTTCAGGGAACGATGGCGAAATACTTTTCTTGAACAAATGCCGAAGCTGTTCGATACGACAAAATGAAAGAACTTCGAAGACCAAATTGAAAATCTCTACCCCGAAGTCGGCCGGTTAACCACGAAACTGTCGTGGCTCAAAAGAGATCCAGCCTTTAAAGCGAGAAATGAACGGATCGTCATGGTTGATTGGTAAGCGTCAAATAATCCCCAACTGTTTTCAGGATGGGGATTTCGTGTATGATTTATTTAGATTTTATTTGGACACTGTAGTTTATCACGCTTAATCAAACAAAGCACTGATCGACAAATTGTGATAGACTCTTTCTATAGCCTCAGCCAACAGAGGCGCCACCGTAAGACACTTGATCTTTTCAATCTGCTTTGTCTCACTCAAAGAAATCGTGTTGGTCACAATTAGCTCTTCCACTTCCGAGTTTTCAATACGTTCAATAGCAGCACCTGACAAGACTGGGTGTGTACAGCAGGCGTACACCTTCTCAGCACCTTTTTCCTTCAATGCACGGCTAGCAAGTTGAATCGTTCCGGCGGTATCAATAATATCGTCAATAATGACAGCTTTTTTTCCTTCGATATTTCCGATAATATTCATGACCTCAGCCACATTTGGCTCCGGGCGGCGTTTATCGATAAACGCTATAGGGATATTTAAGCTTTCAGCCATTTTCCTCGCCCGAACGACCCCCCCATTATCGGGAGCCACCACAACAAGATCATCTTCACCCTTTTGTTTAAAGTAATCCGATAGAATGGGAACACCCACCAATTGATCAACAGGGATATCGAAAAAACCTTGAATTTGCGGCGCATGTAAATCAATCGTGAGCACCCGGTCTGCGCCTGCTGTTTCAAGCAAATTAGCAATTAACTTTGCAGTAATTGGCTCTCTTGAACGGGCTTTTCGATCCTGACGCGCATATCCGTAATATGGAATGACAACATTAATCGTTTGCGCAGACGCCCGTTTAAGTGCGTCTACCATTATTAACAATTCCATAAGGTTTTCATTGACAGGGTTAGATGTCGATTGAATAACAAATATTTCACATCCACGAATGCTTTCCTCAATATTAATTTGAATTTCACCATCACTGAATCGTTTGACGGAACAGGAAGCGAGAGGAATTCCAATATTCTCAGCGATTTCCCCAGCCAAATCCCAGCTGGAATTTAAAGCAAAAATTTTAACCTTTTGATTCGTGTTTAACATAATAATCTCCTATCCAATATTTTATGCCTTGTTAAAAAGTTCTTCATTTACAATGTGCCTGGGCTTTTCATTTGCTAATCCCCGCAAAAGGTTGTCTATCGCCAATCTTGCCATCTTCATCCTTGTTTGATAACTCGCACTTCCAATATGAGGAAGAGTCACAATATTGTCAAGATCTAACAGCGGGTGATCAAGAGGGATTGGTTCTTGATTAAACACATCCAGACCGGCTGCCCAAATATCACCATTTATTAAAGCATGATACAGTGCTTGTTCATCAACTACCCCGCCTCTAGAAGTATTAATAAGAACCGCACTATCCTTCATTAAAGACAGTTGCTGCTGACTGATCAAGTTTTTGGTGTGCTGAGTAAAAGGCACAAGGATACATAAGAAATCCGATTGTTTAAGAACGGTATTAAAATCTGCATAATTGATACCTAATTCTTCTTCAGCCTCAAATTTTCTTGACCTGTTGTAATATAATACATTCATATTAAAGCCTTTGGCTCTCCTCGCCACAGCTTTTCCAATCTGACCTAAGCCAATGATCCCCAGAGTTGATTCAAATATATCTTGTCCCGTTAATAAAAAAGGCGACCAGGTTTTCCAATGTCCTGCTCTTAGAAATTGGTCGGCTTCCGTTAATCGTCTTGCAGTAGCCATTAACAAGGAAAAGGTTAAGTCAGCCGTCGTTTCTGTTAATACACCGGGAGTATTTGTAACCATAATTCCTTTTTTTGTTGCATAATTGACATCAATATTGTTGTAACCGACAGCCATATTACTAATCACTTTCAGATTTTCCGCATGATCTAAAAGTTCACGATCAACCGTTTCCGTCAAAAGACAGAACAGTCCATCTACTTCTCTTATTTTCTCCTTTAAAACGGAAGCCGGCACTGCAGTTTCTTTTTCCGGCCACATTTCAACTGAACAATGCTCGGCCATCATGGAAATGATTTCATTAGGCATTTTCCTTGTTAAGTATATCTTCTTCTGCAAAACACCACATCCTTTAATAAAATTGAGAAGCTGAGAAGATTTAAGTGTTCACTTTCCGAAAATGTCCTTTTAATGACGGATAAAGATTAACAAATATTTCATACAATTGTGCATATTGCTCGACTTCTTTTTCAGAAGGGTAAGTCATAAAAAGTACTTTATTTTTCAAAAATGTAGGCATCTCACTTAAAGGAGGGAAATGTCCCAAAGATGATCCCGCAATTAGGCAAGTTCCGTATACAGCAGCTTCATTCACTTCCATTGTTTCAATGTTCTTGTTTAACACGTTTGATTTAATTTGGACCCATACTTTATTTTGTGCTCCACCGCCTATGGATTGATAGGATTCACATTTTAATTGATATTTTTCTTCAATAATTTCTTGAATCTGCCTGAGTCCGAAGGCGCAACCTTCAAATATTGCTTGTAGGAAATCTGCCTTACTTGTGTTTAAATGCATTCCCACATATGCTCCGCGGGCATTCGGATCCCAAATCGGAGATCTTTCCCCCTGCATGTAAGGTAAGAAGAACAAGCCGTTTGCTCCGATATCTGATTGTCCTGGTAAATCTTCTAACACACTTGAATCCTCTTCATCACTCTTCAAAAACGTGTCATAAAACCAGCGGATGCTGGCACCAGGGGTGGACATTGCTCCGTGGGACAACCAACTTCCTTTGACAACATGACATCGATTCAGAAACCGGGTATCTAAAATTTCCGGACTATCAGTGCAAACCGTCAATACATTTGACGTTCCGACTGATTCAAACACCTCATTATTTTCCAAACCCAGGGCAAGTGCAGAACAGGCTGTATCTGCTCCGCCAACGATGACAGGGATGTCGTCCAGTAAAGCATTCGCAACCCCCAAATTTTCGCCGGGCGCTGCAATCTCCGGTAAAATGGACAACGGTATTCCTAATGCCGAACATATACTCTCTGACCATTCATATTCTGTGATATCAAAAATCCCTGTGAATGAAGCTTGTGTCCAATCCATAACAAATTCCCCTGTGAGTTTGTGATAAATAAACGTTGAAAGATTCCCCCACATATATATGGCTTCATATAAGTCCGGTTTATTTTCCTTCAGCCATAAAAGTGTTGTAATTGAAAACATGCCCGGCTCAATTCTGTTTTTAGTTACTTTATAGAGATGGTCAACCCCGACAGTTTCCTTAATCCAATGTGCCTGGGATTCACTTCTTTGATCCATATATACGATACCAGGATACAACGGAATCCCTTCTTCATTCATCATCACAGTCGAATTACAAAAAGTTGAAAGGGAGATGCCTGCTACCATGCCGCCTTCCTTTCGAACCCTGTCTATGGCCTTAGCAAGCAGGCTTTTAACCTTTTCCCATACTTCATTTAAACTGATTTCAATATAATTCTTCTCAGGGTATGTGAAAAAGTAACCCTCACTTAATACGAAAGAGAGGGTTGCTTTTTCATCCATTGCAGCTACCTTAATACTGCTGCTTCCAATATCAATTCCAATTACGTGTGACATAACAATCACCTGATTCGTTTAAATATTTTCGTACGCCAACTGATTATATAGCTCAAGAGCTTCTTTAGCCGTGCCATTTCCGTGAATAATATGTGCACATGCCTTTACTATAGCGGTTGGATTACTATTATTCCAAACAAAACGACCAAATGTAATACCAGTTCCACCCGCATCAATCACATCATAAATCATTTGGAAATAATCTTCCGGATTTGGTCCGATATCGCCACCCGCTACTACAACTTTACCAGGGGTTGATTCTACTACTTTTCTAAACGTCTCCGGAGAGCCGGTATATTTCGTTTTCACAATATCTACACCTAATTCAGCCCCTGCCCGGACAGCATAAGCCGTGTGTTTCCAATGATTTTTTTCACTTTCCGGGATCTGATTACCGCGCGGGTAAATATGAGCCACAACAGGCATCCCGTACGAGGCAGCTTTTCCGGTAATTAATCCAAGATTGCGGAGTTGTTCAGGTTGATCATCGCCGCCGACAATACAGCCCATTGACACCGCATCAGCGCCAAGTTGTATTGCCTCTTCAACTTCAGTAACGCCTACATCATAATTAGGCTGCCATGGTGAAAAAGTAGAACATTTCACAATTAAACCCGCTTTACCTGCATGCGGGGCAAAGCAGGTATCAGCAAGCCCTTTATGCATTGTGATCGCATCCGGCCCTCCCGCAATAATTTCATTAATCTTACGATCAATTGGCATGAGTTCTTCAAATATTCCCCTTGCCATAGCTTGATCCACTGCGACCGCCAACAATCGGCCACTTTCCTGATTCAATAAACGGTTTAAACGAACTTCTTTGCCTAACAATCCCATCATGATCACTCCTAAAATTATATTTTAAAATGAAAAACAAGATTAAATGTGAATTAACGATTTCATTCCAACACCATTTTTCACATCAAGAATCGCTTTCTCAATGTCATTTAAAGAATAGCCGTCAGATGTCAGCACATCCGTATTGATTTGTCCGGATTCGATTAACGATAACGCAGTTAAATAATCAGTTCGTTTCAATGCAGATGTCCCAACAATATTCACTTCGTTATAATGAATCAAGTTCGGATCAATTTCAGTTTTTATACCTTTAGTAAATCCGGCAAAGAGATTGATTGTACCGCCTTTTTTTAACAGCTGAACGGAATCATTCACTATGGAAGGCACTCCAATGGCCATGATAACCACATCAGCGCCAAGTTGATCCGTTTCTCTTTGCACGACCCCTTGTAAAGACTCCTCTTCAGGATTGACTGTACAATCTGCCCCTGCAATCAAAGCTTTTTCTCTCCGGTGTTCAACCAGTTCACTGACGATCACCGTTTTAGCACCAGCAATTTTTGCGAGTTGTACGTGCATCAATCCAATGGGGCCGCCGCCAACAATGACCACGGTGTCGTTCACTTTAATATTGGCCTTTTTGTGTCCATTAAAACAACAAGCCAACGGTTCTGTCACAACCGCTTGTTCAAAGGTTACACTGTCCGGTAACTTAACTAAGTTTCCCGCATCAATCGCTTCTTTCGGTATTTTGAGATATTCGGCAAAACCGCCGTCAAATTCATAGCCGATAGCCACTCTCTTCGCACAAACATTTTCCATACCATTCAAACAGTAGTGGCACCTGCGGCAAGGAATGACCGGAATCACACCAACCCGTTCTCCAATGTTAAATTCCTCGATTCCTTCACCAACCTTTTCAATTACGCCTGTTGTTTCGTGGCCAATAATCGAGGGAACCCTGACACCTTTTGTCTTTTGCCCTGAAAAAATTCTTACATCCGTTCCGCATACCGCACTGACCGCGACACGAACCAAGATCTCACCTTCATTAATTTGCGGAGTATCCATATTTTCCACGGTAATTTTATTTTCCCCTTGAAATTTTGCTGCTCTCATTAGCATATCTCCCTTACATCATTCTATGGTGGTAATTTCCTTCATCATAACACAAATTTAGTTTGAAAATAATATTCATACTTTGTTTTTTTACAGGTCAAACCAGGTTAATGGTATGGTGATTAACTCTGGAAATAATACAAACAAATATAGTACGAGCAAAGTTATCGCGATCCATGGCAATGTGCTTTTCGTAATTTTTTCTATTGATAGTCCGGTAACACTTTGCGCTGCATATAGACAAACACCAATCGGCGGAGTTATTAAACCGAACGCAAGTAGAATGACCATATAAATCACAAAGAATACTGGATCAATACCAACAGCATTAACCGTTGGCATTAAAATCGGAACGAGAATAAAAATGGCCGCCGTAGCATCCATGAACATGCCAACAATGATTAAAAAGAAAAACAGCATCGACAAAATAAGTAGAGGGCTGTCACTTACACTACTTATATAGGAAGCTATTTTCGTCGGCAGTCCATCATACGTAAAGACCCAACTGGCCGCGCTTGCTGTTACTGCGACAAATAGAATCGTTCCGGTCATTTTTGCAGTTCTGAAAAACACACTTGGTAATTGTTTAAAGCTCATAATTCTATAAATGAACAAGGAAACAATCAGTGAATATAAAACAGCTATTGCTGCTGCCTCTGTCGGTGTAAAGAAACCGCCTACAATCCCCCCTAAAAGTACAACTGGTACTAATAGCGCAGGCAATGCTTTAACAAACGAACCAACCAATTGCCTGAAATTAAATGGAATATGCTCGCCATACTTGTACTTTTTCGAAAGGGTGTAATTGAAAATCATAAGAGCGATAGCTATGATTACCCCCGGAATTAAACCGCCAAGCAATGCCTGACCAACGGAAACACCAGCGACCGATGCCGCCACAACCATTAGGATACTGGGCGGAACAATCGATCCGAGCATGGAAGAGGCCAGTGTAACTGCGGTTGAATACCTTAAAGGATAGTTATTCCTCGTCATCTCATTAATACTCATTTTTCCGACACTGACGACATCAGCCACTGATGAACCGGACAATCCACCAAATATCAGACTTGCCAGTATGTTGACATGTCCGAGCCCACCGGTAATCCATCCTACAACATTCTTAGCGAAATTGAAGATTTTTTCCGTTATGCCGCCTTCGTCCATTAAAACACCGGCAAGTATAAATAACGGAACGGCAACCATAACAAAATTGTTCATTGAACTGTACATTGATTGGATGACTAGACTCATAGGCACATCTGTGAACAAAACAACAGAAAATACAGAAGCCACACCCAAAGAAACAGCTATTGGTATCCCGGAAAACAATAAAACAAAAAATAATATGATTAGAAATATAGACAAAGCTGTTACCCCCCTTTCTCAATGAGCTCCTTGTCGTATAACAATGATTGGATAACATTTAACACGCCGGTGAATGCGGTTAAAGGAATACTGAGTCCTATAATCCACATCGGCAACTGCAAAGCGGGGCTAGTCTCATTTGTCATCCACTGCTGTGACACTAATTCAATTCCGGAATATATCATAAATATAAAGAATCCGATGGATCCTATTGAATAAACCCATACAAACACGTTTTTGAAAAAGGAGGGCAGGTAATTTTGCAAAAGTGTCACTCTAGGAGATTCCGCCTTTCTAAATCCAATACTGACACCTAAAAAGATCAGCCAAATGAATAAAAATCTTGTTAGCTCTTCAGTCCAGGGAAGTGGAGCTCCAATTAGCCGGCTTGCGATTTGGAGAATGACTACAAAACATATACCTAATGTAGAAAGCCCTGCCAAAACATCAGTTAGCATATTTATAGATTTAAAAACCGATCGCAACATTGATTAAAAACCTCTTTTCCATAAGGAAAATAGCCCCCGAGATTAACATTACCCGATCTCTGTGTTGTATAAGGGGCTGTTTCTTATTTGGCTTTATTCATTCTTTCCGGCAAACTCCAGAACTGACTGGAAGAACTTATCATTTTCTACCAGCTCTTTAAAAGCAGGATAAGCATCTTTTGCAACCTGCACAAACGCTTTTTTCTGGTCCGCAGTTAATTCGTTTACTTTCATGCCTTTTTCTTTCAAATGATCAATAATAGAATTGAAGTTTTCTTCATCCTGCTCCAGTTTCCAGGTTTGTGTTTCCTGTGCTGCTTCTTTAAGAACCTTTTTCTGATCATCACTTAATTGGTCAAATTTCGCTTGATTCATTCCCAAAACCCATCCATCGGCCATATGATCTGAGATGGTCAAATACTCCTGAACTTCCGCGAATTTAGACGCCTTCACGACACTGACGGGATTTTCTTGGCCGTCAATCGTTCCCAACTGAAGAGCGTTATAAACTTCCGAGAAATCCATAGGTGTAGTCACAGCACCTGTTCGTTTAAAAAACTCTACCCATAAAGGGTTGTTTGGAACCCTGATCTTCAGCCCTTCAAGATCTTCAGGCTTTTCGATCGGTCGTACTGAGTTTGTAATTTGCCTGAAAGGACGATTCCATAACCCTATACCTTCAATTTTAAGTTTATCCAACTTTGATAACAATTCCTCGCCATGTTCTCCATTTAAAAATGAAACAAATTGCTCTTTATCATCAAACAAATACGGAATACTAATCGCATTGAATTCGGGAACAAAGTTTGCATAAAGGGACGTCGAAAGTGCTAGTAAGTCAATACTACCTGCCCCGAGCTGTTTAACGGCAGCGGAAGGATCTCCTCCATACAATGTTCCATTGGCATGCACTTGGATTTCAATAGAGCCGCCACTCTTTTCCCTTACCAATTCCGCAAAATGCTTTGCTGCTTGTGTAATCGATGAACTGTCAGGATCCGGAGTTGACAAATTTAATTTCACTTCTTCTGCACTTTCACCATTTGGAGCATTAGAAGACCCGGAGGTAGATTGACCTCCGCAAGCAGCCAATGAGAAAACCAGTAACAACGTCAAAATGAGCGATACGAACCTTTTTTGTTTCAACTTTAATTCCCCCTTCTAAATGTTAGCGCTTACTTTAAACAATAAATAAAATTGTGAAAATTAGCACCGTTTAAATAAACTTATCATACGATGGTTATTTCCTTCAACAATTTATTTAAAAAAAAGAAGAAAAATTTCATGTGATCTTTACATCTTTTTGTGGGAAGTTGATTTCCTCGTTATTTGAATATTTTCATAAAAGTATTCATAGTTAGCATTAGCAACTGCAGCAACGAGAATATCGATAATCGTCAACTGGGCAATCCTTGATGAAATGGCATCTGTCCGAAACATGGTTTCGTTTGACATGGTTTGCAAGTGGATATCTGATATTTTTGTCATTGGTGATTTTGATAAATTTGTGATACAGATGACAGTGGCGCCATTGTCTTTGGCCAGTTTTAATGCATGTAGAATATCGGTATTCGTTCCAGTATGAGAAATACCAACCACAACATCATTTTTATCAACTACACTGGCCGACATTGTTTGCAATGTAGCATCAGTATGAACAAGGCTTTTAACCCCGAGCTTCAACAGTTTGTGTTGAGCATCCATTGCAACAGATCCGGACCCGCCTGTACCATAAAACTCGATCTGATTAGCCCTAGAAATGGCATCTACGGATTTGGTCAGCATGTCGTCATTCAACACTTCGATGGAGTCATAGAGTGCTTGTATATTTGATTGAAATACTTTTTTCTTAATCATCATCACATCATCGTTAGGCTCAATGACTTCATGAATCTGTTTTTCGGGTGTGATAACATCTCTGGCGAGGTTGATTTTTAAATCCTGAAATCCTTTGTAACCCAGTCTTTTACACAACCTTACAACTGATGATTCACTTGTGTTGCTTCTTTCTGCAACTTCCGTAATAGAAAGGTGAATAATTTCTTCAGGATTTTCGTTAATAAATTCTACAACCTTTTTCTCCGCTCCTCTTAATTTTGAGAAGGCTCCTTCAGTTCTCGTTTTAAAGCTGGTTGGTTTGTGAACCTGTAAATCGCTCATTTATAATAGCCCCTTTCTTATATACACTTTATTCTATCAAGTCTTGAACTTGTGTTTCCACAGACGATGTACAATTAAAGCTGCGAAAGAACTTAAATTCATCGATACTACCTTATAATGTTCACCTATTACTTTTGAGTATGGTTCATCGCCTAGAAGAATTCCTGATATAAGTGTGCAATGCAAATCGGCTCTGTTCCCTTCGCCCCAATAAATGTTTCAAATTCTCCTCTGTCGGTTTTAACCATTTCCCTCTCCAAAGGATAATATTTACTCGGACAGTATCTCAAAATCAGATCACCAAGTTTACATTCTTTATACCTTTAGTTCACATTTTTGACTCAATTTTAACGTAATTTTATACTGTTTTAGTCGTTCCAAAGCTTAGTCCACAGTATATACTTTCTTGAAAATTCCTCCGTTTTAATACAATAGACAAAGTTTTAAATCAAATAATAAAACAATTGTTGTATTAAATCAACAAGAAGCCGGGGAACCCATTGAAACGGGGGATTTTTGGTAAACCCTAACCTATCTTGTAGTTTCATAGCTTCGCTTGTCATACGGGATCGTTGTCCCAACCAGCCTCAAACATGTTTCTGCAAGTAGGGGGACAGTATTCTGGACGGGATCAAGTCCCTCCGGCGCGAACGTCCTACCCAGGTTACCTCAAGAATAAAAACTATTTAAAATAAATCAACCAGAAATGTAAGATGACTGGCTGACTTATAAAACGAAGGGCACGTTTGTTATATAAAAGGGACATCCATTTTAGCCAGGACTAATAGGGTTTCCTCTTTTTCACGCAAAATAAGTATTAAAACGACGCAATTTAATTAATGAATTGATATTCTTAAGACATGTGGGTAAAAAAACTAGTAGATTATGATTGAAAAATATTCACATTTTCTTTAAAGAAAACTCTCAAACAAACGGGGCTTGATTTTTAGTCAATGATCAAAGTGAATTTACATTATGTTAAAATAGTCTAAAGGTTACTAAAACATTACATCTTTTGGAGAAATGTTATGTCTTTAACTAAAATGCTTAAAGGAAAAAGTGAAATTGAGATTGAGTTACAAACTATTTTAAGGAATATCATACCTACCAAAAAAGAGTTTTCTACATTTTCAGGAAATGAGGCATTTTCTTCTAAGAAGGGTATCGATGTCCCGTACATTCTGAATTATTCGTATCAGTCCTCAGTAGTTGGCACAGCTTTTGATTATATGGCTAGATTTATTGTCTCTCAAAATAATGACAGCAATAAAGAAGATGTATCTGTGGGGCTCACCGCAAGGCACGGATTAGAAATTCTCCAAAGGTACTGTGCTACAAAGACAAGTAAATCTTTAGAAGCTAAATTTAATAAAGGGTTAGTTTTGATTAATAAGTTTGTGAAACGGAGAAAAGCGAGTTTTGAAAAACTACTACCTTATGCTACATATATGGCAAGGCTAGAGCATATTTTTAGATCTGGAATGCCTCCAAAAGATATAGAAGGCAGTTTGTTAAGTGAGGAAGAAAATGAAATTATTGTTGATTTAAAACGATTATGTGAAGTGTTTATTGAAAGATTTATGATACCTCAAATAATTACACCAGAAAGTAGTGTTGTGTTTAATCCTCATTTTGGTATTGCGTCTCAAAGTTGCGGCGGAGCAGATGCTGATATTTATATAGATGGAACCTTATATGACTTTAAAACTTCAAAGTTAACAGGGTATAAATGGCAAGAAATATCTCAAATTTTCGGTTACTACTTTCTTAACTGCATAGCAGCTGATCTAAAAGATACTAGTGCAAAGCTGGATGGTTATGAAATTAAAAGATTAGCATTTTATAAAGCTAGATACGGGGAAATTGAATATATAGATATTTCATCAATGCAAACCAAAAAAATGGAAAGCGCAATAAAAGAGACCAATGAATTATTAAATATAAGAAAATTACCATCAAGATCCGAAAGGAATTATAAGATGAACAGGAAAGTAGTAAATAATATTTCTATGAGATTTGCTTACTTATTTGTGCTATTACTTCTTATTTTTTCTTTTTTCCTTACTTATCCTTTTTAAGCGATTGAAGTTAAATAAAGCCCCATTTCCTCTTGATACATAGTGTGAAGTGGGCTTTATTAGCCATACCTTATAATATCGCACATTAGCTTAAGAGAAGGAATCCTGAGTAATGCCTGTACTTAACTCGACACTTAATCTTGAATTCTATGAAAGTGAATTTTTCGCTTTCCTCCGTTATTAAATCCCTATACCTATTATAAAATTGCTTCTTGGCATCTGGATTCATAAACTCCATGACCCCTACTGGTTTCATTCTGTCCCCTTCTTCAATCCCCAGCAACAGACCAAACTCACTTTTAAAAACATAAGTTTATTGATTGAATTTGATTAACCGGTTTATGCTTGCAAGAACTTGACATTTGCGAGATAATATAAATACTAAAGAATTATACAAGCATATTTTATCGTTTTTTAAATAAATTATATTATAAGGCTTGTACAGTACAGTTTATTTTGATATGATTTTAATGGTCGTCAATTTATTCGTAATACTATTGATATTGCTAGCAATATCAATAGCAATTTCAATATCGCTAGCAATATTAATATTAATATCAACATAGTTTATCGAGGTGAAATTTCGGTAATACTAGATAAAAAAACACCCTGACGGACTAGGTCAGAGTGTATAAATAATTAAGCGGCGTTATCGTCTTCCTGCCCGGCTTTAAACTCTTTCACGACGAACTTCCAGGCTCGTCCCATAAGCCGGCAACACTTAGATGATAGACTCTTGACTGCTGAAGGTAAAACAAACAATAAAAGAAATAAAACTACCCAAATGAGATAACCAAACTCTGGAGGTAGACCCAGCAGGGATAAACAATAACAGAGAATCCCTGTTATAGCATTTCCAACTAATAAATTGACTAAAAAACCACCGTTGCTTAGCGACACATTACCACCACCTTAGCGACCCCCATATGGGTCAGTGAACTTTTATTTAGATACTCCATCTTACATCACCCTTTCAAATAATTTGGTGGAACATTTAACTAAAAAGATACACACACAACCCTTGATCATAGGAATCGAAGGGGCTTTTTTGATGTTAAATATACCCACCCTTCATTCTATCATTTTCCAATTAAACTGACAACTTAATGTACTACACCCAGCAATACTATTAATTAGTCTTTCTTTAAGAAGCCCCCTTTCTAAGGCTGTATATGTAAAAAGACAATAGTTTATACATGTAACCAATTATAATAGATTGTTGATTCCTAATTATTTCCCTTTTTAGATCGTCCTAATTACAAAAACCCTTCCAACGCAATATGGAAGGGTTTTTGACTTTATAGAGTTTCTGTTCCTTTGATCTATCCATAATTAGTACTTACTCATGATAAACCAACTGGTTTCACTTTTCTTTAATCTTTATAGAACCCAGTTTAGACGGGTAGATAATACTTATTTTCATCGGAAGAGTTGACACTCCAACAGCTACTGATGTTTTTCTTTTTACACCTCAAATAGGCTTTATATGAAAGCAATTTACGTGTTTTTTCAAGATTTTCAGGACTAACTTGATGACCCGCCTTAGTATTATCACGCCATTTAACAAAGTAAATCTTTTCTGATTCTTCTACATCATTTCGATACACAGCAATTTGGTGAGGTTTCGGTACATTTTTGTGTTTCGCATTACTAGGAATTTGACCATTGAATTCCTCAAAAAATTTTGATGGTCTAAATGGGTTGTCTGGTTGATATTTAAACCCCATAATTTTGCAAAATTTACTATACTCCTCCAAGAAAGGCTTAATGTAAAAACCTTCTTTAACAGGGATTTCGAAGTAATAATTATGTTTTACTATCCCAAAAGCTAAGATGTTGGGTTTCTCATCAATAAAATACATTACATCAAACTTAACGTTGTTAAATGTAAAGTTAAATTTATACCGATCTATACTTTGATCTCTCATACTACTATGAAGATTACCTAGACCAGAAAGTTTCACTAAAACTACCCTCCAACTATACACTTAATCTTTATTCCCTTGTTTATGTAAGCACCTGTGTTGCAATTAGATTTGTTTTCGTGGGTAATCCTCTAACTAATTGCAAATATGAGCGCTTGAATGGAATCACGAACAATAACCTTTTGTCCAATAGATGGTCCACCCAAAAACACGAATAATTTTTAATAAGGTCAGCTGGTGACTTCCTTAAAATTCGAACAAACCTCCTCTTTTTTGCAACATTTAATTTTCCCAAATACGATCCTGAATAGGAAACTCGCCTGCTTTTGCTCCATATAAATATTCCCTCATAATATCACTTGTCATCATCTTTAACTCTTCAGCATTAAAAGTGATCACTTCATTGTTTGCTCTGTATTTCACAATATCGTTTTCTTTTCCTAAATACCTGATATCCATGTGATGAACAGTGTACATGTCCTTCTTTAATGTATTGAAATCCTCCTGCAACTTTACAAGAACAGCATCTAGCTTATCCAAATATACATGAGCAGTCTTAAAATCTTTAACTTGTTCTCGATCCATTCTAAAAACCTTTATAGCCAGGGGGATTGCTATGAATTTATTAATCACTTCACGATTCATTTCAGCACACCCTTATTTATTTCTATTTTAAGAATAGGCAGGTTCTAAAGCTTTCAGTTCTTCTTTAAGAATCTCTATCCTCTTCGGACCTAACACTAATCCGCCTTCCAATACCACATTGTTATCACGATCATACACTCTTTATAAGCTCTATATTACCTTAAAATGATTCTATCATCTTTCACAAAAATTTCCACTAGTCTCTAGTTTTTTATCTCGAGTGTTCGCCGAAGTTAACTCTCTAACATAGGTGATAACTTGAATGGAACTTAAAATCACACCACTAACGTTTGATAAAACCCTTATTTATCAAACTTCGTATAGGTTTTTCATTCGGTACGGTTCGATGCCCTACCGAATGAACACAAAAAAAGGGAAACCTCATATTAGAGGTACCCTATCTCTTCTTGGCTGGTATAACCTTTATAATCTTCATATTGAACTGGTCTGCCTATGTTAATACTCTCCTTAATTTCCTCAACATAATCTTCTCTGGATAAAAAGTACAAACTTTCTACTACTCCTTCAAATCCTAAATAATCGATTCTTCCTACAAAAGTTTCCTTGATTTCTTCCTCACTAAAATTTTGCACATCGTAATCTTGTAAACATCTCATTATTATCATTCCTTTCTTTGTTTGACCACCCACCAATTTTTACGAATATGGAAGTCAAGGGTGACCGGAGGGAATACGTAGTATCAAAAAAGAGCTAGGGAATGTTAGGAAGCCCAATGACTTAGTAGGAGTTGAAAAGCGTTCTTTGCTTTTTTTTACTCCTACTTAGCCGACTTGGTTTGCTTACATGATCTTGCTCTTTTGCAGACCCTTTACTGGAATCGTGAGAAAACAATTACAATGAGGGGAACAAAGAAGGATGAACAGAACACGTGGAGAAAAAAAGCGAAAAGAAGGACCGACTTAGAATAAGCTAGTCCTTCTTGAAGCGTAAGGCATGATTGCGAAAGCATTCATGCCTTCGGTTTGGGAGGGTTCGATCCCGGCCAAACCGATAGATATTGAATGAACCATAGGAGCACAGCAATAGCAAGTGAACACCCTTCCCGACTTATGAGAGAAGGTTCCCTTTTTTCTCTAGATTGAATGTTTCTACAAGCGCCTGTGTTGTAATTAGATTTATTTTCGTGGACGATTCCCACTAAATGCAGATTTGAGTTCCTAAGTGAACTACTGAACAAAAATTTTTTGACCAGTAGATGGTCCACCCAAAAACACGAATGATTTTTGTTCCTGCAGCTGTTGACCCAACTTTCTAAGAATGGACGGGTTCTAATGCTTCAAGCTGCCCTTTAAGAATTTCTAACCCTTTCTGGCTTACCACTAGACCGCCTTCTAATTCATAATTGTTATCGCTAACTTCCCCTGTAATGATACATTGTTTGTCTGCTTTATATTTCTTCAGAATGATTTGGTCATCTTCAACAAAGATTTCCATGGGGTCTTTCTCCTTAATCTCAAGGGTGCGGCGAAGTTCCATAGGGATAACCACACGACCTAATTCATCTAGGGGTAGCGTCAGGAATATGCGGATTTACAACGTTAAGCGCATTTTCCCGAGAGCTATCCTGTTTTCAACAACGTTAAGGAAGTTTTAATGGTCTTAAGGAATCACTTGAGACAACTATTTTCGAATCAAAATGGTACTCCCCTAACAGATTAATATGTTCCCATCCTAATGGTGAAATATGGTGTAACAAGTCTTTATTAAAATCGCCCGTCTTGCTTGAGTATTCGGTTGCTTTTGTTAAATGTAGCGTATTCCATACACTTATAGCATTGATCAAAATGTTTAAGGCACTTGCTCTTTGTAGTTGGTGTTGTAAAGTTCGTTCACGAAACTCCCCCTGTTTGCCAAAGAATATAGCTCTGGCAAGTCCGTTCATGGCTTCCCCTTTATTGAGCCCCTTTTGTATTTTCCTTCTTAACGTTTCACTTTGAAGATAATTCAGAATAAATATCGTCTTTTCTATTCTCCCCATTTCACGCAGAGCTGTAGCTAAGCTGTTCTGTCTAGCGTAGGAACCAAGTTTCCCCATAATAAGTGATGCGGTAACAGATCCTTCGCGTATGGAATGTGCTAAGCGCAAGACATCGTCGTAGTTATCTTTTATTACTTTCTCGTTTATTTGGCCACGCATAATGGGTTCTAATTTTGGATAGTCATTTACTTTACCTAGTGTGAACAGCTTCGAATCCGATAAATCCCTGATTCGAGGAGCAAACTTAAAACCTAATATGTGAGTCAAACCAAAGATCTGATCGGTGTAACCTGCTGTATCGGTAAAATGTTCTTCAATATTTAAATCCGTTTCATGATGCAATAGACCATCTAGAACATGAGTGGCATCCCTAGAATTCGTATGGATAATTTTTGTGTAGTAGGAAGAAAACTGATCACTCGTGAACCGATAGATTGTGGTGCCTTTACCCGTTCCATAATGAGGATTAGAGTCAGCATGTAGAGATGAAACACCTAGTTGCATTCTCATCCCATCGGATGAGGAAGTCGTACCATCTCCCCAATAGGAGGACAGGTCTAACTTATGTTGAAAGTTGACTAAAACGGCCTGCGCTTTATTCATAGCATCTTCATGCATTCTCCATTGGGACACATTTGCTAACTGTTTATATGTAATACCGGGTGTTGCTTCTGCCATTTTGCTTAAACCAATATTCAATCCCATCCCTAAAAGGGCAGCCATTATAATAATGGTTTCCTGTTTATCTGGCTTCCGGTTACTTGATGCATGAATAAATTGTTCATGAAATCCGGTGATATGAGCAATATCCATAAGTAAATCTGTTAGTTTTATTCTTGGAAGCATCCGATAAAGGCTAGCACTAAGTTTTTTTGCTTCCTCTGGAACATCCTTTTCTAGCCTTTGAATAGAAAATTTCCCTTTCTCGATCGATACGCCATCTAATTTGTTACTGTTAGCTGACATCCACTTAAGGCTTTCACTTAAACTTTGTTTTCTTTCTTGAATGTAGTCTTCAAATGATAAACTAACCGATAACCTATTATTTTCTTTGGTTTGTGTCCACGAATCTTTTGAAAATAGGTACTCCTCAAAATCCCTATATTGTTTACTTCCCACAATTGATACGTCACCTGCTCGAATGTGTTCTCTTAGTTCCGTTAAAACAGCCATCTCATAATAATGACGATTAATCGTTTCATCTTCATCGTATAAGTGCCTTTTCCAGCGATTTGAAACAAAACTCACAGGTGCATTGTCAGGTACCTTTCGCTTTCCTGTATCATTCATTGTACGTATAACTTCAACGGCTTCCATAAGAGGTTCATTGGATTTGGTAGATTGAAACTCCAGGGCCTTGAGCAGGGTTGGAGTGTATTTTCTAAGAGAATAAAAACGTTTTTGCAACAAATCTAAGTAATCATAATCAGCCGGTCGGGCTAATTCCTGTGCTTCCTCTACGGAAGACACAAAAGTATTCCATTCAATAACAGATTCTAAGACTTCAAATACATCTAATTCTTCGGATTTAGCCTTAATTAATGCTTGTCCTATGTTAGAAAAATGAATAACTTTTTCATTGAGCTTTTTGCCATTTTGTTTTTGGAGCTCTTCTTGAGCCTTTCGCCCTTTGGACAACAGCTTAAGAATTTGCCGATCATGAATCTCAAAAGCTTTATCTGTAAGCTGTTGAATAAGTTGCAATAAATAAACGGTTAAAATGGAATATCGTTTATTCTCCTGAAAATCCCTAAAGGCGTAAGGTTCATACCTAGATCCTAAACGGGATAGCTGTAGTAAACGATTTGAATGTACAGCATGCAGGCTAATGGTTTCCAACTTCATTTCGCGAATATACTCTAGCCTTTCTATAACTTTTAGGAATGTGTCAGGGGAAGGATAACCAGGTGCTTCTTTCAACCAACCTAGAATGGTTTTAGTTTTTCCATGGTCAGAACTAATGATTTCCTCAATTTTCTCCCTTTGCTTATCAGTCAGAGAATTGCTAATTGTATTAAATATCTTCTTTTCAGCCATTGCTCTAGCTTCCCACACCATCCTTTCAAGTGTTGTGATGGCAGGTAAGATAACTTTATTTTTCTTCAAGAACTTCAAGCCTTCGTCTAGTAAATACATGGATTCTCCATTTTCTAAAGCTAACTGATAAAGGTGTTTAAACGTTCTGCGATATTCTTTCAAGGTAAAAGTTACAAATTCATATTTGGTGCGGATTTCCTTCAAATGATCCCATAGGGTGTTTTCCCTTTGCGGATAACGACTAATCGAAGATGGATCAGCGTTAATCTGATCAGCTATATATGTGAGAACTGATGTGGGAATGTTTTTGATATGTGTATATGACCATCCCGGATGCCGGAGAACGGCCAATTGTATTGCAAATCCCAGTCTATTTTCATCCCTTCTACGCTTGTTAATCAGTTCAAGATCCGATTTAGAGAATGTGTAGTAAGTTCCAACTACGAGTTCGTCCTCAGGAACCTGTATAAAGGATTGTCTTTGTTCATTAGTGAGCAATTCTCTCCCTCTAGCAATAGACATTTACTTCACCCATTTCTTAGAATATTCACTTTTCTCTTTCAATTATATCAATAGAGTGTACTCTATTGGAACAAACAAGAATCCGTGATAAAATGCGAGTTAGGGATGTCCCATGAGACTTGTTTCAAAATAGAGGTGGCAAAATGAGAAAAATCGGTTATGTAAGGGTTAGTTCGGTTGATCAGAATCCGGCAAGACAATACAAACAACTCGAAGAAATAGGTATGGATATCATTTTTGAAGAAAAGTTATCCGGAGCTACACAACATCGACCAGAGCTACAAAAAATGTTAGATGACCTTCAGGCAGATGATACGATTTTTGTTACAGACCTTACCCGAATTACACGAAGTACAAGAGATTTATTTGAGTTGGTCGATGACATCAAGCAAAAGAAAGCAAATTTAAAGTCTTTGAAAGATACATGGTTAGATTTATCCGAAGACAATCCATACAGTGAGTTTTTAATGACAGTTATGGGTGGAGTCAATCAATTAGAACGTGATCTCATAAGAATGCGTCAACGCGAAGGAATTACACTTGCCCAAAAAGAAGGCAAATATAGAGGTCGAGTAAAAAAATATCATTCGCAGCATGAAGGCATTAACTATGCTGTGGAGCTTTACAAAGAGGGAAACATGACTGTGAAAAAAATTTGTAAGATTACAAATGTATCAAGGTCAGCTTTGTACAGAAAACTGGCAGAAGATAAGTAAAAGATGCCAACCACACTACAAAGTAAATATTTCCCATAGTGGCCCCTCAATCTACGAATCGTTTCCGTACCCCTAGTACGCTTGACCGTCTAGCCCGACGTATTCGTCGGCTCATCAATGAACAGTATTACCACAACGTCATGGAACACTTAGCCAACACATCGCAATTGTTACATAAAGACAGTAACCATTTTTACAGTCCGTATAATCGCTTGAAGCAGTTACCCAAGAAACCTAATCTATCCCAAATTAAAGAACAAATTGATCTCTACCATTGGTTGCTGTCATTTGGAGATGCAAACAAATATTTAAAAGGGATCCCTCCCGTGAAAATCAAACATTTTGCCGGTCAAGCGAAAGTCTTGGATGTCCAAGAAATCAAAGATTTTGGCGATGCCAAACGTTATACGCTTGTGTTGTCTTTAATCAACGATGTTCAGATGAAAACCAGGGATAACCTAGCCACGATGCTTATGAAACGCATGGGAAATCTCCACAATTCTGGCAAAGAAGAATTAGAACGGATTCGTAATCAGCAACGGGAAAAGACCGAGCATCTCGTTTCAACATTCACGGAAGTCCTCTATGCTTTGGAGGAGGATAACCATGCCGGAGGTGCCGAGCAAAAAATCAAAGATGTTTTGAAAGCTCGAGGAGATGTACGGACTCTGCTAGATGACTGTGAAGCCGTAGCGTCGTATCATGGTAATAACTATTTGCCACTGATTCTCAAATTCTTTCGGTCTTATCGCTCCACCTTGTTCCGTTTGGCGGAAACCCTGACCCTAACATCGACGAGTCAAGATACCTCTGTTCTCCAAGCCCTGGATTTTATCATGGAGAACTATCATCGAAAAACCAATTGGTTGTCGGATCACGTTGACTTATCTTTTGCGACAGAGCAATGGAAACGAACGATTCGGGTGAAACAAAAGGGTGAGTGGAAAATTCACCGCAGGCATTTGGAGGTTTGTGTCTTTTCATACATCGCCCAGGAACTAAAGACCGGAGACATTTGTGTGCACGGTTCAGAAGCTTATGCTGATTATCGAGACCAATTGTTAAGTTGGGACGAATGCCAACCGATGCTGGAAGATTACTGCAATGAAATGGGCTTTCCCATGAATGGTAAAGGATTTGTGAAACAGTTAGAAGCATGGATGACCCAAAAATCAAAAGAGGTCGACCATTCTTATCCTCAAAAAGAGAACGTTGTAACCATCAGTGACGACGGTCAACCCATCTTGAAAAAACCGCCACGGAAAAAACCCGGTGCGACATTCAAACGCCTGGAAACTTCCATAGAGAAACATATGCCTGAGCATCATGTAATCGATATGCTTGGGAATGTGGATCATTGGGTGAATTGGAGTCGTCACTTTGGTCCTCTTTCGGGTTCTGGACCCAAATTAGAGCGTCCGAAAGAACGATATATCTTGAATACATTTACGCATGGGTGTAATTTGGGACCTAGTCAAGCTGCACGGCATATGCGAGAAAATATCACTCCCAAAACCCTTTCCTTTGTTCATCAACGCCATGTTACGGCTCAGAAATTGGACAAAGCCAATCAAGACATTATCAATGCTTATGCAGCCTTGGATCTTCCTAAGCGATGGGGAACTGGTCAGACAGCTGCAGCCGATGGCACCCAACGTGATACGTATGAGAACAATTTGCTTGCCGAAAATCATATTCGTTATGGAGGATACGGAGGCATTGCTTACCACCATATTTCGGACAACTATATCGCCTTATTTAGCCACTTCATTCCTTGTGGGGTATGGGAAGCCGTCTATATTATTGAAGGCCTTTTAAAGAACGAGTCCGATGTTCAACCGGATACGTTGTTTGCTGATACGCAGGGGCAATCCACCCCGGTATTTGCGCTCAGCTATTTATTAGGCATCAAACTCATGCCCCGCATTCGGAATATCAAGGCTTTAAAATTTTATCGCCCTACGAAAGATACAGCGTTCCAGCATATCAATGCGTTATTTAGCGATGCCATTGATTGGTCCTTAATCGAAACGCATTGGCAAGATCTGATGCGGGTCGTGCTTTCCATTCAATCCGGGAAAATGTCGTCGCCTCTTCTTCTCCGGAAGCTTAGTAATTATAGTCGTAAAAATCGCCTGTATCAAGCCTTCCGTGAACTAGGACGTGTGGTTCGTACAGTTTTCTTATTATTCTATATATCTGATATGGATGTAAGAAAGCAAATTACAGCCGAAACGAACAAAGTCGAAGCTTTTCATGGCTTTTCGCAGTGGCTTTCCTTCGGCGGTCAAGGGATTATCGCTACAAACGATCCGGAACAGCAAGAAAAGATCATGAAGTACAATGAACTGGTATCCAATGCCTTAATCTTTCACAATGTTGTAGATCTTACGAAAGTTTTACGTTTCTTATCGAAGGAGGGTTATGAGGTACACACTGAGGACATCAGACATCTAAGCCCTTACTTAATGAGTCACATTAAAAGGTTCGGAGAATACACGATTAACTTAGAGATAGCGCCTCATCCAGTAGATGGACGTTTGGTATTAGATTAATGGATGGGATTATATCCCATCCTATGTCCTAATTTTACACGTATCTCGGAGTACCCCCTTCAGTAGCAGTCTCATTCTTGATGAAGTGTGAGAGATACTGAAGCCCTTTTTGTAATTGCAAGTTATAGAACAGTTGATGACGTGCCAACCTTTGGCACTAAAGCAATACCCTCACTCGGGCGTGGGGTGGTACAACTATCTCAGGTTGGCCGAAACACCTACTGTTTTCAGAAGGATGATGGAATGGTTGAGAAGAAGGCTTCGAATGTATCCGATGGAAAGAGTGGAAGATGCCAAAGACAAAGGTAAAGAATCTCATAGCACTAGCGTATCCAAAGCCAAAGCTTTTGAATTGGGAAACACAAGAAAAGGCTACTGGCGAATCGCCAGTAGCCCTATCCTCCATCGTACGCTTAATGACCAATATTGGCATCGAATGGGTCTGAAATCATTGATCTAACGTTTGAATTCTATTCAACCGCCGTATACGGGTCCGTACGTACGGTGGTGTGAGAGGTCGGGAGTTAATCACTCCCTCCTACTCGATTAATCTATATAAAGTAAAGTTTTATCCTTTTGACACCATCCTAGTGGTCACAGTGACCGAGGGATCTATAAAACTGAATAATGGACATCGTCTTTCTCTTTTCCAACTGTATCCATATATGTGCGGCCCCACTTGTACATGGATTCTAAAATCGGGATTAACGTTTCACCGTGGTCGGTGAGGGAGTATTCGACTTTCGGTGGTACGACCGGGTAGACTTCCCGGTGAATGAGTTGGTCCTCTTCCAACTCCCGAAGCTGTTTGGTTAGCATTTTTTGTGTAATGGTAGGCAACATCCTTTTTAATTCACCAAATCGTTTGGTCCCTTTTTTCCCTAAATGCCAAAGGATAATCATCTTCCATTTGCCCCCGATTAAAGATAATGTTAGTTCCTTTTCACAGTTGAATTTCTGCTCTAATACTCTAGTCATTTCGTCTCTCTCCAATCGTCATTCGTTCACATAGTATCTTTATAGATACTATGTGCATTGAAAGTGCGTACTATAATCATACTACTCAAGGTTATATAATTGAAACTGAAACAGATTACCATACAATAAGGAGGCTCTTATTACTATGAGTCGATTTACGATCCCACGTGATATTTATTTCGAAGACAATGCCCTGGAAGTGTTACGGTCATTTGAAGGAAAAAAGGCCGCACTTGTTATTGGGGGAGGTTCTGTTAAAAGAAACGGAAACCTTACACAAATTCAAGAACATTTGGGTGCTGCCAATATAGAAACTGAAGTACTGGAAGGGTACAATACGGAGCCCACCGCTAAAATGGTAAAACAAGGGGCAAAAGATCTGGAATCGTTCCAGCCTGATTGGATTATTGGCATCGGAGGCGGCTCCGCCATGGACGCCGCTAAAGCCATCTGGCTCTTTTACGAGTACCCGGACCTTTCATTTGAGGATGCCACCAAGCCTTTTGAACTTCCGCGCCTTCGCACGAAAGCGAAATTTGCCGGGATTCCTACCACAAGCGGAAGCGGTTCTGAGGTTTCCAACCTTTCCGTAGTAGCCGATGAAAATACTAATATTAAATACCCATTGGCTGATTTTGAGTTAACGCCAGATATCGCGATCATCGATCCTGTAATGATCGAAAACCTACCAAAACACATCGCTGCTTACACTGGCATGGACGCATTCACGCACACGATCGAATCTTATGTTGCCAAGCCGCGAACCGTGTACACGGATATCCTTGCTCTTGGCAGTGCAGAAGTGATCAAAGATAACTTGCTTACTTCCTATCAAGGCGACCAAGAAGCAGCCAAGCAGATTCACAGCATTCAAGCTATGGCTGGAATGGCCTTTGCGAACGCAGTGCTAGGAAACGTCCACAGTCTGGCCCATAAAAGTGGCCCGACCTTCGACATTCCGCACGGCTATGCTAATGCGATTTACTTGCCGTATGTGATTCAATTCAACCGAGCCGTAGTTGAAGATCGCTTTGCCGAAATCGCCCGTCGTCTCAGACTAAAAGGGGAAACAGATGCTGAATTGACGGATGCACTTGTGGAGTATATCTACCAATTAAACAAAGATCTCGGCCTTGCCACCACACTTCAGGAATTTGGCGTACCTGAAGAAGATTTCAACGAGCACCTTGACACCATGGCGAAAAATGCAATGGAAGATCCATGCACCGGTACGAACCCGCGTGAAACGTCTGTAGAGCAAATGAAAGACCTCTATAAAGCTGCTTTCTATGGACAGGAAGCATTAGTGAAAGCGTAAATAACAATAGAACAATTAAGAAAAACTGAGCTTAGGGAAGTCACTTAAGCTCAGTTTTTTTCTTAAACAGAAGATTTACTTAGACCGGACCATTCGTTTCCTGTTTTTCTCTCATTTAATTCCCTGAAGCTCAATTATTATTTGCTCTGTTAATTCTAATTCTGGCTTATTATATTCTTCTTCAAGTTTAATACCATTAAAGGGGTACTGCCAACATTTTGACGTTTGACTCACGCAAAGAGAATTCTGACCTAAAAAATTCGATTTCCTGTCTGTTAGAAACCGACATTTAGGTAGCTTCTTTAGTAAAGCTCCGGTGTGCAAAAATATGGAACGATCCAATTAATAGGTGTTTGGGGGCAACTTTAATGTGTTTCCATTAGGTTGGATCTTTTTTGGAAAAATAACGAATAACGAGTTTGACCCACACGCAAAGTGGCCCTTGGATAAGCAAGTCATGGTTATCAAATGTTTAACAATCATAAGGAAGTCATTTTAAAACCGTTATCCTATTAGTTTATATGGATGAATTAACAAGTTAGCATAATTGCGAACCCTAAGCGAAATGGATTTCCACACTGTGTATAGAAGTCTTTTTGTCTGTTATTATTTAGATTATTGGATAATTCAGCTCGTAGCTTGGGTAGCAATAGTATGGTGGTCTCAGTCCAATTTTTGGCATGGGCCAGGAATCTTCCATATAGTCCATCTTTACTTTTTCATTTGAATGGTTTACTAGCAATAGCTTTACTTCTAGATTAAATTCATATCTCAAAATGGTAAACCCCCTCCATTAGGAATGTGTGGATTCTCCCCCATCAACATGAAGAACTTGACCAGTAACAAAACGAGAATCATCAGAAGCAAGATAGACAAAGGTTGGTGCGAGTTCAAAAGGATGGGCAACTCGTTCCATTGGATTAAATGCTCCATATACAGCGACTTGGTCTGACGAGAAACTTGCTGGAATAAGTGGGGTCCAAATTCGGCCGGGGGCGACGGCATTGACTCGGATCCCTTGTTTCACGACATTTTTAGCCAAGGCACGCGTCCAACCAACTATTGCGCCTTTTGTGGCCGTATAATCAATCATTTGCTGCTCACCTACATACGTCACCACTGAAGAAGTGCCAATGATTGAGCTGCCTGGTTTTAAATGAGGAAGCGCTGCTCTTGTTGTGTAAAAATGAGAGTATATATTAACTTTGAAGGTGTCATCGAATTGCTCATCTGTAATGTCAAGCAGACTTAGTTGTTGGAATTGGATACCAACGTGGTTACAAAGAATATCGAGACGTCCAAACGTATTTACTGTTTGTTCTACAATGGAGATACACTGTTGTTTGTCTCGCAAGTCACCAGGCATTAGAAAACAACGTTGTCCGAGTTGTTCAATCCTCGTTTTTGTTCTATTTGCATCCTCATGTTCATCTAAGTATGAAATAGCAACATCTGCGCCTTCTTTAGCAAACGCAATTGCTGCTGCTGCACCAATACCACTGTCACCCCCTGTAATAAGTGCTACTTTTCCTGTTAACTTTTCACTCCCTTCATAGTTCGGGTTTTCGATAATTGGGAGGGGTACCATAAGTTTTTCCACTCCGGGATGGCACAGCTGGCGCTGTTCAGGTAAACTTATCGGAATTTCTTCGTAACGTGTGATTTTCCCATAGTTAGGGTACATGGGATAAGGTTGAGTTTTCATGTTCGCCTTAAACATTTGTTGCATTTGCTTTATTTGGTCTAATTGACGACTTTGATCCTTTTGATCCATGGAAACCTCCTGTAGAAATAATTTTCTTCTATAGAATGTTTATGTTGTTCACTACAAATATAGTACCTGGGGTACCGCCACATGCCCATCAAGCTAACAACGGAAAAACTAGATACGAATCGTGCCTTGTTTCAAAACTAGTGAGAGATGGAAAATTAGGCATGCCAAATAAGCCTATTGAAAATGCGATTTTTTTGTTAGGCAGCTTGTCTATCGTTATACACAACCCCAAGAATATCAAAAACGGTCGTTTTTGTTACAGCGATTACATAACAAATTCTACTTTATAAAAAAGTAGTAAAATTAAAGGCCGCGGTTACTCTATTTCGCAATCGGGCCATATTGCGGAACAAATAAAGAACCGTAATCAGTTTCTATCAACGAAACAGAAGGTAGTATTAGGTAGCATTTTTCTGCCCTTTGTTTTTTATGGAACTTTACACTACACAAAATTAACAGCTGTAGTCCCTCTATTTATTTGGTATGTCCAGTGTTTATTTTCCTAAAGAACCATTTATAAAATAAATGTGACAAAAAGAATGTTGTAAATAATGTTATCCAAGTCCAGTACCAAGACCAATGGATATACACAATTAAATTAGTATATCTTTCAAGTATTACCTCAGTAACTGTAATGACTGAAGTATAAAGAGCATAGTAACCAAATTGAGCTATTTTACTTTTTCCCTCTGGATAGTGAACATTAAAAATGGCACAAATTGCAGGGTATGCAAGAAATTCAAAGGTGAAACTTGCCCTGCTTGCATAATCAAACAACCTGACAGGATATTCAATCATCCTCATCTGAACAACAGCAAGACCAAACAACCATGTTAATACCTGCTTAAATTGGAATGCTACTATGGCATTGCGAATTTTATCTTTTGGAATAAATATTAAAAGAATAGAGATAGAGATTACCCACGCCAGTACTAAAATAATTTGCTCCATAGTCATAAAAAATTGCACCCCCAACATATTAACGATCCTTCATTGGAACTTTCCAAGGAACTTCAAATTTATAAAGTATAAAAGCAATAAATAAAATGGATAAAAAATAGGCAAGTAGAGGCTTTTTATAATGTAGACGCAACATAGGAAACATGGTTAGGACAAACAAAAGTGACCATCCTAAATGCCAGCTATGATCATAAATAATACGACCAAATAAACTACCCAGACATTCTATTACTATGTAAATCATAATCCATTTTATGTTGTGAAGGATCTGGCCTTTAACAGACTTCGGATAACGGGACAAATATAAAATCACTGTGCAAGGGAAAATAATAAACGTATACAGCATACTGACGATGGGGAAAGGAAGTCCAAGGTCAGGCTGAATCTTCCACAATATATAACCACTAGTCAAAAAAATATATAATAAATTCAATAATGACATGTACAGTATTGTTGTATGGCACTTGTGGAAGTGTTCCCGATCCCACCATCGCCATGAGGCGATAATAGCCCAAATTGTAATAGCCACGTGCATGGTTGTTAATTCCTTTTTATTTGTATTATCATAATTGTTTTACTGAATAATTAAAAAGGCTAACTTTGTTAAGGTCAGCCTTTTTGTTTGTTCTTCGCTAATTTTTTACGATCTTTTATTCCAGGCGGTTGTTCTAACCATTCGTTTTTAATCATAATATCGGCTCCGCTTTTGGCAAGTCGGGAAACTTCTAACGATAACCGTTCATAATTGATCATTAAATCGCTTCGTTGACTGGCGGCGGCAGCAGTAGCATAGTTTCCGATTCCTGATGCACTTATAAGTGACATATGATACATCAATAATTTATCTGAAAATGCTTGAGTTGTTGAATCACTTACAGCTGTATCAGGTACCTGCGGAGCATCAATATCATCTTTCATAAGTGTATCAACAAAAATCTTAATATGTTTTTGCGAGATCTCTTTTCCTCGCAACATAAAATCTTGTACATCTTTGGATGGCGAAGTTTGCGCAAAGGCAAGGCATAATTTCACCCCGACTACGTTTGTTAGTATATTCATATATATATGGGAAATTTCAACGGCGTTTAGTGGACGCTTGTCACTAAAGGGATTTAAGCCACTAAAATATTTTTTACTGTCCACATAATCCGTTTCTTTCGGAACCTCAATATAAGGATGCCTGGCATTAATTCCTTTTGAAAGAGCAATTTCGCTTGTTTGATTATAAAGCGTAGCTGTTTCGTTTAATGCTAGTATAAAATAATTTCGCATATCTTCTCTGGTACTCATAGAGACAAATCCGCTGTATGCTATCATTCCGACTTTTGCCATGTGATTGACATACGTTAAACAAAATGTATCCGTAAAAAGCCACGGAGCATTTATGTTTACATCTTGTTCGGTAAACCCGTTTGGAACGGCGTAATTTTCCTTTTCAAAAATGGTGAGTAACTGTTCTAGATGATTGGATGAAAGATCATAAGCATACTGAATAGCGGGTTTTATATCTTGATCCTCAATATGTTTTAACATAAAACTTAAGACACATTTTGACATACTATCCTGCATATACCCAGTCCAAAGTGAACCAATTTCTGCAGATGTTAGGTGAATGTTCCCTTCATTCATTATGTAACCTCCTTGAGTATGATAAGGTAGGGTTATTATTTACTTAAATGTGGTTTTTATACAGACTAGAATAGATCAATAAGTCATATCATAACCAAGTCTATAGCTTCGAGTATGTTGAACAATCTTCAATTAAAGGGCGCTAATCAGGAATAAGTGTTAGAGCTCAAACTGAGTATAAGGGCAATACTGTTGAGTAAAAGAAAGACATTTATTGACTAATCAAAGATAATCCTATAGACTAATTAAAAGTTTTATAAATTGCATTGATAAGGACATGAGTTTCTCTTAACGGTTTACAGAGAGGGAAGGCAAGGCTGGAAACTTCCTAATGCTGCAGAAAAACTTACCACCTTAGAGCAGTATTGGTGAACAATAGTAATCAATACCGTAGCTGCTACGATACAGCAAAATAAAGCCATCACTTTTTATTAAAGTGGTGGGAAGTTGGGTGGAACCACGAGATAACACACATTCGTCCCTTTTGTATAAGGGATGAGTGTGTGTTTTATTTTTTTAAATTAAATATCAAATGCAATGATAAGGACATGGGTTTCTCTTAACGGTTTACAGAGAAGGAAGGTAAGGCTGGGAACTTCCTAACGCTGTAGAGGAAACTTACCACCTTAGAGCAGTATTGGTGAATGACAGTAACCAATACCGTATAAGCCACGATACAGCATAAACGAAGACATCATTAATAATGTTTTAAAGGTATGTGATGGAAAGTTGGGTGGAACCACGGGTATATGACACACGCTCGTCCCTTTTTTGAGGGATGAGTGTGTTTTTTTATTTTAAAATCCAAAAAAGGAGTGGTTAATCATGAGTCAAAAAGAAGTTGTTATTAAGTTTCCAGATGGAAATGAAAAGAATTTTTTTCAAGGTGTTTCTTTAGAAGAAATTGCACAGTCAATTAGTCCGAGTTTAAGAAAGAAATCTGTGGCGGGTATGGTAAACGGTTCATTGTATGACCTTAAACGTAGCATTAATGATGATGCAGCAATAGAATTATACCAGTCTAATTCCTCAGCAGGAATTGAGATTATGAGACATACAACTGCACATTTGTTGGCACATGCAGTCAAGCGCCTTTACGGAGATGTTCATTTAGGCGTTGGTCCTGTAATTGAAAATGGGTTTTATTATGATCTTGATTTGGAAAATAGCATTACTGTCGAGGATCTTGCTAAAATCGAAAAAGAAATGAATAAAATTATTTCTGAAAATCTGGAAATCAAACGTGAAGAAATATCACGCAAAGAGGCGAAGAAACTCTTTGCTGAAGACCCGTTAAAGTTGGAACTGTTAGATGATATTTCATCAGGGGATGTTTTGACAGTGTATCGCCAAGGGGAGTTCGTTGATTTATGTCGTGGGCCACACTTGCCAGCCACTCGATATGTAAAAGCATTTAAATTGACGCACATATCTGGAGCTTATTGGCGTGGTGATAGTAATAATAAAATGCTTCAACGTATTTACGGTGTAGCTTTCTCTTCAAAGGAAGAGTTAAATGAGTATTTTCATTTTGTTGATGAAGCAAAGAAAAGAAATCATCGTAAATTGGGAAATGAATTAGAATTATTTATGTTCTCTGAAGAGGCACCTGGAATGCCATTTTATTTGGCGAATGGTCAAATTATACGTAATGAACTAGAGGTGTTTTTAAGGAAGCTTCAGAATGCTTATGATTATAAAGAAGTCCGTACGCCAATCATGATGAATCAGCGGTTATGGGAGAAATCTGGGCACTGGGATCATTATAAAGAAAACATGTATTTCTCAGAGGTGGGCGATCAGAAATTTGCGCTAAAACCGATGAATTGCCCAGGACACATGCTTATTTTCAAAGATAAGCTTCATTCCTATCGTGACCTTCCAATTCGAATGGCGGAGTTTGGGCAAGTTCACCGCCATGAATTCAGTGGTGCATTAAATGGAATGTTACGGGTTCGTACATTTTGTCAGGATGATGCTCACATCTTTGCAACACCAGATCAAATTGAGGATGAAATAAAATCGGCGTTAAAATTGATTGATTATGTATACCGTACATTTGGCTTTGACTATGACATTGAGCTATCTACAAGGCCAGAAAATCACATGGGTAATGATGCATTATGGGATAAAGCAGAAGGGTCTCTGAAAAATGTCTTGAATGAACTTAATTATGAATTTACTATTAATGAAGGCGATGGAGCATTTTATGGACCAAAAATTGATATTCATATCAAAGATGCACTAAAAAGAAGTCATCAATGTGCGACAGTTCAACTGGATTTTCAAATGCCAGAAAAATTCGATTTAAATTATATAGATGAACACAATCAAAAAGTCCGTCCAGTTGTTATTCACCGTGCTGTCTTTGGATCAATTGATCGCTTTCTAGGTATTTTAATTGAGCACTTTGGTGGTTCATTCCCAACTTGGTTAGCGCCAGTGCAAGTGAAGGTGATACCTGTATCAAATGAAATCCATAGGGATTATGTGGAAGAGATTACACAAAAATTAAAGCATGATGAATTGAGAGTTGAACCTGACCTACGCGAAGAAAAACTTGGCTATAAAATAAGGGAAGCTCAAATTAAGAAGGTTCCCTATATTCTAGTTGTAGGGGATAATGAACTTGAAAATAAATCCATTAATGTAAGACAATACAGTCAAAATGATTCAGATGAAGTTAAGCTAGAAGTGTTTATCTCTAAACTAAAACAGACAGTTGAAAGTAGAACCCTTTAAAATAAAGTATGTTAAACATTGCTTTGTCTTAAAGCTGTTAAAAGCCCTTTCAAGCAGCGTGACTTGTTTTATATTGAAGATCATATATAAACCACCAATACCGGCTAATTTAAAACATACTTTTATACCACGATACCAGCTAATAGTGGAAAATGACTGTTCCTGAATCGGGCGCTTTCGCGGAATAACATGTTCATCACTTGGAACCAGATTGTGGGATAAGCATGGTGTCAATCTTCTTGGGAAAACTATACAAAAAAAGCTTGGACTACATTTCAGAAGAACAGTCCAAGCCTTTTTGCATTTCAAGCAATAAATTAGTCAATTAGAACCTGCTTCCGAAGGCTGCTCCCTTCGGTGATATACGTTCAATTTCCGCCAGGTCTTCATTTGTAAGGGGAATTTGAGTGGCTTCAAGATTTTCTTTGACTCTTTCTAACCGCTTGGTTCCTGGAATGGGGACGATTTGATCTCCCTGTGCCAACAGCCATGCCAATGCAAGCTGTGCAGTCGTACATCCTTTTTGCATAGCCATTTTTTCTATGCGAGAGGCTAACTCTACATTTTTAGTGAAGTTTTCACCTTGAAAACGAGAATACATTTCCTGTGGGTAATCCTTTGAGAGATCATCCAATTTTTTAACCTGACCTGTCAAGAATCCCCTGCCTAGCGGACTGTATGGGACGAGGCCAATTCCTAGTTCTTTGAGTAGCGGCAGAACTTCGTCTTCTACATCTCTACTCCACAAGGAATATTCCGTTTCCACTGCGGTAATCGGATGTACCGCATGTGCGCGACGAATGATATCAGCTGGCGCTTCTGACAGGCCGATATAACGAACTTTACCCTGTTTAACTAGATCATCTAAGGCTCCAATAGTTTCTTCGATAGGAACATTCGGGTCATACCGATGCTGATAGTAGAGATCAATGTAATCAATTCCGAGACTATACAGACTAGCGTCAACGGACTTTTTAACATAAGCCGGATCCCCCTTAAAACCTTGATTATGAGTGATTCCAAATTTTGTTGCGATTACAGCTTCATCACGCCTTCCCTTTAATGCCTTGCCCAACAGCTTTTCATTATCTCCAAACCTTGCCTCAAGATAACCATCATTTCCGTAAAGGTCTGCGGTGTCAAACAAAGTGACACCATTATCCAAAGCTCCTCGAATTGTATCAACAGAAGATTGGTTGTCGGGCATGGTCATCGTACCGTGTCCGATAGCGGAAACCTCCAACCCTTCATTCCCGAGCTTTCGTTTTGGAATGTCATGATTATAAGTCATTAGAATGTCCTCCTTTAATTTGTGATATGCTTTTATCTTAACGAATAAACGTGGTTACAACCACTGCATGTTTATACTAGTAATGGTAGTAACAGGATGTAAAAGTTGACCATATTAAAACACCTGTATCAACCAGTTAAGTTGGACAAATCATTTAATCTTAAGCAAAATGAAAGCTATACTGGTAATGCGATGAAGAAAGGAATGAATCAAGTCTTATGCAGAAAAGTGTACATTCCAAGGTGTTTGGTCAATTTTTAAAGTCCAGACGAGAGCGAGTTCAACCTGAAGAAGTTGGCATTCACATGACTTCGGGGCGACGAAGAACGCCGGGGTTGCGCCGGGAAGAGGTTGCTTATCTTAGTCATGTTAGTGTGACGTATTATACATGGCTAGAACAGGGAAAAGACATTCAACCTTCACAGGAAGTTTTATTGAATATCAGCCAGGCGTTACAGCTTAGTCCTGACGAGAAAGAACACCTTTTCAATTTAGCGTATAATGAAACATTATCACTGCCGGTTGAAGAACAATATAATGATTCATTGCAAACAACAGTTGACAATTTACCATTCCCATCCTTCATTACGGATCAACGTTCCAAGGTTATATTTTGGAATCGTGAGGCTGAATCAATGCTTTTTCCGTTTTCCTCGTGTGCTTTCGAAGAACGGTATTTACTACAACTCCTATTTTTGGAGGGAAGTATTCGGGATCGTATTCAAAATTGGGATGAGTTTTCAACCTATTCGGTTGCAGTCTTTCGGGGCATTTATGACCGCTTTCCCGAAGACCCAATTCTAAATCAGCTACTAGTAGATCTGAAACAGCAAAGCAAATTGTTCCGAGAATTATGGGAACAGCATCACATCGAGCAGAAGAAAATAAGTTTCATTTCGATAAATGACGAGCAAGGCCAAACTAAACATTTTCGCATTCATTCCGCTACCCATGTGGATGGAAATGAAGATCTTTATTGGTGTATGTATGTTCCTGTCTCTTAAAGTACTGTCCACAGCAAATTTTAGCGTGTGGTGAAATACACCCTTAATCTTCCTCAAACGGGCGCAGTTGGGGAATAAAGACCAGCTCCCAAATGCCATTGTAGTGCACGTTTATGTAACACGATAAGGTAGAAGGGAACAAGTGCCTGTCAGTTAGAGCATCGTTATTTGGTTCGTGTATAATACAGTTCATGAGCATACTGCTTAATAAAGTTATGGGCAGTCTGCTAGAATATATTCGAGAATGATAAAGGGAGGAAGTGCTATATGAGTCGACACATTGCAGTCCTTGTAACAGACATGGTAGAAGAAATTGAATTAACTGATCCTGTGAAAGCTTACAAAGAAGCTGGGCATACGGTAGATATTATCAGTAATGAAGCAAAAAAAACCATCAATGGCAAAAATGGGGACGAAATACAAGCAGATAGAGGCATAGATGAAGTAAATGCAAACGATTATGATGCATTACTCGTACCTGGCGGGTTTTCTCCTGACTTACTACGTATTAATCCGAAGAATAGTGAGTTTGCGAAAACATTTTTCCAAGATAATAAACCCATATTTTCAATTTGCCATGGTCCACAGTTTCTCGTTAATACAGACCAACTAAAAGGTAGAGAGCTAACAAGCTTTGTTTCCGTAAGAAAAGACTTGGAAAATGCAGGAGCAACTGTAAAAGATGAAGAAGTAATCGTAGATGGAAACCTTGTAACAAGCAGAACACCTGATGATCTTCCTGCATTCAATCGCGAATCTCTAAAGCTTTTAGAAAAATAATTCGTCGATCGTATAGGGGGGCTGTTAATCATGCAGCCTCTCTTTATTTTTTATTTGATAATAGATAAAGCGCTCATGCCCATCTGCCATGATCTTCCTCAAAACCAGCTAATAGTTGTCAACATTTTTCATTAAAAATCTTAAGTTTTCCATGCTATACTAAAAATGAACATGCCAAATAACCTTCCGTTATGCTCTGGTTGGAAGATTTTGTATTTAAATTGATTAATATAGTTTTTAAGCTATATCTAGGAAAGTTGTATTACTTTTAAGCATTGCAAAAATCCAATGTAAAAGCTTATTAACACAAGCGATGATCGCTACTCTAAAAGGTTTACCTTCATCGCGTTTCTTATCGTAAAATTCTCTTAATCTTTTATTACGTGGAATGATTTCCACGCTTGTTTTCTTTTTACGAGCGTCTCGTATTCCGCATTGAACAGCCATAAATAGAGCTTGTCTTAATCTGCTAGATCCTCTTTTGGTAATACGGTTTACGGAAGCTGTAAACTTACCAGAGGAGTACACACTAGGATCGACTCCAGTGAATGCAACGAGCTTTTTGGGATGATTAAACCTTTCTATCTCACCAATTTCAGAAATTATCGTTGCCGCAATTTTTTCTCCGATACCTGGGATAGATTGGATTAATTCATATTCTTCAACTTCTTTGGCAAGGGCATCTATTTCAGCAGCTAACTTTGATAGATGCTCTTGGTATTGAAGAACAATATTTATCATTATTTCTAGGTTAATAATATGACTTTGATACAAGTTATTTTGAAATGGGTTACGAATTGCTGCATCTCGTAGCTTTTTTGCCTTTTCCTTAGCCCATTTATCTGAACGACTCTTACATAGTGAAGCTATTTTATCTGCTAAGACAGGTCCAGTGACACTTAAAACTGATTTCGATGTTGGAAATATTAAAAGTACCTGTAAAGAAACTTTTGAATACAGGTTCACAAATACTCCTCTATATTCAGGAAATACTTGGTCCAATATCGATTGAAGTTGTAGTTTGGTTTGTGCTGCTACACTTGAAATAGTTTCGTGCTGTCTTGTTAGATTACGAAGGTTTAAGAGGCGGATCCCTCTTTTCTTACTAGGTTCCAGTTCCTCTTTATAATAAAGCTCACACAGGTTGTAGGCATCTATGGCATCTGTTTTCACCTTTCGCAAACTTGAACTTTTCGCTCGATGTGCAATCAATGGATTAACAATAATATACATATATTGTTGTTCCTCTAAAAATTGAATAATAGGAGTATGGTAGTGTCCAGTCGATTCCAAAATAACCGAAGGTTTTCCCCCAGCTAGAGACTCAATCTCCTTTAAGAAGTCAAGAAATTTATTAAGCTCTTTAACATTATGCAGGATACTAAAACTTTTACGATAAGGCTCTCCCTTATCTAAAAACGCTTGAATCTGACTTTCCCCTTTGGCAACATCCAGACCAATGACTGGATTCATACGATTTCTCCTCCTTTAAATGTACGTAATGTCGGTATCCCCTAAGGCTTCTTGTAACGTCGTAGGTTCGCTTGTTAAACGGGATCATTGTCCCAACCAGCCTGAAACACGTTTATACAAGTAGGGGGTGAACAGTTTTGCGGACGGGATCTTAGCCCCACGGGCGCTACGTTCTACCCCGACTACCGTTAATAATAAGACCATATTAAAAAAGGTCAACCAGTAAAAAATCTGGCTAACCTTATATTACGAACGGGCGCGTTTGTTGAAAATCAAAAGCTTAATTTCTCACTAAAATACTGAGGAATTAAGCTTTTTTTATCTTTTAAAATCCTTAACGTTGTAAATCCGCATTTTCCTGACGTTACCCCTTATAGGAGAGGAGAGCCGTTTGTGCTTCCCTCTCTTTTTTTATAAAGAAAGCTGTTCCGGCTTAACATTCACCGAATGGGTAATTACACATAAATTAAAAGGGAGAAACACCATTGTTGGATTCCTTTGGAGAAGAAGTGGCTGGATTTATCATATAAATAAATCCAAACAGGATCCGTTTTTTTCCAATGTTTCTAATTGGGAGGACTTTTGAATATGATAAGTTTTTATTCTTTTCACGGTGTCATCACTGCGATTAGTGATTTTATAGTTGGAGCAGATGGAGAAGGAGAAGGTTGTTATAAATTACTAACTGTTGAAAACGGATTGGGACGAATTGTTAATTTCGTTGTTGCGTCTACAACTTACTTTGTCGATCAAGCTATGGTGGCGGTTGGTGACAGAGTAACGGGATATTATGATGGGAGTGCCCCGGTTCCATTAATCTATCCACCACAATACCGTGCACTTGTCATGGTAAAACACAGTTCGCCACAAAATGTAAAAGTAGAATTTTTTAACAGCCAGTTGGTGAGCAGTGATGGCCAACTAAAGTTACATGTATCCCCATTTACTCTAATAAGGTTACCGAATGGGCAAGCATTTTCAAAAGAAATTGCCAATCGAAATCTAATTGTTATCTATGGCTCCTCTACAAAAAGTATCCCAGCTCAAACTACTCCGTATAAAATAATAGTTTGGTGCTAGGTGTTATTAAATTGACCCGGTTCTATCATTAAAAAGACATCATTTACTTATGGTACGGTTCTCCTCGATTAATCTTAAAAGCCCGATAAATTTGCTCCACCAGCACCAGCCGCATCAACTGATGAGGAAACGTCATTTTAGAAAACGAAAGTCCGAAGTCCCTTCGCTGCATAACTTCATCACTCAACCCCAGTGATCCGCCAATGACAAAGGCGATCTTGCTCTTACCATAGGTAGCAAGGTCGTCCATTTTTTTGGCAAGTTTCTCCGATGTCAGCTGCTGGCCATCGATTTCCAGCGTTATAACATAGCTATCCGGATTGATTTTGCTCAGAATCCGCTCCCCTTCTTTTTGCTTCACTTCAAGCATTTGCGCTTCGCTTAAGTTTTCGGGAGCTTTTTCATCTGCAACTTCTATAACATCAACTTTAGCGTAAGGGCCAAGTCGTTTTACGTATTCTTGGATGCCTTGTTTCAAGTACTTCTCTTTTAGTTTCCCAACGGTTATGATAGTAATTTTCATGTCGTATCCTCCGTAAAAAAATGGTTACCCTTAGTGTACCATGTGGCCGGAGAACCTTTCATAATTTGAGTTAAAGAACAATCTATTTGGGTTAGCGAACAATCATGTTGAGTACGGGAACAATCTTCCCCCGTTAAGAAACAATCATGCCGAGTACGGGAACAATCCTCCTGAGAAGCGGAACAATCCCATGAAGTTACAGGACAATCCCCAGGGCAAACTCCCAGACATCTCACTCCTTATACTCCTCAAGCATGGAAATCCGCTCCATCATCGTTGGATGGCCATATCTGAAAAACTTGACGAGAGCGGGCGGATTCACGTCACTTAAGCCATTAACGGTTAATTTTTGAAAAGAGCCTACTGCTGCTTTTGGATCCTCGGTCATCTCGATAGCGTACTGGTCTGCTGCTTTTTCAGCTCCACGCGAAATGGCTAATTCAGCTGGACTTGACGCAAAGGACAACAAGGATAAGATGATAAACAATGCAGGCAGTGAGGATATATCAGCCACATGTTTCACACCCCAGCCTGCTCCCCATTTACGAACAACTACATGAAGAACTCGATAGGCAATGTACAAACCAATCAGACTGGAAAAAATGACAGCCGCTAGATTTAAATAAAGATGGTCCATCACATAATGGCCGATTTCGTGTGCCATAATGAACAAAACTTCTTTATCCTTCAGGTTATTTAAGGTCGTATCCCAAAGTACAATGCGCAGGTTCGAACCGATCCCATTTACATAAGCATTCATAGCGTTTGTTTCTTCAGACATATTGACCTGGTACACACGTTCAGCAGGAATGTCAGCTTCATCCGCAAGATTAAGGATCTTTTCCTCTAACATCGGATCATTTAATCTGGAGAAGTCATTGTAAAGCGGATCAATCACGACAGGCTGAATATACATCATAAAGATAAAGAAAGGGATAAGAAGGAACCAGGCATAGAGCCACCAGCGTTTCGTAAAGCGATTCATCAGCCAGTATAAAACAGTGATGAGAATAGTCATGATCAATGTCCCGATCCAGAAACTTAACAGCAGATCCTGCATCCAGCTTGAAAAACTTTGCGTTGAAATGCCGTATGTTACTGAAAGCTTGCGTTCAGCGTAATCGATCGGAAATGTAAGAATCCATGTAAATGCGGACAATAGTAATACATAAATAGGGATTTTAATGATGGAAAACCGGGAAACTCCTTCACCAAATCGCTTAAAAATGGAGGAAAGGCCAAAAACAAGTACACCTAAATAAATCAGTGCTTCTAAAGGAATTCCAATAAAAAATAAGAAATCCTTATATCTTGAGAATTCTTGACTCAATTCTAGTTCCTTCGTTGTCATAAAGGTAGATGGGTCGGCTGCTGTGCCTTGATAGGCAGCCGGCACTCCTGTACCAGCTATGTGGAACAAATAAAGATAGACGAGAAAGGCATAAATCGGGAAAAGAACAGCCGTCCACAGCACAAATCTTTTTTTCATCTTTTATTTAAGCCTCCGTTCTTTAATACACTCTATACTACTTGTACGAGTTCTATTCCTTTTTAGAACCTTCATTCTTTTTTAAGTAGTCTACGCCATTTAGTTATAAAGGAGGCTGTCAGCTTAACTGATGACAAAATAAGGTCAGCTCCATATGGAAGTGGAGCTGACCTTATAAGGAAGTTATTTTCAAAAATCAAACCATTACCATCTGTTCAAGTACTTTACTTTCCGTCTCATCTTCTTTCTGCAGCTCTTCAAAAGAATATACGCCTTCTACATAGATCTGATGCCACAGCATAAACACGAGTACCGTCCATATTTTTCTGGAGTAATCCCCTTTTTGCTGAACGTGTGCCTCCAGCAAATCAAGGACGACTGATTTATGAATGAGATGGTCTGTTTCACTTGTAACAATCAGTTTTTTCGCCCAGTCATACAATTCATTCCGCAGCCAATGGCGAATCGGTACAGGGAAGCCGAGCTTTTTACGATCCAGCACGTGATCCGGAACAATTCCGCGGGATGCTTTGCGTAAAATGGACTTCGTTGTACCGTCAGCAATCTTACTTGCAACCGGTAGCTCGCGAGCTACGTTAAACACTTCCTTATCGAGGAAAGGAACACGCAGTTCCAGTGAGTTCGCCATCGTCATTTTATCTGCTTTTAGTAAAATGTCTCCACGCAGCCATGTATGAATATCAACATATTGCATTTGGTGAACAGGATGATCATTCTCAACGTTTTCATACAGACTCTTCGTTAATGATTGATACGTACTGTCCTTGGAAAATTGCTTCAATAAATTTTCCTTCTCACGTTCTTCAAACATTTTCGCGTTGCCAATATAACGATCCTTCAATGGCGTGGTACCACGCTCAAGGAAGCTCTTGCCCCGGACGCCTTCAGGCAGCATATGCGCTACTTTTTGCAGGGCTTTTTTTACAACAGGCGGCATTGAATCAAATGCCTTCAATGACTCCGATTCACGATAAATATTATAGCCGCCGAAAAGCTCGTCTGCCCCTTCACCGGATAAAACGACCGTGACGTGCTTTCTTGCTTCTCGAGCAACAAAATAAAGCGGTACACAGGCCGGATCTGCTAATGGATCGTCCATGTGCCACATAATTTTAGGCAGCTTCTGAACGTATTCCTCAGGTGTGATGATGTATGAATGATTGGTTACGTTAAGTTTATCTGCTGTTTCTTTTGCTACGTCAACTTCTGAATAACCTTCACGCTCAAATCCTACAGAGAACGTTTTAATGTCTGGATTATATTCTCTGGCGATCGCCACGATGATCGATGAATCGATACCGCCAGATAGGAATGAACCTACAGGAACATCACTTCGCATGTGAACATCGACAGAATTATATAACGCATCCTGAATTTGTGAAATCATCCGATTCTCATCCGTAAGAACGGGTTGGAATGTAGCATGGAAATAACGCTCAATGACAAGCGGCTCATCTGGAGTTTTTACAAAATAATGACCCGGTTCCAGTTTTTGAACGCCTTCCGTTAATGTCATCGGTTCAGGGACATATTGATAGCTTAAATAGTGCTGCAAAGCCTCAGTATCTACCTTGCCGCCTGCTTCAGCCAGACTCTTCTTCTCAGATGCAAAACTTAAAGCATCGTCTGTCTTTGTATAAAACAATGGTTTAATGCCAAACGGGTCACGTGCCCCGTGCAAAGTATTCGTTTCCTTGTCCCAAATTAAAATAGCGAACATGCCCCGCAGCTTACTAAAGGCTTGTTCCTTCTGATCCTGGAATAGGACTGCAATCACTTCTGTGTCCGATTCTGTTTCGAAGGTATAACCTTTGTTCCTCAGCTGCTCGCGAAGTTCTACATAGTTATAAATTTCACCGTTGAAGACCATCCAGTAGCGATCATTCTCAAAGTGAAAGGGTTGATGACCACTCTCAATATCAATGATACTTAAGCGCCGAAATCCAAGTGAGATATATTCATCATGGTAATACCCTTCATCATCAGGGCCACGATGCTTAATAAAATTATTCTTTTTACTAAATTGTTGTTCATATTCCTGATTAACTTGATTTCCTTTGTTGTGTAATACCCCAATAAATCCGCACATAGGGAATCCTTCTTTCTTTTAGAGAAATTAGCGGGAAGCCTCGACACATTAGACTCACGTTCTCTCATGGTTATACTCCTAATGTACACGTTTTTAAAAACTGTATACTGCTTTTGAAGGAGAAAGTGTACAGCTCTCATATTTTGTCTAATGGTTTCCCAAAACGTTTGAAACAAGTCATTTAAAGCTGCTTGTCTATACAGATATTGTACCATGTTTTCTAATGCCTGTTATACCTAAATCTGACCATCCGGTGGCCTTGATGAACTTGAGAGCCTATTTCACTAATTAGACCTAAGTTGAAGACAAAAAGTTTCTTGTATACTACATTTTTCGTGGAAAAATTTGAATTGTGACTATTAATGGCGGAATTTATCATAAAATTTAACGATCTGAAAATAATTGTTTCACACGCTTTAGAACAGATTCTATATCTTTTGCACTCACATCATAGTTTGTTACGAATCTTACTGTTTCAGGTCCAAATGGAACTGCTAATACATCGATACTCTTTAAATCGGTCAGGAATTCATCAGCTGACTTTCCTAGGCCAGCTACATTAACCAGAACAATGTTGGTCTCTACTTGCCCTTCCAAACTTAGACCACCAATTTGGTCAAGTCCTTCAGCGAGTTGTCGGGCGTGTTCGTGATCTTCCGCTAATCGATCAACCATTTCGGATAAAGCTACTAATCCAGGTGCTGCAACCATACCCACCTGCCTCAGGCCGCCTCCCAGACGCTTGCGCCATTTTCGAGCTTTATTAATGAATTCATAAGAGCCGGATATGATTGAACCCATTGGAGCGCCGAGCCCTTTTGATAAACAAAACTGAACCGTATCCGCCTGAGCTGCATAATGTTCAAGTGATATACCTGACGCCACTGACGCATTGAACAACCTCGCTCCATCCAGGTGTACAGGGATCTGGCGCTCGCGAGCCACTTCATAAATGGCCTGCATATTTTCAAGTGGTACAACAGCTCCTCCGGCTTTATTATGGGTATTCTCTATACAAATAAGGCCGGTTTCTGGAAAATGAATATCCTCTGGACGGATAGCAGCCCGCACCTCTTCTGGGTCCATCGCTCCGCGGTTACCATGAATGGTTCGAGGCTGAACACCAGCCAATGCAGACATGGAGGCCCCTTCATATAAAAATAGATGGGAATTTGCCTCAAGCAGTACTTCATCACCTGGGTGACAATGTGTTAACACCGCCACCTGATTTCCCTGTGTTCCGCTTGTCACAAATAAAGCGGCTTCTTTACCAAGAAGTTTCGCAGCCATTTCCTCTAACAGGTGAACCGTAGGATCCTCGCCATATACATCATCTCCTACTTCGGCTTCAAAGGCAGCTTTTCTCATTGCTTGCGTTGGTTTTGTTACTGTATCACTTCGTAAATCGATCATATGTAATTCCTCCCTCATTTCCACCATTGTACGAAATAAACTTATTTCCGAACATCTTTTTGATCGCAGCATTTAATTTCAGAGTGATTTCTATATCAAGTGCACAACATGAAGGCCCTAATAGACATTTCTCGTATGTCGTTAGTAAAACCAGCTCATGTGTATGGATGGATGAACATATGTTTTCAATGATATGTGATTAACTAGCAGGTATTGTGGATAAACGCTAATACTGCGCCACCACTGTTATTCACATGTGGAAAGAAGGACTAACGAAAATAGTTACCCACAATTGTCCACAGACTTATACACACCCTATGTTAATTGGCTTTTACTAACAGGTTTTCCTAGGCTATGAACAAGTTATCCCCTGATTTTATCCACGCCTGTGCATAACTTAAAGTCTATATGGTAGTAGTATATATGTTCGCTACCATATATGCTATTTATCCATAGATTTATCAACATGCTGTGGATAAGTGTGTATGACTTCCGCTTAAAAAGGCGCATGCATTGATATGATCAATGCATGCGCCCTCATTTTTATTGCTGGGAACCTAACGTTACAGTAACCGTATTCTTTTCTCCGTCCCGATAATATGTGATTTCCATTTCATCACCAGGGTCTTTCTGTTTATAAAGATACTTGCGTAAGTCGATAATATCTTCTACCGGCTCACCATCGACCGCTGTAATGACATCAAGTGGTTCTAATCCAACTTTATCGGCAGGTGACATTCTCGTAATACTTCGAATGTATAAGCCGCCATCCACATCTTCAGGTAAATTCAAAGTGCTTCGCCATTCAGAAGTTGGAACTTGCGATAATGAGTAGGCTTCGATTCCTATGAATGCCCGATTAACTTGTCCATACTGCTCAAGCTCTGCGATGATCGGTTTAACTGTTTCAATTGGTATCGCAAAACCAATGCCTTCTACAGCTGACTGAGCGATTTTCATGGAGTTAATCCCAATGACTTGTCCTTCTATGTTTATAAGTGCTCCTCCGCTGTTTCCAGGGTTAATGGCTGCATCAGTTTGAATAACTTCTGATTGCCAGTCTTTTTGGCCGTCTCCATTAAAATCCTGAGGAATCGCCCGTTGTTTCCCGCTGATAATTCCTTTAGTGACGGATCCTGCAAATCGCAGGCCTAGAGGGTTTCCGATTGCAATAGCTGGTTCTCCTACTTGTAAGTTGTCAGATGAACCAAACTCAGCAACTTTCTTCACATTTTCACTCGACATCTTAAGTACTGCTAGATCAGTAAATACATCCCCGCCGACCAGCTGTGCTTTCTTCCTTGTACCATCGGAAAGAACGACTTCAATTTCGCTAGCCCCTTCAATGACGTGATAATTCGTCACTACATAGGCAGTGCCATCTTCTTTCTTATAAATAACTCCTGATCCGGCCCCTGCCTGCTCAGGATCCCCTCTCTGCTCCCAGAAATTTTGCTGAGATTGGAGGTTAATAACCCCTACAACTGCAGGAGATACTTCTTCCACCACTTTAGTAATTTGGCTTGTTACATCTAACTCGACTGTTTGTGCGGGGTCCTCATTGGGAGTACCCCCATCCTCAGCCGATTGTTGTTCATTTGGAGTAATATTATATGGCAGTATGTTTGTCTGGACCAGCGCTGGTAAAGCGAGCAGCACGAGAACTGCTCCAAGAACGACCCCAACGATCGTTGGCATAACAAAGCGACGTCGACCTTTTTGCCGCTGATTGGCTGGTGAATGATCGTCATAATAACCCACGTTTTCCACCTTTCCTTTCATTTCGGCTTTCCTTCTACCTATCTTATTGTTACCTTATCCCAACCCATTTAAAACCTGCTATACTTCATAAATTGGTGTGGCCTGTGCCGGATCGGTATCATGAAGCTCAATACGTGATCCAACCTCAAAGCCACGCTCTTCCAATACATTCTTAACGGACATACGGGCTAAATCCTTCATGTTATTATCGAGACTTAAATGTGCTAGATATATCCGTTTGGTCCGATCAGTTAATATATCAGACAGAGCGAGAGCAGAATCCTCGTTAGACACATGCCCTGAGTCGCCTAGAATCCTCCGCTTTACATTCCATGGATAGCGCCCCATGCGCAGCATACTCACATCATGATTGGATTCAAATATATAAGCATCAGCATCCTCAACAGTTTTTTTAATCCGTTCAGAAACATACCCTAAATCAGTAACGAGTGCCACCTTTTTCCGGCTGTTACGAAATGTATAAAACATCGGTTCTGCTGCGTCATGTGAAACAGCAAAGGACTCAACATCAATTCCGCCAAATGATTTCGTTTCTTCCATATTAAAGTGGAATTTCTGGTCAACAGATAGCTTGCCAAGTTGTCCTTCCATTGCATTCCATGTCTTTTCATTTGCATAAATAGGCAGCTTATAACGGCGGGCCATGATTCCAAGGCCTTTGATATGATCACTATGTTCATGGGTAACCAGAATTCTGGTCAGTTCTGCCGGATCCACATCCACTTGTTCCAGCAACCCTTCAATCCTTTTCCCGCTAAGACCAGCATCAACCAGGATCTTCTCTTCTCCAGATTCTATATAAAAAGCATTCCCCGTACTTCCTGATGCTAGTACGCTAAGTCTTAATGTCATATAGACACTCCATCTCCCTTTATTCTTCAGTGTTTTCTCCTTTATTTGTTATAACGGTTTGACTATTCCCCGACTTGATCTCTTCAAAGCCATTCATAGTTTTTTGAATAAACTCATTTTCATCAAGTTGTAAATAAATGGGCTTGGCTGCCAGAGCAGAATAAAAAGCATCGTCATTACCATTAATGGTCACTTTCCATACAGGAGCGAATAATTGCTTACTCGCTTTTCCCCCAGGGTCTAAGCTATATGCTGAATAGTAGCCAATCGACATGTCCGTAACTGTGTCTCCCCCATTTATAACTCCATCCGTATATAACCGTTCTACCACTTCCAACGGGTTTATCAATTCTTGTTTCTCTTCCCCTGACTGATTCAGTACCTTGAGGCGAACAAGCTGATAGCCCGTCATTTTGCCGTTTTCAATATGAACAATCAGCACACCGCCAGAGTTATAATACACTGTTCGAGAATTTGCCTTTTGGAAAAAAACTGCCCTGCCCAGCTCTTCATTCAAGTTCCAAAATGAATATTGGCTGCTAAATGGAACATATTTGCTGACAACTCCTGCAAGTGTTTCTTCTGTTACTTCAACAGGCTCATCTAAAGTCGAGGCTAAAAGGTTCTTATTATATACTTTAGCCGTCTGGCCCTCAAGTTTACTTATCACCTCAAGCTGCTCTTCAGTGAAGTCACCAGCAGAAGCAGTGAGTAAACTTACTGTAGGTGCTTCTTCTGGTACATTATTGGAAATGGTTATATCTGCGTTGCTTAAGCTCGTTTCATATTGAGAATCTCCAATCGTTTGAATACTGGTTTGCTTATCCAGAAATTGTTGAAGAAGGAATAAATCGAGCACAAGGAAACTAAAGATGAACAACGTTTTAATTTGCCCCCATTGCACCAGCTACCCCTCCTTCTCGTGCGAATGATTCTTCGACTTCTTTCCAGCTGCCATTCTCTAAGATAAACCATTTAGGAATTAGGGAATAGCCCCCATATCCCCCACTTTGCTGTACAAGCTTGTAGCCGATTTCGATATCTTCAATGAGCTTACTATTATACTTGCGCGATTCATTAATAAGGGCAATAATTTTATCCCCTGATGAAAGTGTGTCTGTTCCATCTGATTTATTAATCGAGGGTTCCAGACGAACCAATGGGCGTGTATAACGTTTCTCTTGACCATTTTGATAATCTACCTTAATGGTATGAATGTTATCTTCACTTGCCAAAACCGGTAAATGTTTTTGATACATATAATAGGTGATCGACGTGTTCGCTGTCGACAAATCACCTAGCCTGAAGGTGTCTGTCCACCCCTCATGCGCATTGATGAAGCTAATACTCTTATCTAATACCTCATAAGAACTCATGGCAGTCTGAGGAGAAGGCTCACTAGGCAACTTAGAAAAAACCATTCGTTTCCCGCCTATCATCACCTCGAGATTACTGAGGGAATCAGTAAGTCTTTGTTCTACTCTTGGAGCAGGGAAACTCTCGACAATGGAGGGATCTTCAAATAATGAGTTCTTTAAAGGAGCAACCGGAATTGTAGTAGTATCCAGAATGTGCCAAGGAACTACAACCTTGTCTTTTGGAAGAAATATTCGCTTCTCTCCATCGCCAGTAAACATAACTTGTTCCCTTAGTCCTTCGGTAGTGGCAATTAAATTTTCCAGCTGATATATATTTTCGCTTCGAAGTGAGGCCTCATATGCGAGAGCATCCTTCGATTCAGGTTTAAAGAAGACATCTACACTGCCATTGTCATTAATTGAAAAAAAGATTCTCCTAAATTCACCTGAAGAAGGACCGAAATCCTGTTCTCCAAGAGTAAAGATGTTTTTAATGGCCTGAGCAGGTATATTCGTCGGAAAAATAACCTCCATCATTTTGGCCGCTTCAGGAACAACACGGTTTTCCACTGTGTGAATATTAAACAGCGTCCAATTTTTCATGATCTTGTAAGCATTCTCACGATCTTTGCCATCTTCAAAAGAATAATGAGCTCCGTTCCTATGAAATACAAACTGAGAAGGGGCAATTAAGGAAGACATTTTAACTTCCTTACCGCCAATTGTAGTCTCATCTACTACATTTTCATTGTCCTCACCTACCTCATCAGTGAGAGGCTGATAATTCCATAAGCCGACAGTTAATAATAAACTAAAACAAATAAGAATTAATAAAATGATGGACTTAAGTGTTTCAAACTTCATTTTTTCCGCCTCCGCTTCTGACTGATTAGCGGAAGTGTAAAGAAGACAGTGGTCCCCTTACCTTCTTGGCTTTTAGCCCATATTTCACCATGATGGGCTTCAATTATTTCCCGGGCAATAGCTAGTCCAAGTCCTGTACCGCCCATTTCTCTCGACCGTGCTTTATCGACACGATAAAAGCGGTCAAATATTTTATCGACTGTGTCGGAAGGCATACCTAGTCCCTGATCCGAGATGCTCACTTGAAGATGTTTATTAACAGGCTGTGCTTGGAAGGTAATGGTTCCTCCTTCAGGCGAATACTTAATCGCATTTGAAATCACATTGTCTAGAACTTGTGTGATTTTATCTTTATCGATCCATACAAAAAGGTGTTGCTTGGAAAGCTCACGTTGATGAGCCGTATTTTCGTCCCGATTCATCTCGAAGCGATCTATAATATGTCCGAAGAAAGGGACAAAATCGACTTTTTCCTTAAATAATCCAGTGTCTTCCTTACGCTCCATTTTCGACAATTGGAGCAAATCATTGACGAGTCGAATCATTCGATCTGTTTCATTTTGCGTCACATCTAAGAATCTTGGTGCAATTTCTTCGTCCTTCCACGCACCGTCCGTCAGTGCCTCAATATAGCTCCTCATCGTTGTCAACGGAGTACGGAGTTCATGTGACACATTCGACACAAATTCTCGTCGCTCCTGTTCTACTTTTTCTTGTTCAGTTACATCACTAAGTACAGTAATAAAGCCATTCATCTCTTCATTTTCGTCTTGTACAACAGAGAAATTAGCTTTTAATAGAAGGTGCTGGTCCTCCTCACTCAAATCAATAATCACTGAACCAATGGAATCAATCTCTGACACTTCACCGATCTGATCCGTTAAGTCCAAGATATCAATTAATGATTGCCCTTGGACTTCTTCAAAGCTTTGTCCAATCAGTTTAGACGCTGGAGCATTCATTAATGTTACAGCTCCTAAACGATCTGTTGCGATAACCCCGTCTGACATGTTGGAAAGGACGGAACTAAGTTTCCTTCGTTCTCCTTCGGTGGTGGCTTGAGATAACTTTAACTTATCCGTTAAATCATTAAAGGCTATCCCTAATTGTCCGATCTCATCGTTTCCGTGAACCGTTACTTTTTGTGAAAAGTCGCCCGTAGACATGACTAAAGCCTGTCTTCGCATCGCAGACAGAGGTTTCGTGATCGTCCGTGCGACCAAAATTCCAAGTAATGCAGTAATTGTAATAGCCAGCACTGCCCCCGTAGCAAAAATATTATTGATCGTCTGAAGCTGTTCATAAACTTCACTCATATCAGCTTGATAAAACACGGCACCGAGTGCTTGTTCTTCGTTACTGCTAAGGATAGAAGTTGCCCCTACTAATAAGCGGTTACCCGTTTCTCCATCCTGCCTCATAACTGGTGAAGTATCGGAAGAGGGCAGTTGTAAAGCAGAGGTGATTCGAGGATTAATAACCTTCTTCCCAACGTTTGAATTTCTTAACTCTTCATTTTGTTCTGCAATGATACGTCCATTACTATCTACCACCAGAAGTTTTTGGATGTCAGATTCGTCAAAATCCTGAATTAAATTTTGGACATCGGACTTGAGACTAGGATCTGTTTCGTCTCGTTCTAATTGAAATGAATTTTGCAAGCTATAAGTAAGAGAGCGAATCGTCCCTTCGACGGAACTCGTAAAGTTATCCTTAAGCTGCTCCTCAAGCTTATCAACAAAATATGCCCCAATCACCTGAATACCTAACAGGAGTAATAAAATATAAACAACAATAAGCTTCAGTCTGACTGACTGAAAAAAGCTCACTTTCTTCATATAACCCTACTCCTGCTCTGGGTTTCTCAAATAGTAACCGACCCCGCGTCGAGTCACAATCCATGCTGGATTACTCGGATTCTCCTCAATTTTTTCACGAAGACGACGAACCGTAACATCGACTGTACGTACATCTCCGTAGTAATCATACCCCCACACTGTCTCGAGCAAATGCTCACGAGTCATCACTTGTCCAATATGACGGGCAAGGTAATGCAGCAATTCAAATTCACGGTGCGTAAGTTCAATATAGGATCCATCCCGAGTGACTGTATAGGCATCAGGGTGAATGGCTAAACGTCCGATCGTAATGTCTTTCGATTGTTGAGACTGATCCTCTGGTTCTTGCTGATGTCTGCGCAAATTAGCCTTTACCCTGGCAATCAGCTCACGATTACTGAACGGTTTGGTCACATAGTCATCGGCACCCATCTCCAAGCCTAATACCTTATCGATTTCTGCATCTTTTGCTGTCAGCATTATAATCGGCATCGTGTGATTTTTACGGACCTCACGACACACTTCATTCCCATCTTTATGAGGCAGCATAATATCAAGCAAAATTAAATCAGGGTCTTCTTGATCTGCTTTTTGAATGGCTTCATCCCCATCATAAGCGCAGACCACATCATAGCCCTCTTTTTCTAAATTAAACTTCAATATATCTGCAATTGGCTTTTCATCGTCTACTACTAAGATCTTTAGCGCCATACTAGTCACTTCCTTTTCATCTACTTCAATACTTTCCCTTATTTTAACTTATTTACAGCCAAATGTCTTACTTCAACTGAAATAACCTCCCTGCATAAGGGAGAAGCGCTGTTCTTGCGTGTCTTGAGCGCTTTGCGCTCAAGACGGCTAACTTCATTCAAACTTGTCCATAGCTTAAGTAAACACATTTATATTATCCTAAACAAACAAAAAACCGCTATGATGCACATAGCGGTTCGTCTATTAAAAATATGAAAGGGGATTTTGTAAGGAACCATCTTTATATACTTCAAAGTGCAAGTGTACCCCTGTTGAATCTCCAGTCGTTCCCATAACTCCGATCGCGCTTCCCTTTTCAACAGTTTCCCCTGGACTTACACTAATGGACGCTAAATGAGCGTAAATGGTTTTATAGCCATTGTTATGATTGATCACGACCTTATTCCCATAGTCGCCATCACTTCCTGCTGAAACAACGACTCCATTGTCAGCTGATTTAATCGTATGGTCACTCACACCAGAGATATCAATCCCTTTATGAAAGTCGCCCCATCTTGAACCTTGCTCACTTGTAATCGTCCCGCCTACAGCCGGCCATTCAAATTCTCCAGTCCCTTGTGATGGTGTCACTTTCGTTCCTTTTAGAATGATTTCTTTAACAGGTTCTGTAATGACTTCTTCATCCAATGTTTTCTCTTTGATTACATTACCGTTTTTCTCTTTTAAGGAATAATGAACTTCCTTTTTTCCTTCCTGCCCCTCTTGTTTTACTTCTGTTTCACCTTTACGAAGATCATCTGTTTCAACAACCTTCGTCTCGTAAGAAATCGTCTCCTCTTTGATCCCTTCTTCTGTAACGAGAACCTTTGTTAACGGTTCAAGCTCTGTCACATTCAGTTCTTGTCCAATCTGTAAAGGTTCCCCTTTACTTAGTTCAGGATTCAACTCGTACAATTTCTCCTTGGAGAGATCATACTTAGAAGATATTTCGCTAAGTACTTCACCTTCTTCGACAGTGTGAAGCGTTTCTTCCGGTGTCCCTTTTTGTAAAATATTCACGGCTTCCTCTACCGTTACAACTTCCCCAGGTTTCACTTTTTCTTCTTTTTTTGAAACCTCATTAGTAAGTTTAACGTCTATTATAGTAGAATCATCAATATTCGGTTCTTCACCATTCTCTTTTCTCTCTTTTAAGTTACGAAGCACCTCTTCATCAACATATTGCGCTTTGTACTGCTGGATAGCTTTCTGGGCCTTATCTTCACTTGGAAGATAAGCTACAGTTCGATCACCGACTGTTAATGCCACAGCATCGGCCACAATAGTGATATCGTTTTTGATGACATTCATAACTTCTTCATTATCATGAGAAGGTGTAAACATTTTTTCAGGTACGTACACTATATCTCTTTCTGTTGTAACCTGAAGATGATTACGATCTTCCTGGGCTTGGTCCAAGCGTTGATCTATATAGGTTTGAACGACTTCCTTTTCGTCCACTACTCCTACATGTTTATCTCCCATATATACGTGGTATATAGTTTCCAGATTGCCTTCAGCATATGATGTAGCCCCAAGGCTCAAACCAAATCCAAGCAAAGTCATTATGGCGACTTTTTTCCAAATACCAGTCGTCTGTTTCACGGTCCTTTCCCCCAAATCAAATCTCTATCTCTCTCTTTTTTTATATAGTTGACACCTTTTTCAAGGTATCATAACTAAACATGATTCGACAGGATATTTAAAAGATGTAAACAATTTATAATATTGCTTCCAAAATTCTCTTATAAGGTGTAATCAAATTCCCAAAAGGTGTACTTTTACACAAATTAATGGGTTATTTATCCATCATTATTGCGCAAATGTTACACAGATCGATAAAAAGGTGCAAATAGTCCTCTCTAAAGGGGTTTTTGTCGAATTAACGCAGCCAAAATTGAATCCACCTGGCTCCATTGTAGGTTCCTAACTATAGTTTCATAATAAGAAATACTAAAAACGCCCGTGAGCAGCTCACGGGCGTTTGTTTAATAGTGGCTCGGGACGGAATCGAACCGCCGACACACGGATTTTCAGTCCGTTGCTCTACCGACTGAGCTACCGAGCCATAATAATATAAAATTTAAAGTAAACAGGAAGTTTTATGTAAAATGGCGGTCCGGACGGGACTCGAACCCGCGACCTCCTGCGTGACAGGCAGGCATTCTAACCAACTGAACTACCGGACCGTTTCTTACGGCAACGATATTTATCATATCATAGAGCTATACAAACAGCAATAGATTTTTTGATTAGTCCTTTCAAAAGAGAAATTGGAAGGGTAGTCCCTCTATTTCTCTCTCAGCCAACTTTGCATCTTCTCTATAAGTCCTCTTGGTTCAGCAGCTTGTAAAATCAAGCTCCGGTTAGACTCGGCAACAAATCCTGCTTGAATTGCATGATCAATCAGGTTTAGGAGCGGAGTATAATAATCCTCAGTATTTAGCAGCGCAATGGGCTTCGTGTGCAACCCAATTTGAGCCCACGTTATCGTTTCGAACAGTTCCTCGAATGTCCCGAACCCTCCAGGAAGGGCAATAAAGCCATCAGCCAATTCGCTCATTTTAGCTTTTCTTTCATGCATGGTTTTGACCTCAATAAATGAAGTCAGCTTTTGGTGAGCAATTTCTTTTTCAAAAAGCGGTGTCGGCATAATACCTGTCACGCTTCCTCCTGATGCTAAAATGGAGTCAGCCAGTTCCCCCATTAGTCCACTCTTAGCTCCACCGTATACAAGTTCGATTTGTTTCTCGGCAAAAACTTCACCCAATACCTTTGATTGTTCTGTAAATGCCGGGTTACTCCCAGGCTTTGATCCAGCATAAACACTTATTCTTTTCATAGTAAGCTCCTTTCCTCACACAAAACACGTCCCCCCTAAAGAGGGAGACGTGCTTATTCTTTCTATTATACTATTCGCTATATACACTTCGTACAACATTTGTTTGGGAACGGTCAGGGCCAACTGAAAAGATGGACAACGGAATACCTGTCAGCTGCGATACACGCTCCAAGTAATGACGAGCATTCACAGGCAAATCAGAAAGCGTTTTAGCTCCGGTGATATCTTCTTTCCATCCCGGCATCTCTTCATAGACAGGTTCACATTCAGCTAACACTTTCAAACTAGCTGGAAACTCCTTAATAATCTCACCTTTATATTTATAGGCTACACAAATTTTTAATGTATCAATTCCTGTCAGGACATCAATAGAGTTTAAAGAAAGGTCTGTAATCCCGCTTACTCGGCGCGCATGGCGAACTACTACACTATCAAACCAGCCGACTCGGCGCGGACGTCCTGTTGTTGTTCCGTATTCACGGCCCACTTCACGAATTTGTTTCCCCACTTCATTATCCAGTTCTGTAGGAAAAGGCCCATCTCCCACACGTGTCGTGTAAGCTTTTGAAACACCGACCACGTGTTTGATTTTTGAAGGCCCTACCCCTGAACCAATTGTGACACCGCCCGCAATAGGGTTAGAGGAAGTTACAAATGGATAGGTCCCCTGGTCAATATCCAGCATAACTCCTTGAGCCCCTTCAAACAGAACGCGCCGCCCTTCATCTAAGCTATCATTCAAGACGACTGATGTATCACAAACGTATTCTTTAATTTTTTGTCCATACTCGTAATATTCATCTAGTATTTCATCTACAGTAAATGGTGTTGTTTCATATACTTTTTCAAATAAACGATTTTTTTCTGCTATATTCTGTTCAAGCTTTTCACGAAAACTCTCTTTGTCCAGAAGATCAGCCACCCTAATCCCTGTTCTGGCTGCTTTATCCATATAGGCTGGGCCAATTCCTTTTCGTGTTGTTCCAATTTTATTGGCACCTTTTTCTTCTTCCTGCAGTGCATCAAGTTTCAGGTGGTATGGAAGGATAATATGTGCACGATTGCTGATTCGCAAATTATCCGTTGAAATTCCTCGATCATGTAAGTACTTCAATTCTTCTAAGAGAGCCTTCGGATCGACAACCATCCCATTTCCTAAAACACAAATCTTCTCACCAAAAAAGATCCCTGAAGGAATCAGATGCAATTTATACGTGACTTCATCAAATTTAATGGTATGCCCCGCGTTGTTTCCGCCTTGATAACGAGCTACAACTTCGGCATTTTGTGATAGAAAATCAGTAATTTTACCTTTACCTTCATCGCCCCATTGGGTTCCGACAACTACTACTGAAGACATAATGGCACCTCCGCCAATAAAATTTACTTTTTAAATTAAATACATGGTCAGTTTATCAATATTTTATTCATTCGTCAACGCAAACCCGAACAATATATATTATTTTAATAATAATGTTCGATTATACTACTTCTTGTTATTACTTATATATACTTATAATAACTTATATCACTTGAACTAAATGTCATAATTACTTATAATAACTTACAAAGGAGTGATGATTGCAATGTACCAAGAGGAACGGCTTATTGAGATTCTTACTTACTTAAGGAATGAAAAACGAATTTCAGTAGAAAAAATCTGCGAACTCTTTGACGTTTCTCGTGATACAGCCCGGAGAGACCTCGTAAAGCTCGAAGAACAGCAAGCGATTTTACGAACAAGAGGGGGAGCCATCCCGCCTTCTATTCATAACAAAATTAAGGACTATTCCAATCGCCTTCGGACTGATTCCGGAGAAAAATTCCATATTGGGCGAAAAGCAGCCTCACTGATCAGGAATGGCGATAAAGTGATATTAGATGCTTCAACTACTGTTCAGTCATGCGCAGATCAAATGAAAGAAATCGACTGTACTGTTATTACAAATTCTATTAACCAGGCAGAAATTTTATCAAATAAAGCAAACGTTACGATTCATTTACTCGGTGGCCAGCTGCATAAGGAACATCGTTTTTTATATGGCACCTCCGTCATTGACCGGCTCTCAAAATATTACGTCGATCATGCTTTCATTGGCGTAGTAGGGATCTCCGAGCATGGCTTAACTATTGCTCATGAAGAAGACGGTATGGTGAAAAGAAAAATGCTTGAACAGGCCAAACAGGTTACGGTTCTTGCTGACCATACTAAGATAGGAATAACCGATTTTTACCAGTATGCAAGTTTAGAAGATATCGACCTGCTGATTACAGATCGTACACCTAGTACTGAATTTCAGAAGCTTCTCAGCACCCACCAGGTCGAGTTGGTCGTAACGGAGGAGGAGGCATAACTATGAAAATGATTGCCATTGATTTGGATGGAACTCTTTTAAATAGTCAAAGTTCCATCAGTGAAGAAAATATTGCAGCGATTAAAAAGGCTCAAGCTAGAGGAATAGAAGTTGTCATTGCTACGGGACGAGCTGAATTCGATGTGCGGGAAGTTTTCAAAAATACTGGACTGCTCACATGGGTAATAGGAGCAAATGGAGCCACCATGCATCAGCCTGATGGGGGATACTTTGACGCTACTTCCATTGATCCTAAAGATGGGAAAGAGATATTACAGTGGCTTGAACAGGAGGAATTCTATTATGAGGTCTTCAGTGATTCAGCAATCCTTACTCCACAGAATGGCCGGGAACTGCTCAATATCGAACTTGATAGGATTAGGAGTGCCAATCCAAAAGCAGATATTTCCGATTTAAAGCTGGCCATGAACAAACAATTTGGACAGCAAGGGTTTCTGCATGTTGAATCATATCAAGAAATTCTGGCGGCCGATGTTCCGCTCTACAATGTGCTCGCTTTTTCGTTTGATCAGGATAAACTCACCACAGGCTGGCGTCAGTTCGAGGAACACGACCATTTAACGTTAGTCAGCTCTTCTCTTCATAACTTCGAACTTGAGCATAAGGATGCTTCAAAGGGCAACGCATTGAGAAGATTAGCGGATTATAAAGGCATCTCCCTGCAAGATACTGGTGTAATTGGAGACAGTCCTAATGATCTGTCCATGTTCGAAGCCGCTGGCCACAGTGCAGCAATGTCAAATGCCCATGATTTAGTGAAAAAAGCCGGCGACTGTATAACAAAGTCCAATGATGAACACGGAGTTGCCCATATCATTGATAAATGGCTTACGTCTTATTGATTCATACACACTCGGCGTAACTTCTTACAGAAGGCGTGACGAGCTGTGATGAATATATTTCAGGCTTCTGAGTATGAATAACTCAGAAGCCTTACTATTGTTTAGACACATATAAAACACAAAAAACCACCTCAGGTCATCCATAAATTGGATGACCTGAGGTGGTAAAAAAAGGATAGCGTTTAGGCCGGTGGTACGTCGGCGTCACTGTATCTTCTGTCAAGGTCAACGAATTTGTTATATTCCTTTACGAAGGCGAGTTCCACATTGCCAACGGGACCGTTACGTTGTTTAGATATTATTATTTCAATAATATTTTGGTTTTCTGACTCCTGATCATAATAATCATCACGGTACAGAAATCCAACAATATCGGCATCCTGCTCAATTGAGCCTGATTCACGCAGGTCGGACATCATCGGACGCTTATCCTGCCTTGATTCCACACCACGTGATAACTGGGATAATGCAATCAAAGGAACATTCAACTCACGAGCCAACCCTTTTAAGGAACGGGAAATCTCCGATACTTCCTGTTGACGGTTTTCTTTAGAATTGGCGCTTCCTTGAATAAGCTGCAGGTAGTCAATCAAAATCATGCCTAGACCATGTTCTTGCTTGAGCCGACGGCACTTGGAGCGGATTTCACTCACCCGTATCCCTGGTGTATCATCGATATAAATCCCCGCATTAGACAAACTTCCCATTGCCATGGTCAGCTTGTTCCAATCGTCAGATTCCATACGCCCTGTCCGCAAACGCTGAGCGTCAATATTCCCCTCAGCACATAGCATACGTGAGACGAGTTGGTCAGCACCCATTTCAAGACTGAAAATAGCCACGTTTTCTTCCGTGTGTACAGCTACGTTCTGAGCTATATTAAGAGCAAACGCTGTTTTACCCATGGAAGGGCGGGCAGCGATTATAATCAAATCATTTCGCTGGAATCCCGAGGTGATTTGATCAAGGTCCCGATAGCCGGTTGGAATTCCTGTTACGTTTCCATCATTGTTATGAAGCATTTCAATATTGTCATATACATCGATTAGCACATCTTTAATACTTTTAAATGCTCCAGAGTTCTTTCTGCTGGACACTTCAAGAATATCTTTTTCTGCTGAATTTAAAACATCCTCTATATTCTCTTCTTCAGCAAATCCGCTCGTAACGATATCCGTCGCGGTACGAATCAATCCCCTTAATGTCGACTTCTCACTAACAATTTTCGTATAGTAGCCGACATTTGCTGCCGTTGGCACAGAGTTTGCGATATCACTTAAATAGGAGACACCGCCAACTTCTTCTAACACTTTATTATTTGATAACGCCGTGGTCACTGTCACAAGATCAATAGGTTCGCCACGATCAGATAAAGTAAGCATCACTTCAAAAATGCGCTGGTGACTTGCTCTGTAAAAATCTTCAGGCAGCAAGTATTCAGCGGCCGTGGACATAGCCTCCGGTTCCAAAAAAACCGCCCCGAGCACCGCTTGTTCTGCTTCGATATTATGGGGTGGGGTACGGTCATTCCATAGTTCACTCACATGCTGTTCCTCCCCTAGTCAAGCAAAGGGCCTCTTATTTCCCTTCAATATGAACACGAATGTTACCTGTAACCTCTGGGTGCAGCTTTACAGGTACATTGGTGTACCCAAGTGTACGAATAGGCTCGTCTAACTCAATTTTACGTTTATCGATTTTTATTTGATAGGATTTCTTCAGCTCTTCAGCAATTTGCTTACTTGTAATGGAGCCAAATAAACGTCCGCTATCACCGGACTTAGCTGTTAATTTCACTTCCATATTAGCTAACTTTTCTTTAAGCAGTTCCGCTTCCTTCACTTCTTCCTCAGCAAGCTGCTCTTGTTTTGCGTCTTTCGCTTCCTGTGCCTTAAGGTTTCCGCTCGTAGCCTCGACAGCTAAATTATGTTTCAAAAGATAGTTCCGCGCATAACCATCAGAAACGTTCTTAGTTTCTCCTTTTTTCCCTTTTCCTTTTACATCTGCTTTGAATATAACCTTCATTCTTCTTCTCCTCCCTCAAAGTACTCATCAATAATATCTTGTAACAATGCTCTCGCATCTTCAATCGTTGTATCTTCAAGCTGGGTGGCAGCATTAGTTAAATGGCCTCCCCCATTCATGCGTTCCATAATGATCTGAACATTCACATCACCTAGAGAGCGGGCACTGATACCAATACGACCATCTTTTCGTTCAGAAATGACAAATGAAGCTACAATTCCCGTCATAGTAAGTAACGTATCTGCAGCTTGGGCAATGATCACCGGACCATAGGATTCGCCGTGCTCTCCGGCTGAGACCGCAATTCCATCACGGTACACATCCGCTTTTTCAATTAAGCGGCTGCGTTTTACGTAAACGTCTAAATCTTCTTTCATGAATTTCTGCACTAGAACAGTGTCTGCTCCTTTGGATCTTAAATAAGAAGCAGCATCAAAAGTCCGGGAACCCGTTCGTAAGGTGAAACTTTTGGTATCGACAATAATGCCTGATAACAATGCTGTAGATTCAAGCATGGATAGTTTCAGCTTCTTCGGCTGATACTCAAGCAGCTCTGTTACCAACTCTGCTGTAGAAGAGGCATATGGCTCCATGTAAACAAGGGTCGGGTCAGCTATAAATTCCTCTGCACGACGGTGGTGATCAATTACCACCACATGTTCTGTTTTATTTAAAAGCTTTTCTTCGGCAACAAGTGATGGCTTGTGTGTGTCGACTACGACCAGCAGTGTTTCATTCGTTACAAGTTCAAGTGAATCTTCTGGAGTAATGAAATTAGACCATAACCCCTCGTCACCCTGAATTTCTTCAATCATCCGCTGGACACCTGTATCAATATCGTGAGGATCAAGGACAATAGCTGCAGGTATATCATTGGCTTGTGCAATTTTCAAAATTCCTATAGCTGCACCAACCGAATCCATGTCTGGAGATTTATGACCCATAATCAGCACTCTTTCACTTTCCTGAACAAGTTCTTTCATAGCATGTGAGATCACCCGGGCGCGAACTCGTGTACGTTTTTCCATCGGGTTCGTTTTTCCACCGTAAAAGCGGACTTTCCCAGTGTCATCCTTAATGGCTACCTGATCTCCGCCTCGTCCGAGTGCGAGATCCAGACTTGATTGAGCTAATTCCCCTAGTTCTGGCAGACTCACTGGCCCGACTCCGACTCCGAAACTTAGCGTTAAGGGAACATTCTGATTCGTAATGAGTTCTCTAACCTCGTCTAAAATCTCAAACTTCGAGCGTTCAAGGGTTTGTAAGATCTCCTGGCTCATAACAGCGATAAAGCGCTCCTGAGACGTACGTTTAAGATAGATCCCGTAATCCCCTGCCCACTTGTTTAAGGTGGATGTCACTTGTGAGTTGATTTGACTCTTATTTGTATCATCCATCCCCTGAGTAATTTCTTCATAATTATCAAGAAAAATAATGGACAAAACGGTCTGCTCATTCTGATATAGATTATGAATTTTGGTCTGATTTGTACGATCAAAGATATATAATAGCCGCTCATCACGTTTAATTAACGTGTGAAGTTTATAATCTTCAATCTCCAACCAGGTTTCGTCCTGGTCTTCTTTAATTTGAGCAATTAAATCATCAGAAAGAGTGGCAAGTGAATCGCCGACAATTGTGTCCTGTTTGGTAAATTTGTTCATATATGGATTAGCCCATTCCACTTTATAATTCTCACTGTATAGAACAATCCCAATAGGCATCTCAAGTAAAGCTTCTTCCCCAACCTTTTTCACTCGATAGGAAAGTGTAGATATATATTCCTCTGTTTCACTAATCATGGTCTGCTCTGTGCGGACACTGTAGAATATAGATGCAGCGAGAAACAGTGTCATCAATAATCCCAACATCCACTGGTAATACCAGATAAAGCAAAGAAGCAGTATGGAGATGACATAGATAACCCATAAATGTCCACTCATAGTCGGTTTTTTAAAAAAGTTCGGCATTTCATTCAGCTCCTGCCATTTTGTACGAGCTATCGTTACTTTTTAGCTTGTAAACGTTCGCGTAACGAAAATCCTATATCAATTATACCTAAGATTCGTACAAGATAAAGTAGGATTGTTGGTAAAAGCACACACCCTATGACTGCGATAATCGGCAGCGCCTTTGTTTTCTGTTTAACATGGGAGTAAAAGGCAATAAAAGCAATCCCTTGAACAACTAAAAGTGCTCCTGTCAGAGTGAAAACATTAATCGCAGCCAAATAACCTATCCCATCACCGGCTGCAAATATAAAGTTGAAAATTAACGCGAAAAAGTAATACCATAATACAGAAGTTGGCAATGTAAAGTTACGAAAAGCGGGAAAATGAAACTTTTTACCTTCGACTCGATTAATTAATTTATAGCTTGCCCATTGACTAATAAAGGCATAAAATATTCCTAAAATAGCCAGGATGCTAGGAATTAAGTCAGGAAGTGTTTCCATTTGCTGTCGTAAGCCTTCAAGTTGCTCTTCCGTTTGTTCTCCCCCACCAACCGTACCTAACATTCCTTCTGTTATCGTAAATGCTTCATCTAAAGCCGCCTGAATTTGTTCCGTCCAGCTGACTCCAAACAATACTTGTGACATCAAGTATATGGCAACAAGGCCAATGATAAAACCAATTGAACCCATTGCCCACGTTTCATATGCTGACCTCTTATTGTTCATAGAGGCGCCGACAAATATTCCGCCAATTCCTGTAAGTAAAGTAACGGGTAGTGAAAAGACCGTTGCAAACAAGGAAGCAAATATAGTGACAGCGACCAGCATGAGTCCACCTGGTTTCCACCCATGCCTGTAAGTATAAAACACAAATGGTATTGGTAATGTAAGGATCAGAATAGAGCCAATAATCCCAGGAAGAAACAGAATTAACAATAACACTAGCAGATAAATTCCTGTCATTAAAGCCCCTTCTGTAATTCTTCTCGTATCATTCATTCACGTGCACCTCATCTTTACTCAAAACTATACTAACTACCCTATTTTAACATACCAGGCAACAGCTCATCTTTTCATAGCGTTTTGTCTTCAGCGTGATATGCTGATATGATAAGACAAACAATTTTAAACAGGGCAGGGGGATCCAATATGCGAACTGATTATCATGTACATATGGCCGAAACAGGGGATTTATCTGTTGATTATCTACGGAATTATATTGAAAGAGCTAAACAAGAAGGGATTGAAGAATTAGGGATCTCTGAACATGCATACTTTTTCCAAGAAACATCAAACATTCTTTCTAATCCTTGGGTGGAAAACCGCCGCACATTAGAGTTCAAACAGTACCAGCAACTGTTTGATGCAGCGCATGAGGCGGGGATTCCCATTAAAATGGGAATCGAAATGGACTATATGCCTGGCAAAGAAACTGAAATGCAGCAATTTATCGAGGCGCACCCTTTTGATTATGTCATAGGTTCCGTTCATTGGATTGATGAATGGGGCATTGACTTAGCCATATTCCGGGAAGAATATGAGAAACGCAGCTTGCATAACGTGTACCGAGAATATTTTGATCGAGTTGTTACCTTAGCAGAATCTGGTCTATTTGATTTCGTCGGTCATATTGATGTGATTAAGGTATTCGGCTATCGCCCGGATGATAAGGAATTCCTGCAAGAACAGTATGAACGGGCCGCTCAAGCCCTTGCCAAAACAAACACTTGTATCGAAATCAGTACAGCTGGCTTAAGGAAGCCAGTTGGAGAATTATATCCCGATCCTGATTTTTTGAAGGCTTGTAAGGAAAAAGGTGTTGGAATTGTTCTCTGTTCAGATGCCCATAAGCCAGACCATATTGGTTATTCTTACGATGAAGCTATAAAACTAGCTCGATCAGTCGGTTATGATGAAGTGAATGTATTTGAGAAACGTAGAGCACGCACGGCACCTATAACATAAGGATACACAACCCCAGGTGCAGTTGACTTACGCCTGGGGTTGTTTTGTAAATTAATGAAAAAGCAGACAAGTCTTTTTAACCTATCTGCTTCCATCTTATATAGTGAGACATTGTACTTGTTGAATTTCCGTTACTTCTGCCAGTTGCTCCTGACAGGCTGTTTCTACCTCTTTATCAACAGTGAGCACCATAACAGCCTCTCCACCTTGTTTCGTCCGTCCCACTTGCATCGTCGCAATATTTACCTGTTGCTCCGCAAGTAAACTTCCGACGCGTCCAATTGCTCCTGGCTGATCTTTGTGATGAATTACAATTAAATGACCTCGCGGAACAACATCGATTGAATACTGATCCAGCATTACGACCCTTGCCCCTAAACCATTACATCAAGGGCTGCTCCAGCTATTTTCCCCCTCTTGATCGCTTCGTGAAGGGCTCCTTCCTCGACAATCCCTCCGCGTGCACAGTTTAAGATACGGGCTCCTGTCTTCATTAATTGTATAGATTCACGGTTAATCAGATACTTCGTTTCATCCATCAGGGGTGTATGAACGGTTAAGAAATCTGCCTGCTTTAATACCTTCTCTAAACTTCCATGACTAATTCCTGCCTTCTCAGCCTTCTCTTTCGTTAGAAAAGGATCATAAGCAATGACCTTCATACGGTGACCCTTTGCTCTCTGCGCTACCTCTTTCCCAATTCTGCCAAACCCTACAATACCTAACGTTTTGTTATTCAACTCAACGCCGATGAACTTTTTTCGTTCCCATCGATTTTGTTTCAGATTATGATAAGCCTGCGGAATATTCCGGGCAAGCGCCGTCAGCATCGCCATGGTATGTTCAGCAGTTGAAATGGTATTCCCATCTGGCGCATTTACAACCACAATGCCATGCTCTGTAGCAGCTTCTAAATCAATATTATCTACACCAACACCCGCTCGGCCGATCACCTTCAGCTCAGTTGCTTGCTCAATCAGCTCTCGCGTCACCTGGGTTTGACTACGAACAATCATGGCATGACTAGTACTTAATTCCTTAAGTAACTCCTCGTGGCTTAAAGACGGGTTTACTGTCGTTTGAATATCTTCAGCTTCAAGGAGTGGACGTATCCCCTCATCACTTAAAGGGTCACTAATTAAAATACGATGCACTTATTTCAACTCCTTCATAGCATACAAAAAAGTTTCCTAGGCTGCTATTTTACGCAACTCCCCCACTTCAAATGACTCGGTTTCACAGTCCGCAGCATGGCTCTTTCCAAATGTGGCGGTATCGGTATTGGTTCTGGAATATAGAGATTTCCCACTCATCTCTGTATTTTCAACACGCACAAGTTCTCCTGAAGCAGAAAATTAATAATCATTTATCCTATCAAAAGAATATTCAATGTCAATTAACTGCTTGTGATGAATAGCAAATAGTTTTTTTCTTTTTTTTCTTTTGTAAAGATGCTGTTAATTAATAGAATTGTCTGTATAATTTAAAAGGTAGAAAAAATTTAGAATATTACCACATTAGGGGGAGGATTACTTTGAAAAAAGGCAATTTATGTTTATTATTAACTTTAATGATGACATTCGTATTAGCCGCATGCAGCGGTGGGGAAAGTACATCAAGTAATTCTAGTGGAGAAGAAGAAAACAGCAGTGAAAGTGATGTTAAACAGGAGGTAACCATAACAGCAAAAAGTGAAATTGCGAGTATGGATCCTTCATTAATTACAGATACGGTTTCATTCCAATGGGCCGGTGAAACATTAGAAGGACTTTTCCGATTGGACAAGGATGGCAACCTCTCACCGGGTATTGCTAAGGATAGTTCTGTCAGTGAGGATGGACTCACATGGACTTTTAACCTGCGTGAAGATGCTAAGTGGGCTAATGGAGATCCTGTAACAGCCCATGATTTCGTGTATTCGTGGCAGCGTGCAGTAGACCCTGCAACTGGATCTGAATATGGACCCTATTTCCTTGGCGGTGTAGTCAAAAACGCTACAGCCATTAGTGAAGGTGAAATGGATCCATCAGAACTTGGTGCGGTGGCCGTGGATGATCATACATTAGAAGTTCACCTTGAAAAGCCAGTTCCATATTTCAAAAATATGACGGTTTTCATCACATTTATGCCTCTTAATCAAGACTATGTAGAAAAGCATGGTGATAAGTTTGGAACCGAAGCGAAGTTCACCCTGGCGAATGGACCTTTTAAAATGACAGAGTGGAACCATGGCGAAGGATGGACTCTTGTTAAAAATGAATCTTACTGGGATGCAGACGCCGTTAAGCTGCAAAAGCTTGAAGGAAAAGTCATTAAAGAAATCTCAACCGGAGTTAACCTCTATCAATCTGGTCAAATTGACCAAGCAGAACTTAACGCTGAATTCGTCGACCAATATTCAACTTCCGAAGATTTCAGAGTAGCCGAACAGCCGTATTTATATTTCTTCAAATTCAATCAGGCAAATGAAGTGTTAGCAAATGTGGATGCACGTAAAGCTATTTCCCTTGCGATTGATCGCCAGGCTCTAGTTGACGTAATCCTAAATGATGGCTCAATCGTAGCTGAAGGGTATGTTCCATCCAACTTTGTGAATAAACCCGATACCGATAAAGGTTTCCGTGAAGTACAGGGATCACTTGTGGAATCTAATGAAGCTAAAGCTAAGGAACATTGGGCAAAAGCACTCGAAGCACTTGGAAAAGAAGAAGTGACCTTAGAAATCTTAGGTGATGATACAGGAACATCACAAAATGCTATGGCTTACTACAAAGATCAATTAGAAACAAAACTTGAGGGACTTACAATCGAACTTGTTCAAGTGCCTTTCAAAGAACGTGTACGCCGCGGACAAGAATCAGAATTTGAAATCCTTGCCGCTACCTGGGGACCTGACTATGTGGACCCGAACACCTATCTAAATATGTATTTGACTGACGGACAAAATAATAACATGAATTTCTCTAGCGAAGAGTATGATGCACTAATTGCGAAAGCAAATGGTGAATATGCTCAACAGCCGCAAAAGCGTTTTGAAACTTTCCTAGAAGCTGAAAGACTACTTCTAGAAGAATACGCTGCCGTAGCTCCGATTTACCAGGATGCGAAAGCTATGCTATTCAGACCATCTATTAAAAACGTATTCGCTACTGCTACTGGCCCAGAATTTGAATTTAAGTGGGCATATGTAGAGGAATAATCACAAACATAAAAATACCTCTGTTGAATTTTTCAACAGAGGTATTTTATTGCTTTAGTCGAGGCTTCCTTCCGGGCCAAAAAACTCATAATTTCTCCGCTCTTCCGGTATTCCCCAGGCTTTCAATGAATGATGTACAGCCTTCATAAATCCTTCAGGTCCACAATAATAAAAATCTGCCTGTTGCGGTACATTTTCCTGAAGCCATTCTAAATCAATATATCCTGTTTTATCATACTCACTATCCTGTTCCGATGGAGCCTCATAAATGGTATAAGCTTTTACGGAAGGGTAATCTAGCCCCACCTGTCTCATATCCTCCTTAAATGCGTGGACACTGCCATTGCGTGCTGCATGAATAAAGTAAATCTCGCGATCTGTATGTTTCATAGTTGAGGTTTTAAGCATACTCATTAATGGTGTTAGTCCTACACCGCCACTAACTAGCACGACAGGATTCTCTGATTCCGTATTCAAGTGGAAGTCTCCAGCTGGGGCAGTGATTGATACGACATCACTAGTTTCTATCTGATTGTGTAAAAAACTAGACACAATACCTGCTGGATTCCCTCCATTTTCATCTTCCCTTTTTACACTAATACGATAATAGCCTTTGCCAGGGGAATCGGACAGACTGTATTGTCTCAGATGGGTATGTTCTTCGCCGGGAATTTCAGCCTTAATCGTAATATATTGACCCGGTTTATAATCGGCTAATTCCCCGCCATCCACTGGCTCCATGTAGAAGGATGTGATCACATCACTTTCCTTTACCTTTCTCACAATCCGAAATTCACGATAACCTTTCCAACCACCTCTTTGCACGGCAGCATCATAGTACTTCTGTTTTTCTACCCCGATAAATGCTTCTGCAATCACACCATAAGCTTCTCCCCATGCTTCGATGATTTCATCAGTAGCAGCATCGCCTAGGACCTCCTTAATAGCTAGAAGCAAATACTCACCTACAATAGGGTAATGCTCAGGTTTGACATTTAAACTCCGGTGTTTCTCAGAAATCTGCATAACTGTCGGCATGATCACACTTAAATCGTCAATATGTTGTGCAGCAGCATAAACCGCATTGGCCAGAGCCTTAGGCTGTCTCCCTGCTTTTTGGTTCGTTTGATTAAAAATGTTCTTTAATTCAGGATAATCAGCAAACATCCGCTGATAGAAACATTTTGTAATAGCTTCCCCATGCTCAGCCAGTACAGGTACAGTTGACTTAACAATTTTTACGGTCTCTTCATTTAATTGAGTTTTTACAGTCATAGAAATACTCCTTTTAAAAGATGTATTTTAAATACATCTTTATTATAAAAATAACCCCTATGTAAAAGCAATATTATAAATACATCTTTTGTGACAATATTGTAACAAGCTAAACAATTGAAAGCAGAAAGACAACTTGCAGATTATATGATAAGATAATGGAAAACTAAAATGAGGATTTTTATATATGCGCTTAAAGAAATATACGGATTACGCTCTTAGAGTACTAATTTATACAGCCTCTATTCCAAAAGAAGAGTTAGCGAGTAAAAAGGAAATCTCTGAAGTCTTTCATATTTCTGAGAACCACCTGGGGAAAATTATTCATCAGTTAAACAAGCTTGAGTTGATTGAAACCATTCGCGGGAGAAGCGGAGGATTAAAGCTGGCAAAGGAACCCAGAGATATTAACATTGGCTATGTAGTCAGGGCTATGGAAGATGATTTCCTTCTTTTGGAGTGTTTTGACAATGACACCAATTATTGTGTGATTACACCAGCCTGCAAGCTAAGGCGTGTATTAAATGATGCCTTACGCGCTTTTTTAGAGGTGGTCGATAACTATACACTGCATGATTTATTGTCCAACAGGGATGATTTAAGAGAGCTAATGGATATAACCTAAAGAAAAGTAGGACCAGACCATTTTAAAAACGAAAAAAGGCCGTTCAGTTGGTTAACTAACTGAACGGGCTTTTTATATTGCTATTTATTCAGCACTGTAAGGTAGTAGTGCCATTTGACGAGAGCGTTTGATTGCTTTCGTCAATTTACGTTGATATTTTGCAGAAGTTCCAGTTACTCGACGAGGAAGAATTTTTCCACGGTCGGAAATGAAACGTCTAAGCAAGTCAGTATCTTTAAAGTCGATATGTGTGATTCCGTTTGCTGTAAAGAAACACACCTTTTTACGTTTACCGCGTCCACGACGTGCCATGAGGCGTCCCTCCTTTACTTATTTAGAATGGTAAGTCATCATCAGAGATGTCGATCGGCTCTCCATTATCTGCGAAAGGATCATCATCTTTATTATTATTTGAACCGAAGTTATTACCTGATTGCTGTTGATTCTGATTTGGTTGGAATCCTGAACCTTGTTGGCCGCCTCCGTTTTTGGAAGCACCTTTTGATTCTAGGAACTGTACGCTGTCTGCAACAACTTCTGTTACAAACACACGCTTACCTTCCTGATTATCGAAACTTCTGGACTGTAAACGCCCGTCCACACCGATAAGACTGCCTTTGCTCATAAAATTGGCAAGGTTTTCAGCAGCTCGTCTCCAAACAACGCAGTTAATGAAATCTGCATCGCGATCACCCTGGTTATTTGAGAATGGTCGATTCACTGCAACAGTGAAGTTGGCCACGGCTACCCCATTTGGCGTATAGCGTAAATCCGGATCCTTCGTTAATCTGCCGACTAAAACGACACGATTTAACATCAGAACCACCCCTTATTTGTCATCTTCGCGTACAGCGATGTGGCGGATAACATCATCCGAGAACTTCGCTTGACGGTCGAATTCATTGATCGCTTCACGATCACCTTTGAAGTTGATCGTTACATAGATCCCATCGCGATAATCATTAATTTCGTAAGCAAGACGACGCTTGCCAACTTCTTTAAGATTTTCGATTTCCGCACCATTATTTGTAAGGATACCGCTGAAACGCTCAACTACAGCTGTTTTAGCTTCCTCCTCGATGTCTGGGCGGATGATGTACATGATTTCATAATTTCTCATCCGTTTTCACCTCCTTATGGACTTAACGGCCCCTTTAACAGGAAAGGAGCAAGGAGTAATTTAACTATAATTACTCACAACGATGTATTATATCAAAAGTACGTTGGAAATACAATACGTTAACGGAGAGATCCGGGTTTTAGCTTATACGTTGAATCGGAAATGGATAACATCGCCATCTTTAACTAAATACTCTTTTCCTTCTAAACGAACTCGACCACGATCTCGAGCTACTCCCATAGTTCCAGCATCCACAAGGTCTCCGTAAGATACTGTCTCTGCACGAATAAATCCGCGTTCAAAGTCAGTATGAATAATCCCCGCAGCTTGAGGAGCTGTCATTCCTTCTTTAAACGTCCAAGCACGAACCTCTTGCTCGCCAGCTGTAAAATAAGTAGCCAGCCCTAACAAGTTATAGGTTGCTTTAATCAATTGATCCAAGCCAGATTCTTCAATACCAAGGTCTTCAAGGAACTCTTGCTTTTCTTCCCCATCCAACTCTGCAATTTCAGCTTCTATTTTTGCACATACAACAATAACCTCAGCATTCTCCTGGGCTGCAAACTCCCGAATCTGCTTCACTTTATCATTGTCGCCTTCCCCAATCTCCTCTTCACTTACATTGGCCACATATAAGATCGGCTTAGAAGTTAATAAGTGCAAGCCTTTTACAACCTTCTGCTGATCGGTTGAGAATTCAATTGCTCGAGCAGGGGTTTCACTCTCAAGACCTTCTTTAAGCTTTTCTAAGACTGCATATTCAGCTACTGCATCCTTGTCTTTTTGGCGAGCCATTTTGGCCACCCGGTCCAAACGCTTCGAAACAGTTTCCAAATCGGCTAAAATCAATTCTAAATTAATCGTTTCGATATCAGCTATTGGATCTACTTGTCCAGAAACATGTGTTATATTCTCATCTTCAAATGCACGTACAACGTGACAAATTGCATCCACTTGGCGAATATGGGATAAGAACTGGTTTCCTAGCCCTTCTCCCTGGCTAGCCCCCTTAACAATACCGGCAATATCGGTGAATTCGAATGCTGTCGGTACTGTCTTCTTCGGATTGACCAGCTCAGTTAACTTTTCTAGTCGAGGATCCGGAACCTCCACAATCCCAACGTTTGGATCAATGGTGGCAAACGGATAGTTTGCAGACAATGCTCCAGCCTGCGTTATTGCGTTAAATAAAGTAGACTTGCCCACGTTAGGCAACCCTACAATTCCAGCTGTTAATGCCATATAAAAATTCCACTCCTTAAGGATTTACATACATGTATGTTCGGTCATATCAATTATAGATACTGTACAAAAAAATAACAACCTATGCAAAATAGAAAACAGGCTCCTTAAGGAAGCCTGTTTTTCATATTTACTCTATTTAAAATTCAAATGTCAGGTCCTTTAACCTCAGTTTATTTAAAACCAACCTTCATATAGGGAGTTAAACTAATGCTGAGAAACCTTGTTATTGTTCACTCGTTTCGAGTACTTTCTTCATCTTCGTTTCAAACTTTTTACGCGGGATTAGGACACTATGCCCGCATCCTTCGCACTTAATTCTAATATCAGCACCCATGCGAATAATTTTCCAGCGGTTTTCTCCGCAAGGATGTGCTTTCTTCATTTGAACTATATCGTTTAAATGATACGTTTTCTCTGCCATAGCTTTTGCCTCCCGGATATAATTAAGATGGTTCCTGTCTCGTTTCTTCTTCGTGACGTGAGTACATCACAATACGCGGATAAGGAATTTCAATCCCTTTTTCTTCTAAACGCTGTTTCACTTCTCTTCGAATCGCACGAGCTACACCCCAGTGTTCCATAGGGACTGTTTCACTAATGATCCTCATCATGATTTCTGAAGCATTTAAATTATCTACACCTAGCAGTTCAGGTATAGCTGTCATCTGCTCATATCGTTCTGGTAATTCCTCAAGAAGTTCGGATATGATCTGTTCTGTATATTCAATATTATTTTCATAGGCAATCCTCACATCAACTACAGCAATGCTATTGTGAATCGAGTAGTTGGTGACTTGGGTAACATTCCCATTCGGAAGAATATTGATCTCCCCTGTCCAACTTTTGATTTTAGTCGTCCGTAAACCAATTTCCTCAACAAATCCCTCTACACCAGATGTCAGCACATAGTCTCCTACAGAAAATTGATCTTCAAAGATAATGAAGAAGCCGGAAATGATATCACGTACGAGGTTTTGCGCACCAAACCCAATCGCTAAGCCAGCCACCCCAGCACCGGCAAGCAACGGCCCGATTTTGATACCAAATACTTCTAATATCATGATAAATGCTGTGAAATAAACGATGTATGTCATCGTATTAATCACAAGCTTTTTGAGAGTAGATTCACGGCGTGCAGTAATCTGGAAGGGACCTCGTCTACGGTTTTCAAAAAATCGTGATATGATTTTACTGCCGATCCGAATGATTAATAACGAAACAAATAGAATCAGCAATATTTGCAATAGTCCCTGTCCAATTCCAACCCACAATTCAGGTCCTGTTATATAGTCAACGAATTTTTCCCAGTCTACTAAAGCCTCCTTCATAAATTACCCTCCTAAGTTTCAGTACTAGAATATGAAACTTATTTTAACAGGTTTCTACCGAATTTTGAATCGATGTATGAAAGGGGAAAGCAGAAGGGAACCCAAAACATATAAGTTAAGCAATCCATAGAGAGGATACAAGTATTCGATTAATGTAGAGAAACCAAAGGATGTAAACGGAACCATGATGACAATAGTAATCATGGAAAGGATCCATAACGGTTGTTGTAAATATTCTCTGAACCGAGTTACAATTCCAAGCATCCCTGAAGCAGCGGTCGTGAACATAGCAGTCCACATTACGATCGACATAAATATCATCATTTCAAACGGATACTCTTTTAATATAGCGAATAAAGGAATTTCATATAAAATAATTTCCTCCGAAATTTGTATTAAGCTATTATTATATAAATAAGAAACTACCCCCAAAAGGAGACCACTTCCTATGCTGGCTACCCATATTTCACGCTGGCTTTCCACCTTGTTTCCTATCGCACCAAGAACGGCTATTAACGGAACAACATTAAGGGCTGTAAATGGAAAGGCTGCTTTCCAATTGCTTGTCTCCTTTATGTGCCCGAACATAGATAAGTTCTGGTCATGAGTAAATAAAAGCAAGACAAAGAGCAATCCACCAATTAATAATGGAAGAACTAAGCTATTAACCGTCACGATCCCTTTTACATCCCAAACAAACAGTAAAATTAAAGGGATAATAATAGCCAGTACCCCTAATCGGTAAGAAAAGTGAAAGGCTTGCCATGTTGCACCACTTCCCGCCAGCATCACCACTGTTGTCGTAAATAAATATATGATAATCATCCCATCATAAATGCCCGTCAGGTGCCTTCCAACCACTTTTCTCAGAACAGGTAAATAATGACCCGCATTCTGTTCATAGCTGATTCTCATAATACTCATACAACAGAAACTAAACATAAACGAAAATAAAAGGATCGCCAGACTGCTATCTTGTCCAAAAAACTGCCATAGTTCTCTACCAGATGCATAGCCAGCGCCAATTGTTGTTCCTATGATTAAGCACATCCATTTGAAACCTGCTCTCACTACAACCGCTCCCTACTCGATATATTTTGCCACGTATAGAAACATGAAAAGCCTTATATACTGTTACTAATATGTGTCTGGAGGGGTACCTATGAATGTTAAGGACAAGTTTTCAAAAGGTGAGCAGCGTGTACATGTAGACGATCCAAATATGAGTGAACAACTTAGTCATTACCTATTGGAGTCCCTTCCTAAGGACGAGCAAGTTATTATTGCATGTATCGGTACTGACCGATCAACTGGAGATTCTTTAGGACCACTGGTTGGTTCAATGCTTCGTGACCACCCCTTAAAAACTTTCCACGTTTATGGAACATTAGAGCAACCCTTACATGCCCTAAACCTGAAAGATACAATAAAAGCTATCTATCGTACTCATCCATCGCCATTCATTCTTGCTATTGATGCCTGCCTTGGGAAGAATTCTTCTATTGGAAGTGTATCTATCGGAAAAGGAACTCTTAACCCTGGAGCTGCTTTAAAAAAGGACCTGCCGCCTATAGGTGATATGCATATAAGCGGAATGGTTAATGTGGGGGGATTCATGGAATATGTAGTCCTGCAAAACACCCGTCTGCATCATGTTATGAATATGGCTGCAAAAATTGCAGCAGCTATCCGTTTGGCAGAAGAACAACGCGAGAAGGGCCTTTATACTTACCAGCCTTTAATAGCTGCAACAAAAAAACAGCAACGGTAATCTTCCGTTGCTGTTCTAAAACCACTGCATCACATAAAGAACAATTCCGACTATAAATAATGAGGGTAATAAATTCGCTACTCGTATTTTTGTCAACTTTAGTAAATTTAACCCAATTGCAACAATCAGTAATCCGCCAGTGGCTGTCATTTCCACAATAAATAAATCGAGCATCTCCTTGGGGATCCACCTATTGATTTGCGTGGCTAGTAAAGCGATACCCCCTTCGTAAAGTACAACAGGAATAACCGAAAAGATAACACCGATTCCGAGCGTAGAAGTTAATACTAAAGCAACAAATCCATCGATGATAGCCTTCGTAATCAACACTTCATGATCATTACGAAGACCACTATCTAAAGCTCCAATAACAGAAAGTGCTCCTATGACAAAGATTAGTGAGGCTGTAATAAACCCTTGAGAAATAGTTGACTGCTTTTCTGGTCTTGAGAACTTTCTCTCCACCCAGCGGCCAACATATTCTAGTCGTTCCTCCAAATGAAGAGCCTCTCCAACGATTGCCCCTATGAGAAGACTCAGTAAAACCACGACAATATTATTCGTCTCAAACCCCATCTGCAATCCAATCAGGATAACTGCTAAACCAATCCCACTCATAACCGTTTCTTTAAATCGTTCTGGAATTTTCGTGAAGAATAAGCCAAGTAATGTACCAACGAATATACATAATCCATTTACAATAGTCCCTAATAATACCATAATGCACTCTCCAATAGTTGTTTCACGTGAAACCTTATAAAATTGTAATAAAAAGGCCTGGATATCAAACGACCAGGCTGTTGGCTCTTATTGACTTTCAAACCAGTTTAAAATCCGTTCAAGATCCTCATCATTAAGAAACTCAATCTCAATTTTCCCTTTTCGTTTGCCTTTATGAATGTTGACACTAGTCCCCAAACGCTGTTTAAGACTTTCTTCCCGTTCACGAATAAAAATATCTTTTACAGGTTCGTTCGTGTTTTTTTTAGGCTTATCTTCATTTATTTCTAAAATAAGCTTTTCGACCTGACGTACGTTTAAACCTTCTGATTCAATGCGTTTCATAACAGGTATAACCTTTTTCTTATCTTTTAACCCTAAGAGAGCCCGGCCATGCCCCATAGACAAGGAGCCATCGTTAATCCGTTCACTAACTTCTTGAGGCAGTGTCAGCAGCCTCACAAGATTAGCAATATGCGAACGACTTTTACCAAGACGCTTAGAGAGATTGTCCTGAGTAACGCCTAATTCCTTGATTAGATTTTGATAAGCATGCGCCTCTTCGATAGGCGTTAAATCTTCACGCTGAAGGTTTTCAAGAAGGGCCAGCTCCATCATTTCGTCATCCGTCAATTCCCGGATTAAAACAGGGACATAATCAAGCCCAGCCTGCTTGGCTGCACGAAACCGCCGCTCCCCTACTACAATTTCGTACCCCTTAATACTCTTTCTCACAATCAATGGCTGAAGAATTCCATGTTCTTCAATGGATTGTTGAAGTTCATTAATTGCCTCTTCAGTGAAATGTTTTCGTGGTTGATAAGGATTGGGTCTACAATTCTTCACCTTAATTTCATGAATCTGTTCATTGTCTTTAACATTCATGTCATTAAATATTGCATTTATGCCTTTACCTAACCCTCTCGCCATTTGCCATCACTTCCTTCGCTAAGTCTAAATATACTTCAGCCCCGCGTGACTTGGCATCATATAAAATAATAGGCTTGCCATGACTGGGCGCTTCACTTAAACGAACATTGCGGGGAATAACTGCACGGTAGACACGATCTTGAAAATATTTCTTCACTTCTTCAATCACCTGAATACCTAAGTTTGTACGAGCATCCAGCATTGTTAATAACACACCCTCAATCATAAGGTCTTTATTCAAGTGTTTTTGAACAAGACGAATAGTGTTAAGCAGCTGGCTCAACCCTTCAAGAGCATAATACTCACATTGAACAGGAATCAAAACTGTGTTCGATGCTGTCAAAGCATTAATCGTCAACAGACCTAATGAAGGCGGACAATCAATAATGACATAATCATACTCATCTTTCACTTCATCAATGGCATGTTTAAGCCTTACCTCTCTGGAAATCGTAGGGACAAGTTCAATCTCTGCTCCAGCTAACTGAATGGTGGCTGGGATAGCATCGAGGTTTTCCACCATTGTTGCAGTACGAACTTGAGGAGCATCAACTCCATCTACTAGTACATCATATATACATTGACTTACTTCTCCCTTTTCTACACCAACACCACTCGTAGCATTACCTTGCGGGTCAATATCTACTAAGAGCACCTTATTGTTTAAGTAAGCCAGGCATGCGCTTAAATTAACGGCTGTTGTTGTTTTTCCAACGCCACCTTTTTGATTGGCAATGGAAATCACTTTACCCATGCTGTCACCTGCCTTTTTCCTTATCATCACTTCGTTTTACAGCTGCTAACTTTATTTCTTTCAAAAAACACCCATCTTCACAGCTGCAGGATAGATGGGCGGTAAAATGTAAGCTATGTTTTTTTCTTAGGAATTTTTATTGTGAATTGATAATATTCGTCATGATCTTCTTCATTTGTTTCAACATCAATTCCAGTATCTGAAACCATATCAAGAGATTGGCGGATGGTATTCATCGCAATTCTCATATCTTTATTGACACCTTTAAGCTTCGGCTTTTTCTTCTTTGGCTTTGGATCCTGCAGCTTAGCAATTCGCTCTTCTGTCTGCTTGACGTTTAACTGCTTTTCAATAATTTCATCTAGAAGCTTTTCCTGATTCTCCGGTTCTTTTAAAGCAATCAGAGCCCGCGCATGACGTTCTGTTATCTCTTTATTCATAACAGCTCGTTGTACGGATTCCGGGAGTTTTAACAATCGCATTTTATTGGCAACTGTAGATTGACTCTTCCCTAGTCTTTGAGCAAGTGCCTCCTGAGTTAATTCATGAATCTCAATTAAACGTGCGTAAGCTGTAGCCTCCTCAATTACTGTTAACTCTTCACGTTGCAAGTTTTCGATTAAAGCAACAGAAGCGGTTTGAGCATCATCCATCTCCCGAAGAATGGCAGGAATGGTTTCCCAGCCAAGTGATTGGACAGCACGCCACCTGCGTTCGCCCGCAATTAACTCATAATGATCTTCGTTCAAACGACGCACAACAATTGGCTGAATCATCCCGTGCGTATGTATCGTCTGGGCGAGTTCACTAATCTTTTCATTGTTAAAAATAGCCCTGGGCTGATAACGGTTCGGTTGAACACTTTCGACAGGAACTTGCATGACTTCATCAGGGTTGTATTCTACTTCTTCGTTGTTATTGCTATTGCTGTTGTTATCTGGCTCCGACTCTGACTTGTCACCCAGTCCGAACAGACGACCAAAAGGATGTAACACGATCAGACACCACCTTTTTTCGATCAAGCACACGATCAAATATGTTTCACGTGGAACATTCATTTTATCAAATAGAAAAAAGCGCCGCAGGCTGAAGAGCTGCTGCGCGTACGTATGCCTTTTTGAATCTATGATTTATTTTATCATATTTTGGCTAGTAAAAGTATCTAGTAAATCGAATATTTCTAATATCGACTTCTATTACAAAATAACGACTCATTATACAAAATTCCACTACCATTGTATGATGAATAATGTTAAATTTCGACTCTAAGCTACATGACTCTGAATCTATATACTTTCCTAGGTTACAAAAATATAACTATAATAAATCACCATTTTCCTAATAACTATCTTACCATTACTACCCTTGAAGTTCCTAGAAATTTTATTGCTTTCGAAGATGTTGAATATGGAATTATCTTATTGACATAAAAAAACTGCACCTCATTTTGTTAGTTATAACTTAAAAAATTTGGGTGCAGTTTCTTTAAATCCTAAATTTTTTTATTGGAATAGATGTATGAACTCCTCATATCCTTTTTCCTTAAGTTTTTCCTTAGGAATGAAGTCCATAGCTGCAGAGTTCATACAGTAACGTAATCCTGTTGGCTCTGGACCATCGTTAAAAACATGACCAATATGGGAATTAGCTTCTTTACTTCTAACCTCTGTACTAGTACCAAAGATACCACGATCTTTTTTCGTTACAATATTCTCTTCAACTAACGGTTTAGTAAAGCTAGGCCATCCGGTCCCCGAATAAAATTTATCGGTAGAGCTGAAAAGCGGCTCACCTGATATAACATCTACGTAGATTCCTTGTTGTTTATTATCCCAATACTTATTTTCAAAAGCCTTTTCTGTTCCATTCTTTTGAGTAACTTTATATTGGAGAGGTGTCAGTATTTCTTTTAACTCAGCTTGGGAATATGTCACCTTTTCACCATCCTTATTTCTCACATCTACGATCCGTTCAGCGTTGTTCACTTCCCCGGAGATCTTATTATAAACGCCTGGACCCATAAAGACAGTCAAACCAATCAAGGAAACAATCGAAACTAGCCATATTTTTTTCACTTATGCTGCCTCCTTTTTAGAATGAGGTTTACTATACCCTCTAGGGTTATTTATAATCCAATTGTAACATTTAAGTACACAACAGCTAATTTATGTGCTTGCTCCATTTTTTTATTATGAGAACCGTCTTCCATTCGTTATAATATTAAGTAAATGAGGAAAAGGAGCTAACAGGATGAACCGAAAAGAAATGGAAGATCAAGTCATACAAAGTTATCAACAAGACGAACAAATGATGATCCTCGTGTTTGCTCAATGGTGTATTAACCATGATTTGAAGCCTGTTGATCTCTATAAAGAAGCCTACCCTGACCAAGCAGGCAATGAGTCGTTGAACCAAGCATTAGAATTAACTGTTCCTAAAAAAGAAGCTGGAGAAATTCCGGATGATACATTGCTTGGTGTATTGTCCCTATTTGGAAACGAAGATTTAGCTTTTGTCGTAACTAAATATATGGAGAAATTTAAAAAGTAAAGCGGCTCCCTTCTTCGTGCCGCTTTTCATCCTCACCATAAAAAACATCTAAACAAAATCATTAGATAAAAAAAACCTGTTAAGTACATTATTAACAGGTTCTTGCCTATTTACTTCTTTTAAATGCCTCAAACAACACATTACTGTTTCAGATAGAAGTTATATGTTTCACGTGAAACATTTATTCTAGTAATTAGATCTCCTAATGTAGTTATTTCCAAGTCTCCTTCAAAACCCGAAGCCAATTTTCGCTGGTTAACTTACGTAGATCATTATTACTATACCCACGATCCTTTAACAGTTTTATCACTTTGGGCACTCCCGTCACGTCACCTAATGCGTCCGGAATCGTCGTACCATCAAAGTCAGATCCTAAGGCAACATGTTCGATACCAATACGACCTGCAATATAATCGATGTGTTTCACGATCGTTTCTAGAGGTGTATTCGTATCTAACTTTCCATCTGGCCGTAGCATGTTTACAGCATACGTCACCCCTACTACTCCATTGGATTCCGCGATGGCATCCAGTTGCTTATCAGTTAAATTACGCGATATCGGACATATAGTGTGTGCATTTGAGTGAGTTGCCACCAGGGGCGCATTAGAGAGTCCTTTTACATCCCAAAACCCCTTCTCATTAAGATGTGATAAATCTATCATGATGCCAAGTTTATTACATTCCTGTACAAGTTTTTTCCCAGGCTCTGTAAGGCCTGAGCCAATATCAGGAGTGGAAGGATAGCGGTATGGCACACCTTCAGCAAATATATTTGGACGACTCCATACAAGACCAAGTGAACGGAGGCCAGCTTGATAATATACGTGTAATGCATTAAGGTCTTCATCGATGGATTCGGCTCCCTCAAAATGGAGAATAGCACCTAGCGTTTCATTATGTACTAGATTTTCCAATTCTTCAAAGCTTTTGACAACTGTTAAAGCTCCATTAGATTCGGTTTGCAAGTGATAAAGTTGAGCAACCATTGCATTTGTCATGTGATGACAATATTCATAGTCGACAGGTGAGGGTAAAGGAAGGTCGTAACCATTTTCAGTCATATACTCCTCAAAATCTGGAAGCATTGCCCCAGACGGATTCGGACAAAAAACAGCAAAAAAACCAGCACTAAACATACCTTTGCTTGCTCTGGTCAAATCAATGTGCCCCACTGATGTTTTATGAAAAAATAGATGATCACTGCTACGCTCTTCTAGATAAAGCTTTAACAACGTATCATTATGACCATCAATAGTTGGAAACAGATTCATGATATTCCTACCTTTCTATTAACACTAACTTTTGCGACTGAGATCACTTTCATATCTCTAACTTCCAAAGGGTATCCATACACTACTCTTTATGCTTTGTAAATTTGTTGAAAACAGGTGCTGCTGGAGATTGAAAATAATTTTTTTTGCCATATCCCACATCCACTCTACCTTAAGATTTCGTCGCAATATGGTTTTTTCCTACTTTTTTCTAAAAAAAGATCAGCTGTTATTTAAGCTGATCTCTATTGTCCTAGATTCTATTTATTAATTGGGTTTGATCGTTTTTTTAATATCATGCTCGTCACCGTTAACTACAGTAAGGTTTTCATTATCATCAGAGTCAGTTAATTCATCTTTTGCTTCATTAACTTTACTGTTTACATCTTTCAATTCCTCACTTGCTTCTTTTGCAGTAGAGACAATTTCTTCAGAATCTACTTTAACTTCTTGAACCTTTTCTTTTAACTCCCTGCCTTCGTTATCAAGGATATCTTGAATCTTGTTAATAGCTTCTTTTGTAACAGAGGTAGTTCTTTGAATACGATTGACAAGCTCTTCTTTAGTGCCAGATGGATCTGCTTTTACTTTAGAAACATATTGACTTAAAGTGTCCTTCGTTGCTCCTGACCTCTCCTTTAACCTTGTACGCTCAGACGGATTTTTAATTAAAACAAAAGCTCCTCCTATTATTGCCCCGGCAGTCATGGCTAATGTTAATTTACCTGTGAGCGATTTTGTTTGCACCTGTGTTTGTTGTGTCATACCTAACCCTTCTCCCTTCGAATTGATATTATATTTTTCTTACCATTATTTCCGATGCGGTTTCGCTGCCGCTCTTAACTAGTATTCCTAATTCCAATTTTCTTTACGGAAAATCCGTATTGATCTCTGCTTGGGATATGGATTTAAATTTGGTTTTTTCTACAAGGAGGCAACTCGACACCTTTTCCATAGAAATTACCCTAAAATCTATGTTTGAAAACATGAAACAATGTGATACTTCATAAGCTCTTTACACTGCTCTTTAAATGACTTAAATAATACCCATCTATCTTATCATTTGTTACCAGTTCATTCACCTCAAAATATTTAAGGAGTCGTTCCTCATCAGGTCAGCGATAAACTAAATAAAGATGTTCTTATTGTTTGAAATTATTAGAATGTGGTATGCACTTCAATATAACACATGATACTTGTGAGCGAGGAGGAATGATTCATGAAACGAATGGATAGGCAAACAGAAGGGCAACCCGGACAGGAACAATCCAAACAGCCTGGTCAAGAAGAAAAGCTACATCCTCAGCCACTTCAAGCCGACGATGATTATAAAAGTGGAGATAAACTTATTGGCAAAGTAGCCTTAATTACAGGGGGCGACAGTGGAATTGGGCGTTCTGTCGCCATTGGATATGCCAAAGAAGGGGCTGATATTGCCATTTCTTATTTAGAAGAACATGAGGATGCAGAGATCACAAAGGAAACGGTTGAAGCGGAAGGTCAACGTGCCATTTTAATCCCTGGAGATGTAGGTGAGGAATCGGTATGTAAAAATGCGGTAACACGAACAGTTAAAGAGTTAGGATCTCTTGATATACTAGTCAATAATGCTGCCGAACAACATCCTACAGATAACCTTTTAGACATCTCGACTGAACAACTCGAAAGTACATTTAAAACAAATATATACTCTATGTTTCATATGACAAAAGCTGCCCTGCCTCATCTAAAAAGCGGCAGTTCCATTATTAACACAGCATCAGTAAACCCTTATACAGGCAATCCACAATTAGTCGATTATACAGCAACGAAGGGAGCTGTAGTAGCTTTCACACGCTCCATGGCTAAACAACTCGTAGAGAAAGGCATTCGAGTAAACGGAGTAGCCCCTGGTCCAATCTGGACTCCCTTGATCCCATCTACTTTTTCTGAAGAAAAAGTAGAGCAATTCGGAACAAACACGCCTATGGGTCGGCCAGGGCAACCTGTTGAACATGTCGGAAGTTATGTGTTGCTTGCTTCTGATGATTCAACTTATATCACTGGACAATTTATCCATATTAATGGCGGAATGATTATGCAAAGTTAATAAAGAAACATGGGCCCCGAACTCATGTTTCTTTATTGCTGTAAAAGATATGGTCGGCACGAAGACCTTGATGATCCACAGTAATAACCCCAAATGAGTAATAAGGAAGACGGCGCTTGTCCGTTACAGAGCCAGGATTAAACAACATCGTTTTCTTCACGAATCTAAGCAGTGGTAAATGCGAATGACCAAATATAATGAGATCTAGTTCTTCTCCTTCAAATTCTTCTATCACTCTTTTTTCTGTTGTCTTTTTGTCACCATGACCATGAACAATTCCTACTTTGCAGCCCTCCCATTCTGTAACAACTCTTCGTGGCACCACTTCTTTCAGCTCATTATCATCCACATTCCCATAAACTCCAATTACTTCCCCATAAGTAGATAACTGATTATATACATTGATTGAATGCCAGTCACCGGCATGGACAATAAGGTCTGCCGTATAAAGTTCCTGTATTAAACGGGTGGGGAATTGTTTCGCTTTCTTAGGCATGTGGGTATCGGAAACAACAATAATTCTCATATTTTCCCTCCTTGATATTGACTATGTAAGTTTATTAATTAGGGTGGTGGTGCTAAATCTGTTGAATTAAGTGGAAAGAGGTCTATTTGCAATGCAAATAGACCTCTTTCATGATGAGTAGAGCTCCCTTACGTTAGCTCATAAGTAAGATTACAATCTCTGAATAGGATTTATGAGCAAGTTATTTCCGAGGAAATAACTACACGTACAAACGCCCCCATCCTTATATCTAACTATTGAATAGGTGCTTTATTCGGCGTCCCCGCTTTTCGGGGATATTTCTTAGGTGTTTTTCTACGTTTTTCAACTATAGCAATATTACGCTCGCTACCCTCTTCGGGCAGTTCGAGCGTATGAATCTTTTGCACTTCCCCGCCAACCGTCTGAATAGCAGCTTGTGCTTCTTTCATCTCGTCTACTAAATTCGGGCCTTTCATGGCCATAAAATGGCCCCCCTTAATCGCAAGCGGCAAGCATAGCTCACTTAAGACAGACATTCGAGCTACAGCACGGGCCATCACTAAATCATAACCTTCCCGAAATTTAGCATTCTTGCCGAAATTCTCTGCGCGATCATGATAAAAAGCGACATCGTTCAGCTCAAGTTCATGGGCTAAGTGATTCAAAAAGGTGATCCGCTTCTTTAAAGAATCGACAATCGTCACCTGTAAATGAGGGAAGGCGATTTTTAATGGAAGACTTGGAAACCCAGCCCCTGCCCCAACATCACATATTCGAAGCGGCTTACTGAAATCGTGATAAAAGGCTGCGGTTAAGGAATCATAGAAATGCTTTAAATAAACACCTTCCTGATCTGTAATCGCTGTTAAGTTCATTTTGTCATTCCATTCGACTAAAATATGAAAATACGTTTGGAATTGCTGCTGCTGTTTTTCACTTAGTTCGATACCTTGTTGATGTAATGCTGTAAGAAAGGTTTGTTTATCCATGAGTCCATCCTTTCACTAATCATTCACCAGAAACACGGGCAATCTTGCCTTGTTCAATATAGACTAGCAAGATTGATACGTCTGAAGGGTTTACACCTGATACACGTGAAGCCTGCCCGACAGACAGTGGACATACGGATTTTAGCCGATCACGTGCTTCCGTAGCCAGTCCGTGAATATCATCATAGTCGATGTCTTCTGGAATCTTTTTTGTTTCCATTTTACGCATGCGTTCAATTTGCTCTAAAGCTTTTTTAATGTAACCGTAATACTTCACCTGTATTTCTACTTGCTCTGTGACGTCAGCTGGAAGCGTTGCATCACTAGGAGCAACTTTTGCAATCAGGTCATAGTTCATTTCAGGTCGACGCAACAAATCAGTTGCACGTACAGCTTCCTTTAATGGTGATCCGCCAGACTCCTTAACAACCGCCTGTACATCCTCTTCAGCTTTTAAAATGGTTTTCTCGAGGCGAGCTTTTTCTTCTTCAATTAGACGTTTCTTCTCGAGGAACCGTTCATAACGCTCATCAGAAATTGTACCGATTTGATGGCCAATCTCAGTTAAACGTAAGTCCGCATTATCGTGCCGCAGCATTAGACGGAATTCTGCACGAGAAGTAAGTAGCCGATAAGGTTCGCCTGTTCCTTTAGTAACAAGATCGTCGATCATGACGCCGATATAGCCCTGAGAACGATCTAAAATCAAAGGTTCTAAATTCAGTGCTTTAGCAGCTGCATTTATTCCAGCCATCAATCCTTGGCCTGCGGCTTCTTCATAGCCAGACGTACCGTTAATTTGTCCTGCTGTGAACAAGCCGCTAATTTGCTTCGTTTCAAGCGTTGGCCATAGCTGTGTAGGGACAACTGAATCATATTCAATGGCATAGCCTGCCCGCATAATTTCAGCATTCTCAAGGCCCGGAACGGTCTTCATCATTTCATTTTGCACATACTCCGGCAATGAAGTGGAAAGACCTTGAACGTATACTTCCTCCGTGTCACGGCCTTCAGGTTCAAGAAAAATCTGGTGTCGCGGTTTATCATTGAAGCGCACCACTTTATCTTCAATAGAAGGGCAATAACGTGGACCGGTCCCTTTGATCATTCCAGAATACATGGCGGAAAGGCCAAGATTTTCATTAATAATTCTATGGGTTTCTTCGTTCGTATACGTTAACCAGCACGGTATTTGATCAGTAATGAATTCTGTCGTTTCATAAGAGAAAGAACGTGGCTCTTCTTCCCCTGGCTGAATTTCTGTCTTTGAATAGTCAACGGTATGACTATTCACCCGCATAGGGGTACCTGTCTTGAAGCGAACCATTTCAATACCTAGCTCTTCCAAGTGTTCAGAAAGCGTTACGGAAGTACGCTGGTTGTTCGGTCCACTTTCGTAAGCAAGATCGCCAATGATGACTTTCCCGCGCATAAACGTACCTGTAGTTACGATTACACTCGGCGCATAGTAAGCTGCCTTCGTTTCTGTAATAACACCTTTGATTTGGTTATCTTCCACCATCAGCTTCTCTACCATACCCTGGCGCATAGTTAAGTTTTCTTGATTTTCTAGTATTTGTTTCATCTCTTTTATATAAAGAGGCTTATCTGCTTGAGCTCTTAAAGCACGAACAGCTGGACCTTTCCTTGTGTTAAGCAAACGCATTTGAATATGCGTTTTATCGATCACTTTACCCATAGCACCGCCCAATGCGTCAATTTCACGTACGACAATCCCTTTAGCCGGTCCTCCGATCGAAGGGTTACATGGCATAAACGCTACCATATCAAGATTAAGTGTAAGCATAAGCGTTTTTGCTCCACGTTTTGCGGAGGCAATTGCCGCTTCAACTCCAGCATGACCGGCACCAATAACAATTACATCATAATGCCCTGCATCGTAAGTCATTTTGGTTGTCTCTCCTTTTAAATAATTGTCCTAAACTATATCAAGTAGTTCCTGAACAGGTTATTTCTTTATTTCCCTAAACAAAATTGCGAGAACAATTGATCAATTAAACTTTCGTGGACAGCGTCCCCAATGATTTCACCAAGGATTTCCCACGTTCGGGTTACATCGATTTGTACAACATCTATCGGTACTCCCATTTCCATACCATCTTGTGCATCTTCTAAAGCTTCCTTTGCTTGTTTGAGAAGCTGGACGTGTCTTACATTGGAAACATAAGTCATATCACCGGTATCCAAATCACCTTCAAAAAAGGTGTTGGCAATCGCATTTTCGAGTTGATCGATGCCTTCTTCCCGAATCAACGCTGTGGTAATTACAGGATGGTCTCCAGCTAACCTTTCAACCTCGGAAAGATCTAGTTTTGGTTCAAGATCCATCTTATTGACAATGACAATGATGTTCATATCATAGACGGCCTCAAATAGTTTCCTGTCTTCTTCTGTAAGTTCATCTCCATAGTTTAACACAAGAAGAATGAGATCTGCTTCTTTTAATACCTTCCTGGAGCGTTCAACGCCAATCCGTTCAACTATATCTTCCGTTTCGCGGATTCCAGCCGTATCAACAAGCCGTAGTGGAACACCGCGTACGTTAACATACTCTTCGATCACATCACGTGTTGTCCCGGGTACTTCTGTAACAATTGCTTTATTTTCATGCACGAGAGCATTCATAAGGGATGATTTACCTACGTTGGGGCGGCCGATAATGGCCGTCCCTAACCCCTCTCGTAAAATTTTCCCCTGCCGTGCGGTTTCAAGCAGCTGTGTAACTTCTGCGTGAACTTCTTTCGTCTTGTCACGCATCATCTCATTCGACATTTCCTCTACATCATCATACTCAGGATAATCAATATTCACTTCGACATGTGCTAAAGTTTCAAGCAGCTTTTGCCTTAATTCTTGGATAAGGTTTGATAAACGTCCATCCATCTGCTTCAAAGCTACATTCATAGCCCTGTCTGTTTTAGCACGAATTAAATCCATCACTGCTTCAGCCTGTGACAAATCAATTCGGCCATTTAAAAAGGCTCGCTTCGTAAACTCCCCTGGCTCTGCTAAACGTGCTCCCTTTGCTAAAGCAATCTCAAGCACTCGGTTTACAGAGACAAGTCCGCCATGACAGTTGATTTCCACGATATCTTCCCGCGTAAATGTCTTCGGTGCCCGCATAGTTGAAACCATAACTTCTTCCGCCACTTCTCCAGTATCAGGGTCGATAATTTTACCATAATGCATCGTATGGGAATCTACATGATTTAAATCTTTTCCTTCAAATAAGCTTGCCGCAATTGATACAGCTTCAGGACCACTTAAACGGACAATGGCGATAGCTCCCTCACCCATTGGGGTTGAAATTGCTGTAATTGTATCACCTTCCATGCGCGGTCACCTCCTTTTTCTCATATTCATTTTATAGTTATCCACATGTGTTGGAATTATTGAAGTCACTAACTTATTAGATTACCACATCATCCCCTGTTTTGAAAAGATATCAACAGCTATTCTCTTACAAAATACTATAAACTTATCCACATGTGCATATCTGTGCTTGCGACTTAAAAGCAGATAAAAAAACTTCTGCCAAAGAGATTGGCAGAAGTTTTTATGAAACCTTATATGGGACGAATAATAATATGTCGTTTAGGATCTTTTCCAGCTGAATCAGTTTCTACTTTTTGATGATTCTGCAGCTTTGCATGAATAATCTTTCTTTCGTACGACGGCATCGGTTCGAGCTTTACAACATCATTCGTTCTTATCGCTTTATCAGCTAATCGATTCGCCAGGGTTTCCAATGTTTCTTGACGTCTGGCCCGATAGCCTTCTGCATCAAGCATAATGGTGTAAAATTGATCGGACTCACGATTGATCGCGAGTTGAGCTAGATACTGTAATGAATTCAATGTTTGTCCACGTTTTCCAATAAGCATAGCAATCTTATCACCGGAAAGTTCAATGGAAATATCTCGACCTTTTGCTTCAGTTTTTACTTGAACAGGTGAACCCATTTGTTCTGCTACTTGTATGATAAATGATTCAGCGTCCTGCACAGGATCTTTCATAATTGAAACTTTAACAATCGCTGGTTTCGTTCCAAAAACTCCAAAAAACCCTTTTTTACCTTCATCAATGACTTCAATATTTACTTGGTCTCTTGATGTCTGTAATTGCTCTAATGCTGATTGGACCGCTTCTTCAGCTGTATTTCCAGTAGCAGTCATCTCTCTCACTTAGCCGCGCCCCCTGTCGTATCCTTCATCATTGGTTTACGAATAAATAGTGTTTGTAAAATCATGACAATGTTTCCGACAATCCAGTATAGAGCCAGTGCGGATGGGAAGAAGAAAGCAAATGTACCGATCATTATCGGCATAATATATAACATCATTTGCATTTGCGGGTTCTGTCCTGCTGCCCCGCCAGCCATCATAAGCTTTTGCTGTAAAAATGTCGTAGCAGCTGTCAGAATGGCTAAAAATGGATCAGATTGACCTAATTCCATCCATAAAAAGCTATGTGTCTGAATCGTTTCCGTTCGCATAATCGCATGGTAAAAACCTATTAAAATAGGCATTTGTACGACGATCGGTAAACAACCTGCTAACGGATTGACCCCATTTTTCTGAAAAAGCTGCATCGTTTCTTGCTGTAATTTCTGTTGAGATTGAGCATCCTTAGAACTGTACTTTGAACGTAGTTCTTGAAGCTGAGGCTGAATATCCTGCATAGCTTTGGAACTTTTTAATTGTTTTACGTTTAACGGTAATAAAACAACGCGAATAATAATTGTCACAATAATAATAGATAACCCGTAGTTTCCTCCCGTAGAGTCAGCAAAAAACTGCAGGGTCTGGGATAATGGATAAACAATATATTCATTCCAGAATCCTTCACTTTCAGGAGTTATTTCCTGGTTTACTTGAGTACACCCAGATAAGAGCGTAAGCACACCTGTCATGGCAAGTAATGCTATCATTTTGTTACGCAACATCGTTCCTCCTAACTCTATCACTTTCACTTTTCTCTACCCCATAGTGTAGCACTATTTCATATGATAATTCTATATATTAATGGTCAAAAATTGCTGGATGAACGATTCAAACTGCTTCTCAATACTAATCGGTTAACGTCGTCTTTTCTTCTTCATTACTTTAGACCGAGTCAACACATGGGTTAAGCTGCTTTTCATTTCATGATAGCTCATTTTATATGTGGGTTTTCTAGCAATAATGACGAAATCAAACTGTGAAAATAATTCCGGCTCAAGCTCATGAAAAGCTTGTCTTAAGTATCGTTTGATTTGGTTTCTAACTACAGCAGATCCAATCTTTTTACTAACGGATAACCCAATGCGGAAATGTGGCTGGTGTTGTTTTTTTAAATAATAAAGAACAAGTTGTCGATTAGCGAATGACTGACCATGTTGAAATACTTGTTGAAATTCTTCATTTTTTTTAATTCGGTACGTTTTCTTCATGGAACAATGACCCCCGTGATTAGGTAAAGCCCGAATCATCTGGCAATTAGAGAAATTCCATTATGGGCCAACATGATTGAACCCTGAGGACCGGACTCTTATCCAGACTCATTCGGCTTATCACTAAACTAGAAAAAAAGACCACTGATTTGTTCAGTGGCCTATGCTGATAATACTTTTCTTCCTTTACGGCGGCGGCGAGCAAGAACGTTACGACCATTCTTAGTGCTCATGCGATTACGGAAGCCGTGTACTTTCTTACGCTTACGATTATTTGGTTGAAATGTGCGTTTCATTATATATACACCTCCTGAGGGGAATTTCCACTACATACATTTTAAAGGCAGTCCCGATAATTATAATCAATCACTAGATATGTGTCAACAACCATTTGAATTCTCCAATATTATGTTTTCCAGATCCTCCGTTATATAACAGAAGCTGTTACATAACAATAATTAAATTTTGTACGTTTGAAGCGAACATTCACAGGACCTGTGTATAATTTTTCGACTTTATTTTTCTATCCACAGCAAATATCGACAAGTTTATCACAAAATATAGTGCTGTGGACAGAATTCATCTACAAGTTGTTGAGATTGTGGATAAGCTTACAGAAACCATTGCAACAATACAGTTTATCTGATATTATATTTGTGTTTAACCGTGAAATATTGATCTCGGCAAAATCACTTATGCACAATTTGTGGATAAGCTGTGGACAGTTATTAACACCATTGTTTACAGACTTTTGCACAAGGGTGTGGATAATGAAAATAACAATCTAAAAAACTATGATTTCAACAAATTATTATCCACATTCTCCGTAGATGATTAGACAAAACAACTCTATACAGCTATGATACTATTGCCTTTCTATCCTTTTATCTACGTTCGAAAAAGAGAACGAAAGGCTTTTTTTGTTCCCTAACTTATTACAAAGAAAGGGGTGAAATTTTGGAAAACATCCACGAACTTTGGGACAATACCCTGGAAAAAATGAAAGAGAAAATTAGTAAACCAAGCTTTGAAACGTGGCTAAAAGCCACAAAGGCTGATTCTTTAAAAGAAAATACATTAATCATCGTAGCTCCTAATGAGTTCGCTCGTGATTGGCTTGAAAATCAGTATGAGGGATTGATTACCGAAACACTTCATGAGGTGACTGGTGCTGAATTAATTACTAAATTTATCATTCCAGAAACGAAAGACAACTCATTAGAAGATGTAAAAGTTTCATCTAAAAAGGTTTCAAACGAAAAAAATAATGAGACAGAAGAGTTTACACAAAGCATGCTTAATTCAAAAAACACCTTTGATACCTTTGTCATCGGATCCGGTAACCGGTTTGCCCATGCCGCTTCTCTTGCCGTAGCAGAGGCACCAGCAAAAGCCTATAATCCGTTGTTTATATATGGAGGAGTGGGGTTAGGGAAAACCCACCTCATGCATGCAATTGGCCATTATGTACTCGACCACAATCCAAATGCTAAAGTGGTTTATTTATCCTCTGAAAAATTTACGAATGAGTTCATAAACTCAATCCGAGATAATAAGGCAGTTAATTTTCGTAATAAATATCGTAGTGTAGATGTGCTTCTAATAGATGATATTCAATTTCTAGCAGGAAAAGAATCAACACAAGAAGAATTTTTCCATACTTTTAATACACTTCACGAAGAAAGTAAACAAATCGTTATTTCCAGTGACCGTCCGCCAAAAGAAATTCCAACTCTTGAGGATCGGCTCCGTTCTCGCTTTGAGTGGGGATTAATTACAGACATTACACCACCTGATTTAGAAACTAGAATTGCTATTTTACGTAAAAAGGCTAAAGCTGAAGGACTCGATATACCAAATGAAGTCATGCTATATATTGCTAATCAAATTGATACAAACATTCGCGAACTCGAAGGTGCACTTATCCGTATTGTTGCTTATTCTTCTTTAATCAATCGCGATATCAATGCATCATTAGCAGCTGAAGCTTTAAAAGATATTATTCCTAGCTCAAAACCTCGGGTTATTACTATAGAAGCCATACAGGAAATGGTTGGGGAAAAATATAATGTGAGATTAGAGGACTTTCCAGCCAAGAAACGAACTAAATCAATTGCATTTCCTAGACAAATTGCCATGTATCTATCAAGAGAATTAACCGACTTCTCTTTGCCTAAAATAGGAGAAGAATTTGGAGGACGGGACCATACCACCGTCATTCATGCCCATGAGAAAATCTCAAAAATGATCGCAACAGATCAACAATTGCAAAAGGAACTGGATGAAATTAAGGAGCAGCTAAAAGCTCACTAACTGAATAATGTGTATAACATAGTCACATTCATCAACAGTCTATCCACATGTGGATAGACTTTGTGCGCTTGATACTTTTGAAGTTATCCACAAATTCACAGCACCTAGTACTTCTATTACTATCTTTTTAAATAATAATTAATATATAAAAGGAGTGACTTCCATGAAATTTTCAATTCAAAGGGAACAATTAATGGAAAGCGTTCAACATGTTATGAAAGCTATTTCATCCAGAACAACGATCCCAATTTTAACGGGAATGAAATTAGAAGTAAGCCAGCAAGGGGTAAAGTTAACAGGAAGTGATTCAGACATTTCTATTGAATCATTTATTCCTGCTGAAGAAGATGGAATTGTTTATGTTGAAAACATTGAACCAGGAAGTGTGGTCCTACAAGCGAAGTATTTTCCTGAAATTGTACGGAAACTTCCTCAAAAAACCGTAGATATCGAAAGCGATAATCGAAGAAATATTACCATTCGCTCTGGCAAAGCGGAATTCCATTTAAATGGTCAAGACGCAGAGGAATACCCTCAGCTTCCTCAATTACATACTGAGGATAGTTTTGAACTTCCAATTGATCTTCTGAAAAATTTAATTCGTCAAACTGTATTTGCTGTCTCCACATCAGAAACTCGTCCTATTCTTACAGGGGTCCATGTAAAACTTGAAGAGGAAGAACTTCATTTTACTGCAACAGACAGCCATCGCCTTGCTTCAAGGAAAATTCCTTTAGAAACCAAAACTGATCTGCCGCCAGTGGTCATTCCGGGGAAAAGTTTAACGGAGCTTAATAAAATTCTCGGTGATTCGGAAGATACGATTGAACTAAGTGTGACGGAGAACCAGGTTTTATTCAGAACGAAGCATTTATATTTCCTATCACGTCTTTTAGATGGAAATTATCCAGAAACTTCACGATTAATTCCTGAAGAAAGTAAAACGACTGTTAAAATAGACACAAAGGAATTATTACAATCGGTTGACCGTGCTTCTTTACTTGCAAAAGAAAATCGTAACAATGTAGTTCGTCTGATTACGAAAGAAGACAATCAGATTGAAATCTACGGAAACTCACCTGAAGTAGGGAATGTAGTAGAAGAAGTAGTAGCAGATTCTATTGAAGGAGAAGATCTTAAGATTTCCTTTAGTGCAAAATACATGATGGATGCTTTAAAAGCTGTCGATTATGATCAAGTAAAAGTCGAATTCACGGGAGCTATGCGGCCATTCCTCATCCGCCCCGTAGATGATGAGCAAATACTACAACTGATTCTACCTGTACGTACTTATTAATGGCGGTATGAAAAAACTGTTATGGATAAAATCCGTAACGGTTTTTTCATTTTTATGACGAATTTGCATACAAAATAGCTAAATTATGTTATATTCTACTGTTTGCTTTTCTTAATGGCTTATTTTTAGTAAAATAGAAAGATAAGACAAACCAACATAAATAGGGTGAATATATGAGAGAACGTATCGGAATATCTACAGAATATATTCAGCTTGGTCAATTTCTAAAGCTGAGTAACGTCGTTGAATCAGGCGGGATGGTTAAGGTTTTTCTATCTGAATTCGAAGTGTTTGTAAATGAAGAACCTGAACAGCGGCGTGGAAGAAAATTATACCTGGGAGACGTCGTTGATATCCCTGAATTCGGTGTCTATGAAGTCGTTCGTGAAGAATAGCAGGAGATAAAACCATGTATATTCATGAATTGTCTCTAAGGTCATTTCGAAATTATCAACAACTTTCATTGACATTCGATCATACAATAAATGTCATAATTGGTGAAAACGCCCAGGGTAAAACCAATTTAATGGAAGCAATCTATACATTAGCTTTTACTCGTTCTCATCGCACCCCCCGGGATAAAGAATTAATACATTGGGATGCAGAGTATGCTAAAATAAAAGGTAGTATTTATAAACGAAACCGCCGTTTCCCGCTGGAAATCATCTTTTCAAAGAAAGGGAAGAAGGCGAAGTTAAACCATATCGAGCAAAAGAGGCTTAGCGACTATATTGGTTCTTTAAATGTTGTTATGTTTGCACCTGAGGATTTACACCTGGTAAAGGGAAGTCCTCAGGTGCGTCGTAGGTTTATCGACATGGAAATTGGTCAGATTCAGCCTAGATATATTTATCACTTAGGACAGTATCAAAAGGTTTTGCGTCAACGAAATCATTTATTAAAAGAACTGCAGCGAAAACCATCAGCTGATCGCACAATGTTAGGAGTATTGACAGATCAGCTGATTGAGCATGCCGTGACGTTAGTAGACCGACGTTTTAAATTCCTTCAATTGCTGCGCTCGTGGGCAGCCCCTATTCATGAGGGAATCAGCCGGAAACTGGAAAACCTTGAAATTACTTATGATTCTAGTGTAAAAGTATCAGAAGATATGGATTTGGCAACAATAAAGATAAACTACGAAGAAAAATTTAGAGATATAGAATCTAAAGAAATAGAGCGAGGTACTACTTTAGTAGGACCCCACCGTGATGATCTAATTTTTTATGTGAACGGGAAAGATGTTCAAACATACGGTTCACAGGGGCAGCAGCGGACAACAGCGTTGTCTTTAAAACTTGCAGAAATTGAGCTGATTCATAGTGAGGTTGGCGAATACCCAATCCTGCTCTTAGACGACGTCCTAAGTGAACTTGATGATTTCAGACAATCACATTTACTTCATACAATCCAGGGCAAAGTTCAAACATTTGTCTCAACGACAAGTATTGAAGGAATTGAACACGATGCCCTTAAAGAAGCGGAAATTTTTCGTGTTGTAAACGGAACGGTAGAGAATCAGAAATGAGGTGACGAGTTGTTTATTCACATTGGTGATGATCATGTTATTCAATCTAAAGATGTTGTGACCATCATTGATTACAGTCTCATGTCTTCTTCCTCTATCATTGAGGAAATGATTTTTAATCAGCGAAAGAATAAACAAGTGGTTGAAACAGAAGAGGATCATGCTAAATCGATTGTAATTACGAAGGATTATATTTATTTTAGTCCTTTATCGGTTTACACGTTAAAAAAACGTGCGAATATGATGACCACTCTAAATAAATTGGAAGATTACTCAGAAGAACAGGGAATCTAGTTTTGTTTCAATAAATAGCATATGCTAAACCACTTGAGAAATGTAGGTGAGTACCATGAAGGAAGAAATACTAGAAGAACAACAGTCCTATGATGAAAATCAAATACAGGTGCTAGAGGGATTAGAGGCGGTTCGAAAGCGTCCAGGTATGTATATCGGTTCTACAAATGAAAAGGGACTTCATCATTTAGTGTGGGAAATCGTCGATAACAGTATCGATGAGGCAATGGCAGGCTACTGCGATCATATCCAGGTAGTGATTGAAGAGGATAATAGCATTACTGTTATTGATAATGGACGAGGAGTCCCAGTAGGAATGCATGAAAAAGCAGGGCGTCCAGCTGTAGAAGTCATTATGACCGTCCTACATGCCGGCGGGAAATTTGGCGGCGGTGGCTACAAAGTCTCTGGTGGTTTGCATGGTGTTGGTGCTTCTGTTGTAAACGCATTGTCTTCAAAATTGGAAATTTACGTGCATCGTGATGGAAAAATACATTATCAAGAGTACCATCGTGGTGTCCCGCAGGAAGACTTGAAAGTAATTGGAGATACCGATATTACAGGAACACGAGTCCGATTCAAGCCAGACCCTGAAATTTTCTCTGAAACTCAAGAGTATCAATATGAAGTACTGGCAAGTCGTATTCGTGAACTTGCTTTCTTGAATAAAGGATTAACGATTACGATTGAAGATAAACGTACAGACGAGGAACCACAGCACTATTACTACGAAGGAGGCATTGTCTCCTATGTAGAGCACTTAAACCGTACTCGTGAGGCACTGCATGAGCCGTTTTTTATTGAGGATGAACAGGATGAAATTTCAATAGAAATTGCTATGCAGTATAATGACGGGTTTGCCAGTAATATTTATTCTTACGCCAACAATATTCATACCTATGAAGGCGGTACCCACGAATCAGGTTTTAAAACAGGCCTGACACGTGTGATTAATGATTACGCCAGAAAAAATAGCATGTTTAAAGAAACAGATCCTAATCTCACTGGTGATGACGTGCGTGAAGGATTAACGGCGATTATTTCAATTAAGCATCCGGATCCTCAATTTGAAGGACAAACAAAAACAAAGCTTGGAAATAGTGAAGCACGAACCATTACTGATTCTCTTTTCTCTGAAGGTTTATCCAAGTTCTTATTTGAGAATCCTGACATGGCGAAACTTGTAGTGGAAAAGGGATTAATGGCTTCCAGAGCACGTATGGCTGCCAAGAAAGCCAGAGAGTTAACACGCCGAAAGAATGCACTTGAGGTTTCGAATCTTCCAGGAAAGCTTGCGGATTGTTCATCAAAAGATGCCAACATTTCTGAACTCTATATCGTAGAGGGTGACTCTGCCGGCGGATCAGCTAAGCAAGGACGGGATCGCCATTTCCAGGCCATTCTGCCACTGCGAGGAAAGATTATTAATGTAGAGAAAGCCCGCTTAGATAAAATCCTTTCCAATAACGAAATTCGTACCATTATTACAGCACTCGGCACAGGTATTGGTGAAGAATTTGACATCTCAAAAGCCCGATATCACAAGGTTGTAATCATGACTGATGCGGACGTAGATGGTGCCCATATTAGAACCTTACTATTAACATTCTTCTACCGTTACATGCGCCCGCTCATTGAAAAGGGTTATATCTATATTGCTCAACCGCCATTGTATAAAATTCAACAGAGTAAAGCGATTTATTACACGTATAGTGATAGACAACTTGATGAGATCATGGCTAAACTTCCAAGTTCTCCAAAACCAGGCGTACAGCGTTATAAGGGTCTCGGTGAGATGAATCCGGAACAATTGTGGGAAACAACAATGGATCCGGAAACAAGAACCATGCTCCAAGTCGGCCTTGAGGATGCCATCGGTGCTGATGAAACATTTGATATCCTTATGGGAGATAAAGTTGAGCCGCGACGCAATTTTATACAAGAGAATGCTCAATATGTTAAGAATTTAGATATTTAAGAGTGAAAAGATCTCCTGTTTATGGGAATACGTTAGAACGGCTTTACGTCGTTTCTTTTCCTCACAGGTTACTAGGAGGTAAATAGAATGGTTGATCAACCCGAACGCCCGAGTGTTCAGGAAGTAAATATTAATCAAGAAATGAGAACATCGTTTCTTGATTATGCAATGAGTGTCATTGTTGCACGTGCCCTTCCTGACGCACGTGATGGCTTAAAGCCGGTCCACCGACGTATTTTATATGCGATGCATGATTTAGGTATGCATTCTGATAAAGCTTATAAGAAGTCAGCACGTATTGTTGGTGAGGTAATCGGTAAGTATCACCCGCATGGTGATTCCGCCGTTTACGATACAATGGTACGTATGGCACAAGATTTTGCTTACCGTAACATGCTTGTTGATGGACACGGTAACTTTGGTTCAGTAGATGGAGATTCAGCGGCAGCCATGCGTTATACGGAAGCAAGAATGTCTAAGATTTCCATGGAGCTCCTTCGTGATATCAACAAAGATACAATAGATTATACCGACAACTATGATGGTTCAGAAAAAGAGCCTGTTGTACTGCCGGCACGTTTTCCGAATTTACTTGTAAATGGTGGCTCGGGAATTGCCGTTGGTATGGCAACGAACATTCCACCTCATCAATTGGGTGAGGTTATCGATGGTGTGCTTGCTCTTAGTAAAAATCCAGAGATTACGATACAAGAATTGATGGAAAATTATATTTATGGACCTGATTTCCCGACCCATGGCCAAATCCTTGGATTAAGCGGGATCAGAAAAGCCTATGAAACTGGGAAAGGTTCTATTACCATTCGAGCTAAAGTAGATATAGAGGAACAAGCTAATGGTAAGGCTCGTTTGCTTGTCACTGAGCTCCCTTACCAGGTGAACAAAGCTCGGCTTGTAGAAAAAATTGCTGAACTGGCTCGCGATAAAAAAATCGACGGCATCACCGATCTTCGTGATGAATCTGACCGTAATGGCATGCGTGTCGTGGTAGAGTTACGCCGTGATGCAAACCCTAATGTATTGCTTAATAATTTATATAAAATGACGGCCTTACAAACGACTTTTGGTATCAATATGCTAGCCTTAGTTGATGGACAGCCTAAGGTTTTAACATTAAAGCAATGTTTAGAACATTATTTAGAACACCAAAAGGTAGTTATAAAGCGAAGAACTGCTTACGAGCTCCGAAAAGCAGAAGCTCGTGCTCATATTTTAGAAGGCCTTCGAGTGGCTTTGGATCATCTAGATGAAGTCATCAAACTTATCAGAGAGTCCCAAACGACGGAAATTGCCCGAAATGGTCTCATGGAGCGGTTCGGACTATCTGAAAAACAAGCTCAAGCCATTTTAGATATGCGTTTACAACGATTAACTGGTCTAGAGCGAGAGAAAATTGAAGAAGAATATCAAGAGCTTATTAAACTTATCACTGAACTTCGCGCTATTTTGGCTGATGAGGAGAAAGTGCTTGAGATCATCCGTGAAGAACTAGTCGAGTTGAAAGAACGTTTCAATGACGGAAGACGCACAGAAATTGTCTTAGGCGGAACAGACTTTATTGAAGATGAAGACTTAATCCCTGAAGAAACAGTTATTGTAACGTTAACCCATCAAGGATATGTGAAGCGTCTGCCTGCCAGCACCTATCGCTCCCAGCGCCGTGGAGGACGAGGAGTCCAAGGGATGGGCACCCATGAAGAAGACTTCGTAGAGCATTTATTGTCTACATCTACACATAATACGTTGTTATTCTTTTCTAACAAAGGCAAGGTTTATAAGGCAAAAGGATATGAGGTACCTGAATTCAGCCGAACCGCTAAAGGAATTCCCATCATTAATATGCTTGAAATAGAACGGGATGAATGGATCAATGCAGTAATTGCGGTCGAGGATTTTGTCGATGACTGGTATTTCATTTTCACAACAAGAAATGGCATTACCAAACGGACAAGCATTTCCCAATTTGCAAATATCCGTAAAGGCGGTCTGATTGCGCTAGGTCTCCGTGAAGATGATGAGCTTATTTCTGTTAGACTTACTGATGGAAACCAGCACATTATGATCGGGACGCAAAATGGCTATGTCATTCGCTTCAATGAGGACCAAATCCGTTCCATGGGTCGTACAGCAGCTGGTGTGAAAGGAATATCTCTTCGTGAAGATGATAAAGTTGTATCAATGGAAATTATTGATGATAACTTGCAAGTATTAACAGTAACGAGCAGAGGATTCGGTAAGCGAACTCCAGCTGAAGATTACCGAATTACAAACCGTGGTGGTAAAGGTATCATAACGTGTAACTTAACAGAGAAAAATGGTCATGTGGTAGCGACAAAGGCCGTTTCTGGTGATGATGAAGAAGATGTTATGATTATTACAGCAAGCGGTGTATTAATTCGTATGCCTGTTGAAAGTATTAGTGAAACAGGTCGAAACACTCAAGGTGTAAGATTAATCCGCCTTCAGGATCATGAGGAAGTGGCGACTGTTGCTCGTGTTGAGTCTGAAAAAGCCGAAGAAGAATTAATAGAAGAAGCTTTGGAAGAAGAAGAAATTAAACAAGAGCAGGAATCAGAAGATACAGAGGAAGAATCATCAGAAGAGTAGTTTGTGAAGAAAACCTAAAAGTCGCCTGTCGTATATGCGGCAGAGCGACTTTTTTAGTTCAGATAAAGAGGTGGAGTACATGAAAGTTCATCCTTCTCAATTAGTCCAGGGATGTATGATTACCCTGGATGTTATGGGAAAAACTAAACGCCCCATTATTCCTAAGCATACCGTAATCACTCCCATTCATATTAAAGTTTTACATAATTTCAAAATTCAATCTGTGGAAGTAAGCTCTAAGCTTTCTAACGGTTCTCCTTTTCTTCCTAAAGAAAAGGCTGAAGGGCATAAATTCAGTGATTCTCCTTCTATTGAGTTCAGTGCTTTCCATGAGCACTACTTGGAAACAGTCAAGCAGTATAAACAATGGTTTTCGCTCTGGCAGGGAGGCTCTCCTCTTGATTTGAAGGAGGTACGCAGCATTTTTGTCCCGCTTTTACAAGAAGCCATCCAAGCGAAGCGTGAAGTTTTTCTTTTACATCATTACTCTACAGAAGCCGATTATAATGAACACCATAGTGTGGCCATGGGGTTGATTTCAGGCGTGCTTGCCTCAAAGTTAAATGACAATCAAGGTGAATGGATACAAGTCGGTCTGGCAGGTTTATTAAGTGACTGTGGAATGGCACAAATCAGCGAAACGATTTTAAATAAGGAAGGTCCATTAAACGAAAAGGAGTATGAGGAAGTGAAGAAGCATCCTACTTACTCATATCGTTTAGTGGAAAGTACTACTTCCTTAAATAACCGAGCAAAGTTAGCGATTCTTCAGCACCATGAACGACTGGACGGGAGCGGTTATCCTCTTGGATTGGAAAAGGGGAAAATCCATCTCTTCAGTCAGATCACCGCGGTTAGTGACATGTATCATGCGATGACATCCGAAAGAGTGTATCGCAAGAAACAGTCTCCGTTCAAGGTGCTCGAAGCCATTCTTAAAGAACAATTTGGACGTTTTGATCATCATGTCATCCAAGCTTTCGTAAAAGAAATGACAAACTACTCTGCAGGCACAAAAGTGAAATTAAGCAATAACCAACTAGCAGATATTATTTTTGTTGAACCGTCGACCCCTACGCGTCCAATGGTTCGATTACATGAAGATGGAGAGATTATCCCTCTAAGAGATAATCCTGACATTCACATTGAAGAAGTCTTCGATTAGACAAAATTGGGACGCTTAATCCATGGAAGCGGTGCTCTGATCTCTTAGCCATGTGGAGATTAATGTTGGAATTTGTTTGGGAGCATACTGGAGAAAATGAATAATAAATACATAGTCCTCCCGGTCCCGCAGCTGTTCCATTTCCCCCCACCATTCACCTTCATAACGAACAAGCATACTGAGGTTGTATAAAATAGCAAATTGGGCAAGCAACTCTGGAATTTCGGCTTCAGCGGTTGCTTTTCCTTTTAACGAATAGATGGGCTTCATAAAGGATAGAGGCCGAAGCAGCTTATCCATAGAAAGCTTTTTAACTTCTACGGATTGATTAAACAAATGTTTAGCCGCATAGGGAAACAGGCCGTTGGGTTGAATACGTACGTCATCCTCTAAGAAGCGATAATGCATTTTCTTTCTTTTTCTTGTCGAAAGGCCATGAGCTAAAACCTTAGCTGTAGCTGGATATCCAGGGTCGACAGTGAGAAGACAGCTTTTTAAAAAGTGAGTTAAGCTATAATAATAAAGCAATGGCTGGACACTGAGCGGGGTGTGAGCAGCGGCAGTTAAGTATTCTTCCCCAAGCTTGATTCCATAAATAAATCGTTCCGCATTGTAGTAGGCGTGTTCTTTAGCCTTTTTACTATCTAGACGGTCGTAACATTTTAATAAAAAAGGTCTCGTATGGGCTGTGACTTGTAAATAGGTCAACCACGTCGCTTGTTGATCTGTCATAACTCGATTCCTTCCTTTAATAACAGGGATAAGTGCCATATTTTTATGCTTGAAAAAGCGGGATCATTGTCGTATTGTAAATAACAATAAGAAAATAGCAAGAATGCTGGAATTGTCAGCTTGCGTTGAACAATTGTGCATTTATTTTACCCACATTTACCCAAAACTATTAAAGGAGAGGATCAAGCATGCGTGAGGACAAGTTTACGAAAGAAGGACTTACGTTTGATGATGTCCTTCTGTTGCCGGCAAAGTCTGATGTGCTGCCGCGTGATGTTTCATTGGCAACAGAATTGTCACCAACATTAAGGTTAAATATGCCAATTATAAGTGCAGGGATGGACACCGTAACAGAAGCACCAATGGCGATAGGGATGGCTCGTCAGGGAGGCCTTGGGGTCGTTCATAAAAATATGTCGATCGAAGCACAGGCCGAACATGTTGATCGAGTAAAGCGTTCGGAAAGCGGGGTTATTTCTAATCCATTCTTTTTAACACCTGAACATCAAGTATTTGATGCTGAGCATTTAATGGGGAAATATCGCATTTCGGGAGTTCCAATTGTAAATAATGAACAGGATCTTAAACTGGTAGGTATTATTACAAATCGGGATCTCAAATTTATTGAAAATTATTCAATCGAAATTTCTGAAGTTATGACTCATGAGAATTTAGTGACAGCACCGGTAGGAACGACTCTTGACGAGGCAGAGAAAATTTTGCAGAAATATAAAATTGAGAAACTGCCAATGGTTGACAGTCAAGGAACGTTAAAGGGGTTAATCACGATTAAAGATATCGAAAAAGTGATTGAATTTCCTAACTCTGCAAAAGATGAGCAAGGTCGTTTACTTGTGGCAGCAGCAGTCGGGGTCACGGCTGATGCGATGACACGGATTGATAAGCTGGTTGAAGCAGGTGTGGATGCTCTCGTCGTTGATACAGCCCATGGACATTCTCAAGGTGTTATTGAACAAGTAAAGCGTATTCGCACTAAATACCCGACCATCAATATTATTGCAGGAAATGTTGCGACACCTGAAGCTACAAGAGAATTAATAGAGGCTGGAGCTAATGTGATAAAAGTCGGGATTGGACCTGGATCAATTTGTACAACTCGTGTTGTAGCAGGAGTCGGGGTTCCTCAAATTACGGCCGTGAACGATTGTGCCACGGAAGCATCCAAACATGATATTCCAGTGATTGCTGATGGCGGTATTAAGTTTTCTGGTGATATCGTAAAAGCACTCGCTGCTGGAGGCCATGCCGTCATGCTAGGCAGTCTATTGGCGGGAGTTAGTGAAAGCCCTGGTGAAACAGAAATTTTCCAAGGGCGCCGATTTAAGGTTTACCGTGGAATGGGCTCAGTCGGAGCGATGGAATCTGGCTCCAAGGACCGCTACTTCCAAAGTGAACAAGAGTCGAAGAAACTTGTCCCTGAAGGCATAGAAGGCCGCATGCCATATAAAGGGCCGCTTGCAGACTCCATTCATCAACTACTCGGAGGTTTACGCTCTGGAATGGGCTATTGTGGGACAGCAACGGTAGATTCACTGCGCAATGATGCTAAATTCACTAGGATTACCGGGGCGGGCTTACGAGAAAGTCACCCACATGACGTACAAATTACAAAAGAAGCACCGAACTACTCCATTTGACCCGTTAAAAAATCTTTAGACAGGGACTTTTCCCTGTCTATTTTTTTGCATGTCCATGTGATAGAATAACAAAGATGCATAATTTATTCGTGGAGGTTGAGAAAAGTTGAAACAAAGACTACAAGCATCATTGGCCGTGGGGATGGCCCTTGTTTTAAGTATGATCGTGATTTTTGGAAACCCGGAGCTTACATACGCATCCTCAGTTGATCTGGAAGCAGAATCAGCTATTTTAGTAGATGCAGATACAGGAAAGATCTTATACGAAAAAGAGGCTGATTTAACACTACCTCCTGCTAGTATGACCAAAATGATGACTGAATACCTAGTTCTGGAGGCTATCGAAGAAGGAAAAATCAGCTGGGATACAACTACTCAAATTAGTGATTATCCATATAGTATTTCCGCAGATCCTTCCTTTTCAGGGACAGGTTTAACACAAAGTAAAGATTACACAGTGAAGGAATTGTACACCGCAATGGCGGTAAACTCAGATAATGGCACAGCCATAGCATTAGCTGAATTGGTCGCCGGTTCTGAAGGTGAATTTGTAAAGATGATGAATGAAAAGGCTGCCGAGTTAGGCTTGCCGGATTATCAATTTGTCAATTCAACAGGATTACCGAATAGTACTCTGGGCGAAAATTATCCAGAAGGTACTAAACCTGATGCACATAACTTACTATCTGCTCGTTCAGCTGCCTTACTAGCTTATCATCTTATTAATGATTTTCCTCAAGTACTTGACTATTCTAGTATAACTACAACTAAATTTGAGGGTAAGCAAATTAAAAACTGGAACTGGATGCTTCCTGATATGCCAGGGTACTTATCCGCATATGGCTATGAAGGAATGAAAGGCCTTAAAACAGGGTTTACAGATCTAGCAGGCTACTGCTTTACTGGTGTTGCTGAGCGCAACGGGCAGCGTCTTATCTCTGTAGTTATGAAAACTGATAGTAAGGAAGCAAGATTCCAGGAAACAAGAAAACTTATGGATTATGGCTTTAATCAATTTGAACAGAAGAAATTGTTTCCAAAAGGCTATCAAATTGAAGGTGAATCCGAAATTCCAGTAGCAAAAGGGAAAGAAGATTCAGTTGGCGTAGAAGCTGGTGAGGCTATTACGGCTACTTTCAAAAAAGGTGAAAAAGATAAGTATGAAGTGAAGTATAATATCTCTGAAAAACACCTTGATAAGGATGGGAATCTTGTTGCTCCTATTGAAAAAGGAGAGAAGATTGGGACAGTTGAACTTGTGTACAATGGTGAAGGAAATTATAAGAACTTAGTTACAGGAGAGTCCCAAAAGACGACCGTTGATCTTGTAACAACATCCTCTGTTGAAAAATCAAACTGGTTTATGTTGATGATTGGAAGTGTTGGGGACTTTTTCGGTGATATTTTCACTAGTGCTGTTGATATGGTGAAAGGCTGGTTCTAGTGCTAAATTCCAATCTATATAGTAGGATTTATGACAACAATACGTTACAATAGAAGACAGGATTCGAGCACATAAATGATTTAATGGGTGACCATTATAGAATTAAATAGGGAGGAATAATCATGTCACAAACAGGTACTGATCGTGTAAAACGAGGAATGGCAGAAATGCAAAAAGGCGGCGTCATTATGGACGTTGTAAATGCAGAGCAAGCTAAGATTGCAGAAGAAGCAGGAGCTGTAGCCGTTATGGCTCTAGAACGTGTTCCGGCGGACATACGTGCAGCAGGCGGGGTTGCACGTATGGCAGATCCAACGATCACGGAAGAGGTAATGAACGCTGTATCGATTCCAGTTATGGCTAAGGCACGAATTGGCCACATTTCAGAAGCACGCGTTCTTGAAGCAATGGGCGTGGACTACATTGACGAGAGTGAAGTCCTAACACCTGCTGATGATATTTATCACATTAAAAAAGATGAATATACGGTACCGTTTGTTTGTGGCTGCCGTAACCTGGGTGAAGCGACACGCCGTATTCGTGAAGGAGCATCCATGCTTCGCACAAAGGGCGAACCAGGAACAGGAAATATTGTAGAAGCTGTCAGCCACATGCGCCAAGTTCAGTCACAAATCCGCCACCTCCGCGGAATGTCTGATGACGAAGTAATGGTCTATGCAAAAGAAAATGGGGCGCCGTTTGATCTTCTACTGGAAATCCGTGAAGCTGGACGTCTGCCAGTAGTTAACTTTGCAGCTGGTGGAATTGCTACTCCAGCTGATGCATCGCTTATGATGCAATTAGGTGCAGACGGAGTGTTTGTTGGATCTGGTATTTTCAAATCCAATAACCCTGATAAATTTGCTCGTGCTATTGTCGAAGCTACTACTCATTATGATGATTACAAATTAATTGGTGAATTGTCTAAAGGTCTTGGTACAGCCATGAAAGGAATGGAAATGTCCACTCTTACTCCTGAACAGCGTATGCAAGACCGCAGCCAATAAACAAAGGAGAACGACATCATGACTACAATTGGTGTATTAGGCCTTCAAGGCGCTTTTCGTGAACATGTTCGCTCAGTTGAAGCTTCTGGTGCCACAGCTGTTGTCGTAAAGAAAAAGGAACAGCTTAAAGAGGTCGATGGGTTAATTATTCCAGGCGGCGAAAGTACAACGATGAGGCGTCTGGTCGACAAGTATGATTTTCTTGAGCCAATCAGACAGTTTGGAAAGCAAGGGAAGCCGGTCTTTGGTACGTGTGCTGGACTTATTCTGCTAGCATCAGAAATTGATGGTTCATATGATGTTCATTTAGGACTAATGGATATTCGCGTGCGCCGTAATGCTTTTGGCCGTCAGCGAGAAAGCTTTGAAGCTGATCTTAGTATTGATGGCGTTGCGGAAAGGTATAATGCTGTCTTTATTCGGGCACCTTATATTGAAGGAGTCGGAGAAGATACCAAGGTTTTATCAACCTATGACGGACATGTGGTTGCTGCCCAGCAGGGTCACTATCTAGCATGCTCTTTCCATCCTGAATTGACGGATGATCATAGAATTACGGAGTATTTTGTAAAAATGGTGGAAGAATCTAAAAAATCTCTTGCATCTTAACGGAGATTCCGCTATTATAATTTGAAAGATGTACCTTTCAAACATGTTAATATGAAAAACGCGATGATAGGAAGCAGTAACAGTTTCTCTTTCATTAGAGAGTCAGTGGTTGGTGAGAACTGGCGTTAGAGCACTGTGAATCCATCCTTTGAGTTGCTCATCTGAACTATAGTAGGAGGAGCCGGCCCTCACCGTTATGAGCTAAGCTGGAGGACAAGCAATACATGTCGTCAACCTGGGTGGTATCGCGGGAACTTATATAACCAAAGCTCTCGTCCCTTTTCTAAAAAGGGGCGGGAGTTTTTTTATATTTAACAAAAAAGGAGTGAATGTTTATGTTAGACATGAAATACTTACGTCAAAATTTTGATGAAATTAAAGGTAAACTTAAGCACAGAGGAGAAGACCTATCTGACCTCGACACATTCGGGGACTTAGACAGCCGTAGACGCGAATTAATTCAAGAAGCTGAAGAATTAAAAGCGCGCCGTAACGAGGTTTCCAAAGAAATTTCCGTGTTAAAAAAGGAAAAGCAGGACGCGGATGATAAAATTAAGGAAATGCGGCAAGTAGGGGATCGGATTAAGGACCTTGATCAGGAATTAAAACAAGTAGAAGAACAGCTTGAGACCCTGCTGTTATCTATTCCAAATATCCCCCATGAAAGTGTTCCGATTGGAGAAGATGAGGATGATAACGTAGAAGCAAAAACATGGGGAGAAATTCCGTCATTTGAATTTGAAGCGAAGGCTCATTGGGACGTGGCTACAGACCTTGATATTTTAGACTTTGAGCGTGCTTCTAAAGTAACAGGCAGCCGATTTGTATTTTATAAAGGACTAGGGGCTCGATTGGAGCGGGCACTGTTGAACTTTATGATGGATTTACATGCTGATGAACATGGTTATCAGGAAATGCTGCCTCCTCAACTCGTCAATCGAACATCTATGACGGGAACCGGGCAACTGCCGAAGTTTGAAGAGGATGCCTTTAAAATTGAGGATTGGGACTACTTCCTTATACCGACGGCAGAGGTGCCTGTGACGAATTATCATCGCGAAGAAATCCTATCTGTTGAAGCTCTGCCGAAGAAGTTTGTCGCCTTTAGTACGAATTTCCGCTCTGAAGCAGGTTCAGCCGGCCGCGATACAAGAGGGCTCATTCGTCAGCACCAATTCAATAAAGTGGAACTCGTTCAATTAGCTTCTCCTGATGATTCTTATCATCGATTAGAAGAGATTACAGGAAACGCTGAGAAGGTGCTGCAGCTTCTCAAGCTACCATACCGCGTTATGAGCATGTGTACGGGTGATTTAGGCTTTACCGCCGCGAAAAAATACGATATTGAGGTTTGGATACCAAGCTATAACACGTATCGTGAAATTAGCTCTTGTTCAAACTTTGAAGATTTCCAGGCGCGTAGAGCAGGGATTCGTTTCCGTCGTGAAGAAAAAGGAAAGCCAGAATTTGTGCACACATTGAATGGCTCTGGCTTAGCTTTAGGGCGTACGGTAGCGGCTATTTTAGAGAATTACCAGCAAGAGGATGGCTCTGTAGTTATTCCAGAGGTACTTCGCCCTTATATGGGTGGTAAAGAAGCCATTAAGTAGGTAATAAATGGGCTGTGATGACCTCACAGCCTTTTTTCTTAAAAAAACTTGATCCATTTGTTGACGTATAAGGACAAGCGTGGTATAGTATTTATTGTCGGTCACACGGAGGAGTACCCAAGTCCGGCTGAAGGGATCGGTCTTGAAAACCGACAGGGGCTTCACGGCCCGCGGGGGTTCGAATCCCTCCTCCTCCGCCATTTATATCAACAATAGCGCATAAATATTGGAGATTAATAAACCAGAAATCGTTACCTAGTGTAACGATTTTTTATTTGTGTATATACACCTCAGGTTGTGTCTCCGAAATTCTAATATAAACCCTTCAGGATTCTTCTCGAACTCTTACGTTATCAGTTGCCAAAGAAAATTTTGTCATGAAAAATGCGAAACCCCAGATCGCTCTTTGGCGTTCTGGGGTTTCGCATTCATTCGTTATGTGAGTAAGTGGCTTGACCGCCATTTACGCGACTGCTGAATGAAATGGCCGATTTTTTCTAAAACAGGTTCAATACTTGATGAATTGTTAAGAATGTCATAGTCAGCAATATTCAAACGTAAGACAGGGCATGAATTAAAATCATCTATCCAATTCTCATACCGCTTAAACATTTCTTCCCAGTATTCAATCGGAGTCTGCTGCTCCATCGGACGTCCTCGGTCTTTAATACGAGTAATAATATCATCAAAGGAACCCTCTAAATAAATGAGCAGGTCAGGATGTGGGAAGTATGGGGTCATCACCATCGCATCGAAAAGGCTCGTATACGTCTCATAATCGATCTCTGACATAGTACCCTTTTCATAATGCATTCTAGCGAAGATGCCCGTGTCTTCATAAATTGAACGGTCCTGGATAAAACCGCCGCCGTATTCAAAAATTTTCTTTTGTTCCTTGAAGCGTTCAGCAAGGAAGTAGATTTGCAGATGAAAACTCCATCGTTCGAAGTCGTTATAAAATTTATCGAGGTAAGGGTTTTTGTCTACTTTTTCAAAAGAGGTGCGGAAGTTAAGGGCCTGGGCTAAAGCATTGGTCATGGTCGATTTTCCAACCCCCACTGTTCCTGCAATTGTGATCACACTATCGTGTGGTATCCCGTAGCGTTCGCGTGCATTCATTTAATTCCTTCTCCTTTTTTCATATGATGCTGAACTTGCTGAACAATCTGCTGCAGATCAGCCTGATGCTTCACAAAGTCCAGATGGTCACCGTTTAAACGGATAACCGGAATCTCTGGATGTGTCGCTTCAAAATGATTCATAAAATCTTCGTAATCCTGTGATAACTGTTCTAAGTAGGATGCTTGAATATTTGCTTCAACATCGCGATTACGCATGCGGATTCTCTCAAGCAATGTTTCAAGACTTGCATGTAAATAAACAACCATATTAGGTTTAGGCATGTCATTTGTTAACAGCTCAAAGATTTGTGAATATTTATAAAAGTGATCTTCCTTTAACGTTCGGCGTGCAAAGATCATATTTTTAGCGATATGATAATCGGCAATGACAGGTTTTTCAAGCTGTAAATAATCTTTATTAATGTCTTCAAGCTGCTTAAAACGATTGCATAAGAAGAACATCTCAGTTTGGAAGCTCCATTCTTCAATATCATCGTAAAACTTGCCTAAAAACGGATTCTCCTCAACGATTTCCTTCAGCAAATGAAAATCAAACTGGGAAGCGAGTTTTTTAGACAGAGACGTTTTACCGACCCCAATGGGCCCTTCAACAGCAATGAAAGGTAATTGTCCCATCTCATTTCCTCCTAGGTCAAAACAAAATTCGATACAATTAGACAGACAAATAATATTTTACCATAACCAATAGACTGAAGTCATAAATCTGAAGTAATTTTAAAGGAAAATACTTTTCATTTGTAGAGAAATTTTGTATAATATGAGGCACGTGATTTAATTGCCCCCGTAGCTCAGGGGATAGAGCATCGGTTTCCTAAACCGTGTGCCGCAGGTTCGAATCCTGCCGGGGGCGCTAATAATAACGATTGGGGCACAAGGCTTCCAGCTTATACATCTCAATGATAAAATGGCGCGTTTTTAAATGTTTGGCTAAATTTTGGCTAAACAATTTAAAAACGCGCCATTTTTCGTCTTCATTGGTGAGCGACATTAAAGATGTTTCAATTAACGGTCTTCCGCAATCCATCACTTTGGGAATACGAACGCAGCAAAATGAGTTGCAGTGAGGCCACGTGTATGATTATATCTCCAATCTCCTTCGTTGAATCCCTTTTAATAAGGTTATTAGATATTTATGTTAAAATATAATGAGAATTATGAAATAATTTATGTTATTAATAAATTAATTAAAAAAATAACGAATAGGGAAAAGGAGGATTTTGAAAATGGATGTAAAATATCCGATTGGGGAATTACAAGTCCCTAAAAAAGTAACATTAGAGAATATTCAAGAATGGTTAAAGGAAATCGAAACTTACACGATTCGATTAAGAGAAACTGTTGACTCATTAAGTGATGAGGAATTAAGCAAAACATATCGTGAAGGAAGCTGGACAGTTCGTCAACTTGTTCATCACATTGCAGATTCTCAGTTGAACATGTATCAACGTTTGAAGCTGGCTTTAACAGATGAAAACCCAACAGTACCAACTTTTGATCAAGAAATGTGGGCTATTCAACCGGAAACAAAACTTCCTATAGAAAGTTCTGTTAAACTGCTGGAAGGTATAAATGAGCGCATAGTATCTTTAGGATATAGTTTAACTGAAGAGCAATTAAATCGAGCTTTTACTCTCGAGAAAAACGGTAAGATAGCAGTTACAACAAAAGTTGCAAAATTAGCTTGGCATGAAGAGCACCACTTAGCTCATATAAAAATCGCATTATCAAAATAATATAATATCAAACGTTAAGGGCAACTAACTTTGTTATGAGGTGAAAGAAGGTCACGTACACATTGCACAGTTTTTCCACTTTTACGTTTATATCGGTTTCAACACCATTAGTGCCACATAAATCCCCCGTTTATGTGGCACTTCGTATCTGCTATCGCGTTCATCCAGTGTTGCAGCAATTTATTACATTCGACCACAACTCCTGAAAAAATATTTTCACTTATTCGTCGTTATTATAATCTTCTTTTCTCTCAGCTATTTCCCTTTTTTCCTCTTCCCACCATAAAGCTTCTTCAGGATCCTCTAAGACATCTTTGACTTCTTGTTTTTCTTCTACAGCAGGCGGCTGACCTCTGAGTGATTTACCTGACGTTTCGACAACAAAGAATGCAACAATGATTATTCCAATAATAGAAGCGAAGATGATGTAATACGCCGGAACAAGCCTGCTCATTGTTACACTGATTAACCATGAAACAACTAATGGTGCAGTACCACCAAATACTGATGTGGCTACATTATACGTAATAGCCAATGATCCATACCGTACTTCCGTGAAAAAGAGTGACGGCAATAGTGATGGCATGACACCTTGGAAGCTTGCAAGTAAAGCACCCAAGATCATTAATCCTAAGAAAACCAGCCAACTATTACCACTTCCAATTAACAGAAACGCCGGGATTGACAAAATAATCATTCCGGATAGGCCAAACATGATAATACGTTTGTTTCCAATACGATCACTAAAATAGCCAGCCATTAAGACAAATGGAATCATGATGACCATCACGACTAATATTAATAACAATCCCTTAGTGTCTCCATAACCGAGCACAGCATTCAGATGTGATGGCATGTAAGTCAAAATCACATAATAAACAGTATTATAAAATGAAACTAATCCCAAACAAATAAGTAAAGACCTGCGATGATAAACAAAAATATTTTTCAGGGATGCTTTTCGTTCATTATTCTCTTCCATTTCTTTGGATTCAAAGGCTGGTGTCTCTTCCAAATTACTACGCAGGTAGAATCCGATGAAACCAATAGGGGCAGCAATGAAGAACGGGATTCTCCACCCCCACTCATGCATGGTTTCTGACCCTAATACAAAAGTGAGTAGTGTAACAATTCCAGCACCGGTAATATACCCCACTAAAGTACCAACTTCAAGACCGCTGGATAAAAACCCTCGCTTCTTATCAGCAGTTGATTCCGCAATAAAAGTCATGGCACCCGAATATTCTCCGCCTGCAGAAAAGCCTTGAACCAACCTGGCAGCAAGCAATAATATAGGTGCGGCTATGCCAATGGACTCATATGTTGGAATCAACCCAATACTGAGTGTGGCCAATGCCATAATAATTAACGTAATTGCAAGTATCTTTTTCCGTCCCAACCGGTCGCCAAGCATTCCAAAGAACATTCCACCAAACGGACGAACCAAGAAGGCGACAGAAAATGTAGCAAAACTGAACACTAACTGTAATGGTCCGCTGAACTCAGGGAAAAACAGTGCACCAAGAATAACAGCGAGATATGAATAAATTCCAAAATCAAACCATTCCATTGCATTACCGATCGCCGTTGCAAAAACTGATTTCTTCACCACTTTTGTATCAACTACAGTAATATCATCCTTTTGTAGGTGTTGTGTTTTTTTTCTGTGTTTTTTTGTGTTTTTATCCAAGTATTCGTTCCTCCTCGTTTTTCGCCCTTTTTATATCCTAACCTGAATCGTGGGTTATATTTTATTTCCTTTAAAGGAAAATGTAAAACGTATCCTCTTTATAAAATAGGCTGCAAAAGTGGTAATGGGGCAATTAGAAAATTATATATAGTTGCGATTAACATTGTACCCATAGCAACAGGGAAAAAACATTTTTATTTTATCGTATATGTCTACTCGTACTTCTCCAATTTCTCCCCCACTTGATTACTCCTGTATGCTTTCTGAGTGAAGCTTTGGTCCGCTATGAGCCCAAGCCATTGTTTTTCTAAATGTTGCAATCTCTGGGATGCAAATTCTGAAGTAACTCCAAAGGTGGAAGTTACTTCAGTAATGGCTTGTGATTTTTTAAATGGAAGATTCATTTGCAGCAGCATAAAAGTAGGAACACAGAAATGCAAAGCAAAATTATCTGCTTTCCATTCCTGATATTTAACAAAGCGCGTAGGAAGATTCAGCTGTGAACCGCAGTGCAGTAAAATATGTCCAAGTTCGTGGCCGAAGGTCTGCCAACGTTCTTCCTTACCTAACTGTTTTTGCAGAAAGATTCGATTTATACCCTTATAAATAACAGCTTCACTACTATGCTCCCAATCATAAACTCGTATATTCAGTTGATCTGCAATACCTTCAATCGTTAGTTGGTTTGGTGTTTGAATGGAGATTGAGTTAAGAAGATCATGTATATGACTTTCAAGGGTTGTAAATTGATAAAACATAAATTTCACTCCTATAGAACATATGTTCTTGTTATGGGTGAAAGAAAAAGCCCTACTGTGGCGGGCTGTTTAAATTCATCTTAATACAATCCAAAGAGTTTTTCTAGTCTAATTTAACAGATTACTCACTTTTAATAATTTCCCACATTTTCCTTAGCTTCTTTAAGTCTTCAAGGTTTGATTTTGGAAGTTCTGCATACCAACGTTGGAGCTCAGGATCTTGGATAAATGCCTCCATGTCTGCTTCTGTCTCCCCTATTTTAGAATCGTCTTTCATTCCAATCAGCCAATCAATGGAAACTTCATAGAGGCTGGCTAGAGTAGAGAGCATTTTAGTGTCAGGCTCTCTGTAATTTCTTTCATAACCGGACAACCTTGAATTGGAGATCCCTAACTTTTCACAAACAAGCGTTTGCGACCAACCCTTGTCTTCCCGTGCTTTTCTTAATCTTTTACCTAATGATTCCATACCATTCATCCTCGAGTGAAATTATTTCATTCCATAGTAATAGGATACTATCAAATAAACATTTCGCGCAATATATTGTGCGAAATGTTTATTTTGTGGTTGACTTATGCGAATCGCGCATATATAATTGCAGTTAACGTTACGCGTAACGCGCAAAAATATAGTTCGTATGGACAAGCTGTTCATACGATAGTTATTCACTATTAGGTATTAATCATAAAATAGTAAAGGAGAGATTGATTGTATGACTTATCTAATTGCACTTGATGACGGGCATGGGATGGAGACCCCTGGTAAACGTACTCCTTATATTAATAGTCTCGGCAGATCTATTAAAGAAAATGAATTTAATCGGGCAGTAGTTTCCTTCCTTGATGGAGAATTGCAGCGAAGCGGTTTTGATACTCTGTTAGTAGCTCCGACTGATGAAGATACATCGCTGTCAACTAGGACAAACCAGGCAAATCGAGCAGGAGCGGATGCTTATATCTCTGTTCATTATAATGCTTTTGATGGAAGTTTTGACGGATCGAATCCAAGTGGAATTGAACTTTACGTGTACCCTGGTCACTTAAATCGTGAGGCGGGTATTCTAGCTAAGAGTATAGCAAATTATTTAAGAGAGGGAACTCCACAAGAATTTAGAGGAGTTAAAGAAGCAAACTTTCACGTATTGCGTGAAACAGCCATGATTGCTGTATTAACTGAAAATGGTTTCATGGATCACCCTGATGAAGCTTTATTGATGATAGATCCAGAGTTTCAAAGAGAAGTTGCCATTGAACATGCTAAAGGAATTTGCGATTACTTTGGGGTTCCTTATGTTCCAGGAAGTAACGGAGATGAGTGGTATATCGGCCGAAGAGTAGAGTCAATTTATCAAGGGGATTTACAATTCTACAACCAACCTTCATGGTCAGATTCAGCGGTGGCAGGTTATTTACAATATGGTTATGGGTTTCCTAATATTCTTGATCAAATCATCGTTGAGGGTTATCCGCAATATAAAGTGGAAAATTCTCAAGGTGCAGTTTATTATCTAACCGCAAATGAAACGTATGTACGTGTGGTTTAATTCTTAGTGGAACCCGGAGCTGCTCCGGGTTCCTATTATTTCTCAGAACCACGTCTCTTTTTAATAAATCCTTAAATTTTATCGTAATGGGGGAAATAATTTACATCTTTGGTATAAAAAGGTATCTTGCCACTTTCGATTAGGAGGATACGATCAGCTAGTTTCTTTGCCTCTTCCCAATCATGAGTGACTAATATAATTGGGATTTCCCACAGCTTGCGAAGACGTAAAAGTTCCTCATGACACTGATTTTTTGTTTCTTGGTCTAATGAGGAGAATGGCTCATCTAAAAGTAGTAGATCGGGTTCTGTGGCCAAAGCTCGTGCCAATGCCACACGTTGTTTTTCGCCACCAGATATTTGCCTTGGATACTTGGAAGCTAAATGTTTAATGCCTACAACTTCTAATAGTTTGTTAACAAGTTGGTCATCTGTAGCGCCATACGATATGTTTTTATAGACCGTCATATGGGGGAATAAAGCATAATCCTGAAACAAATAACCAATATTACGTTTTTGAACAGGGATGGGTTTATGATTTGTGTAAAAAAGAATCCCTTTGTTCAATTCGATTTCTCCTTCATCAGGATGAGTAAGTCCTGCGATACAGTTAAGAACTGTTGTTTTACCAGACCCAGATGGTCCATACAAAACGACGATCTCATTTCCAGCTTGAAAGGAAGCATTTAAGATGAAATGCGGGAGTTTCTTCTTAATGGTTAAAGATAGCATTTGGCACCTCCATTTTACTGATTAAACTTAAGGATATTACGCTTACTCCACCAATTGAGCCAAAGGACAGAACTAAATCCAAGTGAAACAATAATCAGTACCCAGAATCGGGCTTGTTCCATATGGCCTGCCTCTACGGCGAAATAGATAGCTAAAGGTATGGTATTGGTCTCCCCTGGAATATAACCAGCTATCATGAGCGTCGCCCCGAATTCTCCGAGAGCACGTGCAAAACTTAGAACTAAGCCTGCCAAAAGACCGGGCCAGGCTAAAGGGAATGAAATAGTGAAAAAAATTTTCCATTTGGATGCCCCCATTGTTAAAGCCGCATTTTCAACGTTCTGATCATAATTTTGAAAAGCGGCTGATGCACTTTGATACATTAAGGGAAAAGATACAACAACTGCAGCAACTACTGCTCCAATCCATGAAAAAACAACTTGAATACCAAAGGATTGAAGAAGGAAACTGCCTAAGGGTCCATTTTTACCGAACAAATAAAGGAGTCCAAACCCTACCACTGTTGGGGGAAGGACTAGAGGAAGCAAAATCACGGACTCAACGAAACTTTTCCCGGGAAATTTTTTTCTAGCAATTACTCTTGCGAAAAAAGCGCCCAGAATAAAAACAATTAATGTAGCGATAGTGGCTATTTTTATCGATAGAAAAAGAGGGGAGTTCATGATTAACCAACTTTCATTCAATGTTCAATAGTAAATTATTCAAGGTCAGGAATTATATCAATTATACAAAAATAATTAACTTTTATTGTAACATTAAAGGAGTCTGATCTACTTAGATCAGACTCCTTTGCTATAAATATTAATAATTTGTTGTCACAATTAACTTTGGTGCACTGTTGGTATGTTCTCCTCCGTAAAATTCAATCCAGTCTGGGTTAAATTGAGTTTCAGTTATCGCTCCTAAGCGAAGTTGAGTGATTCCGTTTTTATTGATGAAGTTTAAATCTTCTGGATGAATTTGGAATTCTATATAATTCTTTAACGTTTGAGTGGAAAATGTAACACTATTATTTTTTGACGGGGTGGTATGATAGTCTGATTGCTCAATAGCAGCTGAACTGCCTAGTACTCCACTATTTATATCTACTCGGATGGACGGCACTACGCCTTCCTTGTCTTTAACATAAAGTCTGATCTTTGCTGATTGAATCGTGTTATCAGGTAAACGATTTGTGTGAAATGAAAGAATTCCCCGATAGGTATCGGTATTATACATTCCCTTATCTCCGACCTTAATATGTTCTTCACCTAATCCATCTGCTGCATACTTCCCAACATATCCATCTTCAGTAGCTGAAGATAGAATAATTTCTGACGTCTCTGGCTCTGACTCATTGATGGTATAGGTTTCTTGTTTAACCGATTCCTTATTTCCTTCTGCGTCCTGGCTAAAGTACCTCAAAATAGTATCATCAGCAATTTGAAGAGGTTGACTGTATATTTCTGATTGGGTGTTTGGTGTGGAGCCATCTAGGGTGTAGTAGGTGGTACCTGGTTCATTTGTTTTCAATTCTACTGTAATGGGGGAATTGTAAGTTCCTCCTTTCACACTAGCTGTCGTTACAGGGGCGCTTGGATCAGGATTTTCGGTTTCAGAAAAGGACTGGAAGAATTCAACCATTAGGCGGTTCGCATTGGGTCCTTGAGGGTCTGTGTAGCTTCCTTGGGAACTTCCGCCTGACCAAGCGTGGGCCATCCCTTGTACTAACACCTTTTTCATCCATACCTTCCCATCTTCAGCTTTGTAATTACTAATGGAATAGCTTCTTCCTGAAGGGACTTGTAATGACTCCGTACTCTCAGGAGTATCATCGATCCATCCATCCTTTGCTGCATTTTCGGCCAAGTCATTGGTAACTGCCCATTGCTTGATAACTTGTTCAGCGTTAATGCTGTTTACTGTATAATCAGATGTTCCATGGATAACCATAACAGGAATCTTTTTGGCGTGATCGCCCATCGCTTGGTAGGCTAGTCTGCCTTGTTGAGCTGGATCAGGTCCGCCGCTGGACATAGCAGAATATGCCTCGACAGTACTTTCCGCTGCTTTATATTCCAATCCTGCTCCGATACCCACTCCAGAAAAAACATCCGGGTATGTTGCACCCATAATGACACTCATCGCAGCTCCAGCCGATAAACCGGCTGCATAAACTTGATCTTCGTTAATGGTATAATTGTTTTCAACTGATTGAACCATGCCTGCAATAATTGCTGGTTCACCACTTCCACGAGTTTGGTGGTTAGGGTCAAACCAATTCCAGCATTTGTTTAAGTTCGCGCTTGAGCTTTGTTCCGGATAGAGAACTAAAAATCCCTCTTCCTCCGCTAGTGAATTCATTTGTGTTCCAGTAGCAAATTGCTCTGCATCCTGTGTACATCCATGGAGCATAACGTATAGTGGCGAAGGGGTATTCGAATCATAATTTGAAGGAATATATAGTTTATAGGATTTCCCCCCATATGAACCATCAATGAACTCACCATTTGCGAAGGACAACGACGGATTAAATACCATGGTAATCATCAACATCATTCCTAAACCAGCCAGCAATTTCAACGATTTCATTTAAATGGCATCCTCCTCTTAAACTCTTTTCTATCAGCTTAGTAGAAGAGAGTTACAGAATAGTTACATATAAGATGAAGAGAACCTAGTGAGGAAGAAATCAGTATAGGGAGTCCTAAGGCTGCTTTTTTTCAAAACCATAGGACTGTAAAATTTCCTGAGCTTCCTTTGTCTTAAGGTAGTCTAAAAATGCCTGTGCTTCTTTTATGTTGGAACTGGCTGTTAGGACAGCAGCCGGATAAATGATTGATTGATGAAGATTTTGGTCCACTTCGGTGATGACCTTCACCTCTTCTGAGATAAGTGCATCACTTGCATACACAAATCCTAAAGCTACATTTCCTGACTCTACATATGTAAGCACCTGACGTACATCTCTTGCATATACCATTTGGGCTTTTAAATCTGCCCATTTGTTAATGGATTGTAATGCTTGTTTGGCGTACATCCCTCCAGGTACACTGGCAGGGTCGCCTAAAGCAAGCTGTTTCTCATCAGAAAGCTTGATGGATTGAAGAGAGGGAAAATCAAAATTACGGTCTTGCTTCGTAATTAATACAAGAGAGTTTCCGGTGAAATTAAATCTGGTTTCTTTTATGATAAATTGTTGTTTTTCTAGTTTGTCCATCCATTTTTGGTTCGCAGATAAGAAAACATCAACAGGGGCTCCTTGTTGAATCTGCTGGGCCAATTTACCTGAACCTGCAAAATTAAATGTAAGGGTTACATCTTTATTTTGACTTTCATATGTCTCTTTTATTTCTTTCATCGCATCAGTTAAGCTAGCTGCTGCAGAAATGGTAAGGTCTGTCGTATGTTGTTCTTGAGCTGTATTGTTACTGCATCCAGCAAGCCCGAATAAGACTAATCCTAAGAAGATTATGATTAATTTTCTCTGCATGTGGCGATACTCCTATGTTTAATTATTACTTTAGATTATACGTATGGATGAATTTTAAGTAAAATAAATCATAACTATGAGTGCGTACTATGGATCATAGAAAGGGGCAGCTATGAAACTTCAAATTCTTATAAGCTTAATTTTAGCTCTGTTACTGACTCAATCACCGATAATTGGAAAGTACTTTGCAATGATTAATACCATGATACACGAAAGCGGTCATTCTCTAATGGCTTTACTGACTGGCGGAGAAGTAAGGAATGTGTCGTTGTTTCCCAATACATCCGGGGTAACTATGACAGGACACACTTCATGGCTTAGCCACGTCTTAACTAGTTTATCAGGGTATTTATTTTCCTCACTGGCAGGTTTATTATTCTTCCATTTAATTGTTAAAGGTCATTATCGGGTAATGATGTTTATCTTAATTGGCTTTTTAGCTATTAATCTTATTTTCTGGGTCAGAAATTTCTATGGTGTTTTTTGGCTTATTACATTTGGTGCAGGATTTATTTATTTGCTCAGAACTGGTCATCAATCCATTGTTCAATACGTTCTTATCTTTGTAGCATGCCTCGTTGTGGTGGAGGCTGTTATGAGTGCTTTTTGGGTGATGAGGGTTAGTTTCGTTTCCCCGAGTCAAGCAGGGGATGCGTGGAACCTTGCGCAAGCTGTGAAATTTATTCCTGCTCCTGTCTGGGGCGTGTTCTTTTTCGCCCAATCTTTATATTTGGCCTGGTTGTCCTTGAAAAAGGTTTTCCTTATTTAATGCAGTGTGCTCATAGATAACAAAAAAGTAAGAACTCCGCATGAGCCCTTACCACTCAAATATTATGGCATAAGGTAATAAAGTAAGTGATGAGAGGGGGGAATGACATGAGCGGAGGATACGGTGGCGGATTTGCGCTATTAGTTGTGTTGTTTATTCTTTTGATTATTATCGGTGCCTCTTATGGCGGTTACGGATACGGTGGTTATTAATTTAACCTAAGGCGGGGGCTTCCCCGCTTTTTTGCTGTATAAATAAATTATTTGCTAGTAAATTTAAGTATAGCAGCACCCCAAAGGATGTACAATTTTTAGTCGAAACTCCTTTCTTTTGGTTTTAAAAGTATGAAAAAGGGTATAGGAGAAATAGCTCAATTACAGCAGACTTTTGGAGGAATTTATAATGGATTTAAAGGAACGTTTAATAAGCCAGGGCTATGACCAGGTTGATATCCTGCTTATTGATGGTGAGCAGAATCAGTCTACAATAGCTAATCTTTCTCTTCACAAAATCACGGACTTAGAGTACAAGTTATACTTAGAACCTGATTCACTTAAATATGAATTTAATGGTGACCATCCACATTTTATTGCGGAGCAAAAAGAAGAGGATGGAGAAGCGAAGCAGATAAAAGGATATATTCTTGAATGGTGAAGGAAAGAGAAAAAGGAATTAAGAGCTCCTTTTTCTTTTTTTTATGCGGTCTTTGCGATCAGCGATGCCCCCAATAATGAGAAGAATACCTGAGGCTAATATCACAACCGGAACCATGGGATCTGCTATGGCGGAGAATAATACGAAAGCAATGACTATACAGGCTGCCCCGATGCTTCCAAGTATAATTAACATTTTGTTTTCTCTTTTCATGACAATAAATCGATCCTTTCTTTATCCTATCTATTCCTCAGTATAACGAATTTTCATGGAAAATGAATGGATGAGCTTTTACGTTTAATAATTGAGCGAAGAAGGAATGACACATATAGAACCTTTCTAAGGAGGTCTTACTTATGAATACACACAGTTTGTATATAAATGGCGAATATACTGAATCGACGGAAGACGAATGGTTAGATATTGTTAATCCTGCCACAGAAGAGGTTATCTCTAGAACACCAAAAGGTACAGTTGAAGACGTCGATCGGGCGGTTCATGCTGCATCTCAGGCTCAAAAGGGGTGGGAGATGACTCCTAATATAGAACGTGGAAACATCGTTCGTCAGCTTGGAAATAAAATAGAAGAAAATAAGGATACATTTATTGATCTATTACAAGAAGAACAAGGGAAGGATAATGAACTGGCGACAGGGGAAGTAGAGCTTGCTATCGATTACTTTAGGTATATGTCTGAATGGGCGCGCCGAATTGAGGGGGAAATTGTACCGAGTGATCGGGCTAATGAAAATATATATATTTACAAAAAGCCCATTGGCGTTGTAGCTGGAATTGTCCCTTGGAATTTCCCGGTATTTATTTTGGCCAGAAAGGTGGCTACGGCTCTTGTTACTGGTTGTACGATCGTATTGAAGCCAAGCCAGCAAACACCCAACACTGCTATGGAGTTTACTAAAATTATTGATTCCATGGAAGACATTCCAAAGGGTGTGTACAATCTGATTACAGGAACAGGTTCTGAGATCGGGAATGCACTGGCTAAACATGAGGGCGTGCAAATGATTACGATGACTGGAAGTGTACCAGCTGGAACGAAGGTAATGGAAGCTGCTGCCCAAAACATTACGAAGGTTAATCTTGAATTAGGTGGAAAAGCTCCGGCCATTGTGACCAAAAACGCGGATTTAGATATCGCGGCTGACAGCATCACCACATCAAGGTTGGCTAATAATGGACAAGCCTGTACGAATGCTGAGCGTGTTTATGTCCATGAAAGTGTAGCCGATGAACTGGTTAACAAACTGAAGAATTCATTTGAGCAAATGTCATTAGGAGACCCGCGGATGAATAAGCAAGCCGATGTTGGGCCTCTTGTAAGTGAAGAGCGTTTAGAAGCAGTTTCCACGATGGTGAATGATGCAGAAGTCGACGGTGCGAAAGTCGTGATTGGCGGTGAGCGTGCTGATATGGAACAGGGGTTTTTCTATAAACCTACGATTCTAACCGGCGTCGACCACGATTCTACCGTTATGCAGGAAGAAATCTTTGGTCCTGTTATTCCCATCACTACGTTCCGTACTTTAGATGAAGCGATCGAAAAAGGAAACGATACAGAATTTGGCTTATCTTCTTCTGTATATACGGAAGATATGAATGAAGCGATGAAAGTTGTCAATGAACTGAAATTCGGTGAAACGTATGTAAACCGTGAAAACTTTGAGGCCGTACAAGGTTATCATGCTGGAATGCGGAAATCCGGTCTTGGCGGGGCAGATGGTAAGCACGGTATGGAAGATTTCCTTGTCACACAAGTGGTTTATATGCAATATAAAAACGATAAACAGTAAATACGGGCTCCCCGTTGGAAGGGGAGCTTTTTACTTGTTTTTTAACCAGTCGGTTGCAAAATCAACCGACTCAGCCATTGGAAACAGACGGCACTCCGCTTGTCCTACATGACCTTTGATGACACGATGGCCTGATTCATAGGCTCGCCCTATAACATTAAACTGCTCTTCGTCCATTTCAATATCCTGATAAGTGACCCACTGTCGCTCTTCGTCAACGAGTAGGGGAGCGCCTCTTGTCATTTCTTTGTACGTTCCGCTTCTATATTCAGATAAATGGAAACTTGTATTTGTATCATAGTCTACCCCGAGCAGAAGAACCTGTGCATTCGTTTGATAGATTTTCCCAAGAGGAGAATCATCATTTAAGGAAAAAGAAAGCGAATGCTGCGATGTCAGTTCCTTTGCTTGCTTTCCCCATGCTGATAGGGAGAATGCAGGATGATTACTCCTATAAACGGCTGGGTGCGTCCGAAATAACTCCGGGAGCACGCCTAGAAATGTTACGGGTGTTTTGGCGGGGTCGAATGCGGGCATTGTCCTTCTGATTGTTTCATGCCATTCTTCAGGGACAGGAGGGTTCTCCCATTCTGCTGGATCAGAAAGCGTAGGCGAGTGAGTTTGGAAAATGAGCGTTCCATCCTCTGTGACTGTTCTCATTAATGCTTCCAGTACAGCTTGTGGCCCGCCGCTTACCCATCCTAGAGATTTCATCGATGCATGGATGAGCAGAGTGTCTCCCTTTTTTTATGCCAAGGTGACCCAGGCCATCGATTAGGCTATGTACCGTATTCAACTTTTTCGTTTGATTGATGGTATCTTGTTCGCTCATTGTACCCCTCCTTTTCTTCATTATACAGAAAAAAGAGCCTAGCAAGCAGGCTCCTTCCACTTATCTGTTATCAACTTTTTCAGGATAGAGGTCATGATTCATTAACCGGTGTTCAGCCATTTGTTCAAATTTTGTCCCAGGTTTCCCATAATTACAGAATGGATCGATGGAAATACCGCCGCGTGGTGTGAATTTGCCCCACACCTCGATATATCGGGGATCCATAAGTTGAATTAAGTCGTTCATGATCGTGTTCACGCTGTCTTCATGAAAATCACCGTGATTCCTAAAACTGAATAAATACAACTTCAGAGACTTACTTTCTACCATTTTAACGTCAGGAATATAACTGATATAGACTGTGGCAAAATCAGGCTGCCCTGTTTTTGGACAGAGTGTCGTAAACTCTGGACAATTAAATTTCACAAAATAATCGCGATCAGGGTGCTGATTATCGAACGTTTCTAATACGTTTTTATTGTATTCAAAGGAGTAGGATGTTCCTTGGTTGCCGAGTAGGGATAGGTCTGTTAAATCTTCGTCTTTGCGTCCCGTCACTTTAAAATCCTCCTAGTATTCAAATATTAGTTAAAAATAAAAAAAGCCCACCTCTAAGGGTGCGGCGTTTAGTAGCGCATCAACCTTAGTTTTTTATAGAGGGTTTCGCTAAGAACCTCTTCTAACCGAAATGCTTTTTCATTATATATAGGGTAGAGGTGATTGTCAACGCAAGGAGGCCTGCTTGTGATTGTATAACTATTTAGGCGTTTTACTTTAAAAATCAATTCATTTCATCTAAAATGGTAAGTAATTCACGAAATATTTAGATAACGTGTGTAAGTTCTGTGCTATTTTTAAAGCAGGGCTTTATTAAAAAAGATTGAGAAACCGGTTACAAAATTCATTCTAATGAGGTGATTTTATGGACATGAAAACCATTCCAGCAAGATCGGGAAACCATAACTTACAAGATTACCAGCAAACGTACAAAAATTTTAATTGGGATGAAGTGAAGGAAAACTTTACATGGAGTAAAACGGGAAAAGTAAACATTGCCTATGAAACAATTGATAAGCACGCTGAAGATCCAGATAAGAAGAATCAGGCAGCGCTCATTTATACTTCGCCTGACCGGGAAGAGAAACTAACCTTTGATGAATTAAAGAAAAAAAGTAATCAATTTGCGAATGTGTTAAAAAATCATGATATTGAAAAAGGTGATCGAGTATTTCTGTTTATGCACAGGAGTCCGGAATTCTACGCGTCCTTTCTTGGGATTTTAAAGCTCGGGGCGATTGCCGGTCCATTGTTTGAAGCATTTATGGAGCAGGCAGTTCGCGATCGTCTAGAGGACAGTGAAGCCAAAATGTTAATTACAACCCCTGAGTTGTTGGATCGTGTCCCTGTTGATGATCTCCCGCACCTTGAGAAGATCGTTCTTGTAGGAGGGGATGAGTCAAGTTCTCATATTAGTTTTGACAAAGAGATGAAGTTAGCCTCAGAAGAGTTTGATATTGAATGGGTAGATCTAGAAGATGGAATGCTGCTACATTATACGTCAGGCTCAACAGGAAAGCCTAAAGGTGTATACCATGTTCATAATGCAATGATCCAGCATTATCAAACTGGGAAATGGGTACTTGATCTGAAGGAAGACGATGTTTATTGGTGTACAGCTGACCCTGGCTGGGTAACAGGTACGAGTTACGGAATCTTTGCCCCATGGCTGAACGGAGTTACAAACGTTGTCCGCGGAGGCAGGTTTAGCCCGGATGATTGGTATGGAACGATTGCTGAGCAGAAGGTGTCTGTTTGGTATTCAGCTCCAACGGCTTTCCGTAAGCTAATGAGTGCTGGAGCAGATGCAGCGAAAAAGCACGACCTTTCTTCTTTACGCCATGTATTAAGTGTAGGAGAACCTTTAAATCCTGAAGTGATTACCTGGGGTCTGGAAGCCTTTGATTTACGTATTCACGATACGTGGTGGATGACTGAAACGGGTGCGATGCTGATCTGTAACTATCCAACCATGGAGGTGAGGCCTGGATCTATGGGGAAACCACTGCCAGGCATTGAGGCATCGATCGTTGATAACGATGGAAATGAGCTGCCGGCCAATCAAATGGGGAACTTGGCGATTAAACAAGGATGGCCATCTATGATGCGTGCCATTTGGAATAATCCAGGCAAATATGAAAGTTATTTCATTAAAGGCTGGTATGTTTCTGGAGATAGCGCCTACAAAGATGAAGATGGCTACTTCTGGTTCCAGGGTCGCCTAGATGACGTGATTAATACTTCAGGTGAAAGAGTCGGACCATTTGAAGTAGAAAGTAAGCTGATAGAACATGATGCAGTGACAGAGGCAGGAGTAATTGGTAAGCCGGATCCTGAGCGTGGCGAAATTATTAAAGCCTTTATCACGTTGCAGGAAGGATATGAAAAATCGGATGAATTGCTTGAAGACATCCGCCAATTTGTTAAAAAAGGCCTCAGCGCCCATGCAGCACCGAGAGAAATTGAAATAACAGATACGATTCCGAAAACGCGAAGTGGTAAAATCATGCGTCGGTTATTAAAATCCTGGGAATTAGGGTTACCTACTGGTGATACCTCCACTTTAGAAGAATAAAAGGCACAGCGCACAGCTTGAGACTGTGCGCTCTCTTTGTCTATAATGAAAATGTTACACGTGAAACAATTTTAGTTGTTTTTGAATAAATGTAGGTGGTAAGCAGATGACGATAACGAACAGAAATTGGTCGACGGTAACGTTAGAAACAATGCAGTGGTTTGTTTTTCTATTAGCCAGTGCTGTAACATTACCAATCGTAATTGGAGCTATTTTTGATTTGAGTTTTACTGAAGTAGCAGGTTTGATGCAGCGAACTTTTTTTGCTGTGGGACTTACTTCTCTCTTACAAGGTTTATTTGGCCACCGGTTACCAATTATGGAAGGGCCGGCTGGAATCTGGATTAGTATATTTGCTGTTATGGCCTACTCAGAGGTAGCGGCAGGGAAAAGCTACATAGAAACATTACAAACGCTTGAAGCAGCGATGATATGGACGGGAATTTTCTTATTTATCTTTGGTATTTTCGGCCTTGCCCACCGAGTGTTGTTTGTGTTTACTCCGCTCGTGACCGGGGCTTTTTTATTTTTAATAACCGTGCAATTAAGCGGGACTTTTCTCAAAGGCATGATAGGAGTCCAGCAGCAGGTTGGAGCCATCCATATTGATAAAACAATTTTAGCATTTTTAACTTTTTTTCTAGTGATCGGGTTATCCTTTTTCGGCAAAGGCTGGTTAAAAGGATATGCTGTTCTGATCGGAATTGTGGTTGGTTGGGTCTTGTATGTGGTGTGGGTCGGAAGTAAGCCGGTTGATTCTCTTTTAGTCTCAGATGCATTTAAGATACCCGATTTGTGGGTTTGGGGAACTCCTAATTTCGAATGGAGTGTCATACCACTGGCGTTTATTACAGCAGTGATCTTATTGTCGAATTTAGTAGCCTCCGTCGTGGCTGTCAGTCATTCGATCTATGGGAAACCTTCCTATAAATACAATCAATTGAACAGGGGCAGCAGTTTCCTTGGCATTAACCATGGGATTTCAGCAATTTTTTCTTCCGTTGCGAATGTTTCCTTAGCTTCCTCGTCGGGTTTTATTAATTTGACAGGTCAAAAAAGTAAGCGGCCCTTTTTATATGCTTCGTTAATACTAATAGCTGTCGCTTTTTTCCCGCCAGTCGTAGCTTTTATTTCAGCCATTCCTGCCCCGATTGCAAATGCAGCTCTACTGGCTACATTTGTACAATTAATGGGTCTTGGGATATCGAATATGGCCAGTGAGGAATTAAATGAACGCAGGTTAACAATACTGGGGATATCGTTCCTGCTAGGAATTGGAATTATGTTTCTTCCTGCTGAAGTTTTTCAAGAAATGCCTTCGATGGTCCAGAACTTGCTAAGTAATGGCCTGTTGGTCGGCACAGTTCTCGTAATCCTATTAGAACAAATTTGGAAAGAATCACCTAAATCCTCGAAGTCTAATAATGCATGAGAAATAAGGAAGTGGTTGTGATGACAAAACAAATGTATGATGTGATTGGTATTGGTATCGGTCCTTATAATTTAGGGTTAGCAGCCTTACTTGAAAAAACAGAACTAAGTGGTGCCTTTTTTGAAAAATCGTCTTCATTTGCCTGGCACCCGGGAATGTTGATTGAAAAAATGGATTTACAAGTCCCTTTTTTGGCAGATTTGGCTACGTTCGCTGACCCCAAAAGTCCATACACGTTTATGAACTACTTATATGAACAGGATCGGATGTTTCCTTTCTTTTTTCATAACCAGACGAAAGTTCCACGGCAGGAATACAATCATTATTTGCAATGGGCGGCTAATCAAATAGATGGATTGTATTTTGGTCATTCTATCGTTGATGTGATTGATCGGAATGAGGCTGAGGAACCTCACTATGAAGTCATAGCACTTGAGACGGAAACAGGAAAACACCATCACTTCCTGACGAAACATGTGGTAATGGGGACAGGAAGCGAACCGTTGATTATAGACGGGATGAAAGGTCTTCCTGAGGGTGACGTGTTTCATACAAGCCGTTATTTATATGAAAAAGAAAATTTATTAAAAGCGAAGCATGTTACGGTAGTGGGCTCTGGTCAAAGTGCTATTGAAGTCTTTCTTGATTTGTTGGAAGAACAAAAGCACAGCGACATGAAACTAAGTCTTCTTACGAGAACAGGAGGGCTGTTTCAACTTGATCAGGCGAAGTTTGCGCAGGAGTTCTTTACTCCTGCTTATGTAGATTACTTTCATTCTTTGAGTTATGAACAACGAATGGAGAATCTTGACACACTTGGAGCCCTGAGAAAAGGAATTGATCCAGACACGTTGACCCGTCTTTATTCTGATCTTTATCATAAGACGGCCGGCGGGGGAAAAGACTATGTGTTAATCAATCCAATGACAGAGGTGAAGTCCATTTCTCCAGCTGATAAGGGTGGCTATGATTTACAGTGCAGGCAGTGGCAGGAGGAAATAGATTATCGTTATCATACGGAAAAAGTGATCTTAGCGACCGGTTATAAACCACATATTCCAGACTGGTTTATCCAGCGCTTTGAAGAGAAAATTAAGTGGGACGATCAGAAAAATTATCGTGTTACACGAGATTACCAGCTTGAATTCTCAGACCAACGTGACCACCATTTTTTCACATTGACCAATTTAACTCATTCACATGGAGCTGGGGCTACCAACCTTGGTCTGGCTGTTCATCGTAACGTTCATATTATTAATACGATTGCAGGCAGGGACATCTATAAAAATCAACAAAATCCCAGCTTCCAGACTTTTTCTATGAAAGAGTTCAAAGAATAAGATGCTCTTTAGAACGTTTAAAAAGAAAAACCTGCGGGAACATAACAACCGTGAACAAATTAAAAGCATTCAAGGAGTGATTTTGATATGAGTAAGATCGCATGTGTTATGACGTCTATGTTTGAGGATGTAGAGTACACGCAGCCTGTTGATGCTTTTACAAAAGAAGGACATGAAGTGACCACGATTGAATGGGAAGCAGGCAAAGAAGTTACTGGTAAGCAGGGACAGACAACAACCACGATAGATAAATCCATCAATGATGTGAAACCTACTGACTTTGATGCTCTATTTATTCCAGGAGGCTTTTCTCCTGATCAGCTTCGGGGTGATGAAAAGTTCGTCCAATTTGCTAAACACTTTATGGATGAGAAGAAACCTGTATTTGCTATATGTCATGGACCACAGTTATTGATTACAGCTAAATCATTAGAAGGTCGTGCAGCAACAGGCTTCAAATCCATCGCTGTCGACATGGAATATGCCGGGGTGGATTATAAAGATCAAGAAGTTGTAGTGTGTCAGGATCAATTGGTAACAAGCCGTCAGCCTGATGACATTCCAGCCTTTAACCACGAAGCAAGCAAACTTTTAAAAAAGTAAAAGCTCATTAAGATATATGAGGGAGCCACGGAGAGACACTCTTCGTGGCTCCTTACTTATATTTGCTGACTTAAATTTCAATCTTGGCACGAGGACACTTTTCCTTTAGCAAATCACGTAACGCGGATTCGTTTTTTGGAGTTGAAGCTAAAATTGAATTATAATAAGAATATGTGATTTCAAGTCTTTTAAATGTCCAGGCTGGACTTGATAATGGGTTATAAGAATAATGGATTCCTTTTATATCATATAATGGAATACTCTTCTTTATTGGCCCAAACACGATTCGAAGATGGGTATCGGTTACTTCATGGTAGGAAACTACGAGTGCCCAGAGCATTGGGATGGCAATAATCGTGACAATCAGTAAACTAATCCAGGCCTCATTTTTTCCCTCAGAGAGAAATCCCAATAAACCGATTGGAATCAGAGAAAGAGTAATCATAACAAGCAATGGGTTCTTCTTTACTTTAAATTTCACTATGGATCACCTCGGGTTTTTGTACTTATTATATTATAAATGTTATTACATAGAGGAGGGATTGATATGATCGTTCAACAACAAGGTAATCAATTTCTTATGATGAAGCAACACGATCATGCGCAAATTTCCGGAGAGTTCGCTCTACAATGGAAACAGAAATACTTATTGCGATCCAAGCTTAGAGAGGAAGCGGATTGGGCAATAGGCCAGCATGACCGGGCTTGGATTCCACTGGATGAAAGCCCAATGTGGAATGAAGAAAAGCAGCAGCCGTACACGTTTATCGATTATCCTTTAGAAGAAAAACTAGCTGCTTATCAAAAAGGAATCGAAGAAGTAGCCGCCGAATCCAGGTATGCAGGAATGTTATGCAGCTTACATTATCAATCTTTTTTCTCGAAGGATAGTGAGGATAAGCATATTCTTGCGTTCATTGATCATGAAGAAAGACGTCGCGAGCAGCTAATCGAGGCGATGAAAATGGAAGTACCGAAGGATTTGTATCATACACATTTTGAACGGCTTCAGTTCTGTGATGATTTATCTCTTTATATCTGTATGCAAGAGCCAGGGGTATCAAAAGCCAATGAGTTGTCGTGGTTTAAGGATGGCTTTAGGCAGTCGTTTGATGTTGCTCCAAACGGTATCATGCCGTATTGGCAGGACAAGGAGCATGTGGCATTGGATCCTTTCCCGTTTGAAAAGTCCTTCCACGTGACGATTCCATACCGGATTGTACAACGAAAGGACGTAGAGGAAGTTGGATTAGAATCTGCGTTCAGCCAGGCGGAAGTACTCGATCGAACGGTCACATTTGTTCCTTCAGTTTAAAACCGTTGCAGACAGCCATATGGAGGTCATGGCTGTCCGGAGCGGATTCATATTATTGATTCTTAGCAATTGTAAATTGATTGCTTAATAGCAACCAATTTTGAGGAAATGAGAGCCCTAACTTCCAGTAACTAATCCCTTTTAAATTTAACCGCTTGATTAAATCAAATTTTGCCTGAATGGAGCGAGCATCTTCAAACCAAACCTCGTGTTGATTACCCTCTGCATCTGTGTACATAAAGAAAGGGGCTTGGGCTTCTTCATCGTAAGAAATAGCAACGTTGTTCTCCCAGGCAATCTGGATCGCCCGCTGAGGACTCACTGCCTCGGCAAATTCCCCTCCAGGTTCATATGGAAGCGTCCAGTCGTAGCCATATAAATTCTGACCGAGCAAAATTTTCTCGGCAGGCATAACAGACAGTGCATAATTCACAACTTCTGTAACGGGTCCGATCGGTGACACAGCTCTTGGCGGGCCTCCGCTATAGCCCCACTCATAGGTCATCAATACGACAAAATCAACAATTTCACCATGGGCTTGATAGTCATGCGCTTCGTACCAGGCTCCTTCTTGTTCGGCGCTGGTTTTAGGTGCAAGGGCTGTCGATAAAAGCAGTCCTTCCTGAGAAAACCGCTGCTTGGCTTTACGTAGAAACTGATTGTAATTCTCTCTCATTTCGGGAGGCAGGAATTCAAAGTCAAAGTGAATATCCTGAAAACCCACCGATTGAGCGGTCTGGACAATGTTATCCAGGAGCGTGTTTTGGAGTTGTTCATTTGTTAAAATTGCTCTCCCCAGCTCCTGGCTAAATCCATCCTCCGCTAAGTTGGTTATGACCATCATTAAAGAGGCGTTATTGGCTTCAGCGATTGCTTTGAAGTTATCAAGCGGAGGAGCCTGCAGGGAGCCGTCCTCTTGTACCTCATAACTAAAAGGAGCCAAATAACTTAATAAAGGTGCACGTTGTTCTGCTGAACTCCGCAGTACATCTGATACTTCCCCGCCCGATGGTTCTATATAAGCATTTACTGTGATTTGTGGAGAGGGCCCCTGGGGGATATAGAGCCTGTACCCGATAGGGAGAATTTGGTTAGGCTGCAGTTGATTGACCTGGATAAGTGTCTCTATCGTTGTCCCAAATTGATTAGCAATCGAATATAAACTATCACCTGGCTGGACAAAATAAAATTGACCTTCGCCTGGGATGACTAGGGCCTGCCCCACTACAAGGTTTTCTGGTGTTTCTAATTCATTTGCCTCAATAATCGCACTGGGTGTACTTCCATATAACGCTGCAATCGAATAGACCGAATCACCTTGATTTACAACATGAATTTGCAATACATACACTCCTTCCTCAGCTATTATCAATGTATGAAGGTAATGAATCATTTTATTCTTACATTATTATGAAAGGTGGATTACATTTGGATAAGGACGAATATTATATGCAGTTAGCCATTGAACAGGCGAAACGAGCAAAAGCACTTGGCGAGGTACCTATTGGAGCTGTTGTTGTTTATCAGGAGAAAGTCATTGCTTCAGGGTATAACCAACGTGAAACATCACAGCTTGCCTCTTCCCATGCAGAATTTATTGCGATAGAAAAGGCGAATGAGGTAATAGGAAGCTGGCGATTAGAACAATGTACGCTCTACGTTACCTTAGAACCTTGCCCGATGTGCGCAGGGGCAATAGTCCAATCCAGAGTTCCACGTGTTGTCTATGGAGCTGCCGACCCTAAGGCAGGATGTGCCGGAACACTAATGAATCTACTTCAAGAAGATCGCTTTAATCACCAATCGGAGGTAGTCGGTGGAATGATGAAGGAAGAATGCGGCAGCCTGTTGACTGATTTTTTTCGAAAGCTTCGTGAGAAAAAGAAACGAAGCAGATCTGCTGAAAATTAACTAGTCTTTTCCATTGCATTTTATAATAAAAGTCGCTATACTTGGAAATACCGTGCTAAGCGGGGAGGTAGCGGTGCCCTGTACTCGCAATCCGCTATAGCGAGGCCGAATTCCCGCCCGAGGTAGTTTGATCTCAAGGTCAGACTTATGGGAGTGGTGTTGACACTCAGGTCCTGCGCAACGAGAACCAGTGAACCCTGTCAGATCCGGAAGGAAGCAGCAGTAAGCTGACTCTCTCGTGTGCCGCGGGAGCGCCTGGGTCGAGCCATGAACATGAGTAGCGCTTGGGGTCAGGCTATCGAAGGCGGGTGCACGGTTACATAAGTTAAGTACAGAGTCGTTATGAATGATCATAACGGCTCTTTTTTCTATAGAAATAATCATGGTATTAATAAATAGATGCTATGATGTTTGACTCGAAGGTTCACATCAGATCCATCGTTCGGGTATAATAAAGTAGAGACTAAAAAGGGAGAACGGTTGTATGAGCTATCAGGCACTATATCGAGTCTGGCGCCCAAGAAACTTTGAGGATGTTGTTGGACAAACTCACATTACACGCACACTGCAAAATGCAATTGAGCAAGATAAGTTTTCTCATGCGTATCTATTTTCGGGACCGCGCGGAACAGGGAAGACCAGTGCTGCGAAAATTTTTGCAAAGGCCGTAAACTGTGAGCATGCCCCGGTTAAAGAGCCATGCAATGAATGCTCAGCCTGTCTTGGCATCCAGGATGGGTCTATTTCGGATGTCATTGAAATTGACGCAGCCTCAAACAATGGTGTTGAACAAATTCGTGAAATTCGAGACAAAGTCAAATATGCTCCCAGTGCAGTTTCCTATAAGGTGTATATTATCGATGAGGTCCATATGTTATCGATGGGTGCATTTAATGCCCTTTTGAAGACATTAGAAGAACCCCCTCGACACGTCATTTTTATTCTGGCCACAACGGAACCGCACAAGATTCCTTTGACCATTATTTCTAGATGTCAACGCTTCGACTTTAAACGAATTACGCAGCAGGCGATGGTTGAACGAATGGAAAAAATCACAACCGCTGAGGGATTAAGTGTGGCACGCGAAGCTCTTGAAGTTGTCGCTTTAACAGCTGAAGGCGGGATGCGTGATGCATTAAGTTTACTTGATCAAGCTATTTCCTACAGTGAGGAAGAAGTGACAATTGATGATGTCCTGGCTGTAACAGGTTCGGTCTCACAAGGCACGTTGGCAGGGGTGATTCACGCCCTGGACAAGAAGGAAATAAGAGAAGCGCTAGAAGCTGTTGATCATTTGATTCATCAAGGAAAGGACCCTGGCCGGTTTGTATTTGATTTGATTTACTACTTACGGGATATACTTTTATTCCAAAGTGCACCTGATTTACAGCATAACTTGGAACGAGCCATTCCCGATGATTTTTTCCGTCAGCTATCCGAAGAGTTGGATGCAGTTTGGATCCAACGTACCATTCGTGAATTAAACAAGTGTCAGCAGGAAATGAAATGGACGACCAGTCCAAAAGTATTCATTGAAATCGCCCTGCTTAATATTGCAGGAACACAGAAAGCTGCCTCAAACTCTGCTGATCCTACAGCTATTAAGCAGCTAACTGATAAACTGGAACAAATGGAAAGAGAACTGAACCAATTAAAAGCAAATCCCCCTGCAGCAGCCAGTCAGGGAGAACAACCCCAGAAGGCACAAAAGCGGTCCCCTGCAAGATCTGGCCGAAACGGTTATAATGTACCATATGACCGAATTCGAATGGTGCTTAATGAAGCTTCTAAAGAAGAATTGAAGAAAGTGCAAGGGCAATGGGCTGATTTTATGGAAAGGTTAAAGCAGACTAATGCACCAGCACATGCAACATTACTTAACAGTAAACCAAGTGCAGCTTCATCAAAGGCCCTGATTTTAGCTTTTCGGTATGATATTCATTGTTCGCTAGCTCTTGAGCATCAAAAAACGATTGAACCATTGCTGACAGAATTCACAGGCAAACCGCTGATTATTATCCCAATTCCTCAAGCGAATTGGAAAGAGTTGCGGGAGGAATACGTCAGAAAACAAAAGACCAGCAATGAGGACGGGGATGACTCTGAAGTGAAAGAAGAAGATGACCCGCTTATATCCGAAGCAAGAAAGCTCGCAGGCGACAATATCATTGAAATTCAAGACTAAATGGATAGATTTAAAGGAGGAATTACCATGCGTGGTGGAGGAAATATGAACAATATGATGAAACAAATGCAGAAGATGCAGAAGAAAATGATGAAGGCTCAAGAAGAGCTTCATGAAGAGACTTTCGAAGCAACAGCCGGCGGAGGTATGGTTAAAGTTGTAGCTAACGGGAAAAAGGAAGTAACAGACGTAGAGATTAACGAAGAGGTTGTTGACCCTGATGATGTAGAAATGCTTCAGGACTTGATTATTACAGCAACAAATGATGTACTCAAGCAAGTTGAAGACAAAACAAATGATACTATGGGACAATTCACGAAAGGTATGCCTGGAGGAATGTTCTAGGAGGAATTTTCATGTATTACCCGGAACCTATTTCTAAATTAATTGACAGTTTCACGAAGCTGCCAGGGATCGGTCCTAAGACGGCTGTCCGCCTGGCTTTTTTCGTCCTTGAAATGGAAGAGGACGATGTACTTGATTTTGCTAAATCACTTGTAAGTGCTAAAAGAGAGCTTACCCATTGCTCAGTTTGCGGACAAATCACAGATAATGATCCGTGTTCCATATGTCAGGATGAATCACGTGACTCATCTGTGATTTGTGTGGTGCAAGATCCTAAGGATGTCATCGCTATGGAGAAAATGAAGGAGTTCAGCGGGAAGTATCATGTTCTTCATGGAGCCATATCTCCCATGGATGGAATTGGGCCAGAGGATATCAATGTACCCAGTTTGATTAACCGCTTAAAGGATGAAGGTGTAGAAGAACTGATTCTGGCTACAAATCCCAATGTAGAGGGGGAGGCCACAGCTATGTATATATCCAGGCTGGTCAAACCTTCTGGCGTTCGAATGACAAGAATTGCCCACGGCCTGCCCGTTGGCGGAGATTTAGAGTATGCTGATGAAGTCACCTTATCCAAAGCACTTGAAGGTCGAAGAGAACTGTAAAGTGGGTGGTTGTCATATTTGGTAAAAAGAAAACGAAGATAAATGAAGTAGACCAGCAATTACTGTCAGATATAAAAAAGTTAAAGCGAGAGTGGGAAACACTGGATCGAATTATTGAGCATAGTGTTGAACCTAGTGAGGAAGGGTTACTAGACTTATCGGTAGCCAAGGCAAAGTACTTCTATTTATTAAGAGAGGCAAGGAAACGGAATTTAAATGCCTTGTCCTAAAATAATGGTATATCCTCCTGTAGGTAAACATAACTTGTCATAAGCAAGTATTTTACACAGGAGGTTTCTTTATGGATCCGGTGTTCGTGATTTTAATAATAGGATTAGCCATCCCACTTTTACTGGTCGTTGGTTTGCCCTCGTCCCCGGTGAAATGGATAGGACAAGCATTAATGAGAGTAGTCATTGCAGTGGTTCTCCTGTTCTTTGTGAACTTATTTGGGGCACAGTTTGGATTACATGTACCAATTAACGGATTTACCGCTGTTGTATCTGCCCTTTTAGGAATACCCGGGGTGCTTTCGTTAACAGCTATACATTTGTGGGTACTGTAGAAACGGAGAGGAGAGATTCTCTAATCCGTTTCTTTTTTGTTTTGTAAATTCTTATGAACTGTCATTCTATTAATTTGTATGGAAATCTTTTATAAAAACTATTGCAATTTATTTTTAGGCATGATAAATTATTACTTGTCGCATTAAAGGGAACGCGACAGGTTATCACAAATTATGAAAATATCATTAAAAAAGTTATTGACTTAACTTACTAACCATGATATATTAGTTAGGTCGCTGTTTTGAAGCGGCACTCAACATTTTGATCTTTGAAAACTGAACGAACCAACCAGTACGTCAAGATATTCTTTCTATTATATAGAAGGAATTCAAACAAGCACATTCGGTGTGCAAATGAGCAAGTCATTCTCAACTTTTATGGAGAGTTTGATCCTGGCTCAGGACGAACGCTGGCGGCGTGCCTAATACATGCAAGTCGAGCGCAGGAAGCAGGCAGATCCCCTTCGGGGGTGATGCCTGTGGAATGAGCGGCGGACGGGTGAGTAACACGTGGGCAACCTGCCTGTAAGATCGGAATAACTCCGGGAAACCGGGGCTAATGCCGGGTAATCCTTTTTTTCGCATGAGAGAGAGGTGAAAGATGGCCTTTGGCTATCACTTACAGATGGGCCCGCGGCGCATTAGCTAGTTGGTGAGGTAATAGCTCACCAAGGCGACGATGCGTAGCCGACCTGAGAGGGTGATCGGCCACACTGGGACTGAGACACGGCCCAGACTCCTACGGGAGGCAGCAGTAGGGAATCTTCCGCAATGGACGAAAGTCTGACGGAGCAACGCCGCGTGAACGATGAAGGTCTTCGGATCGTAAAGTTCTGTTGTTAGGGAAGAACAAGTACCGTGCGAATAGAGCGGTACCTTGACGGTACCTAACGAGGAAGCCCCGGCTAACTACGTGCCAGCAGCCGCGGTAATACGTAGGGGGCAAGCGTTGTCCGGAATTATTGGGCGTAAAGCGCGCGCAGGCGGTTTCTTAAGTCTGATGTGAAAGCCCACGGCTCAACCGTGGAGGGTCATTGGAAACTGGGGAACTTGAGGACAGAAGAGGAGAGTGGAATTCCACGTGTAGCGGTGAAATGCGTAGATATGTGGAGGAACACCAGTGGCGAAGGCGACTCTCTGGTCTGTTTCTGACGCTGAGGTGCGAAAGCGTGGGTAGCAAACAGGATTAGATACCCTGGTAGTCCACGCCGTAAACGATGAGTGCTAGGTGTTAGGGGGCTTCCACCCCTTAGTGCTGAAGTTAACGCATTAAGCACTCCGCCTGGGGAGTACGGCCGCAAGGCTGAAACTCAAAGGAATTGACGGGGGCCCGCACAAGCGGTGGAGCATGTGGTTTAATTCGAAGCAACGCGAAGAACCTTACCAGGTCTTGACATCCTTGGACCACCCTAGAGATAGGGTCTTCCCTTCGGGGACCAAGTGACAGGTGGTGCATGGTTGTCGTCAGCTCGTGTCGTGAGATGTTGGGTTAAGTCCCGCAACGAGCGCAACCCCTAATCTTAGTTGCCAGCATTGAGTTGGGCACTCTAAGGTGACTGCCGGTGACAAACCGGAGGAAGGCGGGGATGACGTCAAATCATCATGCCCCTTATGACCTGGGCTACACACGTGCTACAATGGATGGTACAAAGGGCAGCGAAGCCGCAAGGTGTAGCAAATCCCATAAAACCATTCTCAGTTCGGATTGCAGGCTGCAACTCGCCTGCATGAAGCCGGAATCGCTAGTAATCGCGGATCAGCATGCCGCGGTGAATACGTTCCCGGGCCTTGTACACACCGCCCGTCACACCACGAGAGTTGGCAACACCCGAAGTCGGTGAGGTAACCTTTATGGAGCCAGCCGCCGAAGGTGGGGCCAATGATTGGGGTGAAGTCGTAACAAGGTAGCCGTATCGGAAGGTGCGGCTGGATCACCTCCTTTCTAAGGAATATGCAAGGCGGAAGCACCCTTACGGGTGACGGAAGCTGCCGCATACGGAGGACGTACCTGGTTGGTTGTTCAGTTTTGAGAGATCAAAAGATCTTCTCATTGTGAACCTTGAAAACTGGATAAGATATTTCAGAACGTGTTGGATCGTTAGATCCGCACGGGATGACAAGACATCAAACATCAATTTTTTAAACGTCTTTTCACAGATAGTTAAGTGAATAAGGGCGCACGGTGGATGCCTTGGTACTAGGAGCCGATGAAGGACGGGACTAACACCGATATGCTTTGGGAAGCCGTAAGTAGGCTGTGCACCGAAGATTTCCGAATGGGGAAACCCCCTGCTCGTAATGGAGCAGGATCGTTTACTGAATACATAGGTAGACGAAGGCAGACCCGGGGAACTGAAACATCTCAGTACCCGGAGGAAGAGAAAGCAAACGCGATTTCCCAAGTAGCGGCGAGCGAAACGGAATCAGCCCAAACCAGAAAGCTTGCTTTCTGGGGTTGTAGGACACTCCTTTGGAGTTACCAAAAAAGAAGATAGATGAATCGATCTGGAACGATCAGCCAGAGCAGGTAAGAGCCCTGTAATCGACATCTTCTTTTCTCCGGAGTGGATCCTGAGTACGGCGGAACACGAGGAATTCCGTCGGAATCCGGGAGGACCATCTCCCAAGGCTAAATACTCCCTAGTGACCGATAGTGAACCAGTACCGTGAGGGAAAGGTGAAAAGCACCCCGGAAGGGGAGTGAAAGAGAACCTGAAACCGTGTGCCTACAAGTAGTCGGAGCCCATTGATGGGTGACGGCGTGCCTTTTGTAGAATGAACCGGCGAGTTACGACTGTATGCAAGGTTAAGCGTCAGAAGCGGAGCCGCAGCGAAAGCGAGTCTGAATAGGGCGAATGAGTATGCGGTCGTAGACCCGAAACCGTGTGATCTACCCATGTCCAGGGTGAAGGTCAGGTAACACTGACTGGAGGCCCGAACCCACGCAAGTTGAAAATTGCGGGGATGAGGTGTGGGTAGGGGTGAAATGCCAATCGAACACGGAGATAGCTGGTTCTCTCCGAAATAGCTTTAGGGCTAGCCTCAGAATAGAAAGTCTTGGAGGTAGAGCACTGATTGGACGAGGGGCCCCTACCGGGTTACCGAATTCAGTCAAACTCCGAATGCCAACGACTTTGTTCTGGGAGTCAGACCATGGGTGATAAGGTTCATGGTCGAGAGGGAAACAGCCCAGACCGCCAGCTAAGGTCCCTAAGTGTGTGTTAAGTGGAAAAGGATGTGGAGTTGCTTAGACAACCAGGATGTTGGCTTAGAAGCAGCCATCATTGAAAGAGTGCGTAATAGCTCACTGGTCGAGTGACTCTGCGCCGAAAATATACCGGGGCTAAACACACCACCGAAGCTGCGGATTGATCCGAACGGATCAGTGGTAGGAGAGCGTTCTAAGGGCGGCGAAGTCAGACCGTAAGGACTGGTGGAGCGCTTAGAAGTGAGAATGCCGGTATGAGTAGCGAACAAAGAGTGAGAATCTCTTTCACCGAAAGCCCAAGGTTTCCTGAGGAAGGCTCGTCCTCTCAGGGTTAGTCGGGACCTAAGCCGAGGCCGAAAGGCGTAGGCGATGGACAACAGGTTGATATTCCTGTACCGCCTCCTTTCCGTTTGAACGACGGGGGGACGCAGGAGGATAAGGAGAGCGCACCATTGGATGTGTGCGTCCAAGCAGTGAGACGGTCGAGGCAGGCAAATCCACTCGGCAACGTCAAGCTGTGATGGGGAGGGAACTAAAGTACCGAAGCTCCTGAGTTCACACTGCCAAGAAAATCCTCTAGTGAGGAAAGAGGCGCCCGTACCGCAAACCAACACAGGTAGGCGAGGAGAGGATCCTAAGGTGAGCGGGAGAACTCTCGTTAAGGAACTCGGCAAAATGACCCCGTAACTTCGGGAGAAGGGGTGCTCCTCTGCCGAGGAGCCGCAGTGAAAAGGCCCAAGCGACTGTTTACCAAAAACACAGGTCTCTGCGAAGCCGTAAGGCGAAGTATAGGGGCTGACACCTGCCCGGTGCTGGAAGGTTAAGGGGATGCGTTAGCGCGTAAGCGCGAAGCGTTGAACCGAAGCCCCAGTAAACGGCGGCCGTAACTATAACGGTCCTAAGGTAGCGAAATTCCTTGTCGGGTAAGTTCCGACCCGCACGAAAGGTGCAACGACTTGGGCACTGTCTCAACGAGAGACCCGGTGAAATTATACTATGCGTGAAGATGCGCATTACCCGCGACAGGACGGAAAGACCCCGTGGAGCTTTACTGTAGCCTGATATTGAATGTTGGTACAGCTTGTACAGGATAGGTGGGAGCCTGAGAAACCGGAGCGCTAGCTTCGGTGGAGGCGCTGGTGGGATACCACCCTGGCTGTACGGACATTCTAACCCAGGACCGTGATCCGGTTCGGAGACAGTGTCAGGTGGGCAGTTTGACTGGGGCGGTCGCCTCCTAAAGAGTAACGGAGGCGCCCAAAGGTTCCCTCAGAATGGTTGGAAATCATTCGCAGAGTGTAAAGGCACAAGGGAGCTTGACTGCGAGACTTACAAGTCGAGCAGGGACGAAAGTCGGGCTTAGTGATCCGGCGGTACCGTATGGAAGGGCCGTCGCTCAACGGATAAAAGCTACCCCGGGGATAACAGGCTTATCTCCCCCAAGAGTCCACATCGACGGGGAGGTTTGGCACCTCGATGTCGGCTCATCGCATCCTGGGGCTGTAGTCGGTCCCAAGGGTTGGGCTGTTCGCCCATTAAAGCGGTACGCGAGCTGGGTTCAGAACGTCGTGAGACAGTTCGGTCCCTATCCGTCGTGGGCGTTGGAAATCTGAAAGGAGCTGTCCTTAGTACGAGAGGACCGGGATGGACACACCGCTGGTGTACCAGTTGTTCCGCCAGGAGCATCGCTGGGTAGCTACGTGTGGACGGGATAAGTGCTGAAAGCATCTAAGCATGAAGCCCCCCTTGAGATGAGATTTCCCCTTACGCCAAGTAAGTAAGATTCCTCAGAGACGATGAGGTCGATAGGTCCGAGGTGGAAGCGTGGTGACACGTGGAGCTGACGGATACTAATCAATCGATGACTTAACTATAAGGAAAACGTACACATTAAATGTTTGATAACTTGAATGTCTTATCCAGTTTTGAAGGTTTACCCTTCTTCATAAAATGATGTGGTGGCGACAGCGAAGAGGTCACACCTGTTCCCATGCCGAACACAGCAGTTAAGCTCTTCAGCGCCGATGGTAGTCGGGTCGATCCCCGTGAGAGTAGGACGCGGCCACGTCAGTCTAAAAAGCCTTGGAATATCCAAGGCTTTTTTGTGTGAAGAAAAGAATATGCTGGGGTCCTCACCGATAAGGATGCTGAAGGAGGAACGCTTTAACATCTCTTATCATAGGTTATAAAGGAATTAGGAATGATGCCCAAACAAGTTGCTACTGGAATAAGATCAGTGATAAAATTTCAGCAAATCTCATAAAATTAAAACTTTTAATAATAACAGGTATATTATTAATAGATTCGGAGATACTAAGGGTAAATTAAAGATAGTTCTCAGGGCAGAGAACACTTTGAGGAGGGCGCCCAATATGAAATCTACTGAAAGTTGCAGCATTTGTTCAAAGAAGACAGATGATGGTATTCACTTGCTCCAGGTCTATATTTGCCATTCGTGTGAGAAAGAAATGATAAACACTCCGTCTGATGACCCTAAATATCAATATTTTGTACAGCAAATGAATAAGGCTCACCGTTCGGTTATTGTATCCTAGTTTTTAAGCCACTCTAAATGTATAGAGTGGCTTTTTTCAATGATTAATAGAGAGTATGATAAACATAAGGGACAAGGGGGGATCACATGAATCCAAGTCAAAATAAAACACCGCTTTATGAAGCACTACTCAATTTCAAGGAAAAAAACTCCTATTCCTTTCACGTTCCGGGCCATAAATTTGGTACTGTCTTTTCAGAGAGTGGAAAAGAACTGTTTCAATCTATTTTAGAAGTGGACGCCACGGAAATTACAGGTCTAGATGATTTACACGCAGCTAAAGGTGTCATTAAAGAGGCTCAGGAACTGGCAAGCCAATTTTTTGAGAGTGACGATACTTACTTTTTAGTGAATGGAACAACTTCAGGAATTTTGGCTGCAGTTATGTCAGTTTGTCGTCCAGGCGAAAAGGTAATTGTTCAACGAAACTGTCATAAATCTATTCTTCACGGTTTAGAATTAGCTGGAGCTCAGCCCGTGTTTTTGATGCCTGATTATGAAGAAGATACAGGGCGATACAGCGGAGTAACCGCAAAAATAATCAATGAAGCATTGAAGCAGCACTCGGATGCCAGTGCAGTTTTTCTTACTTATCCAGATTACTTTGGCCGTGTTTTTGATATGAAAGAAGTATGTGAAGTTGTACATAATTATCAGGTTCCAGTAGTCGTGGATGAGGCCCATGGTGTCCATTTTAAATTAGGTCCGCCATTTCCGCCTTCCTCAATAGACTTAGGCGGGGATTTAATTATTCAGTCTGCACACAAAATGGCTCCTGCCATGACCATGGCTTCCTTTCTTCATGTAAAGGGTGAGAAGATCGATCAATCACGTCTTAACTATTACCTGCAAATATTTCAATCTAGCAGCCCGTCCTATCCGCTGATGGCGAGCCTGGATTTAGCGCGGCATTATCTGGCTTCTTTTTCTCAAGCTGATAAAAGTAATTTGTTAACTTACATCGATGGTCTTCGAAAGGTATGGTCAGAGGCTTCTAGGTATTGGGATTTGTTACCTGGCGGATATTCGGATGATCCGTTAAAACTTACGTTAGAGGTCCGTGCCGGTTTGTCAGGTTTTCAAGTAGCAGAAATACTTGAGGATCATCACCTGTATCCAGAACTCGCTACAGAAAAGCAGGTGCTATTAACAATCGGTCTCGCTCCAACCATTCATTTGCACAAGCTGCACGAACGACTGGAAGAGGTAAATTGCCAATTAAAAAAACAGCCGAAAAATGCTACAATAAGTGTAGATCAACCACAGTTTCCAAAGTTTCAAACTTTAGATATAGACTACGCGGAAATGTCGTTAAAATCTGCAAAATTTGTGGAGTGGAGTTATGTGGCAAACCGGATTTGTGCAGAGGCTATAGTACCCTATCCCCCAGGCATCCCTTTAATTCTAAAAGGAGAACGTGTCTCTAAGGAGCAGGTAACTAGTGTGAAATCGTTGCTTCGTCAAGGCGCAAGTTTTCAGAATGTGCATGTTGAACGTGGAATCTGGGTATTTTAAAGGAGAATTGCTGGTGAAGGGACTTTTTATAACATTTGAAGGCGGCGAGGGAGCCGGAAAATCGACCATACTTAAAAACATTGGAGAGGAACTTTCCGCAAAGGGGTATTCTGTACTTGAAACGAGAGAACCCGGAGGCATTCAAATTGCTGAAAGAATACGAGATATCATTTTAGATACACGTCATACGATGATGGATGCAAGAACAGAGGCTCTGCTTTATGCCGCTGCCAGGCGCCAGCACTTGGTGGAAAAAGTTTTGCCGGCTATAGAGGCTGGCTCCATTGTACTGTGTGATCGTTTCGTTGATTCGAGCCTGGCTTATCAAGGAGCTGCAAGAGGGTTAGGGATAGAAGAGGTATGGAAAATAAATGAATTTGCTATTGCCGGATGTATGCCAGATCTGACACTATTCTTTGATATAAAGCCAGAACAAGGTTTAAAGAGAATTGCTCAGAATGAAGAACGGGAGAAGAATCGGCTGGATCTTGAGGAGCTTGTGTTTCATGAGAACGTGTATCAAGCTTACCATAGGCTCCTAGAGCAGAACCCGGATCGAATGAAAGTAATAAATGCTGATCAAACAGTCAAACAGGTGAAGCATGACACGATGCGGGAACTTGAATTATTTTTGTCATAAAAGATAAAGGGATTCTGCTATAATAAGTAAAAACGATAATGGGAGGATGCATTTTAATGAAAATGATTATTGCGGTGGTTCAGGATAAAGACAGTAATCGTTTAAATGATGCATTGGCAGATAATCAATTTAAAACGACAAAACTATCGACAACAGGCGGATTTTTAAGAGAAGGAAATACCACATTTATGATTGGGTGTGAGGATGAGCACGTTGATGATGCCTTAACAATCATTAAGAAAAATTGCAGTCAGCGTGATCAGATGGTTGCTCCGATTTCACCAATGGGCGGGAATGCAGATTCATACATTCCTAAGCCGGTGAAAGTGGAGGTAGGCGGTGCGACTGTGTTTATTCTTCCGGTTGATTCTTTCTTTCAGTTTTAAGGGAAAGGGGGTATCGAAATGAAGATTACCCAGGATATGCGCACCCAGCTTGATGCAGCTAAAAAGCAGCCGTCTCAGCAAATGAGTGGAAAGACAAACTTTAATCAAATTGTGCAAACTCAAACCCAGCAATTGCAGCAAGACCAACTTAATAAGCTGCTGAAAAGTATTGCGGCCCAGGGTGAACGAGTTGCGAGATTTCGTTCGTTTCGTGACCTTGCTAAATATAAGCGGTTAGTCAAAGATTTTGTTGAGGAGTCTGTTCAGTATGGGATGAACCTTAAGCATAGTCATAGTTTTGATTGGCAGGGTCATAGTCGAAGGTTGACCATAGTGGAATCAGTTGACCAGAAGCTGGCAGAATTGACTGAATCCGTTATGGATCAGGAGAGGCAATCCATTGATATTCTAGGGCTTATCGGTGAAATTAAAGGGTTATTAATTAATTTATATACTTAAGGACGGAATCACTATGCAGTCATGGGGAGAAATGAAAGAAGTTCAACCACTAGTAAGCCAAATGCTTATGAATAGTTTTAACAAAGGACGCATCTCGCATGCTTACTTGTTCCATGGAAACAAAGGCACAGGTAAGCGTGAGATGAGTGTGCTTTTAGCCAAAAGTATTTTTTGTAAGCAGCGTAATGGGGCAGAACCATGTCTTGAATGCAGGGATTGCATACGGATTGATTCAGGTAATCACCCTGATCTTCACTGGGTAGAGCCTGATGGCCAATCTATAAAAAAGGAACAAATACTTAATTTACAAAAAGAATTTACGTATACTGGCTTAGAGTCAAATCGCAAAGTGTACATTATAGTCGATTCAGATAAAATGACGGTCAATGCATCAAACCGTTTGCTCAAGTTCCTTGAGGAGCCCAGTCAACAGACTACAGCGATGCTGTTGACAGAAAATAGTCAGGTTATGCTTGATACGATTAGATCACGTTGTCAACTTCTTTCTTTCCAGCCTCTCAATCAACTAAGAATCGCAGAAAAGCTGGAGGAACAAGGGGTCTCTCAGTCGAATGCCAAATTGCTGGCAGAGCTTACGAATGATTTGTCTGTGGCCCAGGAGTTAAATGACGATGAGTGGTTTGCTAATGTGCGAAAATTAGTGATACAATTAATTGAAGTGCTTCTAAATAAACCAAATGAAGGACTTTTATTTATCAACCATCAGTGGATGTCTCATTTTAAGGAGCGTCAACAGCTTCAGATGGGGTTAGACGTGCTAATGCTATGGTTTCATGATTTAATTCATTATGATTTGGACCGCGAAGATGCCATTGTTTTTATGCAAGAGAAAGAGAAAAGGAACCAGGCTGCTTTAAGGTGGTCACGTCAATCCGCTGTGCAATCCTTGTCGTTCATTCTTGAGGCTAAACGAAAGATAAATCAGAATGTCCATCCTACTCTAGTGATGGAACAGCTTACACTTCAACTGCAGAGGTGATTATCAAGTGATCGAAGTTGTAGGTGTCCGATTCAAACAAGCGGGAAAGATCTATTATTTTGACCCCGGTGATTTAAAAATGACGACAGAAGATTACGTCATTGTCGAAACAGTCCGGGGAATTGAATTTGGTAAAGTTGTCATTGCTAATCGATCGGTCGATGAGGAAGATATTGTCTTACCTTTGAAAAAAGTAATCAGAATTGCTGACGATAAAGATAAATTGACTGTGGACGAGAACCATGACAATTCCCAGGAGGCCTACCGTGTATGTGAGATGAAGATACGTGAACATAAATTGGACATGAACTTAGTAGAAGTTGAATATACGTTCGACCGTAAGAAAGTTATTTTCTATTTCACAGCAGACGGAAGAGTAGATTTTCGTACGTTAGTAAAGGATTTGGCTTCAGTATTTAAAACACGAATTGAACTGCGTCAAATCGGTGTCCGGGATGAGGCCAAAATGCTTGGCGGTATCGGACCTTGCGGACGTATGCTATGCTGCTCCACCTTTTTAGGCGATTTTGAACCAGTATCTATTAAAATGGCCAAGGATCAAAACTTGTCGTTAAATCCAGCCAAGATCTCTGGTCTATGCGGCCGCCTTATGTGCTGTTTGAAATACGAAAATGATGATTATGAAGCTGCTAAGAAAGAGCTTCCTGACATAGGTAGAAATGTTGCTACTTCCTTTGGTAAAGGGAAGGTTGTAGGGTTAAATATGCTGGAGCGAATCGTTCAAGTTGAATATAAGGAACAGGAACGTGTCCTTGAGTATTCCCTGCAAGAACTGATCGATGAAGGAGTCGTTCAAACCGAAGCCACAGAATAATGGGGTGGAATCAAGCGTGAACAAAAAAGCTATTTTTGAACAAGTATCACATTTAGAGTCACAAATTGGCGAGCTATATGAGCAATTAGGTGACTTAAAGGCCCAACTTGCTTACTTATTAGAAGAAAACCAGCACTTATCGCTTGAAAACCATCATCTAAGGCAACGTTTGGATAAGGAAAATGAGCAAACAGAACAAACGTCACGGGGTTCAAATCATGCGAAAGGAACAGTTGTTGGCGAAGGTTATGATAATTTAGCCAGACTGTATGAAGAAGGTTTTCATATTTGTAATTTGCATTTTGGCAGTCCACGTGACGAAGATTGTTTGTTTTGTCTGTCTTTCTTGAACAAGAAGAAATAAATTCGGTCCAGGCCTTTCCTTGCTCCACTCGAGGAAAGGCCCTATTTTTGGCCCCACAGGCTGTGTGGTCGTTCGACGTTGAAACAGGACAGGGCGTTTCGATTTTAGCCGAACTTCTTTGAAGTCGAGCTTCCTAACGAAAAAGACGAATGATGTGTTGATGCGGCGGAGAAAATATTCGTAGACTTCTGCGGGAGGGAAGGCCTAAGTGGGACCCCGCAGTGCGCGAGCACAAGGAGACTCACCAGCCGCCCGCGGAAGCGAAGTGTATTTTCGTAGCACGTACCAATCATAGTTTCTACTTATTAATCCCCGCTAAATTAAGGAACGAATTGTACTTTTCACAATAGAAAGGAATACATATATGGTTGTGTTAAAAGGTGATGAACGAATTGACTTTCTGTTAGCCGAAGAAAATATGAGAATTATTCAAAGTAAAGAAGTGTTTGCTTTCTCGATTGATGCTGTCCTATTAGCGCGCTTTACTTCAGTTCCCATTACAAGAGGGAAAATCCTGGACTTATGTACAGGTAATGGAGTCATCCCTTTATTTCTTAGCCGAAGGTCGCAAGTTAAAATAACTGGTGTGGAAATTCAGGAACGCTTATACGACATGGCCGTTAGAAATATCCAGCTTAACCAGCTTGAAAGCCAGCTTGAGATGATACAAGGTGATTTAAAGGATATGCCGGCTCTATTAGGAAATGGGAAATTTGATCAAATTACGTGTAACCCACCTTATTTTGCTACTCCTGTAACAGATAAAAGAAATATAAATAAGCACTTAGCCATTGCCAGGCATGAAATTCATTGTTCACTTGAAGATGTCATAAAAGCCTGCAGCCGCTTATGTAAATCTGGCGGCAAGGTTTCAATCGTTCATCGTCCCGGAAGGATGATTGATTTGATCTCTCTTTTTCGAAAGTATCGTCTAGAACCGAAACGGATTCAACTCGTTTATCCTAAAAAGGGGAAAGAAGCAAATGTTTTACTTATTGAAGCAGCGCGCGATGGTAAGCCTGATTTAAAAATTCTCCCGCCCCTGTATACCCATGATGAGGATGGCGAATATAGTCAGGAATTCAGGGAGATTCTTTATGGGAAATAATCATTATGTCTACATGCTTCGTTGTATTGATGATACGCTCTATACAGGTTATACAAACGATTTAAAGGCAAGGATTGAAAAGCATACAGCTGGCAAAGGTGCCAAATACACCAGAGGCCGCGGGCCATTTACCTTAGTCTATTGCCAATCCTATAATTCTAAAACGGAAGCGATGCAAAAGGAATATAAAATCAAGAAAATGTCCAGGGTTGAGAAGGAAGAATGGATTGTCAATCATCAAGGGGGGATACAGAATGAATAGTCAAAAAAGCTTCGCACATGATAGACAGGCTGGCGAACTTTATATTGTGCCGACGCCGATTGGTAATTTGGATGATATGACTTATCGGGCCGTTACTGTGTTAGACAAAGTGGATGTGATTGCAGCAGAAGATACAAGAAACACGAAGAAACTGCTCAACCATTTCGAGCTTTCCACCTCCCTGATCAGTTACCACGAACATAATAAAATGACGCGAGGGCCTCAACTTATTGATCGACTGAGCAATGGAGAAATGATCGCCATCGTAAGTGATGCTGGAATGCCGGGTATATCTGATCCGGGCTCTGATTTAGTCAGGTTAGCTCTAGATGAGGAGATTCCTGTCATTGTCCTGCCAGGAGCCAACGCCGCTCTGCCTGCTTTAGTAGGGTCTGGTCTGCCGACAGACAGCTTTTATTATTATGGTTTTTTACCTAGGAAAAAGAAAGATCGATTAGCAGAGTTAGAAAGGTTGCAAAATCAGAAATCGACTATTATTTTCTATGAATCGCCACACCGTCTAAAGGATATGCTGGCGCACGTTCAAGAGCAGTTTGGAAATCGAAGGGCTGTGCTGGCCCGTGAGTTAACAAAACGTTATGAAGAATACGTGCGCGGAACGTTGGAGGAATTATCGGAGTGGGCTGTGCATTCAGAGATACGGGGAGAGTTTTGTGTGGTTGTTGAAGGTACTACGGAAAGTGAAGTGACGGATCCATTTTGGTGGAGTCATTTATCAATCAACGATCATGTGGAGTATTATATCGAGGAAAAAGCTATGAAGAGTAAGGAAGCGATTAAGCAAACGTCTTTAGATCGTAAACTTCCAAAACGAGAAGTCTATCAAGTATACCATGTAGATAAATAATAAAGCCCTAACTGTCAGGCCTGTTTCAGTTAGGGCTTCTTTTGTGAGCATATGCCATTTTTATTAGTAAAAGTTTGTTACATGCCAGTTGTCTGTTTATGTCTTTGTTTTATTTGTTTATATGGCTTTGAATTTCTTTAAGTAACATTTGTGCGCCTTCTTGGCTAAGCACTAAGTTACCATTTGCAAGTTTCATGTTGTCATCGGAAACTTCCCCTGTAACGTGACAAGTCATGTTAGGCTTATATTTTTTAAGAACGATACGATCATCATCAACGTAGATTTCTAGAGCATCCTTCTCGTTGATTCCAAGGGTGCGGCGAAGTTCAATTGGAATTACGACACGACCCAGCTCGTCTACTTTACGTACAATACCTGTAGATTTCATATTTTTTTGCTCCCCTCACTCAAAAGTTATTCGTCATATTTCGACATATGTCTCGCAGTATATAATACCAACGATTCCCAAACATGTCAATTCTGAATATTTTGTCCTATTTCCATACATAACGAGGAAATAACAACCAAAAATCCCTAGATTATCGTCCTGTTTACATACTAGACGAGAAATAGGAATTCCAATAATGGATTTAATATCCAAATTAAGAATTAATTACAGTTTACCAAAGTCATGATAGATGTGAAACAACAAAAATAGATAGACTCTCTATTTTTTGACATTTTATCAATTCATTCGGTATATTTGGAGGCTAGGAATGGAAATACAGAAAATATACGAAAAAAATGATACAATACACATTATACGTGGCGAAAAGACGCCAATATGGCTGTGAAATAGAGGAGGGAGTAAGATGTCTGATAACAAAAAGACATTTTATATTAGTACACCAATTTATTATCCAAGCGGAAACTTGCATATAGGTCACGCATATACGACGGTAGCTGGTGATGCTATGGCTAGATATAAGCGTTTGCAAGGCTATGATGTTATGTACTTAACCGGGACGGATGAACATGGCCAGAAGATCCAGCGTAAAGCTGAAGAGAAAGGTGTTAGTTCCCAGGCTTATGTAGATGAGATCGTAAGCGGGATTAAAGACCTTTGGGACAAGCTGGATATTTCGTATGATGATTTTATCCGTACCACGCAGGAGCGTCATAAGGTCGTAGTAGCAAAAATCTTCGACTATCTTATGGAGAAAGGGGACATCTACCTTGATGAATATGAAGGGTGGTATTGTACCCCATGTGAGTCGTTCTTTACTGAACGTCAGCTGGATGAAGGGCACTGTCCAGATTGCGGCGGTCCTGTTGAAAAAGTAAAAGAAGAATCGTATTTCTTTAGAATGAGTAAATATGTTGACCAGCTTCTTGAGTTTTATGAGAACAACCCTACATTCATTCAGCCCGAAAGCCGTAAGAATGAAATGATTAATAACTTTATTAAACCAGGGCTTGAGGACTTGGCCGTATCAAGAACGACATTTAATTGGGGCGTTCAAGTGCCGGGCAATGAGAAGCATGTGATTTATGTATGGATTGATGCATTAAGCAACTACATTTCAGCTCTTGGCTTTGGAAGTGATGATGATGAGTTGTATGAGAAGTTCTGGCCGGCGGATGTACATTTGGTTGGAAAAGAAATTGTTCGTTTCCATACTATTTATTGGCCGATTATGCTGATGGCACTGGATCTGCCTCTGCCAAAGAAAGTATTTGCTCATGGCTGGATCTTAATGAAAGACGGTAAGATGTCTAAATCAAAAGGGAATGTCGTTGATCCTGTTCAATTAAGTGATCGTTATGGCCTTGATGCGCTTCGTTATTATTTGCTACGTGAGGTGCCATTCGGTTCTGACGGGGTCTTCACGCCTGAAGCGTTTGTGGAACGGACAAACTATGATTTAGCAAATGATCTTGGCAACTTGTTGAACCGTACGGTGGCCATGATCAGTAAGTATTTTAATGGTGAGGTCCCGACCCTTACACTTTCAGAAGACGAGTTTGATGCCAATCTTGAGAAATTAGCCAAAGAAACTCGCATATCTGTTGAACACTCATTAGAAAATATGGAGTTCTCTGTTGCTTTGGCAGACTTATGGAAACTTGTCAGCCGAACAAACAAATATATTGATGAAACACAGCCTTGGATTTTGGCTAAAGATGATAATAAGAAAGCACGCTTAGGGAATGTGATGGCCCATCTGGCTGAGTCTTTACGGCACATTGGAGTCATGCTTCAACCATTCTTGACACATACGCCAGAGAAAATTTTCAAGCAACTAGGAATAACTCAAGATGAGTGGAAGCAGTGGGACAGCATTACTGAGTTTAAGGGACTTCCTCAAGGTACAACCGTACAGAAGGATGAGCCAATTTTTCCTCGGTTGGACGCAGAGGAAGAAATTCAAGTTATTAAGGATATGATGAAAAAACCAACTCCAGAAAAGGTCGAAAAGAAAGAAGAGAAGCAAGATCAGCAGGACCAGCTTAAAGAAATAACGATGGATGACTTTATGAAACTGGATTTTCGTGTTGCCGAAGTCATAAAGGCAGAAAAGGTAAAGAAAGCTGATAAGCTGCTCAAGCTGCAGTTGGACCTTGGCTGGGAGAAGCGCCAGGTAGTGTCAGGTATTGCCGAACATTACGGCGAAGAGGAACTCATAGGAAGAAAGGTTATTTGTATTACAAACTTAAAGCCTGTGAAGCTTCGCGGCGAATTGTCGCAAGGTATGATTTTAGCTGGAGAAGATGAGCAAGGGAAACTTGCTTTAGCTTCGATCGATCAAACCATTGAGAATGGGACTAAAGTTAAGTAGCAGGTAAGGAAGGGGGAGCAGGGAAGTGACGCTCCCCTTTTGCTTTTTCATGTAACAAAGGAGGCATTGATCATGTTGTTTGATACACATGTGCATTTGAATGCAGACCAATTTACAGAGGATCTTGAAGAAACGATTACAAGGGCGGCAGATGCAGGAGTTACCTACATGACGGTAGTGGGCTTCGACCGAAAAACGATTCCTGCCGCTATTAAGATTGCCGAAGATCATAAGCATATTTATGCAGCGGTGGGCTGGCATCCAGTTGATGCAATTGATATGACAGATGAAGATCTTGACTGGATAGAAGAGCTTTCCGCTCACCCTAAGGTAGTCGCTATTGGGGAGATGGGGCTTGATTATCATTGGGATAAGTCTCCGGCAGATATTCAAAAAGAGGTATTTCGCAAACAAATTAAATTAGCAAAAAAGGTAAACATGCCTATTATCATCCATAACCGGGAAGCGACTGAAGATATTGTCGAGATCTTACGAGAAGAGAATGCGGCAGAAGTTGGAGGAATTATGCATTGCTATAGCGGCCCGGTTGAAATAGCCAAAGCATGTATTGAGATGAACTTTATGATCTCCTTAGGCGGTCCAGTTACATTCAAGAACGCCAAACTGCCGAAAGAAGTAGCCCAAGCTATTGACCTTGAACATTTACTTGTCGAAACAGATTGCCCGTTTCTTGCCCCGCATCCGAATCGGGGAAAACGCAATGAACCTGCTTACGTCAAGCTTGTGGCGGAACAAATTGCCGAATTAAAGGGGCTGACTTATGAAGAGGTTAGTCAACAGACAATGAAGAACGCCCTCGATTTCTTCCGAATTAAGTCATGATAAAGAGGACTTTTAGATTAATATTACAAATAAACGGTGAAAATGTATGGGAATTGTAACATGTTTGTTATGTTAATTTCCTAGGTACAAGTGCATAATGTTAAGAGTCAGCTACTATTAGCTGACTTCTTTTTTTTATGAAACAGTATTTTGTGACATCATTTTGTCATTTTCACTATAAGTCAACGCATGTTTAAAGAAGGAGGAAGGGGAGAATGAAAAACGTTAAATCAGTACTGTGTTCAGCTCTGGTTTGGACATTTGTAATTTCAACCTTGAGTATCACCTTTTTAGGGTTCGTTATGTATGAAGCCACAAAAGCTTCGGTACAGGTTACCACGGATGGTGAGCAGCAACTCGTTCGCACTCATGCCGATACGATCGAAGGATTACTGGCAGAACTTAATGTAAAATTAGAACCTCATGATCGGTTGTCACACGAGTTATCACAACCTATTACATATGGTATGGATATAGAATATACCCAATCTAAAACTATTAACTTAGCTGTTGGTAAAGAAGCAAACCGTTTTCACACGACTGCAGCAACAGTTGGTGAATTTCTTAATGATCAGCAATTGGCACTAAAGGATCGGGATTACATATCACACGACATGGCTTCACCCATTAAAGACGGAATGAAGCTTGAAGTGAAGAAGGCTATTCAAGTAACGTTTAATAACGGTGGTGAGAAGCAAAAGATTTGGACTACAGCTTCTACTGTTAACGAATTTTTAAATAAACAGAACGTTACGTTAGATGAATTGGATCAGTTAAATGTATCTAAAGCGGATAAAGTTCACTCTGATATTCCTATATCAATCACACGGATTGAAAAAGTAAAAGATGTTGTCGAGGAAGAAGTTGAATACACGGTAATCACCCGTAAAGATGATTCTATTCCTAAAGGGGAAGAGCGTATTATTTCTGACGGAGAAGTTGGTTTAGTCACGAAAGAATATGAGGTCACCATCACGAACGGTGAAGAAACAAATCGGAAGTTAGTGAAAGAGACGGTAGAAAGGGAAAGTCAGGATCAAATTGTTGCCCTGGGAACAAAGGCAGAAGTACCAAAGGCGGAACCGAAGCGTGTGACAGCCTCTGCCGATAAAGCTGAGGCTTCTCAAGAGCCAGCTGTAACAAATGTTGTAGCAACTAGTGCATCTTCTGATACGTCAACGACTCCATCGAGAAGCAGCGATAGCGGGGCGAAGACGCTTTATATGAAGGCGACCGCTTATTCAGCGAACTGCCCTGGATGCTCAGGTATCACTGCTACAGGGATTAATTTGAAGGAGAACCCTGATAAGAAAGTAATTGCCGTAGACCCGAGTGTCATTCCTTTAGGAAGCCGCGTCTGGGTAGAAGGCTATGGCTATGCAGTGGCAGGAGACACAGGCGGAGCTATTCAAGGGAACAAGATCGATGTGTTTATCCCTTCAAAAAGTGAAGCTGGCAGCTTTGGGCATCGAACTGTACAGGTTAAAATATTGGAATAAAGTCATGAAGCAGAGGTTGTTTCCTCTGCTTTTTTCTGTTTTGTACTCGTGGTATGCTAAGTAAGGTTATAAGGAGACATATACTGGAGGAAGATAGCTTTTGAGGATAAAAGAAGTTATTGTTGTTGAAGGAAAAGACGATACAGCAAAGGTTCGTCAGGCCGTTAGTGCAGATACCATTGAAACGAATGGTTCTGCTATAGATCGATATGTAATTGAACAAATTAGGCATGCTAAGGAGAAGCGAGGAGTCATTATTTTCACTGACCCGGACTACCCCGGGGAGAGAATCAGACATATTGTGGATCAGCATGTGAAGGGGTGTAAGCATGCCTTTCTCCCGAAGGATCATGCAAGAGCTAAGAAAGATCGGGGCGTAGGGATTGAACATGCTTCCCTTGAACATATTAGACAGGCATTATCATTAGTATATGAGCTGAGTGATCCTGCGCTAAGTGAGATCGAGAAAGATGACCTGATTGCTTTTGGCTTAATAGGCGGACCCTCTGCCGGCAGAAGGCGTGAGAAGTTAGGGAACCAGCTTCACATAGGAAAGACAAATGGCAAGCAGCTTTTACGCCGTCTTAATATGTTTCACATTACGAAAGATCAGCTTGGTACGGCCATGAATCAGATTATCCAGGAGGAGAAGAATGAACAGTAAAGCTGTAGCTACACCTAGACGTACAAAGGAAATCCTCGACACATATGGTTTTTCTTTTAAAAAGAGCTTAGGCCAAAATTTCATTATTGATGTTAATATATTGAAGAACATTATAGAACATGCAGAAATTGATCAAAACGCCGGCGCCATTGAAATTGGGCCGGGGATTGGAGCTTTGACCGAGCAATTGGCTCAGTATGCAGACAAGGTGGTGGCGTTTGAAATCGATCAGCGTTTATTGCCAATCTTAGGTGAAAGCCTCTCCCCTTATGATAATGTTGAAATTATCAATCAAGACATTTTAAAGGCCGACGTAAAACAGGTAATTGAAGAGCAATTCAGTTCAGGGCAAGGGGTAAAAGTGGTTGCTAACCTTCCTTACTATATCACCACCCCTATACTAATGAAGCTGTTGATGGATCGTCTGCCAATCGACAGTATAACGGTGATGATCCAAAAGGAAGTCGCTGATCGGATGGCAGCCGTGCCTAATACGAAAAGCTATGGATCTTTATCGATAGCGGTACAATATTATACGGAAGCTCAGGTCGCTATGAATGTACCTAAGACCGTGTTTATGCCACAGCCAAATGTCGATTCGTCTGTCCTCCATTTGAAAATGAGAACGGAACCGCCTGTAAATGTAGAGGATGAAGACTTTTTCTTTGAATTAGTGAAGGCATCGTTCGGCCAGCGGAGAAAAACATTAATCAATAACTTAGCCCGTCATTTTAAAGGGAAAATGGATAAGTCTGATATTCAGGCGCACCTGGAAAAGGCCGGGATCGATCCTAAGCGGCGTGGGGAGTCTCTGTCCATGGAAGAATTCGCCTTGTTAGCTAGGCACCTTAACTAAAGTCACACGATCTTACTCCCCACATACACTAACGTAGTGCTAGCTGTGAGGTGGGGAAATAAATGCTAACCAACGGAGATCTTGTGACAAGAAAGTCTTACAATCATGATATTTTGTTTCGTGTAAAATCAACGAATGGAAATCTGGTCAAGTTAATGGGGGAAGATATTCGTTTAGAAGCGGATGCCCCATTAAATGATTTACAAAAAGTATCGGGAACCGAATATCACAAGCGTAAGTCTCATATTGATAAACAAGAGGCTTATTCTTATCGCTTGTTTCGGCAGGATTATCGCCTCTTGAGAGAAAAAAGGGAGGCAGAGGCCGGGAGTGGCTATGGTGACAGCAGTGAGGAACCAAGTTACTTTCAAATACCCCCGCGCATTCTTCATATTGATGGAGACCCATTGTTTTTAAAGAAATGTATTCAATTGTATGAACAGCTAGGGTTACAAGTTCACGGGCAATATTTACAAGAAAAAGAAATGCCAGAGAAGGTCTTAGCTTTAGTGGAAAAGATTCAGCCAGAAATTGTCGTGATCACTGGTCACGATTCCTTTTCCAAGACAAAGGGTTCAGTTCGTGAGTTGGAATCATATCGTAATTCGCGCTATTTTGTTGAATCTGTCCGAAATATACGCCAAAAATATCCCCACTTTGACCAGCTTGTTATTTTCGCGGGCGCCTGTCAGTCACATTTTGAATCGTTAATAAGGGCTGGGGCTAATTTTGCCAGCTCACCGGCCAGGGTAAACATTCATGCCATTGACCCTGTTTATGTTGCCGCACGTATAGCCTACACATCGTTCGTGGACCATATCAATATTTGGGAGGTCATTCGAAATACAATCAGTGGGGAGAAAGGAATGGGCGGGGTAGAAACACGCGGCCTGTTGCGAATAGGAATACCTTACTCTAAAGATGCTGAAGAACGACTTTAAAAGAGGTGCTGAATGGTGATTCCGCACCTCTTTACTCATTCATTAACGGATAACACATATTTTCCCTTAAATTGGATATGATAAACAATATCAAATTTTACAGGTTATTGTATTGACATTGAATTTACCATACTGGTATAATTAAATATTTTATTTGACTTTATCCGTAAACCGTGTTATATTTTTAATAGTGAGGTGGAGTATAGTGGCTAAAACGTTAGTAGAAATCAAGCAGTCCCTTGAAGGGCAAATTGGAAAACGTTTAACATTAAAAGCAAACGCCGGCCGTCGAAAGACGATTGAGCGTTCCGGTGTTCTTGCGGAAACGTACCCAGCCGTTTTTATTGTTGAATTAGACCAAGAAGAAAATGCTTTCGAACGTGTATCTTATAGTTATGCAGATGTACTCACAGAAACGGTCGAATTAAACTTCGATGATCTATCGACGATGGCTATGGAGCAGTAACCTCTTCTTGAGGTTGCTGCTTTTCTTATTTTACGAAAAAACCTTAGTTTTACCCTAGAAACAGTTACCAGTCTTACATACATATGCCGGAATGAAAAAAAGTGCACATCATATACTAAACTTGTCGTAGCTGAGTGAGGCGAAAGGAGCTGAAAACGATGGGACGCAGAAGAAGTATGATGTCCGATTCGTTGAAAGAAGAAATCGCAAAAGAGCTTGGATTTTACGACAAAGTGCAAAGTGATGGTTGGGGTGGGATTACAACCCGCGATGCAGGTAATATGGTAAAGCGAGCCATTCAAATGGCAGAAGAACAAATGAAAAAAGATCAGTTTTAGGCTGAAACTGTCTCTCCAGCACTTATAGGTGCTGGGGATTTTTTTATAGGGGGTCCTGTATGACCGTCTTCTACGCTTTTCGTTATGATATGGTACAATGCTTTTTAGAGAATATGTGAGAAGTGGGTGTAGGATATGGAAATTTTGGAGAAGGCCCCGGCCAAAATTAATTTATCATTGGATGTATTGTATAAACGGGAAGACGGCTTTCATGAAGTGGAAATGGTGATGACAACCGTAGATCTGGCAGATCGAATTGAGTTGTCGACGTTAAGCAGCGGTATTATTCGCGTTGAATCGGAAAGCCGCTTTGTACCTAATGATGAACGGAACCTTGCTTATCGTGCTGCGAAACTTATGAAAGATCATTACCAAATTAAAGAAGGCGTAAGGATTTTTATAGAAAAGAATATTCCGGTTGCAGCCGGGCTTGCTGGCGGCAGCAGTGATGCTGCTGCTGTATTAAGAGGTGTAAATGAAATTTGGGGAATAGGGGCAAGTTTAGACGAGCTTGCTGAGTTGGGTGCAAAAATAGGCTCTGATGTATCATTCTGCGTGTATGGGGGCACAGCTTTAGCTAGAGGTCGTGGGGAACAAATTCTGGAATTACCGTCCCCGCCACCTTGCTGGGTTGTGCTTGCTAAGCCTACAATTGGGGTTTCCACTCAAACCATTTATCAAGGATTCAACCCAAAAACAGCCTCCCACCCGGACACTGTAGGAATGATAAATGCTTTGAGACGAGAAGATTTCGATGCCATCTGTGGACACGTCGGGAATGCTTTAGAAGGAGTAACGATGAAGTTACACCCAGAAGTGAATCAAATTAAAGAACAAATGCGGCAAGCAGGAGCTGATGCCGTGCTGATGAGTGGAAGTGGTCCTACTGTCTTTGCTTTGGTAGGTCAGGATGCGAGAGCTCAACGGATCTATAATAGTCTAAAGGGATTTTGTACTGAGGTCTATGTGGTAAGAATGTTAGGGAATCGGGAAATGACTTGATGAAATCCGTACAAATCTGATATATTGTAATAATAACATTCGGATTTTAGAGGTGGCTTTTCATGAAAAGAAGTGAACGACTAGTTGTCATGACGCACTATGTGTTGGATCGTCCTCGTGAATTAGTTTCTCTTCCCTTTTTATCAGAGAAATGTGATGCGGCGAAATCTTCTATCAGCGAGGACTTAGGAATTATGAATAAAATGTTTCGCCAAGAAGGAATTGGTTATCTGGAAACGGTTTCTGGGGCTGCAGGAGGGGTGAAATATATTCCTGCTTATTCTAAGGATTACAGCCATCAATTTGTGCATGAACTTTGTGAACGACTTGAAGATCCAGCCAGGCTGCTTCCGGGCGGATACTTGTTTATGAGCGATATTCTGGCCGAACCTGATACAGTCCGAACGATTGGCCGTTTGTTTGCTTCGGCTTTTGCAGATAGAGAAATTGATGCGGTTATGACGGTCGCAACGAAAGGAATTCCGTTGGCCTATGCCGTGGCTGCTTATTTGAATGTTCCAGTGGTTATTGTACGCCGCGACCCTAAAGTTACTGAAGGGTCTACGGTCAGTATTAACTACGTTTCGGGATCAACAAGGAAAATTCAAACCATGGTTCTGACAAAGCGCTCGCTGGCAGAAGGATCAAAAGTATGTATTATTGATGATTTCATGAAAGCTGGCGGGACCATCAATGGTATGAAGAACTTATTGACTGAATTCAATGCGGAAGTAGCGGGCATTGGAGTATTAGCTGAAGCAGAAGATGAAGAAGAGGACCGTGTAGTAGATGAGTACATTTCGCTGGTCCAAATCATGAATGTGGATGACCGTGATGCAAAAATTGAAGTACATGCTGGAAATCTACTAAATCGAATTGAATAAACTGATCCTTCGAGAAGAAAGTCTCACCTGTTGCAGTGACGGCTTTCTTTTTTCATACATAAGAACTTAACAGGCTTAAAAATTAAATCTTTAAATTTTTTTAGAAATAAGCAGGAATTTTTCCCGATATGTGGAATTATTCTAGTAAGTTCTTTTTTGGGAAAAGGTGGTGAATGATAATGGAAGTAACTGACGTAAGACTGCGACGCGTAAATACCGAAGGAAGAATGCGAGCAATTGCTTCTATTACCTTAGATCAGGAGTTTGTTGTCCATGACATACGGGTGATTGATGGCAACAATGGTCTCTTTGTGGCTATGCCTAGTAAACGGACACCTGACGGGGAATTTCGGGATATTGCCCATCCTATCAATTCTGGTACACGTGGGAAAATTCAAGACGCTGTACTTAATGAATACCACAAAGCTGGTGAAATTGATACGGAAGTAGAGTATGAAGAAGCAGGTGCTTCTTAAAGCTTGTGAAGATTATTAGAAGCCGGGTCTCGTTTCAAAGAGAACCGGCTTCTTTTTGTTTTTCTGGGAATCTAAGAGGCGGAGATTCTTCCCTTTCGAAGAAACTGCTTCAAGCGTCAAGGTTAATGAAGATAGGCTTGCTCAGTTTACTTCATATGTGCCGTTGTTGAAATAAAGCCTATTTTAAGATATTATTCATAATGGATAATTAGGATGGAGGTTACCTCATGACCAATAAGTATGCGGTAGTGTTAGCAGCCGGACAAGGTACACGCATGAAGTCAAAGCTTTATAAAGTTTTGCACCCAGTATGCGGTAAGCCAATGGTGCAACATGTAGTTGATCAACTAAAGGAATTACAATTAAATGAGTTAATTACCATTGTTGGTTTTGGTGCAGAAAAAGTTCAAGACCAACTCGGAGAAGATAGCCATTATGTCGTGCAAGAGAAGCAATTGGGAACGGGGCATGCTGTCCTTCAGGCCGATCATATTCTTGCCGGAAAGCAAGGAACAACGGTTGTTGCATGCGGAGACACGCCGTTACTCACGAAAGATACATTGAAGAAGATGATGGATCACCATGATTCTACTCAAGCAAAGGCAACTGTACTAACAGCTCATGCTGAGAACCCTCATGGATATGGACGGGTTATTCGCGGCGGTAATGGTCAGGTGGAGCGTATTGTTGAACAAAAGGATGCTTCACAGGATGAACAGGCTGTCCAGGAAATTAACACAGGTACATATTGTTTTGATAATGAATTTTTGTTCGAAGCCTTAAAGAGTGTCTCTAATGATAATTCACAAGGAGAATATTATTTGCCGGATGTCATTCAGATTCTTCAGGACAAAAATGAAACAGTAAGCGCCTATCAAACTCCGGACTTTTCTGAATCCCTCGGTGTTAATGATCGTGTAGCCTTAGCTCAAGCAGAGAAGTTGATGAAACAGCGCATTAACGAACGGCACATGCGCAATGGTGTAACAGTAATGGATCCTGATCATACCTACATTGGCCCGGATGTGAAAATGGGACAAGACGTGATCGTGTACCCAGGTTCTATTATTGAAGGAAATACAATGATTGAAGATGATGCCGTAATTGGTCCTCATTCAACTGTAAAGGATTGCTATATCGGCGGAGAAACGACTGTTAAACAAAGTGTTGCAACAAACAGTCACATTGGGGCGCGTGTCAAAATAGGTCCGTATGCCCACATTCGTCCAGAATCGTCTCTCAGTGACGATGTAAAAGTTGGTAATTTTGTTGAAATTAAGAAGTCTGTTTTCGCTGAAGGCAGTAAGGTATCACATTTAAGCTATATTGGTGACGCTGATGTAGGAAGCGGAGTTAATATAGGTTGTGGTACAATTACAGTGAACTATGATGGACAACATAAGTTTATGACGAAAATTGAAGATGACGCCTTTATAGGTTGTAATTCAAACCTTATTGCACCTGTTACTGTAGGCAAAGGTGCATATGTAGCAGCTGGTTCTACAATTAATGAGGATGTCCCGGCCGAGGCCTTGTCAATTGCCAGGTCAAGACAAACCAATAAAGAAGGCTATGTAAGTAAACTTAATTCAAATAAAAAAGAGTAACGGAGGGTTCTATCCATGGCAACTGGGTACAAGGATTCAAAATTAAAGGTATTCTCTCTGAATTCTAATCCTGAACTAGCAGAAGAAATCGCTGAGAATATTGGGACAGATCTTGGAAAGTGTACGGTTACAAGGTTTAGTGACGGAGAGATTCAAATCAACATCGATGAAAGTATTCGTGGCTGCGACGTATATGTAGTTCAGTCCACGTGTGCACCTGTGAATCAGCATATCATGGAACTGCTGATTATGATTGATGCTTTAAAGCGTGCTTCTGCACGTACGATTAATATAGTTATGCCATACTATGGTTATGCTAGACAAGACCGTAAAGCTCGCGCACGTGAACCAATTACAGCGAAGCTAGTTGCTAATTTACTTGAGACAGCAGGGGCTTCCAGGGTCATTATGCTGGATTTGCATGCTCCTCAAATTCAAGGTTTCTTCGATATGCCAATTGATCATCTTGTAGGTGTACCGATTCTTTCCGATTACTTCGAAGAAAAGAATTTTGAAGATGTAGTCATCGTATCTCCGGATCATGGAGGAGTAACGCGAGCGCGTAAGATGGCTGACCGCCTTAAGGCCCCGATTGCCATTATTGATAAACGCCGTCCACGGCCTAATGTAGCCGAAGTCATGAATATTGTTGGAAACATCGAAGGAAAAACAGCGATTATGATTGATGACATCATTGATACGGCTGGTACCATTACGCTTGCAGCTAACGCATTAGTTGAAAACGGAGCGAAGGATGTCTATGCTTGCTGTACCCATCCAGTACTCTCAGGGCCGGCTATTGACCGTATTGATAATTCAACTATTAAAGAGCTCGTTGTCACTAATACGATCCCGCTTGGAGAAGATAAGGCAAGCGAGAAAATCACTCAGTTATCAGTGGCTCCTTTAATCAGTGAAGCTATCATCCGGGTTCATGAACGTCAATCCGTAAGTATTTTGTTTGATTAATTCATTTTTTTTGCTATAAAATGTTTAACAAAAGACCAATAAGGGAATCCATCTTAAATGAATGGTAAATTCAATGGAGGTAGATTATTTTGGCTATAACACTTAAAGCAAATCAAAGGAAAGATTTAAAACACTCGACAACTCGTGAATTGCGCTATCAGGGCGATGTTCCAGGTGTCGTTTACGGTAAAGATAAAGAGCCTGTTACTGTGGCTGTTAACAGTATCGAACTACTTAAAACTGTCCGTGATGAAGGGAAAAACGCTATCATTTCATTAGATATTGACGGTGGAAATACAGTAAACGTAATGCTTCATGAATATCAAATCGATCCACTTAAGGATGTGTTGATTCATGCAGACTTCTACATTGTGAATATGTCTGAAGAAATGGACGTTGAAGTACCGATTCACCTTGAAGGTGAAGCTGCAGGCTCGAAAGAAGGCGGAGTTCTTCAACAGCCATTATATGAGTTGGCAGTCCGTGCTAAACCAGGTGATATTCCTGAAGAGATTGTCATAAACGTTTCCGAGTTAAATATCGGTGACAACGTGATGGTTAGTGATTTGAAAGAATCTCGTAACTATGAAATTACAGAAGATGAAAATACAACCATTGTTTCTGTTACTCCACCTGAAGAAATGCCGGAAGAGCCTGACACAGATAACGCAGATGAAGAACCTGAAGTTATCAACCAAAAAGGCGATGCGGATGAGTCAGAGGACGACGAAAGTAAAGAATAAGAATGAGTTGCTTAAAGGGGCGTAGCCATCAGGTACGCTCCTTTTTTATAATGCCTTCAGTTTTTTGACATATTTTTTACGATGACTTTGATATAATAACGAATAGGAAAAAGGAGAAAAGGAAGTTTTGCAATGAAGTGTATTGTAGGTCTAGGGAATCCTGGAAGGAAATATGAAAAAACACGCCATAATATTGGATTTATGATTGTTGATGAATTAGCAAAACGAAATGATTGGACACTGGAACAAAAAAAGTTTAAAGGGCTGTTTACCATTGAGCATATAAACGGTGAGAAGGTTCTTTTGCTAAAGCCTCAGACGTATATGAACTTATCTGGCGATTCCCTTCGCCTGTTCATGGACTATTTCGAGATCGAAGAGGACGATATACTCGTCATTTACGATGATCTGGATTTACCGCCAGGGAGAATGCGTCTTCGTCAGAAGGGCGGACATGGTGGTCATAATGGAATACGAAGCATCATAGATCAGTTGGGTACAAAAGGGTTTAAACGTTTGCGGGTGGGCGTCGGAAGGCCTTCTGTACCGATGAGCGTGGTGGATTATGTATTGGGTACATTTGATAAAGATCAGCAAGAGCACGTGCAAGAAGCAATAAACCAATCCGTCAAAGCTTGTGAAACATGGTTTGAGCAGCCATTCGCCGAAGTCATGAATACCTATAATGTGAAATCATAAATTAAAATGGTGTTCGTATAAGCAAAGACTCAAGCGGTAACAATAAATACAAATACTTCTGAATCGGAGGTTTGTATTTATGAATATTAATTATATATGCCGACATTGCAACCGCCAAGTCGGAAAATTAGACCGTGAACGAGTCGAAGTTTCCGAGCTTGGCTTAGAGTGTTTGAATGAGGACGATCACAGGGAAATGATTACGTACAGCAGCAATGGTGATATGAATATCAGAACGATTTGCCATTCGTGTGAACGTACCCTTGATCAACATCCTCATTATCACGAGCAAGATTACTTTATTCATTAAATCGTGGTCACCCTCTATGGTGATTGTGGAGGAGTTTGTTATGAAGGGAATTAAAGATTACTTACGGCCTCAGGATGATATTCGTTCGGTGGTGGAGGGTTTTGAATCCGGGATGAATGAGCAAATGATTGCAGGTTTGTCTGGGGCCGCCAGAAGTATGATGATTTCATTATTACATGAGTCACTACACCGACCTGTTCTTATCGTGACACATCAATTGATTCAGGCCCAGCAAATGTATGAAGATATGTTAGAGCTTTCTAATAGTGATCAGGTGCATCTTTTTCCAGTTAATGAGCTTATTGCATCTGAAATTGCTACGGCCAGTCCAGAGTTGCGAAGTCAGCGGATAGAAGCGTTGAGCAGGTGGCTTAACCAGGACTCAGGGATTTTAATAGCACCTGTGGCTGCATTAAAAAGGATCATGCCGCCTAAGGAATACTGGGAGCGTAACCAGCTCCCTTTTCGTGTTGGCGAAGAAATTGATCTAGAAGAATATTTAAAACGGTTTGTCAGCATGGGGTATGAGCGGACGGATATGGTGGCGACCCCAGGAGAATTCTCTCTTCGTGGCGGAATCCTTGATGTGTATCCATTAACAGCAGAATTTCCTTACCGTATTGAGCTGTTTGATACGGAAGTGGATTCAATTCGCACATTCGATTCGGAAACGCAGCGCTCTCATGATAAGTTTGATCATGTTCATGTCGGGCCTGCCACTGAGCTTCTATTAACAGAGGAGGATTATGCCAGGGCTTCACAACGACTAGAAGAATCCCTTAGTCACTCTTTGCAGAAGCTTTCAAAAAAAGAAGCAAAAGAAACGCTAAATACTTATGTAGAACCTGATATAGAAAAGCTCCAACATCAAGAGCGTTTTCAAGATATGTATAAATATATTGGTTTCTTTTATGACCAGGGACTAAGTTTGCTAGATTATCTTCCAAGTCATGGGTTAATTGTGTTAGATGAAATGAGTCGCATTCAGGAAACAGCAGGCCGCTTAGATCAAGAAGAAGCAGAATGGCATCAGAGTCTGCTAGAGGTTAATCAAATTGTAAGGGACCTTCGCATTTCCTACGACTGGCATGATACGTGGGATAATATGAAGCAGCCAAGGCTTTATATGTCCGTATTCATGCGACATATCCCTAACACCCATCCGCAAAATGTAATTAATATCTCCAGTCGTCAGATGCAGCAATTCCATGGTCAGATGAATTTGCTGAAAAATGAAATGGATCGCTGGGTGAAGCAAGATTACTCTGTAGTGATTATGGCTCCTGATGAGAAGCGTGCTCAAAAGATTCATGATGTGTTAGATGATTATGATATGGAGTCTGTCGTTGCTAAAGAACCGGTTCGTTTACCTTTGACACTGCCAACGATTGTCGAAGGGAACCTTAGCAGCGGTTTTGAGTGGCCATTGCACAAAGTAGCTGTCCTAACCGAGAGTGAACTATTTAAGAAGCGGAAGTCCAAGCCTAAACGCAAACAAAAATTATCGAATGCCGAGCGAATCAAAAATTATCAGGAACTCAAAGTCGGAGATTATGTCGTTCACGCTAACCATGGAATTGGGAAGTATATAGGGATTGAAACCTTGAAAATGGGCGGGAATCATAAAGACTTCCTGATGGTAAAATATTCGGGAAATGATAAGCTGTTTGTTCCGATTGACCAAATTGATTTAATTCAAAAATATGTCGGTTCTGAGGATAAAGAGCCTAAAGTATATAAGCTGGGCGGTAGTGAATGGAAAAAGGTGAAGAGCCGTGTTCAATCATCCGTAGAAGATATTGCAGATGATCTTATCCAGCTATATGCAGAACGAGAGGCCTCAAAAGGTCATGCTTTCGGGGAAGACGGGGAAATGCAGCGTGACTTTGAAGCCGCATTTCCGTATGAAGAAACAGAAGATCAGTTTCGCTGTATTGATGAAATTAAAGAAGATATGCAGCGTATTCGCCCGATGGACCGATTGCTCTGTGGAGATGTTGGTTATGGAAAAACAGAAGTTGCGATCCGGGCTGCCTTTAAAGCGATTGAAAACGGGAAGCAGGTGGCTTTGCTAGTTCCGACTACTATTCTAGCCCAGCAGCATTATGAAACTTTACAGGAGCGGTTCCAGGACTTTGGAATAAACATTGGCTTGCTCAGCCGCTTCAGAACAAAGAAGCAACAAAGCGAAACGACGGAACGTTTGAGAAAAGGTCTTGATGATATTGTCGTTGGAACTCACAGAATTTTATCAAAAGACATTAAATTTAAGGACTTAGGACTGCTAATTGTAGACGAGGAGCAACGTTTTGGTGTGAAACATAAAGAGAAAATTAAGCAATTAAAAGCGAATGTTGATGTGCTGACATTAACAGCCACACCAATTCCGCGAACTCTGCATATGTCTATGCTGGGAGTTCGGGATTTATCTGTCATTGAGACGCCTCCTGAAAATCGCTTCCCGATTCAGACCTATGTATTGGAATACAATCCGGTATTTATGAGAGAGTCGATTGAAAGAGAAATGGCAAGGGGCGGACAGGTATTCTTTTTATTTAATCGTGTGGAGAATATTGAGCGAATGGCACAGGAAATTTCTGCACTTGTCCCAGAAGCAAGGGTTGCTTTTGCGCACGGGCAAATGAACGAAACGGAACTTGAAAATGTCATGTTCTCATTCCTTGAAGGAGAATTTGATGTTTTGGTCAGTACGACGATCATTGAAACAGGTGTCGACATCCCAAATGTAAATACGTTAATTGTTTATGATGCAGATCGTATGGGATTAAGCCAGCTTTATCAATTAAGAGGCCGTGTGGGGCGTTCTAATCGAGTGGCTTACGCCTACTTTACCTACCAAAAAGATAAGGTGCTGACAGAAGTGGCCGAGAAGCGGCTCCAGGCAATTAAGGAGTTTACGGAGCTTGGCTCAGGATTTAAAATCGCCATGCGGGATTTATCCATTAGAGGGGCAGGAAATCTATTAGGTGCTCAGCAGCATGGGTTTATTGATTCTGTCGGCTTCGACATGTATTCACAAATGCTTAAGGATGCTATTGAGGCTAAACGTCAAGGGGTCGAGCCGGAAGCTATACAACCATTTCAAACCGAACTCGATCTTACTATTGATGCGTACTTACCGGCGGATTATATTGAAGATGAGAAACAAAAAATTGATATGTACAAGCAATTCCAGGCAATAGAATCAAAAGATGACATTAGTGATTTAAAAGATGAATTGATTGACCGCTTTGGGGATTATCCAGAAGAAGTTGAGAATTTGATTAAGGTAACCTCAATTCGTTTGTATGCCAAAAAGGCCCGAATCGAATCGATTTCTGAAGGAAAGAAAAAGATCGAGATGTTTATGGAGCCTAACCAAAGTCAGCAAATTGACGGATCGAAGTTATTTGATTTAGCTAATCAATATGGACGAATGATTCAACTTGGTACAGAGGGGCAACAGCTGAAAATTACGCTTATGTGGGAAAGAAATACGAAGCCGAGAAGATACGAATTAGTGGAAGAATTCATCCAACGTCTTCCACAGTTGTCAGAGGCAGCTACTAGCGCATAGTAAAAGGGGAGGGAGCCGTCAATGGCTCCCTTTTCACTTGTGAAGAAACCCCGCAGAACGTAACGTCAGTGGAGTTCGAGGAGGCCTCGCTGGCCGTCCGTGGAAAGCGAAGTGTGTATCAACGACGGACCCTATAGCCATCTTAAATCACTGCCTCTAGAAGGTTCTATCACTAGGAAAACGGTTGAATAAATGATACATCCACCCATTCTCATTATGTTTTTGAAAAAAATCCATTCTTGGGATGAATAGGTTTTTTCTGGAGTATCATACTATCCTTATCACCTGTTTATTCCGCATGTGATTTGCGTGAGGGTAAACTACAGAGAGGGAGGCAGCTTATAGAATGAAAGCAACAGGAATAGTACGCCGAATTGATGATTTAGGACGTGTGGTGATCCCAAAGGAAATCCGCCGCACGCTTCGAATTAGGGAAGGTGACCCTTTAGAAATATTTGTAGATCGAGAAGGAGAAGTTATTTTAAAGAAATATTCTCCAATAAGTGAACTGGGAGATTTCGCGCGAGAGTATGCAGACGCACTGCATGAGTCGTTAGAAGCGCCTGTTTTGATTTGTGACCGCGATGAGTTTATTGCAGTTGCCGGAGAATCGAAGAAATCCTATATGGGCCGTCAAATAGGCAGCCGTATAGAACAGGTAATGGAAGGACGTACTTCTGCGTTTGAAAAACATCCGAATCCGGTAGAATTTGTCCGTGATTTAGAAGAGGACGTTATTTCTTATATTATTCATCCCATTATTGCGCAAGGCGATCCAATTGGTTGTGTCGTTGTCTTTAATAAGGAAGGCACCCCTATTGATGAAGGTTCCGAAAAGGCTGTCCAAACGGCGGCAAGCTTTTTAGCCAGACAAATGGATTAACAAATAATCAGGGGACGGTGGCGGTACCCACATAGACATAGTCGAGTCACGTTGCAGGGCAGATGCCACCTGCCGCCCCATAGGGTCACCAAGTAATACATTAGAAAACTGGAACTAAAAAGGAACAAGCCAGGTCACTCATAGGACCTGGCATTTTTGTGCTATAATAGGTGCAATTGTATTGATATGGGAAGGGCTCTGCATGAATCATTCAAACTCATCGCATCTTTTGTTTAAAGGTGCTTTCCTGCTTACTTTATCGGGGTTGATTGGTAAAGTGTTAAGTGCAGGATATCGTATTCCTTTGCAAAACATCGCAGGGGATTTTGGCTTTTATGTTTACCAGCAAATCTATCCGATTTTAGGAATAGCTATCGTGCTTTCATTATACGGTTTTCCAGCGGCTATTTCGAAGTTAGTGGCAGAAATAAGGGAACAGGGTCAGGTATTATCACTGTCCTCTTTTTATCTCCCTGCTTTGTTATGGTTGTTTGGAATTTGTGGATTGATCTTTATGATCGGTTACACTCAGGCAGATGAATTGGCTTCCATAATGGGGGATGAGCGTTTAACTCCATCCTTGCAGGCTGCATTCACGGTTTTTCTTCTGCTGCCGATCCCCTCATTATTTAGAGGGGTGTATCAAGGTCAGGGAAATATGCACCCTACGGCGATATCACAAGTTGCCGAACAATTGATACGGGTTCTTCTCATTATAGCGGCTGTGATATACGTTGTATCAGAAGGGCAGATCTATCATATTGGGGTAGGTGCTTCTATCGCATCACTTGGGGGCATCGCAGCCTCTATCGTTGTATTTCTTATAATTATTAGAAAGAACCCACCCTGGACGAAAGGGCCTGTTGATTATGCATCGCTTTCCTTTTTAAAAACGATTGTTTTTTATGGTATATTTATTTGCCTTAATTATATGCTGCTGTTACTTATTCAAATGACTGATGCTTTAACTCTTGTGCCTCACCTGATTGAAGCTGGGATAGCACCTGTCGAGGCGAAGGTGCTAAAGGGAGTATTTGATCGCGGCCAACCGCTTATTCAATTAGGAACAGTCTTAGCGTCATCTCTGGCTTTAGCTCTGATTCCTTCTATTACTAGAAAGAAAATTAAGGATCATCCGAAGCAAGTAGAGGGGTACATCTTTGGATCGGTAAAGTTTAGCTTAATCTTAGCAAGTGGAGCTTCAGCAGGGTCAATCACATTATTTCCCTTTATAAATGAGTTGTTCTTTCAAGATGAAAAAGGAACAGCAGTACTTAGGATTCTTATGCTTGTCATTATATTTAGTTCATTGGCCGTGACCTTTTCTTCCATTTTGCAAGGCCTCGGCTTTGTTAGTCATACAGCTGTCATTGTGATCTTTGCTGTTTTTGTGAAATGGGGATTGAACGTTCTTCTTGTCCCCTATCTTTTATTAAATGGAGCGGCAATAGCTTCGATTTGCAGCACTGCCTTCGTAGTGGTTTGTCAGTGCCTTTTTCTCAGCCGTTATTTTTCATTTAGAAAATGGCGGAGGCTTCCGTGGCTTTCCATAGCTTGCGCACTTGCCGGGATGATTGTTGTACTAATTGTACTGATTTGGATCCAATCATCGTTAGGAGCGGGGCTGGAAAACCGGCTTTTCTTACTGGTTTATACGCTTAGTCTTACTGCTGTTGGTGCTGCTACGTACTTCCTATTGTTAATAAGATTAGGTGCCTTACACAGAAAAGAGTTAGAAGCTTTACCATATGGAAGATCATTCGTACGATTTTTGCCAAAGGGGTTGAAGTAGATGAAAACTGTGAAGATTTTAGGTCTGGGCGCTGGTGATTTGGAGCAACTGCCGCTTGGCGTTTACCGTCAGCTTATCCATGCAAATGAACCTGTTTATAGTCGAACGCTTGATCACCCGGTGATAAGGAATCTGGAGAACGAAGGGGTGGATTTCATAGGCTTCGATGATGTGTATGAACAGTATGATCAATTCACGGCCGTTTATGAAGAGATCGCGGACAAATTAGCGGATGCCGCGAAGGAAGAAGATATTATCTATGTGGTGCCAGGGCATCCAATGCTTGCGGAGCGTACAGTCCAATTATTACTGGAAGATCAACGAGTAGATGTAGCGATTCAAGGCGGACAAAGTTACTTAGATGATGTATTTTCTGCGTTGAAAGTAGATCCTATTGAAGGGTTTCAATTTTTAGATGCAACAGCCCTTGATCGAAGTCAATTACAGTTTCAAAATCATATCGTTCTCTGTCAGGTATATGATCAAATGATTGCTTCAGAAGTTAAGTTGACATTAATGGAAGATCTTCCGCCGGAGTATCCTGTGACCGTTATCACTGCGGTTGGAAGCAGCGAAGAGGAAATTACTGAGGTTGAACTGCAGGAATTAGATCGGTTTGTGGCGGTAAATAACTTAACGAGCGTTTATATCCCTCCGGTAGATAAAACGAATTTGAATCATCAGTTTTTCCGACTGAGAGAAGTGATTCGTACACTGAGAGGTCCAGAAGGATGCCCATGGGATCAAAAGCAAACCCATGAATCACTGCGTCGCTATTTAATAGAAGAAGCCTATGAGTTCATTGATGCTGTAAATCGGCTTGATGATCAGAATATGGCAGAAGAGTTAGGCGATATCCTCTTACAAGTTATGCTTCACAGTCAAATTGGGGAGGATGAAGGATTTTTCACGATTGATGACGTCATCTCCTCCATAACTGAAAAAATGATCCGCAGACACCCCCATGTATTTGGCGATGTGCTAGTAAATGACGCAGAGGAAGTGGTCACGAACTGGGATCAAATTAAAAAGCAGGAAAAGAGCATAGCTGCTGATTCCTTATTAGATTCTGTTCCGACAAGCTTTCCGGCCCTCCTGCAAGCCGAAGAAGTACAAAAAAAGGCTGCTAAGGTAGGGTTTGACTGGGACAAAGTGGAACTTGTCGAGGATAAAGTAAAGGAAGAATGGGCAGAATTTCTCGAAGCAAAGGAAATGAATGACCCGCGTGAAATGGAGAAAGAATTTGGGGATTGGTTGTTTGCGATTACTAATTTAGCGCGCCATTATAACATTAACGGAGAAACAGCTCTTCAGCGAACAAATCAAAAGTTTAGGACAAGATTCTCGGCGATGGAAAAAAGCGCCTCAAATGCGAAGCGGCCTCTTGATGATTATTCGCTCCATGAGCTTGAAGAGTTGTGGGCAGCAGCTAAAATAAAACATAAAGGGGAAGAATAAATTATGCGATTAGATAAATTTCTAAAAATCTCAAGACTGATTAAACGAAGAACCTTGGCTAAGGAAATCGCTGATCAAGGGAGAATTAGTATTAACGGGTCAAAAAGCAAGGCGTCTTCAGATGTATCGGTAGGAGATGAATTGATGATTCAATTTGGTCAAAAGGTGTTGACAATTGAAGTAAAATCTTTGAGAGAAAATGTGAAGAAGGATGAAGCTGCGACCTTATATGACATCAAGAAAGAGGAACCTGTTAACAAATAATTCTTAACCCACTGCAGTACCAGCAGTGGGCTTTTTCATGATGTAAAGCGATCTATCGAATTATTTTCAATGTCTTACCATACGTTCTAAATTGTCCTCCTATTACATAGCTTGTACTAGAGAAGAAGGAGGCTGGGATAAATGGAAGGCTACGATAAAAATTTAAATGCACGGGCACATCAGGTAGATCATAATGTGAAAATGTGGAATAGAAGAAACCTTGAAATATCTGGTGTCAGAGAAGTGGACAGCTTTGACAGTGAGGAGTTTCTGCTTCAAACAAGTATGGGGTACTTAGTCATTCGCGGTCATAATCTACAAATGAAAAACCTGGACTTAGAAGAAGGTGAAGTATCTATAAAAGGACGCGTTGATGAGATGACGTATTTGGACGAGAACCAAGGGGAGAAAGCTAAAGGATTATTTAGCAAGCTTTTCAAATGACACTCACTACACAATTTATGACGATGGTGGTTATGCTAGCCGGGGGCATTTATGTAGGAGCAGCCGTTGATACCTTTGAGCGACTCTTTTCTAAACGAAATAAAAGGAGCTGGCTTGAGCTTTTCTGGCAGCTTGCCTTCTGGGTTGCTCAGGCTGCTCTTCTTTTTTTTCTTTTATTCCTGGTAAACTATGGTGAATTACGTTTATATGTATTTATAGCCGTAATTTGCGGATATTCTGCTTATCGTGCATTATTTCAAACACGATATAAAAAGTTGTTAGAATATATAATACGCTTCGTGACTCGATTAATGACCTTCTTTGCGCGGCTTTTTAATGCCATTATTATTTGGCCGATTCGAACCATCATTATGCTGATAACTACTTTACTATTATTCGTTTATAAAGTATTTTATAAGGGAATACATTTATTGTTTCTTGTCGTTTTATATCCATTCCTGTTGATTTTTCGAATGATTTGGAAGCTCCTCCCGAAAAAACTGAAAAAAAATTTAAACAAAACAGCAGGGTTTTGGGTTAAAATAAAGAATACTATAAATAAATGGAAAGAGCGAATGCGCAAATAAAGGAGGTCTAACGTTCATGGCAAAAAAACAATCAGTAGCCCGCCTAGATTCTACATACATGAAGCACTACGATGCCTACTTGGAACGGCAGACGAAAAAGAAAAAGCGTCTATTCCGCCGAATCGTTTTGTTTGCCTTATTCGTAATGATCGTTGCAGGCTCCATGGTCACCTATCATGTACAACAACAAACTCTACGTGCTCAGAAACAGGAACATTATGAGGATTTACAAGCAAAAATGGATACACTAAAGAAAGAAGAGAAAAACTTAAAAGAGGAAATAAAGCTTCTTAATAATGAAGAGTATGTTTTACAAATTGCAAGGTCCGATTATTTCTTCTCCAAGGAAGGCGAGATTATTTTTAAAATGCCAAATGAGGACCCTTCGTATTGACACCCTTTTCAATGCTTATATATAATAGTTAAGAAGATATTTTTATCGAAATTCTAAGGAGGAGCATTTTTTTTATGTCCATTGAAGTAGGCAGCAAGTTGCAGGGTAAGGTAACGGGTATCACTAATTTCGGAGCTTTTGTTGAGCTTCCTGAAGGGCAGACTGGTCTTGTGCACATTAGTGAAGTTGCCGATAACTATGTAAAAGACATTAATGAACACCTAAGCCAGGGTGACCAAGTAGAAGTGAAAGTCATTAATGTTGGAGATGATGGAAAGATTGGCTTATCCATCAAAAAAGCAAAAGAAAATTACGGTCGTCGTGCGCCCAGAAAACCTCGTAAACCGGCAGAATCATTTGAACAAAAAATGAGTGCCTTTATGAAGGATAGCGAAGATCGTCTAGCATCACTGAAGAAGCAAACCGAAACCAAACGCGGAGGTCGGGGTGCTAAAAGAGGATAGCTTGCTGTCTATGACAATGAGTAAAAGATGCGCATGAATGAATATATAAAAACAGGCCCGCTTTAACAGCGGGCCTGTTTTTTATATCTCTACATATGGAGCTCAGAAATCAGGGTGTGTTTGGATAGTTGATGCTGAGGAGATGGTGATAAGTGGATTTATCTACAATAGTCCTTGAAGAAGGCAAGCGTTTGGTAGTAGGGATAGATGGATTAAGTCGTTCAGGGAAGACTACCTTTTCCAAAAAGTTAGTTGAAAATCTGAGGAAAAAAGCTATTCCTGTTTATGTGCTTCATCTCGATGACCACATAGAGGGCCGAAAGAAAAGGTATGATACTGGATATGATCCATGGTATGAATATTACCACTTGCAATGGGACATCGAATGGTTGAAAGTGAATTTGTTTGAAAAACTGAAATGGACGGATCAAATTAGCCTCCCCTTTTATGAACAGGAGGATGATACACATGCTGTAGCGATCATTAATCTTCCGCTGTCTGGTGTAATCCTAATTGAGGGAGTGTTTCTTCAGCGTAAAGAGTGGAGAGATTTTTTTGATTATGTAGTGTACTTAGATTGCCCGAAGGAGATAAGGTTTTCCCGGGAAACAGAATCTGCCCAACTGGATCTAGAAAAGTTTATAAATAGGTATTGGAAAGCTGAAGATTACTATTTAAAGAGGGAGTCTCCAACAAAACAAGCCAATTTAGTTATAAGCACCTAATGTAAAATTTTCATAAGTAGGTAGCTGCAGGGTATCGAGTCATACACAGCAAAATACAATTAAACATCATAGTGAAGCCTAATAAAGTTATCAAAAAACCGCCATTCAAAATATGAATGGCGGTCTTCCTGCTGATGACCCGTACGGGATTCGAACCCGTGATACCGCCGTGAAAGGGCGGTGTCTTAACCACTTGACCAACGGGCCTTAATTATGTATAGGTAAGGCTTATGCGTGTCGCATCTGAACAAAGCCATTCAGCACTAAATAGTAGCGGCGGAGGGGATCGAACCCCCGACCTCACGGGTATGAACCGTACGCTCTAGCCAGCTGAGCTACACCGCCATATGTTCCAAAGACACAAAGGTTATAGTACACCATCCTAAAAATTATGTCAATAAAAAATAAAATTGTAAGAGTAGTCTGTTAATTTCGATAGAGAATGGTAGGGAAATTTAGAACAGGAGGGGAATCACCTGGTGTTTTTTTGTAGAATTCACGTCAGAGCACATGAAAAGCATCGAAGTTTTTGTTACGACTCTCCTGTTGTTTTGACAAAAAGCTTGTCTACCCTGTGATTAAATGAAACATAACTAAAGAAGGAGTGGTGTATTTTATGTTGGGGACGGTAATGAAACGTACTGGGCGTGGGGCAGTTTGGAAAGAATCTACTTTAAATAAGGGGCTTGAACGTGTTTCTTTTTCAATTGTTAGCTTTTTAGCTAATAAAGGTGTGTTTCATTTAGTGCTCAGCTTCCTGCTTGGACGGGCTATTATATTATCCTCCATGGCACCGTTTGGGGTTGCTTTTCTTGCGGTGATCTGGTGGTTGAAACGCCCTTTTGTGATTCCGGCTACAGTAATGATGGCGGCTGGGGCATCTACATATAGTCTAGGGCATGCTGGATTCATTCTCGGAGCATCCGCTACTTTTTTATTACTCAGTTTAATTTTAAATCGTATGAATCAACCACAGCAGCTACTTCCCTTTATGGCTATGCTCGCTAGTATAATCCCAAGAACGACAAGCCTGGCCTTTTTGGAACGCTGGCACTTATATGAGATTTTCCTCATAGCAGCTGAAGGAATACTCAGTTTTACACTTGTGCTTATCTTTATGCAGAGTCTTCCGCTATTATCACCAAGACGTTATCATCCAACTTTAAAAAATGAGGAAATCGTATGTCTCATTATCTTATTAGCTTCTGTATTAACAGGGATGATTGGGTTTGAAATCCAAGGTGTAGCCACAGTGGATGTGTTTTCCCGCTATTTAGTTATTTTGCTGGCTTACATCGCTGGTGCGGCGATTGGATCAACGGTAGGTGTCGTTACGGGGCTTGTCTTGAGCCTGGCAGCTGTCGATAATTTATATCAAATGAGTTTGCTTGCTTTTTCTGGTTTGTTAGGGGGACTTTTGAAAGAAGGAAATAAATTGGGGGTTAGTGCGGGTTTGCTCGTTAGTACGGTGTTAATGAGCTTTTATATGGGAGGAAGCCTATCTTCATCGATGTGGGCATCGGTATGTGCTATTGCATTATTTATTATGACACCTAAACAATGGGTGAAGCGGCTCTCTCGCTATGTACCGGGGACAGAGGAGCATAGTCAAGAGCAGCAGAAATACCTGCAGAAGGTTCGAGATGTGACAGCCGTTCGAGTTGGCAAATTTTCAGATGTGTTTGAAGCGCTATCCAAGAGCTTTACTCATTTAGATGGTTCGAAAGAGGAGGTAAGTCAGAATAAGGAAATTGATTATTTTCTCAGTGATGTGACGGAGAAGACGTGTCAGTCATGTTTTAAAAAAGAGAGGTGCTGGGTGAATCAGTTTGATGAGACACATCATTTAATGACGGATTTAATGATGGAGATCGATGAGAAGGAAGATCCAGGAAGGGTGATGCGTAAAAACGTAGACCAATACTGTGTAAAATCGCAAAAGCTGATTGATACGATGAAACATGAGCTATCGTTTTATCATGCAAACAAACAGTTGAAACAGCAGGTGCTAGAGAGTCGCAGATTTGTAGCGGACCAGCTTCATGGTGTTTCTGAAGTGATGAACAGTTTTGCTAAAGAAATCGTTAAGGAAAGGGAGCATCATGAGCAAAAAGAACAAATTATTCATGGAGCTCTTGAGCGAATGGGTTTTGAAATAGCAAAACTTGAAATATATACATTAGATGCAGGAAATATTGATTTGGAATTAATAATTGAAATTGATAACTACCGAGGAGAGGGGTCTAAGCTGATTGCCCCTGTTCTATCAGACATCCTTGAAGAGACTATCGTGGTTACCATGGAGGATATTTCCCCATATCCACACGGCCGCTGTCTGCTTACTTTTGGTTCGGCAAAGCATTATACGATTGAGTCAGGCGTGGCCCACGCAGCCAAAGGCGGAGGATTTATCTCTGGTGACAGTTACTCAATGATGGAATTAGGGAGAGGTAAATATGCCCTGGCCATTAGTGATGGCATGGGGAATGGCGAACGGGCTCATCAGGAGAGTATGGAGACGCTTCGTTTGTTAAAACAAATTCTACAATCAGGAATTAAAGAGTCGGTGGCTATTAAGTCGATTAATTCGATTCTAGCCCTCAGAACTAGTGATGAAATATTTTCGACACTAGATTTAGCTGTCATTGACCTTCATCAAGCCAGTTCTAAATTTATAAAAATAGGGAGTACTCCAAGTTTTATTAAACGGGGCAGGCAAATCTTTGCCGTAGAGTCTGGCAATCTCCCAATGGGAATTATTGAAGACGTCGATGTGGATACCACAAGTGAGCAGCTTAAAGCAGGGGATTTATTAATTATGGTGAGTGACGGCATCCTTGAAGGTCCAAAACACCTTGAGAATGTGGAGATTTGGTTGAAGCGAAAAATTAGAGAAATCGACCGAACAGACCCTCAGGAAGTCGCTGATTTATTACTAGAAGAGGTAATTCGCGTACAAGCGGGGGCTATTGATGATGACATGACAGTGCTCGTAGCACGAATCGATCATTATGTTCCTGAATGGTCTGCTATCCCTTTTGATAAAAAACGAGCATAGCTTTAAGTATATTTACCTTCTTTTTCGGTCAAAATGTTGACAACGAAACAGGAGGGATATGCTATGAAGCCAGGACGGCTGAAACAAATTCTATTGTTAACGGATGGATGTTCGAATTACGGAGAAGATCCAGTAGTTGTAGCTGCGCTAGCCAGGAATCAGGGGGTCACGGTCAATGTCATTGGCGTGCTTGATGATGAACAGAGGAATCATCCTCAAGGTCTTGAAGAAGTAGAATCTATTGCTGAAGCGGGCGGCGGGGTCAGTCAGATCGTCTATCAGAAAAATTTATCACAAACCGTCCAAACGGTAACGAGACAAGCCATGACACAAACGATTCAGGGGGTAGTGAACAACGAGTTGCAACAGATTTTAGGTCAGGGAAAGACGATGGAAGAGCTTCCTCCCGAACAACGAGGGGAAGTTGTAGAAGTCGTAGATGATCTGGGGGAAATGTGTGATCTTGAAGTTCTTGTTTTAGTGGATTCAAGTGCAAGTATGCACCATAAGCTTCCGACCGTCAAAGAAGCTTTATATGACTTATCACTTAGTTTGAACGCGCGAACCGGATCAAATCAGTTCAGCATTTTCACTTTCCCCGACCCTAAATCTACAATTAAGAAAATGATAGATTGGACACCAGAACTCGATGCTATCCACGGGATATTTTCTAAACTTTCAAGCGGAGGATATACTCCAACGGGTCCTGCTCTTAAAGAAGCTTTATATTCCTTTGCAAGTAATCCGGTAAGAAAAAACAGGCATGATGGAGAAGATCCTTATGAAGAAGCTGGATTTTAATTTCACCCCTGGAACTACCTTACAAGGAAAATGGCAAGGACACACCTACCGTATCCTAAAAAAGCTTGGTGAAGGAGCTTGTGGTGTCGTCTATCTCTGTAAACGAAATGGCCATACCTATGCTCTAAAGGTGGGAACAGATAGTTCTCGAATGATGCTAGAGGTGAATATGCTTAAGAAATTCAGCAAGGTCCAAGGTGTCAAACTTGGACCTTCTTTTGTGGACGTAGATGATTGGGTAACCCCTAGACGTCTCACCTATCCTTTTTACGTGATGGAGTATGTGCAGGGCCAACCGTTACCAGGATTTCTACAAGGCAAAAGTAAAGATTGGATCGCTTTAACTGCGGTGCAACTGCTAAGCGATCTTGATCATTTGCATGCAGCCGGCTATGCCTTTGGGGATCTAAAGACAGAAAACCTGCTTGTTTCCGCTTCAAGGGTGCGTTGGATTGATGTGGGTGGGGTAACCGCGTTTGGCCGAGCGATTAAAGAATTTACTGAGTTTTACGATCGTGGATATTGGGGCTATGGATCAAGAAAGTCTGAAGCACAATACGATTTATTTGCTGTGACCATGATTATGCTGGAGATGGTTTATCCAAAGCGTTTTATCAAAGGAAAAGATCCACATAAAACATTGCACCATAAACTAGCATTAGCCCAAATGCCTGATTTTTGTAAAAAGGTAATTACCGGCTGCTGGCAAGGCAAGTATCAAACAGCGAAAGAGATGAAGAAGGGGCTTGAAAAAGGGTTGATGAAAAGGACGGGCAAGCCTTCCCGAGTCTCCAGAGCAACAGCGAAGAAGTCGTCATCTGACCGGTCTGAATGGGGGGAATGGATCGCGATTTCGATTCTCGTTACGATGTTCTACGGGTTGTCATGGTTATAACTGAATGTTTTGCAGGATCGAAGTAGAGAGTGGTACGATAAGAATAGGAAAGTAGATGATTAGTCATTCTATATGTGAAGCGCTATTTAGGGCAAAAGTGAGGGGTGTTCATGCAGGTTGTTCAGTCATTCATAGAAAAACATCAACTTTTACAAGCGAATCAGACCGTCGTTGTTGCGGTCTCAGGGGGACCTGACTCCCTTGCTTTGCTTCATTATTTAAATCAGCTAAGAGCGACCATGAACCTAAGAGTCGTTGCCGTTTCAGTTGATCATGGGCTAAGGGGTGAAACTTCACTCGAAGACCTGCATCATGTTGAGAAACTAGCAGATGAATGGAATGTGGAGTTTGTTGGAACGACAGTAAATGTTCATTTGTACAAAGAACAAACAGGTGCAGGTACACAGGAAGCAGCAAGAATTCTGCGTTATCGTTTTTTTGAACAGGTGATGGATCAACTTGAAGGGGATGTCCTGGCTCTTGGCCACCACGGAGACGACCAGGCTGAAACAATGATGATGCAGATGGCACGAAGTGTTCGCCCTGAATCAGTTCGTGGAATGCCTGTCAGTAGAACTTTCTCATCGGGGGAACTTATTCGCCCATTTCTTTGTCTGGCGAAAGAAGATCTCCTGAATTATTGCTCCTTAAACAAAATAACTTATAAGTTAGACGAATCCAATCAACACACTGATTATACACGTAATGCGTTTAGAAAATACGTGATGCCTTTTTTAAAAGAACAAAACCCTCAGCTGAACAAGCATATGCAGTTAATGAGTGAACGGGCCAGAGACAATCAGCTGTATTTGAACTCCCAAGCCGAACAAGTTCTTGAGACAATGGAAATGTCTAATAAAATTGAACCTTTTGTGAAGTTTTCAATTCATCCCTTTTTAACGTTTCCACTTGCTTTACAAAGAACGGCCTTTCATCTAATATTAAACTATCTGTACGGTTACAAAAAGGAAGAAGTTTCCTACATGCACGAAGAGATATTTTTCAATCTTTTGCATGATGATAAACCTAATGCAGAATTGGATTTGCCAAATGGCTTGAAGGTAATTCGAACTTACGATGAGGTGAGGTTGACATTTAGTAAGCCGAATGAACCTGCAGCTTTCACTAAGACTTTATACATAGGGGACACCGTTGAACTTCCTGATGGTTCGATCGTCACCGCAGAGTGGACTAAGGAAGATAATGAGTTAGATTCATTTGATTTTATTTGTGATTCATATCACGTAAAACTTCCACTCATAGTACGAACGCGCGAACCCGGGGATCGAATTTCTCCAAGAGGAATGGATGGTTCCAAAAAGGTAAAAGATATCTTTATTGACCAAAAGGTGCCGGCAGACAAGCGGAAGGTCTGGCCGCTTGTGACGGATAGCGATGGTCAAATTCTATGGCTTGTTGGATTGAAAAAGGGTGGAGAATGTGTCAGAGCTGCATCTGATACAAGGCTTCGATTACAATATAAAAATAACCGAGACACGTAGGAGGAGCATGCATGCATAGTGAAATTGAGAAAATCTTAATTTCTGAAGAAGAAATTCAAGAAAAGTGCAAAGAAATGGGGGCTCAGCTGACGGAAGAATATAACGGGCGCTTTCCACTGGCTATTGGTGTTTTAAAAGGAGCCATGCCTTTTATGGGTGATCTGTTAAAAAGAGTCGAAACACATCTTGAGATGGATTTTATGGATGTTTCAAGTTACAACGGCGGCATGAGGTCTTCAGGTGAAGTTAAAATCGTGAAGGACCTTGATACCCAGGTGGAAGGAAGAGACCTGTTAATTATAGAGGACATTATTGATAGCGGACTCACATTAAGTTATTTAGTGGACTTATTTAAGTATCGTAAAGCTAAATCCATCAAAATCGTCACCCTTCTTGATAAGCCTACGGGTAGAACATCACATATCAAGGCTGATACGATCGGCTTTGACGTTCCAGATGAATTCGTTGTTGGATATGGGTTAGATTATAATGAAAAGTATCGTAACTTACCTTATATTGGCGTACTCAAACCGGAAGTTTACGGCGGCTGATGTATGTGAGGGTTGCTTTAGGTTTAGAAGTACTTCAAATAAGGGTAATTAGTTGTGTCTCTAGTTTTTTGTGTGATAGTATTTACTATAGTTTTTCTCGCTTGGAGGAGGTAGGCAATGAGCCGGATATTTCGTAATACCATATTTTATTTACTTATCTTCCTCGTAGTTATCGCCGTAGTCGGTCTATTTAGAGGTCAAGGTGAGCCGCAAGAAACGTTAAATGTGAACGAATTTTACGATAGATTGAATAATGGTGAAATCGAAGAAATGACGATGCAGCCTGTCAATGGGATCATTCGTATCACAGGACAGCTAGCTGGCAGTGAAGAAGGACAGGGAATGTTTACAGCTAAACTTCCAGCAAACGAACAAATTATTTCCAACGTGACGCAAACAGCGCAAGAACAAAGTGTGCTGAAAGTTGAAGAAGAAGAACAACCAAGTGTATGGGTGACTGTTTTAACATCCATCATTCCGTTTGTGATTATATTTATTCTGTTCATCTTCTTACTTAATCAGGCTCAGGGCGGCGGAAGTCGTGTCATGAACTTTGGTAAGAGTAAGGCGAAGATGTATAGTGAAGAAAAGAAAAAGGTGCGTTTTAAAGACGTTGCCGGTGCTGACGAGGAGAAACAGGAGCTTGTAGAAGTTGTAGACTTCCTGAAGGATCCGCGTAAATTCTCACAAGTAGGTGCCCGAATTCCTAAAGGTGTTCTTTTAGTGGGACCACCTGGTACAGGTAAGACGTTACTAGCAAGAGCTGTTGCTGGAGAAGCAGGTGTTCCATTTTTCTCTATCAGTGGTTCTGACTTCGTAGAAATGTTTGTAGGGGTCGGTGCCTCCCGTGTTCGTGATTTATTTGAAAACGCTAAGAAAAATGCTCCTTGTATTATCTTTATTGATGAAATTGACGCTGTAGGGCGTCAGCGTGGAGCTGGTCTTGGTGGAGGTCACGATGAACGTGAACAAACCTTGAACCAACTTCTTGTTGAAATGGATGGATTCGGAGCGAATGAAGGAATCATTATGATTGCTGCAACTAACCGTCCAGACATTCTTGACCCTGCATTGCTTCGTCCTGGACGTTTTGACCGTCAAATCACGGTCGACCGCCCGGATGTGAAAGGACGTCAGGCAGTACTAGGTGTGCATGCCAGAAACAAACCGCTATCAGATAATGTCGATCTTAAAACCATTGCTTTGCGGACACCAGGCTTCTCCGGAGCTGATCTAGAGAACTTATTAAATGAAGCTGCTCTAGTTGCTGCTCGTTCTGATGCGAAGAGCATTGATATGGAACATGTCGATGAAGCGATTGACCGAGTGATTGCCGGTCCAGCTAAGAAGAGCCGTGTTATTTCTGAAAAAGAACGTAATATTGTGGCACACCATGAAAGTGGTCATACAGTGATTGGTATGGTTCTTGATGATGCAGATATGGTTCATAAGGTAACAATCGTTCCTCGAGGCCAAGCAGGCGGATATGCTGTTATGTTACCTCGTGAAGACCGCTACTTTATGACAAAACCTGAATTACTTGATAAAATTACTGGCTTATTAGGCGGCCGCGTAGCTGAGGAAGTTATGTTTGGTGAAGTATCAACAGGCGCACACAACGACTTCCAACGTGCTACAAGCATTGCCCGTAAGATGGTTACAGAATACGGGATGAGTGAAAAGCTTGGACCGCTTCAATTCGGATCCAACTCAGGCGGACAGGTATTCCTTGGCCGTGACATCCAAAATGAACAGAATTATAGTGATCAAATTGCTTATGATATTGATACAGAAGTTCAAAACTTCATTAATCACAGTTACGATCGTGCTAAGACGATCCTAACAGACAATAAAGATAAGCTTGAATTGATTGCAGGTACTCTGTTAGATGTTGAGACATTGGATTCTACTCAGATTAAATCTTTATTCGAAAAAGGCCGATTGCCTACCGATGAAGAATTAGAAGAAATTGCAATTAAGAACAATAAACAGCTCAAGGCTAATCAAGAAGAGCAAAGAGAAATTGATGAAAAGCAAGAAAAGAACATGCAAGTTAATGTGCAGTCTAAAGAGGAAAAAGAAACTCGAACCACTTCTGAAAAAGAAAAGGAAGATAATGAATCTTCAGAGTCATCTCAGGATCAGCAAGATCCGAATCAAAGTTCTGATGATGATAAGAAACAATAATACACAAACCGTGTTCTCCTTTTATGGGGGAATACGGTTTTTTATTGTGATGAGGATATAAACCCAGTTGTTTGAGCGAGGCACTTTCTGGTTTCATATGGTATGATGGTAGCCGAAGGAATTGAACCGGGAGGCTAGTCGTATGAATTTTGTACTCGATGTGGGAAACACCAACACAGTGCTCGGAGTATTCGAAGAAGAGCAGCTGAAGTACCAGTGGCGTATAAAAACAGACAGACATAAAACAGAAGATGAGTATGGCATGCTGATTAAATCATTATTTGACCATGAGGGCTTAACGTTTGAAGATATGGATGGAGTGATCATTTCTTCTGTAGTTCCGCCCATAATGTTTGCTCTTGATCGAATGTCTCGTTATTATTTCAAGAAACAGCCGATGATTATTGGAGAACATGAAGTAGACCACGGATTAGCTATGAAGTACCCAAATCCGGCTGAAATAGGAGCAGACCGCATTGTTAATGCAGTCGGCGCTATTGAAGATTATGATACCCCATTGATCATTATTGATTTTGGAACAGCGACAACGTATTGTTATGTTAATGAGAATGAAGAATATGTAGGCGGGGCAATCGCGCCGGGCATCAATATTTCAATGGAAGCTCTCTATGCAAAAGCAGCTAAACTTCCTAAAATTGAAATTAAAGGTCCCTCAGAGGTGATCGGTCAATCGACTGTCGAGGCCATGCAATCCGGTGTTTTTTATGGCTATGTAGGACAGGTGGATGAGGTGGTACGTCGTATGAAAGAAACTTCGTCCAAAACACCTACAGTGATCGCTACAGGGGGACTGGCTTCCTTAATTGCTGATGAATCACGTACCATAGATTGCGTCGACCCTTTTTTAACCTTAAAGGGGCTTCATAAAATTTATCAAAACAACAAAGATAAACTTGCTTTTAAAGGAGAAGGATGAGTAATGGCAGATTATTTAGTTCGCGCAATGGGATATAACGGACAAGTTCGTGCCTATGCTGTTCAGTCAACCGAAACTGTAGAAGAAGCACGTCGGAGGCAGGATTCATGGGCGACAGCCTCAGCTGCATTAGGTCGGACACTTACCATAAGTGCCATGATGGGTGTTATGCTGAAGGGTGAAGATAAACTGACGATTAAGGTTGAAGGGGATGGCCCGGTTGGGGCTATCATTGCTGATGCTAATTCCAAAGGGGAAGTAAGAGGTTACTTGAAAAATCCTCACGTAGATTTTGACCTCAATAGCAAAGGGAAACTAGATGTAGCCCGAGCTGTAGGAACTACAGGGACATTAAGCGTTGTAAAGGACCTTGGCATGAGGGATCATTTTACGGGTCAAGTACCTATTGTTTCTGGTGAGATCGGTGATGACTTCACTTATTATTTTGCTAACTCTGAGCAGGTTCCATCTGCTGTAGGTGCAGGGGTCCTCGTTAACACGGACCATTCAATCTTAGCCTCTGGTGGTTTTATTATTCAGATGATGCCAGGTGCCGATGAACAGACGACGGCAGCAATTGAAGAGAGACTCAGTCAAATAGCTCCCATTTCAACGATGATTCGTGAAGGGAAGTCTCCAGAAGAGATCCTGCATGCCTTGCTTGGGCAAGAGCATCTTCAGGTGTTAGATACAATGCCGGTGTCCTTCTCCTGTCAATGTTCAAGGGAACGTGTTGAAATGGCAATTTCAAGCCTTGGAGATGAAGAAATTGATCGTATGATTGAAGAAGATCAAGGCGCGGAAGCGAAATGTCACTTTTGCAATGAAGCGTATCAATTTGATGAAAAGGACTTGAAAGAGTTACAATCAGGAAGTTCACAATAACTAATGTTAACTACCGAAAAGCGAAACAGTATTAGGCTGTTTCGCTTTTCTTTGAGTAGAGATGACAATAGATTGAAATGTTTGACAACTGACGTTCAGTTACGTACAGTAAAGATTAAATCCCATAAAAATACTTGGTATTAGGAGTGAAAAAATGAAAGTAGCTAATAGCGTCAGTGATCTAGTAGGTAAGACCCCAATGGTAAAGCTGAACAGAAGTGCAGACGAAAACAGTGCAGATATTTACCTGAAACTTGAATACATGAATCCGGGAAGTTCTGTCAAAGATCGTATTGCTCTTTCAATGATTGAAGCGGCTGAAGAATCAGGAGAATTAAAGCCAGGCGATACAATCGTTGAGCCGACAAGCGGAAACACTGGTATTGGCTTAGCGATGGTTGCAGCAGCCAAAGGATATAAAGCGACTCTCGTCATGCCGGATACCATGAGTCAAGAACGTCGCAACTTACTGCGTGCTTATGGAGCTGAACTTATCCTAACTCCAGGGAGCGATGGAATGAAGGGTGCCATTAAGAAGGCTGAAGAACTTAAAGATAAACATGGTTACTTTATGCCTCAGCAGTTTAATAACAAGGCGAACGTTGCTGTCCACGCCCAAACTACAGGTCCTGAAATCGTTGAGCAGATGGGGGATCAGCTCGATGCCTTCGTATCCGGAATCGGTACAGGTGGGACCATCACAGGTGCAGGTAAAGTACTTAAGAAACACTATCCAGAAATCAAGATCTATGCGATTGAACCTGAAGATTCCGCGATTCTATCAGGAGGAGAACCTGGTCCGCATAAAATCCAAGGCCTCGGCGCTGGATTCGTTCCAGAGATACTGGATACTGAAATTTACGATGAAGTTTACACTGTATCCAAAGAGGACTCCTATGCTGCTGCTCGTGAAGCCGCTAGCAAAGACGGAGTTTTAGGCGGAGTCTCTTCCGGGTCCGCGATTCATGTAGCAAAACAAGTGGCCAAAAAACTAGGCAAGGGAAAGAAAGTTGTGGCTGTCCTTCCAAGTAACGGAGAACGCTATCTATCCACACCGCTTTACCAATTTGATGAAGAATAAATTATAAAAAGCTGAACTCCTGTAGTTCAGCTTTTTTTATGGACAGGAATTCCTAAATGTCCCCAGTGATAGATGTCGTAAATTGTTGTAAAATAGAAAGATAAATTATTTTTTGAAAGAGGGAACGGAATATGCTCAATACTAAAGTCAAAAAATTAGACCTTTCCACACAAACCCAAGTGATGGGCATCCTTAATATTACGCCAGACTCCTTTTCTGACGGTGGAAAATTTAATGAAATAGACAGGGCGGTAACACATGCCTTGGAAATGGAACAGCAAGGTGCCCAGATCATTGACGTCGGGGGTGAATCGACCAGACCCGGACATGCGCCTGTTACAGAAGCAGAAGAGATCACACGAGTTGTGCCTGTAATAACAGCGTTACGCGAAAAGCTCTCTATACCGATTTCCATTGATACGTATAAGGCTGAGGTGGCAAAACACGCGGTAGAAGCAGGGGCTTCCATAATAAATGACGTCTGGGGAGCTAAGCATGAACCTGCGATTGCACAAGTGGCGGCGGATTATGAGGTGCCGATTATCCTGATGCATAATCGCAAGGATAAAAACTATGATTCGCTGATCGAGGATATGAAGACGGATCTGAAGGAAAGTATTGATATTGCGAAACGGGCAGGTGTCAAAGAAGAAAATATTATTTTAGATCCGGGGGTTGGTTTTCCTAAAAGTCCTGATGATAACTTGGTGGTGATGAGACACTTAGATGAGTTTGTTGCCTTAGGTTACCCAGTCTTATTAGGAACCTCCCGAAAATCGTTCATCGGGTTAACCCTTGACCTCCCTGAAAATAAGCGGATGGAAGGTACAGGAGCAACGGTTTGCTTCGGCGTGTCGCAAGGAGTTCACATTGTACGTGTGCATGATGTGGAACCTATCATAAGAATGACGAGAATGATGGACGCTATGATGGGAAAGGAGCAGTATAATGGATAAAATCTACTTAAACGGAATGGAATTCTGGGGCTACCACGGCCTCTTCCCTGAAGAAAATAAACTCGGACAACGTTTCTATGTTGATCTTGAAATGGAGTTGGATTTAAAGCCAGCTGCTGCGCAAGATGATATGAACCAGTCTATAAATTATGGCCAAATTTATGAAGTTACGAAATCGGCGGTAGAAGGAGAAGCGGCGAAACTTGTAGAAACAGTGGCAGAACGACTTGCTCAAAAATTATTACAATCCTTTTCGTTGCTTGAGGCATGCCGGGTCAAAGTAACTAAGCCTGACCCGCCTATTCCCGGACATTATAAATCTGTCGCTATCGATATCTATAGGAGCCGACGAGATGACTAAAGCCTATATTGCACTTGGGTCTAATATTTCTCCGCGTAAGCAATATCTAACAGAGGCTATTGATATGCTTGATAAGCATGAAGAGATCATATTAGCTAAACAGTCAAAAATTTATCAAACGGCCCCCGTTGGATATACCGAACAGAATGATTTTTTGAATATGGTCATAGAGGTAGATACGGTCTTACAGCCGTTGCAACTGCTTGATTATTGTCAGACGATTGAACAGAATTTAGGCAGAAGACGAATCATAAAGTGGGGTCCGCGCACCATAGATCTTGACATTTTATTGTATAATGATGAAAATATGAAAGCAGAGCGACTTACGATTCCGCATCCTTATATGCACGAACGAGCATTTGTGATTGTGCCGTTGGCAGAAGTGAATCCGGAGGCCAACCTGCCTACATTAATGAAAACAGCAAAAGAGGTACTTCAACAGCTTCCTGACGAAGACGTGAAGACTATTCAGCCGTTGTAACTTTTGCAACTGTATCTATACCGTACAGCCAAATACTTCGAAACAGGTGAGCTTGCAGAGGAGCTTTCACTTAAAGGGAAAATTGATGTACGTATGCTTCACCTAAAAATGAGAAAGTGTCGGTACTCGAAATCCAGGAAGCATGTCCCGTGGTATTTGGAAGTCCTAAGGCGGAGGGACGGGTCCGCAACCGTACCAGGCAAAAATCAAGGACACAATGCTAAACATTCTGAATGACCTTGAAGAAAGTATGAAGGTCTCATAGTGCTTTCTTCGTTGACACAAAACAAGGTCTTTTCTATACTAAATCATAGTTGCAACACTGCCAGGGCCCTTCTGGCAGTTTTTATTATTGAGCCGGAGTCAGGGTAAATGATGTTAGGAATGGAGTGATGAAAATGTCAGAAGAACTCAATGACCAAATGCGGGTGCGCAGAGAAAAATTGAGTACGTATAAAGAGCAAGGACTGGATCCGTTTGGAACTAAATTTGAAAGAACAGCCCTCGCCGAAAATTTAAAAGCAGATTACGATAAATTTTCTAAAGAGGAACTTGAAGATAAACAAGCCCCTGCTACTATCGCTGGACGAATTATGACGAAGCGCGGAAAGGGAAAAGTCGGCTTTACTCATATTCAAGACCTTAGCGGGCAGATCCAGCTTTATGTCCGTAAAGATAGTATAGGGGACGAAGCATATGATGTGTTTAAAACAGCAGATATTGGTGATATTGTCGGTGTCTCTGGTGTCATGTTCAAGACAAACGTAGGAGAACTCTCTGTTAAGGCTGACGAGTTTCAGATTTTAACAAAATCACTGCGGCCTTTACCTGAGAAATTCCATGGTTTAAAAGATGTAGAACAGCGCTATCGCCAGCGTTATTTAGATCTTATTACGAACCCGGACAGCCGGGATACGTTTGTGACACGAAGTAAGATCATTCAGTCTATGCGTAGATATTTAGATGCCTTAGGCTTCCTAGAGGTAGAGACCCCAATGATGCATGGTATTCCTGGAGGAGCATCAGCACGTCCGTTCGAAACTCACCATAACGCACTTGACATGCCTCTCTATATGAGAATTGCTATCGAACTTCACCTGAAAAGATTAATCGTAGGCGGTATGGAGAAGGTTTATGAGATTGGAAGGGTGTTCCGGAATGAAGGAGTCTCTACTCGTCATAACCCTGAATTCACCATGATTGAATTGTACGAGGCCTATGCAGACTACCACGATATCATGAGTTTAACTGAAAATTTAGTTGCTCATATCGCAGAGGAAGTATTGGGATCAAAATCGGTCACATATGAGGATGTGGAAATCAATTTAGAACCCGAATGGACTCGGCTTCATATGGTGGATGCTGTGAAAGAATACACAGATGTGGATTTCTGGCAGCAGATGAGTGATGAAGAAGCCAAAGCCTTGGCCAAGGAGCATGGTGTGGAAATTCAGGATACGATGACGTTTGGCCATATCGTAAATGAATTTTTTGAACAAAAGGTTGAGGAGAAACTTATTCAGCCTACCTTCATTTTCGGGCATCCTATTGAGATTTCTCCACTTGCTAAAAAGAATCCCGAGGACGAGCGTTTCACGGACCGTTTTGAATTATTCATAGTAGGGCGCGAACACGCGAATGCATTCTCTGAGTTGAATGACCCGATTGATCAACGTCAACGCTTTGAAGCTCAACTCAAAGAAAGGGAAGAAGGAAATGACGAAGCGCATATGATGGATGAAGACTTCCTGGAATCGTTAGAATATGGTATGCCTCCTACAGGTGGTCTAGGAATCGGAATTGACCGTCTTGTTATGTTATTAACGAACTCTCCGTCAATCCGGGATGTATTACTGTTCCCTCAAATGAGAAATCGCGAATCTTAACTTCAGCTACTTCCCTCGACTGTTGTCGAGGGCTAATTTTTGGCTGGATCTGTCAGAAAATACTTTTATTTTATTTAGCACTTGATTTGATCATATAATCATGGTAAATTATTAAACGTCGCATTAAGCGAATGTAACTTTTTTCGCTTCTTGCAGAAAAAGATCTTGTTAGAAAGTTGTTGACTTAACTTACTAACCATGATATATTAGTTAGGTCGCTGTTTTGAAGCGGCACTCACCATTTTGATCTTTGAAAACTGAACGAACCAACCAGTACGTCAACATATTCTTTCTATTATATAGAAGGAATTCAAACAAGCACATTCGGTGTGCAAATGAGCAAGTCAAACTTACTTTTATGGAGAGTTTGATCCTGGCTCAGGACGAACGCTGGCGGCGTGCCTAATACATGCAAGTCGAGCGCAGGAAGCAGGCAGATCCCCTTCGGGGGTAATGCCTGTGGAATGAGCGGCGGACGGGTGAGTAACACGTGGGCAACCTGCCTGTAAGATCGGAATAACTCCGGGAAACCGGGGCTAATGCCGGGTAATCCTTTTTTTCGCATGAGAGAGAGGTAAAAGATGGCCTTTGGCTATCACTTACAGATGGGCCCGCGGCGCATTAGCTAGTTGGTGAGGTAATAGCTCACCAAGGCGACGATGCGTAGCCGACCTGAGAGGGTGATCGGCCACACTGGGACTGAGACACGGCCCAGACTCCTACGGGAGGCAGCAGTAGGGAATCTTCCGCAATGGACGAAAGTCTGACGGAGCAACGCCGCGTGAACGATGAAGGTCTTCGGATCGTAAAGTTCTGTTGTTAGGGAAGAACAAGTACCGTGCGAATAGAGCGGTACCTTGACGGTACCTAACGAGGAAGCCCCGGCTAACTACGTGCCAGCAGCCGCGGTAATACGTAGGGGGCAAGCGTTGTCCGGAATTATTGGGCGTAAAGCGCGCGCAGGCGGTTTCTTAAGTCTGATGTGAAAGCCCACGGCTCAACCGTGGAGGGTCATTGGAAACTGGGGAACTTGAGGACAGAAGAGGAGAGTGGAATTCCACGTGTAGCGGTGAAATGCGTAGATATGTGGAGGAACACCAGTGGCGAAGGCGACTCTCTGGTCTGTTTCTGACGCTGAGGTGCGAAAGCGTGGGTAGCAAACAGGATTAGATACCCTGGTAGTCCACGCCGTAAACGATGAGTGCTAGGTGTTAGGGGGCTTCCACCCCTTAGTGCTGAAGTTAACGCATTAAGCACTCCGCCTGGGGAGTACGGCCGCAAGGCTGAAACTCAAAGGAATTGACGGGGGCCCGCACAAGCGGTGGAGCATGTGGTTTAATTCGAAGCAACGCGAAGAACCTTACCAGGTCTTGACATCCTTGGACCACCCTAGAGATAGGGTCTTCCCTTCGGGGACCAAGTGACAGGTGGTGCATGGTTGTCGTCAGCTCGTGTCGTGAGATGTTGGGTTAAGTCCCGCAACGAGCGCAACCCCTAATCTTAGTTGCCAGCATTGAGTTGGGCACTCTAAGGTGACTGCCGGTGACAAACCGGAGGAAGGCGGGGATGACGTCAAATCATCATGCCCCTTATGACCTGGGCTACACACGTGCTACAATGGATGGTACAAAGGGCAGCGAAGCCGCAAGGTGTAGCAAATCCCATAAAACCATTCTCAGTTCGGATTGCAGGCTGCAACTCGCCTGCATGAAGCCGGAATCGCTAGTAATCGCGGATCAGCATGCCGCGGTGAATACGTTCCCGGGCCTTGTACACACCGCCCGTCACACCACGAGAGTTGGCAACACCCGAAGTCGGTGAGGTAACCTTTATGGAGCCAGCCGCCGAAGGTGGGGCCAATGATTGGGGTGAAGTCGTAACAAGGTAGCCGTATCGGAAGGTGCGGCTGGATCACCTCCTTTCTAAGGAATATGCAAGGCGGAAGCACCCTTACGGGTGACGGAAGCTGCCGCATACGGAGGACGTACCTGGTTGGTTGTTCAGTTTTGAGAGATCAAAAGATCTTCTCATTGTGAACCTTGAAAACTGGATAAGATATTTCAGAACGTGTTGGATCGTTAGATCCGCACGGGATGACAAGACATCAAACATCAATTTTTTAAACGTCTTTTCACAGATAGTTAAGTGAATAAGGGCGCACGGTGGATGCCTTGGTACTAGGAGCCGATGAAGGACGGGACTAACACCGATATGCTTTGGGAAGCCGTAAGTAGGCTGTGCACCGAAGATTTCCGAATGGGGAAACCCCCTGCTCGTAATGGAGCAGGATCGTTTACTGAATACATAGGTAGACGAAGGCAGACCCGGGGAACTGAAACATCTCAGTACCCGGAGGAAGAGAAAGCAAACGCGATTTCCCAAGTAGCGGCGAGCGAAACGGAATCAGCCCAAACCAGAAAGCTTGCTTTCTGGGGTTGTAGGACACTCCTTTGGAGTTACCAAAAAAGAAGATAGATGAATCGATCTGGAACGATCAGCCAGAGCAGGTAAGAGCCCTGTAATCGACATCTTCTTTTCTCCGGAGTGGATCCTGAGTACGGCGGAACACGAGGAATTCCGTCGGAATCCGGGAGGACCATCTCCCAAGGCTAAATACTCCCTAGTGACCGATAGTGAACCAGTACCGTGAGGGAAAGGTGAAAAGCACCCCGGAAGGGGAGTGAAAGAGAACCTGAAACCGTGTGCCTACAAGTAGTCGGAGCCCATTGATGGGTGACGGCGTGCCTTTTGTAGAATGAACCGGCGAGTTACGACTGTATGCAAGGTTAAGCGTCAGAAGCGGAGCCGCAGCGAAAGCGAGTCTGAATAGGGCGAATGAGTATGCGGTCGTAGACCCGAAACCGTGTGATCTACCCATGTCCAGGGTGAAGGTCAGGTAACACTGACTGGAGGCCCGAACCCACGCAAGTTGAAAATTGCGGGGATGAGGTGTGGGTAGGGGTGAAATGCCAATCGAACACGGAGATAGCTGGTTCTCTCCGAAATAGCTTTAGGGCTAGCCTCAGAATAGAAAGTCTTGGAGGTAGAGCACTGATTGGACGAGGGGCCCCTACCGGGTTACCGAATTCAGTCAAACTCCGAATGCCAACGACTTTGTTCTGGGAGTCAGACCATGGGTGATAAGGTTCATGGTCGAGAGGGAAACAGCCCAGACCGCCAGCTAAGGTCCCTAAGTGTGTGTTAAGTGGAAAAGGATGTGGAGTTGCTTAGACAACCAGGATGTTGGCTTAGAAGCAGCCATCATTGAAAGAGTGCGTAATAGCTCACTGGTCGAGTGACTCTGCGCCGAAAATATACCGGGGCTAAACACACCACCGAAGCTGCGGATTGATCCGAACGGATCAGTGGTAGGAGAGCGTTCTAAGGGCGGCGAAGTCAGACCGTAAGGACTGGTGGAGCGCTTAGAAGTGAGAATGCCGGTATGAGTAGCGAACAAAGAGTGAGAATCTCTTTCACCGAAAGCCCAAGGTTTCCTGAGGAAGGCTCGTCCTCTCAGGGTTAGTCGGGACCTAAGCCGAGGCCGAAAGGCGTAGGCGATGGACAACAGGTTGATATTCCTGTACCGCCTCCTTTCCGTTTGAACGACGGGGGGACGCAGGAGGATAAGGAGAGCGCACCATTGGATGTGTGCGTCCAAGCAGTGAGACGGTCGAGGCAGGCAAATCCACTCGGCAACGTCAAGCTGTGATGGGGAGGGAACTAAAGTACCGAAGCTCCTGAGTTCACACTGCCAAGAAAATCCTCTAGTGAGGAAAGAGGCGCCCGTACCGCAAACCAACACAGGTAGGCGAGGAGAGGATCCTAAGGTGAGCGGGAGAACTCTCGTTAAGGAACTCGGCAAAATGACCCCGTAACTTCGGGAGAAGGGGTGCTCCTCTGCCGAGGAGCCGCAGTGAAAAGGCCCAAGCGACTGTTTACCAAAAACACAGGTCTCTGCGAAGCCGTAAGGCGAAGTATAGGGGCTGACACCTGCCCGGTGCTGGAAGGTTAAGGGGATGCGTTAGCGCGTAAGCGCGAAGCGTTGAACCGAAGCCCCAGTAAACGGCGGCCGTAACTATAACGGTCCTAAGGTAGCGAAATTCCTTGTCGGGTAAGTTCCGACCCGCACGAAAGGTGCAACGACTTGGGCACTGTCTCAACGAGAGACCCGGTGAAATTATACTATGCGTGAAGATGCGCATTACCCGCGACAGGACGGAAAGACCCCGTGGAGCTTTACTGTAGCCTGATATTGAATGTTGGTACAGCTTGTACAGGATAGGTGGGAGCCTGAGAAACCGGAGCGCTAGCTTCGGTGGAGGCGCTGGTGGGATACCACCCTGGCTGTACGGACATTCTAACCCAGGACCGTGATCCGGTTCGGAGACAGTGTCAGGTGGGCAGTTTGACTGGGGCGGTCGCCTCCTAAAGAGTAACGGAGGCGCCCAAAGGTTCCCTCAGAATGGTTGGAAATCATTCGCAGAGTGTAAAGGCACAAGGGAGCTTGACTGCGAGACTTACAAGTCGAGCAGGGACGAAAGTCGGGCTTAGTGATCCGGCGGTACCGGATGGGAGGGCCGTCGCTCAACGGATAAAAGCTACCCCGGGGATAACAGGCTTATCTCCCCCAAGAGTCCACATCGACGGGGAGGTTTGGCACCTCGATGTCGGCTCATCGCATCCTGGGGCTGTAGTCGGTCCCAAGGGTTGGGCTGTTCGCCCATTAAAGCGGTACGCGAGCTGGGTTCAGAACGTCGTGAGACAGTTCGGTCCCTATCCGTCGTGGGCGTTGGAAATCTGAAAGGAGCTGTCCTTAGTACGAGAGGACCGGGATGGACACACCGCTGGTGTACCAGTTGTTCCGCCAGGAGCATCGCTGGGTAGCTACGTGTGGACGGGATAAGTGCTGAAAGCATCTAAGCATGAAGCCCCCCTTGAGATGAGATTTCCCCTTACGCCAAGTAAGTAAGATTCCTCAGAGACGATGAGGTCGATAGGTCCGAGGTGGAAGCGTGGTGACACGTGGAGCTGACGGATACTAATCAATCGATGACTTAACTATAAGGAAAACGTACACATTAAATGTTTGATAACTTGAATGTCTTATCCAGTTTTGAAGGTTTACAAAAAAAACCTTGAAATTTTCTTTCAAGGGTCATATAATATATCTTGTCCTTGAAAAATAATAAGGTTTGGTGGTGACGGCGAAGAGGTCACACCTGTTCCCATGCCGAACACAGCAGTTAAGCTCTTCAGCGCCGATGGTAGTCGGGTTGATCCCCGTGAGAGTAGGACACTGCCAAGCCTTGTTACATAAAACCCGGAGGATTAGCTCAGCTGGGAGAGCACTTGCCTTACAAGCAAGGGGTCGCAGGTTCGAGCCCTGCATCCTCCACCATTTATCGCCGGCCTAGCTCAACTGGCAGAGCAACTGATTTGTAATCAGTAGGTTGGGGGTTCAAGTCCTCTGGCCGGCACCATTGATTGTGTGGAAACACGACGAATAATCACATATAAATTTGCGAGAAACATTTTTGATGAAGAGCCATTAGCTCAGCTGGTAGAGCATCTGACTTTTAATCAGAGGGTCGGAGGTTCGAGCCCTCCATGGCTCACCAAATTTTTAGCGGGTGTGGTGGAATTGGCAGACACGCTAGATTTAGGATCTAGTGCTTCACGGCGTGGGGGTTCAAGTCCCTCCACCCGCATTACACGCGGAAGTAGTTCAGTGGTAGAACACCACCTTGCCAAGGTGGGGGTCGCGGGTTCGAATCCCGTCTTCCGCTCCATTATACTTAAATAAGAATTTAGAGACCTAGAAAGCTTGTCAAGCCGGGGTGGCGGAATTGGCAGACGCACAGGACTTAAAATCCTGCGGTAGGTTACTACCGTGCCGGTTCGAGTCCGGCCCTCGGCACCATAATAATATATGCGCCCGTAGCTCAATTGGATAGAGCGTCTGACTACGGATCAGAAGGTTAGGGGTTCGACTCCTCTCGGGCGCGCCATTCTTTATACGGGAAGTAGCTCAGCTTGGTAGAGCACTTGGTTTGGGACCAAGGGGTCGCAGGTTCGAATCCTGTCTTCCCGACCATTCTCTAACCAATTTAATGGGGCCTTAGCTCAGCTGGGAGAGCGCCTGCTTTGCACGCAGGAGGTCAGCGGTTCGATCCCGCTAGGCTCCACCATTTTGATCTTTGAAAACTGAACGAACCAACCAGTACGTCAACATATTCTTTCTATTATATAGAAGGAATTCAAACAAGCACATTCGGTGTGCAAATGAGCAAGTCATTCTCAACTTTTATGGAGAGTTTGATCCTGGCTCAGGACGAACGCTGGCGGCGTGCCTAATACATGCAAGTCGAGCGCAGGAAGCAGGCAGATCCCCTTCGGGGGTGATGCCTGTGGAATGAGCGGCGGACGGGTGAGTAACACGTGGGCAACCTGCCTGTAAGATCGGAATAACTCCGGGAAACCGGGGCTAATGCCGGGTAATCCTTTTTTTCGCATGAGAGAGAGGTAAAAGATGGCCTTTGGCTATCACTTACAGATGGGCCCGCGGCGCATTAGCTAGTTGGTGAGGTAATAGCTCACCAAGGCGACGATGCGTAGCCGACCTGAGAGGGTGATCGGCCACACTGGGACTGAGACACGGCCCAGACTCCTACGGGAGGCAGCAGTAGGGAGTCTTCCGCAATGGACGAAAGTCTGACGGAGCAACGCCGCGTGAACGATGAAGGTCTTCGGATCGTAAAGTTCTGTTGTTAGGGAAGAACAAGTACCGTGCGAACAGAGCGGTACCTTGACGGTACCTAACGAGGAAGCCCCGGCTAACTACGTGCCAGCAGCCGCGGTAATACGTAGGGGGCAAGCGTTGTCCGGAATTATTGGGCGTAAAGCGCGCGCAGGCGGTTTCTTAAGTCTGATGTGAAAGCCCACGGCTCAACCGTGGAGGGTCATTGGAAACTGGGGAACTTGAGGACAGAAGAGGAGAGTGGAATTCCACGTGTAGCGGTGAAATGCGTAGATATGTGGAGGAACACCAGTGGCGAAGGCGACTCTCTGGTCTGTTTCTGACGCTGAGGTGCGAAAGCGTGGGTAGCAAACAGGATTAGATACCCTGGTAGTCCACGCCGTAAACGATGAGTGCTAGGTGTTAGGGGGCTTCCACCCCTTAGTGCTGAAGTTAACGCATTAAGCACTCCGCCTGGGGAGTACGGCCGCAAGGCTGAAACTCAAAGGAATTGACGGGGGCCCGCACAAGCGGTGGAGCATGTGGTTTAATTCGAAGCAACGCGAAGAACCTTACCAGGTCTTGACATCCTTGGACCACCCTAGAGATAGGGTCTTCCCTTCGGGGACCAAGTGACAGGTGGTGCATGGTTGTCGTCAGCTCGTGTCGTGAGATGTTGGGTTAAGTCCCGCAACGAGCGCAACCCCTAATCTTAGTTGCCAGCATTGAGTTGGGCACTCTAAGGTGACTGCCGGTGACAAACCGGAGGAAGGCGGGGATGACGTCAAATCATCATGCCCCTTATGACCTGGGCTACACACGTGCTACAATGGATGGTACAAAGGGCAGCGAAGCCGCAAGGTGTAGCAAATCCCATAAAACCATTCTCAGTTCGGATTGCAGGCTGCAACTCGCCTGCATGAAGCCGGAATCGCTAGTAATCGCGGATCAGCATGCCGCGGTGAATACGTTCCCGGGCCTTGTACACACCGCCCGTCACACCACGAGAGTTGGCAACACCCGAAGTCGGTGAGGTAACCTTTATGGAGCCAGCCGCCGAAGGTGGGGCCAATGATTGGGGTGAAGTCGTAACAAGGTAGCCGTATCGGAAGGTGCGGCTGGATCACCTCCTTTCTAAGGAATATGCAAGGCGGAAGCACCCTTACGGGTGACGGAAGCTGCCGCATACGGAGGACGTACCTGGTTGGTTGTTCAGTTTTGAGAGATCAAAAGATCTTCTCATTGTGAACCTTGAAAACTGGATAAGATATTTCAGAACGTGTTGGATCGTTAGATCCGCACGGGATGACAAGACATCAAACATCAATTTTTTAAACGTCTTTTCACAGATAGTTAAGTGAATAAGGGCGCACGGTGGATGCCTTGGTACTAGGAGCCGATGAAGGACGGGACTAACACCGATATGCTTTGGGAAGCCGTAAGTAGGCTGTGCACCGAAGATTTCCGAATGGGGAAACCCCCTGCTCGTAATGGAGCAGGATCGTTTACTGAATACATAGGTAGACGAAGGCAGACCCGGGGAACTGAAACATCTCAGTACCCGGAGGAAGAGAAAGCAAACGCGATTTCCCAAGTAGCGGCGAGCGAAACGGAATCAGCCCAAACCAGAAAGCTTGCTTTCTGGGGTTGTAGGACACTCCTTTGGAGTTACCAAAAAAGAAGATAGATGAATCGATCTGGAACGATCAGCCAGAGCAGGTAAGAGCCCTGTAATCGACATCTTCTTTTCTCCGGAGTGGATCCTGAGTACGGCGGAACACGAGGAATTCCGTCGGAATCCGGGAGGACCATCTCCCAAGGCTAAATACTCCCTAGTGACCGATAGTGAACCAGTACCGTGAGGGAAAGGTGAAAAGCACCCCGGAAGGGGAGTGAAAGAGAACCTGAAACCGTGTGCCTACAAGTAGTCGGAGCCCATTGATGGGTGACGGCGTGCCTTTTGTAGAATGAACCGGCGAGTTACGACTGTATGCAAGGTTAAGCGTCAGAAGCGGAGCCGCAGCGAAAGCGAGTCTGAATAGGGCGAATGAGTATGCGGTCGTAGACCCGAAACCGTGTGATCTACCCATGTCCAGGGTGAAGGTCAGGTAACACTGACTGGAGGCCCGAACCCACGCAAGTTGAAAATTGCGGGGATGAGGTGTGGGTAGGGGTGAAATGCCAATCGAACACGGAGATAGCTGGTTCTCTCCGAAATAGCTTTAGGGCTAGCCTCAGAATAGAAAGTCTTGGAGGTAGAGCACTGATTGGACGAGGGGCCCCTACCGGGTTACCGAATTCAGTCAAACTCCGAATGCCAACGACTTTGTTCTGGGAGTCAGACCATGGGTGATAAGGTTCATGGTCGAGAGGGAAACAGCCCAGACCGCCAGCTAAGGTCCCTAAGTGTGTGTTAAGTGGAAAAGGATGTGGAGTTGCTTAGACAACCAGGATGTTGGCTTAGAAGCAGCCATCATTGAAAGAGTGCGTAATAGCTCACTGGTCGAGTGACTCTGCGCCGAAAATATACCGGGGCTAAACACACCACCGAAGCTGCGGATTGATCCGAACGGATCAGTGGTAGGAGAGCGTTCTAAGGGCGGCGAAGTCAGACCGTAAGGACTGGTGGAGCGCTTAGAAGTGAGAATGCCGGTATGAGTAGCGAACAAAGAGTGAGAATCTCTTTCACCGAAAGCCCAAGGTTTCCTGAGGAAGGCTCGTCCTCTCAGGGTTAGTCGGGACCTAAGCCGAGGCCGAAAGGCGTAGGCGATGGACAACAGGTTGATATTCCTGTACCGCCTCCTTTCCGTTTGAACGACGGGGGGACGCAGGAGGATAAGGAGAGCGCACCATTGGATGTGTGCGTCCAAGCAGTGAGACGGTCGAGGCAGGCAAATCCACTCGGCAACGTCAAGCTGTGATGGGGAGGGAACTAAAGTACCGAAGCTCCTGAGTTCACACTGCCAAGAAAATCCTCTAGTGAGGAAAGAGGCGCCCGTACCGCAAACCAACACAGGTAGGCGAGGAGAGGATCCTAAGGTGAGCGGGAGAACTCTCGTTAAGGAACTCGGCAAAATGACCCCGTAACTTCGGGAGAAGGGGTGCTCCTCTGCCGAGGAGCCGCAGTGAAAAGGCCCAAGCGACTGTTTACCAAAAACACAGGTCTCTGCGAAGCCGTAAGGCGAAGTATAGGGGCTGACACCTGCCCGGTGCTGGAAGGTTAAGGGGATGCGTTAGCGCGTAAGCGCGAAGCGTTGAACCGAAGCCCCAGTAAACGGCGGCCGTAACTATAACGGTCCTAAGGTAGCGAAATTCCTTGTCGGGTAAGTTCCGACCCGCACGAAAGGTGCAACGACTTGGGCACTGTCTCAACGAGAGACCCGGTGAAATTATACTATGCGTGAAGATGCGCATTACCCGCGACAGGACGGAAAGACCCCGTGGAGCTTTACTGTAGCCTGATATTGAATGTTGGTACAGCTTGTACAGGATAGGTGGGAGCCTGAGAAACCGGAGCGCTAGCTTCGGTGGAGGCGCTGGTGGGATACCACCCTGGCTGTACGGACATTCTAACCCAGGACCGTGATCCGGTTCGGAGACAGTGTCAGGTGGGCAGTTTGACTGGGGCGGTCGCCTCCTAAAGAGTAACGGAGGCGCCCAAAGGTTCCCTCAGAATGGTTGGAAATCATTCGCAGAGTGTAAAGGCACAAGGGAGCTTGACTGCGAGACTTACAAGTCGAGCAGGGACGAAAGTCGGGCTTAGTGATCCGGCGGTACCGTATGGAAGGGCCGTCGCTCAACGGATAAAAGCTACCCCGGGGATAACAGGCTTATCTCCCCCAAGAGTCCACATCGACGGGGAGGTTTGGCACCTCGATGTCGGCTCATCGCATCCTGGGGCTGTAGTCGGTCCCAAGGGTTGGGCTGTTCGCCCATTAAAGCGGTACGCGAGCTGGGTTCAGAACGTCGTGAGACAGTTCGGTCCCTATCCGTCGTGGGCGTTGGAAATCTGAAAGGAGCTGTCCTTAGTACGAGAGGACCGGGATGGACACACCGCTGGTGTACCAGTTGTTCCGCCAGGAGCATCGCTGGGTAGCTACGTGTGGACGGGATAAGTGCTGAAAGCATCTAAGCATGAAGCCCCCCTTGAGATGAGATTTCCCCTTACGCCAAGTAAGTAAGATTCCTCAGAGACGATGAGGTCGATAGGTCCGAGGTGGAAGCGTGGTGACACGTGGAGCTGACGGATACTAATCAATCGATGACTTAACTATANAGCCCCCCTTGAGATGAGATTTCCCCTTACGCCAAGTAAGTAAGATTCCTCAGAGACGATGAGGTCGATAGGTCCGAGGTGGAAGCGTGGTGACACGTGGAGCTGACGGATACTAATCAATCGATGACTTAACTATAAGGAAAACGTACACATTAAATGTTTGATAACTTGAATGTCTTATCCAGTTTTGAAGGTTTACCCTTCTTCATAAAAGTGATGTGGTGGCGACAGCGAAGAGGTCACACCTGTTCCCATGCCGAACACAGCAGTTAAGCTCTTCAGCGCCGATGGTAGTCGGGTCGATCCCCGTGAGAGTAGGACGCGGCCACATTATTATTTTAAAACCGGAAGCATATGCTTCCGGTTTTTTTACTATATAATAATAAAGACCCTTTATTCCTGAGCAAGGAAGGTGGAATCCGAATGGATGAGTTCGTCATATTTAATGAACATATAGAAACATTTTTTATACGCTTGTTAATCGCACTCCTATTATCAGGTATTATTGGTTTTGAAAGAGAATTGAAAAATCACTCTGCGGGATTTCGTACACATATATTAGTTGGAATTGGTTCGTGTCTCATGATGCTTTTATCCTTGTATGGTTTTGAACACTTTATTAACAACTATGACAATGTGCGTTTTGATCCTTCACGTATTCCCTCATATGTTATTAGCGGAATTGGATTTCTAGGCGCAGGCACAATTATTGTAAATGGAATGACGATAAGGGGATTAACGACAGCTGCTTCTATTTGGACAGTTGCAGGGCTGGGTTTGGTCGTTGGTGCCGGGATGTACGATGTAGCAGTGCTTGCTACTATTTTAGTTTTACTAAGTTTAATCTTCTTAAATAATTTGGAGAAAAAGTACTTTAGCAGTTATTTTAAAAATTCTTATCTACTCATTACGGATGAACGGATAGAAACTGGTAAATTACTTGGTATCTTTGATGATGAAGGTATTGAACTGCAAAGAGTAGAGGTTGAAAATCTGAATAATCGTACTAAAAGTATTCTCATACACATTAATAAAGGTCAGGAATTTAATGATGCTACACTAATTGAACGACTTTCAAACGTAGAAAATGTAATACAGGTCAAACAGAAAAGATGAGGAAACTATACGACAAAATCGTATAGTTTTTTTGGTTTTAAGCTCCCTTTAATTAGGGAATGATTACAGATATAACAAAAACATTTTATTTGCGTATATGTAAAATTTAAGTATAATAAAATTATAGTCAAAGATAGTCAAAGTCAAATGAGGAGGAGGGAAAATGCGGAATATATCCGACATCATAGAAGAGTATTTAAAGAATGTTATAGACAATAATGAGAGGAAAGCTATTGAAATCAAGCGAAGTGAAATTGCTGACCGATTTCAATGTGTGCCTTCCCAAATAAATTATGTGATTAAAACACGGTTCACTGTGGAAAAAGGGTATATAGTTGAAAGTAAGCGCGGAGGCGGAGGCTATATTCGCATCAGGCGTGTTCAACATCGATCAGAAGCACAGATGATCGAAGAGCTTATGCATCTAATCCATCCTAAAGTTTCGCAGTCTATAGCAGTTGATATTATTGAAAGATTACTTGAAAATGACAGCATCACTGGTCGTGAAGCTCGTATGATGGTGAGTGTAATGGACCGTGAAGTTCTCGCTTTTCCCCTTCCTTTAAGGGATGAGATCCGTTCAAGAATTTTAGCGGCTATGCTGTTTACCCTTAAGTACAAAAGCTGAAATAGGAGGGAGAGAATGTTATGGAATGTCAACGATGCCATAACCGTCCTGCCACTGTTCATTTGACACAATTATTAAATGGTGAAAAGACTGAAATCCATGTTTGTGAACAATGCGCGAAGGAAAAAGGATATATGCATGACCATGAAGAAAACTTTATATTGAACGACTTATTGACTGGACTTTTTAATTTCGAAACGAAACACTCGTTGAAGGGTCAGCAGACTAGTACCCCTTCTCCTAAGGAACAACTTAAATGTCCTACATGCGGTCTAACATTTCAAGAATTCGCAAAAGCAGGGAAGTTTGGTTGTGCGGAATGTTATAGAACATTTGATGATAGGTTAAATCCTATTTTGAGAAGGGTTCATAGCGGTAATACGCGTCATGATGGTAAAATCCCTAGACGTGAAGGAGGCAACTTGCACCTTAAACGTCAGATGGATCAATATAAATCTGAACTACAACGCTTAATACAACAAGAAGAGTTTGAGGAAGCTGCTAAAGTAAGGGATGAGATTCGCTCCTTAGATAGCCAACTCGATCAAAGAGGGGAGGAGGAGGACTGATGTCATTACAGCAATTTATGAATGAGGCAATTAGTCCGTGGATGAAGGAAGACGGCCCCGATAGTGATATCGTGTTAAGCAGCCGTATACGTTTGGCACGTAACTTTTCTGATGTTCCTTTTCCGACGATTTCTTCAGAGGAACATTTGGAAAAAGTACTATCTTTTTTCCATGATGAGTTCCAGGATCAATCCTTTCGAGATTACAAGAACTTTGAAGTTGTTAAAATGAATGAGTTACAACCGATCGAGAAAAGGGTGCTGGTAGAAAAACATTTGATCAGCCCGCACTTAACGGATAATTCTGAGCACTCAGCCTCACTGATATCTAAAAATGAACAAGTGTCAATCATGATCAACGAAGAAGATCATATACGCATCCAGTTATACTTCCCGGGTTTTCAGCTTGACAGGGCTCTTGAGCAGGCCTCACAGCTTGATGATTGGCTTGAGGAGAAGGTCGATTACGCTTTTGATGAGAAGCGAGGATATTTAACTGCATGTCCGACAAATGTAGGTACTGGAATGAGAGCATCGGTGATGATGCATTTGCCTGCTCTTGCCATGACCCAGCAGATTAACCGCATGACCCCTGCCATTAATCAGCTAGGTTTAGTCGTTCGGGGTATCTACGGGGAGGGCAGTGAGGCAGTAGGCAGTATTTTTCAAATATCCAATCAGATAACCTTGGGGAAATCCGAGGAAGATATTGTAGAAGACCTTCATAGTGTAGTAAAACAGCTGATTGACCAGGAACGAAGAGCAAGGCAAGCATTAATGCATCGCTCAGGTATTCAGCTTGAGGACCGAATTTTTCGTTCATATGGTGTTTTAAAACACAGTCGAATCATAGAGTCTAAAGAGGCTGCAAAATGTTTATCAGATCTAAGACTTGGTATTGACCTTGGTTTCATTGATCATGTACCAAAAACCATTTTAAATGAATTAATGGTTTTGACGCAGCCCGGATTCCTGCAGCAATACGCAAAAGAAACCTTATCCCCATCCGAGCGGGATGTTAGAAGAGCATCATTAATTCGAGAAAGACTTCAGTTAGAAAATAAAGAATAAATGCAAGGAGGTTGTATCCATGATGTTTGGACGTTTTACAGAACGCGCGCAAAAAGTACTTGCCTTAGCACAAGAGGAGGCCGTTCGATTAGGTCACAACAATATTGGAACAGAGCACATTTTATTAGGATTAGTAAGTGAAGGTGAAGGGATTGCTGCTAAGTCTTTAACAGCATTAGGACTTGAAGCAAGCAAGATTCAGCAAGAGGTAGAAAAGTTAATCGGTAAGGGTGAGAAAGTATCCCAAACGATTCACTATACTCCAAGAGCTAAAAAAGTTATTGAGTTATCAATGGACGAAGCACGTAAATTAGGCCATTCTTATGTGGGTACAGAGCACATCCTTCTTGGTCTAATTCGCGAAGGTGAAGGTGTAGCGGCTCGTGTATTAAACAACTTAGGTGTAAGTCTTAATAAGGCGCGTCAGCAAGTCCTTCAGCTGCTAGGAAATAATGAGTCAACAGGCGGGCAAAATCGCCGTGGAGGCGGTGGGGGATCCCAGTCAGCCAATGCAAATACCCCGACACTTGATTCTCTTGCCCGTGACTTAACAGCGATAGCTAAAGAGGGAAATATTGACCCGGTAATTGGAAGAAGCAAAGAAATAGAGCGTGTAATTCAAGTACTAAGCCGTCGTACAAAAAATAATCCGGTACTTGTGGGTGAGCCTGGTGTAGGTAAAACAGCCATTGCTGAAGGGCTGGCTCAGCAAATCATGAACAATGAAATTCCTGAAATCCTGCGTGATAAACGGGTTATGACTCTCGATATGGGTACAGTAGTGGCAGGGACTAAATACCGCGGTGAATTTGAAGATCGCTTGAAAAAAGTAATGGAAGAGATTCGCCAAGCGGGAAATATCATCCTGTTCATTGATGAACTGCACACTCTAATTGGAGCAGGAGGAGCAGAAGGTGCTATCGATGCTTCAAACATTCTGAAACCTTCCCTTGCCCGTGGTGAATTGCAGTGTATCGGTGCTACAACACTTGATGAATATAAAAAGTATATTGAAAAAGATGCAGCTCTTGAACGCCGGTTCCAGCCGATTCAAGTAGATGAACCTACACTCGATGAATCTGTACAAATATTGAAAGGGCTTCGTGACCGCTATGAAGCTCACCACCGTGTAACGATTACAGATGATTCTATTGAATCAGCGGTCCGCTTTTCTGACCGTTATATTACCGATCGTTTCCTGCCGGATAAAGCGATTGATTTAATAGATGAAGCAGCATCTAAAGTTCGTCTTCGTTCCTATACAGCACCACCTAATCTGAAAGAGCTTGAGCAAAAACTTGAAGAGGTACGAAAAGAAAAAGATGCTGCTGTACAAAGCCAGGAGTTTGAAAAGGCTGCATCCTTAAGAGACAGTGAACAGCGTCTTCGCGATGAACTTGATCAAACGAAAGATGAGTGGAAAGAGAAACAAGGTCAAGAGGACTCTGAAGTGACAGTAGAGGACATCGCTTCGATCGTATCGACATGGACGGGAGTTCCAGTTAAGAAAATGACCAAAGATGAAAGTGAACGATTACTACACTTAGAGGATACCCTTCATGACCGTATCATTGGGCAGGAAGAAGCTGTTAAGGCAATATCTAAAGCGATTCGCCGTGCTCGTGCCGGATTGAAGGATCCGAAGCGTCCAATTGGCTCCTTTATTTTCTTAGGGCCGACAGGGGTAGGGAAAACAGAGCTTGCCCGTGCCTTAGCTGAAAGCATGTTTGGTGAAGAAGATGCGATGATTCGTATTGATATGTCAGAGTATATGGAAAAACACAGCACCTCTCGTCTTGTAGGTTCCCCTCCAGGCTATGTAGGTTTTGAAGAAGGAGGACAGTTGACAGAGAAAGTACGGAACAAGCCATACTCTGTTATCCTGCTTGATGAAGTAGAAAAAGCTCACCCAGAAGTCTTTAACATCCTTCTTCAGGTGCTTGAAGATGGACGTCTGACTGACTCTAAAGGACGTGTAGTAGATTTTCGAAACACGGTTCTGATTATGACATCAAACGTCGGTGCACAAGAGCTTAAGAGAAATAAATACCTTGGGTTCTCAATGGATGAAGCCAACCAAGACTACAAAGATATGAAATCCAAGGTGACAGATGAATTGAAAAAAGCATTCCGTCCAGAGTTCTTAAATAGAATCGATGAAACGATTGTTTTCCATTCTCTTGAGAGAAAACACATGAAAGACATTGTTACCCTAATGGCGGAACAATTGAGGAAACGCTTGTTAGATCAAGAAATCGATTTTACTCTTACGGAAAAAGCTATTGAGCATATTGCTGAAGAAGGGTTCGACCCAGAGTATGGCGCAAGGCCGTTACGCCGTTCCATTCAGAAAAACGTGGAGGACTTATTATCAGAAGAGTTATTGAAAGAAAATATTCAAAAAGGCCAAAAGGTTAAAATTGACCTGAATGATAATAAAGAATTTACTGTTCACGTTCAGCAAGAAGCGAAATAAGGACGCAAATATGAATAAAATATGAATAATTATAAATCGGAAGGGGTTTGCCTTCCGATTTTTTTCTGTATCAGCTATGCTTTTATTAAGAAGGTTTTAATATAATTGATAACTGCATGAAACTTTTTCACAATGTTTATCGTATAAAATAGTAAGAGAGGGGAAGATTCCCTTGGCTAAAAGAAAGACGAAGTTCGTTTGTCAAGAATGCGGATATGAAACACCGAAGTGGATGGGGAAATGTCCGGGTTGTCATCAGTGGAATACACTAGTTGAAGAAACTGCGATAACAGGATCCAATTCCCGTCACGTATTTCAAACCAGTACTTCATCATCTAAACCGGAGAAAATTAATGCGATCAAGTCTGAAAAAGAGCCTCGAATGGCCACGGATATGCCTGAATTAAACCGTGTGCTTGGCGGAGGTATTGTACCGGGGTCGCTGGTTTTGATAGGTGGAGACCCGGGTATTGGAAAGTCAACATTATTACTGCAAGTGTCAGCGCAAATTGCGAATAAACAGCCTCCAGTTTTATATATATCTGGAGAGGAGTCTTCACGCCAAACTAAACTGCGTGCAGAACGCCTGGGCGTAAAGTCAGAAGAACTTTATGTTTTATCTGAAACGAATTTACAGGATGTGTTAAATCAAATTGAGGCGATTGATCCCAAATTTGTGGTTATCGACTCTATTCAAACCATTTTTAAGGAAGACGTTACTTCAGCACCAGGGAGTGTGTCGCAAGTTCGTGAATGTACGAGTCAACTCATGAGGATAGCTAAAAGTAAAGGAATACCCATCTTTATCGTTGGCCATGTTACGAAAGAAGGCTCTATTGCTGGACCGCGGCTGCTTGAGCATATGGTTGATGCCGTCTTATATTTTGAGGGAGAAAGACATCATACTTTCCGTATTTTACGAAGTGTTAAGAACCGCTTCGGAAGCACACATGAAATGGGCATTTTTGAGATGAAAGAGAAGGGCTTAGAAGAGGTGCTGAACCCTTCTGAAATCTTTTTAGAGGAAAGGTCTCAAGGTGCAGCCGGGTCGATTGTAGTAGCCTCTATGGAAGGGACAAGGCCAGTCTTAGTGGAGATCCAGGCTCTCATATCTCCAACGTCTTATGGCAATCCAAGAAGAATGGCAACAGGCCTTGATAATAACCGAGTACCTCTGTTAATGGCCGTCCTTGAAAAAAGAGCTGGGCTCCTGCTTCAAAACCAGGATGCTTACGTGAAAGTTGCTGGCGGTGTTAAATTAGACGAACCTGCGATCGACTTAGCTGTGGCCATCAGCATCGCCTCAAGCTTTAGAAATCAGTCTTCAAATGCTGATGATGTTGTGGTAGGAGAGGTAGGACTAACGGGTGAAATTAGAAGAGTCGCCCGCATTGAACAACGAGTGCAGGAAGCAAATAAACTTGGTTTTAAGCGTGTTATTATTCCTAAGAAGAATTTAGATGGTTGGACACCGCCTCAGCCGATAGAAGTCATCGGTGTAAACACCGTTCAAGAAGCGATTCAAGTCACATTGGGGGAGCGGTAAATGGAATTACATGAGAGAAAAGATAATGGGATTGGTGAGATTCTTAAATTTGTTGCTCCTGGCACCCCGATACGTGATGGAATTGATAATGTATTACGGGCTAAAACAGGGGGGCTTATCGTCGTTGGGTATGGAGACACTATACGAGACTTAGTGGATGGCGGTTTTCATATTCAATCACACTTTACACCTGCCCATTTATATGAGCTTGCGAAAATGGATGGAGCGTTAATTTTAAATGATGAAGGCTCAAATATCTTATTCGCTAACGCTCAATTGATGCCAAATCCTGACATTCCCTCAACCGAAACTGGAATGCGGCATCGGACAGCTGAGCGGGTGGCGAAGCAAACAGGGCATCTAGTTATTGCTATTTCTCAAAGACGTAATGTGATTACGCTTTATAAGGGCCCGTTAAGGTATTCTTTAAAGGATATTGGTGTGATTTTGACGAAGGCGAATCAAGCGATTCAGACACTGGAAAAATATAAGAACGTTTTAGACCAAAGTGTAACAAACTTAGGGGCCATGGAGTTTGAAGATATGGTATCTTTCTCTGAGGTTGTGCAGGTGGTTCATCGAATTGAAATGGTCTTGAGAATTAAAACGGAAATCTTAAATTATGTGAATGAATTAGGAACAGAGGGGCGTTTGATTCAACTTCAGTTAACAGAACTTGTCTCAAATATTGAAGAGGATGCGAAATCTTTATTAAAGGATTATAGCAAACGTCCTGATTATGAACCTTATTATATTTTGCGGAAAATGCAGGAGGGAGCAAATACAGAGCTGCTCTCTGATGAGCAAGTTTTAAAGCTGCTAGGGTATCCATCTAACACGAAAATGTCAGATCCTATATGTCCTAGAGGATATCGGATATTGCAGCGAATCCCCCGCCTTCCTAACTTAATTATCGAACACTTAGTTGAACGGTTCGGGACTTTGAATGAGATTATACAAGCATCTGTAAAAGAGTTGGTGGAAGTAGATGGGGTAGGAGAAATACGTGCCACAAAAATAAGAGATGGGTTGGATAGGATTCAGGAACAGTTATTCGTTGACCGTCATATATAAAATAATTGACAATATATTTAAATTCATGTTAAAATATATAGTTTATTAATTGACTATATTTGGAATTTGTGCTAGTTTAAGATCATCATTTATGTTTTTAACCGATTAATAGTAAGGAAGTTTGGTCATAATGTGATCAAGGAGGTGAACGCAATGCTAAGAAGAATTGTTCAATTATTTATAGTTGTAACCGGCGGAACGATCGGCTATCTTTATATTCCTGAATTACTTTCAACGATGAACTTTTCCTGGCAAGGGTGGATTCAATCAGTAGTTGGTGCACTCGTAGGAGCACTTATCTTATTTTTACTAACGTTTTGGGTTGTCGATCATATCGTTAACTTTTTAAGATGGGTAGAGGACACCCTGGTAAGAGCCCCTGTCGCTGACCTTTTATTTGGCAGCCTTGGGTTAATTGTCGGTTTAATAATTGCTTATTTGGTCAATAACATCTTGCAAGATATTAAGATTCAGATTGTGAATCAGATTTTACCGATTTTCTTGACCTTCCTTCTCGGATATTTCGGATTTCAAGTCGGGTTTAAGCGGAAGGACGAGTTTTTAAACTTACTTGCCATTGCGAATAGGAAAGATAAGAAGCTGGCTGAAGAAGAGCTGACAGGAGCGGAAAGTGTTGATCGTTCTATGATCCCGAAAGAGAAAATATTGGATACAAGTGTTATTATTGATGGACGAATAGCTGATATTTGCGAGACGCATTTTCTGGAGGGGACGATTGTAATTCCTCAGTTTGTATTGGAAGAATTGCAGCATATAGCAGATTCATCCGATGGTCTTAAACGTAATCGCGGACGCCGCGGACTGGATATTTTAAATCGACTTCAAAAAGATCTGCCTGTTAAGGTGGAGATATATGAAGGCGACTTTGAAGATATTCATGAAGTGGACAGCAAGCTCGTGAAGCTGGCTAAAGTGATGGACGGGATTGTAGTTACAAATGATTTTAACCTTAATAAAGTATGTGAATTTCAAAATGTCCAAGTTCTTAATATTAATGATTTAGCAAATGCTGTTAAACCTGTCGTTCTCCCTGGAGAAGAGATGACCATCCAAATTATTAAGGATGGGAAGGAACAAAAACAGGGTATCGGCTATTTAGATGATGGCACGATGATTGTGGTGGAAGAAGGTAAAGATTATATTGGCAGAACGATTGAAGTGATCGTGACTAGTGTCCTTCAGACTTCCGCAGGCAGGATGATCTTTGCTAAACCAAAATCACTTGAAAAAGCTTTATAAAAACGGTATAAACAAATAGAGAAAAACAAAAGTGATAACTGTGTGTTATCGCTTTTGTTGTTTAATACTGCTAGGATGGTAAATATGACAAATTATAATGTTGTGATTTTAGCTGCTGGACAAGGAAAGCGCATGCTTGCTGGTAAGAATAAACAGTTTCTAATGATTAATGACAAGCCTTTAATCATACATACCCTTACCGTTTTTGTATCAGATAATCACTGTAAGGAGATTATACTCGTAACGAATCATCGTGAACAAGATCAAATGATCGAGCTTATAGATTCGTATGGTTTTTCCTCTTCTGTTACATTCGTAAACGGAGGAGCTGAACGGCAGGACAGTGTTTATGAAGGACTTAAATCTGTTCGGCAAACAGATCTCCCTGTTTTTATTCACGATGGGGCACGCCCTTTTGTAACACATGAAAATCTACATAAACTAGCTGGAGTGGTACGTGATAAAGGGGCTGCATTGTTGGCAACACCTGTCACAGACACGATTAAGCAAAAGGATCATGCCCATCTATGGACACTTGATCGAAGTAAACTGTGGGCTGCTCAAACCCCGCAAGCTTTTGATTATGGGTTGATCACGGAAGCTCACGAACGAGCTCAAAGGGAAAATTACTACGGAACAGATGATGCCTCTTTAGTGGAGCGGTTAGAAAGACAAGTCGAGATTTTGGAAGGTAGTTATGACAATATTAAATTAACAACCCCGGAAGATTTGGCTAAAGCAGAAGCTTATCTAAAGGATACTAGGATAGGAAAGGGAGGGGATCAGACTATGTTTCGCATTGGACAAGGGTTTGACGTTCATCAGCTTTCAGAAGGACGGAAGTGTATCATTGGGGGAGTGACCATTCCTCATGAACGAGGCCTGATTGGGCATTCTGATGCAGATGTGCTGTTGCATACGATTGCGGATGCTTGTCTTGGAGCGATAGGGGAAGGCGATATTGGAAAACACTTTCCTGATACGGACCCTGAATTTAAGGACGCGGATTCAGGCGAACTCCTAAAGCATGTGTGGAAATTCGTAACAGATCAGGGTTATGAGTTGGGGAATCTTGATTGTACTGTAATCGCACAGGAACCCAAGATGGCACCGTATATCGATGAAATCCGCGAAAATATTGCCCGGCTATTAGATGGAGAGCAGTCACGTATTAACGTAAAGGCTACAACGACAGAAAAGTTGGGCTTTCCAGGGAGAAAAGAAGGGATCGCAGCCCAGGCTGTTGTGCTTCTTCAAAATAGTCAACAATCATAAGCAAAAAATGATAAAATAAAAAAAGGATCATGCCCGGTTTGTAATGTAGAAAGGAGAACATAATATGACGAACAATGTACGCGTGCGCTACGCACCAAGTCCAACAGGGAATCTTCATATTGGTAATGCTCGTACTGCTTTATTCAATTACCTTTTTGCAAGAAATGCAGGAGGTAAATTTATTATTCGTGTAGAGGACACGGATGCTAAGCGAAATGTCGAAGGCGGCGAACAAAGTCAATTAAATTACCTGAAGTGGTTAGGAATCGAATGGGATGAAGGATCGGATGTCGGTGGTAATTATGGACCTTATCGCCAAATGGAACGTCTCGAACTGTATAAAAAGTATGTCGATGAACTGTTAGAAAAAGGTCTTGCTTATAAATGTTATATGACGGAAGAAGAATTAGATGCGGAGCGGGAAGCTCAACGCGCTCGTGGTGAAGTTCCTAAATATTCTGGTGCCCACAGCAATTTGTCAGAAGAACAAATTAATCAGTTTGAAACGGAAGGCCGTCAGCCAAGTATTCGTATACGGGTTCCAGAAGGGAAGACGTACAAATTTAATGACCTCGTACGAGATGATATTTCCTTCGAATCTAGTGACTTTGGTGACTGGGTTATTGTAAAGAAAAATGGGACGCCTACTTACAATTTTGCTGTAGCGGTAGACGACCACTTAATGGAGATTACCCATGTGCTTCGGGGGGAAGAACATATTTCCAATACACCTAAGCAGATGATGGTCTACGATGCATTGGGCTGGGAGCCGCCAACATTTGGCCATATGACTCTTATCCTAAATGAGAATCGTAAGAAGCTAAGTAAGCGTGATGAACACATTCTTCAGTTCATTGAACAATATAACAAGCTAGGCTATTTACCAGAAGCTTTATTCAACTTTATTACATTGTTGGGCTGGTCGCCTGTTGGAGAAGAAGAAATCTTCACAAAGGATCAGCTGATTGAACAATTTGATTCTGACCGTTTATCGACTTCACCTGCGATTTTTGACCCTGCTAAGTTAAAATGGATGAACAATCAATATGTGAAGGCGTTGGATTTGGACAGTGTTGTTGATTTGGCCTTGCCACATTTGGTTGAGGCTGGTCGTTTATCTGAAAATATGACCGAAGATGATCAGTCCTGGGCACGTGAATTGATAAGTCTTTACCATGAACAGCTGGATTACGGTGCGCAAATCGTTGAGCTAACTGAACTTTTTTTCAAACAAGAAATTCAGTATGATGAATCAGCGATGGATGTGTTAAAAGGAGAACAAGTTCCAGAAGTTCTTGATACGTTCAAGAAAAAGCTTGCAGAGCTTGATGATTTCTCACCAGCGAATGTTAAAGCACAGATTAAGGCGACACAGAAAGAAACAGGTCATAAAGGGAAGAAGCTGTTTATGCCGATTCGTGTGGCAACTACAGGACAGACTCATGGCCCTGAACTGCCAGATGCTATTCACCTGCTAGGGGCGGAGACGGTTACTATCCGTTTGAATGATGTCCTGAACCAGCTTCAAAACTAATTAATTCACAAACATTTGATTATAGCATATAGTGAAGATACTCATATGAAACGTTGAAGAGGAGAAGTATGGAGTGAAATCCTTACCACAGAGACAATCACCACTGGCTGAAAGTGATTGTAAGGAACATTTCTGAAATGCACCTCGGAGTCTGCAGCTGAAAAAAGTATGCTGTCAGCGGTCACCTGCCGTTATCAGGTTTTAAAGAGGGGAAAGAGTTATTCCCAAAACAGAGTGGAACCGCGCATAACGCGTCTCTGTGCTGCCTAAGCACATGAGACGCGTTTTTTTTAGGTTAATTGCACGCTTTTTCTTATATAAAAGGAGGGGTATGGATGGGGCTTATGAAAATGTTTAAAGAGGATGTCGATGTGGTCTTTGATCAGGATCCCGCAGCTCGTTCTTATGTGGAAGTCATACTGACGTACTCTGGATTACATGCGATATGGGCGCATCGAGTAGCACATGCTTTATATAAGCGGAAGTTCTTCTTTATCGCCCGGGTTATTTCTCAAGTCAGCCGTTTTTTTACAGGCATTGAAATTCATCCGGGGGCTAAAATCGGCCGCCGCTTTTTCATAGATCACGGCATGGGAGTCGTCATTGGGGAGACATGTGAGATTGGCGATAATGTAACACTGTTTCAGGGCGTGACTTTAGGTGGAACAGGGAAAGAGAAAGGAAAACGGCATCCTACCTTGCAAGATAACTCACTCGTTGCTACAGGGGCGAAAGTATTAGGGTCGATCACAATTGGGGAGAATTCTAAAGTAGGAGCAGGCTCGGTGGTGTTACATGAAGTGCCGGCCAATTCAACTGTTGTCGGGATTCCCGGACATGTGGTAGTTCAGGATGGTAAGAAAATTGGCAGGAAGGATTTAGATCACCACAAGCTTCCTGACCCGGTTTATGATCGGCTGGACCAAATGGAGAAAGAAATTACACGCTTGCGTGATCAGTTAGATAAGGTGGAAGGAGTCAGTCATAATGAGCATTAACGTTTACAATACACTAACAAGAACTAAAGAAACTTTTCAGCCGCTGGAAGAGGGGAAAGTGAAAATGTATGTATGCGGACCAACCGTGTACAACTATATTCATATCGGCAATGCTCGTCCAGCTATCGTATTTGACACCGTGCGCAGATATTTTGAGTATCGTGGTTATGAGGTCGAGTACGTGCTTAATTTTACAGATGTCGACGATAAATTGATAAAAGCTGCCAATGAGATGGGCGAAGAAGTCCCAGATATCGCAAACCGATTTATCGAGGCGTATAAAGAGGATGTAAAGGCGCTTGGTGTGAAAGAAGCCGTTCATCATCCTCGTGTAACAGACAATATGGAAGAAATTATCGCTTTTATCAATGGATTAATTGAAAAAGGTTTCGCCTATGAATCAGAAGGGGACGTTTATTTCCGTACACGGTCTTTTGATGAATACGGGAAACTTTCTCACCAATCAATTGATGAGCTTCGTTCTGGGGCTAGGATTGAAGTGGGCGAGAAGAAAGAGGATCCCCTTGATTTTACGCTCTGGAAAGAGGCAAAGCCAGAGGAGATTTCATGGGAAAGCCCATGGGGTGAAGGTCGCCCCGGCTGGCATATTGAATGCTCAGCAATGGCGCGAAAATATTTAGGAGATACGATTGATATCCATGCAGGCGGGCAAGACCTTACATTTCCTCACCATGAAAACGAAATTGCCCAGTCTGAAGCCAATAATGGTCATTCGTTTGCTCGGTACTGGATGCATAATGGATATATCAACATTGAAAATGAAAAAATGTCTAAATCCTTAGGGAATTTCGTGCTCGCCCATGACTTAATTCAAAAACACGACCCGCAAGTGATTCGCTTCTTTATGCTGAGTGTCCAGTACCGTCATCCGATTAATTTTAGTGATGAGCTATTAGCGGGAGCGAAAAGCAGTCTGGACCGAATTCGGAATGCTTATGAAAATATTCAGCATCGTAAGAAATCCAGTATGAATTTGCAAGAGTCTACAGAGACTTGGATGGCGCAAATTGCCCAGCATAAACAGCAGTTCATGACTGAAATGGACGATGATTTTAACACAGCTAATGCAATTTCTGTGTTATTTGATTTAACGAAGTCAGCTAACCTCTATCTACAGGCGGAACAGACCAATGAAGCAGTGCTTGAACACTTTGAGCAGGCATTGAAAGAGTTGACGGATGTCTTGGGTGTACAAATCGCCAAAGATGAAGAGCTGTTAGATGAAGAAGTCGATTCATTGATTGCTGAAAGGAAGCAGGCCCGGAAAGATCGTGATTTTACTCGTGCTGATCAGATTCGTGATGAACTGAAGGCGCGTAATATTATTTTAGAGGATACCTCTCAAGGTACTCGCTGGAAACGGGGCTGAGCTTCTATGGCGGCAACGAATGTGAAACAAATGAAGAGCCTCGCTCTCGCTTATATGGGAGACGGGGTCTATGAATTATATGTTCGTAAATATTTACTAGATAAGGGTGAAGTTATTAAGCCTCAACAGTTACATCAAGCAGCTGTAAGATTTGTGTCAGCTAAATCGCAGGCAAAAGTTGTCCAGGCATGGCAGGAAGATGCCTTTTTGACAGAAGAAGAGGAAGGCGTGCTCAGGCGTGGCCGCAATGCCAAGTCCGGAAGCATACCTAAGAATACAAACGTCCAGACGTATCGTTACTCGACTGCGTTTGAGGCCGTGATTGGTTACCATTATTTAGCGGGGCATACGGAGCGGCTTGAAGAGCTGATCACAAATGCTATTGATCTGGTTGAAGAAAGGAGTGAGAGCAATGAAAGATGAGTGGATTATTGGTAAAAACAGTGTACAAGAAGCGCTGCGATCAGGACGAGCTATTAATAAATTGCTCGTTTCAGACCAACTTCAGCACAATGCTTTGAAGAAGCTTGAACAGCTTGCTAAAGAGAATGGTGTCATTGTTCAGAAGGTTCCCAAGCGAAAAATTGATCAATTAGTAGAAGGTAACCACCAGGGTGTAGCCGCTGCTGTAGCCGCCTACGAATATAGTGATATTGATGATTTATTTGCTCGTGCGGAAGAAAAAGGGGAGTCCCCCTTTTTTGTTATTTTAGATGAGATTGAAGATCCTCATAACCTGGGTTCGATATTGCGAACAGCAGACGCGAGTGGTGCCCATGGCGTAATCATTCCTAAACGGAGGTCAGTCGGGTTAACGACTACAGTCGCCAAAACATCAACGGGAGCGATTGAATATATCCCTGTTGCTCGGGTGACGAATCTCTCCCGCACAATTGACGAACTGAAAGAGCGGTTTGTTTGGGTCGTAGGAACAGATGCGGAGGGTACAGAAGACTATCGGCAGTTAGACGGGAATATGGCTGTAGCCCTTGTCATCGGAAGTGAAGGAAAAGGGATGAGCCGCTTAACGAAAGAGAAATGTGACTGGATGGTACGTCTTCCTATGACAGGTCAGGTGACTTCTTTGAATGCTTCAGTGGCAGCATCCCTCTTGATGTATGAAGTCTACAGGAAGCGCCGCCCCCTCGGTGAGTAACGATGATTGTTTTACTTGTTGATGGGTACAACATCATTGGAGCTTGGCCGGAGCTTAAGCGACTTAAAGACCGGGATTTAGGTCAGGCCAGGGACCTTCTGATCGAAAAATTGGCTGAATACCAGGCGTATACGGGCGATCGGGTTATTGTTGTTTTTGATGCGTACCATGTAAGGGGTCTTGAAAGGAAGCAGCACAATTTTAAAATTGAAGTCATTTTTACAAAAGAAAATGAAACAGCTGATGAGCGGATTGAGAAGTTGGCTGGCAGCTTAACCGATATACGGACACAAGTGTATGTAGCTACCTCTGACTATGCAGAACAGCGTACGATTTTTGCCCAGGGGGCCTTTAGGAAATCTGCCAGAGAACTTTACATTGAGGTCATGAATATTCAACGGGAAATAAAGAAAGATGTAGAATCTCATAAAGCGGTTCAATATCAGCCGAAGATCCCGATGAATAAAGAGATACGCGACATTTTTGAAAAATGGCGTCGAGGAGGTAAATAACAAGGGCTTGTTGACGCTAGTGAAGCGCTTACTGTATAATATTTCTATATATTTAGGTACCACGGTCGGAGGGATCCTGAGTGAGCATCGGACAAACTGAGGCAGGCATCGAAGAGCTGGATCTTGATAAGCTTGATGACGAGTTAATTATCGAGCGTATTAACCAGGGTCAGATCCAGGCTTTAGATTATTTAATTAATAAGTATAAGAATTTCGTTCGTGCAAAAGCCCGGACGTATTTTCTTATTGGTGCAGATCGAGAAGACATTGTACAAGAAGGCATGATTGGCTTGTATAAGGCAATTAGAGACTATCAAGGGGAGAAATTATCTTCGTTTAAAGCTTTCGCAGAACTGTGCGTTACCCGTCAAATTATTACCGCAATTAAAACCGCCACAAGACAGAAACACATTCCGCTAAATTCTTATGTATCGCTGGACAAGCCTATCTTTGATGAAGAATCAGATCGTACACTATTAGATGTTATAGCCGGTTCTAAGGTCATTGACCCTCAAGAACTAATCGTCAACAAAGAAAAGTTTGGCGATATGGAAGAAAAAATTTCTGAATTATTAAGCGAATTAGAACAGAAGGTGCTCGCACTTTATTTGGACGGGCAATCCTACCAGGAAATCTCTGTTGAGCTGAAGCGGCATGTTAAGTCGATTGATAATGCGTTGCAGCGGGTTAAGAGAAAGCTTGAGAAATATTTGGAAATGAGTGAAATTACGCTATAAGGTATAATTGACAGCCACTTGAAAGCGTGCTACATTTATGAAAGTGATTATACCTCTAATGTGAGGTGATGAAAGATGTCAACAAAGATTATTCTAGCTTGCGTACAATGTCAAAGTCGCAATTATAGCACTCATAAAAACAGATTAAATCAACCCGAGCGATTAGAGGTTCGTAAGTTTTGCAAAACGTGTACAACTCATACACTTCACCGTGAAACGAAATAGAGCATGAAGCCGGCAGGCATAAGTTTGGAGGTAGTGTAGCATGTTTAAATTCTTCAAGAATGTATCTCGTGAAATGCGCAAAGTAAGCTGGCCTAAAGGACAGGAGCTTACGAGGTACACCATTACCGTATTGGGCACTGTAGCTTTTGTGGCTGTGTTCTTTGCGATTGTTGATCTAGGAATCTCTCAGGTACTTGAACTCATTTCTAAATAATAGTAAAGTCTTAATTGTGATATAATATAATATAGCCTTGCAACAAAAACCCGTTTAACGGGTTTTTTATGTTGGTTAAAGAAAGCGAGGATCATAAAATCGCTTTTTTAAATTTTAAGTTAAGGGAGGGAAGGGCAAGCCACTTGTCCTGTATGAATGGAAAAAAGATGGTATGTGGTTCACACTTATTCAGGTTATGAAAACAAAGTAAGAGCCAATTTAGAAAAACGTGTCGAATCTATGGGAATGGAGGATAAGATCTTCCGCGTTCTTGTTCCTGAGGATGAAGAAACTGAAATTAAGAACGGAAAGCGTAAAGTCGCTAAGAAAAAAGTTTTCCCTGGTTATGTACTAGCTGAGATGGTGATGACAGATGACTCATGGTATGTAGTGCGTAACACACCTGGTGTCACTGGATTCGTCGGGTCTACTGGCTCTGGTTCAAAACCAATCCCTCTCTTGCCTGAAGAAGTGGAGACAGTACTTAAACGTATGGGTATGGATAAACCTTCTGCAGCTGAAGTTGATTTTGAAGTGAAGGAAAGTGTAAAAGTTACAGAAGGTCCATTTGCGAATTTCACAGGATCAATTGAGCATATCGATATAGATAAGCAAAAGGTAAAAGTTCATGTCAATATGTTTGGAAGAGAAACACCGGTTGAATTGGACTTCTCACAGATTGAAAAATTATAAATATCTCCCCTCTTGCATTATATGAAAATAAATGCTAAAATTCTAATGTTCTTTATGTGCCTCTATACAGAGGGGCGTTGATGCATATTAGATGAGTGGGAGGGGAAAACCCTATTACCACATCACGGACTTTAAGGAGGTGTGTCTCGTGGCTAAAAAAGTTATCAAAGTTGTTAAGCTTCAGATCCCAGCAGGTAAAGCTAACCCAGCACCGCCAGTAGGACCGGCGCTAGGTCAAGCAGGTATTAATATCATGGGCTTCTGTAAGGAGTTTAACGCTAAAACGCAAGATGAAGCGGGTATGATTATTCCGGTTGAAATTACGGTATTTGAAGACCGTTCATTTACATTTGTTACTAAAACTCCGCCAGCTGCCGTTCTTCTTAAGAAAGCAGCAGGTATTGAATCAGGTTCAGGTGAGCCGAACCGTAACAAGGTAGCAGCTGTCAAGCGTGATCAAGTTCGCGAAATCGCGGAAACAAAAATGCCTGACTTAAACGCTGCTGACGTTGAAGCTGCCATGCGCATGGTTGAAGGTACAGCGCGCAGCATGGGGATCACAGTTGAAGACTAATCCCACAGCGTCACTTTGATGGAGTTAAAGGTTGCGAGAGAGGAAATTTCCTTGCTATCGCAACCTTTATTCGTGGGAGGTTAATCCGTTAAAACCACAACGAGGAGGAAATAAAATGGCTAAAAAAACGAAAAAGCAACAAGAACTTCTTAAACTTGTTGATCGTACGAAATCATATGATGCACAAGAAGCAATTAACCTTGTAAAAGAAACATCAAAAGCAAACTTTGATGAGACCGTTGAAGCGGCCTTCCGTCTAGGTGTTGATCCGAAGAAAGCGGACCAGCAAATTCGCGGGGCTATGGTGCTTCCGCACGGTACAGGTAAAACCCAGAGTGTGCTTGTTTTTGCTAAAGGTGATAAAGCAAAAGAAGCAGAAGCTGCTGGCGCTGATTATGTTGGAGATCAAGACCTTATTAACAAGATTAATCAAGGCTGGTTCGACTTTGATGTAGTCGTTGCGACTCCAGACATGATGGCTGAAGTAGGGAAGCTTGGCCGCGTACTAGGACCTAAAGGTCTTATGCCGAACCCTAAAACAGGAACCGTTACGTTTGAAGTTGAAAAAGCTGTGAATGAAATCAAAGCAGGTAAAGTAGAATACCGTGTTGACAAAGCGGCTAACATCCATGTACCAATTGGTAAAGCTTCTTTCGAGGCAGAGAAGCTAAAAGAAAACTTCGATGCTATCACGGATGCTTTGGTTAAAGCTAAACCTCAGGCGGCTAAAGGAACTTACATGCGCAATGCTGCTGTTTCTTCAACTATGGGGCCTGGCATTAAAGTTGATATTTCTAGTTACGTAAAATAATTATTTACATGTTGACTTTCCGTTTCTAATTTCATATAATAAGTAACGTTGTATAAATCGAATACGTTATACCGTAGACAGCAGGTGCGAATAATCGCTTAATTTCCTGCCGAGGTGTATGGATAAACAGGACAAACGGATGTCCTGGCATACGTACCTCCATGTCTGCATGGAGGTACTTTTTTTGCCGTTATTTGTTGGTCCTGGCATCGGAAGCGGTATGATGAAACGTCAATAGGAGGTGGAACGATGAGCAAAATTATCGAGCAGAAACAGCAAGTTGTAGCTGAAATAGCTGACAAATTCCGTAACAGTAAATCTGCAGTACTTGTAGATTACCGCGGACTTGATGTAGCAGAAGTAACTGAACTTCGCTCACAGCTTCGTGAAGCAGGTGTAGACTTCAAAGTGCATAAAAACACAATGACTCGCCGTGCTGTACAAGAAGCTGAGCTTACAGAACTTGAAGAGGTTCTAGTGGGGCCTACAGCTCTTGCATTTAGTGAGGATGACGCTGTTTCTCCGGCGAAAATTCTTAACAACTTTGCAAAAGATCATGACAAGCTTGAACTTAAAGGCGGCGTGATCGAAGGACAAGTAGCGACTCTTGATCAAATTAAAGAGCTTGCAACTATTCCGAACTACGAAGGTCTTGTTTCTATGTTCCTAAGCGTGCTTCAAGCACCAATTCGCAATTTCGCTTACGCTACAAAAGCAATTGCGGATCAAAAAGAAGAAGAAAGCGCCTAAGCCAGCGCTCGTTATTGGCAATATAAATTTTTATTTAAAATCTGAGGAGGATCTATCTCATGTCTAATGAACAAATTATTGAAGCGATTAAAGAGATGTCTGTTCTTGAGCTTAACGATCTAGTTAAAGCAATTGAAGAAGAATTTGGTGTATCTGCTGCGGCTCCAGTTGCAGCTGGCGGTGCTGCTGCAGGCGGCGAAGCTGAAGAAGAAAAAACTGAATTTGATGTAGTACTAGAATCTGCTGGAAGTTCTAAGATCAAAGTGGTTAAAGCAGTACGTGAAATCACTGGTCTTGGTCTTAAAGATGCAAAAGATCTAGTTGACAATGCGCCTGGTGCTATTAAAGAAGGAATTGCTAAAGAAGAAGCTGAAGAAATGAAATCTAAGCTTGAAGAGGCTGGCGCTTCTGTAGAACTTAAGTAATCGTACTTGTTAAAGTAAAGCTCGCTGACTATCGGCGGGCTTTCTTTATCTCTTTTTATCTACGAAGTAACCTTTGTAGAATAAATCTTCTGAAGTACTACTTCCCGGTAAAAGAAGGTGTTCACAGTATGTCAGAACATTATTATTCAAAGAGAACGAACGCTAAGAGTGAAGAGCGCTCATGGTCATTTAACCTAAGGGGAATGCTATTAAACTTTACGACAGATCATGCTGTTTTTTCGAAAAGAGAGGTAGACTTTGGGTCTCGCCTTCTCATTGAATCGTTCCAGCAGCCGTCTGTTCGCGGTGATTTGCTGGATCTTGGGTGTGGATACGGACCGATTGGCGTATCTTTAGCTAAAGATTTAAAACAACGTCATGTTTGGATGGCTGATGTAAACGAGCGGGCTTTAACGCTTGCGAAACGAAATGCCGAACAGAATGAAATTGAGAATGTTTCAGTTGTAGAAAGTGACCGTTTTTCGAGTATTCAAGGTAAACAATTCGCTGCTATCTTGACGAACCCCCCTATACGTGCCGGAAAGAAAACCGTGCACCTCATGTTTGAAGAATCGAGAGATGCTCTTGTTAATGGGGGAGAACTTTGGGTCGTGATCCAAAAGAAACAAGGTGCTCCTTCGGCCGAAACTAAATTGAATGAATTGTTCGGCGATGTAGAGGTTGTCGAGAAGAAGAAGGGTTATTATATATTGAAAGCTAAAAAGGTTTGACTGCTCTATTGAATTGTGCTAGTATAGAAAAATGCCAATATGACCTTAGTGTTGTCAAGTCCTTTTTTTTCATTATATTGAATAATTTTTTGATAGAAGGATAGAATGGTAAATCGAACAAGCAAAATGAAACGAGGTTTTTATTTGAAAACCCTTTTTCTTTTTTGTCTAACGTTAGAGAGAAATGAAGAAATACCATCCGGTTTGAGCGGATGTTTACAATAGTGCTTGTGGCAAGATCAACCGCAAGCCTGTTCGGCATGTCTTTGCCGAACCCTTTTTTCGTTATAAAAATGCTTGATTTGAGGGGTGAATCAGTTGACAGGTCAACTAGTTCAATACGGACGACACCGCCAGCGCAGAAGTTATGCACGTATCAGTGAAGTTTTAGAGTTGCCTAATTTAATTGAAATTCAAACAGCTTCTTATGATTGGTTCTTAGAAGAAGGTTTGAAAGAAATGTTTAAAGACATTTCGCCAATTGAAGATTTTACAGGTAACCTATCACTGGAATTTGTAGACTACAGCCTTGGCGAGCCAAAGTATCCAGTAGATGAGTCAAAAGATCGAGACGTAACATACAATGCACCACTTCGTGTGAAAGTTCGTCTTCTGAACAATGAAACTGGCGAAGTGAAAGAGCAAGAAGTATTTATGGGAGATTTCCCGCTTATGACAGACACGGGTACCTTTATCATTAATGGTGCTGAGCGTGTTATTGTTTCTCAGCTTGTTCGCTCTCCAAGTGTATATTTTAATAAAAAGATTGATAAAAACGGTAAGCGAGGCTATTCCGCGACAGTAATTCCGAACCGCGGGGCTTGGCTTGAGATGGAAACAGATGCGAAGGATGTTGTGCATGTGCGGATTGATCGTACACGTAAACTTCCAATTACCGTCCTTTTACGTGCGCTTGGTTTCGGCACTGATCAAGAGATTATTGATCTGATCGGGGATAATGAGTATCTAAAAAACACATTGGAAAAAGACAATACTGAAAATAGTGAGAAAGCATTGCTTGAAATTTATGAGCGACTGCGCCCTGGTGAACCGCCAACAGTCGAAAATGCCAAAAGCTTGCTAGTTTCCCGTTTCTTTGATCCAAAACGTTATGACCTTGCACGAGTAGGGCGCTATAAAATAAATAAAAAGCTCCACATTAAAGATCGTCTTTTCAACCAGACCTTAGCAGAAACATTAGTGGATGAAGAAACAGGCGAAGTATTGGCTGAAAAAGGCGCAAAAATAGATCGTCGCTTGTTGGATAAGTTAATTCCGCACTTCGATAATGAAGAAGAAACGACCAGTGAACGTGTGTTAGAGACGGTTGACGGGGTTCTAGAAGAACCGATTCGTGTACAATCAGTTAAAATTGTAGATCCAACCGATCCTGAAGGTGAGCGTTCCATAAATGTAATTGGAAATGCGAATATTGACCGCGATGTGAAAAACATTATGCCGGCAGATATTCTATCTTCCATCAGTTATTTCTTTAATTTATTGCATAATGTGGGTGGCACAGATGACATTGACCACTTAGGTAACCGTCGTCTTCGTTCCGTTGGAGAATTGCTTCAGAACCAATTCCGTATCGGGTTATCCCGTATGGAGCGTGTGGTAAGAGAGCGTATGTCGATCCAGGACACTTCTTCTATTACGCCACAGCAGCTCATTAATATTCGACCGGTGATTGCGTCCATTAAAGAATTCTTTGGAAGCTCCCAACTTTCACAATTTATGGATCAGACCAATCCGCTGGCTGAGCTTACGCACAAACGCCGTTTATCAGCCCTTGGGCCTGGTGGTCTAACTCGTGAACGTGCAGGCTTTGAAGTTCGTGACGTACACTATTCACACTACGGTCGTATGTGTCCTATCGAAACACCAGAAGGGCCAAACATCGGGTTGATTAACTCACTGTCTTCTTATGCAAAAGTAAATGAATTTGGTTTCATTGAAACGCCGTATCGTCGTGTTGATCCTGAAACGGGTAAGGTTACTGCCCAAATTGATTATTTAACAGCTGATGAAGAAGACAACTATGTAGTAGCCCAGGCCAACGCAAAGCTAGACGAAGATGGCTCTTTCCAAGATGAAGAGGTTATCGCTCGCTTCCGTGGTGAGAACACGGTTGTAAATCGCGATCGTCTAGATTATATGGACGTTTCACCAAAACAAGTGGTGTCTGCAGCGACTGCCTGTATCCCGTTCTTAGAAAACGATGACTCCAACCGTTCTCTAATGGGAGCAAACATGCAGCGTCAAGCTGTTCCATTGCTTAAACCTGATGCACCAATTGTTGGTACAGGAATGGAGTATGTATCTGGTAAAGACTCTGGAGCTGCTGTTATTTGCCAGCATGAAGGAACAGTAGAGCGGGTAGAAGCAAAAGAAGTGCTTGTACGCCGTATTTCTGAAGTGGATGGCAGAGAGGTAGAAGGCGATTTAGACCGTTATCGTCTGCAGAAGTTTATCCGTTCTAACCAAGGAAGCTGCTACAATCAGCGTCCGATTGTTTCTAAAGGAGACCGCGTAACGAAAGGTGAAATCCTTGCTGACGGGCCGTCCATGGATATGGGTGAACTTGCGCTTGGTCAGAACCCGCTTGTTGCCTTTATGACATGGGATGGTTATAACTATGAGGATGCCATCATTATGAGTGAACGTCTCGTGAAGGACGATGTGTACACTTCCATTCATATAGAGGAATATGAGTCTGAAGCCCGCGATACAAAGCTTGGACCAGAAGAAATCACACGTGATATTCCAAACGTTGGCGAAGACGCGCTTCGTGATTTAGACGAACGAGGTATTATCCGTGTTGGTGCTGAAGTAAGTGATGGAGATTTACTAGTAGGAAAAGTAACACCTAAAGGGGTTACGGAGCTATCTGCTGAAGAGCGCCTCCTGCATGCTATCTTTGGTGAAAAAGCACGTGAAGTTCGAGACACGTCTCTACGTGTACCGCATGGAGCTGGCGGGATTGTCCTCGATGTGAAAATCTTCAACCGTGAGGATGGAGATGAACTGCCTCCAGGAGTAAACCAATTAATCCGTGCCTATATCGTTCAGAAGCGTAAGATTTCTGAAGGAGATAAAATGGCAGGACGACACGGTAACAAAGGGGTTATCTCTAAGATTCTCCCTGAAGAGGATATGCCGTTCTTGCCAGACGGAACACCAGTTGACATCATGCTTAACCCTCTAGGGGTTCCATCTCGTATGAACATTGGTCAGGTGCTTGAATTACACTTGGGAATGGCTGCTCGTCAGCTTGGCACTCGTGTAGCGACACCAGTATTTGATGGAGCGCGTGAGGAAGACGTATGGGAAACACTTGAAGAAGCTGGTATGTCCCGTGATGCAAAAACCATTCTCTATGATGGCCGCACAGGTGAACCATTCGATAATCGTGTATCTGTTGGCGTCATGTATATGATTAAACTGGCACACATGGTAGATGATAAACTGCACGCTCGTTCTACAGGACCATACTCTCTTGTAACGCAGCAACCGCTTGGTGGTAAAGCACAGTTCGGCGGTCAGCGTTTTGGTGAGATGGAGGTATGGGCACTAGAAGCGTACGGTGCTGCTTATACACTGCAGGAAATTCTTACTGTTAAGTCTGATGATGTCGTTGGTCGTGTGAAGACGTACGAAGCCATCGTTAAAGGTGATAACGTTCCAGAACCAGGTGTTCCAGAATCCTTTAAAGTTCTGATTAAGGAACTTCAAAGTCTGGGTATGGATGTAAAAATTCTATCTGGTGATGAGAAGGAAATAGAAATGCGAGATATCGAAGATGAACAAACAAAAGAATCTGAGAACTTGAACATGGAAGAACAATAGACGTGATTGTGTTCTAAGCTTAGGGTAGAACCTGGAGACTGAAAGGGAGGTAGGCCCCTTGCTAGATGTAAATAATTTTGAGTATATGAAAATTGGTTTAGCATCACCAGACAAGATACGCTCTTGGTCTTATGGTGAAGTTAAAAAACCAGAAACAATTAATTATCGTACGTTAAAGCCTGAAAAAGATGGCTTGTTCTGTGAACGGATATTTGGTCCTCAGAAAGATTGGGAATGTCATTGCGGTAAATACAAACGTGTCCGGTATAAGGGTGTTGTTTGTGATCGTTGTGGTGTGGAAGTAACAAAAGCGAAAGTACGTCGTGAGCGTATGGGGCACTTAGAATTAGCTGCCCCTGTTTCTCACATTTGGTACTTCAAAGGTATTCCGAGTCGTATGGGGCTTGTTCTTGATATGTCTCCTCGTGCTTTGGAAGAAGTCATTTACTTTGCGGCATATATCGTAACGGACCCAGGGGAGACAGCTCTGGATAGAAAGCAACTTCTTTCTGAAAAAGAGTATCGTTCATACCGTGAAAAATTCGGTCAAGGGTTCCAAGCGGCTATGGGAGCAGAAGCAATTCGCAAGTTGCTTTATGATATTGACCTTGACGGAGAAGTGGAGAAACTGCAAGAAGAGCTTAAAACAGCACAGGGCCAACGCCGTACTCGTGCGATTAAGCGTTTGGAAGTTCTTGAATCATTCCGTCACTCTGGAAACAATCCATCCTGGATGATTTTGGATGTTCTTCCGGTCGTTCCACCTGAATTACGTCCAATGGTTCAGCTAGATGGAGGGCGTTTCGCTACCTCTGACTTAAATGACCTTTATCGTCGGGTGATTAACCGTAACAACCGTCTTAAGCGATTGCTGGATCTTGGGGCTCCAACGATTATTGTTCAGAATGAAAAACGTATGCTTCAGGAAGCTGTCGATGCTCTCATCGATAACGGCCGTCGAGGACGTCCGGTTACTGGTCCAGGGAACCGTCCGCTTAAATCCCTTTCTCACATGCTTAAAGGGAAACAGGGACGTTTTCGTCAAAACTTGCTCGGTAAACGTGTTGACTACTCAGGGCGTTCTGTAATCGTCGTTGGACCAAGTCTTAAAATGTACCAATGTGGTCTTCCTAAAGAAATGGCCCTTGAATTATTCAAGCCTTTTGTCATGAAAGAGCTCGTCTCACGCGGTCTTGCCCACAATATTAAATCAGCGAAACGCAAGATTGAACGTGTGCACCCTGAAGTTTGGGATGTTTTAGAAGACGTGATTAAAGAACACCCTGTTCTGCTCAACCGTGCCCCAACTCTTCACCGTCTAGGGATACAGGCATTTGAGCCGACCCTTGTGGAAGGCCGAGCCATTCGTCTTCACCCGCTCGTATGTACAGCTTATAACGCTGACTTTGATGGTGACCAGATGGCTGTTCACGTGCCATTATCTTCTGAGGCCCAAGCGGAAGCACGCATTTTAATGCTGGCTGCTCAAAACATCCTTAACCCGAAAGACGGTAAACCAGTTGTTACGCCTTCTCAGGATATGGTACTCGGAAACTATTACCTTACCCTTGAACGGCCGGGCGCTGTTGGTGAAGGAATGATCTTTAAAGATCTAAATGAGGCTATTATGTCTTATCAGAACGGATATACACACTTGCACACACGTGTTGCCGTTCAAGCCAGCTCATTGAAGAATGAAACCTTTACTGAAGAGCAGCAGCAACAGTTGCTGATTACCACAGTAGGGAAATTAATCTTTAACGAAATGCTTCCAAACTCATTCCCTTACATGAATGAGCCGACACAAGAGAACTTGGAAGTGAAGACATCCGATCGATTCTTTGTAGAAAAAGGCGCAGATGTTAGGAAAGAGATTGCCGGCCGCGAAGAAGTCCTTCCATTCAAAAAAGGAATTCTTGGGGACATTATTGCGGAAGTATTTAAACGGTTTACAATTAGTGAAACGTCCAAGATGTTGGACCGCATGAAAGACCTTGGCTTTGCTTATTCCACTAAAGCTGGGATTACTGTCGGTGTCTCTGACGTTGTTGTACTTCCAGAGAAACAAGAAATCCTTGACGAAGCACAAGGAAAAGTGGATAAAGTGCTTAAACAGTTCCGCCGCGGACTAATCACTGAAGGCGAACGTTATGACCGTGTCATTGAAATATGGTCAGCAGCTAAAGATGATATTCAAGATCGTTTGATGCAGTCACTGAACCCGCGTAACCCAATTTTCATGATGAGTGATTCAGGCGCACGTGGTAATGCATCAAACTTCACACAACTTGCTGGTATGCGTGGTCTGATGGCTAACCCGGCAGGACGTATTATTGAATTACCGATTAAATCGAGCTTCCGTGAGGGGCTTACTGTACTTGAATACTTTATTTCCACACACGGAGCTCGTAAAGGACTTGCTGATACAGCACTTAAGACAGCTGACTCTGGTTACTTGACGCGTCGACTTGTAGATGTGGCGCAAGATGTAATCGTTCGGGAAGATGATTGTGGAACAGACCGCGGCTTAACCGTTTCTTCTCTAAGAGAAGGGACAGAAATGATTGAGCCATTGATTGATCGTCTAATCGGGCGAACTGCTTTTGAAACAGTTAAACATCCAGAATCAGGAGTAACCCTTGCTAATCGCAACGAGGTCATTTTCGAAGATGCAGCGAAACAAATTGTTGACGCTGGCTTAGAAAAAGTCGTGATTCGCTCTGCGTTCACATGTAATACGAAGCATGGTGTTTGTAAGAAGTGTTACGGTCGTAACTTAGCAACAGGTGATGAAGTGGAAGTTGGAGAAGCAGTAGGTATTATTGCTGCACAATCCATCGGTGAACCAGGTACACAGCTGACTATGCGTACATTCCACACTGGTGGGGTAGCAGGTGATGACATCACACAAGGTCTTCCGCGTATTCAGGAGATCGTTGAGGCGCGTAATCCGAAAGGGCAAGCTGTTATCACTGAAATTGCTGGTACAGTTCACGAGATTAGTGAAGTGAAAGAGAAGCAGGAAATTGTCGTTCAGGGCGCTGTTGAAACACGTTCCTATACAGCTCCATATGGTGCTAGACTGAGAGTTGTAGAAGGGGACGAAGTAGTAGCAGGGGAAGCTCTGACTGAAGGTTCCATTGATCCGAAAGAACTTCTAAGTGTTCAAGGACTAGATGGAGTTCAAGAATACTTGCTGAAAGAAGTTCAAAAAGTATATCGTATGCAAGGTGTTGAAATTTCCGATAAGCACGTAGAAGTCATGGTTCGCCAGATGCTTCGCAAAGTTCGTGTGCTCGACTCTGGAGATACAGACGTATTGCCAGGATCTCTTCTGGAAATTCACCAATTTAAAGAGGCTAACCAACGAGTTCTTATGGAAGGCGGCCAGCCTGCTGTGGGACGTCCGGTTATTCTCGGCATTACGAAGGCTTCTCTTGAAACAGACAGCTTCTTGTCTGCAGCATCCTTCCAGGAAACTACGCGTGTCTTGACTGATGCAGCGATTAAAGGTAAGCGCGATGAGTTACTTGGACTTAAAGAGAATGTTATCATTGGTAAGCTGGTTCCAGCGGGTACAGGTATGACAAGGTACCGTAAGATTAAGGCACAGTCTGAAGCCAGTGAAGAAATTCAAACGGCTGAGGAAGTAACACAGCCCTAAGCGAAAACTTAGAGGAACAAGTGATAAAGCCAACAACTAACACAGGATGAACAATAAGGAAGCATCTTCTGTAAAAACTATTTAAAATCCAGTTGACATGAATTTTAGGTAGTGATAATATAATCAAGGTGCTTCCGTTTATCCTTGTTACTTTGGAGGATATGAAGATGTCTTATGAAAAAGTAGCAAAGGCTAAATCTGATATAGTCATTGGGACCAAACAAACACTTAAAGCTATGAAAAATGGCGAAGTGAATCACGTCATTACAGCTGAGGATGCTGATCAGTTTATGACATCGAAAGTAGCCAAACTAGCCGCGCAATTGAACATCCCTCATTCGAGTGTGGATTCGATGCACGAATTAGGGAATGCGTGCGGTATTGATGTAGGGGCTGCTACTGTGGCGATAAAGCAATAAAGTTTTGGCGGTTAAACGCGAAAGCTTTGTTTTTTGCCTTTTTATGAACCACCTGGATGTGTGGGATTAAGAATAGAAGAAGGGAGGACACTCATAATGCCAACAATTAACCAATTAGTACGTAAAGGACGCGTAAGTAAAGGTAAGAAGTCTGACTCACCTGCTTTGAACAAAGGCTTCAACAGCTATAAAAAGCGTATGACTGATCAGTCTTCTCCACAAAAACGCGGTGTGTGCACGCGTGTGGGTACGATGACACCTAAAAAGCCGAACTCTGCACTTCGTAAATATGCACGTGTTCGTCTAACCAACCAACTAGAAGTTAACGCCTACATTCCTGGTATCGGCCACAACCTGCAAGAGCACAGTGTTGTTCTTATCCGTGGCGGACGTGTTAAAGACTTACCTGGTGTGCGTTATCATATCGTGCGCGGTGCATTAGATACTGCAAGCGTTGATGGCCGTATGCAAGGCCGTTCTAAATATGGTACGAAAAGACCTAAAAAGTAAATAAAACACACAAATAATTGTGTCACTAACTGTATAAGAAAGGAGGGGAACATATGCCACGTAAAGGTCCAGTAGCTAAACGTGATGTGTTACCAGATCCAATGTATAACTCTAAGCTAGTAACCCGTTTGATTAACCAAATTATGGTCAATGGTCAGCGCGGTAAGGCTCAGAAGATTCTTTATAAATCATTTGAACTTGCTCAAGAACGTAGTGGGAATGAAGCTATGGAAACATTTGAACAAGCTATGAAAAATGTAATGCCAGTACTTGAAGTACGTGCTCGTCGTGTTGGGGGTTCTAACTACCAAGTACCTGTTGAGGTGCGCCCAGAGCGCCGTCAAGCACTAGGATTACGCTTCATCGTAAACTATGCGCGTCTTCGCGGAGAGAAAACGATGGAAGAGCGCCTAGCTAATGAAATTCTAGATGCTGCTAACAATACCGGTGCTGCAGTTAAGCGCCGCGAAGATATGCACAAAATGGCGGAAGCAAACAAAGCATTCGCTCACTACCGTTGGTAATCATCTGCGGAATAAATTTTCATTGAGGAAGGAGAAAGAATCATGCCTAGAGAGTTCTCCTTGGAAAAGACACGTAACATCGGGATTATGGCTCACATTGATGCCGGTAAAACAACGGCTACCGAGCGTATTCTTTTCTATACAGGACGTATCCATAAAATTGGTGAAACTCACGAAGGGGCTTCACAAATGGATTGGATGGAGCAGGAACAAGAGCGCGGAATCACGATTACTTCCGCAGCAACAACTGCTCAGTGGAAAGACCACCGTATTAATATCATCGACACACCTGGACACGTAGACTTCACAGTTGAAGTTGAACGTTCCCTCCGTGTGCTTGATGGTTCTGTAGCCGTACTTGATGCTCAGTCTGGTGTTGAACCACAAACTGAAACAGTATGGCGTCAGGCTACCACATATGGTGTTCCGCGTATTGTATTCGTAAACAAAATGGACAAAATTGGTGCAGACTTCATTTACTCCTTAGGCACATTGAAAGATCGTCTAGGAGCAAATGCTGCAGCTGTTCAACTTCCAATTGGTGCTGAGGATGACTTCGAAGGAATCATCGACTTAGTAAACATGGAAGCATACTATTACATGGATGACCTTGGGACGCGTGCTGAAGCACGTGAAATTCCTGATGAGTACAAAGAACAAGCTGAAGAGTATCACAGCAAACTAGTTGAAGCTGTTTCAGAACTTGATGAAGACTTGATGATGAAGTACTTAGAAGGAGAAGAAATCACAACAGATGAGCTTAAGGCGGCTATTCGTACAGCAACTCTAAGTGTAGATTTCTATCCGGTTTTCTGTGGATCAGCTTTCAAAAACAAAGGTGTGCAACTTCTAATTGATGGAGTTATTGATTATCTTCCATCACCATTAGATGTACCACCAATCGAGGGGCATGTCCCACAAACTGAAGAAGAGGTTGTACGTAAGGCTGACGATAAAGAGCCATTCTCTGCATTGGCCTTTAAGGTCGCAACAGACCCTTATGTAGGTAAACTGACTTTCTTCCGGGTGTACTCCGGTACACTTGACTCCGGTTCATATGTTAAGAACTCTACAAAAGATAAGCGTGAGCGTGTAGGACGTATCCTGCAAATGCACGCAAACTCTCGTGAAGAGATTTCTACAGTATATGCTGGGGATATTGCTGGTGCTGTCGGGCTTAAAGATACAGGTACAGGTGATACAATATGTGACGAAAAAAGTCTAGTAATTCTTGAGTCCATGGAATTCCCTGAGCCTGTTATCGATGTTGCGATTGAACCTAAATCTAAAGCTGACCAAGACAAAATGTCAATAGCACTTGGTAAACTTGCTGAGGAAGATCCAACGTTCCGTACTGAAACTAACGTGGAGACTGGTCAAACCATTATTGGTGGTATGGGTGAACTTCATCTTGACATCATCGTTGACCGTTTACGCCGTGAGTTCAAAGTTGACGCAAACATTGGTGCTCCACAAGTTGCCTACCGTGAAACATTCCGTGGAAGTGCGGAAGTTGAAGGTAAGTTTGTGCGTCAGTCAGGTGGACGTGGACAATTCGGCCACGTTTGGGTTAAATTTGAGCCAAATGAAGAAGGCGCTGGATACGAATTCGTAAACAAAATCGTTGGTGGTGTTGTACCGCGTGAATACATTCCATCTGTAGAAGCTGGGATTAAAGATTCTATGGAGAATGGTGTACTTGCCGGATATCCAATGGTCGACATCAAAGCTACCCTGTATGATGGTTCTTACCACGATGTTGACTCCAACGAAATGGCCTTTAAAGTAGCCGCTTCAATGGCACTTAAAGAGGCGAAAAACAAATGTAAACCAGTTCTTCTGGAACCAATGATGAAAGTTGAAATTGTTATTCCGGAAGAATATATGGGTGATATCATGGGGGATGTAACTTCCCGTCGCGGACGTGTTGAAGGTATGGAAACTCGCGGTACTGCTCAGGTTGTTAAATCATTCGTACCACTATCTGAAATGTTTGGCTATGCAACTGCTCTTCGTTCAAACACACAGGGACGTGGAACGTACACTATGCATTTTGACCACTATGAAGAAGTTCCGAAGAGTATCTCTGAGGAAATCATTAAGAAAAATGCTGGTGCGTAATTGATTTTTTTGCTAAGTTGAAGTATAACTTGTAATGTAAGCATAGGAAGAGAAATTCTTCCTATTGCTTCATCATAAAATTAATATCAATAATAACTAAGTTATTTATTTAAAGGAGGAAATATACAATGGGTAAAGAAAAATTCGACCGGTCCAAGTCCCACGTAAACATTGGTACAATTGGACACGTTGACCATGGTAAAACTACATTAACTGCAGCAATCACTACTGTACTTCACAAGAAATCCGGTGAAGGCTCTGCAATGGCTTACGATATGATCGATGGTGCTCCAGAAGAGCGTGAGCGTGGAATCACAATTTCTACTGCACACGTAGAGTACGAAACTGAAACTCGTCACTATGCACACGTTGACTGCCCAGGTCACGCTGACTATGTTAAAAACATGATCACTGGTGCTGCACAAATGGACGGAGCTATTCTAGTTGTATCTGCAGCTGATGGCCCAATGCCACAGACTCGTGAGCACATCCTGCTTTCTAAAAACGTTGGTGTACCAGCGATCGTTGTTTTCCTTAACAAAACAGACATGGTAGACGACGAAGAACTACTTGAGCTAGTTGAAATGGAAGTTCGTGACCTTCTTTCTGAGTATGACTTCGATGGTGATGAAACACCAGTTGTAAGCGGTTCTGCTCTTAAAGCACTTGAAGGTGATGAGAAGTACGAACAAGCTATCTTTGACCTTATGGAACAAGTTGATGCTTTCATCCCAACTCCAGACCGTGACACTGACAAGCCATTCATGATGCCAGTTGAGGACGTATTCTCAATTACTGGCCGTGGTACAGTTGCAACTGGTCGTGTTGAACGTGGCCAAGTTAAAGTCGGCGACGAAATCGAAATCATCGGTATGGCTGAAGATGCACGCAAAACTACGATCACTGGTGTGGAAATGTTCCGTAAGCTTCTAGATTATGCTGAAGCTGGCGATAACATTGGTGCACTTCTTCGTGGGGTTAACCGTGAAGATATCAGCCGTGGTCAAGTACTAGCTAAGCCTGGTTCTATTACACCACACACTAACTTCCAAGCTGAAGTTTATGTACTATCAAAAGATGAGGGTGGACGTCACACTCCATTCTTCTCAAACTACCGCCCTCAGTTCTACTTCCGTACAACTGATGTAACTGGTGTTATTCAACTTCCTGAAGGCGTTGAAATGGTAATGCCTGGCGATAACATTGAAATGACTGTTGAACTTATCTCTCCAATCGCGATTGAGGATGGAACTAGATTCTCTATCCGCGAAGGTGGACGTACTGTAGGTTCTGGCGTTGTTTCTAAAATTACTAAGTAATAAATGGTTTCTTAAATCAGGTAACGGCCAATGGTCGTTACCTGATTTTTTTACTTTCATTTGAACGGTTTTTTTATTTGAAAAAAAAATCGTCATTTATTCTGCAGTTCTATCAAATCTCCCCAAGTCTAGTCATGCACATAATTTAAGTTAATTATATTAGGCTAAGCAGTATCCTGAAATCTCGAGTCGAATGTCTCAGAGGAGAAGGAGAGGGGAATTCAATAGGCTTTCATCAAGACACTATTTCGATTTTAGTGAGATTGTTTTGTTGCCTCATTAGCGAAATGGGGATGGGAAACTGCGAGACTCCTACGGGAAAGGAAAGGCTGGCGAGACCCCGAAGGTCGTTGACCAAGGAGGCTTGCCGGTTTTCAAGGAAGTTCGGTTAAAACCGAAACCTCCTGTTTCAACGCCGAACGACCCCATGTCCTGTGGGGCCCCGTGGAAAGCGAGTGGTTTCGAATGGAAAGTGATCCAACAATCCTTACTTTTGTTAAAGAGCCATTATGAAATTGACTCAAATGAAAAGTTCTATAATCATATCTATTTAAAATGAGGGTTGAATTATGCATGAAACGAATGTATAATATCTTGAGGTGCTCACTTCATAAATTTTTATGAAAACACTCTTGCATTGACCGCGTTTCTTCTATATAATGAGTAATGTTGGTCATAAAAGGCGATGATGCGAAAGGTTGTTGATACACCCGGCCCCTTTGCCATGGCGGGTAACATCAAGGAATTTTCGCGGAGAATGTCTATTTTAAAAAATGGGCGAAGAAGGAGGGAAAATAATGGCAAAAGAAAAAATTCGTATTCGTTTAAAAGCGTATGATCACCGTGTGCTTGATCAATCCGCTGAGAAAATCGTAGATACTGCGAAGCGCTCCGGAGCAAATGTTTCAGGTCCAATCCCGCTTCCAACTGAGAAATCTATCTATACTGTACTTCGTGCGACTCACAAGTATAAAGATGCTCGTGAACAGTTCGAAATGCGTACACACAAACGTCTTATCGACATTGTTAATCCGACACCACAGACAGTAGATTCGCTAATGCGTCTTGATCTGCCTTCAGGTGTGGATATTGAAATTAAATTATAAATTATAAAAGGTAACAATAGGAGGTGGAACGGATGACGAAAGGAATCTTAGGACGCAAGGTCGGCATGACTCAAATCTTTTCTGAAGACGGAGAGTTGATTCCAGTAACAGTTGTACAGGCTGAGCCAAACGTTGTTCTTCAGAAGAAGACAGTTGAAAATGATGGCTATGAAGCGTTGCAGCTTGGTTTTGCTGATCAAAAGTCAAACCGTTTGAAGAAAGCTGACCAAGGTCACGCTGAAAAAGCAAACACATCACCTAAGCGCTACATTCGTGAATTCCGTAATTCTAACCTTGATGACTATGAACTAGGTCAAGAGGTTAAAGTAGATATTTTCGAAAATGGTGACGTAATCGATGTAACAGGAACTTCTAAAGGGAAAGGTTTCCAAGGCGCAATCAAGCGTCATAACCAATCTCGCGGCCCAATGAGCCACGGTTCCCGTTTTCACCGTCGTTCTGGATCCATGGGGCAAGGTGCTGACCCATCTAAAGTCTTCAAAGGTAAAGGCCTTGCAGGACAAATGGGTGGAGAAACAGTTACCCTGCAAAACCTTGAAGTAGTGAAAGTGGACGCTGAGCGTAATCTGCTACTCATTAAAGGGAATGTTCCTGGACCAAAAAAATCATACGTTAAAGTAACAAGTGCAGTAAAGGCTAGCAAATAATTAAAGGAAGGGAGGATATGTCATGCCTAAAGTAGCACTATTAAGCCAAAGCGGCTCCCAAGTTGGAGATATCGAACTGAGTGATGCTGTTTTTGGAATTGAACCTAATACTCATGTTTTACATGAAGCTGTTGTGTCACAACGCGCTTCTTTGCGTCAAGGGACACACAAAGTTAAAAACCGTTCTGAAGTTAGTGGCGGCGGTCGTAAACCATGGCGCCAAAAAGGTACCGGACGTGCGCGTCAAGGGTCAACTCGTTCACCACAGTGGGTAGGCGGCGGAACTGTATTTGGACCGACCCCACGTAGCTACAGCTACAAAATGCCTAAGAAAATGCGTCGTTTAGCATTGAAATCTGCTTATTCTTCTAAAGTACAAGAAAACAACATTGTTGTGCTTGAGGACCTTTCTTTTGATGCGCCTAAAACGAAGGAAGTAGTCAACATGCTTAAAGCGTTAGACGTTAATGAAAAAGCGTTGATTGTCACAGCTGATCGCAATGAGAATGCTGTTCTATCATCTAATAATCTTCCTGCAGTGAAGACATTAACATTTGATGAAGTAAGTGTGTTAGATTTACTAACGCATGACAAACTTATCCTAACGAAGGAAGCAGCTGAAAAAGCAGGGGAGGTGCTCTCATAATGAAAGAACCACGCGATATCGTAAAACGCCCTGTCATTACTGAACATTCTGCTGACCTTATGGGAGAAAAGAAATACACGTTTGAAGTGAGCACGAAAGCAAACAAAACGGAAATCAAGACAGCTGTTGAAGAGATTTTCGGAGTTAAAGTTGCACGCGTGAACACAGCAAACCTTAAAGGGAAGTTCAAGCGTATGGGTCGTTACGGTGGATACCGTTCTGATCGTAAGAAAGCAGTTGTTACACTAACTGAAGACAGTGAAGAACTCGAATTCTTTGAAGTATAAACATTAAATCCACTAAGTGAAGGAGGGAAATAAGATGGCGATTAAAAAGTTTCGACCAATTACTAACGGTCGTCGACACATGTCAGTATCAGATTTCTCCGAAATTACTACTGACAAACCTGAACGCTCCCTATTGACACCATTGCACAAGCGTGGTGGCCGTAATAACCAGGGTAGGCTGACAGTTCGTCATCAAGGCGGAGGTCACAAGCGTCATTACCGTATTATCGACTTTAAGCGTGATAAAGATGGAATACCTGGACGCGTTGCTACGATCGAATACGATCCAAACCGCTCCGCAAACATTGCATTAATTAACTACGTTGATGGAGAAAAGCGCTACATTTTAGCTCCTAAAGGACTGAAAGTTGGCCACGAAATCATTTCAGGTGAAGGTGCAGACATCAAAACAGGTAACTCACTTCGTCTAAAAGATATTCCAGTAGGTACAATTGTACACAACGTGGAACTTAAACCAGGACGCGGAGGACAGCTTGTACGTTCAGCTGGTGCTTCAGCACAAATTCTTGGTCGTGAAGAAAAATATACACTTGTACGTTTAGCTTCCCGTGAAGTTCGTCTGGTACTAAGTACATGCCGTGCGACGATCGGTCAAGTTGGTAACCTTGAACATGAATTAATCAGCGTTGGTAAAGCTGGACGTTCTCGTTGGCAAGGTAAGCGCCCAACTGTACGTGGTTCTGTTATGAACCCTAGTGATCACCCTCACGGTGGTGGTGAAGGACGCGCGCCTATCGGTAGACCATCTCCAGTGTCTCCATGGGGTCAGCCAACTCTTGGTTACAAGACACGTAAGCGTAACAAACCATCAGATAAATATATCGTTCGTAGAAGAGGTAAAAAATAACGGGGTTGGACGACGGGCGATAACACCCGTCTCTCAATCACGAAGGGAGGTTTATGCATGGGCCGCAGCCTAAAAAAGGGACCTTTTGTAGATGATCATTTAATGAAAAAAGTTGAGAAGTTGAACGAAGACAGCAAACACCAGGTGGTGAAGACGTGGTCACGTCGTTCTACAATCTTCCCAAACTTTGTTGGACACACAATTGCCGTTTATGACGGACGCAAACACGTACCAGTTTACGTGACAGAAGACATGGTTGGTCATAAGCTTGGTGAATTCGCGCCTTCCCGTACGTTTAAGGGACACTCAGGCGACGATAAGAAAACAAAACGCTAATGGAGAGAGGAGGCTACTCTAATGCAAGCTAAAGCAGTTGCTAAAACCGTTCGTATTGCTCCTCGTAAGGCTCGTTTAGTTATCGATTTGATTCGAGGAAAAAACGTAGGTGAAGCGATCGCAACATTACGCCTGAAACAGCGTGGTGCATCTCCAGTTGTGGAGAAGGTACTTAAATCTGCGATTGCAAATGCTGAACACAATTATGAAATGGACGTGGACAATTTATACGTTTCCGAAGCGTTTGTAAATGAAGGTGTAACTCTTAAACGTTTCCGCCCTCGTGCGATGGGACGTGCAAGCCAAATCAACAAACGTACCAGCCATATTACAGTGGTTGTATCAGAAAAGAAGGAGGGATAATCAGTGGGTCAAAAAGTTAATCCGGTAGGTCTTCGTATTGGCGTTATCCGTGACTGGGAGTCTAAGTGGTACGCTGGTAAAGACTATGCTGACTTGTTGCATGAAGATATAAAAGTTCGTGAATATATTGAACAACGTCTCAAAGATGCTGCCGTATCTACAGTTGAAATCGAACGCGCAGCAAACCGTGTAAACATTACCATTCACACTGGTAAGCCAGGTATGGTTATCGGTAAAGGCGGTTCTGAAGTTGAAGCACTTCGTAAATCGCTAAATAACCTAACTGGTAAACGTGTTCACATCAACATTGTTGAGGTGAAGAAACCTGACCTAAACGCTACGCTTGTAGCTGACAATATTGCACGTCAACTGGAAAACCGTGTATCTTTCCGTCGTGCTCAAAAACAAACAATCCAACGCGCTATGCGTGGAGGAGCTAAAGGTATTCGTACACAAGTATCTGGACGCCTAGGCGGTGCGGATATCGCTCGTGCAGAATATTACAGTGAAGGAACAGTACCACTTCACACACTTCGTGCAGATATCGATTATGGAACTGCTGAAGCTGACACCACATACGGTAAACTTGGTGTTAAAGTGTGGATCTATCGTGGAGAAATCCTTCCAACTAAAAACAACAATTAAGGAAGGGGGAAAAGCATTATGTTAATGCCTAAACGTGTTAAATATCGTCGTCAACACCGTGCTAGCTTAAGAGGTCGTGCTAAAGGCGGCACTTCAGTAGATTTCGGTGAATATGGTTTGCAAGCAATCGATCCAGCATGGATCACAGCCCGTCAAATCGAGGCAGCGCGTATCGCAATGACTCGTTACATGAAGCGTGGCGGTAAAGTATGGATTAAAATTTTCCCGGATAAGCCTTATACTGCTAAACCCCTAGAAGTACGAATGGGTTCCGGTAAAGGTGCACCAGAAGGCTTCGTAGCTGTAGTTAAGCCAGGGAAAATCTTGTTTGAAATTGCGGGTGTATCAGAAGAAGTTGCGCGCGAAGCGCTGCGTCTTGCTTCACACAAACTGCCGATCCGCACTAAATTTGTAAAACGTGAAGAAATTGGTGGTGAAATCAATGAAGGCTAATGAAATCCGTGAATTAACCACTGCCGAAATTGAACAAAAAGTTAAGTCTTTAAAAGAAGAACTTTTTAACCTGCGTTTTCAGCTGGCAACAGGTCAACTTGAGAACACCGCGCGTATTCGCGAGGTTCGCAAGTCCATCGCACGTATGAAAACTGTTGCTCGTGAACGTGAGTTAGGCGTAAATAATTAATAAATGAGAGGAGGTCACCCTCACATGAGTGAACGTAACAATCGTAAAGTTTACACTGGACGTGTAGTATCAGACAAAATGGATAAAACCATTACTGTTCTAGTTGAGACATATAAGTTCCACAAACTTTATGGCAAACGCGTAAAGTATTCAAAAAAATTCAAGACTCATGACGAAAACAATCAAGCTAAAAATGGTGACATTGTGCGCATTATGGAAACACGCCCGCTATCAGCAACAAAGCGTTTCCGTCTTGTAGAAGTCGTAGAAGAGTCTGTTATTATTTAATATAGTTCGCTCGGAATGATTCCGAAGGGAGGTTACAGTGTATGATTCAACAGGAGACTCGTTTGAAAGTAGCCGACAACTCTGGTGCTCGTGAAATCCAGACGATTAAAGTATTGGGTGGATCAGGGCGTAAGACTGCTAACATCGGTGATATTATTACCGCTACTGTGAAACAAGCAACACCAGGGGGCGTTGTCAAAAAAGGTGAAATTGTAAAGGCCGTTATTGTACGTTCAAAGAGCGGAATGCGTCGTAAAGATGGTTCTTACATTCGTTTCGATGAAAACGCAGCAGTAATCGTGCGTGATGACAAAGGACCACGCGGAACACGTATCTTTGGCCCGGTAGCTCGTGAACTTCGTGACGCTAAATTCATGAAGATCGTATCATTAGCTCCAGAAGTATTATAAAAACTCTCTATTGAAATGCCTTGTTAAGGAGGTGCGCGAAGCATGCACGTGAAAAAAGGTGACAAAGTTATGGTTATTTCCGGTAAGGATAAAGGGAAACAAGGTTCAATCCTTGAAGCATACCCGAAGAAAGACCGTGTTCTTGTAGAAGGTGTGAATGAAGTTAAGAAACATGCTAAACCTTCCCAAGATAACCCACAGGGCGGGATTCTTACTCAGGAAGCGCCAATTCACGTTTCCAACGTAATGCCGATTGATCCAAAATCCGGCGAACCAACTCGTGTTGGTTATAAAGTTGAGAACGGAAAAAAAGTTCGTATCGCGAAAAAATCTGGTGAAGCTTTAGATAAATAATCCAGTGACGAAAGGAGGGCCACTTGATGAACCAATTCAAGAAAAAATATCAAGAAGAAATTGTGCCATCTATGATGAGCAAGTTTAATTACGACTCTATTATGCAAGCACCTAAAATCGAGAAGATTGTCATTAATATGGGTGTTGGAGATGCAGTGCAGAATGCGAAAGCACTTGATTCAGCTGTGGAGGAATTATCATTAATCTCTGGTCAAAAGCCAATGATTACAAAAGCTAAGAAATCTATTGCAGGTTTCCGCTTGCGTGAAGGCATGCCAATTGGTGCGAAAGTAACTCTTCGCGGAGAGCGCATGTATGAATTTTTCCAAAAGCTAGTATCTGTATCTTTACCACGTGTGAGAGACTTCCGCGGAATCTCAAAGAAAGCCTTTGACGGACGTGGAAACTACACACTTGGGGTTAAAGAGCAGCTGATTTTCCCAGAAATTAATTATGACAAAGTAGATAAAGTGCGTGGCATGGATATCGTAATCGTCACAACGGCTGACACTGACGAAGAATCACGTGAACTATTAGCTCAATTCGGTATGCCGTTCCAGAAATAATGAGCTAACTTTAAGGAGGGAAAATTGTGGCTAAAAAATCAATGGTCGCGAAACAGCAGCGCAAACAAAAGTACCAAGTACGTGAATATACTCGCTGCGAACGTTGCGGACGTCCTCATTCCGTACTTCGTAAATTTAAGCTTTGCCGTATTTGTTTCCGTGAACTTGCATACAAAGGACAAATCCCTGGTGTCAAAAAAGCCAGCTGGTAAACCCGATATAGGGAAGGAGGTATATGAGTTATGACTATGACAGATCCAATTGCAGATATGCTTACGCGTATTCGCAACGCGAATATGGTTCGTCACGAGAAGCTTGAACTACCAGCTTCTAAAGTGAAAAAAGAAATTGCTGATATCCTAAAACGTGAAGGTTTTGTACGTGATTATGAATTTGTAGAGGATAGCAAACAAGGTGTCCTGCGCTTATTCCTTAAGTACGGCCAAAATGATGAACGTGTTATCACTGGTGTGAAGCGTATCAGTAAACCAGGACTACGTGTTTATGCTAAAGCCGAAGAACTTCCAAAAGTTCTAAACGGACTTGGTGTTGCCGTTGTTTCTACTTCAAAAGGTGTATTAACCGACAAAGAAGCTCGTGAACAAGCCATTGGCGGCGAAGTTCTAGCATATGTTTGGTAATCGAATTAGATAAGACAGGAGGTGCAAATGAATGTCTCGCGTAGGATTAAAATCATTAGAAATCCCTGAAGGTGTAGAAATCATTCAGGATAATAATACAATCACAGTTAAAGGGCCAAAAGGTGAATTAACTCGTACATTCCACGAAGATATTACGGTGAAGATTGAAGATAACGTTCTTACAGTAGCTCGCCCTAGCGATCATAAAGAACATCGTGCTCTTCACGGTACCACCCGCAGCCTGATCGGAAACATGGTTGAGGGAGTATCTAAAGGATATGAGAAAAGCCTTGAAATTATCGGTGTAGGTTACCGTGCGCAAAAACAGGGAGAAACTGTTGTCGTTAATGCTGGTTACTCTCACCCTGTAGAAATTGAGAAGCGTGAAGGAATTGAAATCGATGTACCATCCAACACGAAGCTGACTATTAAAGGAATTGACAAAGAACTTGTCGGCGCTGTTGCTGCAAAGATTCGTGCTATTCGTCCTCCAGAACCTTATAAAGGTAAAGGAATTCGTTATGAAAACGAACGTGTTCGCAGAAAAGAAGGTAAAACAGCTAAATAAGGTGCTAAGGTAAGGAATAGAAAGGAGTGACCCAGATGATCACGAAGGCTGATAAAAATGCCGTACGTAAGAAGCGTCATGCCCGTGTTCGTACAACTGTTGCTGGTACAGCAGAGCGTCCGCGCTTGAACGTTTACCGTTCTAACAAACACATCTATGCACAATTAATCGATGATACGAACCAAGTTACAATAGCAAGTGCTTCTACTGTTGAAAAAGACTTCGGTCTTGATAACACTGGAAACATTGAAGCAGCTGAAAAAGTCGGTGAATTAGTAGCTAAACGTGCCAAAGACAACGGTTATAAAGTCGTTGTGTTCGACCGTGGCGGTTACTTGTATCATGGACGTGTAAAAGCTCTAGCAGACGCGGCTCGCGAAGCCGGCCTGGAATTTTAATCGTTAAAGGAGGGACATAAATGCTAACAAACATTGACCCTAGTAAACTAGATCTAGAAGAACGCGTAGTAACGATCAACCGTGTTGCAAAAGTAGTTAAAGGTGGCCGTCGCTTCCGTTTTGCTGCATTGGTCGTTGTAGGAGACAAAAATGGTCATGTCGGGTTTGGTACTGGTAAAGCGCAAGAGGTACCGGATGCGATTAAGAAAGCTATTGATGATGCGAAGAAGAATCTTATTTCAGTACCAATAAAAGATACGACGATTCCACACGAAATCACAGGACAATTTGGTGCAGGCAGCATTCTTATGAAGCCAGCAGCAGAAGGTACCGGAGTTATCGCAGGTGGTCCTGTACGTGCGGTTCTTGAGCTTGCAGGTGTTCAAGACATCCTTTCTAAGTCACTTGGTTCAAACACACCAATTAACATGGTGCGTGCGACTCTAAGCGGACTTGGCGAGCTTAAACGCGCAGAAGACGTTGCTCGACTTCGTGGGAAGTCCGTAGAAGAACTGTAGGATAAGGAGGGAAATAAAATGGCTAAAAAGTTAGAAATTACCCTCACGCGCAGTGTTATTGGCAGATCTGAAGATCAACGCGCAACTGTTAAAGCGCTCGGTCTAAACAAAATCCGTCAATCTGTCGTAATTGAAGATAACCCAGCGATCCGAGGTATGGCAAATAAGGTATCTCACCTTGTATCGATTAAAGAAGTATAAGCTAAGAATCAATAATTAAGGAGGTGCTCGCATGAAACTGCATGAACTGAAACCAGCAGATGGATCTCGTAAAGAACGTAACCGTGTTGGACGTGGAATGGCTTCCGGTAATGGTAAAACATCCGGCCGTGGTCATAAAGGTCAAGGACAACGCTCTGGCAGCAAGACACGTCCAGGCTTTGAAGGTGGCCAAATGCCTTTGTTCCAACGCTTGCCTAAACGTGGATTTACGAACATTCACCGTAAGGATTTTGCGATTATTAATCTTGATGCTCTTAATCGCTTTGAAGAGGGCACTGAGGTTACTCCTGAACTTCTACTTGAAACTGGCGTGGTCAGCAAGCAAAAAGCTGGCATCAAAGTTCTAGGTAAAGGTTCTGTTGAGAAAAAACTTACAGTGAAAGCTCATAAGTTCTCTGCTTCAGCGAAAGAAGCTATCGAAGCAGCGGGCGGTCAAACTGAGGTGATTTAATGTTCCGGACAATCTCCAATTTTATGCGCGTGGGTGATATTCGGCGGAAAATTATCTTCACTTTATTGATGCTCATTGTTTTTCGCCTGGGTACATTCATACCTGTACCATTTACAAATCAGGATGCCATTAACATCATGGATGAACAAAATGCATTCGGATTCTTGAATACATTTGGAGGCGGTGCACTGCAGAACTTCTCTATATTTGCTATGGGGATTATGCCGTACATCACAGCCTCCATCATTATGCAGCTATTGCAAATGGATGTAGTGCCTAAGTTTGCGGAATGGAAAAGTCAAGGTGATGTAGGTCGTCGAAAATTAGCTCAGTTTACCCGCTATGGAACAATCGCTCTAGCTTTTGTTCAAGCAATTGGAATGTCGATCGGTTTTAACACACTTGCTGCTGGTCAATTAATTGATAATCCCAGTGTGTTAACATACGCTGTCATTGCTCTTGTATTAACAGGTGGAACAGCTTTCCTTATGTGGCTAGGGGAACAGATTACTTCTCATGGTGTCGGGAACGGAATATCAATTCTAATTTTTGCCGGGATTGTTTCAGCGATTCCGACCGGTGTTAATCAACTATATGATCAGTACATCTCTGGTGCTGGAGATCAGTTGTTTATGAACCTTGTAATCATTGCGATCATTACCCTGGTTATCGTTGCTGTAGTAGTTGGAGTCATCTTCATCCAACAAGCACTTCGTAAGATTCCAATCCAATACGCAAAAAAATTGGTGAACCGTTCGCCGGTTGGTGGGCATTCTACCCACTTGCCGATTAAAGTAAATGCTGCAGGGGTTATTCCAGTAATTTTCGCTATTTCATTCATTATTGCTCCAAGAACCGTTGCCGGATTCTTTGAAGGGAATGAAGTGGCATCTGTTATTCAATATATATTTGATTATCAGAACTGGCCTGGAATGATTATCTATGTTGCGTTAATTATTGCCTTCACTTATTTCTATACATTTGTTCAGGTGAATCCAGAGCAAATGGCAGATAATTTGAAGAAGCAAGGTGGGTATATCCCTGGTATTCGCCCTGGTGCAAATACTGAGACTTACCTGACAAGGGTCATGTACCGCTTAACCTTCGTAGGTTCTATCTTCCTAGCAGCTGTCTCACTTCTTCCGATTATATTAGGTGCTGCGGCAGAACTGCCGCCAACTGTCCAAATTGGAGGGACTGGTCTGCTCATCGTTGTAGGGGTTGCTCTTGAAATGATGAAGCAGCTTGAAAGCCAGCTTGTGAAACGCCATTATCAAGGCTTTATTAAGTAGGTAAGCAAGATAATGAAATGAGACGGAGGGAACACGTTGAATTTAATTCTGATGGGTCTTCCTGGTGCCGGTAAAGGTACACAGGCGGAGAAGATAGTCGAAAAATATAACATCCCTCATATCTCAACTGGAGATATGTTCCGTTTAGCTATCAAAGAAGGAACGAAACTAGGCCAAGAGGCTAAATCATATATGGACAATGGCGAATTAGTCCCAGATGAAGTAACCATTGGGATCGTTCGCGAGCGTCTAAGTAAGTCAGATTGTCAAAGTGGCTTTTTGCTGGATGGTTTTCCTAGAACTATTGCTCAAGCAGAAGCGTTGGAGAATTTGCTGAAAGATATGGATGAATCCATTGATTACGTTCTTCATATTGAAGTTCCTAAAGACCAACTCATCGAACGTCTGACTGGGCGAAGAGTTTGTCCGACATGTGGAGCAACTTACCATGTTGTATTTAACCCGCCTAAAGTGGAAGGGAAATGCGACCATGATGGTGCAGAGTTAATTCAACGTGAAGACGACCAGCCTGAAACCGTGAAAAAACGTTTAGAAGTAAATGTGGAGCAATCACAACCTCTTTTAGACTTCTACCAGGATAAGGGATATTTAGTAAGTTTCGATGGCGATAGGGATATCGACCTTGTTTTTCAAGACATTGACAAAAAGCTCGGAGGCCTTGTGAAATGATAAATTGCAAAACACCACGGGAGATTGAAATCATGCGTGAAGCGGGCAGAATTGTTGCCTTAACGCACCAAGAGATGAAGAAAAGTATCCGGCCCGGTATAACAACTGGGGAATTAGATCAAATTGCTGATCAATTTATACGCAGTATGGATGCATTCCCTTCTTTTAAAGGTTATAATGGATTCCGTGGTAGTATTTGCGCATCGGTCAATGAAGAGCTCGTCCATGGAATACCGGGAGACCGTGTTTTAAACGAGGGCGATATCATTAGTATCGATATTGGTGCAAAGTACAAAGGCTACCATGGTGATTCGGCTTGGAGTTATCCTGTCGGCACCGTGGATAAAAAAACAGAGGATTTGCTGAAAGTAACTGAGACATCGTTGCTCAAAGGACTTGATGAAGCGAAGCCTGGTGAACGCCTTTCTAATATATCCCATGCCATTCAAAGCTATGTCGAAGCTGAAGGTTTTTCGATTGTACGCGAATATGTGGGCCATGGTGTTGGGCAAGATCTTCATGAGGACCCTCAAATTCCTCATTACGGTCCGCCTAATAAAGGTCCGCGCTTGAAACCAGGAATGGTTCTGGCTGTAGAGCCAATGGTTAATGCCGGGTCTCGATATGTAAAGACTCTGTCGGACCGTTGGACGGTAGTGACACAAGATGGTAAAATGTGTGCGCATTTCGAACACACCATTGCGATTACGGAAGAAGGTTACGAAGTATTAACTAAATCCTAAGTGAAGGTGATTGTGTTTGAATGAATCTGAGTCGAGTCCACGAATAGGTCAAGTTGTTCGCATTGTGCAAGGACGAGAGGCAGGACAGTATGCGGTTATAATAGATATACTGGATGGCCGTTTTTTGCTGCTTGCCGATGGAGAGAAACGTAAGTACGATCGACCAAAGAAAAAGAATCTGCAACACGTGGAGCTTATGGATTTCATCTCTCCAGAAGTCCAAAACAGCCTTCTGGAAACTGGTCGCGTCACAAATGGCAAGCTTCGATTTGCCGTATCTAAATATGTCAATGAAGAAGTGACTGATTTGAAGAAGGGAGATCAACTCGATGGCGAAAGACGATGTAATTGAAGTGGAAGGAACTGTCGTTGAAACTTTACCAAATGCACAATTTAAGGTAGAGCTTGAGAACGAACATACCGTTTTAGCTCATGTTTCTGGTAAAATTCGTATGCACTTCATTCGAATCCTGCCAGGAGACAAAGTAACGGTGGAACTTTCCCCATATGATCTGACAAAAGGACGTATTACGTACCGTTATAAATAATAGTATGAAGCTCCGTTATAAAAGGAGGTATGGATGATGAAGGTAAGGCCTTCTGTAAAACCAATTTGCGAAAAGTGCAAAGTAATCCGTCGTAAGGGTAAAGTAATGGTAATTTGTGAAAACCCTAAACACAAACAAAAACAAGGTTAATTAAAGAAGGAGGTGCACGTATCCAATGGCACGTATAGCAGGTGTAGATATTCCTCGCGATAAGCGAGTAGTCATATCTTTAACTTACATTTATGGTATTGGTAAACCATTAGCTAGTGAAGTTCTAGCTGAAGCAGGCGTTTCTGAAGATACTCGTGTCCGTGATCTTACAGAAGACGAACTAGGTAAGATTCGTTCAGCAGTTGATAATCACAATGTTGAGGGTGATCTTCGTCGTGAAAACTCTCTTAACATCAAACGTCTAATTGAAATTGGTTCTTACCGTGGAATCCGTCACCGTCGCGGACTTCCAGCTCGTGGACAAAAAACAAAAAATAACTCTCGCACACGTAAAGGACCACGTCGTACCGTGGCGAATAAGCGTAAATAATTCATAAAGAAGGAGGTTAAACCACATGGCACGTAAAGGAAATACTCGTAGTCGTAAGCGTCGCGTGAAAAAGAATATTGAGAGTGGTGTGGCACACATTCGCTCTACTTTTAACAATACGATCGTATCGATCACCGACGTGCAAGGTAACGTAATCGCTTGGAGCAGTGCTGGTGTACTAGGCTTCAAAGGGTCTCGTAAATCTACTCCATTTGCCGCTCAAATGGCTTCAGAAGCTGCAGCTAAAGATGCAATGGATAATGGCATGAAGACGATTGAAGTGACTGTTAAAGGGCCAGGAGCTGGTCGTGAAGCAGCGATTCGTTCACTACAAGCCGTTGGACTAGAGATCACAGCGATTCGTGACGTGACTCCAGTACCGCATAACGGTTGCCGCCCGCCAAAACGTCGTCGCGTATAATAATTCTGAATAGAATTTGTCACCCTGTCTATAATGGGTTATGATAGCTTTTAATCAGCACCGCATTAGACAGTAAATAAGTAGTTGTCTTGTATGGGACTGCCTACCTGAGGAATTTCGGTTAGACCAATTGTCTAACCGGGGTTTCGACGTTTTGAAGGAGGGTTTTGTTTAAATGATCGAAATTGAAAAGCCAAAAATTGAACCGGTTGAGATCAGCGAAGACTCCACATTTGGTAAATTCGTCGTCGAACCGCTCGAACGTGGATATGGTACAACACTAGGTAACTCCTTGCGTCGTATCCTGCTATCCTCACTTCCTGGCGCTGCTGTAACATCAGTTCAAATTGAAGGGGTACTTCATGAATTCTCAACAATCGAAGGTGTTGTTGAAGATGTTACAACAGTTATTTTGAATCTAAAGAAACTAGCTTTGAAGATTTATTCTGATGAAGAGAAGACTTTAGAGATTGATGTGCAGAACGAAGGGAAGGTTACCGCTGCAGATATCACGCATGACAGCGACGTAGAAGTCTTAAATCCAGACCTTCATATCGCGACGTTAGACAGCCAAACGTCTTTGCGTGTTCGTATTACTGCTGAACGCGGACGAGGATATCGTCCAGCTGAGGCGAACAATCATGAAGATCTACCGATTGGCGTAATTCCAGTTGACTCAATCTTTACACCCGTTTCTCGTGTCACGTATCAAGTGGAGAACACTCGTATTGGTCAGACTTCAAACTTTGATAAATTAACGTTAGATGTGTGGACTGATGGAAGCATTCGCCCAGAAGAGGCGATCTCTCTTGGAGCCAAGATCTATATGGAACACCTTAATATCTTTGTAGGCCTTACTGATGAAGCTCAAAAAGCTGAAATTATGGTTGAAAAAGAAGAGGACCAAAAAGAAAAAGTTCTAGAGATGACGATTGAAGAACTCGATCTCTCCGTACGTTCATACAATTGCTTGAAGCGTGCAGGTATTAACACTGTTCAAGAGCTTGCTAACAAGTCTGAAGATGACATGATGAAGGTTCGTAACCTTGGTCGTAAATCTCTTGAAGAAGTGAAGCACAAGCTGGATGAGCTCGGACTTGGTTTGAGAAAAGAAGATTAATTGATCGATCACATCTAAGAGATTCTGATAAGGGAGGGATAATCCATGGCTAGAAAGTTAGGACGTACTACCGATCAACGTATGGCGCTTCTTCGTAATTTAGCGACAGACTTGATCGTTCATGAACGTATAGAAACAACAGAAGCAAAAGCAAAAGAGCTTCGTTCTGTTGTAGAAAAAATGATTACACTAGGTAAAAGAGGAGATCTTCATGCCCGTCGTCAGGCTGAATCATTCCTTTACCGTGCAGATGCGAATGAAGAAGGAGACCAAACAGCCCTGCAAAAGCTGTTCTCTGATATCGCTCCACGCTATGAGGAACGCCAAGGTGGATACACTCGCGTGCTTAAGTTAGGCGAGCGTAAAGGTGACGGTGCTAAGATGGCAATCATTGAACTAGTTTAATGTGAACCATTTGTATGGACACAAAAGGGCAGGGTGGAATCTCTTGTATGAGGTTAACTCCAGCCCTTTTTTTTATTTTGAGATTCATTCTCGAGATTCATCGACAAGTTTTTGCAAATGGGGAGAGTTTGTCGATACGAAGCAGGAAATGTTGAAATCTATTTCCCGGGAAATAGATTTGTCGAGCAGAGGGGGAAACCTTGTGAGTGTGAGTCAGATTGAGTTTAGAAATGTATCCTTTCGTTACCAGGAGGATATGCCTTGGGTGTTAAAAAACGTAAGCTTTTCCATCTCGGAGAATGAGTGGGTGGCGATTATTGGCCATAATGGATCAGGGAAATCAACGATTGCTAAATTGATGAATGGTCTGCTTTTCCCTCAGGAGGGTGAAATTGTGGTTGATGGCCAGAAGGTTGAGGCTGAAACAGTCTGGAGTGTGAGGGAAAATGTAGGAATGGTTTTTCAAAATCCAGACAACCAGTTTGTTGGAACTACTGTACGCGATGATGTTGCCTTTGGGATGGAGAACCATGGTATGCCAAGGCCGCTCATGTTAGAGCGTATCGAGGAAAGCCTTTCTGCAGTAGGGATGAGCGATTACGAGCGTCAAGAGCCGCACCGTTTGTCGGGCGGGCAGAAACAACGGGTAGCAATTGCCAGTGTTTTAGCTGTATCGCCTAAATATATGATTTTAGATGAGGCCACAGCTATGCTGGATCCTCAGGGCAGGAAGGAAATATTATCAACTATGCTCGATGTACAGGAGCAAAGAAATCTCTCTTTAATCACCATTACTCATGACTTGCATGAAGTAGTTCAAGCCGAACGGGTTCTTGTTATGAACGAAGGAGAAGTTTGGCTAGAGGGGACCCCTCGCGACATTTTTGCAAGAAAAGAACAATTAACCAAAATTGGCTTAGATACTCCCTTTGTCACGAAATTGGCAGATGAACTGAAATCTGCTGGTGTTGACCTTAGCCGTGAGCCACTTAATCACCAGGAGTTGCTGGAGGAACTATGGACATTTCATTCGAAGAAGTAAGCTATGTTTATCAGCCGAATAGTCCATTTGAGTATAGAGCATTACACAATCTCTCCTTCAACATACCATCTGGGGCTTTCGTGGCTGTGATTGGGCATACTGGTTCCGGCAAATCCACCTTACTGCAACATCTAAATGGACTTGTTCAGCCAACAGAAGGAGAAGTCACTGTTGGAGAATTTCGCCTTAAAGCTGGAGAGAAAAACAAACAATTAAGAGCATTGCGTGAAAAGGTTGGTGTTGTCTTTCAATATCCTGAGCACCAGCTGTTTGAAGAAAATGTGGAAAAGGATATTGCCTTTGGCCCCATGAACTTTGGTGTACCACAAGAAGAAATTAAACAACGTACAGATGAAGCGATCACATCTGTTCATTTACCTAAAGAGATCCTGGATCGTTCCCCTTTTGACTTAAGCGGAGGACAGATGCGCCGTGTCGCAATAGCGGGAGTGCTAGCCATGAATCCAGAGGTACTCGTTCTTGATGAACCGACAGCCGGACTCGATCCTAGCGGGCAGAGAGAAATTATGAACATGTTTGCCCGTATTCATAAACAGAAAAATCTGACCACAGTGCTTGTTACACACAGCATGGAAGATGCTTTAAAATATGCAGATCACGTGATTATATTGAATCAAGGGGAAGTCTTCATGCAGGGGGCGCCTGCTGATATTTTTCAAAAAAAACAGGAACTGAGTGAAGTTCAGTTGGACGTTCCAGAGATTATCCATTTTTTAAATCAATTCGAAGAAAAATTCAATATGAAAATTCCCTATCATAGACAGTCAGTGGCAGAGTTAGCAAAGGAGTTGGCTCAGATGGTGAAGGGAGGCCGCGATCATGAGTAGTTCAATGATTATTGGTCAATATATTCCGGGGAACTCGGTTGTTCATCGATTGGATCCCCGTTCGAAAATCGCCATAATCTTCTTTTTTGTAGTGATCGTATTTTTTGCTAATTCTGTTCTGAGTTACGGTTTACTTACCCTATTTGCTATCGGAAGTGCTGTAGCGACTCGTATTCCGATTCGTTATATCGTTAAAGGGTTGAAGCCGGTGTGGTTTCTCATTGCGTTCACCTTCCTGCTTCATTTGATTGTGACGAAGGAAGGTGAGGTGCTTACGACAATTCTGGGATGGGATCTTTATAAAGGAGCCCTCATCCAGGGAGCGGCTATCTCATTGCGTTTCTTTCTGTTAATCATGGTTACGTCACTGCTTACATTGACCACAACTCCGATTGAGATTACCGATGCGATTGAACAGCTGCTTGGTCCCTTGAAAAAAGTTCGCTTTCCAGTTCATGAACTAGCGCTTATGATGTCAATTTCACTGCGATTTATCCCGACCCTCATGCAGGAAACGGAAAAAATCTCAAAAGCTCAAGCTTCACGAGGAGTAGACTTTCGCACAGGGTCGTTTAAAGACCGTATAAAGGCTGTTGTCCCACTTTTAGTCCCTTTGTTCGTCAGCGCCTTTAAACGCGCTGAGGAGCTTGCTATGGCCATGGAAGCAAGGGGCTATAAAGGTGGAGAAGGCCGGACGAAGCTGAGAGAGCTTCAAATTGGGCGCACGGACTATTATATTTATATTCTATTTGCTTTGGTAGTGGTGGGATTATTTTTAACAAGGAACTAGGGTGGAGGAGATCGGAATGCAGCGGTTGAAATGCAGGGTGGAATACGATGGGACAGCCTATGCCGGTTATCAAGTTCAGCCAAATGGCGTGACAATCCAGGAAAAGATCGAGAAAGCATTGACGCAGATGCACAAAGGGTTGAAGGTGAAGGTTACTGCCTCAGGCCGAACGGATGCCGGTGTGCATGCAATCGGTCAAGTCCTCCATTTTGACACAAGCCTAAACATTCCTGCTTCCAATTGGAAAAGAGCATTAAGTTCAATGCTTCCGAGCGATATTCGTATTGCAGAAGTAGAGCAAGTTTCCGAAGACTTCCACGCCCGTTATGATGCAAAAGGAAAAGAGTACCGTTATTATGTGTGGAATTCTCATGAAGCCAATTTATTTCGCCGGCTTTATATGTATCATATTAGAAAGCCGCTGGATATAGAATCGATGAGAACAGCGTGCAGATTAGTAGAAGGAGAACATGATTTTACTTCTTTCTGTTCTCCCCGAACTGATTTAAAGGGAAGCAAAGTACGCACCATTGAAAGAGTGACGATAGAACAGCATGAGGCAGAGCTTGTGTTTATTTTTAAAGGGAACGGCTTTTTATATAACATGGTGCGAATTTTAGTAGGAACGATTCTTGAAGTAGGAATGGGTGATCGCACGCCTGATGAGCTTACAACAATGCTTGCGGCTAGAGACCGGAAATCAGCTGGGAAGACTGCACCGCCTCATGGCTTGTTTTTATGGGATGTAGACTATTAATCCCGGTTTAAGTGGTGGTTTCACTCAATTTGACTGCCAAGTTAATCGTTTATGTTTTTACGAGATTCAAAGGGTCATCTATTTTTTTCTAAAAAAACAACGATTCCTGGTGTGCGAAGACTTGACATTGGGACATAGAGTGTTATATTATATTCTATGGCATTTTATTTCTAGACCACGGTTAGCCCCGGAAACTAATCGTATTTGAGATAAATAAAAATAAAGCTATGTGAAACTAACAATTCAGGAGGGAAACCGATATGCGCACAACTTTCATGGCAAATGAAAACAACGTGGAACGCAAATGGTTTGTTGTGGATGCTGCAGGGCAGACACTTGGCCGTTTGGCAAGCGAAGTTGCTGCGATCCTTCGCGGTAAAAATAAACCAACGTATACACCACACGTTGACACTGGTGATCATGTGATCATCATCAATGCAGGAGAAATCGAACTAACTGGTAACAAAATCAATGATAAGATTTACTACCGTCATTCAAACCACCCAAGTGGATTGAAATCTCGTACAGCTAACGAAATGCGTACAAAATATCCTGAGCAAATGCTTGAGCTTGCTGTTAAAGGTATGCTGCCTAAAGGAAGCCTGGGACGCAAAATGGGTAAAAAACTTCATGTCTACGCTGGATCTGAGCACAAGCATGAAGCACAACAACCAGAAGTTTATGAACTTCGTGGATAATTAAAGGAGGTAATCGATAGTGGCACAGGTACAATACTCCGGTACTGGACGTCGTAAAAAGTCGACAGCTCGTGTTCGTCTTGTTCCAGGAACTGGTCGTGTAGTAGTAAACAAACGTGATGCTGAAGACTTTTTCCCATATGAAACACTTCGTATGATTCTGAAACAGCCTCTTGCTGTTACAGAGACTGAAGGTAACTATGATGTTTATGTAAATGTTGATGGTGGAGGTTTCACTGGTCAAGCTGGTGCAATCCGTCACGGAATCGCTCGTGCGCTGCTTCAAGCAGATCCAGAATACCGTACACCACTTAAACGTGCGGGACTTCTAACTCGTGATGCACGTATGAAAGAGCGTAAGAAATACGGTCTTAAAGGTGCACGTCGTGCTCCACAGTTCTCTAAGCGTTAATATTGTTTTTCTAAAAGCCCCTTATCCGATATCGGATAAGGGGCTTTTTTGTTATACAAACTTGGTTTTTCCTTCCCTTTTCCCTTCAAATACGTTTTGAGATCCTCTGATGACAGTTCATGGATATTCTTCAGTCAATGATTACATTTGGATCCGTTATTTTAAAGTATTTCATAGATAATAGATAACTCATATCTCCACTTCAATCAGCTGCTTTATTTTAATACAATTTCCTAATTTTATGCTTGTAGCGCCAAAGGTGATTCATATTTTAAAGGTTTTTGTATCAGGAGAGATCGTCCAGCTATATACTTCTTGACACAATATAATTACTAATATATACTTACTTACATAAAGTAACTAAGTTATAGAAAAGGATGTAATGCAAATGATAGCAAGAGGAGAAATAGGCGCCATTATTCTAAGATTATTTTTAGGCTTAACATTTTTTATTCATGGGCTGTCTAAATTTCAAGGAGGAATTGGCAATACCGCTGGCTTCTTTGAAAGCTTAGGAATCCCTGGATTTGCAGCCTATGTGGTAGCGGCCATCGAGTTAATCGGAGGTTTGGCGGTGATCGTTGGTATCGGAACAAAAGTTATTTCTATTTTATTTGCACTTATCATGGCTGGAGCTATTGTGCAGGCGAAGTTTGCGGCAGGCTTTCTAGGGGGATACGAACTGGACTTAGCTTTACTAGTGATTTCCGTATTTATTGCATTGTCAAACCGAAACATTTGGGCATTAGATAATGTGATTTTCCCCCAAAAACAAGGTTAGATTTTATATTCAAACAGGAGGTAAGAAACGTGGAAAAACAATTTTTTCAAGCGCCCAATACATTTGTCGGACATGTCGAATTAAAAGTCCAAAACCTAGAATCATCTATAAAATTTTATAAGGAGGTACTCGGATTTCAAATTCTAGAACAATCTGAAAGAAAAGCAGCATTGACAGCTGATGGTAAAAGGCCGCTACTGACAATTGAACAACCTGAGCCAGCGGGGCCAAAGGAAGCTAATAGATTCGGACTGTATCATTTTGCGATATTACTGCCTAATCGGTTAGAATTGGCGAAAATATTAAAGCACTTTGCTGAGCAGAACCAAAAGCTAGGAGCATCAGATCATCTCGTGAGTGAAGCTCTTTACTTGAATGACCCTGACGGAAATGGGATTGAAATTTATACGGACCGTAAATCCTCCACATGGAACTGGCAAAACAATGAAGTGGTTATGACGGTAGATCCGTTAGACGCTGAAGATATCCTTGCCGAGCTTGATGGTGAGAGCTGGGAAGGAATGCCGGAAGAAACAGTTATGGGTCATATTCATTTACATGTATCGGAATTACAGAAAACAGAAGAATTTTATAATAAAGGGCTTGGCTTTAATGTAGTATGTCGATTTGGCAAACAGGCGCTGTTTATGTCTACGGGGGACTACCATCATCATATAGGCTTAAACACATGGGCTGGAGTTGGGGCTCCGGCATCATCGGAGCAAAGCGCTGGCTTGAAAGTATTTTCTCTTGTATTTCCAGGTGAAGAGGCTAGACAGGAAGTAATTGAACAAGTACAGAGCCTGGGGTATGAAGTTCTAAAGAAAGACGGCTCGTTTTTTACGAAAGATCCTTCTGGAAATTCGATTAAGCTGACAGTTTAGAAGTGAATAATTATACAAAAACTTCCACCTTAGGTCATCCAGAATCTGGATGACCTGAGGTGGAAGTATATACCATAAGAAAAGGACAACCAGCTCAGTCTGGTTGTCCTTTTCTTTATTTATAAAGGAGGTATTCTTCTCTTACTTTCTTAAACTCTTTTAAGTCTGCCTGCCATCTTTCTTGCATTTCCTCAACGGACTGACCATTTTCGATGGCTTCACGAACCCAGCCGTTTCCGATCAGGTTGTCGAAAAAGGAAACGCCTGCACTGTTCTCAGCTCGAAATTCAAAGTCTTCCGGATAGAGGTCGTGGATCGTTTTCACGATGTGTAACCCTGCAATAACGGGTTGAAAAGCATCTTTATCCGTTACATGGATCTCAATGCCGTGGCTCAACGTGCCGCTATGCTTGGAAAACTGTGGCGTGAAAGAAGCAGCACGGAACGTAACACCAGAGAGATCCTTTTCGTTTAAGGCAGCTGCTAGCTCTGTACTGTTAATAAACGGTGCCCCGATCAACTCAAATGGCTTGGTCGTGCCGCGCCCTTCAGAGACATTTGTTCCTTCAATCAAGGCAGCACCAGGATAAACGAGTGCTGTATCCAATGTTGGCATGTTTGGCGATGGAGCAATGAATTGTAATGGTGTTTCATCATAATACATGCTTCGTTTCCACTTATTCATTTCGACGACTGTCAAATCTGCTCCAATACCAAATTCCTCATTAAATAATTTAGCAAGCTCACCCACCGTCATGCCGTGACGGAGAGGGATCGGATAGTTGCCGATAAACGATTTGTATTCTGGATTTAAAACTGGTCCTGCCACAACTTCGCCGCTCAGCGGGTTCGGACGATCCAGGACGATAAATGGAATGTCATTTTCCTGTGCAGCTTCCATAGCGTAAGCCATCGTGTAAATGTACGTGTAAAATCTTGTGCCTACATCTTGAATATCAAATAGAAGAACGTCAATGTTCTCTAACATCTCTGGGGTAGGCTTTCTAGTTTTCCCATACAAACTATACACGGGTAATCCTGTATTTTCATCAATATAATACTCCACATACTCTCCAGCCTGTGCGCTGCCGCGGACTCCGTGCTCAGGGCCGTATAGTGCTGTGAGGTTCACATCTGGGTCGTTATGCAGAAGGTCGACGATACTGTTTAACTCTTGATCGACGCCGGTAGGGTTGGTGATCAACCCTACGCGCTTACCTTCGATTAATTCTTTTTCTTCTTCAAGTAAAACTTCAACACCTAGCTTGAAGTTACGATATTTTCCTTTTTGCTTTCCATTGTTATCCCCTTTATCTGCAAAAGCGACGGTGAAGGTAGTGAGAACTAACAGGAACACAAGCAACATGATGACAGGCTTCCTTTTCATTTCATCCACTCCCCATTTGATTTTGACCAAGGGTGGAAAATCACTTACTCCTTGGTTTCTTCCCAGCTAATAAGATAGTCCGTGACCGTATTCGTAAAGAGGTGCGCCATTCTCCCCAGGAATGGTTACGGGCAGTAATCCAGTCGGGTTGTTTTCCCCAAACAGCGTAGCTGCCATTGCTTCAAAGCTGGCTTCTCTAAATCCGTATTGGGCCAGATACCCATCGACTTCAGGATATCCCATAATGTCGTAAGGGTTTCGAATTCCGACGCCAATAACGGGGGCATTCAGTTCATCGATAAGTTGATTCACCAACTGCATCTGTGCACTGCTTTCGGATCGGCCGCTGACGTTATAAGTGTAGGTGCCTGCTATGATCCTATCTGCGCTTTCTAATTGATTGAGCTGCTCTTCATTTAGAGGTCCTGAGGCGTCAATCAATTCAGTGTTCTCGTGGTGATCACGAACAGCTTGATACAGGCTGTTGATAAACGTGTTTCCAATAACAACTATTTTTTCACCAAGTGCCGGATTGAGCGGTAATGTACCATCATTTTTGACAAGAGTAATGGATTGTTCAGCTGCTTCCTGTTCAACTTGCTTGTGTGCTTCTGACCCCACAACTTGCTTGGCATTTGCTAAAACCTTTTCCATATTTGGAGCGGTTTCCGATTTAATTACACCGCGATTCAGTTTAAGGGTCAGGATCCTTTCTACAGACTCTTCGATCCGATCTACACTGATCTCTCCAGTCTCTACAGCTTCAAGCAAGCCAGTAACGACCTCTTCAAGGCCCACAGGCATAAGCGCAATGTCGGTACCTGCTTTGACAGCCCGAATCACAGCGTCTACAGGACCAAAGTGTTCCGTGATCGCATTCATATTTAAAGCATCGGTAATGATGACACCGTCATATCCCATGTCCTCCCGCATTAAACCAGTGAGGACCTTATGAGATAGCGTGGCAGGAAGCGAAATCTTCGTGCCATCTTTCTTGGAAATCACCTTGGTGTCATCGATTTTTGGAAAAGTAACATGGGCTGTCATAATGGCATCAATACCAGCATCCATCGCCTGTTGGAATGGATATAACTCAACCTCCATGAGCCGCTCTTTATCGTAAGGAACTTCAGGAAGACCTAGATGGGAGTCAACAGCTGTGTCACCGTGTCCTGGGAAGTGCTTGGCTGTTGCAGCAACACCTGTACTTTGAAGGCCTTCCGTGTAAGCCACACCAAGTTCAGCGACCAATTCAGGTGATTCCCCGAAAGAACGGACACCAATAACAGGGTTATCAGGGTTATTGTTGACGTCTAAGACGGGCGCTAAGTTCATATTAATTCCTAACGCACTCAATTCTTCACCGATGGCTTGTCCGACATCGTAGGAAAGCTCGCTGGATCTTGTTGCACCAAGTGCCATATTACCTGGCATGTCTGTCCCCGATTGTAAGCGAGTAACAATACCGCCTTCCTGGTCAATCGTCATGAGTAAGCCATACTTTTCAGCAGCAGCTTGATAATCAGCGACAAGCTTGGCTGTCTGTTCTGTCGTTACAACATTTTCACGAAAAAGAATGACACCGCCGAGATGATACTCCTTTACCATTTGTTCGATCTCGGGGAGCATTTCTGTTACATTTTCTCCTTCCCAAGTTCTAAAATCAGGCATGAGCATTTGTCCGATTTTTTCATTAATAGTCATGTTTTCAATGGCTTGCTCGATGATGTCATAGCGTTGGCCTTGCTGCTTAACGACTTTTCCTTCAAAAGAAGGCTTTTGTTTTCGTGGCTGCTTAGCTGGTTTATGGTCAATAGCAATTCGGTCTTTATAAGCGCCGTCTGTAACCGTAATGAATGTGCGGCCATTGTGACCAGAAAGGGTAACCTTACCGTCCTCAACAACGGCTACGTTTTTATTTGTAGTGGACCAAGTAAGGTTCTCTGTTACCTTTTCAAAGTGGCCATCTTCATAGACGTGCAAAGCCGTGAGACTTATTTTATTATCGGTAATTTTATTTTCAACCTGGGGGACATTTTCTAATAAAATTAGATCTTTTACGGATGATGAAGAATTTTCAGCAGCAGCGGTGTTCGGCATAAGCGGTACTAGTAAGGCGAGTATGAGCATGAGCATGGTAACGGGATTACGTCTTTGCTTCACCACATCGTTCACTCCCTTTTGAATTAATAACTTCGTTTCTCCCATTGGCTATTAGTAATATTTACAAGTGACGCATCGTTATTCCCACTCGTAAGCTTGAGATTCGTTACATACCACCCTCTGCCGTTGGTACTTCCATCTGTCTCGTAGCGGAAACGGACATATTCTGTGCCTTCAGGGATGGTCACCTTTTCAGACTGCCAGGAAACGCTTGTACCGGTATAAGGCTGATGTATCTGTGACCAGTTTGCTCCGTCGCGGGACACTTCGATCACGCCGAAATCATACCCTTGTTCGATCCGGTACCAGGAATTAAAGGTGAGTGCAGCGGTTTCGTTAACCGAGACCTTGGCTGTTAAGGTTCGGTTTAGTTGATCACCGTAACCTGCGAACCAAGCCTTGTCTTTCGTTGGCATGCTGACAGGAATCGCGTCAGCCACTTTTCTGGCAAATTGCCTGCGAGCCGGGTTAGTCGATACCGTATCTCGTGTAGGGTGAACCCGGTTTGTCAGTAAAATAGCGATCGTTTCATTGTTGGGATTAATCACGATCGACGTTCCTGTGTAACCGGTATGGCCAATTGATGAAGCCTCAGATAAGGCATCCATATACCAGCCCTGAGCAAGTTCCCAGCCCAGGCCGTGCTCATTACCCGGGAATTCTGGTATTTGATTTTTGATCAATAACTCCACCGTTTCCGGTTCGAGGATTTGCTTGCCCCCATATCGTCCTTCGTTTAAAAACATGTGTCCTAATTTGGCCAGATCTTTTGCTGTAGAAAAAACACCCGCATGTCCAGCTACGCCTCCAAGTGACCAGGCATTCTCATCATGGACTTCTCCCCAAACAAGACCGCGTCCTGTCCATGGCTGGTATTCAGTTGCTGCAATCCGTTGTTTTAATTGTTCGGGAGGGTTATACATGGTATCCGTCATGTTGAGAGGTTCCGTGAGGTTTTCTTTGACGAAAGTATCCAGGCTTTGACCTGAAATGCGTTCAATAATAGAAGCTAAGGTAATCATGTTGAGGTCACTGTAGGTGTATGTGGTTCCTGGTGGATTAGATAATGGATACTGGTAGACATATTGCAGCCGCTCCTCTTTGCTATCTCCAATCGTGTAGAGCGGAACCCATGCTTTAAACCCGGAGGTGTGGGTCATCAGCTGTTTGATCGTTACATTTTCTTTTCCGTTTTGTGCAAACTCTGGAATGTAGTCGGCAACCGGGTCATCTAATTCAAACAAACCTTGTTCATAAAGTTTCATAGCTGCCGTGGTCGTGAAAATTTTACTAAGAGAGGCAATATCAAAAATCGTATCTTTCTGCATGGCAATAGGATCATTAACCTTGTTTCCTTGATCATCCTTGTACAAAACTGCACTTCCATACGCTTCATGCTGGACGATATGCCCTCGTCGAGCTACAAACGTCACGGCACCGGGCATTACCTCATTTTCCATCATCGATTTCATCACGGAATCAATTTCTCGTAAAGGAGTTTCCATCATGCCTGCTCCTTTAATGGATCCCGGATGTAAGATAGGGGAAGATGGTCCTGGATTTCCCCAGGAAAAAGCAGGATGTGCCCGCTCTTGAGTCCGCTTTTTTTCTTGCTTTTCAATTGTAGGCTGATTTTTTTCGCTCGCCATCACACTCCTTTCTGAATGTGCCGGTAACATAAATGAAACAGATAACATAACTAAGATCGTCAGTAACGATGTTTCCTTTTTCATATGTGCCTCCTTTCAAACTTGTACCTCTTTTTGAAAAGGTTTACATTGCTTGTTCTCATCATAAGTTAACGACAATATAGTTGTCTATACCACATAAGTCGCATTAATAGTTTGAATAGTGTGAAAAATGGTATAAAGGAAATAGGTAAATAGTTACTCAAATTCTAGTTAAAGGAATTAATGGGTTGCATTTTATACATATCTGATTGCCTTGTCCCATATAGTTAGATAGGTGATGTAAGGGGAGTGGGGAGATATGATACGGCGTATGAAAACAGCTGGATGGTTACTCGTAGTAGTCGGAGTTGTTTGTTTGATTTCCTATCCTGTACAAGAGGTGAAAGATGCCTGGCAGGTATGGTCTTCGCCACTTGCAGGCAAAGTGATCGTATTAGATCCCGGGCATGGAGGTCCAGATGGCGGTGCAGTAGGGGAGAATGGAACAGAGGAGAAAGAAATCACTCTGCAGATTTCGCAATATTTAAGGGATTATTTGCAGCAATCTGGTGCACTGGTTTATTTAACGCGTGAAAATGGGAACGATCTATCTTCTGAAGATGCAGGCAGTTTATCACGGCGTAAAGCTGAAGATATTAGAAATCGCGTTGATTTCATTGAAGATAAAGAAGCTGACTTTTTCATAAGCTTACACTTGAATGCCATTCCTTCCAATAAGTGGCGGGGAGCTCAAACCTTTTACAATTCAAAGAATGAAGAAAGTGAAAGTCTGGCTAAGTTTATTCAGTCTGAAATTCGAACATCCCTTGATAATACAACAAGGGAAGCGATGGGGTTGAATAATATTTATATCCTCAAACATACAGAAGCGCCCGGGGCATTAGTGGAGGCCGGATTTTTATCAAATCCTGATGAGCGGACTTTACTTGAGACTAATGAATACCAAAGGAAAATGGCTGAATCTGTATACAGAGGGATATTACGTTATGTCACAGAACTGGAATATCCCGATGACTCTGAAGAGTAAGCATATTGCTTAGAAAGCGGTTCATGTATGTTATACTTGCACTGATGAAACATTTCTAAGGAAGGTGACATTTTTTGCTTACACAAGAGGAAGTACTGAATATTCTCCACTCTATCGAAGATCCGTTTTTACATAAAACGTTAGAAGAGACGGGTGGAGTTGAGGAGATAAAGATTAAGGAAGAGAAGAATCACGTCAGTGTAAAGGTGTTAATTGCTAAGACCAACACGGCAGAACAAATGGAGCTGCAGCAAACGATCGTCAATGCTCTTAAAAGTGGCGGAGCGGCTACGGTGGGACTTCGCTTTGATCAGCTGCCTGACGACGTAATTGAGAAATTTCAGCCCGCTGCTGAAGAGGCTCAAGAAGCGTCATTGCTCGATGGTAAAACAGGCACGAAATTCATTTCCATTGCGAGCGGGAAAGGCGGCGTAGGGAAATCAACTGTAACAGTTAACCTTGCTATTGCTCTTTCACGCTTAGGTAAAAAAGTCGGTATTATCGATGCTGATATTTACGGATTTAGTGTACCAGATATGATGGGAGTGGAAGAACGCCCGGTTGTCCGCGGAGAAAAGATCATTCCTGTGGAACGTTTCGGAGTGAAAATCGTATCTATGGGCTTCTTTGTGGAGGATAACTCTCCTATTATTTGGCGTGGTCCAATGCTGGGTAAAATGCTGACAAGCTTTTTCAAAGAGGTGGAATGGGGCGATTTGGACTATCTCCTGCTTGACCTTCCTCCAGGAACTGGCGATATGGCGCTGGATGTACATGCCATGCTTCCATCCTCCAAAGAAATAATCGTAACAACCCCACATCCTACTGCTGCATTCGTAGCGGCTCGTGCGGGTCAAATGGCGATTAAAACAGAGCATGAGATTCTGGGCGTTGTGGAAAATATGGCCTACTTTGAAAGTAAAGAAACTGGTAATAAGGAGTTTGTTTTTGGCCGTGGCGGCGGAGCGAAATTAGCTGAAGAGCTGAAAACTGATATTCTTGGTCATGTTCCTTTGCAACAACCTTATGAAGATGAGGATGTATTTGCGCCTTCTGTGTATCAGTCAGATCACCCGATCGGTGTCACTTACCGAAACATGGCTGCTAAAATAATCGATAAATATTAATATAAGTAAAAAGCACGCAGTTTGTTTCTACAAGCTGCGTGCTTTATTGATCGTTAAGCACCTTGTCCTGAGCTGGACTGCTCTTGTCCACCCTGCTTTTGCTTTTGTCCTCCACTTTGCTCGCCGGTTTTCATTTTCTCTGCAGCCTGGAGCAAAGTTTCGGTCATTTTAGCTTGAAACACAGGGCTGTTTAAAGTTTCCTGTATCGTTTTCTCTAAGTGAGCTCTAAATTTCTGACCTTGCATAACTTCAAGCATCTGCTCCATCATTTCAGGGTTTTGATACAGCTCTATAAGTGATTTCTGATATTCAGGGTCTTTCATTAATCCCTTCATCAGTTTTTTTTGCTCTTCTTCAATCACTTTACTGAATTCCTGGACAAATTTTGGATCTGTAAAAAGTTTACTCCAGAATTTTTTGCCTTTTTCTGAAAGCAGGGTTTCACTTACAGCTTGTTTGACCACTTCAGAGTCCAATGCCATAGCTTGCTGCATTTGCTCATCGGTCAGCACCTCTGTCATTGCTTTCTTACCATCATCTGTCTTTAATATATCCACCATCATTTTTTTGGTGGTTTCGTAATCCGCTTCCCCGCTGGCTCCCGAAGTACCGCCGCAAGCGGTTAAGAAAACAACGAGTAAAACGGGACATATCAAGCGTAATATGGACATGAATTATGTCCCCTTTCCTTTGTTCTCCTTGCTTTACTATTTGCATTTCGACAAAAAATTATGCGGACTTGAGGAAAAATTGCACGCTTCATGATAAAATACGAAAGGGTAATTTAATGTAATTTAGGAGGACGTAAAGTGACCAGTCGAAAATGGGTGAGAATGTTTCTAACTACACTGTTAGTCGGTGCAGTATTAACTTTACTTACCAGTTTTGTTGTAAAATCAGACTCCTACCTAAGGGTGTTGCAACCGCTTCAATTAAATGAACTGTTAGGAGTGCTGTTATTTTTCCTTGGATTTGGGCTTATTTTTAGTGTCATCAGCCAAATGGGCTTTTTTGCATACTTAACGGTTAATCAATTTGGGTTAGGGGTTTTTCGAAGTTTTTGGCCATCAATCCAGGTTTTCTTGGTAGCCTTTACGCTATTTGACCTCATCTACTTCCGCTATCGCGCAGCAGAAGAAGCATCGGTTTGGCCCTTCTTATGGACAGCCATCGTTATATTCTTGTTATCGTTATTAGTCGCTTGGTTAAAGGCTAAGGAAACGAATAGGAAGGCATTTATCCCAGCTTTATTTTTCATGGTTGTCGTTACAACTGTCGAATGGGTTCCAGCCTTACGTGCTGAGGGAAGTGCTTACGTATGGTTAATGATTATTCCTTTATTTGTTTGTAATGCTTATCAGCTTTTATTGCTTCACAGGTTAACAGCAAATCATACATCTAAAGTGAAATAAGCGGCCATTATTAGCCGCTTATTTTTCATTCTTCTTTAATTTTTGCCTGACCACCGTTTACTAATTCAGTAATCGTAACAAACTTAAGATCTTTTTGTTTTAGTCCCGGAATAATGACTTCCAGTGCTTTGGCTGTTTGCTTGATTGAATCAGAAGCATGCAGCAATATAATATCCCCTTTTGAACTATTCTCCATGATTTGATTTATGATTGCGTTCGTACCAGGGTTTTCCCAATCACGCGGATTCAGGCTCCACTGAACTGTTTCAAGCCCTTCTTTTTCGATGGCCGTTAATATTTCCTGGTTTAAGTGACCGTGAGGGGGACGCAAATAATTGATATCTTCAAACCCTAATTTTTCAAAAGCCTCTTTTGCCTTTTGGATATCTTTTCTTATTTGCTCAGGCTCCATCTTTACATAGCTTTCGTATTCATATCCCATCATAGCAATTTCGTGTTTACCTTCATGAATTTCTTCTACAATGTCCGGATGTCGTTCTGCCCAGCTCCCGCTAAGAAAGAATGTAGCCTTCGCCTTGTGAGTTTTTAATTTTTCCAGGATATCATGTACCTTTTCATTTCCCCAGCTAATATTAAACGTTAAGGCGATAAATGGCTGATCACCATTTCCTTTAGATAAAGCTTTCGACTCGCCATCATTTGAAAAAACAGGGAGTTGACTACGTTGGCCGATCCACATCATAAATGCACAAAACAATGCAAGGAAAATAATTAGACTATAACGTTTGATTCGATCTGTTTTCCACGTATAAAAACTCACGCTACAGCAACTCCTTTTTACCTCTATATATAGTCCATGCTTATGAAAAATATGGACAAACTATGCTAGAAATCGTAAAAACAGGGTAAAAATAAAAGGAGTTACTTGAAAGAGGGTGGAAGACAATGTACGGTTTCATGACTAATGATAATGAACAGCTTGAAATAGAGTACTTGTTAAAAAGGGAGATGGAGGAAATTACGTTTGATTTAGGGGACCATCGGATTGATTCCGAAATAAAGGCTGCCATGGAAGAAAGATATGCAGTGTTATTTCAGTTATTTAGAAGGTTTGCAAGCCGGGAAGAATGCTTGCAATATATGCCGAGGAAGAAAGAGCAGAATTAACTTTGTTATGTTATATTCACTTAATACGGGAAGAGAAGTGTGAATAGATGAAACATATGAGAGCGATCATTTTTGATCTGGATGGAGTGATCACAGATACGGCTGAATATCATTATTTAGCTTGGCGCGCCTTAGCCAATGATTTAAATATTCCATTTGACCGTGAATTTAATGAGGAGCTAAAAGGAGTAAGCCGGGTTGACTCCTTAAATATGATCCTTAAGCACGGCGGCCTGCACCTGAAAGGGGAAGAAAAAAGGGAAGCCGGATCCAGAAATTTTCCTGACTGCAGCGGCACAACTCGGTGTAGATCCTAATTATTGTGTAGGAGTAGAAGATGCACATGCAGGGGTACAAGTTATTAAAGCGGCTGATATGTATGCAGTCGGCGTAGGGGACCCGGACTCGTTACGCATGGCCGATTGGATTATCGCTGACACCAGGGAGTTGACGTTAGATCAAGTTGACTAAACAAGTCCTGTCATAATTTTAATCATTTCCTTAAAACTCGAAGCCTGCTTTTCGGGTTTTTTTCATGATCCATTTTCCTTTATGTTTGGTCAACTGTTAAAAAGGTAAAAGAAATATGAGAAATTCCTTAAAAGTTATTGCACTATCTTTTCATTCTATGCTATATTATTAATCGTTGTCGGGAAAGGGCGAACGGAAACAACATCGACCTTTCAGAAACAAATAACTTTGTTGAAAAAAGTTGTTGACTTTATGATCTAGACGCGATAGAATAAATCTTGTCGCTAAAACGACAGCCAATTAATTTGATCTTTGAAAACTGAATGAACCAACCAGTACGTCAACATATTCTTTCTATTATATAGAAGGAATTCAAACAAGCACATTCGGTGTGCAAATGAGCAAGTCATTCTCAACTTTTATGGAGAGTTTGATCCTGGCTCAGGACGAACGCTGGCGGCGTGCCTAATACATGCAAGTCGAGCGCAGGAAGCAGGCAGATCCCCTTCGGGGGTAATGCCTGTGGAATGAGCGGCGGACGGGTGAGTAACACGTGGGCAACCTGCCTGTAAGATCGGAATAACTCCGGGAAACCGGGGCTAATGCCGGGTAATCCTTTTTTTCGCATGAGAGAGAGGTAAAAGATGGCCTTTGGCTATCACTTACAGATGGGCCCGCGGCGCATTAGCTAGTTGGTGAGGTAATAGCTCACCAAGGCGACGATGCGTAGCCGACCTGAGAGGGTGATCGGCCACACTGGGACTGAGACACGGCCCAGACTCCTACGGGAGGCAGCAGTAGGGAATCTTCCGCAATGGACGAAAGTCTGACGGAGCAACGCCGCGTGAACGATGAAGGTCTTCGGATCGTAAAGTTCTGTTGTTAGGGAAGAACAAGTACCGTGCGAATAGAGCGGTACCTTGACGGTACCTAACGAGGAAGCCCCGGCTAACTACGTGCCAGCAGCCGCGGTAATACGTAGGGGGCAAGCGTTGTCCGGAATTATTGGGCGTAAAGCGCGCGCAGGCGGTTTCTTAAGTCTGATGTGAAAGCCCACGGCTCAACCGTGGAGGGTCATTGGAAACTGGGGAACTTGAGGACAGAAGAGGAGAGTGGAATTCCACGTGTAGCGGTGAAATGCGTAGATATGTGGAGGAACACCAGTGGCGAAGGCGACTCTCTGGTCTGTTTCTGACGCTGAGGTGCGAAAGCGTGGGTAGCAAACAGGATTAGATACCCTGGTAGTCCACGCCGTAAACGATGAGTGCTAGGTGTTAGGGGGCTTCCACCCCTTAGTGCTGAAGTTAACGCATTAAGCACTCCGCCTGGGGAGTACGGCCGCAAGGCTGAAACTCAAAGGAATTGACGGGGGCCCGCACAAGCGGTGGAGCATGTGGTTTAATTCGAAGCAACGCGAAGAACCTTACCAGGTCTTGACATCCTTGGACCACCCTAGAGATAGGGTCTTCCCTTCGGGGACCAAGTGACAGGTGGTGCATGGTTGTCGTCAGCTCGTGTCGTGAGATGTTGGGTTAAGTCCCGCAACGAGCGCAACCCCTAATCTTAGTTGCCAGCATTGAGTTGGGCACTCTAAGGTGACTGCCGGTGACAAACCGGAGGAAGGCGGGGATGACGTCAAATCATCATGCCCCTTATGACCTGGGCTACACACGTGCTACAATGGATGGTACAAAGGGCAGCGAAGCCGCAAGGTGTAGCAAATCCCATAAAACCATTCTCAGTTCGGATTGCAGGCTGCAACTCGCCTGCATGAAGCCGGAATCGCTAGTAATCGCGGATCAGCATGCCGCGGTGAATACGTTCCCGGGCCTTGTACACACCGCCCGTCACACCACGAGAGTTGGCAACACCCGAAGTCGGTGAGGTAACCTTTATGGAGCCAGCCGCCGAAGGTGGGGCCAATGATTGGGGTGAAGTCGTAACAAGGTAGCCGTATCGGAAGGTGCGGCTGGATCACCTCCTTTCTAAGGAAATATGCAAGGCGGAAGCACCCTTACGGGTGACGGAAGCTGCCGCATACGGAGGACGTACCTGGTTGGTTGTTCAGTTTTGAGAGATCAAAAAACATAATGATCCCTGTGAATGGGCCTGTAGCTCAGCTGGTTAGAGCGCACGCCTGATAAGCGTGAGGTCGGTGGTTCGAGTCCACTCAGGCCCACCATTCAACGGGGCCTTAGCTCAGCTGGGAGAGCGCCTGCTTTGCACGCAGGAGGTCAGCGGTTCGATCCCGCTAGGCTCCACCATATAATGAACTTTAAAACACAATGACATTCTTGTGTTTTAAAAGCAACCCTTAGAATGGGATGAACCTTGAAAACTGGATAAGATATTTCAGAACGTGTTGGATCGTTAGATCCGCACGGGATGACAAGACATCAAACATCAATTTTTTAAACGTCTTTTCACAGATAGTTAAGTGAATAAGGGCGCACGGTGGATGCCTTGGTACTAGGAGCCGATGAAGGACGGGACTAACACCGATATGCTTTGGGAAGCCGTAAGTAGGCTGTGCACCGAAGATTTCCGAATGGGGAAACCCCCTGCTCGTAATGGAGCAGGATCGTTTACTGAATACATAGGTAGACGAAGGCAGACCCGGGGAACTGAAACATCTCAGTACCCGGAGGAAGAGAAAGCAAACGCGATTTCCCAAGTAGCGGCGAGCGAAACGGAATCAGCCCAAACCAGAAAGCTTGCTTTCTGGGGTTGTAGGACACTCCTTTGGAGTTACCAAAAAAGAAGATAGATGAATCGATCTGGAACGATCAGCCAGAGCAGGTAAGAGCCCTGTAATCGACATCTTCTTTTCTCCGGAGTGGATCCTGAGTACGGCGGAACACGAGGAATTCCGTCGGAATCCGGGAGGACCATCTCCCAAGGCTAAATACTCCCTAGTGACCGATAGTGAACCAGTACCGTGAGGGAAAGGTGAAAAGCACCCCGGAAGGGGAGTGAAAGAGAACCTGAAACCGTGTGCCTACAAGTAGTCGGAGCCCATTGATGGGTGACGGCGTGCCTTTTGTAGAATGAACCGGCGAGTTACGACTGTATGCAAGGTTAAGCGTCAGAAGCGGAGCCGCAGCGAAAGCGAGTCTGAATAGGGCGAATGAGTATGCGGTCGTAGACCCGAAACCGTGTGATCTACCCATGTCCAGGGTGAAGGTCAGGTAACACTGACTGGAGGCCCGAACCCACGCAAGTTGAAAATTGCGGGGATGAGGTGTGGGTAGGGGTGAAATGCCAATCGAACACGGAGATAGCTGGTTCTCTCCGAAATAGCTTTAGGGCTAGCCTCAGAATAGAAAGTCTTGGAGGTAGAGCACTGATTGGACGAGGGGCCCCTACCGGGTTACCGAATTCAGTCAAACTCCGAATGCCAACGACTTTGTTCTGGGAGTCAGACCATGGGTGATAAGGTTCATGGTCGAGAGGGAAACAGCCCAGACCGCCAGCTAAGGTCCCTAAGTGTGTGTTAAGTGGAAAAGGATGTGGAGTTGCTTAGACAACCAGGATGTTGGCTTAGAAGCAGCCATCATTGAAAGAGTGCGTAATAGCTCACTGGTCGAGTGACTCTGCGCCGAAAATATACCGGGGCTAAACACACCACCGAAGCTGCGGATTGATCCGAACGGATCAGTGGTAGGAGAGCGTTCTAAGGGCGGCGAAGTCAGACCGTAAGGACTGGTGGAGCGCTTAGAAGTGAGAATGCCGGTATGAGTAGCGAACAAAGAGTGAGAATCTCTTTCACCGAAAGCCCAAGGTTTCCTGAGGAAGGCTCGTCCTCTCAGGGTTAGTCGGGACCTAAGCCGAGGCCGAAAGGCGTAGGCGATGGACAACAGGTTGATATTCCTGTACCGCCTCCTTTCCGTTTGAACGACGGGGGGACGCAGGAGGATAAGGAGAGCGCACCATTGGATGTGTGCGTCCAAGCAGTGAGACGGTCGAGGCAGGCAAATCCACTCGGCAACGTCAAGCTGTGATGGGGAGGGAACTAAAGTACCGAAGCTCCTGAGTTCACACTGCCAAGAAAATCCTCTAGTGAGGAAAGAGGCGCCCGTACCGCAAACCAACACAGGTAGGCGAGGAGAGGATCCTAAGGTGAGCGGGAGAACTCTCGTTAAGGAACTCGGCAAAATGACCCCGTAACTTCGGGAGAAGGGGTGCTCCTCTGCCGAGGAGCCGCAGTGAAAAGGCCCAAGCGACTGTTTACCAAAAACACAGGTCTCTGCGAAGCCGTAAGGCGAAGTATAGGGGCTGACACCTGCCCGGTGCTGGAAGGTTAAGGGGATGCGTTAGCGCGTAAGCGCGAAGCGTTGAACCGAAGCCCCAGTAAACGGCGGCCGTAACTATAACGGTCCTAAGGTAGCGAAATTCCTTGTCGGGTAAGTTCCGACCCGCACGAAAGGTGCAACGACTTGGGCACTGTCTCAACGAGAGACCCGGTGAAATTATACTATGCGTGAAGATGCGCATTACCCGCGACAGGACGGAAAGACCCCGTGGAGCTTTACTGTAGCCTGATATTGAATGTTGGTACAGCTTGTACAGGATAGGTGGGAGCCTGAGAAACCGGAGCGCTAGCTTCGGTGGAGGCGCTGGTGGGATACCACCCTGGCTGTACGGACATTCTAACCCAGGACCGTGATCCGGTTCGGAGACAGTGTCAGGTGGGCAGTTTGACTGGGGCGGTCGCCTCCTAAAGAGTAACGGAGGCGCCCAAAGGTTCCCTCAGAATGGTTGGAAATCATTCGCAGAGTGTAAAGGCACAAGGGAGCTTGACTGCGAGACTTACAAGTCGAGCAGGGACGAAAGTCGGGCTTAGTGATCCGGCGGTACCGTATGGAAGGGCCGTCGCTCAACGGATAAAAGCTACCCCGGGGATAACAGGCTTATCTCCCCCAAGAGTCCACATCGACGGGGAGGTTTGGCACCTCGATGTCGGCTCATCGCATCCTGGGGCTGTAGTCGGTCCCAAGGGTTGGGCTGTTCGCCCATTAAAGCGGTACGCGAGCTGGGTTCAGAACGTCGTGAGACAGTTCGGTCCCTATCCGTCGTGGGCGTTGGAAATCTGAAAGGAGCTGTCCTTAGTACGAGAGGACCGGGATGGACACACCGCTGGTGTACCAGTTGTTCCGCCAGGAGCATCGCTGGGTAGCTACGTGTGGACGGGATAAGTGCTGAAAGCATCTAAGCATGAAGCCCCCCTTGAGATGAGATTTCCCCTTACGCCAAGTAAGTAAGATTCCTCAGAGACGATGAGGTCGATAGGTCCGAGGTGGAAGCGTGGTGACACGTGGAGCTGACGGATACTAATCAATCGATGACTTAACTATAAGGAAAACGTACACATTAAATGTTTGATAACTTGAATGTCTTATCCAGTTTTGAAGGTTTTCAAAAAAAACCTTGAAATTTTCTTTCAAGGGTCATATAATATATCTTGTCCTTGAAAAATAATAAGGTTTGGTGGTGACGGCGAAGAGGTCACACCTGTTCCCATGCCGAACACAGCAGTTAAGCTCTTCAGCGCCGATGGTAGTCGGGTTGATCCCCGTGAGAGTAGGACACTGCCAAGCCTTGTTACATAAAACCCGGAGGATTAGCTCAGCTGGGAGAGCACTTGCCTTACAAGCAAGGGGTCGCAGGTTCGAGCCCTGCATCCTCCACCATTTATCGCCGGCCTAGCTCAACTGGCAGAGCAACTGATTTGTAATCAGTAGGTTGGGGGTTCAAGTCCTCTGGCCGGCACCATTAACGCTTGTATAACAATGGAGGGATAGCGAAGTTGGCCAAACGCGGCGGACTGTAAATCCGCTCCCATCGGGTTCGCAGGTTCGAGTCCTGCTCCCTCCACCATTTAATTATTAAATTACATCTTTTAGCGTATAAGATTTATTAAACAGTACATACTATTTTTGTAATGTTGGGCCATAGCCAAGCGGTAAGGCAACGGTTTTTGGTACCGTCATGCGCTGGTTCGAATCCAGCTGGCCCAGCCATTTTATCTTAATAGGGAATAAGGCTTTTTTTATTTAACAGGAAATACATAAACGTTCTTGTTACTGACTTAGAGGAATACTTTTTACGATGAGTGTGACTTACGAAAGTATGAGCGTCATTATTCAATACGAGCCATTAGCTCAGTTGGTAGAGCAAGCCAGCTACTTGCGTTACTTCCTTGCAGGCTTGCGAGGAGTGCGGCTTCACTGTTTTCCTTGCAACACGACGAGCATCACTTACGAAAGTATGAGCGTCATTATTAAATATGAGCCATTAGCTCAGTTGGTAGAGCATCTGACTTTTAATCAGAGGGTCGGAGGTTCGAGCCCTCCATGGCTCATCCCGAGAGACGGATATTGCATAAGCAATTCCGTCTCTCATTAATACTCTAGGGGCCTTAGCTCAGCTGGGAGAGCGCCTGCTTTGCACGCAGGAGGTCAGCGGTTCGATCCCGCTAGGCTCCACCAATACATATAAGCTTAAGCTGATATCATGATAGATATCAGCTTTTTTTAATGCGTTCTGGTTCTTACTAATATATAAAAATCCTTTCATAAAGGAGAGAAAACTAGTGAAAGCTATTTTTGTCGATCGTGATGGAACTATGGGGGGCTCAGATAGAATTGAGTATCCAGGTGAATTTCAATTGTACCCGGGTGTTCAAGCTAAGTTTTGTGAGGTGCAAGAGAATGGTGTGAAGTTATTTTCCTTTACCAATCAGCCTGGGATTGCTGAGGGGCATGCAACTGTTAAAAGTTTTCAAGAAGAAATGAACGGTTTTGGTCTTGATGGCGTCTATGTCTGTCCCCACACGCCAAAAGCAGGGTGCAGGTGCCGAAAACCGGAGACGGGGATGATTGAACGTGCCTGTGAAGATCATGGGTTACAACCAGAGAATTGTTATGTGATAGGTGACCGTTTGACAGACATGCAGGCAGCTGAACTTGCTGGTTGTAAAGGAATCCTTGTAACTACAGGCGCTGGAGGAGATTCACTAAGACAGTGGCAACAGTCAGGTGTAAAACTAGATATAAGATGGATTGCTAAAGATATTATTCATGCATTAGATTGGCTGTTGGCGTGCAAATAACGTATATATATGCAGAAAGATGTGCGGTTGAACCACTTGTATGAAAACGTCTACAATTAAAGAAACAAAGGAGGACATTACTTATGAATAAACAGCTATCTATAATTGGAGTACCTATGGACTTAGGCCAAATGCGCCGAGGTGTTGATATGGGACCAAGTGCTATTCGTTATGCAGGCATTGTTGAGCGTCTGGAAAATTTAAAATATACGATTGAAGACCTCGGAGATATTGAAATCAAACGTCCTGCCCAAAAAGATGATAACAAACTGGACAACCTCCGTAATTTGAATGAAGTAGCAGAAGGTAATCATCGGTTAGCTGAAACTGTAGACGAAGTTATAGAAAAAGGGAATTTTCCACTTGTTCTAGGTGGAGATCATAGTATTGCTATGGGTTCATTGGCTGGTATTGCTAAGCACTATGATAATTTAGGAGTCATCTGGTATGATGCACACGGTGATTTAAATACTGGGGATAGCTCTCCTTCAGGAAATATTCATGGGATGCCGTTAGCAGTGAGCCTGGGAATTGGGCACGAAAAGCTGACTAATATTCATGATTATCAACCGAAAATCAAACCCGAGAACATTGTAATTATTGGTGCCCGTTCATTGGATGAAGGTGAAAGGATTTTGATTAAAGAAAAGGGCATTAAGGTGTACACCATGCATGAAGTAGATCGTATAGGGATGTCCCAAGTAGTAGAAGAAACGATTGAATACTTAAAGGAACGTACAGATGGTGTTCATTTAAGCCTAGACTTAGATGGATTGGATCCTGAGGAGGCCCCAGGTGTAGGAACTCCTGTAATGGGTGGGTTAAGCTATCGGGAAAGTCATTTGGCGATGGAGATGCTGTTTCAATCCAGCATGATTACGTCAGCAGAGTTTGTAGAGGTAAACCCAATCTTAGATGAGAAAAATAAAACAGCAAATATGGCTGTGGGTCTTATGGGGTCACTTTTTGGAGAAAGTTTAAAATAATGGGGAAGTTAGGAGCAGCTTACCTTACGAGGGGTAAGTTGCTTTTGTTTTAAAGTTTCAAACTCGTTTAATAAACGATCCAGCTTCACACTTATGCGAACCACCTCTTCAGAAGTTAATGCATTTTCGTAAGCTAACCTGCTCATTTCTTTTCTGCAAACTTCAATCTCCTCAAGCAACATGAACTCTCTTTCCATTTTCTTCACCTCCTATGGGAATTTTTTCATACGTTTTTCTTATACCCATTTTACTATATAATAAACATTATACTAGGGAAAATAAACAGTTATAGAATTTTTGAAACCTTTTGCTCCTCTCATTCGTATGAGGAGAACAACCGCACAGATGGCGGAGGTATAGTAAATGGAAACCATGATTATGAAAAAAATTAAAGAAGTTAAGAAGGGTGACCAGTCTGCGTTTGAAGATATCGTGTCCTTTTATCAAAATAAAGTATATCATATCTGTTATCGAATGATTGGGAATGCTTATGAAGCAGAAGATCTTGCTCAGGAGGCATTTATTCGGGCCTACACTAACATTCATACGTTTGACGAGCGGAGGAAATTCTCTACTTGGTTATATCGTATTGCCACGAATTTAACGATTGATCGTATTAGGAAGAGGAAACCAGATTATTATCTCGATGCTGAGGTAAGAGGGACGAATGGATTAAACATGTACTCCCAACTGGCGGTTGATCAAGCGTTGCCGGAGGAAGAGGTAGAAAGCCTTGAGCTGCAAAGTTACATTCACCGAGAAATTCTCGCCCTGCCCCCTAAATATCGAAGTATTATCGTACTCAGGTATTTAGATGAATTATCCCTTCAGGAAATTGCTGAAGTATTAGATATTCCTATGGGGACTGTAAAGACAAGAATTCACCGAGGCAGGGAGGCCTTACGTAAAAGGCTTCGGCATGTGTAAAGGAGTTGAGAGGGAATGAATTGCAATAAAGAAGCTGTGGCGCTCATGCATAAGTATTTAGATGGCGACCTGCTAAAAGAAGAAGAGAGACGACTGCGTGACCACTTACAAGTATGCACAGCTTGCCAGGCTCATTTCCATGAGTTGAAGCGGTCTATCACATTAGTAAAAAATGCTGGACCCATTACAGCACCTTCAAATTTCACATCTAACGTAATGTCCAGCCTTCCAAAAGAGAAAAAGAGAAAAAACTATGTTCGCTGGCTGCAAAGGCATCCAATTATTACAGCAGCTGCTGTGTTTTGCATATTGATGTTTAGCGGGATATTTTCTGCCTGGAATCAAGATCAGCAAGTAACTGTATCAAAACAGGATGATCTAGTGATTCGTGATAATACAGTGATCGTTCCCGAAGGCGTAACCGTAGAAGGTGATCTAGTTGTTCGGAACGGTGATCTTAAGATAGATGGCAAGATTAATGGTGATATCACGCTCATTAATGGTGATATGGTTACAGAATCAGAACTTGATGAGATTACTAATGGTAAGAAGTATCAGGCATATGTTAGTGGTGAGATTCATGAAGTTAACCAAGTATTTGAATGGGTATGGTATCATGTGAAGAAATTCACCACGGAGCTTTTATCATTAGAATCAGAGGAATCAGATAACTAGTGAAGGGGCCGCTATGAAAAACTCATAGTGGTTTTCTTTTTAACGTAAAAAGCTTATCACATTCGGAGACTATACGAGCAGGTTTTGAATTTTAAATTTCCCCATTCCTAGCAATATTCGTAAAAGTAAAAGTATGATATAATAACACAGGCTATGGCAATTTTTTATAAAAGGAAGTGTAGGCATGCTTGATGGGGGAAATGATGTATTAGATTATCTGCTAATTGCTATTGATATTGCCCTTGTCTGGTTTGTTGTATATAAATTAATCATGCTTATCCAGGGGACGAAGGCCGTTCAGCTGTTGAAAGGAATCTTCGTTGTTTTAGGAGTATGGTTATTGAGTAATTTAACTGGACTAAGCACTCTCAGGTGGCTGATGTCACAAGCGATGACATGGGGTTTTCTCGGGATTATTATTCTCTTTCAGCCCGAATTAAGAAGAGCTCTGGAGCAATTAGGACGTGGAAGTTTCTTTAGTCGTACCTCTACGGAAGAGGAGGATAAGGAGAAATCGATTCAGGCCATTATCAAATCCTGTAACTACATGGCTAAACGGCGTATTGGTGCATTGATTACGGTCGAGCGCGAAACAGGAATGGGTGATTACGTTGAAACAGGCATTACTGTTGGCGGTCACCTATCGAATGAACTTTTAACGAACATATTTATTCCGAATACACCGCTCCATGATGGGGCTGTGATACTTAAAGATAATGAAATAGTCGCAGCGGCCTGTTATTTACCTCTGTCGGAGAGTCCGTTTATTTCTAAGGAATTAGGGACTCGGCACAGGGCAGCAATGGGAATAAGCGAAGTAACAGATGCTCTGACGATTGTCGTGTCAGAGGAAACAGGTGCTATCTCTTGTACAAAAAGCGGTGAACTCCATCGAGATTTAAGCCAGGAGACTTTAGAAAACATTCTTAGGAATGAACTAGATTTCGGATCCAAAACCCCTGCCTCAAAATCTTGGAATTGGAGGGGGAAGAAGAATGGATAATTTATTCAGAAATCGCTGGTTTATCCGAATTATCTCATTGCTATTAGCTGTGCTTCTCTGGGTATCGATTAATATCGACGATAGTATGGATTCAGAGGATCAATGGTTAAGTGAGGGATCTTCTGATATGGAAATTATGAATAACATCCCGCTTGACGTACAGTTTGATAGTGAACAATATGTTGTAAGTGGTCTGCCACAAGACGTCGTGGTATCTGTGCAGGGTCCACAAGGGGCAACGGCTCCTGTTGTGAGACAAAAGAACTTTACTATATATGCAGACCTGACTGATTTAGGGCCTGGTACACATGAAGTTTCCTTGCAGCATACGGGTATAACAAGTAATTTAACTGTCAATATTGAACCCAAAGTGGTGGAAGTAACGATTGAAGAAAAAGACAGTGAAGACTTTAATGTCAGTGTCGATTATATAAACGAAAGTAAGGTTGAAAATGAGTATGTCATAGGGGAACCGAAAGTCGAACCCGAAACGGTGACTATCACTGGAGCGGCTAGTGTGATAGACCGAGTAGCTCTTGTTCAAACCATTGTAGACGTAGGGTCCGCGGATGAGTCCATTGAAAATCTAGAGTCTCCTGTGAAAGTTTACGATGCACAAGGGAACGAATTAAATGTTCTTTCAGATCCTTCAACGGTGGAAGTAACCGTACCGATTAAGAAACCTGAAAAGACAGTTCCAATATCGGTAGTACCTAGAGGGGGCGCACCTGAAGGGGTTATTGTGGACAGCATCACTACAGAAACAAAGGAAGTGGTGATTAGCGGGCCTAAGGACGTATTGAGTGAAATAAAGAGTCTTGATGAGATTCCTGTCGATGTAACAGAAGTTACAGAAGACCAGACAAAAGAGGTTGACATCCCGCTTCCTGAAGGGGTCTACAGTGTCGAACCAAACACAGTAGAAGTAGATATAAATGTGGAGCAAGCTGATAACCAATAACAATAAAATGAATTTTGGGGATTAGGAAAGAGAGGTTACTATATATGGGTAAATATTTTGGCACGGATGGAGTTCGAGGTGTTGCCAATAAAGAGCTCACACCTGAATTTGCTTTTAAACTTGGTCGTTTTGGCGGTTATGTCCTGACGAAAAACGTGCAAAGACCGAAAATACTAATTGGACGTGATACACGTATCTCAGGCGAGATGTTTGAGGGGGCTTTAGCTGCCGGACTTCTATCCATCGGAGCTGAGGTTATGCGACTTGGAGTGATCTCAACCCCAGGAGTGGCTTACCTGACTAAAGCCCTTCAGGCGGAAGCGGGAATTATGATTTCCGCTTCACACAACCCTGTTGAAGATAATGGAATTAAATTCTTTGGTCCTGATGGATTTAAACTAACGGATGATCAGGAAGCTGAGATAGAAGCACTGATTGATGGGGAAGAAGACAAGTTACCTCGCCCAGCAGGAGCAGATCTTGGTCAGATTAATGACTATTTCGAAGGCGGACAAAAGTATATGCAGTACTTGAAGCAAACGGTAGAGTATGATTTTGAGGGATTGCATATTGCTCTTGATTGTGCACACGGCGCGACGTCATCATTGGCTTCACACTTGTTTGCTGATCTTGAAGCTGATATCTCATCCATTGGATCTTCACCTGATGGGCTTAATATTAACAAAAACGTCGGGTCCACTCATCCCGAAGCACTCCAGAAATTAGTGATCGAAAAAGGTGCCGATATTGGACTAGCCTTTGATGGCGACGGTGATCGTTTAATCGCAGTTGATGAGAAGGGAAACATTGTCGACGGGGACCGAATCATGTACGTTTGTGCCAAATATATGAATGAAAATGGAACGTTGAATCATTCGACTGTTGTTTCTACTGTTATGAGCAATCTCGGTTTTTATAAAGCCATTGAAACCCACGGAATGAAGAGTGATAAAACGGCTGTTGGTGACCGTTATGTTATGGAGGAAATGCGTCGGGGAGGCTATAACCTTGGCGGTGAGCAGTCTGGACATATTATCTTCTTGGATCATAATACGACAGGGGATGGCATGCTGACCGCTCTCCAGCTTGTAAATGTCTTAAAAGATACTGGGAAACCTTTGTCAGAGCTCGCCGCTGAAATGAGGAAGTTCCCGCAAGTTTTGAAAAATGTTCGTGTCATTGATAAGCAGCGTGTTCAGACTCATCCTCGAATTCAAGAGGCCATTCAAGCCGTAGAAGCAGAAATGGGTGAAAGCGGACGAGTACTCGTTAGACCTTCGGGGACAGAGCCGCTTGTCCGGATCATGGCTGAAGCCCCAACCGAAGAACAATGTGAAGAGTATGTGCAAAAGGTTGTTCAGGTTGTGGAAGAAGAATTAGGGATGAAAGAATAGGTCACTATATGCGCAGGGAGCACAAGATAGCTTCCTGCGCATATGTTATTACAAGCGTTTAACAATCCTATAACGAAAGAAAATTGTTGTTGACCAATTTACCTGCTATCGAGTAGAATGAAGAATGTCTCTGAAAAAATTAACAGAGTTTGTTTGGATTGTTAAGGAGCTCTATTCAAATATATGAAGGAGGAAAGCAGACTTTATTTTTATTAAAGCGCCAGGGCTGTGTAAATAAAAACACAGTTGACGAGGAGGAGAATCATCGAGCGTTCGGCGGATGTCTCCCGGTTGTTCCACTTCAACCGTATGTCCATGTGTTAAACCAGAGAGGCGACTCTTTGTCCAAATCACATGAACAAAGTGATATCAAAATTTGTTTACGGGGAAGGGGCAATCGACTGCCCCTGAATACGCATGTCGGTTGCTCCTTTCTTACTATAGGAGGACACCAATTATGTGTGGAATTGTAGGATATATCGGACAGAAAGATACGACGGACATTTTGCTAAGTGGTTTAGAAAAACTTGAATATCGCGGTTATGATTCTGCGGGGATTGCTGTGCGTAATGCAGACGGGGTTCATGTTTCCAAAGTAAAAGGACGGATTGCTGCGTTAAGAGAAGCGGTAAATGAAGACGTCCATGCCACAATGGGAATTGGACACACTCGTTGGGCGACACACGGAGCACCGAGCCGTGAAAATGCACACCCCCACCAAAGTTCAACAGAGCGCTTCACAATCGTTCATAATGGGGTAATCGAGAACTATATGGACATTCGCAATCAGTACCTGCAAGATGTGGAGCTTCAAAGTGAAACAGACACAGAAATCATCGTGCAGCTGATCGAAGTTCTTTATAACGAGCTTAACGACGTTGCGGCGGCTTTCCGTAAAGCTGTTGAGTTATTGACCGGTTCTTATGCGATTGCTCTAATAGACAGTGAAGATAGTGAAACCATTTTTGTTGCCAAGAACAAGAGCCCCTTGCTAGTTGGTCTTGGTGATGGCTTTAATATGGTCGCTAGTGATTCTATGGCCGCACTTCACGTTACAGATCAGTTTCTTGAGTTAATGGATAAAGAAACAGTTATCCTTCGTCGTGGAGAAGTAGAGATTATAGATCCTGACGGTCAACAAGTTACACGTGAACCATTTAAAGCTGAAATTGATGCCACAGATATCGAAAAAGGCACATACCCTCACTTTATGCTGAAGGAAATCGATGAACAGCCATTTGTTATTCGTAAAATCATCCAAGAGTATCAAAACAAGAACGATGAAATTAAGCTGGATCCACAAATTAGGGAAGCTATGAAAACATGTGACCGTATTTATATCATTGCAGCAGGCACAAGTTATCACGCTGGCCTTTTAGGAAAGCAGTTTATTGAGAAATTGGCGAATATCCCAGTAGAAGTCCATGTAGCCAGTGAGTTTTCTTATAACATGCCACTTCTTTCTGAAAAGCCATTATTCGTCTATATTTCCCAAAGTGGTGAAACAGCAGACAGCCGTTCTGTTCTAGTTCAAACGAAAAAATTAGGCCATCCAGCGTTAACGATCACAAACGTTCCTGGATCCACCCTTTCCCGAGAAGCGGATTACACTATGCACTTGCATGCAGGGCCGGAAATTGCTGTAGCCTCAACAAAAGCTTATACAGCACAGATGGCTGTACTCGCTATTCTAGCCGTTGATACTGCTCGTGCAAAAGGTATCGAATTAGACTTTGAGCCCATGCAAGAACTGGGCATTGTCGCTAATGCTATGGAAGCTTTAACAGACCAAAAAGAAGACCTTGAGGAACTGGCACGTGACTATTTGTCAGTGACCCGCAATTGCTTCTTCATCGGTCGAGGTATTGATTATTATGTAGGTTTAGAAGGTTCGCTCAAACTAAAAGAGATCTCTTATATTCAAGCCGAAGGGTTTGCAGGAGGAGAACTTAAGCACGGAACGATTGCATTAATTGAGGAAGGTACACCTGTTATCGCATTAGCCACACAGGAAAACGTAAATTACTCCATTCGTGGAAACGTTCAAGAAGTTGAAGCGCGTGGTGCGAACAGTATGATTATCAGTATGAAGGGTCTTGATAAAGAAGGCGATGCATTCGTTATCCCTCACGTCCATGACCTGCTGACACCGCTAGTATCTGTTGTACCATTTCAGCTTATTTCTTATTATGCAGCGCTTCACCGCGACTGTGATGTTGATAAGCCGAGAAACCTGGCTAAAAGTGTGACCGTTGAATAAATTATAAGCTTTTACTAACGATAAGTGTGAGGTGATAATAAAGTTCTAAAAAAAATAATAAAGTTGTATAAATCATAATAAAGATCTATAAAAAATGCGTGCTTTGAAGTATAATGGAAATAACTTCTGGCACGCAATTTTTATTGGATATTATTTGGAGGTGTGAAATGGCTAAGCGTAAAAATACATGGACCGAGGATAAAATTGCTCGCTATTATTCAGAAGGACGCGGCAGCGGGGAATTAGGAGATTATAAACCGTGGTTGAACATCCACGATGTTTCATCTTCTGGTCGTTCTCTCCGAGTCATGGGTTGGAAAACTTCTCGTATTCATCATCTATTGTCTGACTTGGAACGGAATTATTTCTATCTGCTTGAATGGGCAGATGAGGTTATAGATATTCGTGAACAATATCCCCTTGATCGGGAAATTACTCACCAAATTGCTGAAAATAAACAAATTAATCATCCCACAGATAAAACAACTAAGACTCCGATCGTATTAACGACGGATTTTTTTATTACCTTAAGGAAAGGACGGGAAATTTCGTATATTGCAAGAACAGTTAAACCCAGTGGAAAACTGGATAAATCCAGGGTGATACAAAAATTTGAAATAGAGCGTGCCTACTGGAAGGACAGGCATGTAGATTGGGGAATCGTTACCGAAAAGGATCTTCCTGTTGAAATGGTGGGAAATATCGGTTGGTTTCATTCTGCTTATGAGTTACCAGCGCCTCCAGATAATGAACTTATTCCGGAGTTATATGGTACCCTCCAACAAAGCAAGGATCCTATCGGAAAAACGTTGCGACAATTTGATGAATCTTATCATCTTGAAAAGGGCAGTGCTTTGGCGTTATTTAAGCATTTACTTGCTCGTAAAAAGGTTTTGTTTAATGTAAAGGAACGTTTCAGCGTAACATGGAATACATCAACCTTAACTTTTCCGGTTTTAGACAGGAATGAAGAGGGAGTGGCAACATGAATCTAGCGGTTAATGAGTTGTTGAAAGACGAGCAGAATGGCAAAACGTTCCGTGTTTTGTGGATTGATGAAGGAAATGTAATAGCCTATTTAATCGATATTCACGATTCGAAGGCATTCCCTTTAGTACATGCAATAAGTGAGTTAATAGATGAAATCGTTCAGGATGAATTAACAAAAGTGAAAAATGACCCATATTCCTTCAACCAAAATCAAAGTGAAAAAAACTTAGACAAACGAGACAAGGCGTGGACCGTGATTGAAAAAATGACTCGAGATGAACCGGCCATTTACGATAAAAAGAAGCGGTCGAAATGGGTAAAGCAAGCTATGGATATCCATGGGGTTAATTATCTCACGGTACATAAATATTTACGAAGGTACTGGCAAAGAGGTAAAACGCCAAACGCATTACTGCCGGATTATTATAAATCGGGTGGAAAAGGGAAGGAAAGGGCAGCCAACTCAAAAAAGCGAGGGCGTCCACGTAAGTATCAATCACAAGGAATTAATGTAGATGAACAAACCAAAAAACTTTTCAGGATATCAATTGAAAAATATTATTTAACAACAAGGAAAAACAATTTATCAGAAGCTTTTAATATGATGATCAAGGAGTTTTATGCTGAAGACTATTACGATAAGGATGGCATTAAAAAGCTTGTGGTCAAAGAGCAAGAAAAGTTGCCAACTCTAACCCAGTTCCGATATTGGTACAACAAAGAGTACAATGTGCAAGAATCAATGATGGCTCGTCAAGGACGTAAAAAATATGAGAAAGACTTCCGTGCTGTCTTAGGTTCTTCAACAACGGAGGCTGTTGGCCCAGGATCCCGATATCAAATCGATGCCACAGTCGGTGATGTGTATTTAATTTCGCGTTATAATGCCGATTGGATTATTGGTCGCCCGGTGATTTATCTCGTCATAGACGTATTCAGCCGAATGATTACCGGTATGTATATCGGTCTGGAAGGTCCATCGTGGATAGGAGCGATGATGGCACTGGCCAATGTTGCAACCGACAAACAACAATTTTGCCAACAACATGGCATTGATATTCCTAAGGAAGCATGGCCGGTACATCATTTACCTGATGCACTTCTCGCGGACAGAGGGGAATTGGAAGGTTCCGATGTGGATCGGTTGGTTTCTGCATTTAATATGCGTGTTGAAAATGCGGCTCCCTATCGTGCTGATTGGAAGGGGATTGTGGAAAAACAATTCGATACCATTCAACGGAAAATAAAACCTTTTTTACCAGGGTATGTTGACAAGGATTTTCAAGAAAGAGGGGCACGTGATTACCGGCTCGATGCAAAATTGACCATTGAGCAATTCACTCAACTGATCATTCAACAAGTGATTTATTACAACACAAAACACTACTTAAAGGACTATCTGAGGGATGAAGACATGATTCAGGATGAAGTGAAGCCCCTTCCGTTGGAACTATGGAATTGGGGGATCCAAAATCGTTCCGGAAAGTTACGGCATTTTCCGGAGGATTTGATTAAGCTGCATTTATTGCCACAGGGTCAAGCAACTGTGACGTATAAAGGGATTAAATTTAAAGGCATGTTTTACAGTTGTGATCGCGCCCTAAAGGAATCATGGTTTCCGACAGCACGACAGAAAGGGAGTTGGAAGACCACTGTTTCCTATGATCCGCGGGATATGTCTACCCTTTATTTACTCAATGGTGATCAACATACCTTTGAGACCTGTTATTTGCTTGAACACCAAAAGCGTTATGAACATAAAACGCTGGAAGAGATCCATTATCTCATAGAGCATGAGAAGCGAATGAGTGATCAAGCCAACCACGGTCAACTTCAAAAGGAGGTTGATTTTATCAACGATGCAGAAGCCATTATCAAGCCTGCCATGAAGACAGCTAGAGAACAACAGTCTGAATCTACTAGCAAAGCCCAAAAGACAGGGGACATTAAAAAGCATCGTAAAAATGAACGGGAGATTCAGAGAAAAGAAGATGTTTTTTCGCTAAGTAAAGATAAGAAGAGCAACCATCGAGCAGCCGATGTTGTTCCATTTCAACAGAACGATACCAACGAGAGACGATATGCCCGACCGTCCATAAAAGAAAGAGGGCTTTGGCACAAAAGAAAGGAGGGAGACGACGATGAATGACATCAGGGGCCAGCTACAGGCACAAGAAGCGGTTTACCATTCACAAGAACTTGTTGATTTTAAAGGGAATCCTTTGATCGAAGCTTTGCCACCAATCATGTCTGAAGAAGAAGCCTTTGAAAAGCTGGGTTGCTACCCTGATTATGATGAAAAAGAGCGTGAACTTTCGCCGCACCTGCGCTATCATGCGTTGATTCGCTTAACACGTTTTTTTCAGCCGGTCACACAACATCTTGACCTTGAACAGCGATTTTCACGGCTTTTACGATATGGTTATGTTGGCCGGAATCCCTTTACGCCGGAATATACCAAAAGCCTTAACACGGCACATCAGTCAATGACCGGTGAATTCTCAACACAGGATGTTCGCTCAACAGCGTCCAGTTTTACTTTGATGGGTTTTTCCGGAATCGGAAAGACTACAGCCATTGAACGGATTTTGTCACGGTATCATCAGTTAATTATTCATACACACCCATTAAATATTACGCAAATCGTGTGGCTGAAATTGAATTGTCCCCATGACGGTTCACTGAAGTCGTTATGTATGGATTTCTTTTTGAAGATTGATCGTCTACTCGGGACCAATTATTATGAGCGATTTGGGGGACGTCGTAATTCTATCAGTTCAATGGTTACGCGCATGGGGCAGATTGCACGCCTTCACTGTATTGGCGCATTGATCATCGATGAGATTCAACATTTATTAACTACGAAAGATAGTGGGTCCGAAAAAATGATGAATTTTTTCGTCACGTTAGTAAATGAAATCGGCGTGCCCATTATGATGATCGGAACCATGAGGGCGAGAAGCGTTCTACAACAGGACTTTCGACAGGCTCGTCGTGGTAGCGGGCAAGGGGATATGGTGTGGCAACAAATGAAACAAGATGATGACTGGGAAGTTCTGATTTCGGAAATGTGGAGGTACCAATGGACAAGAAAGAAGGTTGAGTTAACGGAGGAACTGAATGCTTCGCTATATGAACAAAGTCAGGGCATTATTGATATTGCGATTAAATTATTTGTTCTCTCACAAGGTCGTGCTATCGAGACCGGTGAAGAAACGATTACACCAGCTATGATACGAAAAGTTGCTTCTGACGATCTGAAATTGGTTCAACCGATGTTAAAGGCATTAAGAACCGGGTCACTATCTGAGATGGAAAAGTATGAGGATATCATGCCCATGGATATTGAAGATTATCTCCAACATCGCCAAACGAAAATAGATTTAAAAGCGACAATCCAAAAGAAAAAAGAAAAACAGGCCGAAACTCGACAAAAACGAGAGACAACGGTGCAAGAAAAGGTAATTTCTTCACTAATTGCCTTGGATGTTGACCCTAAAATAGCGGAAAAGGCAACAGTCGATGTGTTAAATAAACATAGTGCGGAAGAAATCTCGCAAGCCGAACTCATGCAAAAGGTGATTGCAATGGTACAAGAATCGGAGAAATCTGATACGCCAAAATTACAGCAGTCTTCCCAGAATAAGTTGGAAAATATCGTGGAGGAAGGGAAGAAGGACGAGCGTTCTGGCTACGAATCTTTAAAGGAGTCCGGATATATCAAAAATCCATTAGAAGAATTCTCAATATAATGTGGAGGAGGTTACGGGAATGCTGTCTTTTTTTCCGACATTGTATGATGATGAACTGTTATATAGCGGTTTAGCCCGTTATCATGTACGTTCTTGCAACTTCAGTCCAAAGACGACTATGAAAGACTTGTTTGGCTCTGCAAGCACCATTGCCGTACCTGATCTACTTACTCATTTGGAAAAACTCTATGAGCAGGTTCAACACTTTCGGGGACCAACAATTAACGAATGGATTCAGGAACACACCTTTTTTCACTATTACACTGAGTTTGCAAAAAAGCAGGTCAAAGAACAAGTCTATAATGCAATGGCCACGGGCAACAAACCGGGGGCTATCCATATGATGACCGGTATGATGGCCAGCAACATTTCTGAACCTTCTTATTTTCGGTTCTGTCCGCATTGTGTGGGTAAAGACATCGAATGTTACGGGGAAACGTTCTGGCATTTGTCCCATCAGTTACCCGGTGTTTTGGTGTGCCTCAAGCATGAAACGTTATTGCAGGATTCCAATGTTCCTTTTCGTGGCCCAAATAAACATAAATATATAGCAGCAACAAAAGAAAACTGCGGTTCAACGGTGAACACATCGGTTTTTAATAACCAAACCATGAGTCATCTCAAACAGATTGCGAAAGATAGCATTCAACTTGCAAAAACGGATTTTTCTTTCAACTGGCAAGGAATTCAACAGGCTTACCATTACCTGCTTCAAAAGCATGGCTATGCGACGGTGAAAGGAACTGTTGATCAAAGGGAATTAGCCGAGCAGTTTAAGCACTATTATGGGGAAGAGCTTCTTAAAGCTTTACAGTCAGCGGTTGATGCGGATCATCCATCCTGTTGGCTAAAAGCGATTACTCGAAAACATCGAAAAGCTTTTCATCCGATTCGACATTTGTTACTGATCCATTTTTTCGGTGAGACCGTAAGCACTTTTTATCAATACGCATCCCGAGTCTATCAGCCCTTTGGCGAAGCCCCTTACCCTTGCTTAAATGCGGCTGCTAGTCATTATCTGAAGCCGGTCATTTCTAATGTTAAGATTACTATTTGCACAGACACACGCCGACCGGTCGGTACCTTTACCTGTTCATGCGGGTTTTGTTATTCAAGGAGAGGGCCTGATCAAGCGGATCAAAATCGTTATAAAATCGGTCGTATTAAACAATTTGGGTCTGTCTGGAAAGAAAAGCTTCATAGGTTGGTTCATGTTGAAAAGCTTAGTTATTATGCTGTGGCTAAACAGTTAAAGGTTGATATTGGCACGGTAAAGAAATATGCCAATCAAAGGTCAAGGCATGATCCTATCAAGATCGTTGATAGCTCTTCGTTATTGCCTGAAAAACGAGCAAAGTGGCTACGATTACAACAGCAGTATTCAACCCTATCCATTACAGAACTTCGAAAGGTCGATCAGGCGTTATATACCTGGCTTTATCGGCATGACCAGCAATGGCTTGACAGGCATTCACCGAGACAAAAGAGCAAGCCTTCAGAAAACTACCGTGTGGACTGGCCTAAACGGGATCAAGAGGTGTTGAAGGAAGTTCAGACAGCGGTTCAACAATTGCATTCTATAAGAAAGCCAATTCATATTAACATCGGTCGGATTGGTAAACAAACCGGACGTCTTGCATTACTTGAGCGTCATTTAGAAAAAATGCCCGAAACGAAAGCCTACTTAAAGCAAGTTGTAGAAACGAGGGAACAGTTTCAGATGCGTCGTGTTAAATGGGCAGCTCAGCAGTTATCACAAGGTCAAGAAGAGGTCGTGGAATGGAAAATACAGCGTTTAGCCGGACTACGGGATGAACTTCCGGATTGTGTTCAACAGGAAATTTCCTTGTGGGTACAACGGTATCAAACAAAGGCAAGGAAAGAGGTGTGAATGATGGAATCCATAAAGTTAAGACCCTGGCCATTTGACAATCGAGTGGTAAAATTACATTGGTTCGGCCACGTAAGGTTAACTTCTTCAAAAAAGTGGCGCATTACCGTTGCCTTTGAAGATCGAAATCAAGTGGAGTTGATTCAATATCCAATTGGTTTGTTACCTATTCTTCGTCTTGGGCAATATTATCAAAAAGGGTATCTTTTAACCTCTCAAAAAGAAGGAATGATCGACGTTACCCGTGTGCATGACCTCACCGTTGGTTATACCTCCAAATCTATTGATGTTGCCCGTCGGTTCCAATATTTCTTATACAAAAAACGCGAATTAATCAATCAGAAAGTGTGGAGTTTCCAGTCGGGAAGTAATTACTATTACATCCCTCATACGGAATTGATCCGGGCGCTTTTTACCAATAACAAGGTACTGGCCAATGCATTGCTTCGCCCTAAAGGGTTAGTGTACTTATTGAGTCATCAGCAAATAAACGGTCGTCATGCATCATTTGATTTCTCTCAAGAAATTCCGGCTACCATCATCAGTGACGATTTTGTACGACATTTTGTCTGGTTATACTCCGTTCCTGAAATCCGAAATGCCTTTGAATCCGTTCAGACCAATGTATACGCAAATGCTGCAAAGTCAAATGGATTGACTAATGGCATGCCGTTAGAATTGGTTCCACCAAAACTAAAAGATTCGTTCTGGACATTTCGAGGGAAACGGCAGGGTAAGCATGTCTTTATTTATGAATTGCTGGACTTTACGGTAATGAAACTACCATTCGATGAAATTGATTATAGTCATGTTTCCATCAAAAAACGTGTGTACAGCAACAATCCGAAAAAGAAACGGATTTCAGAATCAGGAAAAGAACAAGATTTTGAGGTTGATCCTAAAGAGGAAAATCAGGCAAAGGAAGATACTCATCAACCGGTTGTTAAAAGTGAAGCCACACAAATGACTTTTGAAGGTCGGACGGAAGTCAAACGGACAGCCAAGCAGGAACAGCAAGTTAATCAAGGCGATATCTATACGACAAAAGATGGCCGTGGGGGAGCCTTATTAACCGCAGCCAGTGTGGATGAATCAATAGCTGGTGGCAGCATTCAGCCCATTGACTTTAAAACTCTTGAAATTACATATGAAAGAAACGGCTATGGTCTTGAGGATTTTTATAAAATGATTCAATACTTAAAAGAAATGCATTTAGAATTAAGGATTTCAATGAATCTTATCAATTTGCCAATAGGAAGAAAGTTTTCATGGTTACCTGATGGGCGAAGGAGAGTGTGCGCTGTCGTACGTATTGAGAAAAATGGGAGGAAATCTGTGTATATTTTGGAAGTGGCGCGTCCGGATCAACGATCCTTATCAACATTGATTGTTCAAATGGAAGAGGTAAAAAACCGAAAAGGTGAGGAAGAGACAATACATGGGTTGCTTTATGGTTTGGTTTTTAACGGAGGGAACTGGCGTAAGAGAAGCCTTCAAAAGGTAACTTATTCAAAACTGAGGCACACAAGTAAGGACTCTGAACATTGGGCGGAAAGGGTATATGAAAAATTAATGTGACAGCCCAAAGGGATAACATAAAAATGGGAAATTTTAGGTGTCGATAATAAACTGATTTATTTGCGAATTGAGGTCATTTTTGGTACTATATTCATCATTAGAAATACGTTTCCTCATGTGTGAAATTCGCATGGGAACGTAGAGGTGAAAAGAATGATTGTTAAAAGTGAGAAGATAACCTCCTAAAATCAAGATTTAAATTTTAGGAGGTTAAAACATTGAAAATAAAAAGAAATACAGAAGTAAATGCACCCCTTTTACTCATCGTTTTTATGTTAGCTGTTCTAGTGGCCGCGATTACCGTTGATATGGTTAACCCAGTTCTTTCTCTTATAGGTGAAGATTTAGATACTTCTGCGGCCCAAGTTAGTTGGGTGGTAAGTGGTGTATCACTTGTACTTGCGATTGGAGTCCCTCTTTATGGTCGGATTTCAGATTATTTTGAGCTGCGGAAGCTATTCACTTTCGCCATTTTGATTTTTGCGGTTGGAAGTATAATCTGTGCTCTTGCTTCCAATCTTTCATTATTGGTTTTTGGCCGAATGGTACAAGGAGCTGGATCAGCTGCTATACCTGTCCTTTCCATCGTGGCTATTTCACAGGTTTTCCCGGAAGGAAAACGAGGTGGTGCTTTAGGTCTTATCGCAGGGTGCATTGGGATTGGAACAGCTGCAGGACCAATCTTTGGAGGAGTGGTCGGTCAATTTTTCGGCTGGCATGCGCTGTTTTGGGTCACTTTCTTACTAGCGGTGATCATTGTGATTGGTGCGCTTTTGATGATACCGGACATCCCGCCGACGATGGATGCTCCAAGTAATAGGCAATTTGATCTCCTTGGGGGTGTATTACTTGGACTCACCGTAGGTCTTTTCCTTTTTGGTATCACACAAGGTGAGGCTGCAGGGATTGTATCTTTTTCTTCGTTAGGAAGCCTAATCGGATCACTATTCGCGTTAATAGGATTTATTTGGCGAACAACCACCGCAGAACATCCGTTTGTTCCTCCTGCTCTGTTTAGTAATAAACCTTACGTCAGTTCAGTACTGGTTGGGTTGTTTACTATGTTTGCCTATTTTTCGGTATTAGTCTTTGTACCTTTGATGATGGTAGAGGTAAATGGACTTTCCCCTGGATTAGCTGCGATGACACTATTACCGGGAGGCTTAGCTGTTGCGATTCTTTCGCCTTTAGCTGGCAGGATTTCAGACCGATTAGGAGCTAAACCTCCAATTATTGGGGGGCTCACATTGATGGGCGTTTCAACGTTCTTCTTGTCAACGTTTGCTTCTGGAGCTTCTCCCTTTTTGGTGGCAGCAGGGGTTCTAGGCGTATGTATTGGCCAGGCGTTTACGAACTCCCCAGCGAATAATGCTGCAGCAAGTGCGCTTAAATACCAACAAGTGGGCATAGGATTAGGGATTTTTCAAGGTTCATTGTTTCTTGGTGCAGGTACAGGGGCTGGAATAATGGGGGTGTTCTTATCAGCACGTAAAGAAGCTATGGACCCCATCAACCCGTTATATGTTTTGGATGCTATTCCCTATTCGGATGTATTCTTGGCGGTGACGGTCGCTGTAATTTGTGCATTAGTTTTTTCTTTTTGGCTACGAAGGTAGAACAATTAAGAGACCGGTTGTATAGTGGCAACCGGTCTCTTAATACATAATTGAGTAAAAACCTTATTATCATTCAACAGTAATTAAATGAAATTTGGTGTTTTGACTAGGATTTAAGAATAAAAAGTGAAAACTGAGGTGTTCAAATTTGATAAGAGAATTAAATAAGGATGAGGAATTGCCGTTAGACTTATTATTGTTGGCAGATCCATCAGAGAAGCTTGTCAGAGAATACATTTCAAGAGGTAATTGCTTTATTATGAATCTTGATGGAATAATTATAGGTACATATGTGCTTCTTCCAACTCGACCAGAAACAGTAGAAATTGTAAATGTAGCAGTGAAAGAAGATTATCATGGTCAGGGATATGGAAAGCAACTTGTCCTCCATGCAATTGAAACGGCAAAAGGTGAAGGTTATAAAACCATTGAAATAGGAACTGGGAATTCAGGAGTCGTTCAATTGGCATTATATCAAAAATGCGGTTTTAGAATGACTTCTATTGATCGTGATTTTTTTGTTAGACATTATGATAAACCCATTTTTGAAAATGGCATCCAAGTCATCGATATGGTTCGACTTTCACAAGATTTATAAAGGTTGTCGTCTTTTGTGAAATAAAAGGGCTTTAGCGACGATTGTCGCCTCTGGCCCTTAGTATCTATCTGGAAGCTTCCAGTTCTTTCTTAAGCGTATTTTAACTTTCAGTATCCGGCAACAAGTTCAAGTTATTATGAAAAATGTTTTCAGGATCATATCGTTTCTTTAATTCACTTAAACGATTGAGGTTTTCTTCTGAATAAACATCTTTCAATCTCCCATTTTCACCAATTCCCATAAAGTTCACATCAGCTCCTGCAGCATATTTCTTTAATCTTTTCCAGACGTTTTCGTTATAAGCATGATTTTTATCTACTTCTTCCATCGATGTAAAAAAGTTTGTTATGATAACCAAGTAGGGTTTATTTCGGTGAGAAAATGCCGTATAATTTTTGGGTACACGACTGATTGCTCCACCAAGCACACGTGTTTGAATGCTGAGGTTGGAAGTTGGATCCTGATTTATTTCTCTAACAAAAGTCTTTGCCTTTTGCTCGTCCAACGTTTCCATATACATATTTCGACCATAGAAACCTACACCTTCAGGCAGATTCAGGAGTAAATCTTTGTATGGTTGCGGTTTTACTTGATCTAAGATAATGTTTCCAATTTCCCTAAAGGGAGCTATGACTGCTTCACCCTTGTCTATATTGCCTGTATAACAAAATGTTGCGGATATCATAGGTTGATGATGATACTTAGATGGAAGAAACGGAAACGGAGGTGCAGTCATCATATCAACAAATACAATAAGTTCGTCGGGTGCTTTATCAGCAAGTTCCACTATTTTCATAAATTCTTGCGTTTTCATCCCCTCATAATATAAAGCACCTCCGAGTACTTCTCCCCCGTCAAACAGGTCAAATTCAAAATCAGTGATGATACCAAAATTACCAGCGCCACCTCGCACACCCCAAAACAAGTCTGGGTTCTCCTCTTTGCTTGCACGCCGAATCAACCCGTCAGATGTGACCATCTCAACGGAGCGCAAAGCATCAATGGTCAATCCATATTTGCGTGATAAATACCCAATACCGCTCCCTTGTGCAAGCCCTCCTACACCGACGGAAGCCGTATCACCGGACGGAATCGCCAGTTTGTGGGGTTGAAGCGCATCAGCCACATCCCCCCAAATATTACCCGGACCGATGTGAGCAATCCGTGATTGGGCATCTACATCAATATGGTTTACGTCAGATAAATCAATGAAGATTGCTTGATTTTCTGTGTTATACTCAACAAAACTATTATGCCAACCACTTCGTATCGCTATTGGAAGCCGGTGTCTCTTGGCAAAGTCAAGAACTTCTACAATGTCTTGGGCATGCTTAGGCCTTACAATTAAACATGTAGTGGGCTCTGCAGCTATATTCCAAACTTTTTTTACCTGTTTAAACCCAGGGTCTGATGAAAATAAAAGTGACCCTTCAATTTGCTGATCCAGTTCTGTCAGCTGTGATTCTAATTGTGAACAAAAATTTTGATTCATTGGTCTACTCCTTCTTTTAAAATATTGGCCAATCACCTTTTAAAGATTCATTTGGGCACTCTTAGGAAGACACGCTATATATTAAATCTCAGGAGCTTCCAACCCCATCTCGCGCCATTGTTCCCATGCAGGACCATAAACTCCGGGAACTTTTAGCCCGGCTTGACGTATAAGGACAGTAACTTGTCCACGATGATGAACAATATGCTTGATTAATTCCATAATAATCGAAGCATTTGATTGCTTTCTTCCGAATGCATCTTGTACTTGCTTTAGAGATTCATCTGTCCATTGTTGTTCAATCATCTGGGCTGCGTTAGAACTTACCTTTTTAAAGGTCTCAGCAATTTCGTCTGCTGAAGTTGGGACACTTTCTGCATTTTCTACTCCATCCATGTTCAACCCGAAATCAGCCAAATAATCTGGAATACTTGTTGTTATGCCAAACAATCCTTCCCAAAGTACGCCCTTCTGGATAAACTTGTCGCTCTAGTGAGTCATCCGCCAGGCTATCCAAAACGTTTTGAGTTCGTACGGCTTCTTGATTCCACTCTTTAATAAAATCTGAAATGGTTGTATACATTTTCGATTCCTCCGTTTTTAGTAATATAACTTTCCAAAACATAATAAAAGATAATCATGGTTATATCGGTTCGTAATTCCCCCTTCATCAGCCCCATTTTGGAAGAACTCCTGTACTTGGTTTCAATTGTAGTTTATGATAGTGACAAAGGTTGTCATAAATATTTAAAAAAACGGAGAAATGTTATGTCCAAATCGAAGCGACTGATGGAATTAATGATGACTGTCAATCGAAAAAGGAAATTTACAGTCAAGGAACTTGCCGAGGAATTTGATGTGTCATCGAGGACGGTATTAAGGGACTTACAAGAGCTGAGCGAGTTAGGGGTTCCTTTGTATTCGGAAGTGGGACCTCACGGCGGTTATCAAGTGTTAAACGAAAGAGTTTTGCCTCCTATCGCTTTTACCGAAGAAGAGGCTGTCGCTATTTTTTTTGCAAGTCATGCCCTGCGTCACTATCCATTTCTTCCTTTTGAAACGGAATCGTCTTCAGCATTAAAGAAATTTTATTCTTTCATGCCAGACGACATCCGAAATCGTATTGATCAAATGAAGAACCGTTTTGATTTTGTCACACCAATGAGACAATTGAAAGCTGTTTTCTTATCTACTTTTCTCGACGCGGCCATACATCAAAAAGTTCTTCTTATCGATTACGAATCACGAAAAGGAAAATTAAGTCGTGAGATACAGCCGATTGGCATCTATGCGAGCAACGGCTTATGGTACTGTCCAGCTTATTGTTTTATTCGTGAAGATTTTCGTTTGTTCCGCTGTGACAGAGTTCTGTCGGTTGAAATTTCTCCCACAACCAAATCTATGGATTTACGACATGTTAATGTGAGTAATTGGGAGACGTTTATCAAAGAGGATCGGGAGTACGTCGATCTTTATGTGGAACTGAGCAAAGTAGGTGTTCAGAGGTGCGAAGCTGAATTATGGCCTTCGCCAAAAATGCATATTCAGGAAACTGAGATAGGGCACTATCCCAAAATACACGTCCGTGAGGACGGTACAGGTTGGCTGGACAATAACATTCCGAAAAACAGTATTTCATTTTTTGCAAAGTTTTTTATCGGTTTGGGAAATGATGCAACAGTAAAAAATCCACCTGAACTCGTGCATTGTATGAAACGCATGCTTTTTGAGTTGATGGCAAAATATGAAGGTGAAGGAGTTTGACAACCCTTAGATATTTTGTTCGCTGGACACTTCCGGGATTCTTCTAGTCAAAAACATCTTAGCGTAGGATTTTTTCAAAATGTTGGCGAGGCCCCATTATATGGAATAACTTATTGTGAAAATAAGCGACTAAATAAGTGTTGAAGGATGGGTTAAATGCGTAAAGAAGAAGAGATGATAAACCTTTTTGAAAATATTGTTATGAATGATGATGGCATCAGATTATCAGTTCTTGAGGGCTCTAGAACAAATCAAAGCATTCTAAAAGATGACTTTCAAGATTATGATATTTCCTTTTTTGTTATAGATATCACATCCTATAAAAAAGATGATGATTGGCTAAATATTTTTGGTGATATCGTTTTTATGCAAAAACCGGAGGATATGGAGTTATTTCCTGCAGAATTTGAGAACTGGTTCAGCTATATTATGTATTTTAACGATGGTATAAAAATTGATCTTAGCTTAATCCCTATAGATGAGGTCAACCAATATTTTTCTAACTCAGATGGGTTAGTGGAAATATTAGTTGATAAAGACAATCGAACCAATCAAGAGATTATTCCAAGTGATTTTAAATACTGGACAAAAAAACCCAATGAACAAGAGTTTGATGATTGCTGTAATGAATTTTGGAATGTGTCAGCTTATGTAGCAAAAGGATTGTTTAGAAAAGAACTTCTTTTCGCATTGGATCATTTTAATCAAATTCTCCGTCCAGAACTATTAAGAATGATGTCTTGGGAAGTTGGTCTACGTAAAGGTTTTAATTTTAGTGTTGGTAAAAACTACAAATTTATCGATAAATATCTACCCGAAAAGGAATTTGAAAAACTGACTAAAACATTTTCACTAACAGGTTATAAAGAAGCTTTGGAATCCTTTGAGCTTTGTTGTCAAATGTTCAGGACATATTCTAAAAAAGTTGCCTTTACTTTAGGATACAAATACCCTGAATACGATCAAAAAATGACAGGCTTTATTCATAATGTTTATGAAAAAATGAGTGAAAAGTAATTCTATGAAGTGTAAACTCATTTATTAAGCTACCGGACGTTTACGCGGAACAAACATTGCCCGCATTATTGCTTCAGCGGGCCATTTTCTGAAATACTTATGGTCAAGAGAAATAAGAAGCTAACTGTTGTAATTTTACAAACAGCTATGGTATGTTCAAATGCTAAGAAATAAAAAATAATAACGAGGGAGGTGGATGAATTGCCATCAAGGCGGGATGGTTCAAATTCAACACCTAAAAGTGATGAAGATCTTCAGAAAATTACGGTTGGAGAAAGTAAGCCTCACAATGCGCCCATCACCCTCCATGAATATGATTCACGGTGGCCAAAGCTATTTGAACGTGAGGCCAACAGGATACGCTCTGTACTTGGCAGCACGGCCTTGCAAGTGGAACATGTTGGCTCAACGTCAGTGCCGGGACTGTGTGCCAAGCCAATCATAGATATTTTATTGGTTGTAACGGACGCTGCTGACGAAACGGCCTATGTCTCGGACTTGGAGGAAGCAGGCTACACGCTACGTATTCGGGAACCCGAGTGGCTTGAGCACCGTATGTTCAAAGGTCCCGATACAGATATTAATTTACACGTATTTACCAAAGGTGTATCTGAGGTTCAAAGAATGTTGAGATTTCGGGATTGGCTTCGAGCTAATGCGTCTGATCGAGATCAATATGCATCTGTTAAACGTCGTCTGTCTCAGTGTGAATGGCGACATGTACAGCACTACGCGGATGCCAAAGATTCAGTCGTCCAGGGAATCATGGAGCGAGCAGAGGAGTTTGTCGTTGATGAGCAGTATGACTAATGTAGAAATACCAAAGGAAGCGTTTGACGCATTAGGAATTGCGAAGAATGTACTCGGAAGCAAGTTAGTTGGTGTGTCTCTTTATGGTTCGGCAGTTAGCGGCGGGTTACGCATCAAGAGTGATGTCGATGTTCTCGTAGTCGTGAATCAGCGATTATCTGAAGCTACTCGAAGAAAACTAATAGAACGCTTAATGCCGATATCGGGAAAAATAGGAAATGAAAAGGGGATGCGGTATCTTGAATTAATCGTTATTAATGAAGAAGATAGCGTACCTTGGCAATATCCACCAAGGAATGAATTGGTTTATGGTGAGTGGCTTAGGTCTGAGTTTGAGAATGGTCAAATTCCAGAACCAACGTTTGATCCTGACTTAGCTATTGTTTTAGCACAAGCACGAAAGCATAGCGTTTCACTATTTGGTCCTGATCTCTCAACGATACTTGATCCCATTCCGATAACAGATATTCAAAAAGCAATAGAGGAGTCTTTGCCAGAGTTAATTGATGATATTAAGGGTGACGAACGTAATGTGCTATTAACTCTCGCTCGCATGTGGCAAACAATGGCTGAAGGTACAATTTCTCCAAAAGATGTGGCTGCACAATGGGCGATCCCTAAGTTACCGAAGCAGCAAGTGGAAGTGCTCGATATCGCTAGAAAAGCTTATCTTGGCGAGTATGATGATGATTGGGACGGAATGGAAGCCGAAGTCATGTCATTGGTCAATCATATGAGGGGCAAAATAGAGGCTTATTATAGTATCTGAGCAAGTTCTGGAAAACCACGATCTTCCTCAATTGGGTTTTTCTGGAATAAAAACTATTCCGGATTTGGGCCATATTGTGGAACATTGATACTGGATTTTCCTGTTAGTATTGAAAATTTTACTTATAATAGATTTAATATTAAGATAATAAGGGCAGGAAGGTGTTGGTATGATGCCGGACAGGTATTCAGATATAGACGATGTGATTAAATATATTCATTTATACCAGTAAACCACTGAAAGATTTCATTTATGAGTGTAATAAAGGAAGTAATGTATTTTTTGTTCCATCAGAACAAGAAGCGGTTGAAAAATTATCTAATGCAATATAAACATTAGCGGAAAAAGTTTTTAAAAGGACAGGGTGCTTTTGCACGCTCCCCGAAATGGTGGAATAAGCCCGTAACTCTTGTATAGCTTGGGATTCAAAAATAATACAGCCAACCAAATCTAATGTCTTAAAAAGCCGTTGATAAAACGATATCATCTAATAAAATGGAATTTAATGGCTTGTGTCCCAAAAATTAAGAATCATTGTCAACCCCCCATAATCAGTTTGTGGTTTTTTGTAAATAGTCGAAACAGCAATCCAATTTCGGTGAAGCCTTTCAGAAACACAACGATGGCCACAATCTTCAGCCAAATAATCAAGTCGGGTTGATAAATTGTTAGGACATGCCATACTGGTACTACTTCCGTAATCGTCATCAAAAAGACTGCACTGGGCCAGATGAAGTGTAGCAAGAAAATTAGGGCGGCACGCCATAAAGGACCAAACAAGCCTGACATGTTATATTGAAATGAACGCCGATAACGCTTAGCGACTCGTACCAAGGCGAATACCAACCACACGCTCAACAACAGAACCACCCCATTCACGATCCAATACTTCTGGTTGATGCTCAGTCCCTGGTCAGGCAAAGGGCGATTAGAGATCAAACTTATAATGTCAGATGCAATGTGGGAGGCAGTGCTAAACTCCATATTGGGAAGGGATGCATCGATGGCACTGAGTACGTTGCCCATCACCACTACTCCCAGGCGCTGTTCTGGAGTAAACCATATGTGCGACTGGTAGCCGACCGAACCACCAGCATGCCCTATTACCGGAATATCTCTGACTTTGTCGGATAACCACCCCATTGCATATGTATCAGGGACTGGTTCCGTCTGCATAAGGTTGATTCCAGTCGGAGAAAGCACGAAGACATCCTTGTATTTTCCGTCGTTTAATTGCGCAATGAGATAATGGCTCATATCTTCAGCACTGGAAATAATATAGCCAGCTGGCACGTCACCACGGCTAAATGTATGTGAACTCTTATACTCAACGTTAAATCCAAACCATCTGCGATGGGCCGTAGCTAAGCCATGATCTAAAGCCTCCTCATGTGAAACGAAGGTATTGTGCATGGACAACGGTTCAAAGATATGTTCTTTCACATAGTTTCCGTAAGATTGACCAGACACCCTTTGCACAATTAAGCCAAGTAAGACGTAGTTGTCATTCGCATATTCGTAGGATTGCCCCACCGGACGGTTTAACTTCACACGCCCTTCAGTATAAATTTGTGTTCTTTTTTCTAGTGCATCTGTGCCGTTGTACGTTGGGGGTACGGTTTTATCTCCTGGAAATTGTGTAAGACCACTCGTTTGATTAAGCAAATGGCGCACGGTAATCGATGATGAAACATCCTTCGATAATTGATCAGTGGCGGTCATATCGCTGGTAGACGAGTGTGGACCAACTACCTGAAACAAGGGAATGTAGCGCTGAACGGGTGCATCCAGGTCGATCTTTCCCTCTTCCACCAGTTGCAGCACAGCCATCGCGGTAATCGACTTGCTGTTTGAGCCAATCATGAAAGGGGTGTCAGGTGTCACAGCTCGCCCAGATGAATCCGCTTGACCGTAGCCTTTCAGGTGAACGATGCGGCCATCCTTCACAATCCCAACCGCCAAACCAGGGATGTTTTGCCTTTTCATTTCATCGGTAATGTAAGCATCCACTTCCGAAAGAACCGGGGCTGCACTATACGTGCCTTGATGGAGCTGGAGATGGGACGAACTGCACCCTGCTACACACAGGCTCATCATTAAAGCTAAACCCATCAGGATTACTTTTCTTTTTCTACTCATTTCTTGCTCCTCCCATCCCATTACTTAATCTCGTTGGACTTCATATTCCATTTTTTCATTAACTTCGTTTATAAAGCCTGCAGCTTTGTCTCGCCTTCATTCTTTGTTCTGAATTGAAATGGTGGATTTTAATGAATGAATATTTTTTAATTCATTCATATATGGTGAAAAACGACTGCTGTTTATTTACGGCAGTCCGTCAAGCCTTTCATTATAAACTCCGCCAAATATTGTATAATCTGTGGGAAATGGTGAATCCCGATTTCCTCTTTATGCATATCGATATATACTAAAGAGTTAAAAAAGGCAGGTAAAAGTTCATCATCTACATCCTCCCTTATTTTCCCTTCAGCCCTCCATTTATTTAGTAATCCCGTATAAAAATTATGAAAGGCAATATCATTTTGATTAACTTCTTCATGGAAGTATTGTTCTAGCTTACGGAAAACATCCCGGTTGTACCATTCTTTTAGTATCCGATTTGAATTCACCGCTTTAATGTTCTGTGTCATCCATTCTTTCACTAGTGTTTCAGGATCCTGATTGAGATCAAGCGTTTCCATCATATACTTTTTAAGTTTCTCATTTTCTTTGGCATAAACCTCTAAGAAAAGCTTCTCTTTTGAGGAGTAGTAGTTATAAAATGTACCTGCTCCGATCCCCGCCATTTTTGTTATGTCCGATATATTCGTGTCTTTAAATCCTTTGGAGCGGAATAGCTCCATGCCACAATTAAAGATATCTTTTTGTTTATCTTTCAATGACTGATCTCCTTTGAATGAATATTATTTTATTCATTCATATTGAAGCACAGTTATACTCAATCGTCAAGATGAATTAGGGATTTTTAGTTATACAATATTTTTCAAATCCGAACGGCTACAATGTCTACATAGGAAACCTGCTTTGATTCAGGAATGTTCTATTGGTCAAAAACAACCTTAAAGCAGGATCGTTCGAGTAATTGAGACCATTTTTCTTTGGAAAACAAATCTTTTATCTCATGGTCAAACTTCCTGGTTATCTCCCTGCTTTCGCCTTTGAGAAGATACACATGATTGCGTTTCCACAAAATAACTGTTGGAAGGATGATGATAAACCCGCGCCATGTATCGCAGGCTAAACCGCAGAATCAATTCCACCATGATCAGTATAAGATTGAAAGATTTCTGTAAAGTGGTCAGGGACAATAAACATCATCCCATCATTGATTCTTAGCATTATCAAAAACGGAACTAAGGACCTTAAAAAGTTAACGAGTGGTAATCTTAAAATGGATTAGCTTCTTTATTGCTCCAGATAATGGCCCTTATATCCATTTTAAGCTAATACTATTCCACGATTAACGCCTTTGATTGAAGATCAAATTGGAATATTATATCTGCACATTATCCAAAAATCATCCCTTTGTTCAAGATTTTGTTTGTACCACAACCCGAATATGTAAAATGTATTTGACATTTTCTTTGATGAATAATATAATTAAAAAAGTTAAACATGTTTGACAAAATAATAAGCAGAAAGGGCATCTCATGATAAATCGTATTAGGGAATTACGTAAAACCAAAAAAATGTCACAAGAGATTCTTGCGAACAAATGTGATGTTTCTAGACAAACAATAAATGCCATTGAAAATAACAAGTATGATCCAAGTCTTGTTCTTGCATTTAAAATCGCATCTACTTTAAACATAACAGTAGATGACCTGTTTCAATTTCAATTAGAAGAAAAAAGTCAGGAGGAAACCTAATGAAAAATATAAAACTAAAAGTCATTGGTAGTATTGTATTAAGTATTGTTACTCTTTTCTTTTTAGGACTGTATGTTGTAGATTTCTTAAATGATAGTGAAGGCCAGACAGCTGATATTCTGATATGGGTTGTTATTATTTTAACATTCTTCAATTCAGCAACATGGGGAAGTGATTCAAAAACACAAAAAGATGAAATGGGACAACAAATTAAGAATAAAAGCGGAAAGATAAGCTACTATATCTTAACAGTTTTCGTATTTGTTCTTTGGTTTGTATATAGTCAAATAAATGAATCTGATTTAGGTAGCATCTTTTTACTTTCTGCATTTTGTATAGGCGTTATCACGTTTCCAATCGTTCAATTTTTGGTTGCCAGAAGATTTATGAAAGACTAACTTTCTCCCTGTTGAGGATTAATCCGAGATACCTGTATTTTTAAGCATAGTGGGTAAAATTAATCCATATTACTTCGAGAGTAATTGTGTTGCATGAAAAAACGGACTTTCTCCGGAAAAGCATTCCTTATCTAACTTATAAAACGGATAACAATGTAATAGTAATAGCCCAATTATATGAAAGGGCGCATTTCCGGAGTACTTAAACAGACAAGTGAAAAAAGGGTTCTGGAACAGATGATAAATAAAAGGGAAAAAATTACAACCCTTCGGTGAGAAGGGGTACAATCGCGAGAGACCAAATTACTAATGATTTATCGCTCTGGTAATTCTGAAGCCTGTTTTGACGTATAATACTTCAATTAGAGGTCTTCAAATGAATAGTTCAGTAACAAAATGTCCGAAGTGCAGTGGAACAGAAATATGGAAAGGTAAGCATTTAGAATATGCAGTTATGGTTCCAACGAAAAACAAGCTTAGCTTTGGCTCAGAGGTTATGTAGAGGGCACTGTCCATAAGTATAGAAAAGGAGATGATAGATAATGAGAATCAAATGGAAAACATTCATTCGCGGTGTTGTAGCAGTATTTGCGGCGGTAATAGTTATGTGGTCTACCGCTTTCCCCGTATCTGCTGATAGTTTTCAGACTTTCAAAAATGTAGAAACTGGACGTTATATATCCGGGGATTATGGGATTTTACCAGCCTATGCTAGGGTGATTCCAGATTACTGGAATGTTCATCACTGGAATGATGGTACAGTAGAGTTATCGATTGGGGGTTATGCTTTAGACCACAGTGCGCACGGGCTACGAACATACCCAAGAAACAAAAGTGAATACCAGAGTTGGTGGGTCATCAGACACTCTGATGGGACAATATCGTTCAAGAATGAGCAAACTGGTAAATGTATTCAGGACACCTTTTACTATGGTCTCAGTACACATACGTGTAATAATCAACCGAGCCAGAGGTTTTACTGATGTACAGGATTTGACAGGCTCTATAGCTCGTGGGATTAAATAAATTTGTAAGATAAAATGCCTTCTAACCCTTAGTATAAATTGTGACTAGCGATACCCTTGGTGAAATCAACTCAATATAGGGTGGTTTTGGTTTATTTATGAAATGGGCGTAAATCCCAGAATAAATGTTTGCGCCCGTCTTTCACCACTCACGAAATTGTTTTATCAAGTTTATAGGTAGGATAGATCTGTTGGGAGTTATTACAAAAACGGACGGTTTACGATAAATAATCAGTAACTGCCCCCTTTCTCTAATTTAATTATACCATGATTAATCAAGAAATTTTAGTCTTTTTTTAATTTTATTAACTGTTAGTATTATCTATGCGAAGTTGTTGCTTCGATGAGACATTTAAACATAATTCCTAATGCCTCTTTTGTTAAATGTTTCATTGAGGAACAATAATTGGGAGGGAAAAGAAATGAAAAAATATGTTTTGGATTTTCACGGGATTGATAATACGGGACAAATGATGATTGGTGGAAAAGGATTTAATTTAGGGGAACTATCAAAGATTCATGGCATACGAGTGCCAGAAGGATTTTGTGTAACGACAGCAGCCTTTCAAAAAGCTCTTGAACATAACGAAACATTCCATGCATTATTGGATCAATTAACAATACTAAATGCAGAGGATCGTGATCAAATTAGTGAAATCAGCAGAAGGATCCGACAAACCATTACGGAAGTAGAAATTCCTTCCGATATTGCATGCGCAGTTGCTCATGCTCTCTCTCAATTTAGCGAGAACCAGGCTTATGCAGTGCGTTCCAGTGCCACTGCTGAAGATTTACCGCATGCCTCTTTTGCTGGTCAGCAAGATACCTATTTAAATATCATTGGAAAAGAAGCCATTCTGCAGCATATTCGCAAATGTTGGGCTTCCCTTTTTACGGATCGTGCCTTGGTTTACCGTATGCAAAACGGATTTGACCACAGCCAAGTGTATTTATCCGTTATCGTCCAACAGATGGTGTTCCCACAGGCTTCAGGTGTATTATTTACTGCTGACCCCATTACCTCCAATCGAAAGCTGCTGTCCATCGATGCCAGCTTTGGACTGGGTGAAGCACTCGTCTCTGGTTTAGTGTCTGCGGACAATTATAAAGTGCGGGAAGGCAGTATTGTGGAGAAGACGATTTCTACCAAAAAGTTGGCTATCTATGGACGAAAAGAAGGTGGAACAGAGACACTTCAAATTGATCCAGATCAACAAAAGACGCAAGCCCTTACTGACCAACAAATTTTACAACTGGCACGCATTGGAAGACAGATCGAAGCTTATTTTGGGTGCCCGCAAGATATCGAATGGTGTTTGGCTGATGATACATTTTATATTGTCCAGAGTCGACCCATCACGACCTTATACCCCATCCCAGAAGCGAATGATCAAGAAAATCACGTATATATATCTGTTGGCCACCAACAAATGATGACCGACCCCATGAAACCATTGGGATTGTCTTTTTACCTATTAATGACTCCAGCGCCGATGCATAAAGCTGGCGGAAGGTTGTTTGTTGATGTCACACATCAATTGGCTTCGCCTAATAGCAGAGAAATGTTTTTAAATGGCATAGGACAACACGATCCACTTATGAAAGACGCACTCATGACCATAGTAGAGCGAGAAGACTTTATAAAATCGGTACAAGAGGATACAAAAGCTGCGAGTCCCAGTAGTAGCAATCCAGATCCGCTGACACAATTCGAAAACGATCCGACAATCGTCTCGGATTTGATCAAGCGCAGTCAAGCGTTGATTGAACAGTTGAAACAAAACATTCAAACGAAGTCGGGACCGGCGTTATTCGACTTTATTCGGGAAGATATCCAGCAATTAATGAAGTTCTTGAGTGACCCGCAAGGTATGAGTGTCATTATGGCCGTTATAAATGCTTCAAGATGGATCAATGAAAACATGAACGAGTGGTTAGGCGAAAAGAATGCGGCAGATACGCTTTCTCAATCTGTGCCGAACAACGTTACGTCGGAAATGGGTCTGGAGCTAATGGATGTCGCAGATGTGATTCGTCCTTATCCGGAGGTCATTGATTATTTGCAATATGTAAAAGCGGATAACTTTTTGGATGAAATCCATAAGTTTGACGGCGGACAGGAAACTCGAGACGCGATCTATGCTTTTCTCCAAAAATACGGAATGCGGTGCACCGGAGAAATCGATATAACAAGAACGCGATGGAGTGAAAAACCGAGTATGCTTGTCCCCATGATCCTGGGCAACATTAGAAACTTCGAGCCTCATGCCGGCAGCTTGCAATTCAAACATGGGCGACAGGAAGCTATGGACAAAGAACGAGAGTTATTAGATCGATTGAAGCCATTACCGGATGGTAAACAAAAAGCCATAGAAACAAAACGAAGGATCGATCTCATCCGGAATTTCAGCGGTTACCGGGAATATCCCAAATACACTTGGATGAAACACTACTTCGTTTATAAGCAGGCTTTGCTGAAAGAAGCCGAACTACTTGTGAAAGCTAACGTTATCCAGAAAGAAGAAGATATATACTATCTCATGTTTGAAGAATTTCACGAAGCTGTAACAACTAATAAATTGGATTATGAAATAATCAGTAAACGAAAAAATGAGTACAGATTATATGAAAAACTGAATCCTCCGCGTGTTATAACGTCAGACGGTGAAATAATTGCCGGTGAGTACAAACGGGAAGATCTGCCAGAGAATGCTATTGCAGGCCTAGCTGTCTCTTCCGGAGTTATAGAAGGAAGGGCTCGTGTCATCCTGAACATGGAGGATGCTAACCTGGAAGATGGGGATATATTAGTCACCTCCTTTACGGATCCCAGCTGGACACCATTGTTTGTATCCATCAAAGGACTAATCACCGAGGTTGGCGGTCTTATGACCCATGGAGCGGTGATCGCGCGTGAATACGGCCTGCCAGCGGTTGTCGGAGTGGAAAATGCTACGAAGATGATCAGGGACGGACAAAGGATCAGGATGAATGGAACAGAAGGGTATATAGAAATACTATAATTGCATTGTATTTAAATCATAAAAGAAGAATATTCAAATTAGGGAAATCATTGAAATCATGGTGCTTTGCGGTCTATGGTAAGAACCCTGTTACTAGGACATATAAGGGAGCAGTAACTGAAGTTCGATATTAATGTCTGTTACGATTATCTCGAAATCAAGTCTTCTGTTAAAGGGCGCTTTTCCCTAAATAAGGAGTAGCGCCAATATCTCTTATATGGACCGAGTCACAAGCGGTTTAATCCTGATGAAAGAACTGTTACAAAGAAATGATGTTGGCGAGGAGGGTGAATGACATTACTAAGATTGTTGACGTTCATGACCTTAAAAAAAGATACAAAGATTTTGAAGCCGTCAAAGGGGTAAACTTTACTGTAGACGATGGTGAAATTTTTGGATTTCTCGGCCCGAATGGGGCAGGAAAAAGCTCGACAATTAATATGCTATCAACCATAAATAAACCAACAAGTGGTGAGGCATTAATCAATGGATATAATATTGTTACGGATAAAAATAAAGTACGGGAAAGCATCGGACTAATCTTCCAGGAGTCAACACTTGATGAAAAACTGACCGCAAACGAAAACCTGATGCTTCACTGCAGGTTTTATAAAGTACCTAAAGAAAAGCGGGAGGAACGAATCAAAGAAGTATTGGAAATAGTGGATTTATCAGAAAAGCGAAAACAAGTTGTTGAAACTTATTCTGGAGGAATGAAACGCAGGCTGGAAATAGCGCGGGGATTACTTCATTATCCAAGGGTTCTTTTTCTTGATGAACCAACTGTTGGACTTGATCCACAAACGAGGAATCATATATGGGAATATATTTTGCGTTTAAAGAAAAAAGCTGGCATTACGATCTTTTTGACAACACACTATATGGACGAAGCGGAAATCTGTGATCGTATCGCTGTGATGGATCATGGCGATGTGATTGCACTTGATACCCCTGAGAATTTGAAGACCCAAGTAGGCGGGGATATCATTGAATTTAGAACTACCGAAAACGAAAAAGCAAAAACAGAAGTAGAACAAAGGTACAATGTGGAAGTCAAGGAAGTTGACGATAAAATTACATTTCAAGTGAATGAAGGGAATGCATTTTTAGTTCAATTTGTAAAAGAATTCCCGATTGAGATAACCACTGTAAACTTGCGCAGGCCTACATTAAATGATGTATTCTTGCAACTAACCGGACGTGAGATTCGTGAAGAGACAGCTTCCAAAAAAGATAAAAAAACAACCAAAAGGAGGGGGCGTTGATGGAGGCAGTATTCGCCGTATGGCAACGAGATGTTATCAAGTTTTTCCGTGACAAAGGACGTTTAATAGGTTCATTCGCTATGCCATTTATGTTTCTAATATTATTTGGAAGCGGGATGAGTGGTGCCATGCAAGCAATGCTTGGTGGTGGCTCAAACAGTGGACCAGTTGCTAATTTTGACTTTGTTGAATTCATGTTCCCGGGTATTATCGGTATGGTCGTCTTTAATACGGCGATATTTTCTGCCTTATCCGTTGTTCAGGATAAAGAATTCGGATACATGCGTGAAATCCTTGTGTCACCAATGTCCCGGGTATCGATTGCTATTGGTAAGGTTTTTGGCGGTACAACGGTAGCGGTTATTCAAGGATTAATGATGCTGATTTTTGTTCCGTTTATCGGTATGTCCATTTCGCTTGCCATGATTCTCCAATTGGTCCCAATCATGTTCCTTGTTGGTTTCACCATATCCGCCATTGGCTTACTGATTGCGAGCAGTTTAAAAACATCGCAAGGTTTTCAAATGGTTATCCAAATTCTTTTATTCCCAATGTTGTTTTTATCAGGAGCCATGTTTCCGCTAAATGGCCTGCCGTTATGGATGGACATTATTGTAAAAATAAATCCATTAACGTATTCCGTCGATATGTTTAAAGAAATTGTATTACAACCGGAAACAATGAGTGCACCCCTTCGACAGGCGATGGGACTTGACTTGGAAGTATTCGGTCATGTCATTTCCTTTACGGAAGAGATTATTGTAGTCGGTGTTATTGGTGCCATATTTGTCACCCTGGCAACAATGAAATTTTCCAAGTCGGAAGCATAACAAGCTTAATAACAAGCTCAGCAAGCCCGAACTATACAAAATCGGTATCAGTAATATATCTGTCCCCTAGGGACTTTATTGAACCTATACGAAAGAAGGATCAAAAGTGGACTATAGAAAAGAAAGCAAAAGCGAAAGAAACCAAATCCACTTGTGGGATCTATAAACTAACTAATACTCAAAATAAAAATTTCCTTGCCCAACTTAAAAATAATTAATGGGCTCAGACTTCAATTAAACGTTGGTTCTTACCCGAATAAAGAATTACAACAAGACTGGAAAACATACAGAGAATCCCCTTTTACATTCGACATATTAGAAACAGCAGATGAAAAAGCGCTTAAACAGACTAGTAAAAAAAGAGTTCTGGAACAGATGGTAGATAAATGGGAAAAAATTACAACCCTTCGGTGATAAGGGGTACAACCGCGAAAGACCAAATCACTAATGATTTGTCGCTCTGTTAATTCTGAAGCCGATTTTGACGTATAATACTTCAATTTGGAGGTCTCCAAATGAACAGTTCAGTAACAAAATGTCCGAAGTGCAGTGGAACAGAAATAGGGAAAGGTAAGCATTCAGAATATGCAGTTATGGTCCCAATGAAAAACAAGCTGAGTTTTGGCTCAGAGGTCGAGTATATTCTTTGTACGGATTGCGGATTTATCATTGAAAGCTACGTGCAAAAACCAGATAAATTCAAGAAGACTCTTTAAAAAGTTTAAAGTTTTTAGCTTGTGTGGACTGAAAGGATTGGAAACCACCATTTGTAGATTTGAGTTTAAGTCTGACAGCGTATGGCATTATTGCATGCGGTGTACGGATAAAGACCAGGGAGAATTTTATGGGATGGAGTCTAGGGGGGTGAAGGCGTTTATCATATAATTGTTGTATCAGAGAAAATTGTTTACACGGATATGATCTCTGATGAGGAAGGGTACAAACAAAACCGTGCCGTCACACTGGTGACAATGACGTTTGTTAAACACGAAGGAAAAACGAAGTTGATAATGTGATAATGTTCCCAATACGCGACAGTCGTTGATCTGCAGAAAGTCATGGAAAAAGCTATCGTCAAGGGATTAGGCGAACAACTCGACTGCTTAGATGACCATCTGAAGGAAATCCAAGGAAAATAAACGATGAGGTGATTTGAAATGGGACTGCAAGCGAAACAAATTTACGTGAATTTGCCGGTAAAAGACTTGAATAAATCGTTGCTTTTTTTTAAAGTTAGGCTTTGAATTTGACCCTCAAGCTACGGATGAAAATACATTTGTAATGCTGCTCGTCGAAACGTTTTTTTAAAACTCTTACCAACAAAGAAATTGCTGATACATCCAACAATACCGAAGCTATTCCGGCTATTTCTGCTGAAAGTTGGGAACAAGTTGATGAGATTGTAAGAAAAGCGTTGGAAGCTGGCGGAAACAAATGATCCTATAGACCATGGATTTATGTACGGATGGAGTTTTCAGGATATAGACGGCCACCTTTGGGAAGTCATGTACATGGATGAAAGTGCGATGGATCAGGGGTAAACTACCGAAAGTTTTTGTAGCAGAGATGGTGTCTCACAGGCATTTCTTCCTTTTACTTTTTTCAAGTGCTTTAAAGTGGGTGATACTATGGAAAACAATAAAAAGATGGGCAAACTCAAGTTATTTCGTTATTAAATTTAAAATAGTAAGGCGATGAACAGGATAAGGTTTCTCATTTTAAATGAATTTATAATATCGCAGGACTAGAGACAGCGTAACCATATTACGGAAACGGGTGCGAGAAACGAATAAGACTTGGGCCGTTTCTTAAATCTTTGCGCTATATTGTCGAATAAAGAAAAGCCTGAATTTAGCACAATTATGTTAAAATTGGTTTAAAGGACCTTTTCAAATATTTAAAGGGGCTGATATTATGAAAAATAATAAAAGTGGCAATTCCAAGTTGTTTCTTTCTTTAGTCTAAAAAATAATAAGGGGATGAACAGTTGAAAGCATTATTCTTTTTATACGAAGGGTATGTTGATTGGGAAATCAGTCCTTTGTCCTACATCTTAAATGAAACTGGTGTCGATATTAATACGACGGCACTAAGTGATGAAGTCACTCATGAAGGAAAGTTCAGAATCAAAGTGGATTTGAATATTGAAGCATGTGATCCTGCTGACTATGATATTTTAATCATACCGGGTGGTGAGCCTGCCCCGTTTGATAAGGATGATCGTTTGTTGAATCTCATTCGGGGATTTGATGAACAAGGCAAATTGATTTCAGCGATTTGTGGGGGCCCTGCTTTTCTGGCGGCGTCCGATGTTCTACGCGAAAGAAAATATACCACCTCCATTGATGATAATCCGGAATATACTCACTATTTCAATGATAAATTCATGAGTGAAACCGATGTAACCGTATGCGAAAACTTAATAACTGCTGAGGGAAATGCTTATGTTGAATTTGCTGTAGCTGTTGGAAAAGAATTAAAGATTTTCAAAGATAGGGAAGATGAATTAGAAACAGTCCTGTTCTTTAAAAATCAACTAAGAGGATAAACCCTCTGTAATGACAGAAGGTCAACCAAAACGCTGGTTGACCTTTAATACAGCGGATAAATATTACTTATATATTTTTGATTGGAATCTTCCGCTAAAGGGCGCAAATAAGGAATAAGTAACTGACCTCGTATGAGAATGGAGATAATTGAATAATGATACTCTTATACATCGAATAACACTTGGGGGATAGATATATGGAAATCATTCAATTAGAAAAAAAGGATGACTTATTTGATAAAGCAGTTGATCTTTTTTGGCAAGAATGGGGTGAGGAAGGTGGACGAGCTTTTTATGAAGATTGCATGATTAATGCTTTAACCAATCCAAATGACATACCGAGTTTTTACGTTGCTAAAGTAGATGATAAGATTATTGGAACTTATGCATTAATTCGAAATGACTTAAATAGCCGTCAGGATTTAAGTCCGTGGCTGGCATGTTTGTTTGTAGATGAGCAATTAAGAGGCAAATCTCTAGGATCCAAATTGTTGAATCATGGAGTACAAGAAGCAGCAAAGAGAGGGTATAATTTTCTTTATCTTACTTCAGATCTTAACGGCTATTACGAAAAATACGGATGGGAAAAGATTGGAGTTGCTTATGGAACTAGTGGGGGAAATATACCCTTGTTTAAAAAATCAACAGTTCTATAATTAATCATTCCCTTTCTTATTTATGGGGCCGTTTTATTGAATAAGGGGCTGCATACAACATAGGAGAAGAATAAATATTAAAATACTTCTCCAACCCTAATATTATATCTTGTTCAGCCTTCTTCAAAAGAGCATTATTAATAGTCAGTTCTTTTAAATTTCCACAACCCGATAAAAGACGAAATAATGATCCATGCGAAAAGAATGACTGCTGATAACACGAGGGAGCCATTGCTGGAATTGATATCGATAAAGGTACCCAGTGCGTTTTCAGGAAAAATCGCAAGCAAGGGATCTGAGCCGTCAGCAGGAAACATCTTAATGAGTGCGGGAAGAAACATGACACCTAATGAAAAGGTGATACCTCCTGCAGCAAATTGAATAAAAAATGCTCCGGCTGCACTTAGTATACTGTAGAATAATATCATTACGACAGAGCCAATTATTTTCATAAGAATACCACTATCCATCGAAGCTAGCCCGCTTATACCATTCGCAGCTGTAATAAAATGATCGATGACAAGTAATAACGCTGATACTGCTACACTAAGCAGGATGGAAAGAATCGACAAGAACACAATTTTAGAAAGAAAGTATTTACTGCGGATCGGCGTGATCGACAAGTTCGTATGGACTGCTCCTGGTGCCAGATCCTTGGAGATGAAAATGACTGTGAAGATAACCAGCATAATGGCTGTAACATCCATCCCGAGGAATGAAATATCTATCACTTCCATAAAGGTCAGGTCTGCCAATTGTTTTCCCTGGCTAATGCCAATCGTGAGCAGAAAAATGGCTCCAAACAAGATGCTTAAGAATATAGTCATCACTAGAAATTTCCGGTAAGCTGGCAGGTAGAGCATTTTTTTAAAATCCGATTTAATCAAGTTCATCATACATCTTCATCTCCTTGTGATACATAATCTGCTTTTCCAGCGGTAATTTCCGTAAATAATTCCTCAAGGGAAGGCTTTACGTTTTTCAGTTCATAGAGGATTAATTGGTGGTCCCGAGCAAGTTTTCCGATTTCTTTTGCTTCCAGGTTCCGCACCTCAAGGCCAGCCCCACGCTGCTGGATCATTGCCTGTTGTTCCTGAATAAGTTTTTTCGTTTTTCCCATGTTGTCTGCTTCGACATAGACATAGGAGCTTAAACTTTTTGCATTCATTTCCTCCACGGTCAAATCTGCAAGCAATTTCCCCTGACCGATAATGACAACCCGGTCGGCAACAGCCTGAATTTCACTCATTAAGTGACTTGATACAATCACAGTTTTTCCTTCTCCGGCAAGCCGCTTGAACAGTCTGCGGAGCCATTTGATTCCATCTACATCCAGTCCATTGAAAGGCTCATCCAGGATAATCGCATCCGGGTCGCTGATTAGAGCCGTAGCAACACCAAGTCGCTGCTTCATCCCAAGCGAGTAGGACTTCACCTTTTTATTTTTCGCATTTTCCAGCCCCGTGATCTTCAGCATGTCATCAATTCTGACCAGGTCGATATTTGCTGCTGTAGCAATAATGGATAAGTGCTGCTTTGCTGTAAGCTTCTTATCCAATGCTGATGGATCGATGAGTGTCCCAATCTTTTTAAACGGTTCTGGGTAGTCCGTATATTTACACCCGTCGACCAGCACATTGCCAACTGTAGGCTGGACCAGAGATATAATCATTTTCATGGTCGTCGATTTGCCGGATCCATTTGGCCCGAGAAATCCTGTGACTACACCTGGGTTTAGGGTCAGATTTAAATGGTTAACGGCAGTTATATCGCTATAATTTTTTGTTAGGTTTTCTAATTTAATCACTTGCATCACCTTTTCTAAGATAATAGTTATATGCATCGTCTATAAAATCTTTGGAGAAATTATATAAAAACAAATCTTCCTGCGGCCATTTATCGCTTTCTTCCAGACCTTTTTCAAATGCCGAGACCGCATAAGGGTCATCATCCAATATGCTTTTTGTGAATTCATGCCATTTCTTGCCAAATTGAAGTTTTGTCTCAATTTCCTCATGGGTACTGTTCAATTTATAAGAGACGGCTTCCAGGACAAGCTGTTTCCACTGCCAGTAAATCTCAATGATTTCATTATAGTCATCGTACTTGTCAGCAAATAATTCTATCGTTTTCTCATCGAAGTCGACATTCGCATAATCAAGAATCGTTTGCTTATTCAAACCGAGTACAAGCTCTATGATCGGTTCCAGATTCTGCTCCGAATTTGTTTCGATGGACGCATTGACTGCTTCGATGATTGCCAGGTTCATTTTGGTTTCCATTTCCTGCTGGAAGAGGATATCTGCCTGATTTTTTAAAATATGTTTGATGTCAGTTGCATCATCAAAATTCATCTGGTTATTTTTAATCTCTTTCAGCGGAAAGCCAAGACGTTTATAAAATAAGATTTGCTGGAGCGCCATCAAATCTGTTTTTGAATAGTATCTGATGTTATTTTTCTCATCTCTTTTCGCTGCAAGCAAATTGATTTTATCGTAATATTGAATGGTTCTTATGGTTGCTCCAGACAACCTAGCTAATTCACCAACCGTATATAATTTTCCAGACATGCCATTCACCTCTATTCCTATTAAATCATATTACGTAACGTCATATACAAGGGTTTTTAAATTTGGGGCATTAGCCATTGCATTAAATTGTTTATGTAGTTCAATCATAGGTTGGGAAAATAATTGGACTCTTATTGGCATTTTAGGATTAGGCATATTGGTCTGTGGAACGATAGGAATTTTTGACATAAAGCGATCTATAACGGAAGGAAATTAAATTGGATGATTTAAACAATAGGGCGCTAATCTTTAATAAGGATTGGCGCCAATATCGCATATAAGGGCCTTTTTGTTGAACAATACAGATGTGGAAAACGATCAAACTTTTTTATAAAAATTGTATAGTACCTCACAAAGAATGAATTCGTTTTGATCAATCTTTTTTCAAAACGGGTTCTTCTTATTTAACGTAAATTTTGAGTTTTGCGAGGTGTTTTGTTCAAACTTTATTTCAAAGTTACATCGATATCGCTAGAAAAGCTTATCTTGGCGAGTATGATGATTGGGACGGAATGGAAGCCGAAGTCATGTCTGGTCAATCATATGAGGGGCAAAATAGAGGCTTATTATAGTATCTGAGCAAGTTCTTGGAAAACCATAATTTTCCTCAATCGGGTTTTTCTGGAATAAAAACTATTCCGGATTTGGGCCATATTGTGTTTGGGAATATAATGGGTGAACAGAATAAGTCTAACCAAGTATCTGGGGGAAAATAAGTTATAAGGGATTGCTGTCATTAAAGCAACCCCTTAACACTATTTATTAAACAATTTATAACTATTGAAAAGAGATAAAAATTGTTTAAAGTTAACGTTATTTAAGTCATATATTTTTGCATGTTTCAAGGCTTGTCTGAACTGATTTTTAGTAAAAAGAGTGTGATATTCTTTGTTTACCCATCTATAAACAAACGATTGATATTTTTTGTAGTCTTTCTTTAAAATCAATGGCTCGTGGCGTTCAAGAATAATCAATACAGAATCCACACTCGGCTTAGGGTGGAAATACGTTCTCGGCACCTTTGTGAGAATTTTTATATCCATTTCCACCATCAACAGCAAGCCTAAAGCGCGTTGCAGGTTTTGTAGCCTTTTCGAAAAACCTTCCTCCACGATAAGATAACTGTACTTTGCCTGGCTTTCAAAAGTAATTTTTTTAACAATATCCGTACTGATATTATAGGGGATATTGCCTAATATTTTATAGTTTATTTTTTTGGGGAAGGCAAATTTTAGAATATCCGTATGGATCACTTTTACATTCTCGAAAGGCTCCACCGCTTTTTGAGTGGTTAGACATAAATTTTCATCAATTTCTATGGCAGTCAGCGACCGACTCATTTTGACTAGCTCTTTGGTAAAATGCCCTTTTCCTGATCCGATTTCTATTACGTTGTCTTGTTTATTGATATCCGTATGATTCAATAGTTCTTTTACATGCTTTTTAGAAGTAATAAAATTTTGCGTATCTTTTGGGCTCTTCTGGTTCATTATAACCTTCTCCTTGTTGGTTATAATGAACTGACTTTAAGCGTTCATTATAACCAATTAATTTTGGTTTGGTTGATAATGAACTCTATTAATGACAAATATAGAAAATAAACCCATACCTTTATCTCCTTTCCATTCTTTTCATTATAAAAGAGATAAAGTAAAATCGACTACTGCTATGCTAGCACACATATTTGAACCCTCCATGACTTGCCTTTTATGTAACTGATTATATCATTTTCGTAAACAAATACTCAAATACAGGTTCTCGTTTGCAAGCCCCTTAAAACCGTAAGCTTTTTTCCGCAACACGATCGGGCGCTTTTCTGGAATAACAGTTAAGAACTTTTTTATCACAAATTTTGTGTGTGATGATTAGGTGAATGTTGAAAGTAAAGAACTATTTTTTAAAGCAGCCGCATTTTTCAACGGAAGAATGCGGCTTCACGTTGTCAAAAGTAAACAACTTTATTTTTACATAACAATAAGTTTGAAATGAACTAGGACCCTAATTAAATGTTAGGGTCCTTAATTATAAAAAGTCGGGGTATCTTGCCAAAGGGGTAAAATTTTTAAAATAATTATCTCGACTTAATAATAAATTAAATTTGATAAAATGGATATACATTAAAAGCCATTAGCACCTTAGAAGATGGAGTTATAGCGCTTCTGAAATTTCTAATAGAAACTACTACAGTTGATTTGCGTACTCCATTTGATAACATTTTCAATATGAGTCATAATTGCATCTGATCTTATGATAAGATAAGTAGCATAGTAAAGAATGATGATTGAGAGAAATCATCAAAATAGAAGATGTGAACTTTCTCAAAGGGGTGGAGGTATAGTGAAGAAATCCGATTTTCCAACAGAAGAACGTAAAGAGCAATGGGTTAGAGAGAGAAATAAGAAACTTGAGGAGATGGGCCAGTATTTCCAAAGGTACTTTCATTTAACAAAAGTTAGAGAGAACGAAAATAGTTATGAAGTACAAGGGTACGTGTATCATCCGGGCTATGGAGAGATAAGAATGGCGTTTGAGTTTACTTATGATAACGTAGCTAAATTTACGGATTTGTTTGAGAGTGTAGAGAGCGAATAGCCATATAGAAGTATGAATGAACCCGGTTACCATTTCCTTTGGTACTGGGTTCATTTCATTTTTTAGCTCTTGAGCTTGACTGTATTAGCAGAATGAAAATAAGGAGAGGTCTGCCTTGAAACAAGAATTGTCGACGAAAGCAAGTCTCTTTACAGGGCTGTTTACTGGAGTTGTGTTCTTTTTGTGGAGTTATATGGTTCCGGAGGCAAATGACAAGATTTTAACGAGCATTGCAGTCGGCTCCTTAGCAGCGTTTTTAGGTTCTTTATTAGGTTCGAAACTATTCCCTTCCCAAAAGCAGGGAACGAGATAACCTGCCAATAAGTTAAAAATTGCCAAAGTCGATAGGAAACTTCTATAATAATATTAGATTTGTAACCAAGTTAAAGTCACCATTTTTTCAAAAAAGGGGAATGAAACATGGGACTAGATCCACAAGTGAAAATGTTACTACAACAATTAGAAGCAAATGGAGCTCCACCGTTAGAAAGTTTGCCTCCGATATACGCTCGCCAGGCATTTGAGTCCTTAGAAGCTAATTCGGAGGAACCTCAAGAACCCGTACACATTGTTGAAGATCGTTCAATTCCAGGGCCATTTGGAGGCATCAATATAAGGGTTTACACTCCTGAAGGTACAGGGCCTCACTCTGCACTCGTTTTCTGCCATGGCGGCGGCTGGGTCATCGGCAGCCTGGATACTCATGATAATGTGTGCCGTGCACTGACAAACTTAGCCGACTGTGTGGTCATTTCAATTGATTATCGTCTTGCCCCTGAACATAAATTCCCTGCAGCGGTGGAGGATTGTTATGCAGTTGTAAAGTGGATAGCAGATCACCCTTCCATTTTTAACATTGATCCTTCTCGAATAGCTGTCGGTGGGGATAGTGCCGGGGGAAATCTTTCGGCAGTAATTTCCTACTTAGCTAAAGAACGTGGAACACCCCAGCTTGTCCATCAGCTGCTCATTTACCCTTCCACTGATTTCACGGCAGAAACAGCATCGATGAGGGAGAACGCAGAGGGATATTTTCTAACCAGAGGCAGTATGGTCTATTTCCGCGACCACTACCTCCAAACTCCCGAGGATGCTGAGAATCCGCTGGCATCGCCATTTCTCATTGAAGATTTTTCAGGACTGGCGCCTGCCACTGTAATCACGGCAGAATATGATCCTCTCCGTGATGAAGGGGAAGCTTACGGAAGACGTTTAAAGGAAGCTGGTGTACCCGTGGTTCTTACACGATATGATGGTATGATTCATGGGTTTGTAAGCATGGCAGATAAGCTTGATCAAGGAAAGCGGGCTTTAGAGCAAGCGGGGAACGAGCTGCGTACTTCCTTTGAAAAATAATAAACGCAGTCGGAAATGCTTTGTTAAATCGAATCAAATTGTCTTTGTCCCCCTTTCAAGGATGAATAGTTATGGATCAATTTTCAAAAACTATTCATATAAAAGGAAGGAGGAACACAAAGATGTCTACCCCTAAAGGACCGAAACAGCAAAAACAACCGAATTTGCCCAAAAGCCCGGACCAGCCTTATGGAGAACCATTGAGCGGATCCCATAAAGTTAAAAATGCTAATCATTCTCGCCAAAATCAAAAATCCCACCACGATATGTAGAGAACTTAAAAAAGAGAGAGGACGAATTTCCTCTCTCTTTTGGATTCGATGGATTCTATAATTAAGACGCTCACCATCGCTCTCGTCCCCGCCTAAATTTGTTCCTACATAACCAGATCCTTACGTCGGCTGACCATTAAATTTTCAATCTTTTATCTGCAGCCTCATGACAGTTAGACAGATTTTCCCACCTACAGTGAATGAAAGAATTAGACTATGTCAACAATTAATCGTATAGCCTATTGAGACTGGAGGTTAAAACATATGGGGTTAATTGAAATAGCTGCTTTAATTGTCGCAGCCATATCGATCATTCACTTATGGATAGTACGGAAATCCCACCATCATAAAGCTTTAACGATTATTGAACAAATTGAAACGGATGAAAATTTGAAGAGGACTCTGGCGATGGGGATTTACTACAGGTTTAAGAATAAGGAAACAGTCCAAACAAAGGCAGGAGAAGTAGTGGAGGAAAACTACTCCAAACTATTTATCAAGGAAGACCCAGTTACTTTCGAACGATTTGTGGCAAATATTTTTGAAAAGAAATTCAATGGCACTGCCTGGGTCACGAATCCTTCCTGGGATTTTGGCGTTGATTTTGACCTTACCGTAAAGGATAAGAAATATTTAGCACAGGTGAAATGCTATAAGGATGACATGGGATATGAACCAATTGCATTACTTCATTCAAATATAGTGAAGGAAGGCGCAGCAGGGGGCTACGTGATTACCACTGGCTCTTTTAACAAGAATGCTGTGAATTATGCTCATTCACTAAAGGACATTGAACTTATTGATGGATTGGAGCTTGTAGAGTACTGGCTGGAAGGCGTGAAAGAAGTGGATAAGGAGTTAATAGGCGAAATAGAGGAGGCCTAATGTACTTATTTTCTTCTGAAACATTGTGTAGGGTTTGAATAGTCGAAAATTTCACAATAAATGATTGACAATTAGTGCTAGGGAGTGTAAATTATAGGATAATTAAATAATATATATTTCTTATCCAGAGAGGTGGAGGGACTGGCCCTTCGAAGCCTCGGCAGCAGACTGCAATAGTACTGTGCCAATTCCAGCAAGCCGTAAAGGTTTGAAAAGATAAGAAGGGTGAAGTAACCGGATGCTTAAACCTCTTCTTATTTTGTGAGAAGAGGTTTTTTATGTGGGATTGCATGGGCACAGGGAGAAACAATAGAGGAGGGCTTGTATGGCAGACATTGATGAAAGAAAAATTAAGGATATCATCTCGAAGCTGGAAGGATTGGAGTTTGGTTCATTAGTGGTCACGGTGCACAATGGGGAAGTTACTCAAATCGATACCACTGAGAAGCAACGTTATACATCAAGCGACAATGGTTCCAAGAAAATAAATACATAGTAGGGGGTACTCCGAGATACGTGTAAAATTAGGACATAGGATGGGATATAATCCCATCCATTAATCTAATACCAACCGTCCATCTACTGGATGAGGCGCTATCTCTAAGTTAATCGTGTATTCTCCGAACCTTTTAATGTGACTCATTAAGTAAGGGCTTAGATGTCTGATGTCCTCAGTGTGTACCTCATAACCCTCCTTCGAAAGGAACGTAAAACTTTCGTAAGATCTACAACATTGTGAAAGATTAAGGCATTGGATACTAGTTCATTGTACTTCATGATCTTTTCTTGCTGTTTCGGATCGTTTGTAGCGATAATCCCTTGACCGCCGGAGGAAAGCCACTGCGAAAAGTCATGAAAAGCTTCGACTTTGTTCGTTTCGGCTGTAATTTGCTTTCTTACATCCATATCAGATATGTAGAATAATAAGAAAACTGTACGAACCACACGTCCTAGTTCACGGAAGGCTTGATACAGGCGATTTTTACGACTATAATTACTAAGCTTCCGGAGAAGAAGAGGCGACTACATTTTCCCGGATTGAATGGAAAGCACGACCCGCATCAGATCTTGCCAATGCGTTTCGATTAAGGACCAATCAATGGCATCGCTAAATAACGCATTGATATGCTGGTACACTGTATCTTTCGTAGGGCGATAAAATTTTAAAGCCTTGATATTCCGAATGCGGGGCATGAGTTTGATGCCTAATAAATAGCTGAGCGCAAATACCGGGGTGGATTGCCCCTGCGTATCAGCAAACAACGTATCCGGTTGAACATCGGACTCGTTCTTTAAAAGGCCTTCAATAATATAGACGGCCTCCCATACCCCACAAGGAATGAAGTGGCTAAATAAGGAGATATAGTTGTCCGAAATATGGTGGTAAGCAATGCCTCCGTATCCTCCATAGCGAATATGATTTTCGGCAAGCAAAATCTAATGGAAAAATCATTATTCTATCAACACATGATCCACAAATACGTGAATATGCTAATAAAAAATTATCTTTAAATCAATAATGGATACAATTACTTGTTAAGTTGGTGAATCATTTTGGAATGGAAAACTTATTTATTTAGTGAAGTTTTGAAACCTTTCTTTCTAATAGTAGGCATTATCCTAATCAGTATTTCCCCTTTATTTATGACGGTTGAGGGTTTTGTTTGGCCTGGATTCGAAACGATTGGTAGCGTCTTTGGCCAAATGATGCGTCCGGAGTCGCTAGTCTATATAAACCCAACCTCAGAGGTAGAAAGAAGTCTATTCCCCATTATATTTAAGGCCTTTGCAAGTTCCTTGAGAGTATTAGGTCTAGCGCTTATTGTTTCCTTCTTTATTGCTCTTCTTGGAACCATTATTTTATGGCGTGCTCCTAAGAGGGTTTATAAAGTTTGCTTATCATCATCTTCTTTCCTGCAAAGTATTCCAGATGTTGTTTTCGTCGTTGCCTCTCAAATGTTTCTCGTATGGTTATATTTTCAGACGGGGACGACCTTTATATTGCAGGAGCCGGCGAAGAAGAAGCTATTTTAGCACCTGCATTGGTTTTAGCTATCCTTCCAACGATGTATTTTCTCCAATCCATGTTGGAACTTGTAGAGGAGGAGAGGAGAGAGCCTTACTATGACCTTGCTACAAGCAAAGGATTAACCAAATCATTTATTTTGCTTAGACATATTTTGCGGAACATGTTCGTCCGGCTTGCCTACCAAGCGAAATTCCTAATTAGCATAATGATAAGTAATTTACTCATCGTTGAATACCTTTTTGAGAATTTTGGAATGACTTCCTTTTTGCTTACTTATTCTCAACCACCCGTATTTTTTGTGACTGCTTTATTGTTCTTCGGTCCTATCTATTTATTTTTAAAAGTGATTGAACTGTCTTTATACTTCTTCACAAGACAGGAGGTCTCTTTATGATTAAAAAATTGTGTAAGCAGCCTTTTTTCCTTTTGGGGATTGGTTTTTTATTGCTCATGTTAGCTGGAAGTTTTGTGCACGCAATATTCTTTGACTCCTATGTCCTCAAAACTCCATTTTTATATAATGATGAGAATAAGATAGTAGGGCCACCATTTGCTCCTTTTGACCACTCCATATTAGGCACAGATATGAATGGTAATCACTTGGTTTATTACATGTTACAGGGAGCAAAGTTTACAATCTTAGGAGCCTTGTCTATAGGCCTCATTAGTTTTTCTCTTGCCTTTCTAATTGGGATCCCTCTTGGATTCAGGTATAAAGGGAAGTCTAAAATTGTAGAAAATACCATTTCCGTTTTATATTTCATTCCTGCTTCCATGATTGCCTACAATTTTCTTCGACCTTTATTATGGGAACCTATGTCTGGATTTCCAACAAGCCTTGCTTTTCGACTAGGCGTAGAAGTGTTGGTTTTAAGTATTCTATTGGTGCCTCCTGCAGCTATACTCATAGCGAATGAGACGAGTGTTATCTTAAAGAGGGAATATGTCACAACAAGTAAAGTATTAGGGGCAAGACCATACCATCTATATCGTCGTCATCTTATCCCCCATATCAAAGGGAACCTCGTTACAATATTTATGAGACAGACCATCCAAGCTATCCTTGTTATGAGCCACCTAAGTGTATTTGAACTCTTTTTTGGTGGAACTAATGTAGAGTACGGAATAGGGGCTGGTCCACCAACTCCTATCACCTATGAATGGGCATCCATGGTAGGCATGTACTATGATACATTGCAAACAAATGTTCAATGGTTAGTAGGAGTGCCATTGATTTTTCTAGTGTTATTTATTATTGCCTTGATGGGTATGATTCGTGGTGTTAAGAATGTTATGAAGCTAGATGACCGAACCGTTTTCTTAAAGGAAAGAAGAAAGGTTAAAAGAACTGAAAGTGAAAGGAATTCAGCAAATTTAGGATCCACACATTTTACAATGGTTAAAGATTCATCTAGGTAAAGACCTTTTAGTTAAAGTATGAGTTTGTTTGGAATGAGCTCAATATGTAACTACGGCCATTTAACATTTATCTAAAATAGCCGACTCTTCTTAACGTCGTAGGAAGGGTGCAGTACATAAGCTCACACGCGACAAGCGAAACTATGAAGTGCTATACATACGGATTACCAAACGGACACCAAAACTCGGTATACCGAGGATATTTGCTAAGCAGTTTTCTCTCGATCAAACAAGGGGGAAAACTGCTGCCAGCTGTTTCCAATCCTGGTATCCGAGTTTGCCAGACCGTTAGGTCAAAAGCAAGTAAAAAGAGAGAAAAAGAAATAAGGGTTACCATTAAGGCAACCCTTGAGGCTATAACTATTCTAGCTTGTATCAAAATAAACAATTAATCATATGTCTTTCCGGTAACATATTCTGCCTGTCCATCACTATAAAATTGAACTTTAAATTGAAATTCAGCCTTATTATTTGAACCGTCTACCCATTCTCCTATATCACGAAATTCAAAACATGCTACTCCATTGGGACCGATCTTTTCTGCAGCTGGTATTTCATAAAAACTAAGAACTTCATCGTATCCTCCCATTTCCTTTAACCATACCCGAACAGTGGTATTCGCATCATTACCGTCAAAACCCGACAAACAAACCCGGAAATCTCCACCAGTTGAATAGAAAGTTTTAGACCACGAGGCAGATGATCCATCACGCGTACCATAAACAGAATCGCTTCCTACATAATCCCACCCTGAAGAAGCTAATACAGTGGAAGGGATCAATACAAAGATTAGTAGAACAAACATAGAAACTTTCAATTTGGAAATTCGCACATTTAATTCCCCTTTCAAAGAAGTAGATTATATATTATAGCCCTAAATAATAATTTTACAATAATTTAACAATAATTCAACAATAATTGTCAAATATCCTCTTTTAAATTTAAAATATAAGAAAGGTTGTCATATCAGCTTAACGTATGAAATTTTTTAATAATTGGCGAGACCCCTGCAATAGATTGTTCCGTTGTTCCCTTCGATTTCTTGACCACAATTAGCGCATTTCATTTACTTCGCCCCCTCATTGACTACTTTATAAACTGTACTGCGTGCTATGTTGTACTCTTTCGCTATGTCATTTGCTCGTTCTCCACTCTCATATAACTTTCTGATCTGTTGTTTTTGACTTTCCTTTAATGCAGGGCGCCCAAATGGCAAATGTGTCTCAATGGCGTATGTATGATGATGCAATGAATAAGGCCCAAGCTAGACTCGTTAATTTTCAGCATCATCTAGACCTACCCTCGTACTGGGGAGACGGGACCACCTCATCTTCTGATGGTATGCGTGTTCGAGTTGGTGTCCCCTCTCTTTATGCGGATCCTAATCCGCATTATGGGCATGGGAAAGGGGTCACCTTTTACCGCTCTACAAGTGACCAGTATGCCGCCTATCATGGTAATGTTGTTCATTCTAATTCAAAGGATGCCCTGCACTAGGTGGATGCCTTGTTGCATCATGAAACTGAACTGAATATCAAGAACATTATACGGATACGGATGGATACACGGATCAAGTTTTTGGATTATGTCATTTGCTTGGATTTCAATTTGCCCCTCGTCTTCGTGACTTAGGGGATTCTAAGCTATACGTTATTGGCCAAAAGAAGGAATTTCCCAAACTCGAAAAACTACTCAAAGGACGTATTAATTTAAAAAGCATTCATGAAAATTATGAGGATATGCTGCGTTTAGCCCATTCCATTCAAGAAGCCAAAGTGTCCGCGGCATTGATGTTGGGGAAACTAGGTTCTTATGACAGACAAAATAAACTGGCTGCCGGACTCCGAGAAGCAGGAAGGATCGAGAAGACGATTTTTATCTTGGATTATATATCAAATGAGGCCATAAGGAGAAAAATTCATCTGGTTTAAATAAAGGAGAAGCTATGAATGCTTTAGCAAGAGCCCTGTTTTTTGGTAAGCGCGGTGAATTACGAGAACGGGCTATACAAGATCAACTCCAGAAAAATAGTGCATTGAATATAATCATTAATGCCATTAGTGTATGGAATACGGTTTACTTGACTGAGGCCGTCAAGACTCTCAGAAATAAAGGATCATTAAATGAAGAGATGCTTCCCCATGTATCTCCGTTAGCTTGGGAGCACATTAACTTCCTTGGAGAGTATTCTTTTGACTTAAAGAACCGAACGGCTCCCTTAAGATCTTTAAACATATAACATGAGCTCCCGGAAACTTCCTTAGCGTAGGAATTTCCGGGTTTTTAATGGTGAAAATTGTCTTAGCGCGGGTCAAACGTCAAAATGTTGGCGATACCCCTAGTAGAAGTCGGTTATTTTTTGTGTCGAGTTTGACCTAGCACTGATTTTCTGCAGCTGGTTGTGCTCCATAAGGAAGTCTAGAAGAGTGGTAACTCTTATTATGTATTTATTTTCCACCCTATGTCCTATTTTTGCACGTATCTCGGAGCACCCCTAGTACTGCTTAAACAATTAAAGGCACCTTTCTATGTTAAATGTAATAGAAAGGTGCCTTGCTGTTGTAATAGGAAGGTAACCTGCCGTGTTCAATACCAAACCTATTTGAAAAAGGAACCAACAAAGGAGTATAGGATAATGGTGACGAATAAAATAGTCAGGTGGTTAAGTGAAAAAATAAACATCGTTTTAGCCCACTTTTCTGGACTCATTTTTCTATAGCCGACAATACTTAATACGAGCCAGGCTGTGCTGAAGAATAAAGCAGCCATCATAATCCCAATTGAAAGTGAGGCGAATAAGAAGCTGGCTCCGATCAAGGCAACTAAATAGATGTTCGTCTGAATATACGTGCGTCTTAGCCCTTTTACAACAGGGAGCATAGGTACATTAGCCGCTTTATATTCATCGTGTCGACGAATAGCAATCGCATAAAAGTGCGGCATTTGCCAGAGAACCATAATGAGAAATAATCCAATTAATCCCGGGTGAAGCATATTGGAAGAAATCGCTGCCCACCCAATCAGCGGGGGTACGGCCCCTGACAAGCTGCCGATTTCTGTATTGTAAATCGTTTTTCGTTTTGACCACATGGTGTAGGGAACAACATAAATAAATAACCCAATAAAACCAAACAATGCAGCAAGCGGTGAAGCCAGTGCTAGAGTGATCAGACCTATTAATGCCATAGATATACCAAGCGTGAGAGTGGATTTCAACTCCATCCTCCCTGTTACAGTTGGGCGGTTCTTAGTACGGTCCATGATGGCATCAATATCTCGGTCATACAAATTATTAAAGGCTCCCGCTGCTCCAATGACGAGAGAAGAACCGATCAAGGCAAAAATAACCTCTGGAAGTTTCGTAAGCGGGTGAATCCCGTTCACATATAGAGCCAGTGCAAGACCTGCAAACATGGCAATTACATTTGATTTGACGATTCCTGTTTTTATCGTTTCAGCTAGGACTTTTGACAAAGCCTGCTTTGGTATAGGAAGAGAAGACTCTTTAATGCTTTTGTCCGTCTTTACACTACTTCTCATAGTTTCCCTCTTTTCTTTTGCATTACACTATCTAAGAGAATTCTATCACATTACGTTAAAAATAACCTGTCAGCGGGGTAAATTTCGGGAAAATGTCAAGAAGTTTTGAACGAATTTTGACAAGTTATTCTCTGATAGATCAGAGCTGTAGACCGCTTTCGACATGATTAGCTGTTTCTGCGAATAGAAGAAATTGGAATGAAAATCCGTTCAAAGGCTTAGGAGGGGGAAGATGACACAGAAGCTTGCTGTTGCTATTTTACATGGTGCTGGCACTCCAGAGAAAAATTTTGCAGAAGACATGATCGGAAAAATTTATAAAGGGTTCGCGAAAGAAGTGAAAGTCCAACACCCTGAACAAGAATTAGAAATTGTACCTGTGTATTGGTCCTCCATATTTGAAGAGGAGGAAGAAAGACTTTGGAGAAAATTACAGCAAAGTGCGGACTTGGACTATGTTAGACTGCGTCGGTTTGCCGTTGAATTTCTGGCAGATGCTGTGGCTTATCAACCATCGTCTGTAGCGGATAATAATTATGATAAAGTACACGCTGTGCTGGCCCGGGCATTGAACCGTTTGAAGGAGAAAGCGGGTCCCACTGCTCCGTTATGTATCATAAGCCATAGTCTCGGGTCAGTAGTAGCAAGCAATTATTTTTATGACCTTCAGCTTAAACATGAGAATATAGGTATCCATACGGGAAGACACACTGGACAGTCACCTCTGGAGAAGGGGGAAACATTGGCGTTATTTTATACGATGGGCAGTCCTATGGCCTTATGGTCCCTACGGTTTATTGATTTCGGCCTTCCTATAAGAGTTCCCTCTCCCATGGTCAAGAAATATTATCAGCATCTTCAGGGTGAGTGGCTTAATTTCTATGACAAAGATGATGTTCTGGCCTATCCTTTAAAAGGTTTAAATGACCATTACCATAGCGCTGTGACGAAGGATGTGCAAGTTAATGCAGGCGGACTTTTAACAGGGTGGAATCCTTTTTCCCACAGCAGATATGATACTGATCGAAGCGTAATTGCTCCAATGGTAGAGGGATTAGCCAGAACCTGGATGGAGGTGAATAAGAGTTAGGAATTAGAAATTGGGACAATGACACATCACAATGAAAGTTGAATAAGATAGTACATACGTTTAATACCTAACCTGGAAAAGAGGTATAGCATGATTTTACTATCGGGAAAGCCACTTCAACAAAGTGACATGTGGCCCTCCACTAGTATGGAAGATATCATCCTTGAGGAGATGCAAGGGGATCATATCATTTATTCCTTTTCGTCGTTTGATCAGTTAGTGTTTGCGCTTCAGTTACGAAAGCAGATCATTTTAAGTGCTGAAGCAATGAATCAAAGTGAGATGGAGTTCGCAGTGTTTGCAACTTCCCGCTGTAATCCAGAGTACTGGCGTTTGACAGAATTAGGCGGATTTCAGTTGCGCAGGGGTGTAAAGCCTTCTGCGGCTATTCAGGATTTTTACAAGAATAGTTCGCTGTATGCCTTTGAATGTGCAGGGGCCATGCTAATTATTTATTACCATGCTGTTCTTAATACCATTGGTGAAGATGCATTTAATTATTTATTTCCTGACCTCTACATTTACAGTTGGCACTCTGATTCTGATCTCGGAATTCATTCTATTTATACGCATGACTTTCTACCAGGTGATGTCGTCTACTTTAAAAATCCGGATTTTGACCCTAATGCTTCTCAATGGAGAGGGGAAAATGCAGTAGTCATGGGGGATGGAACATATTTCGGTCATGGTTTGGGAAGACGTACAGCTGAAGAAATGATAGAAGCGTTAAATAAAAATAGAAAACAGGGCTCAAATCAATCAGCTTATCTAATGAGTGCAGCTAAAAGACTTTCATTTAAACATTTGGCGGAATTCTCTGTACCGCAAAGAAATCATCCGAAGCAAAAGTATAAATATCCTATCGTCCCTCACAATAGAACTTCAATTCAGTTTGAGGACTATCTTATCTTCCTTTATTCCATGTATAGAACGTCATAAAATCTGTCACTCACCTCATTTCCTTCAGGAGCCTGAAATGAGGTGAGTATCATATTGATTTGATAGAGCGAGCGGCTGCTGAGTATCTGTATCCTTCAAGAGTGATAACGGATTCAAAATTTAATGGTGCACTCTCCTAAGTTGTCCTCTCCCCATTGCAGGCAGAAATGATCGTTGTTTGAGACGGCCCCCACCCCTTCTGGAGTACCCGTGAAAATCAGATCACCTTGCTGAAGGCCCACATGAGAGGCACAATAATCAAGTAATGTTTGGAAGTCAAAAATTAAGTCCTGGATATTCCCTTTTTGTACTTGTTTTCCATTGATTGTAAGGCTAAAGCTCCTTTTCCTGCATTCTTCTACACCTGGAAAGGTTATAAAGCGACTCAAGACCGCTGAGTTGGGAAACCCTTTAGCCAATAACCATGGGTGGCCTTTTTTCTTCAAATCACTTTGAATATCTCGTAAGGTAAAGTCAATTCCGATAGCCATTTGATCCACAATCTCATCAACGATGATTCCTTTTTTATAAGGTTTTCCTATTTGGAGGACTAATTCAGCCTCATAATGGACGTCCCCACGGTCTCCTGGCAGATAAATATCAGCTCCATTTGCACGGGTGTAGGAATGGCTTGGTTTTGTAAACAGCAGCGGAGATTCTGGAACATCATTATTCAATTCTTCCGCATGACGTACATAATTCCGTCCGACACAATAGATCGTACCAATTTGGTTCATATAATCACCCGCTTTTCACACTATATTATTTTAAAACGTCTTTAATAGCACTTTATCATATCTCATCTCTGTTTGTTGTCAGTAATTTGAATGTCATATAAGCTGAGAATTAGGGTAAAGACCTGCATAACCTCTGGAGGTGCATGGTATGAATGACGTTCAGGAACTTCAGGAAAAAATTAATTATGATAAAACATTTGATTGCGTTCAGTGTGGATATTGTCTTCCGGCCTGTCCAACTTATGAAACAATGGAGAGAGAAACTCATTCGCCACGTGGGCGCATTAACCTCGTGAAACTTGTCGCAGAGGGCAAGGCTTCTGTAGAAGATTTACAAGAGCCGATTGAGAAATGTCTCGGGTGCATGGCTTGTACAACGGTTTGTCCTACTAATGTTCAATATGGACAAATCCTAGAAGGGGCAAAGGAAGTGATTGAGGACCATCAAGTAAAATCTACGTGGCAGAGGAAAACAGAAGATTTCCTGTTTGGCTCCTTTTTTCCGTCCGGCAAATGGATGGGGAGGTTAGGAAACTTCACGTGGTTTTATCAAAAATCCGGCCTGCAGTATCTGGTGAATTCTTTATCTCTGACGCAAGCAGCTCCTTTTCACCTGGGTCAGTTTGAACAGGTTCTGCCTGCCCAACCTGCACCCAAGCAACGTGCCAGACGTGCGAAGCGGTACATACGCCATAGACCAGCAGCGGGGAAGGTCGCCTTTTTTACGGGGTGTGTAATGGATAGTGTGTTTTTTGAAACCAATGAGAACACGATTGAACTGCTGTTACGAAGTGGTTTAGAAGTTGTTCTTCCAGATCACCAAACTTGCTGCGGAGCTCTGCACGCCCACTCAGGAAAGGTGGAAGACTCGCGGGAGTTAGCTAAACGCAATATTCAAGCATTTGAAGAGGAAAATGTTGATTATATAGTGAACAATGCTGGAGGCTGTGGAGCCAGGTTGATAGAATATCATCATTTATTTGAAGAAGGCAGCTCGTGGCATGAAAGAGCTAAACGGTTTATCTCCAAAATAAAGGATATTTCAGAAGTTCTGGCAGGTGTTGAGGGGTTGGAATTTACCCGGCCGATTCATCGAACGGTTACTTATCAGCCATCTTGTCACATGACCAATGTGCAAGGGGTTCAAAGTCCGCCCCTGGAATTAGTGAAAAAGATACCAGGAGTTACCTTAAAGGAACTGGATCGTCCCGATTTCTGCTGTGGATCAGCTGGTATTTATAACATCATTCATTACGATGAATCGTTGGAGGTATTAGATGTGAAAATGAAAGATGTATGTGGTGTCCACCCGGACTCGATTATCACTACAAATCCGGGGTGTCTTTTGCAAATGAAACTAGGAATTGAACGAGAGGGGGCGAATCATGAGATGGACGCTCTCCATCTTGTAGATTTGTTATTAGAAGCAGAGCCAAGAGTGAAACGTGCCTAATACGTTAATCTACTTTATGAAATCGCTGGATCTGTTTAAGAGTTAGGAGTCAGAGCTCATGTTAGAAACCATCAATATCTATTTACAAAAATTTATGCCATTTATTACACCGATCTCAGTCGTTGTTGGGGTCGTCTTTGATGAATGGCTTAGCGTGTTTGTGTTTCTAGTTCCATGGATATTTGCATTCATGACTTTTTCAGGAAGCTTGGGCTCCAATTTCAGCGATCTAAAGAATGTGCTTCGTCATCCCTTGTCCCTGATTGCCTGCTTAATTGTCTTACATTTGATTATGCCGCTCATTGCGCTCGGAGTAGGAACACTGGTCTTTCCGGGCGATACGTATACCACGATGGGCCTCATTCTATCTTTTGTTATTCCGACTGGGATTACGAGTTTAATATGGGTGTCTATCTATAAAGGGAATGTCGTATTAACCCTTTCGATTATTTTGGTAGATACATTGCTTGCTCCATTTATTATTCCATTGATGATGCAATGGTTGGCAGGAAGTGCGGTGGAAATAGAGGGCAGAGAAATGATGACGGGGCTTTTATGGATGATTGTCGTCCCATCTTTGATTGGAATGCTTGTGAATCAATTTGCGAACAAGGGTGTTACGCGTTCACTTGAGTCAACTTTAGCTCCTTTTACAAAAATAGGAATAGGGGCCGTTGTGGCTATCAATAGCTCAGCTGTCGCCCCATATTTAAAAGACATTGATGGAAAATTACTGTTAATCGCTTTAATCGTGTTCATGCTGGCCATCTGTGCTTATACGATTGGCTATGTTTCAGGGAAGCTTATGAAGACAGACCAAAGTACCGTAATATCTCTCACATTCAATAGTGGTATGAGAAATATAAGCGGGGGTGCAGTGATCGCCATTACCTTCTTCCCGCCAGCTGTAGCTGTTCCTGTGATTGTTGGCATGTTGTTTCAACAAGTATTAGCAGCATGTACGGGCAATATTCTGGGCAAATTTTCGTTGGATCCAAGGAAAGAAGAAGTGAATGTGCCCTCCTAGAAACGAGATAATAGCTCGGTAAAGATAAGTCTGTGCCTCTCTATGGGGAGAGAATCTAATTGAAAATGTTAACCTGTGCAATATAGCGCATGAGCCCCCGCTTAAAGGGGCTTTTTTCATGTCGTGTTTCCCAACTCGAAAATGAAGGAATTTTCTCACATTTAGCTGAATGGTAATAGTAACCCTAAAAAAGGAGGAATTTGATGAAGTTCAAAGCTTTAGCAACATTGTCGCTCGCCATGTCGTTGACCATTTTGCCGAATGTTGGAGATGTTTCTGCAGAAAGTGAGGTTAAGGTTCCAGAAAAGTCGAAAGAGGTAAACGTTCAGGTTGATAAAGGCAATTACGTCAAAGGTGAAGTCATCGTAAAATTCAAGGATAAGGGTAAGAATGCTAAAAAAGCACTTAATGGCCTAAATGCAGAGGTTGCCGCTGAAAAGGATCCAGTAGATTCGAACTTTAAGGTGTTAGAAGTTGGGAATGTTGAGGCAGCCGTGAAGGCCCTTAATAAAAACCCTAATGTAGAATATGCCGAGCCTAACTACAATTTCAGTGCGACTTGGACACCAAATGACTATTACTATAGCAGTGTACAATATGGACCGCAAAATACTTATACTCCTTCAGCATGGGACTATGCAAGAGGGAGCAGCAGTCAAGAGATTGCCGTGATTGATTCTGGTGTTGATTATACACATCCTGATTTAGATGGAAAAACAATTCGGGGCTATGATTTCGTAGATAATGATTATTATCCAATGGATGAAAACGGTCATGGTACGCACGTGGCAGGTACGGCTGCTGCAGAAACGAATAATTCAATCGGGGTTGCTGGTATGGCTCCAAATACTAGCATTCTAGCCGTTCGTGCTCTAAATGCAAGTGGAAGTGGCTCCCTTGCAGATATCGCAGATGCTATTCGTTATTCTGCGGATTCAGGGGCTGAGGTTATCAATCTATCATTAGGATGTAACTGTGATACGCAAACTCTTGAGAATGCCGTAAATTATGCCTGGAACAGTGGATCTGTCGTAGTTGCAGCTGCGGGTAATAGTGGAGTCTCCACAACGTTTGAACCAGCTTCTTATGCCAATGTAATTGCAGTAGGTGCTGTAGACAGCAGTGATAATATAGCTTCGTTTTCTAACTACGGTACATGGGTAGACGTGACGGCCCCGGGAGTACAGATTGCATCAACTGTGCCAAACAATGGATACGCTTACAAATCTGGAACTTCTATGGCTTCACCGCATGTAGCAGGACTTGCAGGACTGTTAGCGGGTCAGGGCAGAAACAACGTTCAGATTCGAGCGGCCATTGAGAATACAGCTGATCCAATTAGCGGAACAGGGTATTACTTTGAACATGGACGCATTAACTCCTTTGATGCTGTAAGATATTAAGAACTGCAAAAGAATCCATATCTTAGTATTGAAAAAGGCCCTCCGTATCTGGAGAGCCTTTTCTCTTTAACATTCACTTAGCGCAAAGGCTTGTAGTTTCATTAATGAGGATGTAAATATGACGTGTGCTTATGGCATTATTTATTTATAAAAAAAGAGAGGCACATGGCTCTCTCTGTTAATAGTAAGGATAGTATGGGTAATACGGGTAGTATGGACGATAGTAAGGATACAGAGCTAATCCTGCTAAAGCTGCAAGCGGGAAAGCGAGTCTCCTAAAGCGTCTTGCTCTGCGACGGCCGTAACCGTATCCATAATCACCATACTGCCTGCTTTCGATTTCATCCCCATTGTCATCCACCATAACATCCTCACTTACGAGAACAGTGATTCCGTCATCATCGACGTGAACAATAACACCGTCAATAGTGGCTCCGTCTGATAATGCAATCATCACATGGTAGTATTTATACTTTTCACATTTGCTATAGGTAGGCTTTTCGTAACCATTATCATACATATTCCGTTCGTCGGTCATATGACACCCCTCCCTTTACAAAATCATGATACGCACCCAGACCATATGTGTGACAAAAAATTATGATAAGTCATAATTCTTAATATATAATCCCATTTTTAGTAAACTAAAAGAAACCATATAGATGAGGTGATGGAATTGGAAAAAAGAGCACCGATTGACCTTGGTAACCGTATTCACTTGATTGATGGCTTTGATCTTGGCATACCAGGCCGCACAGGTACATATGTGATAGAGGAAGAAAACTTAACATTGGTGGAAACAGGGCCGAGCCCATCTGTTCCCCGTATTCTGGAAGGGCTGAAGGAATTAGGACAAGAGCCGGCTCATGTGAAATACATTATTTTGACCCATATCCATCTTGATCACGCAGGTGGTGCGGGTCTTCTATTGAATGAGTGCCCTGAAGCTAAGGTGATTGTCCATAGTCGGGGCAAGCGTCATCTTGCAGATCCAACAAAATTGATTGCGGGTGCCCGTGCTGTTTATGGAGACCAATTCGACCAATTGTTCGATCCTATTTTACCGATACCTGAAGAACGACTACTAATAAAAGAGGATGGAGATACCCTAACCATAGGGAGGGACTGCAGCCTTAAATTTCTTGATACACCTGGACATGCAAAGCATCATTTAGGGATTTATGATCCAGTCAGTAATGGGGTTTTTACAGGGGATACAGTAGGAATTCGCTACCATCAAACGGATGATCGTGGATTAACTTTCTATTTGCCCTCGACTTCGCCTAACCAGTTCAATCCTGAAGCGATGCAGCAATCAATCGATCGAATCAAAGGAATGAACATTGACCGAATTTATTTCGGTCATTTCGGGGAGTCTAGAGATCCAGCCAAGGTGTTTAAACAAGTGTCTGAATGGATTCCTGTCTTTGTAGAGGCCGCAGAAAAATCGTATGCGAATGGTGAGGGTGCAGCAGGTACTCAACTTCGGCTCCTTGAAAAAGTTTCCGGCTATTTAAGCGAACACGGAATACCCGATGATCATCCTGTTTATGAAATATTGAAACTTGATTTTGAAGTATGTGCAATGGGGTTGATGGATTACTTGGACAAAGCCAAATAACCTTTCCTTCTTCAGCCGGGGAATTTTCCTAGCAGGTTGTGTAAATGATCAAGATTTATGGTATAATAATCTATAGGAACCATATAATAAAAAAGGTTGCAGCTGTCACTGCAACCCTTCTAGATAATGATTCCCCCCAGGGGATCAGCTATCCACTTAAGGAGTAGACCTCTCCCGATTAACATGTCAGGCTAATAGGGAGGTCTATTTTTTATTGATCATTTTTATGATCAACGCGAGCAATGCAATCAAAAACGTCCCGAATGAAAATAAAACCATCAGAACTTCATACATGCTAATAGGCATCACCCCCTTACTGCCATTGGGGTTAGCCGACCTACCCTAAAAGGAATATTATCTGTATATTATTGTATCACATTCCATTAGGCAATCCTACCATAAAAAGGAACATATGTTCTGGTTTCGGGCTGCCTTATCTCATTTCACTCAAGACTCACTGCACGAAATTAGGGAGAATTAACACTTCAACCCGTCTGTTTTTTGCCCTATTTTGCGGGGTATCGTTTGGCGCTACAGGGCTGTGCTCACCATAACCTTTGGCACTAAAGAGCCGGGGGTCGAGCTTTTCATTATTTAACAGTAAACTCATAAAGTTTACGGCTCGCATTACGCTCAACTCCCAGTTGGATTGAAAATCACTGTTACGAATTGGGCGGTTGTCCGTGTGGCCGCTAATGATGATTTCATGCGGTTCCTTTGTATTAAGAATCTCTGACATATCTTTAGCAATGCCGATACCGTCTCTTTTAACTTCTGCACTGCCTGAGTCAAAGAACACGTTATCTAAAATAACGACTAACAATCCCTTTTCTGATAAACTCGTTGTGAGCTCACCGATTAGCTTATTTTCTTCGATATAACCTTCAATTTCCTTCTGTAAAGATTTTAAAGGTAACAGTTTGTTCTCTTCTGTCTGAGTTTTAACTTTTGGTTCTTCTTCCTTTTCTTCCTCATCACTGCTTATACTTAATGGTTCTATTGGGCTCTCCTCATGTTCCATGGGTCCTTCCCCACCACTGAATTCATTTCGGAAAACCTCAGAAAACTCTTTGAACTTTTGTGCATCAATTTCACTTGAGGCAAAAAGAACAATAAACAATGCTAAAAGCAGTGTTAACATGTCAGCATAGGGTAAAAGCCAGGACTCATCGGTGTGATTTTCCTCACGCCGTTTCTTCTTTCTCATTGGTTTCCTCCTTGTCTGCCTCCGAATGTAGTTTAGCAAGGTCAGAGGGTGATAAATAGACACTTAATTTATCTTTAACCACAAGCGGTGATTCTCCTTCTGTAATCGAAAGGACACCCTCGATGATCACATATTTATACTGTACTTCATTTTTTGACTTTTCCTTCAGCTTGTTTGCGAAAGGATGCCATAACACATATCCTGAGAAAATTCCTAAAAGCGTAGCAACAAAAGCTGCTGAAATTGCATGGCCAAGAGCTTCGGTATCATCCATATTCCCTAGTGCCGCAATAAGACCGATTACTGCCCCGAGTACTCCAAGTGTAGGGGCATAGGTGCCGGCTTGTGTGAAAATAGCTGCCCCTTTTTGGTGCCTGTGTTCCATGGCGTCCACTTTTTCTACTAAAACATCCCGGATAAATTCGGGTGTCTGACCATCGATCGTTAATTGCAATCCTGATCTTAAAAACGGGTCATCCAGTTCATCGATCCTTTGTTCTAATGCAAGCAATCCTTCTTTACGGGTAAAGTCTGCTAGTTCTGTAAAAAGGGTAATTAAATAATGAAAATCATGTCCCTTCGTTTCCTTAAACAGAATCTTCATAAGGGCAGGGATACGTTTAATTGTACTCATGGGAAAGGCGATGAATACAGTTGCTGCTGTGCCAAGAAAGATAATGAGTAATGCAGCCGGGTTGATGATCGCAACTAAGCTGACGCCTTTTAATACCATTCCTGCCGATACTGCAATTATGCTTAAAATGATTCCAATTATTGTTGATTTATCCATATTCCCACCTCTTGCTTATCTTGTAGTTTATATAAAACTTCCACGGAATGCTTTCTGTCAGTAAGTAAGTGATTGACTCCAAACACGCTGCAGCCTCCTCTATTTGCCGGATGAATTCACCTGTACTTGTATGTAACGTAATTTTGACGGAAACTATAACTAGTAACTCTATTTATTTTATCGTTCAATTCGTGGCATTTATAAAGTAAAAAAAGGGAATCTATTAAGGTGAATTTTGACAATATGAAAAACTCAGCCTTAGCACGTAAGCAGAAAATTTATTATAATGAACCCGAAGACATTGTGAAGTATTTCACTAATTACACCAGTTGGGAGATAGTGAGGACTATGAAGCATCTAAGTAAAATAGCTTTCGGACAAAAAAATCTGATCGCACTGTTAGTCGTTTCATCTGTCTTAATCGGGATGATGATACTTGGTCAGGCATACTTTTTTGTGGCTATTATTGAACGGATTTATTTGCAGGAAGAGCCGTTCGAGGGAGTATTCCTCTTATTAGCTGGATTACTATTGGTCATTATTGGACGTGCATTGCTTACTCACATTAATGGGTGGGCAGGGGTGAAAATAGCTTCTGAAGCCAAGCGTGATCTAAGAGATTCACTTCTCGCTAAGTATTCTCGTAACCCTATCCAAGCATCATTGCAGGGTCAATCTGGTCAGAAAGTAAGTGTGTTGATGGATGCGGTGGATGAAGTTGACCCGTATTTTAGCAGTTATATTCCACAGATCATTCAATCTGCAATTGTTCCAGTCATGATTTTAGTTGTCGTGTTTACACAACACCTTTATTCAGGACTGATCATCGTGGTGACTGCCCCGTTTATTCCCTTTTTCATGGCGATTATAGGGATGAAAACCAAAGATAAATCTGAGGAGCAGATGGATAAGCTTGCCGCTTTCTCTGGACAGTTCCTGGATACATTACAAGGGCTGACAACCCTGAAGCTATTTGGACAGTCTTCCCATCAGAAGCAAAAGATTCGTAAGAGCAGCATCAATTTTCGCGAGGCTACCATGGAAGTGTTAAAGATTGCTTTTGTTTCTTCTTTTATGATGGAGCTTATCTCTATGCTTAGTATAGGATTGATTGCGCTTGAAATAGCCATTCAACTTGTTGTCTATGAAAATATCAGCTTTTTTACAGCGTTTTTCATTCTAATTCTTGCTCCTGAATTTTTCTCCGGGCTAAAGGATCTGGCTAGTGCTTTTCATACTGGCAGGGGAAGTGCAGGGGCAGCGGAGAAGGTGCAAGGTGAATTGGATGAACAAGAAGTGTCAGTACGCTGGGGGGAACAGGATCTTCAAAATGGGGGAAGACCACCTTATATAGAGTTAGAAAATTTATCTTTCAGTTATGGACAAGATTCTTTTGCCTTACATCACATTTCCACGATCATCCCATCATACGGTCAAATTGCGATTGTTGGGAGGAGCGGTTCTGGGAAAACAACATTGCTTCATTTATTAGCTGGACTGATGAATCCGCAAGAAGGAACAATTATCGTAAATGGACAGCCCTTATCAGATTATAAGGAACAGGATTGGTTTAACCAGTTAAGTTATATTTCTCAACAACCGTATTTATTTTCAGGATCGATAGCAGAAAATATTGCGATCGGCGGTAAAGATAACCCTTCACGAATGAATATTGATAAAGCAGCCCGCAAGGCAGGGCTTGCTAACCTGATAGACTCCCTTGAATCTGGATTAGATACGCCTGTGGGTGAGGCGGGACGAGGACTTTCCGGAGGCGAGCAACAGCGTGTTGCTATTGCAAGAGCCTTCCTGAAACAACCCGCTGTTATTCTCTTCGATGAGCCTACAACAGGGCTTGACCTTCGTACGGAAAAAATTATGCAGCAGTCCATGAAAGAGTTAGCCCAGACTTCGACCGTCATTACGGTTGCCCATAGGTTGCACACGATTAGACAAGCAGATCAAATTCTTTTTCTGGATCAGGGAGAATTAGCAGGACAGGGAACGCATGGAGACTTAATCGAATCCACTACCGAATATCGTCAGATGGTTTCTGTTCAACAGGGGAGTGATGCGAAGTGAAAGACCTGTCCATGGTAGTGAAGCTCGTAGTTAGAGAGAAAAAAGATATCCTGCTATCCATTTTGTTCGGATTTCTTGCAGGAATAACAGCTGTTGGACTATTTGGGGCGAGTGGCTATTTGGTATCAAAGGCTGCGCTCATTCCTCCGCTTTACACGCTGATTTTAGTCGTATCTTTCGTTAAACTGCTAGGGTTCATAAGAGCAATAAGCCGCTACATTGAACGATATGTTTCTCATCGAGCCACTTTTACGATTTTGAGTCATTTACGTGTGTCCTTTTATGAAAAATTGGAACCGCTGGCTCCAAGGATTTTTCAGAAGTATCGCAGCGGTGATTTGTTAGCTAGAATTGTAGGGGATGTAGAAAGTCTGCAAAACTTCTTTCTACGTGTATTTTACCCTCCTATTGTCCTGCTGATTGTGTTTCTGTTTACGATCATATTTACCACTTTTTATTCACTGTCTATTGCACTTGTTCTGCTTGGGGGATTGCTCGTCACTGTCCTGGTGGTGCCGCTGTTATTCGCTATGCGGCAGCGGAAAATTGAAGGTCAAGTTCGCGAAGTACGGGGAGTTCTATCAACAGAGACAACAGAATTGCTATACGGTTTTCGCGATCTGAAAATCTATCGTAAACTCGCGGAAAAGGAAAGCCAGCTAAAAAGGTCCTCAGACTACTATATTCGAGAGCAGGAGAAGATTGGGGTCCATGCTTCCTTAAGTCAGGCTATGAATTCATTAGCCTCTTTAGTTGCATCCTGGGTTGTACTGGCTTTAGGTGCTTATTTGGTTGCTGAAGGCCAATTAGAGGGGATCTTCCTTGCGATGCTAGTGATGATTTCACTGACTGTATTCGAAAACGTTACCCCTATGGCCGTCTTCCCAATTCATTTAGAGGACAGCCGTCGGGCAGCAAACCGGTTATTTTCTGTAGTTCTTACCAATAGTGAGGCGACTCAGCCTAACCAAGCTACTATTCAGTTTCAGGAGCACCAAGATTTGGCAATAGATATACATGAGGTAAGCTTTACATTTCCTGATGAAGTAAGGTCGACCTTGAAGAACGTCAACTTGCACTTACCTGCAGGATCGAAAACGGCCATCGTTGGGCCAAGTGGTTCTGGTAAATCCACATTGCTGCAGCTTATATTAAAAATGCAGATGGAGTATACAGGGAAGGTCAAAGTTGGGGGGACATCACTGGACTTCCTCGATCAGGAAAGTCTCTGGAGTCATACAAACGTAGTGCTGCAGGAAAATCACTTTTTCTACGGTACTATAAGAGAAAATTTAATGCTGGCGGGCGATGATTTAACGGATAGACAGCTGGAAGAAGCACTGGCGAAAGTGAAATTGCATCATGTTCATTTAACTGATTCAGTTTTAGAAAAGGGCGAAAATCTTTCTGGTGGTGAAAAACAGCGTTTAGCAATAGCTCGGACACTGCTTAAATCGAAGTCCTTATGGGTTTTAGATGAACCCACTTCATCAGTAGATGCGCTTACGGAAACAACAATCTACAAGCATTTATTTGAGGCAGCCGAGGATGATACGCTCATCCTTGTAAGTCATCGATTAACAGGGCTTGAACATATGGATAAAATTGTTGTGATGGAGCAAGGCGAGATTGTGGAAGAGGGAACTTTTGATGAATTAATGGACAAGCGGGGTTACTTCTACCAAATGAAACAGATCGAGAAAAGTTTATTTATGTAGCGGGGGCGCTAGATGTTTTAAGAGTGATGTTCAAAAAGAAGTTGTGCATAAAGTAAGAATAAAATGCATGTGAATGAATTTCATAATTCTCAGCTGTTCCCTCATCTGGATGAGGAGTAGTGGGACGGAGTAATTTTGACTAAGTACGGGGATAGACGCAGTTCGGCTAAAGTCGAAACCTCCTGTTTCAATGCCGAACTGCCCCGTGTCCTGGGATAACTATTTTACAAAAGAGGAGGCTAATGGAAGTGATTCACCAGGTTCAAGGACTGGAACATCAACTTCCGCGGTGTCAGGGTACTTAATACCAGCTCCTGTATTAAGAACGACGACACTCTCCTCCTGTTTAATCCAGTTCTGTTCTCTTAGCCGGCGGGCAGCTAAGAATGCAGCGGCACCTTCTGGGCATACAAAGGAACCTTCAAGCTTGGCGACTTGTTTCAGTTCTTTAAGGATCTCATCTTCTTCTACGGCGATTGCACATCCGTCTGTTTCATAAAGGGCGTGAAGAATAAGGAAATCACCAATAGCCTTAGGAACGTTTATGCCGAACGCTTGTGTCTGTGAGTTTTCCCAGAATACAGATTCGGTTTTTCCTTGTTTCCAGGCTTCCACAATAGGCGCACAGCCTTCTGCCTGCACAGCTACAAGTCGAGGCATTTTTTGGCCCTCCAGCCAACCAAGTGCCTGCAACTCTTGAAGTGCTTTATAGATACCAATTAATCCAACGCCGCCTCCTGTTGGATAGAGGATTACATCCGGCAGCTTCCAGTTCAACTGTTCAGCTATTTCCAGCCCCATTGTTTTTTTCCCTTCAATTCTATAAGGCTCTTTTAGTGTAGACACATCATACAGGCCTTGCTTCTTTACAGCTTCAGCTACCATTTTTCCAGCATCACTGATCAGGCCGTTTACTAGAAAGAGATTAGCACCGGATAAGGCACATTCGTTTCTTGTAATAGATGGAGCATCTACAGGCATTACAATAGTAGAGCTTATATGTGCTCGAGCAGCATAGAGGGCCCAGGCTGCTCCTGCGTTTCCATTTGTGGGCATGGCAAGAGCTTCGACTCCCAGTTCTTTAGCTTTTGATACACCAACAGCTGCACCTCTAGCTTTGAATGCCCCTGTAGGGATAATTCCCTCATCTTTCATTAATAGATTCGGCAGTTCCATATCTTCACCAAGTGTCGGCATCGAGAGGAGTGGAGTCATACCTTCCCCCATTGTCGTGACATGTTCCTCTGACTGGACGGGAAGAAGTTCGTGGTAGCGCCATAGATCAGGTTTTCTCCGCTCTAAATCGGCGGGCCTCCATTCTTTCGCTAACCGATCCAGGTTATATTCAACTAGCAGCGGAGCCCCACAATCACATAAATGATGAATGGCATCTTTCTCATAGGTCTGCAAACATTTCGGACAGTAAAGATGAGAGATATAACTATAATCCAATGCAATTCCCTCCAATAGATAAAGTTGTTTTTATAGTATCATAGTATTCAGAAAAAATTATCAAAGTCTGACGGTGATTTTTGAAACGAAATGGCGAGTTGCTCCGTAAGTAATGATGGCAATTAAAATGCAAACAGAGGAGAGAGTGTCATGACGGGGATATTTCTAGCTGCTTTATTTCCTTTTTTATTGTTTTTATTACTAACGATCATCGCGGCTCTGCAGAATAAAAACAAAGCAAAAGGTATCATTCAAGGAGCGTTTGGATTATTTATTATCGGATATATAATTGTTTTAATCATCACCTACATTTGGATGCCAGCCATTACAGTTCCTAATATGCTGCTAATGAACGCAGTCGTTGCCATTATATTAGCACCGGCTATGTATGTGGGAGCAGGAACAGTATTCAATAAAAAAACGATCCACAAATCAACGCCTGCTATCGTGTTTTTTATTACGGCCCTGGCTATTGCAGCGATTTTTGTAATCGGTATTTTCTCGGTGAATCAGACGTATGATTCGATTTCGAAACAGGAGGCAGGAGAAGCGAAGCCTTTAAATGAAGAGAATACACCGATATCTGTAGCACCGGAATCAGCTCGTAACAAAGTTCAGAAGTCGATGAGTGTCGTACCGAATACCCAGTTTTATGACCTTGGAAAACTACAAGTCCAGGAAGTGAACAATGAAATTTCGTATGTCGCCCCAGTCGAGTTTACAAGCTTCTGGAGATACTTTCGCGGGAAAGAGACAGAGGGATATTTTACGATTCCAGCAACGAACATTAATGCCCAGCCTGAATTTGTAGAAAGCAAGATGCGCTACACAAATTCAAGTTATTTCAATCACAACGTTCAGCGTCAGGTCTATATGGAACTTCCATATTATATCCAAAGTGGAGAAGCTCAGATCGAGGTGGACGATGATGGGAAGCCATGGTATGTTCAAACGATTTACAAACCAGTTTTGTTGACCAATCGACCAGATCTCGAGAAAGTGAAAGTTGCTGTGGTTGATCCTGTTTCAGGAGAGGTAAAGGCTTATGAAGCCAGCGAGGCTCCTGATTTCATTGAAGGTTCGATCAGCTCTGAACTTGCGACAGTTGAGAATGAATACTTTGGTAAGTATGTTCATGGTTTGTTCAATTCCATTTTTGGAAAAAAGGATGTTAAAATCCCTAATGAGTCAGGAACAGAAAGCAGTGTAACTCCTATCTTTGGAGATGATGGAGACATGTATTATTTTACAGACATGGCTTCGCCTAAAGAAAATATTGATTCAGCACTGGGTTATACATTAATTGATGCAAGGACAGGAGAATTAACCTATTATAACGGCAAGCAGAACAGCGGGATTATGGACAGTAAAGGGGCAAGGCAAATCGTAAATAAGCAGTTCCCTGAGAAAAACTGGACTGGTTCCATGCCGGTTCTGTACAACGTGGATGGTCATCCTACTTGGATCGTCAATGTGCTTGATCCTAATGGGCTGTTTAAGCGATATGCATACATTAAAGCGAACGATTCTGATTTTGCTGTTTTTGGTGAAACAGCTAAAGAGACACTTACTGCGTATCGACTACAGCTAGCTCAAGACCCAAGCAATGTTCAAGGAGGCGAAGGCGTTGAAATGACTTCAAAAGGTGGCGTAGTCAACCGTGTACTTGTGACTTCAACAGATTCCCGTCAAGTTGTGCAATTTATCCTTGAAGGGGATACAACGATTTATACAGTCAACGTTAGTAAAGCACCGTTGGCCATATTCCTCCGGGAGGGAGACCATGTGCAGATGCAGGTAAAAGTGCGTGAGAACGGACCGGCAACGGTAGAGGAAATGATAGTAGAAGAATTGAACAAATAAGTTATTTCCATGAGCAGGAGCTCGAAACTAAACAGTTTGGGGATCCTTGTCATTCTCATGAGTTTCACGTGGAACAACCCTCCATTTTGTGACCTATCCTCGTATCTTGTAGAATAAGGGGATAGGTTAAATTTTAATTAGAAAAGGTGTTTTTTGTGGAGAAGAAGTACATTGTTATAGGTTCAGGGATACTTGGTGCCTCAACTGCCTATCATCTTGCTAAGGCAGGGGCCGAAGTGACGGTAGTTGACCGTAGAGACCCTGGTCAGGCGACAGATGCTGCAGCAGGAATCATTTGTCCATGGCTGACGAAACGGAAAAATAAAGCTTGGTATCGATTAGCTAAAGCGGGCGCGAAATATTACCCTGCATTGGTTGAGGAGCTAAGAGCAGATGGGGAGCAGGAGACAGGATACAAACGTGTTGGAGCACTCCGCCTTCATACGGAGGAAGAAAAACTGGATGAAATGATGGAGCGGGCCCTGGAGCGCAGGGAGGATGCACCGGAAATGGGCGAAATCACTCGTCTTTCTCCGTCAGAAACGCAGGCGATGTATCCACCTGTTGCTGAGGAATATGGTGCTGTTCACATGAGTGGTGCTGCTCGTGTAGATGGCCGAGCTCTTCGCGATGCTTTAGTAAAAGCGGCAAAACGAAAGGGCGCTGTATTCTTAAAAGGCAATGCTTCCTTAATTGTGAAAGGTCAGCAAATTACAGGAGTGAAAACGGAAAAAGAAAAGTTGGAGGCTGACCAGGTGATTGTGGCAGCGGGTGCATGGGCGAAGGAAATTGTTGAACCATTAGGCGTGAATTTTCTCGTGCATCCTCAAAAGGCGCAAATTGTGCACTTGGAATTGCCGGCAACAGAAACAGGTGATTGGCCGGTTGTGATGCCGCCAACAAATAAATATTTGCTCAGTTTTGATCAAGGAAGAGTTATAGTAGGCGCAACACATGAAACGAAAGAAAAGTTTGATTCACGTATTACTGCCGGAGGGATTCATGAAATTCTCGCTAAAGTGCTGGCAGTAGCGCCAGGACTGGCTCGAGGTACAATGCTTGAAGCACGGGTAGGTTTTAGACCGTTCACCCCTGAATCCCTTCCTGTTTTTGGAGAGATACCAAATTTCGAAGGCGTCTTGGCAGCGAATGGCTTAGGAGCATCAGGTCTTACCACAGGTCCTTTTATTGGGGCGGAATTAGCAAGAATAGCCCTTGGTAAAGACACGGAACTTCATAAAGAGGATTATAAGATCGAGCATGCCCTCCCAAAGGAAAACAAATAAGTAAAGAAGAGGCTGGGAAATAAGTAAAGCAATAATTCCAAAAGACGTAAAATAATCCGAACTTATCTCAATAGAGAAATGTTCGGATTATTTTACGTTTTTTCAGTTTTGTCCCCGCCTCTTCTTTACAATTATTCTTCTTTAACGAGGCGAAACCCTACCTTCTTTAAGGCCTGTTCAAGGTTGCGTGTAATTCTGAGATCTTTGTACATAGGATCTTGACTCAGGTGACTCATCGCCATGTCAGGGCGAATCCCTGTAAGAATAGGGGTAACCCCCATCAGTTCCAGAGCTTTAACAATATCTGATAAATGGCTGGTAAACAAGTCGTCAAAGCTCACCATGCCAGAAAGGTCAAGTATAAAGTAATCCAGGTTTTTTTGATAAATTCGCTGAAGTATGGTTTCGAGCAGATGATTCGATCGATCTTCATTCACGATTCCCACTAAAGGAAGAACGACCACCCCTTCTGTCACTGGGACAATGGGAACAGACAAAAGGTCAACACGCTGTTGAGTCTGGTCAAGGCTAATAATATAGCTGAAAATCTGGCCGACAGACCGGAGGAAATATGCTTCCTCTTTAGTAAATTTTCGCGGCTCTTGATCCATCACGCACAGTGTGCCGAATTCCCTTCCTTCTCGATCGAAGATTTTCACTCCCATAAAGGCTTTCACACTAACATCTACGGGCAGGTCTGCATTTTCCTTTATGTAGTGTAATGATAGGTCATTTGAGGTGAATACTTCTTCTCCGGATTCTATGACAAATTGACAAAAAGATTGCTCATAATCCATACGAATATTCGCATCCAGAATATGGTCACTGTGATTATAAGCATCGATGATGTTCATGTGCCCATTATCTTTCTTAGCTATGTAAACAGTATTAACATCGATAACCTTACTAACATGTTCCAGAATTTCGTCAGCAGCTTCTTTAACAGAAAGATAGTGAAGGTCATTTGAGTGGTTATGCATTTTCTTCATACTCCTATCCCATACATCTTTATGCGTTATTAATTCTCCACGTGCTGTAGCAATCATCGTAAACGTGTACATAAAACAATGACGATAACATTTTTGTTAGTGTCATTATACCATGTGACGAAACTGATTTATACGAATAAGGATTAGGGAGTCCTGCTCGGGGGCAGGACTCTTCCCCCATTTAGCGGCCAAGCTGATTCATGAATTCTTTAGCAACGACTAAAGTAGATTGAGGGTTTTGTCCTGTAATTAAGTGACCATCTACTTCTACATGTTTAGACCAATTATCTGCCGTCACAAAGTTTGCTCCTAACTCACGAAGTTTGCTTTCCAGGAGAAAAGGCATGTACTCATCGAGAGAGGTGTCAGCTTCTTCAGAGTTTGTGAACGAATTGATCTGCTTTCCTTTAACAAGCGGTTCTCCGTTTGAATGCTTCACACTTACCAGCCCTGCTGGACCGTGACAGACAGCCGCAACAGGTTTATCTGACTCATACATGTCCCGGATTAATTCTGCAAGCTTCTGATTGTCTGGGAAATCGAACATCGTGCCGTGCCCGCCTGGCAGGAAAATGGCATCAAAAGAATCAGCAGACAGCTCATTAATAGAAATCGTATGTTCGAGATGTTGTTTTGAGTCAAGGATCTCCTGTGGTTCATCTTCGCTGACACTGTTTGAATCAACTGGTGCTTTACCACCCTTTGGGCTAGCAACGGTTACCTCATATCCATGTTTTATAAATTCATTATAAGCTTCGCCGAATTCGGACAACCAAATTCCAGTTGTTTTATCTTCATTAATTTTTTCATGATTGGTTACTACCATTAAAATCTTTTTTGACATTTAAAATTCCTCCAGGTTATTGATAAGTTACATAGATCGACTATTCCCGTATTCATAGCCTTACAAAACATGAAAACAAAAGGGAGAAAAGCTGTGCAGGGATGGAGCATCTACAAAAAAACGTGGGCAGCTAATACTAGCTGCTCACGTTAGTTGGCTTCAGAGATTTCATTTTTTCGTACATAATTTACTGTGTCTTCGTCGGTATATGTGGGTAGCGAATAGGATTGGGTATACTCTTCATGCCCTTTCCCCGTAATAACGATCCATTCTCCAGGTTTGCTGTTATCTATAGCTGTTTTAATCGCGAGAGTCCGGTCTGGGATGAGTTCACCTTGTCCGAATTTTGTATGGTTTAAATAAGAGGTCAGCACTTGCTCCATGTCGCCCTGAGGAACCCCGTTTAAATCATCCATTGTTAAAATAAATTGATCACTCATTTCAGCAGTAATGTTCATCATTTCCTGCCTTTTCGTTTGATCCCGATTGCCTCGAAAACCGAAAATATGGGTGATTTTTTTCGCTTCTGCTTCCTGAACAGTTTGTAAACAATTGAATACCGCATCCGCTGTATGCGCATAGTCTACCACGACTGTAGCACCGTTCTTAAGGGAATACGTTGTAAAACGACCAGGCACACCAGGAAAGCCGCGAATAGATTCTAAAACCGTTTCCGCCTCTCCATCAAGCTGCATCGCTGCGGCGTAGGCTTGGAGAGTGTTGTACAGGTTGTGAATTCCGGCCATGGGAGAGTGAAGTGTATGTATGTGATGACCTTTGAATCGGCATGAGGGCGGGTCAACAGATAGATGTTCTAATATTTGTAAATCATTTGCAGCTGACATGCCAAGGGTGTATGTTCGTAAGCCATCTTGTTTAAGTTCCTTAGCTAACTGTTCCCCGTAGGCATCATCGGAATTGATGACAGCAGTGCCATTAGGTTTTAATTTTCGAAACAATGCTTTTTTGACTTCATAGTATTGGTCGATGCTTCCATGGTAGTCAAGGTGTTCATGTGTAAGGTTTGTAAATAAGCACAGATCAAAATTCAGACCTTCCAAACGGTATTCCGCTAATCCATGTGAGGAGGCCTCCATAATGACAACCTCGTCATCGCTTTTATCGATTAATTGATTAAGAGTCAATGCATTTGGAGTGGTATTGACTGTTTTTGAATACTCCCCGTTGATAACGTTTTGAATGGTACCAAGGAGGGAACAGGTGTAACCCATGTTCTCAAGAATATGCTTGACTAAATAACTGGTCGTTGTTTTCCCGTTTGTTCCTGTAATTCCGATCATAATTTTGTGTGAGGCAGGGTTCTGGTAGTAATTGCGTCCAAGAATCCCTAATGCTTGTTTGCTGTTTGGAACTTGTATATAAGGAACTTTTGTAACTTGGTAATCCTTTTCACCGATAATTGCAGCAGCTCCATTATTAATAGCATCTTGAATGTACGCGTGCCCATCAAGCTGATAACCTGAAATGGCGACAAATAGGAAACCTGGCTCCACCCTGTGTGAAGAGTCAGTCAATCCATGAATGACCACTTCATCAAACTTGGGCGGATCCTCGTGATGAAAGGGAATATCTTGCAATAGTTGATCAAGTTTCATTTAAATCGTGCACACCTTTTTCGTATTAAAATTAAGTCGAGTTTTAATGCTAATTTTATCAAATAAGCAGCATGCTATGTGGTAAAAAAGAAAAATAAGCTAAACGATTCATAAATAAGCCATAAAGAGGGAATGGCGCTATAACCTTATCGCCCCTTATATCCTTTGCGAAAAATTTCCTGAACGCCATGCACCGTAACGTAAGCATTGGGGTCAATGTTTAGAATGATCTTCCTGAAGGGTACAATTTCATGTTTGTTAATAACAAGATAAAGCACTTCTCGTTGTGAACCTGTGTAACCGCCTTTTCCTTCAAGAACTGTGATTCCACGAGCCATTTGGTTTGTCACTGCATCGAGTACTTGATCGGGGTAGCTTGAGATGATCATAACCGCAGTACGTTCGTTTGCTCCTTCTACCACGACATCGATAACTTTTGCACCGACATAAACAGAAATAAGAGTGTACATGGCTTTTTCCTGCCCAATGATGAAGGCAGATCCTACTATGACGGCAATATCAATAACAAGCATTCCTTTGCCAATCGTCCATCCGAAAAATTGATTTCCCAGCCGGGCAAGAATGGCGGAGCCGCCAGATGTACCGCCAGAACGGAAAATCAAGCCAAGACCGAATCCGACAGCTAAACCAGCGAATAAAGCCGCAAGTAATGGATCACTAATCTGTTTGCCCCAATCCACTGTGAAGTGTAAGAAAAGAGAAGAAGAAATAATCGCAGCAACAGTATAGACAATCACGCGTCTATTAAAAAATTTGTACCCGACTGCGACGAGCAGGGTATTCAGGACGAAGTTTACAATACCAGGCGACCATTCAAACAAATAATAGGTGACAATCGTAATCCCGATCACGCCGCCCTCAGATAGACGGTTTGGGATTGCGAAATAGTTTACGCCAATCGCAAAAACAAATGATCCTAAAATAATCATGATCATGTCTTTTACTTCACGTTTCATAGGTATGCCTCCTTTCTTTTATTTTATTATATTTCGAGGAAGGAAATATACCGAGAATCGTAAGTCTTACAATTCATACTAAATGCTTAATAATATATTCGGATAAGTAAATAATAAGTAGAGATAAAAACACAAGCATCCGAAGGCGACTATAAAAACAATGAGTGAGGAATAACTATGATGACAATACGTTTCGACCAATTAAAAGGGGTTGTTGTGAAGCAAATTCACGGACCAAACGAACAAATGGTATCAAACCTTGCCTTTCATTCTGGACGGGCCTCAGCCTCTTCACTGTTTTTCAGTATCAAAGGAGATAAGGAGGACGGACATCACTATATCGAAGATGCGATCAGCACTGGTGCTTCCGCAATTATCGGCGAAAATGCTGTACAGCTTACAAGGTTAAGTGAATCTTATCCTTCCTGTACTTTTGTTGTCGTTGAAGATGTAAGAAGCGCGATGGCCCATATGGCCAAACACTTTTATAATTATGCGGATGAACAAATTGCTACGATCGGAATAACGGGCACAAATGGAAAAACCACTGTAGCCGCCTATGTGCGTTCTTTAATGAAGTTGTTAGGGGTCCCCAGTGGTTCGATCGGTACGACAGGGATATGGTCATCGAGAGAAAAGTGGACATATAAAAAGAGTACGCCAACGACTCCTGAAGCGATTGATCTTCACCAGATTTTTCGAGATTTGAAAGAGGCCGGAGATGAAGCAGCGGCTATGGAAGTTTCTTCGATTGCTTTGGCTCAGAAGCGGGTAGAGGGGATCATGTTTGATATAGGTATTCATACTAATTTCTCAGAAGAGCACTTGGAATATCACAAAACGATAGACCATTATAAAGCAAGTAAAATGAAATTATTTGAGCAATCCAGGCAGGCGGTTGTTAACCTTGATGATGAAGGAATGGCCATGGATCTTATTAATTCCTATACAGGACCGATACTAACATATAGCTTAAAACCAGAAAGCGAAGCAGACCTCATCGGCACAGGGATTGAAGTAACCGAAGAAGGGTCTATGTTTACGATTCAATACAGGGATAAAACATTTCGCGTTTTCACCCCTGTGTTTGGAACGTATAATATAGCAAATGTCCTCTCTGCTATAGCTGTAGCTCTGCTTCAAGGGTACACGATAGAAGAAGTTGCTGCTGTATTGCCAGAGCTTCAAGGCCCTGAAGGACGGTTTCAAATTATTGATGTCCCTGGTCGTACCAAAGTTATTCTCGACTACGCTCATACCCCTGTAGCCCTAGATAGACTTGTAGAAGAAGTCAAGAAAATGAAGCACGGACGCCTTATCGTCATGATTGCTGGGATTGGAATTCGTGATTTTGGTAAAATGCCTAAAATGGCTGCAACCATTGAAGGGAGAGCAGACGAAATCATCGTAACCGTTGACCATCCAGGCTACCACGACCCTCAAACCATCGTGGACGAAGTTATGAAAGGCTTTAAAGATCCCGGCGCAGCCAACATTCATCCAGCTTTAACCCGTAAAGAAGGAGTAAGAAGCTCCCTTAAGCTTGGACAGGCTGGAGACATTATTCTGTTAACGAGCGGCTGCATTAATAATGCACAAATTGTAAGAGGGGAAGAGATTCCGCATTCTGATGAACACATCATCCATGAGCACTATTTACAATCAAATTAAAGGATGGCTAATTTCGAAAAAAGCGTTCGACAGCTTTTTGATACAAAAGAAAAAAGGCAGGAATTTCATCGTTAGGAATTCCTGTAGTCATGTGCTCAGCTATTGATTCATTGTACCATTTTTGCAGTGAATACCCTGCGTTAAAGTGTTGCCACAATGCCTCGCCATCGCGTTCGAAATCTTTTTCAAGCGATAACAAATTGTCTAATTTATCTGCAACAATTAAACACTTCACCTCAAGGGAGCCCGTTCGAACCGTATCTACCGTGTGCTGTTTACGTACCTGCCATGGCTTTGATTTATCTTCTGTATGGGCTGCCACTAAATCACGCACCGTCTTTGTGAATTCTCGTTCGATATCTGTAAGTTCATACTTTGTATCTTCCACGACGTCATGCAGATACCCAGCGCAAATCACCTCTTCGCGGCATCCAGCTGATTTTAAGGTATCAGCCACCTGAATGGGATGAATGATATAGGCAGCATTAGAGTTCTTCCGTTTCTGCCCCTCATGTGCCTTTTCAGCATATTGTTTCGCCCTTTCTAACATAGCAATCACTCCTTTTTTAAGCGTAAAAGTTGTCGGACTATACCCGTGGAAGATACCATAGATACAGGGTTATAAAATGGAGTAGAGGAGTCATGTATAATGAAAATCAATCAGATGGATGATCAGCCAGTTGTACTCATAATAGCAAGATTTGATAGTCTTCACCGCGGGCATCAGCACTTAATAAATAAGGCTAAACCTTATGCTGAATCTCAGGGCGAACTAGCTGTTTGGGATCTGTCCAATCGTGAACCTATTTTAACTTCCCTTGAAGATAAATTGCGCATCCTCACCGATCTAGGTGTTGAACGGTATTATGATCATTCGAAGCTCAAGCAGTTAAACTGTAAGCGAATCGTGGTCGAGGAAGATTTACAACAAGAGGCAGCTGAATTGTATGATTTTCATGACATCCCTGTTACCATTGTACACCAGCCCGCGTTAAACCATGAGAAGATTCAACGATCAGCCATTCAAACCTTTGTAGAAAAAGGACAGATGGAAGCCGCTCAGGCTCTTATGGGCCGTCCCTATCAAACGAGAGGCACTGTCGTTAAAGGGGATGCTCTAGGACGCCAGCTTGGTTTTCCAACTCTTAATCTTGGCGGCATTGATGAATACGTCAAGCCAAAGCCTGGCGTGTATCTCGGCGTAGTAGAAGTGCACAAAGAGACTTCAGCCTTTTATTACACGTTAATTAGCGCAGGCTATCGTCCGACCGTGAATGGAGAAACCTTTAAAGTGGAAGCCTATTTACTGAACTTCTCAGGTGATTTATACGGCGAAGAAGTGACCGTAAGCTATTTGCGCCATATGCGCGATGAAGAGGATTTTGACGGACTCGATGTACTCGTCGAACAAATGAAACAGGATGAACGGAATGCAAGAATGATCTTAGGCATGCCGGTCATTTTATAATAAAGGAGCTATCATTATGGGGTAGTTGTAGTTGAAATATGTGATGGCAATTTGATTAACAAGCTTGATGTGGAGACCCTTATAGAATCAGAGTATCCAGATGTGGCTGTGCTGATGAGCGAATGTTTATCATTTTGCGGTCTGTGTGCGCTAAAGCCATACGCACTCGTTAATGGAGCGCGCATTTTTGGTAAAACGCCTGAAGAGGCTTTGGACAAGATTAGAAAGAAAATAGAAGAAGAATTAGCGTTATATGCTGAATGAGTAGAGGCTGCCAAGTGAAGCAGTCTCTTTTTTTATGGACTTGGGCTGTACGCCAGGGGGCGGAGCGAAGTTGGGTGGGGTGTGAGCGCTCAAGTTTTCCAATAAACGCTCTAAATTGCGTTATTTACGCTCTCCCCTAAAAAGTTCTATAAAGATTCCATAGAGTATGATGTGCTAAACTTGCTGGGTAACACTTTTATAATAGAAAGGAAGAGATAGCAATATGAACACAGTGAAATTGCATGACAAGATTGACATGCCTCAACTAGGGTTTGGTGTATTTCAGGTTGAGGAAAAAGATGCCGAGCCGGCTGTGTCAAAAGCGATTGAAACAGGATACCGCTCCATCGATACAGCTGCGATTTATGGAAATGAGCGCCAAGTCGGAGAAGCGATCGCTAAAAGTAACGTACCGCGTGAAGAGCTGTTTATCACAACCAAAGTGTGGAACACAGACCAGGGCTTTGACAACACATTAAAAGCCTTTGACGTAAGCCTGGAGAAACTGGGGCTGGATTATGTAGATATGTACCTTGTCCATTGGCCAACTCCAGAGTATGACGACTATGTAGAAACGTATAAAGCTCTCGAAAAGTTACAGAAAGATGGTAGAGTGAAGGCCATTGGCGTTTGCAACTTTAATATCAACCACCTGCAGCGTTTACTTGATGAATGTGACGTGAAGCCTGCTGTGAATCAGGTGGAGTGTCATCCATATTTAGCACAAAATGAATTAAAAGAGTTTTGTCATAAAAATGGAATTCTGCTTGAAGCCTGGGCTCCGATCATGCAAGGCGGAGACGTGCTGACTGATGATGTTATTCAATCCATCGCGCGTGAGCATAACAAATCCTCTGCCCAGGTCATTATTCGCTGGCATCTTCAAAACGGAACGGTCGTGATTCCTAAATCCATTACACCTTCACGTATTGAAGAAAATTTTGATGTTTTTGACTTTACGTTGAGTGATGCGGAAATGAACAGCATCAATGAACTCGATCGCGGGGAGCGCAAAGGTCCGGAACCGAGCGAAATGAATGTACGATAAATATGATTTAGTTAAAAGGGCGCTGGTTGAGCGTCCTTTTTTACGTCTAATATGTTAACCTATTATTTATTGAGTTGACGTAAATTGAGTTATTACTTTATGCTATAAGCAGAGAGGAGGTAAAACATGGAACTTAGAAGAAGATGGAGTCCTTTGGATTTAACGATGGGAAGTTTATTTGTTGCGATGATGGCAATTGGAGCAAATATTACATCAATCGTTCCCTTCATGGTCATTGGAGGCGTCCCCATTACGTTACAAACCTTTTTTGCAATTTTGGCCGGGTTGATACTTGGGAGTCGATTAGGGGCGATGTCTATGTTTACGTACATGGTGCTGGGGTTAGCTGGTGCGCCAATTTTTGCCCAATTTAAAGGGGGCTTTTCAACACTGCTTTCCCCGACTTTCGGTTTTATTGTGTCATTTATCTTCATTGCTTATCTTGCCGGTAAGATGGCAGAAAGAAAACGAAGCTTACCTATGTATATCTTAGCTTCCTTAATGGCCATGGCCGTTAACTATATTTTCGGAACGAACTGGATGTATGCAGCATATGTCCTCTGGTTTGATGCCCCGGAAGGGTTTACCTATAAGATGGCCTGGTATTGGATGGTCTTTCCACTGCCAAAGGATATTGTGCTGTCAGTTTTTGCAGGGGTCATGGCTTACCGGCTTGAGAAAAGCATCGTTTCAAAAAGCGCTTTTCGTCAGCAAAGGGAAATTGCTTAAAGGAGGAATCACATGCAGAACTGGAAACTTTTAGCTGAACATGTTCTTCGAGGCGAAGAAATAACGGATCAGGAGGCGCTCGCTGTCTTAAATAGTCCGGATGAGGAACTCTTGGAGTTGTTACATAGTGCGTATTTGGTTCGTAAACGTTATTACGGCAATCAAGTAAAATTAAACATGATTATCAATACAAAATCAGGATTTTGTCCGGAAAACTGCGGATATTGCGCTCAATCTAGGGATTCAGGTGCCCCTATACAAAAGTACCGAATGATGGACAAGGACACAATTATTGAAGGGGCCGAACAAGCCCATCGATTGCAGTCAGGGACGTATTGTATCGTAGCGAGTGGACGTGGACCATCAAAGCGGGAGCTGGACATTGTTACTTCAGCGGTCAAAGAAATTAAAGGCAATTATGACATGAAGGTTTGTGCTTGTCTCGGATTGCTGAAACCTGATCAAGCACGACAACTAAAAGAGGCCGGGGTTGATCGTTACAACAATAACATTAATACCTCCGAACAGCATCACGACAACATCACCACAAGCCACACTTACCAGGACAGAGTTTCTACCGTTAATCATGCTAAAGAAGCGGGGATTTCCCCATGTTCAGGAGTCATCGTCGGAATGAAGGAGTCTAAGCAGGACGTCATTGATATGGCACGTGCACTAAAAGAACTTGACGCTGACTCAATCCCCGTTAATTTTCTACATGCTATTGATGGAACATTACTGGAAGGAACTGATGAATTGACGCCGACCTACTGTTTAAAAGTACTCTGTTTATTTCGCTTTATTAATCCGACGAAAGAAATCCGGGTCTCGGGCGGAAGAGAAGTCAACTTGAGAAGTCTGCAACCGCTCGGTCTTTATCCGGCAAATTCGATCTTTGTGGGAGATTATTTGACTACGGCAGGGCAGGAAGGAACCAAGGATCACCAAATGCTCGAGGACCTTGGGTTTGAAGTTGACTATGTAACACAACCTGTGAAGGCGATGACTGAAAAAAATTTGGATTAATCATTAAAAAGGCGCGCTAGGCGCGTCTTTTTAATGGAAGCGCCGATAAAAGGAGAGGAAGCGCCGATAAAAGGAGAGGAAGCGCCGATAAAAGGAGAGGAAGCGCCGATAAAAGGAGAGGAAGCGCCGATAAAAGGAGAGGAAGCGCCGATAAAAGGAGAGGAAGCGCCAAAAAAAGAAAAGAATTCTTTTTCCTTTGAGGAAAACGGTATATAATCTTTATAAGAAAGGATGAAAAGCATGATTATTAAACCTCGATCGTATCCTCTGAGATTAAGAAAGTTAGAGGCACTACAAAGAAGACTCCCGCCACATCACCCCAAGAACTCTTTGGTGCAAGAAGCACTCGCCCGAACGCGTGCTGGGTACCATGGTGAAAGATCAATAGATTTCCATTTGAATTTTATTCCTCACAAAAATTACCTCATCATTCATGACCTCAGATTATTTGACGGACAGCATTTTTTCCAAATGGATACTGTTCTTGTTTCCCGAAAATTTATCCTTATCCTAGAAGTGAAAAATATCTCAGGTTCATTATACTTAGACAGTGATATTTATCAATTATCCCGGACTTTAAATGGTAAGGAAGAGTCCTTTCCAGATCCCCTCCTGCAAATTGAACGACAGCAGCTCCAACTTTCAAATTGGATTCAAAATCAGCTATCATTAACCATTCCGGTTGAATCTCTTGTTTTGTTCTCAAATAAACAGGCTGTTCTACATTTGAAGAATGATAGAGATTCGGAGAAAGTAATAAAGAGTGAAGGGTTAGTGAATCGAGTGAACGTAATAGCACAAAGGCATGACAAGGTCTGCTTCAATGTAGATCAGCTGAATTCATTGGCTTATCGAATGGTCCAGTCTCATCATGAACCACGACAAAGTGTACTGGAATCGTTCGACATAAAGGAATTTGACCTAGTAGAAGGGGTTATTTGCCAATCATGCCTTTCACAAATGTCCTGGCTAAAAGGAAAGTGGCAGTGTTCAGCGTGTGGAACGAGAGCAACAAATTCCCATGTTCTTGCATTACAGGATTACGCCTGCCTTTGCCACCCTCAAATATCAAATAAACAAGCTAGGAAATATCTTAATATTAACTCAGAAGATACTGTTAAACGATTGTTAGCCAAATTAGGCGGAAAGAAAATCGGAACCTATAAGAGCACAAAATACGAAATACCGCTAGAAAATCCCAAGAGGTGAAAGAGCTTTGAAGGTACATATAAGAAGGTTCAACCAAAACGATTGGCCTGAAGTAAAAGCAATCTATCAATTAGGTATTGAAACAGGCAATGCTACACTTGAGCCATCAGTTCCAAGTTACGACAATTGGATTTCTTCCGGAGACCCTGCTTGCACCTTTGTTGCATATACAGGACAAAAAGAGAGCATCTTAGGATGGAGCAGGCTAGCCCCAGCCTCTACACGCAAAGTATACGAGGGTGTAGCTGAGGTCAGTGTGTATGTTCATCCTTCTCAAACTGGTAAGGGTGTCGGAGGGTTTTTGCTGGAAAAATTAATTCACGCTTCAGAAAAGAAAGGATACTGGACATTAACAGCCGGCATTTTAGTGGAAAACAGCAGCAGTATTGCGTTACATAAGAAACATGGATTTAAGGAAATGGGAGTTCGTGAGAAAATAGGTAGTTTAAACGGGAAATGGCGCGATGTCCTTTTTTTAGAAAGAAGAAGCCGAATCGTCAACTGGGATTAAAGAATAAATGTGTGAAGAAGGAGCTCATTATGATCATTCGATTTGGATATGTGGCGATGGCTACTGCGTTATATGATGCAAGTCCATCTAAAACCATGACTTTTTCTCGCTACAAACAACTCGGGAAAGAGGAGCGAGTCAAGCAGCTTAGGAACATTACGAAAGCTAATTTAGAACATACGAAACGTGCGTTACACTACAACATTGCTCATCAGATCCATCTATACCGATTCTCATCTTCACTCGAACCCCTTGCTACCCATGAAGAAGCTCAATGGGATTATCTGAGCCCTTTTCAGGAAGAGTATAAGGAAATCGGCGAGCTTGTAAAAAAGTATCAAATGCGGACAAGCTTTCATCCCAATCAATTTACCCTTTTCACAAGTGATAAAGAGCACGTAACGGCAAATGCAATCAAGGATATGGAGTATCACTATGCTTTGCTGGAAGCGATGGGGCTTGAGAAGGAATCCCACATAAATCTTCACGTAGGGGGAGCTTATGGTGATAAGCCGGCAGCTGTAAAACGGTTTCACGAAAATCTAAAACAGCTGCCTTCACGGATTAAAAAGCAAATGACGCTTGAGAATGACGATAAAACCTATACAACTAGCGAAACCCTAGCAATTTGCCAAAAAGAAAACATTCCGATGATGTTTGATTACCATCACTATATGGCAAATTATGAGAAGGAGGAAAAGTTGGAAGATCTGTTGCCGCGCTTCTATCAGACATGGTCAAAAAATCCTTTTCCTCCGAAACTGCATGTTTCCTCACCAAAATCAGAAAAGGCTTACCGAAGTCATGCAGATTTTGTTGATATTGAGTTTATTAAACCGTTGCTCAAAGAATTGAAGTCACAACAAGTGGATGTAGATTTCATGATTGAGGCAAAGAAGAAGGATAGAGCGGTTTTGCAGTTAGTTGAAGATGTGGCGAAAATAAGGGGAGTGAAGCGGTTAGATGGGGCGACGGTGGAAATGTGAGGAGCTGTCAATTTTAATGCTTTTTAGGTTGGTGTAGGACTTATAATAAAATTAACCCCCTGGATTTTCTCTTAGGATAATCCAGGGGGGCGCATTTTTTAACCTTCTACGATAAACTCAAAGTCGCCTTCGAATTTAACATCTTTACCAAGAAGCATACCGCCAGTTTCAACAGCTGCATTATAAGTCATACCATAAGCTTCACGGTTTACTTTCCCAGCGACCGCAAAACCAGCAACTGTGCTTCCGTCAAGCGGGCTCTTAGAAGTTCCGTTGTATTCAACAGTAAATGTTTCTTCATTAGTTGTTCCTTTGATGGTAAAATCACCAGTTACTTTGAATTCATCGTCGGATACCTTTTTAACGGATTTACTTTGAAAAACCATGTTTGGATATTTCTCAGCTTCAAAGAAATCACCTGATTTAAGGTGTCCGTCTCGGTCTTCATTACCTGTATCAATAGAAGTAACAGGAATTGTTACTTTAAAGTTTGCTGATTCAAGGTCAGAAAGGTCACCGCTGAAATCAACATCGAAATCCTGGAATTCACCCTTAGCTTTAGAAACCACCATATGCTTGATTGAAAAATCTAAACTGCTGTGTACTTTATCTAGTGTTAATGTTGCCACTTTTATTCCTCCTATTTATTGGATATACCAATGTTTTTATTATTGTTCTCTTTAGTGTGGAGATTATCCCCTAATCACTTACCTTATGTAAGTAACTTTACAATACATATTGAAAATCGTCAAGAGGAATATCTCGAATTCGAGTATTTATTTATGGAAGTTTCGTTCAACCACCTGTCTCACTACACATTCCTGTTGTTGAAAAACTTTAAACCTTATTAAGTGTGACTAAATTAGGAAGGTGAAAAAAAGGTCCTAAGCTAGAGAGCATCCTGATGTAATAAGCAAGAGAGGCTGGCCAAATGGAAACAATGGAAATAATTAATAGTGATATCCTGTCCAGACCTGTGTTAACTTGTAAAAGATTAAACATCAAGGAGGTAAATCATGTTAAAACGAATGATGGTTGCAACGATTGCAATCGCCTGTTCATTGACGTTTACAAGCCAAGTTTTTGCTCAAAACAATGCTCATACCGTTCAAAAAGGTGAGTCTTTATATATCATTTCTAATCAGTATGGAATCTCAGTAGACCAGCTTAAAGCTATGAATAATCTCGAAAGAAACGAAATTTATCCTGGTGAGCAGCTGGAACTGCCTGTTACACCTGATGAAGATGGGAAAGATTTGCTTGCCAGGTTAGTAGAAGCTGAGGCTAAAGGAGAAAGTTATGCCGGTAAGGTAGCCGTAGCGACGGTCGTGCTCAACAGGGTGACAAGTGATAAATACCCTGACTCTATATATGGAGTTATTTACGATGGATATCAATTCTCTCCTGTCTTAAATGGAACAATTAATCAGCCGGCAGGTGAGGAGTCTAAGCGTGCGGTGGAAGAGGCACTAGGTTATCAAGGATATGACCACGAGTCTCTATTTTTCTATAATCCTGATAAGGCGACCAGTGAGTTCTTGAGTAATCAGGAAGTAACGACAGTGATTGGCAATCATGTTTTCCTAAGATAGTTCATTTATCATTAAGAAAGGCACACTCCCTGTATTTGGAGAGTGTGCCTTTTGGTTATTCCATATTTTTTAGCATATTTTCGATAATGAAAGAGGAGTTGTTAATAGCTTGTTGTTTGAAATCTTCCCATTTCATAACGGCTTCTTCCCCTGCATCATCTGAAGCAGAGCGAATGACAATATAGGGAACATCATTTAGGTAGGCTACTTGTCCAACTGCTGCTCCTTCCATTTCGACTACGTAGGCGTTAAACGTTTCATAAATCCATTCTTTTTTTTCAGCACTTGCGATAAATTGATCTCCTGTGGCGATTAGTCCTTTGAAAACGTCGACCTTCTCCGGCAGCTTTTTCGCAGCTTGTTCTGCAAGGGCAATGAGGTCTTTATCTGCTTTAAAGTATCCTTTGTCTAAACGCGGTATAATTCCTGGTTCATAACCTTTTGCGGTTTCGTCCATGTCGTGCTGAACAGTTTCGGTGGAAATTACGATGTCCCCGAGTCCTACATCGGGATGAATGGCTCCAGAGATTCCGGAATTAATGAGTTTATCTGCATGAAAGTGACTGACTAACAGCTGAGAAGCCATGGCAGCATTTACTTTGCCGATACCTGATTGTACTAGGACAATATGTTGCCCCTTTAATGTTCCTTCGTAAAAGGTCATGCCTGCAATATCTTTCGTTTCTTCTACTTCCATATCGGAATGTAAGATTTCAATTTCTTCTTTCATTGGGCCGATAATACCAACGATTGTTTCATCGGTTTGCTTTTCTGAATCATTTGTTTCGGCTGTTGCCTGTTGTTCCTGTTGCGAGCATCCAATGAGCAGAATACTTAACAAAATAAATAAGATAGGATAAGTGCTTTTTTTCAAAAGGGTCATGATAGGTTTCCTCCAATGATGATTTTTAGTTTATATAAAAGATGGATAACTTTGTTGCTCCCAGGTAATTAATTTCATATTAAATTTCTACCCGAATGTGTTGAAAAGTTTCTACATCGAATAGACCTAAATCCGTTAATTTTAATGATGGGATGACAGGCAGGGTAAGGAACGAAAGAGTTAAGAACGGATCATAGTCACCAGCAAATTCTAAAGTGGACAGGGCTTGTTTTAATTCGATGAGTTCCTGATTTACAGCTTGATAGTTTCGATCGGACATTAATCCAGCTACTGGAAGCGAAAGGGAAGCAATCGTTTTCTCGTTCTTACTAATAGCCAAGCCGCCATGAATATCATGCACAGCTTCAATTGCCTTGAGGATGTCTGTATCGTTTGTACCTGCTGCGACAATGTTATGGGAGTCATGGGCGATTGTAGTTGCGATCGCTCCTGTTTTAAACCCGAATCCCTTTACGGCCCCTAACCCGATGTTTCCTGTATTATTGTGTCTTTCTACCACTACAATTTTAAGTTGGTCCCTATCAATTGAAGGGGTAAAATAACCGTCTTTAACATCTACGTTTTCTATTAATTTATTGGTCGTTAATTGATTGGGGTTCACTTCGATAATATTCGCTTTTCCTGATTGACCGATCGGAATTTGCAGATCCTTTTGACTTAATTCAGGAATGTGCACACTATGTTTGAAGGGTTGATCTGTCATTACTTTTGCTGGAAAATCGCCCGCATAGTCACCGTTATGGGCGACTAGCTGTCCTGATTTATAGACTTGCGAAATTGTAATAGATTCCAACTCGTCCAAGAGTAAAAAGTCTGCATCATAGCCGGGTGCGATCGCTCCTTTATCTTGTAACTTGTAACATTCAGCAGCGTTTAAAGAGCCCATTTGAATAGCAGATAGGGGTTCAATGCCGTGTTGAATAGCTAAACGGACATTATGGTCAATACTGCCTTCCTCCACTAAATCATCCAAATGTTTATCATCCGTACAAAACAAGCAGCGTCTTAAATTACTGTTATTTACGACGGGGATTAGTGTAGATAAATCCTTAGCAGCGGATCCTTCTCGAATCAATAGGTACATTCCGCGCCTGAGGCGTTCTAATGCTTCCGAAGCAGTATGGCATTCATGATCGGTTTGAATTCCTGCTGATTTATATACATTTATCGCATTTGTATCTAATCCGGCCAAGTGTCCGTCGATTTGCTTGCTATCGGAAGAGGCCGATATGATTTTATCAATGATCGAATCGTCGGCGTTTTGCAAGGCAGGATAATCCATTACCTCAGCTAAACCGAGAACTCGGTTATGGTTGTAAAAAGGTTCCAAGTCAGCAGCGGTTAACTCGGCACCGGAATTTTCGACTGAGGTAGCCGGTACACATGAGGGGAGCATAAAGAATACATCGAGCGGGATATGATCAGAATCATTCAGCATAAACTGAATTCCATCTTTGCCCAAAACGTTCCCTATTTCATGGGGATCTGTCACAACGGTGGTGACACCATGAGGAAGAACGACTTTCGCAAATTCAGAAGGCGTTACCATGGAAGATTCGATATGTACATGCCCATCAATAAATGAAGGGCAAATATACCGGCTTTTGGCATCGATAACTTGTTGTCCCTGATAGTCCCCTACCCCAACAAACATTCCATCAGAGATGGCAAGGTCGCCTGTAATAATTTCCAAGTTGAATACATCGATGATCTGCCCGTTTTTAATGACAATGTCGGCAGGAATTTGTTTATTGGCAACTGCAATTCTTTTTGTTAATTTTTCTTTGTTTGCATTCATGGATATCTTCTCCTTAAAAATAAAAAACCCCAGGAATCCCCGGGGTTTGACATAGAGAAGGAGACTGGAGGCTATACCAAATGATTGCATAAAACTCCAGTCTCCCTCGTAGTCAAACCATTTACGGTAGTTTGGTAGAAACTTATGGACCCTATCTCCAATATTATACGAGTGAATTAGTAATAATTTTTTAAATGATTTATTCACATTCTATAAGGCTTGTATAAGGACGTCAATGCTTTACGAAAAGTTGGAAAATTAGGTTTATTTTTGTTTAAAGGTTAGAGTTCTCCTGGTTTTGCTTCCGTAACATACGTGCCTGCGATGAAGTCATGGATGGAACGATTATCTTCTCTGAGTCCAACCATAAAGGCGCTGACAATGAGTCCGATTCCAAGTGTTAACACATAAACAAGGCCAGCCACGATTAAACGCATGAACATCGTCCAGAGCCCAACATTTCTTCCGTCTATTTTCACAATTCGGATGCCCATAATTCTTTTCCCTACCACATATCCCTTCCAAAGAACGGGTACTACTAATGAATAGGGAAGGATGACAAGGTCGGTGTATGAACTGTCGAAATCCCAGCCAAACAGAATCATACCTAATATGGCAATTGGTGTTATTACAAGGACGGAATCAAGTACATTAGCACCAAGGCGCTTCCAAAATCCTACTGATCGATCCATAAAATCTTCCTTTCTAGTAACATAAGACTATTGTACGGTTTCGCGTGATTGTAATGCAATATAGACAGTTTCATAACTCGTATAAAAAGGTACTGAAAGACATAGCTGAAAAGGAGGCGGAATTTGTGACTGCTATTTTTTCAAGTGAAGCTCTTAAGAAAGGACACATACTAATTACTGGTGCTACAGGAGGAATTGGGCGCGCCACAGCCAAAGCTGCTGTTCAAGCTGGGGCCTATGTGACGATTACTGGCAGGAGAGAGAAGAATTTAAACGAGCTTAAGGACGAATGTGAACAGTTAAACGAGTCTGTACATGTATATGTGCATCCTGCTGAACTTAATGATGAGAAAAATCGAAATCACTTAGTTGAACAGGCAGTGAAGGAGAACGGGCCGATTACTGGACTCGTTAATTCTGCAGGCGTTGTCGGAGGTGGTACTCTCGACACTTTAACAGAACAGGCTCTTCGTCGGGTGATGGAGTTAAATTACTTTTCTACTGTACTTTTTACACAGCTTGTCTATGAAAAAATGAAGCCTCAAAAGGCAGGGGCCATTGTCAATTTATCTTCTTTATCAGGAATCCGTGGTACGCATGCAAACACAGCCTATAGTGCCTCGAAGTTTGCGATAACAGGATTCACTCAATCCTTCGCTGTAGAAGCGATAGACCACAACATTCGGGTAAACGCTGTTTGTCCGGGGTATGTCGATACCGATATGGGCAGGGACTCAATTGCCACAAAAGGCGAGCGGAATAATCGAAGTTTTGAGGAGCAGTTAAAGGTGGCGGAAGACGGGATTCCTTCCGGGAGGATATCTACGGCTGAAGAAGTGGCAAATGCGATTGTGTTTTTGTTGTCCGAGGCAGCTGGTAACATTATCGGTGAGTCTATGAAAATTTCCGGTGGCAGTGTGATGAGGTAAAAAAATCCAAGGAGGACTGTTCCCAAATTGGAATAGTTTTGCTATCCTTTAAGTACGAGTTCAAATAATTCTCAACAAATTGAATAGGAAAAGCTAGGGGTGCCAGGCATGTGGCTGAGAGGAATAATTCCGACCCTTTGAACCTGATTTTGGTTAGAACCAGCGTAGGGAAGCTTTCGAGGAAACTGCATGTATCGTGTATTGCATAAAGTAATTCGAAGCTCACCCTAGTGCCGGGTGAGCTTTTTTTATTGTCTAGCTGTCCATTGGGGGCTTTTGAAAAATTAACGAGGAGGAGATGTCATGAAGGATCCGTTAATCATCGCAGGGGAAGAAATCGAAAGTCGTTTATTTACAGGAACAGGGAAGTTTGCGGACCACAGTGAGATGCGGAAGGCGATTGAACAGTCTTATTCACAAGTGGTGACAGTCGCCATACGAAGAGTGGATTTAAGCGGTTCCGGCAAACATATCGTCAGCGATATCCCTGATGAAGCGACCTTAATGCCGAACACTTCAGGAGCAAGGACAGCTGAAGAAGCAGTTCGGATTGCCCGGCTTGGAAAGGCTAGCGGAATGGGCAATTGGGTCAAAATCGAGGTGATTTCTGATCAAAAATACCTGCTTCCCGATAATGAGGAAACGATTAAAGCAACGGAAATGCTGGTGGACGAAGGGTTTGTTGTCCTGCCTTATATGAGTCCTGATTTAATGGCGGCAAAGCGCATGGAAGCGGCCGGAGCAGCAGCCATCATGCCGCTGGGTTCTCCAATTGGTTCCAATAGAGGAATCCGCATGAAGGAAATGATTCGGATAATGATTGATGAAATTCATGTGCCCATTGTAGTGGATGCAGGGATTGGGAAGCCGTCTGAAGCCGCGGAAGCGATGGAAATGGGGGCAGATGCAGTCCTTGTGAATACAGCGGTAGCAACGGCGGCGGACCCCGTGGCTATGGCAAAGGCTTTTGATATGGCAGTTAGAGCCGGGAGATTGGCTTATACGACAGGCCTTGGTCCATCATCGATTCAAGCGAATGCCTCCTCGCCGCTGACCGGATTTTTAACACCTACAGGAGGTGATCAATCATGAGTTTTTATAACGTATATGAAAAGCTGAAAGACCAGCCGATTCACACAAAGTTTGAAGAAGTCACTACGACTGACGTCGAAAAGGTTTTACAAAAAGACAGACTTACGGAGTTGGATTATTTCACTTTACTGTCTCCTGCTGCGGAAGGTTATTTAGAAGATATGGCTCAGAAAGCACATCAAGCCACATTGCAGCACTTCGGCTATACGATGCAGTTGTTTTTGCCGCTCTATGTGTCTGATTACTGTGTTAACACATGCAAATACTGCAGTTTCAGTGTCGATAACGTTTTTCCTAGAAGGCGTTTAACAATGGAAGAAGTAGAGGAAGAGGCACAAGCGATTGCAGCGATGGGGATCGAACAAATTATTATCCTTTCGGGAGAATCTCGTATTCATTCATCTGTTGATTACTTAACAAAAATTATGAAGGTGCTGAAGAAGTATTTTTCTTCAGTGGGGCTTGAGGTTCAGCCGATGGATCGAGACGATTATGAAAAATTGACAGCGAGCGGAATTGATACGCTGACGGTTTTTCAAGAAACCTACGATGAAACGATATATCGCAACCTGCATACAAAAGGCCCGAAGCGATTTTACAAGTATCGATTGGATACACCTGAGAGAGGATGTCAGGCTGGGATGAGGTCTGTCACGATCGGAGCTCTGCTTGGTCTTGATGATTGGCGTAAAGAAAGTTATATCGCCGGATTGCATGGGCATTATCTTCAAAATAAATACTTAGAGACAGAAATTGGCATGTCATTTCCGCGGGTTCAGCCGAATGCAGGCAGTTTTCAACCAGAGGTTCATGTGACGGATCAAAATATGGTCCAAGCTATGCTCGCGTTCAGATTATTTTTACCAACGGCAGGTATTGTCCTATCAACGCGTGAAACTCCTCAATTACGCAATGCACTTATTCCACTAGGGGTGACAAAAATGTCAGCTTCCTCCTCGACTGAGGTTGGCGGTTATGCTCAAACAGAGGACACTCAAAGTCAGTTTGAGATTTCCGATGAACGTTCTGTAGAGGAGATTCGTAAACTGCTTCAAACCAAAGGATATCAACCCGTTATGAAAGATTGGCAAATCGTGTAGAGATGGAATTTCATGTGATCTCTAATGGTATTTGGCCAGTTAAGAAGTTTGCCGACAGCATCGAACCCCTTCAAGGTGAAGATGTATTTGTTCATTTCAGGGAAAAGCAAAAGCCTGCAGATGTTGTGGCGGAAGGAATAAACGATTTGCAGAAACGAGGGTTTGCATCCGGGAAAATTGTGGTGAATGACCAAGTGGATATGGCCCGTAGTTTAGGGACAGGTGGCGTCCAGCTCTCCGGACAAGGGGTGCGGGTATATGAGGTCCGGCAGAGCTTCCCTGACTTGCGAATTGGAAAGTCTGTACATTCAATAGAAGAGGCTGTGCAAGCTGAATTTGAGGGAGCTGACTATGTGATGTTCGGTCACATTTTTCCAACGTTATCAAAAAGGGGCAAAAAGCCACAGGGGTTACAAGCGTTACATGAACTGACAAGTGCTGTGAAGGTGCCCGTCATCGCCATTGGTGGAATCAAACCGAGGCATATGTCAGAGTTAAAAAGGGCAGGAGTTGCAGGAGCGGCGGTTATTTCAGGTTTGCTTGAAGCGGATGATGTACAAGGAATACTTGAAGAATATAAGAAAGGATGGGTCAAATGACTATACGTGTTAACGGTGAATCATTAGAGTGCCCGGAAAGAGTTGTAACGGTGACTGACCTTCTCGACTTTTACAAATTAGATGGGCGAATGGTTGTTGTTGAATATAATCAAACGATCATTCAACGCGATTACTATCCGATCGTTCACTTGAAAAACGACGACCAAATTGAACTGGTTCATTTTGTTGGGGGAGGATAAGGTGTCTTGCAAATTATGGGCTTGCTGAATAAAGAAGAGACAAAAATCAAAAGCTAATACAAATCGTGCCACCAGAAAGGAGTCAAAGTCATGAAGAATAAAGATAAGAAAGTGGACAACCAATTTAAAGAAAACAAGAATCACGGAGAGCATCGAAATGGCCGCTTGAGCCAATTTAAGAATCACAATGATAAAAACGGCGAAGAGCCGAATGAATATATCAGCAACCAAATAGACGAGTAAGAAATATTAAAAATAGACCTCTGGAGGTTAGATGGAGGTCTATTTTTAACGTAAAATCTTCCTGGCTTCCATAAATCGCTGAACGCCAGTGAATAGTTCAACAGCAAAGAAGACAAACGTCGTCCAATATAGAATGCCAGGGAATAATAGCATCATGCTGAATAGGATAAACCCTTCCGACCGTTCAGCAAGCCCAGCTTGATAATAAAATGATTTCACCCCTGCTTTTTCCGAAACTGCCCCCACCACTAAGAAAATTGTCATAGAGATAACAATGGAGACGCTTAATAGAAGGAGCGGCCACATCACCTCTGGGTGAATGAAAGCAAGAGCAACAATGATAGAAACTTCCACAACACGGTCAAAAGTAATATCCATCACTGTACCGAATGGGGAGGTCTTTGTATGTCTGGCCATTGTACCGTCTACAGCATCTAGAAATCCAGAGAGCCATAATAAGCCTACTGCGATAACAGGCTGCCCCATAATATACAAAATGCTCGTAGAAATCCCCAGTATAAAGGCTAGGATCGTAATTTGATTGGCTGACAGCCCTTTCTTCAGCAACCATGTGGCGGTATGGTCGATGGAAGGCTGAACCATTTTTCGCGCATGAGTATCTAACATAAATATAAGCTCACCCCAAACCCCCAAGTAACGTTATTCCAGTATAAATACATCCCCCCGTTATATCAAGGACCCACTCTTATCATCCATTATTCAGAGTATCCATTATCTGGATGACCTGAGGTGGATGGAATTGGAAGATAGACCGCAAAAGAGGCTGATCCTCTTTACGGAGGAAGCAGCCTCTTACTTTTTTAGCTATTAGTCTTCTTCTGCGAATAGTTTAACCTTTCTTTCTGTTGTTTTTTTCTTGAGTACTCTGTTTACATAGTCATCACTAATCGCTACGATTTCTTTATGGAGGAAAATGAGCGGTATAATGTTGGCCAAGACGACAAAAGCAAGCGTAATATCGAGGAATTGCCATATTAATTGAAGTCCTCCGACTGCACCGATAAACGCTGATACAATATAAACGAGTCTCATCACTTTAGCTGCTTTTAAACCATACAAGTACTCGGCCTGTTTCTCACCATAGAAGATCAGCACGCCTACTGTGGTAATAATAAAGAATAAGAGAAAGATGGACACGAAAGCACCGCCAAATACATCTCCTAATTCAGTTGCAAAAGCAACATTAATCATATTAGATGCATTCGCTGCGCTAACATCCTTCCAAGCGCCTGTTACTAAAACCACAAGTCCGGAAACTGTACAAATTACAATGGTGTCGACAAATACACTAAAGATTCCCCACAACCCCTGTTTAGAAGGATGGTCCGTTTGTGCGGCTGAATGGGCAATGGGGGCAGTACCGATTCCAGCCTCATTAGAGTAAAGTCCCCGGGCGACTCCCCAACGCAGTGCTTCTGCAATTCCAGCTCCTGCAAAGCCGCCGACAGCTGATATAGGGGTGAATGCGTTAGAAAATATTAAACTGAACACGTGTGGGATTTGATCAATATTTACGAAAATAACGAATAGAGCTACTCCTACATAAATGATAACCATAGCTGGGACAATTTTATCCGTTACCTTGGCAATTCGTTTAATTCCTCCAAACACAACAAGTGCGATCAGGGCGCACATAGCAAATCCAGTTATATACACGGGCCAGCCAAAAGCACCTTCTGTCTGTGTCGCAATGGAATTGGACTGCACCATAACGCTAGGGATCAATTCGATCATTAGGAAAAAAGCGAAAGCTGAAGACACCCATTTCCAGCCGAGAGCCTTTTTTATGTAATATTGCGGTCCGCCAACCCAGACATTATCCTTATTCTTTTCACGGTACTTGATCCCGAGCATAACTTCCGCATACTTTGTGGCCATCCCAATCAATGCCACAAACCACATCCAGAATAGAGCTCCCGGTCCTCCTAAGGCAATCGCTACAGGGACCCCGACGATATTTGTGGCACCTGCTGTTGAGGCTAAGGCTGATGTAAAGGCTTGAAAGGGAGAGATTGTTCCGGGATGTTTGTTCTTCTTAAAAATTTGCCCAACGGTTTGCTGAAGTACGTGACCAAAGAAACGAAATTGGAAAAACTTTAAGCGAATAGTAAGAAAAATCCCCCCGAAAATGAGAATAATGGATAGAAGATAAGTCCATAAAAATGCTGATACGTCTGCTATTGCTGCTTCAAATAAACTCCAAATTTCAACCAAGGAAATGGCCCCTCTCTAAAGATGATATGCCCATATATTCCCTATTTTCAATTCAATAAAACAGAATTGTGACAATTTTCTGTTTGGGTAATCCTTCCACCTCAGGTCATCCATAAAATGGATGACCTGAGGTGGAAGGATTTGGGTGTGATGTGATTGTGGGAGAGGACTTTCACCTGTTGGCAGAATGGCTGGGGATTATACATATGTTAAAAAGTTCTATAACTTGCCAACAACAGATAAAGATAATGCATAAACACCTGAATCTTTTAGTAGATCAGGTGTTTTTTTACGGATTTTACTCTGAAATCGATTTTTTTAAATAAAATACTTCTCAAACTTCACTTAGTTATATATACTATCACTGTACTACGTTTATTAATACAGTTAGTACAGTGGTGTATTTAGGAGGTGTATTTATGTTCGAGTTAGATATAAGGAGCCGTAAACCCATTTATGAACAACTTGTAGAAAAACTAAAACATCTTATTATTAATGATATTTTACAGGAAGATGAGAAGCTCCCGTCTGTTCGTGAACTGGCTCAACAGCTGACCATTAATCCTAATACAATTCAAAAAGCTTATCGAGAACTCGAAACACAGGGATACACCTATTCTGTTAAAGGGAAAGGGAGTTTCGTTAATCCTGCTTCTCCATTTAAGGATAAGCAAAAATTAGGGGAAGTGCGCGCAGAACTAAAGAAGCTGTTTGCAGAAGCAATATATCTTGGTATGACGGTACAAGACATAAAGGCATTAGTTGATGAAGTAAAGGGGGGACCTGATCATGATTGAAGTGAAGAACATCACTAAATCTTTTGCAAAAGATTTGGTTGTGAACGACGTGAGCTTCCATGTGAAACAAGGATCGATTTATGGGCTTCTTGGTTCAAATGGTGCCGGTAAAACGACACTTATGCGTTTAATAAGCGGAATTTTAAAGCAGAACTCAGGTGCAATCCACATGTTTGGTGAAGACGTATTCGAGAATTTACGTGTGAAAAGCAGACTCGTCTTTATACCAGATTCTCTTTATTTCTTTCCGCAATACAATGTAAAACAGCTTGCCAACTATTATAAGGAAATGTATCCAAATTGGAGCGAGGAACGCTACGAACAGCTCAAGAAGGTTTTTAATTTGAATGAGAATAAGAAAGTACATCAGTTTTCTAAAGGCATGCAGAGACAGGTTGTGTTTTGGTTATCGATGTCAGCAATGCCTGACATTTTAATTCTGGACGAACCATTCGATGGTCTTGATGCCGTGATGAGAAGGAAAATTAAGAGTCTAATTATTCAAGATGTAGCAGAGCGTGCCATGACAGTCCTTATTTCTTCTCATAATCTGCGGGAAGTAGAAGATATTTGTGACTACATAGGCATTTTGCATGACGGCGAAATGTTGCTTCAGAGGGATTTAGACGACTTAAAAACAGACATCCATAAAGTTCAGGTTGCCTTTAAAGACTTCGACATAGCTCCGCTTAAGCGCAGGCTGGATATTTTATATCATGAGAAACGTGGGAGTGTCTACCTTCTTATTGTTAAGGGAAAAGAGGCCGAAGTAAGCCATACGATTGAAAAATATTCTCCTGTTCTGTACGATCGCCTGCCTCTAACTCTGGAAGAAATCTTTATTTATGAATTGGGAGGTGCAGGATATGCCATCGAAAACATCACCGTTTAAAAAAGAGGTCATCAAACAAGATTTTAGAAATGTCGGCTGGATCGGAATCGTCTACTTAATCGGATTACTGTTCACCTTGCCTCTTCAATTGGTGATGGACATGAACAATGAACACAGTAGAGAGATGTATTATGAAAATGGATTATTTGATCCAGTTTTCCTGTATGGAATTCAAATGATTTTACTATTTGTTCTGCCTGTACTAATGGCCATCTTTCTATTTCGTTACGTTCATGTCAGGGGATCAGCTGATTTCATTCATAGTTTGCCGATTAAAAGAAGTTCATTATTTAATTATCATATTATCTCGGGAACGCTTCTCTTAATTCTTCCGATTTTAATTACAGGCGCCATTCTTTTTGTCTCTTATTTCATATGGGATGTAGGAAACTATTATACTCTTAGCGATTTAGGCTATTGGGCTTCTGTTTTTGCAGTATTCTCACTGTTTCTATTTTTAATAAGTATTTTTGTTGGATCTTTGACCGGATTATCTGCTGTACAGGGTGTATTAACGTATGTTCAATTATTATTTCCAGCTGGTATGTACGGATTAATTTCCTATAATCTGAATCTTTTTGTAAAAGGTTTTTCTGTTGATAAGGCGATGGCAGAGGCTATAGAAAAATATTCGCCTCTTCTAGATTTTTTAATGTATCAGCCTAGAGCTCCAATCGGTATGGAGGTCAGTCCGCCTGTCGACTCCACAAGTATAGTAGTTTATTTTGGCTTAGCTATTTTGTTATATGTGGCTTCCTTATTAATCTATCAAAAACGTAATATCGAGAACGGTAACCAGGCAATCGCTGTGCTCACTCTTTGGCCCGCTTTTAAATATGGAACTACCTTTTGTTTTATGCTCCTTGGAGGTATGTATTTTAGCGAATCTCAATTAAGCTACTCTTGGTTATTTATCGGCTATGCTATTGGAGCAATCTTTGGTTTTGTCCTATCTGATATGCTTCTGCAAAAAACATGGCGTGTTTTTCATATTCGTAAGTTGAAAGGATTAGGCAGCTATGCTGCAGTAGTTGTCGTTCTCATCTTAGCCTTGCCGATCGTTGCCAGGGGATATGAGTCAGCTGTACCAGCTAAAGATGAGATTAAGAATGTGTACATGGGCAGTAGCTATTCCGATTACCAAACGAAACATGAATTAGGTGCTCCTCTAATTCACGGGTCAGACAACGTTGAGGCAGTAAGAAGAGTGCATGATGAGTTAATTGATGCAGCAAAACCGATGGAAGAGGGAAAACGTACAATCTTCTTAGCCTATGAATTAAATAATGGTGAGAAGGTTTTTCGTGAATATCAGGTGAAACAACAACGAAGAATTCCCTACATGGAAAAGGTCTATAGCAGTGAAGAATATAAACGGATGACTTATGATGTATTTCAATTAGCTCCTTCAAAAGTAGATCAGTTAACGCTGCATCCCCCCATGTCGGAAGAGGGGCCAGTAAGAATTACTGACAATGAAGAAGTAACCCGTGCCTTACAGCTAATCAAGAAAGATATCCTAAGCCAATCCTATCGAAATATGACAAAGCCTAACAGGTTTGCTACAGGTCTGGATATCGGGGTAGGATACGAGCATTATAACGTTCAACTCTCCACAAGTTTTACGAACTTTAACCAATGGCTTAAGGATGAAGGTTTATATGATCATGCGTACCTGCAAGCGAAGGACGTGCATAAAATAGAAGTCCTCAGGGTGAGTTCAGAAGCGAGAAAAGGGGAGAGTCCGTTTGATATCTTACTAAGGGAAAATGGTTTAGAAACATCGGACAAAGAAAAGATTGCTGATGTGATTTCTGCCGCAAATGTGTATGCAGGTGACGGTTACCTGATTGGTTTTTACCAAAGCGAGGATGAAATTTCTACGATCGCCAATCTAGAAGCAGGTGAAGCACCAGGTTGGATTACGAATCATTTTAAATAATTGTGAAGAAAGGAAACATAAAGATGGAAGAAGATTTTGATGGAATCTATCTGCACTATTATAACAGAGTCTATTATGCAGCCTACCGAGTGACAAAGGAACAACGATCTGCAGAGGACGTTCTTCAGGAAACGTTTATAAAAGCCTATCGAAATCTTAACCAGCTTAAAGATGGGGAGAAAATCGGGGCATGGCTGTCTACTACTGCTACTCGAACAGCTATTGATCTTTTGCGAAAAGAGAGAAAGTATGTTGTAACGGAGATCGAAGAAGTGACACGGCCGGCAGATGAAGCTGCTTCATTTAATTCAACCGTAGAAGAGGAATGTGAGAAGCGGGCAATGGAAGAAGAGGTATGGGAAAAAGCGAATACCTTGTCTCCGAAATTGAAGGAGATTTTCAAGATGAAATATTTCTCCTATTATAGGGAGACTGACATTGCTGATCAACTACAGTTATCGCTTTCGGCTGTAAAATCACGACTCTATCGAGCAAGAAATTATATGAAAAAGCAGATGGAAGGTCTGATCGGACAAGATCAGACGGCATAAAAAGACCCGCTTTTGGCGGGTTTTTAAATTTCAGGAGTCGGTGTGGGTTCGGCATAACCTTGTTTGTATTGTGCATCGATGTCCTCTCGAATTTCCTCCACCGATTTGCCATTTTGGTAGTCAATCATAGCTTGAGCGGCAATTTCAAGACATACTCCACATTTTGTTCCATGTTCGTCCCAAACAATGGCTCCGTTTTCTTTGTTTTCATGTATAAAACAGTCGTAATTATTTTTATGACCGACAGATTCACCACAACCGCAGTAACATGGCATTTGTTCTAGCAATTCTTTATGTTGAGAAGCTGATGTATAGATAAGCTGCATATTTTCAGGCTTGCTTTTTAAAAATTCCGGCATCACTTCGTAACTCGGTGTTTCAACTCGTTTATCCCCCATAACCATGTGGCTGGAATGTTGTTGTGACTCAGTTTCAGATTGCGATGGAGATGAGGTATGCTGTGATTCTTCTGTATGATTGCTTGAACATCCCGTTATGAAACTGCCTAACAAAAAAGCGCCTACGATCAAAAGCTTTTTTTTCATTCATGCATTCTCCTTTCAGGTAACACTCGCTTCTATCTTAGACGCTATCAAGGCGGAGAGCAAGCCGATGATCAAAAGTTCGAAAAATAGACATGGAGAATTTCTTATCTTAGCTGCCCCCTGGTTAAAAACTTATTTTCCGAATGAAGAAAGGAATTTTACACGATCACCCATTGGCGGCATGCGGTCGTCTACTAAGGCCACCTCTAAAAGCGCTGGCCCCTTTTCCGTTAATAGCTGTTTAATCTTAGCTTCATCAAGATCATTCATGTCATCTATCCGTAAGCTAGGTATGCCTAAAGCTTGAGCCATTGCTGAGAGATCGACAGGTTGTTGAGCAAAACGGTCGTGTGCTCGTTTATATTGCAAGGCATGCCCATGGTGCACCATCCCAAGCCGCGCGTTATTCATGACCACAAACAAGACGGGAACATTATACTCTTTGGCTGTGAGCAGCTCCATGCCATGCATGAAGAAACAACCATCCCCTGTAATGCTTACGGTCGGCCGCTCCGGGTCCGCTAACTTGGCGCCAATCGCGCTTCCTATCCCGCTCCCCATTGCCCCAAAATGAACATTTATATCGAAAGTGTCATAATCCAGAACGCTCATATGATGAATAACATAAGCCATAAATTCCCCGATATCAATAGTGTAGCGTGTTGACTTGGGTAGTTTTCTTTGCAGAGTAAGCAGGACATTTTTTGTACTATATTCGTCATTGATGGCTTCGGGTGTATGAGGCTGAGTAGGGGAGGTATGTCTAACAAATCCTTTTTGTTTCAAGCCATTATTAAGCGCTGAAACGGTTAAGGAGACATCTCCTAGTATGGGCAGGTCGACTGAATACTTTCGACCGAAAACCTCCTTGTCAAAATCAATTTGAATCGTGTACTTATCTTTTGTAATAGCAGGGTTCCAGTTATTTGTAGCTGTCTCTCCAAGACTTGATCCAATCACAATGACAGCATTTGTATCTCCATCATTAATCAGATCCGAGGCTAAATTATGCCCAGCAAACCCAAAGACCCCTTTGAGTAAATGGTGATTATCAGGGAAAAGCCCCATCGCTTGAGGAGAAGTAACGATTGGCCACTTCAGTCGTTCAGCCAATTCGAGCACATCTAATTCAGCACCCCTAACTCCCTGTCCTGCAAAAATATACCCGCGCTCAATGGATGATAACTGTTGAATGGCATCGTCCACTTGGTTTGATTCCGGTAAAAGTGGAGTGCGCACAGGGAAATCCGGGATAGAAACCTCCGGAATATCTTCAATCTGTACATCTATTGGCAAGGCGACGTGGACCGGTCCAGGCACCCCTGACAGAGCAATCTCACAGGCCTTATGCACCTGTGGCAATAAATCTTCAGCACCATCGACACGTACACTATATTTTGTTACTGGTTTATAAAGTGGATCTGCATCTAGCTCTTGTGAAGCATTTAGCCCGACTGTATTCACAGGAACAGCACCTGTTAAAAAGAGAACTGGCAAATGCTCACGCATGGCGTTCGCAGCTCCTGTAATAAGATTGGTTCCTCCTGGCCCGCTGCTTCCAATACAAACAGTAAGTTGTTTAGAATATTTAGCATAAGCACAAGCCATGTAGGAGGCAGCCCCTTCATGTTTAGATACGATCGGAGTGATGGCGGGAATTTCATATAATTCATCAAAAAAGGCGTTTACGGAGCCTGCAGGAATTCCGAATACATAAGAGACTTGGCCGGACTGTAGATAATGTAAGACACTTCGTATAGCTTTCACTGTTAATCTCCTCATTTCTAATCTGAAAATGGTTTAGGATAGAATGTCTGAATAAATGTTTTGGCAGGGAGGGGTTCGCTAAAATAATAGCCCTGGATAACGCGGCATCCGTGTTGGTTAAGAAATGCTGCTTGCTCTAGCGTTTCCACACCTTCGGCAATCACTTTTAAAGATAGGTTTCTTGCCAGGGTAATAATCGTGTTTGTGATAGCGGCATTATTTTCATTGGATGAGATATCATCAATGAAAGATTTATCAATTTTTAATGTGTCTACAGGGAAATCCTTTAAATATCCCAATGATGAAAAACCTGTACCAAAATCATCAATTGAAATTTTAATTCCTAAATTTTTTAGTTGTTGGATAGTTGCCAGAGTGTTGTCCGTATTATGGATGATTAAATTTTCTGTAAGCTCGAGTTCTAAGCAATGAGCTGGCAATCCTGTTTCCTCCAGTGTTTGTTCAATAAATTGGACAAGGTTATTTTGATTAAATTGTTGGGGGGATAAATTTACGGATACTTCTAGAGACGTGTGCCCGAGGTTATGCCACTGTTTAGCTTGCTGACAGGCTTCCTTAATGACCCACTCCCCGATCGGCGTAATAAGCCCTGTTTCTTCGGCTAACGGGATAAATTCACTTGGTGAAATGAGACCTTTGTGAGGACGATGCCATCTGATTAGAGCTTCTACTCCCATGATTTTGTTAGAAACCGTATCGACTTTTGGTTGGTAATGCAGAATAAACTCCTCGTTTTTCAATGCTTTATACAAATCATTTTCCAACTCAATGCTTTCTAAAGAACGCCCATCAATATCAGGTGTATAAACTTGAAAGCGGTCCCCTGAAAGGGCTTTGGCTTTGTACATCGCTACATCCGCATGCTTGATCAGTTGTTCAGAATTAACACCATTCTGTGGGAAGAGACTAACACCAATACTTGTTTTAATGATAATTTCCTGCCCATTTATATAAAAGGGGTCTGAAAAGGCTTTCAATATTTCGTGAGCACAGTTCTCAGCGTCCGTAATAGAAGATACTTTAGGCAGTAAGATAATGAATTCATCCCCGCCCTGGCGAGAGACGGTATTCTCTTTGGGAAGAGTAGTAGTAAGACGTTGTGCTACTTTCCTTAGGACAATGTCCCCGAACGCGTGGCCGAAAGTATCATTAATTTTCTTGAAGCGATCAAGATCTAAGAATAGAATTCCAAGCGAACTTTCGTTTAACTCAGCGAAGGTTAAGGCCTGATTTAGACGGTCATGGAATAAGACACGGTTAGGTATATTGGTGACACTATCGTAATACGCGTGATACTTGATCTTTTCTTCCAATTCCTTTCGTTTGGTTACGTCTTTAAAGGTAATCACATATCCGACTGTTTTGTCGTGTTCGATTTGTGGTGTAATCACATATTCAACCGGGAATTTAGAGTGATTTTTTCTATGGAAGTATTCTTCATTACTCCCTTTATTATTGAGATTCTTTTCTTGAAAACAATCAAACGAATCTCCATCTTTTATGTCAAAAATGTGCTCGCACGATACTCCGATTAGTTCCTGCTGGTCTCCATATCCGAGGATTTTGGCAGCGGAAGGGTTACAGAAGGTAATTGACCCTTGTAAATCAAGGCCGAAGATCCCTTCACCTGCAGAATTTAAGATAAGTTCCTTTTCGCGGCTGATTTGTTTTACTTCCGTAATCATATTTTCTAGTTCAATGTTTTTCCTGGTCAGTTCAGATGTTCGTTCTGATATGATCATTTCCTGTTTCTCAATATATAATAAGTTTGAGAGAACAGGTGCAGTCGCATCGACAATTGATTCTGCTAGCTGCATGGCGGAGTTAGAATAGCGTTGTCCAGCTTGGTGTAAATTAACGATGGCTGTCATTCCGAGTACCTCGCCCATAGCTACAAATGGGATCACATATAATCCTTTAATCCCGAAACTTACACACAGTTCGTGATTCGGTCTCGAGTCCTCGAGAATATTTGGTATCATAATCGATTTTTTCGTTTTAGCAACTTCTTTAAAAATGGGGTCTTCGTGAAAATTACCTCCCACACGTTCATGAGTTTTCTTCCATTCTTCTTCTGACCAGTCACTATGTTTACTTAAAGAAGTTGGTTGTAAGTGATGTGAAGCGACAGGGTCAAGGAAATGAGCACCTATGTTAGAGTTATTCAACACTTCTCCTAAGTAAGCAAAACATCTATCCATCACTTCTCGTAACGTTGAGCAATGAGAGAGATCGCGGGTAACATTGAGGAGCAGCTGTTTATCTGAGATAAGTGCTTCTTTACGAGTTAAATTGTTTGCGTTTCTAACTGCTACAGCAGCCATGTTGACATATGCTTCAATCGATTCAATTTCTGAATTTGTTAAGTTCATGGGAGTGCCATAGTCAAATAAAAACACAAGTCCATACAATTCCTGTTCATAAGACATGGGAAGAACGAGTAATGATTTGATTTTAAAAGCATGAACCGCCCTGGGGTCTGGTCTGGAATCCCTTGAGGTGTCGGGGATATAAATGGCTTCCCTCGTCTTAATGACTTCCTTTGCAAGGTGATCCATCTCTAAATCTATGATGTGCATATCAAGACTCATTCCGTTAATCAATTCAGGCTTCCCGACGAATCCTCGGTACGTTCCATCCTCTTGAGGTAAGTAGATTCCAACAGAGTCACAGGAAACAATTTCTTCAGAGATCGCTGTGACAACGTGTTCCAGCGCTTCTCTTAACTTAAGATTCGTATTAATCAGTTTAGTAATTTGCGCCAGACGGGAATATCTAGTTTGTTCGTTTGCCACAAGTGATCCCTCCAGATTTAACATCTTGCATGTTAATCCAAGCTATTTCCTTCTACTTATCTATTTAAATTATAAATTTTTTCAGACAAAAATACAGGGATATTTGCACGAAAGTGGAATATTTTTCTGGTTTGAGTCAATTTCATAATGACTCTTTTATAAAAATAAAGACTGACAGGTCACTTTCTATTCGTGCTGCTCCAAATGAAGCTGAGGAGACTCACCGTATGCCCACGGAAAGCGAGTTATTTCCTCGACTACCTTCTTCTCATTTAATAACATTTATTTCAAAATCATAGAAGGGATCAGAATTATAGAAATTCATCATACAAAAATGAATCAGTGTATCTATATGATAAAAACTCGACAACCTTGTGTGGGTCAAGAAGGTCGGATGCTATAAATTCAATATTTAGGAAAAATAAAAAACAGGGGAATTTATATTAAGGACGATGTTCAATCATGCAAATATAAGGGTATAACAACTAGACAAATCATAAAGAAGAGGTGGATGTATGCGAAACATTGTAAAAGAGGGCGATCAATTTGTAATGAAAGAAGAAGGCAACCGTATTGCAGAAATTTCTATTGTTCCTTCGGGGAGTGACCAGCTTATTGTAGATCATACCTTTGTTTCGGAAGCGCATCGCGAGGAAGGGAATGGTGAAAAGCTCGTGGAAAGGGTTGTCCAATTTGCCCGTGAGAAGAATAAAAAGATTGTCCCATTGTGTTCTTTTACAAAAAGTGTGATGGAGCAGAATGAGGCATATCAGGATGTATTAAATTAATCCTTCTTCAAAATGAGAGAAACCTCCCCGAGCTCTTCAGCATGCAGGGAGGTTTCTAAATTCCGCAGTCGTGTCCATCAGCGATTTTTAGTCCTTATTTAGTCAGTGTTTCCACGATTTTGTCAATTGACATACGATGAGCGATTACCCCATCAATCGTCCAGTGACTCGGCTCGTTCATGACATAAATCTGATCATTCTTAGCAGCAGGAATACTCTGCCAGACAGAACTGTTCTTCAGAGTTTCTAATCCTGCTTCCCCTTCTGATCCAATTAAAAATACATGATCTGCCTTAAGCTGTCCTAACTTTTCTAATGATATTGGCTTCCATTGTTCGCTGGCTTCAGGCAGGTTTTTAACAAATTCAGGTTGGGTAATCCCCATTTCGTTATAAACTACCTCGGCAATATAGCGGTTATTTTCAAAAACAAAAAACTGGTCTCCTATCGTCCATACGAAGGCGACAGATTCATCTCCAATCGCTTCCTGCAGGCTTGCTTTAGCTTCTTCCACTTTCTTGTCAAAATCAGCAAGGACTTGTTCAGCTTTGTCTTCTTTTCCTAAGATTTCTCCCATTCGTTTCAGCTGTTTTCTCCAGTCCGAACTTACCTTCTCTTTGTACACATAAGTTGGAGCAATCTGGCTGTAATCTTCGTAACTGCCATTTTGTAAAGAAGAAGGGGAGCTGAAAATCAGAAGATCCGGGTTATGTTTAAGTACTTGTTCGAGCGGCATATCCCAGGCTATCTTAGGAACTCCTTCAAGCTGTGGCTGCAAGTAATCAAGAACGTCGTTACCGATGGACCATTGAGCAGCAGGAGTCACTCCAAGAGCAAGTAAGGAATCTTCTAAGTAGGGAGCAATAATTCTTTCAGGCTCAGCGGGGATGGTGACTTTACCGGATGCATGTTCAAGGGTACGTTCTTTGTTGGCATTTTCCTCTTTTTGCGTTGAATCAGATGAACCTTCCTCATTGCCGCTTCCGCAGGCTGTGATGAAAGTTAAAACAAATAACAAGCTAAACAATAAACATATTTTTTTATTAAACATGAGGTTCCTCCTAAGTAATAATGGTCATATACGATAATGATAATCATTTTCATTTGATCAGTCAAATCTTATTTTAGTATGGGGATAAAACCTTGAATTATGAGAAAGAGAATTATATACTAGTTTAAGTGATAATGATTCTCATTATAGATAAAATAAATGATTTAAAGGCTGTTGGAACTAGAGAGGGTTGAATGAAGTGGGAGAAATAGATAAGGCTCACATAGAAGGGCTAACGAGCCGCTTTTTCCGAGCGGGAATAATTTTCGTGGGTGGTTTTTTCGCCCTTATTTTATCACTGGGGGTTTCAGTGGCCCTGGGTGTGACAGATATCAAGCTTGCAACGGTATGGCAAGCTGTCTTTACTTTTAATCCAGAGCTGACGAACCATCAGGTCATTAGAGAGTTAAGGCTGCCGAGGGCGATTGCTGCTGCCCTTATCGGAGGGTTTCTAGCGGTTTCAGGTGCCGTGATGCAGGGGCTCACTAGAAATCCGCTTGCCTCTCCTTCAATTATGGGCGTGACTCACGGGGCTGCCTTTGCTTTGATCATAGCGCTTGTCTTTTTTCCAACTGTCAGTAATCTGGGCATGACGATTGCCTCCTTTGTTGGAGCTGGAGCAGGGGTGATTCTCGTGTTTGCCGTCGGCTCCTTTTCAAAAGGAGGACTTACTCCAATTAAGCTGGCTCTTGCTGGTGTAGCAGTAGGCGGTATGCTTAGCTCGCTTTCCACAGCTATTTCACTGCATTTTCAAGTCGCAAAGCAAATGAGTTTCTGGTATGCAGGAGACCTATCCAGTACCAGCTGGACATCTGTGCAGCTATTGTTGGCAGCTGGAGCGGTTGGATTACTATTAGCGGTAATCATATCGAGAGCTGTGACCATTCTGAGTTTAGGGGAAGAGGTCTCAAAAGGATTGGGACAGAACACGCTTGTCGTTAAGGCACTTGGGGTGGTCGTCGTGCTTGTCTTGACGGGTGCAGCTGTGTCAGTAGCAGGAACTGTTGGATTCCTTGGACTGGTGATTCCTCATATAACTCGTTTTCTCGTTGGAACGGATTATCGTTTAATTATACCGGTATCAGCTGTGCTTGGCGGTTTGCTGCTTGTACTTGCTGATATGGGTGCACGGCTGGTGAATGCTCCGTATGAAACGCCGGTGGGAGCCATTACGGCTTGTATTGGTGTGCCGTTCTTTCTTTATCTGGCCCGCGGAGAAAGGAGCGGGTTATGATGGAACAGCTTTCCTTACAAAACAGAGGCCGCTTTTGGTGGACTGTGGGGAGTTTGATTGTACTAATTGTGGTCATGCTGTTAGTCAGTTTAAATACTGGTGTTGTCCAAATTGCCCCGATGGATGTCATGCGGACAATGTTTGGGTTCGGCAATGAAAGGCAGGAACTGGTGTTATTTGATTTCAGGCTGCCAACCATTGTTATAGCTTTGTTAGTTGGGGCTGGGTTTGGAATTTCCGGTGCTATCCTGCAAGGGGTCTCGCAAAACGAATTGGCAGACCCGGGAATATTAGGAATTAACACGGGAGCGGGATTGGCAGTTGTCGTGTACATATTCTTTTTTCAAAGCTCACTGGCCAATATTAGTGGTCTTGGTGTTTATATTCTCCCAGTATTTGCATTGATCGGTGCGTTTGCAGCGGCTGTGCTCGTGTATCTTTTAGCATGGAAAAAAGGAGTTAACCCTGTAAGGTTGATTCTAGTTGGGATCGGGGTTAACGCGGGATTTAGCGCTGCTTTAATTATTTTTCAAATAAAAATGAATCCGCAAGATTTCACGCAGGCTTTAGTCTGGCTTTCAGGTGACATTTGGGCTTCAAATTGGAGCTTCGTCATCGCTCTTTTTCCTTGGATTATAGGTTTGATCATCTACAGCATGTATAAATCGCCTGTTATCAATATCTTAAATTTAGGGGATCAAATGGCCGTGGGATTGGGCGCGCGAGTTGAACGGGAACGTCGCCTGCTTCTTTTGCTGGCGGTAGCCATCGCTGGTTTATGTGTAGCAGCAGCGGGGGGAATTGCGTTTCTTGGACTGATTGCCCCACATATTGCCCGAAGGATAGTTGGTCCTAAGCATCAGCAGCTGCTCCCGGTCACGGCTTTAATCGGAGCTCTCATATTACTTGCGGCGGATACGATCGGGAAGAATATTATTGCACCTGCTGAAATCCCGGTTGGTATTGTAGTCACTATTGTTAGCACACCTTATTTTCTCTATCTGCTTATGAAAACGAAATAAAAGGAGACTGGACGTATGAGTGAACTTTATGATGTAACAATAATTGGCGGAGGAACGACAGGGCTTTATACGGCCTTCTATAGCGGCATGCGTGATTTGAAAACGAAAGTCATTGAATACCAGCCAGACCTTGGCGGCAAAGTCTCCTTTTTCTACCCGGAGAAAAAGCTCTATGACGTTGGAGGCTTTCCTGGGGTGCTGGGAGAAGATTTGGTTGTCAATGTGAAGGAACAAGCGTTAAGCGTTCAGCCGACCATCGTAACGGGGGATAAAATTACAGACTTTGAGAAGCAGGAGGATGGGACAATCGTGTTGACGGCTTCTACTGGTGAAAAGCATTTCACAAGAACCGTGATTGTGGCATCGGGATTAGGAACGTATGATATGCGTCCTCTAGATGTGGAAGGAAGTCACTTTTATGAAGGTAATCATATCCACTATACGATCCAGAACCTTATGCAGTATACAGGTCAAAAAACTGCTGTCATTTCGGAGAATCGGGTTGGTTTAGATTGGGCTCTAGCCCTTGAGAACGTGGCCGCTGAAGTTCATCTCATCAATCGCGGGCCAGAATTTAAAGCTGTTTATGAAAATGATTTGGAGAAGCTGAAGCAATCAGGCGTCCATGTTCATATGGAAGCGAAAATAGAAAAGCTGGAAGGTACAGAATTGGAACTGGAAGGAGTCATTCTTGACAACGGGGAGCAAATTCAGACGAACCACTTGCTCGTTTATGAAGGGCTTCAAATCGATAAAAGTTTGTATGACCAATGGGGATTAGTAACAGACAAGGGACGACTTCCTGTAGGCACTGATATGGCAACTTCAATGGAAGGTGTGTTTGTGGCAGGGGATGCAGCCGTTTATCCGAGCAAAACGATGTTGATTGCTTCCGGTTTTAATGAGGCCATGACGGCCGTAAACAGTGCCAAATTATTTATTGATCCAAAGGCTAAATCGCAAGTATATAGTACGGTGATATATAAACATGGCCACAACGAGTAATATTTCTCTCAATCTTCTGTTCTATTAAAGGTAAGTAAGGTAGAGTGAAGATATACCTGTTTAGTAGTAAGAGAGGAATGAAGAAATGAATCCATTATTGTCAAAGCAGTACGAGTTTCATATTTGGGCTTATGAAAAATCGTTTAGACATATAAAGGGTCTGCCGGAGTACATTTTCGAAAAGGAAATAGAAAATGTATTCCCTTCGTTATCTGAAGTGTTTGCACATGTGTACGTTGTCGATAACATTTGGCTGGGAGCTATCTCAGAAAAAAATTTTAATGAAATTCGCAGCTCTATTGGGCAGTGGACAAAGGAAGCCCAGGTGAACAGCATCGTTGAAATGGAGGAAATATTTAGACGTCTTTTTCAACAGTACAGGGAATTCCTCTATGATAAACAAGGAGATAAAGTCATTAAGGTTGACCACCCTGAGTTTGGAAGTTTGACCGCAACTTATTCCGACCTTCTCCAGCATGTTGTAAATCATGGCACCTATCATCGGGGAAATATTACTTCAGTGCTGCGCCAGTTAGGTTATGAAGGAGTCTCGACTGATTATATATTTTACTTATATGAAATAGCGGAAGAGTAGCTTCTATAGGTAGATGGTAAAGTAAAGAAATAAATACACATAAAAAAGGGACCACTGGCTAATCGATGGTCCCTTTTTTATGTGTGCACTTGCCAGTTAGTCATTATTCTGAAGATCCTGATCATTATCTATGAACCTTCTTACTTAGGAATAGTTGGATTTGCTACACCTGTTTCGATGTAAGAGCGGACAAGCTGCCATTGATTATTCATTAACTTAAATATGTTGAAGTATAGATGAGGGGCCGCTTCTTCTCCTTCAATGATCGGCGAAAGATAGAAACTGGCCAGCCATTCATCTTCTTTCAACTTTGTTAAAGAATGATCTGTATATTTCCACTCCATCTCCATGTCTGCAAAATGGTCGAACGCCTGCTTCCAACCTGCGATGGATTCTTGATATGAGTAATCTGTTACTTCACCTTCCCTCACTTCTCTAGCTATGAGGTTTTTTGAAGTCACTCGTTTTAAGTAAGAAAGGTCATGTTGACTTGCTCTGATTTTAAACTGTTCATAAAACTCTTTGAAAACTAGATCTTCCATATCATATCTACCCCCTATTGGATAATCCGCCTATATTTTACCATAATTAGGAGGGATATTATTTAATTTTAAAGTTAAATAATCTCAGTTCGGAACATATTTAGCTTCAAATCCTTAGATAACTTCTTAATAAGAGCGCCTCCAGCTGTACTGTTTCCTTTTTTGTCAATCGCGGGTCCAACAACGCCTATCCCCATACGGCCTGGTACAGCTCCAATAATACTGCCAGAGACACCGCTCTTACACGGGAACCCAGCTTCAACAGCGAATTGCCCGGAGGAGTTATACATTCCTGAAGTCATCATAATAGCTTTCACGGTTCGCAGGTGATGGGGAGGGATCAACTTTTCGTTGCTGTCGGGTGCTTTTCCACCACGAGCCAGAAAAAGGCCGACTTTCGCAAAGTCATCGCAGCACATCATCACAGCATTGATACGGAAATAGAGGTCAAGGGCTTCCTCTACATCTGTAATGAGTGCTCCAGTGCTTTGCATGAAATAGGCTAAGGAACGATTCCGTGCTCCGTTTGCGATCTCGGCCTGATACACTTTTTCATCCAATTCCAGGTTTGGATTATTTGTTAGATTTCTTAAAAAGTGTAAATAACGTTCAAAGCGGTTATCGTTATTGCCGCCTTTTATTAAGGAGCAAACAGCAATCGCTCCAGCGTTCACCATAGGATTAAAAGGTTTAACTTCGTCATGAGATTCGAGGGCACTAATGGAATTAAACATCTCCCCGGTAGGCTCCATACCAACCGCTTGAAAGACTCTTTCCTTGCCAAAGTCTTGTAAGGCAAGCATGAGCGCAATGATTTTGGATGTGCTTTGCATAGGGACTTTATGCGATGAATCACCGGCTGAGAATTGCTCCAGGGCTGGGGTAATGATAGATATCCCCAATTTATCTCTTAATGTTTCGTCAAAATTAGGAAGTGTCGTATTTACATGTCCATTTACGGCATAAGGTCTGCTGTCTTCAATTACTTTGTTCAAATAGTCGTTTGATAGTTGTTTCATAAGATAACTCCTTAGTTTGGGTGGTAGTGATATGTACCCGATTATGGTAAAACTAATTACTTTTAAAGTTCTCCTAATTTAATTTGACAATTCATGGATTTCTTATATCATATAGTTAAATAATTTTTACCGAATAAAAGGAGTTAACCGATGAAAGACATACAACTGCTGACCACCCATGAACAACTCAAAACATTAAGTGACCCTTTTCGCTCTCAATTGTTGCTTCGCCTTATGGAGAAATCCATGACAGGACAGCAATTGTCAGAGGTTTTTGACTTATCAAGGGCCCGAATTCATTATCATTTAAAGGAACTTGAGAAAAATGATTTGGTCCATATTGTAAAAAAGGAAGAGAAGAACGGAATTGTCCAGAAATTTTATCAGTCGGTATCACGTGGTTTTGTTGCGGATCGCTCATTGCTGCCTCATACAGAGGAGATGAGTGAATCTATTCGACAGATGATGATTAATATGTTGGATCGCTCTCAAAGACGGGTGTTAAGTGCACCGGAGGAAGCCTTACATGAGGGAACCGGTTCTCAGGACCCAACGGATTGGAAATATTTATCGGCATCATTCGAATTTAAGGCGACAGAAGCTGATTTTAAAGCCTGGCAGAAAAAATACTTTGCGTTGATGGAGGAGTTAAGTGATATACAGAAGCAGACTCAATCGCCTGATGCTAAAACGTATTATTTTCATTCATTAGGGATTCAAGTTGATGAACCATTATTTGAAAAAAAGTCTGAAGAAGAAGAAAGCTGACTCAGGCTTTTCTTTTTCGCAGTACAGTAAAATTATTTTTACTGAATTATTTTTTTTATCTGAGAGGTGGTTACGATGGAGGGGCTGCAACCAGTGAAGGAATTGGAGTTCTCGGGACGTTCGTTATTTAAAACTAAATCATTTGTTAAGTTATGGGTAGCTTCTTTGTTTTCCAGTTTAAGCATGTCTATATTTATGTTTGTGCAATCGTGGTATGTGGTGCAAGGACTAGGACTCGAGGCTGCATTAGGCATCGTTCTTATTTCTCTGTCTGTTCCGAGAATTATTTTTATGATGGTGGGAGGTGTGCTTTCCGACCGAAAGGACCAGGCAAGAATTATGTTTTGGTCAGATTTATCTAGAGCTTCCCTTGCTTGTGTGCTGGCTATCTTGTTTGTATTTGCCCATCCGCTCCCCATTTGGGTGCTGGTCATCAACGCAATAGTTTTTGGAATACTGGGAGGGCTCTTTGAACCTGCACGAGACTCGATTTTACCAACTGTGGTTGAACCGCAAATGCTCACACGGGCAAATTCGGTTCTTCAAGGGACCATGCAGACAGCTCTTTTTGCCGGGCCATTACTTGCCGGTGTCATTCTAGGTATAGCTGGGTACGGAGCATTATTTTTACTTATCGGTGGTTTATTGGTGTTGGGATCATTGTGCGTGGTATCCGTCAACACTGATAAAGCAAAAAAGGAAATTACAGAGCAATTCAATAAGCGTCCTGGATTTTGGGTTCAATTAAAAGAGGGGTTTGCGTATCTGTGGAGCTCAAAACTACTAAGAGCGTTGTTTATTATAGCGATTGTTGTAAATTTCTTTTTGTCAGGTCCGTTGTTCATGGGTCTGCCCATTTTCGTTGAAGGAGTCCTTGATGGCGATGCTCTTGATTACAGTTACGTGCAAGGAGGTTTAACATTTGGGATGATTCTTGGGTCGGTCATCATGGGGATCATTAATCTTCGTAGAAAACGAGGTTTCTATGCTCTATTTTTGATGGCGGCTCAGGGAATTATCATGATATTATTCAGCCAGGTCAACATGGTTTGGCTGGCAGTAGGGGTTATTATTTTCGTTGGATTGCTGAATCCCTGCGATTAATATACCGTTAATTTCCATGATTCAAGAATACACCGATCCAGACAAAATAGGACGAGTGATGAGTCTGATCCGCATGGCCTCCTTTGGATTAATGCCGCTATCCTATGCAGTGGTTTCTTTCCTGCTTGGCTTGGGAATTTCTATTCAAGCGATTCTTTTTTGGAGCGCTTTTCCATTAATGGTTAGTGTAGTGGTGCTGTACGCCTGTTTTCCAGTCCTTCGGAAAAAGAATTAAAATGAATTAACAGACCAGGTCATCCTTACATTGGGTTACATACCAATAATTGTATGAACTGGTCTTCCAATAATTTGCATTAAAGTAAGCTTTATAGTTTTCTTACTTTGATCATCCATTCGTCGATAGAGAATTCAGTGATTTCTTCAGCCTGTTGCTGGACAGCAAAGTACGTTTTTACAGCAGCGTCTGCGTTCTGTAAATAGTTCGTTACTTGGTCTTTATCAGTTTCATCCTCAAGTGTCCGATTCAGCCAATCGGCAAATGGCAGCTTTTTTTTGCGTTGTAATTGGTGTTCTAGCTGAAATCCGTTTTCTCTAAATAATTTCTCCCACTGAGAAACCTTCAATGCTCTAACATGACTGTGATCTCTCATTTTTTCAAGCGTGTTGTAGAAGTGATCCAGTTTATCGTCTTCTGGGGCTATATTATCGATCATAAGAAAGTATCCGCCTTTTTTTACTACACGCTGAACTTCTGAAATAAATCGTTCCGGGTGAGGAAAATGGTGTGGTGCAATCCTGCATGTTACGATATCGAAGCTTGAATTGAGAAAAGGCAGTTCCTCTGCGTCGGCAATCACATAGTGGATGTTATCAAATGAAGACAAGTGAGAAGCCGTATTCTCGAGCATTTGTTCGGTTAAATCAGTCGCAAACACGGTCCTCACATCAGGACTTAATTGTCGGGCGACATGTCCCCCGCCTGTTGCAATGTCTAAGGCAGACCATGCAGGATCCGGCTTAAGCCACTCTGTAATTAAATTCAAATCTGTCTGGTTGTTATGAACCTGGCTCTGCACGTAAGCTTCATTATTTTTAGAAAAGGTCTCCTTCACACGTCGTTTAGTCTCATCTTTCAAAATTCGCCACCCGCTTTCGAGAAATGTGATACTTCTATTGTAAGCAATTGAATAGAATAAGGATAATACACAAATTGAATAAAGAATGATAAACAAAGCTTATCATTATGAAATGGAAATGAATGGATGACCTGGTCTGGAAATTGGAAATTGGATACTATCAATACGTCTTGCACTTATCGGAAAAATACTTTATACTTTTCAATGATAATGATTTTCATTATCGTGATAAAAATAATTCTCATGTTTACATATATAGGGAGGATTTTTGCATGGCAAAGCTAACAACTAAACATGTAGATATTGCTTATGGTGACCATCGAGTGGTGGAAGATTTAACATTGGATATTCCTGAAAATAAAATTACATCTATTATAGGACCAAATGGATGTGGTAAATCCACCATCTTGAAGTCGCTTGCAAGGATCCAATCTGTTAACAGTGGCTTTGTATATCTGGATGGCAAGGCTATTAAGAAAGAGTCATCGAAGCAAATAGCAAAGAAGATGGGGGTATTACCTCAGTCACCTGAAGCTCCTAATGGGCTGACGGTTGCGGAACTAGTTTCTTACGGACGCTTTCCCCATCAAAATGGTTTTGGTAAACTAACCAAACATGATTTTGAAATCATACAGTGGGCGATTCAAATTACAGGAGTTTCCGAATTTGAAAACCGTCCCATCGACTCCTTATCCGGAGGGCAGCGTCAACGTGTATGGATAGCTATGGCTTTAGCTCAGGAAACGGAAATTCTAATCTTGGATGAGCCAACGACCTATTTAGACCTTGCTCACCAGCTCGAGGTCCTCCAGTTGCTTGAACGGTTAAACAAAGAAGAAGGCCGGACGATTGTGATGGTCATTCACGATTTAAATCAGGCCGCCAGATTTGCTGATTATATTGTAGCCATTCATAAAGGGGAGATCATCAAAGAAGGTACACCCGAAGAGGTTATCGAGAAAGACGTGCTTCGAAACGTATTTCAAATTGATGCAGAGGTCGTTACGGATCCAAGAACAAAGAAGCCGGTCTGCCTTACTTACGATTTAGTAACTGAACAATCGCGTACCTATACAGAAGATAAGGTCGTTGCATTTATGTAAATGAGAAACCCCTGGGCTGACAACAAGGCCCAGGGGTTTCTCTGTATTCATAGCTTATTTCTCTCCTCATATACTAGTCCAAGGGGGAAAAGCTATGCGATTGCTGCAGGAATTTAGGGAATTTGCTGTCAGAGGAAATGCGGTAGATATGGGTGTTGGAGTTGTTCTGGGAGCAGCCTTCAGCGGGCTGATCGATTCGTTTGTTTCGGATATATTATTACCACCCATCGGGGTGATTCTAACGAAAATGAACTTTGAGAATCTCTACATTAGTCTTACAGGAGAAACGTTTGCATCGTTAGCCGAAGCGAAAGCTGCTGGTGCAGCTACCATTAATTATGGAATATTTATTACAGCTTCCATTCGCTTTCTTCTCGTATTATTTACCGTTTTTCTCGTAGTAAGGCAAATCAATCGTTGGAGAAAACCACATAAGAGTCCAATGGATTCTTTGATGAAAAAGGAATGCCCTTATTGCTGTTTGCCAATTCCTCAGCCTGCGATTGTCTGTCCAAATTGTGCTAGTACATTAACTAAAGAAAAATCAGAACAAAGTCCGCGTTGGTTTGTTAGATAATTAGCGCCCCTGAGGCTTCAGCTGCTAGCTGGTATGGTCTTCGCACTTCTTTGAGTGTTCTTCGGCTATCCAATTAATAAATTGTAATTCTTCCTTTTTCAGTGATCTCTCAAGTTTAGCCTCGAATTCTTCAATCAGAGATTGATAAAAAGTTTCTTGATTCACAATTGGGTCACCTCTCAGGTGTTAATGTTAATAGTGCTTCGTGCTTACTTTAACATAAAACGTTCATAAATAGTGCATCCTTATTAATTGTTTATATAAAGTTTAAATAATGGAAAAAACCCCCACCTCAGGTCATCCAATTATTGGATGACCTGAGGTGGGGGTTTTTGGTAATTTCTACTGTTTTAGGTTAGATGGTTGTGGTACTTGGAATGGTTCCTCGGGCCAGCTGTTTTTTATCATTAAATCTACTCCGTCCTTGGCATAAAGACCAATTTCTACTGACAACCTTTGGTAGGTGAACATCAGATCGTATCGCATGCTTGCGGTTGATGCAGACGAATAATTAGCCTGTCCCGCTGAGCTCAGCACCGTCATTAAGAAAACGACCATTCGGTTAGTAAACACAGGGGTCGTTGATTTTGTAATCATGCCGCTGGATGGAAGGGCAGGATTAATATCAGATTCTTCTAAGGTATTGGCAAAAGTTTTTCTATGTTTATTTGAAATTTGCTTTCCTTTTTCCATGTAAGATTTTACTTCTTTCGATGTTGTTGTTTGTGCGAATGCCTTGCATAATACTTCACCGATTAAGTTGGTTTTTGTATTTTCAAACAAGTGAGTGATTTCAACAGTATTAAGGGAACGCTTATGGAAAGGACTAAAATATTTATGTGATTCTACATATTCTGTCTCATCTTCTATGTTCACTTGTGGAGAGCTTACAAAATAACCTTTGGCTTTAGAAGTATTTACGCAGTGATTGAATAATTCAATGGTGTCATTTAGTGCCTTCCCCATGAACTTCCTGATATCTTCCCTGATAGAAAAGCCTAGAGACAAACCATGAGTCGTTAATCCTACCTTCCCAATATGTTCAATACACGTCAATATGAAAGCATCTGTGAAAAGGCTGGGTGCACTAAGGTCAACATCTTCATCGTTAAATCCATTTGGTACAGGAGCTCCATCTTCTTGCAGTAACCTTTTGCATACAGTTACGGACTCTGTTGATATTACAGAAGCTTCATCAATAATGGATTTAACATCCTCGTCCTGAGCTGTTTTCATAAAGTAACGCAAAAGCTGTACAACCATACTATTTTGAATATACTGTGTCCAAAGTAGACCGAGTTCATTTGCTGTTAAACTTTCCTTATTCACAATAACCCCTCATTTCCCATCGTAATTTTGTACCTATGTTCACCTTAATATCCCCTATTATTAATAGACCTTGAGCAGTCTACCAAATTTCGTCTTCGGTTTCCGAGCGTTTCCTAATTCTAACCTCCTCTCTGTAGAGCAGAATGAAAGGTATAGACATAAGCCAAATAATATATATGAATAAGAAAAATTTCGCAAACCCTTCCAATAAAAAAAATACTGAAACGAAGAACGCTGCAAGTAATAATAATGGGCTGGTATATATTAGGACTTGAATCATGGATTCCCTCCTCACCATTCTCTCCTATTATCCTTTCCTGACTGGTATAAATTATTACCTTAGGGTGAAAGATAAAAATAGCAAATTATGTACCATTCATACGTTCAACATAAATAAATGACAGCATGGTGTAGAAGAAGGAGATTTCTAATGTTTAACTGGATGAAGAAAAAGAAGGGGAAAAAAGCCGAGCGAAATATTCAAAAAGAGATGCTCAAAAATAAGCAGCAAGAACAATCCTTCCAAGAACTGTTTGAATTAGCGAACCATTCTAAGGACTTTGTTGTTTACCATCATACCGGCCGGACTAAATGTGTTCTCTCGTATTATAAGACTCTAAGCGGCTCTAAATTTCTCAATGACTCTATTTTACCCCCTTTAAAAAAACATACGTTGTTAACGTTAGAAGATATAAAAGAAAAAATTCCTGTCGAAAACGCCTATGTCACAAATGATTTGCAAAAAGTTAAGGAAAATATCACCCAGGGATTTGTCATAATTAGATTGAATGAAATGGATGAAGAAGTACTTCTTATTCCCGCCACGAAAAATGAGGGGCGTTCCATTAGTATTCCGGAAGTAGAATATAGTGTAGTGGGTCCTAAGGAAGCCTTCGTGGAAAATCTGGATCAGAATATGAATCTTATTCGTAAACGATTGCCCGTCCCCGAGTTAACGATGAAGGAGGTTACGGTTGGAAGCATAACTAAAACACGGATAGCGGTTGTCTACATTGATGGGATTGCCAATAAAGAGAATGTTAATACCGTTCTACAGCGTTTAGACGATATTCAGTATGATCAGATTATTGACAGTTCTTTTATTACCCAAATGATATCGGATAACTCTAACTCTCCCTTTCCGCAATCATTAGATACTGAACGGCCGGATCGTGTGGTCGGGACGCTCGTAGAAGGAAAGGTTGGCATCGTAGTAGACGGATCACCGCATGCTTTAACTGTGCCGACTACAATCACTGAATTCTTCTCATCTTCAGATGATTACTTTTTGCCATGGCATTTAGCAACAGCCTTCCGTTTGATCCGACTATTTGCAATTTTCTTCTCCGTATTAAGTACACCTTTATATGTAGCAATTTTAACGTATCACCATGAAATGATTCCTCAGGAGCTTCTAGCGACGATTAGTTCCTCACGAGCTGATATACCTTTTCCGCCAATTCTTGAGGTAATCATCCTTGAGCTGACGATTGAATTATTAAGGGAAGCCGGGGCGCGTCTTCCAAGTAAAATCGGCCAAACCATTGGTATTGTTGGTGGTATCGTTATTGGGACAGCTGCAGTTGAGGCAGGTCTTACTAGTAATGTGCTGTTAATTACAGTCGCATTAGCAGCGTTGGCGTCGTTTACAACACCGGTTTATCAAATTGGTAATACGGTCCGTCTTGTTCGTTTCCCTTTTATCATAGGAGCACAAATGTGGGGGTTAGTCGGGGTTTCGATGTGTATGGGGGTATTTCTTGGGCACCTGATGAATTTGCAGTCGATCGGAAGACCCTTTTTCGCACCTCTATATCCGCTCAGGTTTCATGACTTGAGGGATGCATTTATACGTTTGCCATTTAACAAGCAAAAAAAGCGGCCTATGCAAATGCGCCCGGTCCATTCAGCTCGATTTAATCCGGAATTGGTTAAGGGAAAGAGGGATATTGATGAATAAAAATTCGCGCCCTATTGAAGGACTCTCCATCCCAGAAAACCTCCTGATCACACCAACCTATGTCTTTTTTTTAATCCATGCGATGCAAGTTGGGGTGGGGATTTTGGGGTTTGAAACATATATCGCCAAATATGCTGGGTTTGATGCATGGATTTCGATTCTGCTAGGTGGTTTAGGGATCCATGTGCTGTTATGGATGATTTACCATATTCTTCAGGATAGTAAAGGAGATATTGTATCTGTCCATAGGAATATATTTGGTAAATACCTTGGCGGTTTTTTCAGTTTATTGTTTAGCCTCTATTTCTTGCTGCTAACTTTAACAGTACTCAGGTCATATATAGAAGTAATTGAGGTATGGATTTTCCCTGAGTTACAGCTATGGCTATTTACATTTGTATTTGTTCTAATTGTCTATTACTTTGTGAAAAGTGGATTCCGTGTCGTTACCGGTTTATGTCTGATCAGTGTTATTTTGGCGCTTCCCATTTTACTGTTAAAATTCTTTCCCATTTTGGAGGGAGATGTGATGAATCTCTATCCAGTTGTTGACCATAGTGTTGGAGAGATTCTTCGTGGTACACAAAAGAGCGTCCTTAGCTTTCTTGGGTTTGAATTATTATTGGTTTTCTATCCTTTCATAAAAAACCCGCATGCTTCTAAAAGATGGGCACATTTCGCTGTGTTTTTTACGGTCTCTATATACTTAATCACAGCCCTTGTATCGTTTGTTTATTTTAGTGAAGGTCAGCTGCAATATGTCATCTGGGGGACTATCACCCTTTGGAAAATTGTTGAGTTTCCATTTATTGAACGGTTTGAATATATTGGTATTGCTATGTGGTTCTATGTTGTCTTGCCGAATATAGCTTTGGCACTATGGGCAGCAAGTCGGATTCCAAAACGCGTTCTAAAGATCAAACAAAAATATGTGCTGTTCCTATTTAGTATCATTCTTATTGTGGTATGTTCCATGTTTACGGACCGCCAGGCTATTGACAAGCTCAACAGTATGACTAGTAGAATCGGGCTTTATGTATTGTTGTACATACCCGTTTTATTTGTTCTATCGAAAATCATGGTTAAAGTGAGGAATCGAGATGAAGCTTAAGTGGCTATGTCCATCAATCATCGCATCGTTAATGTTACTTACAAGCTGTATGCCTAATGTCAGTGTCGAGGATGCAGCAATAGTTCAAATAGCCGGATATGATTTTGTTAATGAAGATAAAATTAAAGGAACCTTTGCGGTTGCCCAGTATAATAAAAGTGAGCAGAAGACATCCGCTACGGAAGTTAATTTGTCCACTACGGCGAACACCATTAAAAACATCCATGCCAAGTTGCAGAGACAATCCTCCAGACCGATATCTACCGGGAAGTTAACCATTGTTTTATATGATAAAGAACTTGCTAAGAACGATATGTCCAAGTTTATTGATTCTTTAAGCCGTGACCCAAGGATTGGGAGAGATATTCTGCTCGCGATTGTAGATGGAAACACAGAAAAAATGATTAAAACACAATATAAACAAAACAATACAACAGCAGCATATATGAAGGGTATGATCGAGCATAATATGTATAGCAACTTTCCAAACACAAACTTGCACAATTTCGTGCAAGCTTATTTTGGGGAGGGGGTGGATGCCTTTCTCCCTTATCTGGAAAAAGTAAACAGCCATATAAAGATCAAGGGGATTGCATTTTTAAATGACGGCCGTTTAGTCCATTCGATCCCTTATTCAAAAAGCTTATTCTTTAAAATGATGAGGGAAGAAGTAAGAGAGGGAATGCAGGAAATGAACTTCCAAGGGGAAGGGATAATGATGGAAAGTATCAGTTCAAATGTGGATATCCATATTAAAGGAAACACAAAGAACCCTGAATTTCTAGTTAAAATCAAGGTGAGAGGGATTATCAATGAAATTTCTAATTTGGCCAGTGCTTCAACTCCTCCTCTCGTTGAGAAAATGGAGAAGGACTTTACTAAATTCTTCGAAAAGAATTGCCAGGCGTTAATTCGTGAGTTTCAAGAACAAAATATTGACCCTGTTGGTTTTGGGAATGCCTTAAAGAACCGCAGAAGAAATGTGGACATGAAAAAATGGCAGGATCAATACCCTGAGGTACCGATTGACGTGAAAGTAGAATTAGAAATCACCGAAACAGGTATATCAGCTTAAGCAATGTGGGCACAATTCACAAAAGAATTGTGTCCATTTTTTTCGAGAAGTGTTTAAGTTCGTTTAAACATTTCCCGGGAAATAACGACTGCTTTTAACAAAATTCGAAAATACGAGGCTGGGAAAAATTCAAATTAACCATAAAATAATCCGAACTACTAAAATAAAATCAGTTCGGATTATTTGTGTGCCAAGAAAGGATTTTTTACCCCTTTCCGATAGAGTACGGTGAGCTTCCTCAGGCTGTCGCATTGCGGGTTCTGCGTTTATACTATTCAATTTTATTGTTCGATTTTTGGATTCCGGAAACTAATTAACAGTATTGGTTATAGGCGGTAGTTAAGTTGTGAACAATTTCCTCAACATCATGGTCCTCAATTTCTTCGCGAGGTATGAAGTGAAGGACTTGTCCGTTCTTTAGAAGCGCCATGGAAGGTGAGGATGGTTCATACCCTTCTAAATAATCGCGCATGCGGCTAGTTGCTTCACGGTCCTGACCAGCAAAAACGGTTACCAGATGCTCGGGCTTCTTCTCATTTTCCAGCGACTCTCTTGCGGAAGGGCGTGCTAACCCGGCTGCACATCCACATACAGAATTGATAACAACGAGGGATGTCCCTTCTTTGGAGCTGATAAACTCATCGACGGACTCCGGGGTCGTTAACTCGGAGAAACCTGCATTGGTTAACTCATCTCTCATAGGTTGGGATATTTCTTTCATATAAGCTTCATATGGATTCATTAAAAAAACCTCCAATTATTTTTGTTTTGTAGCTTGAGTCATTTGATGCCACACAGAACCTTTTGCTTCTTTACCGCCCTCAATCCGTTCAATAGCCATATTGATCTGCATGCGAACTTCAAATTCAGGATCGTCCGCAGCCTTTTTCAGGGCGGGCAGAGCAGATTCATCGCCCAACTCATAGAGGAACATGGCTGCTCTCCATCTTACTAAGCGGTTATTGTCGGCCAATGAGTCGATCATTTCAGGAATTGCTTCTTTTAAGCCCAAATCAGATAAGCAGTCTCCCGCTGTTCTTCTCACCGTCACTGTCTTATCTTTCAAGGCTTTGTATAGATATGGGAGAACTTCTTGTTCTTCAATCATCCCTAAATAAGCTGTCGCTAATCGTCGAATGGATGCTTTCTCATCACTTAGAGCTTTATCTAAAACAGCTAAATCCTCTATTGTCGGATCCATCCGGTCAAGTGCTGCATAACGCACTTTCCAGTCAGGGTCATTCAGGGAGGTCAGAGATACTTCCTGACCTTTGACGGCCTCCGGTTTACTCGGATTTTCTTCGAAAGCTAGTGTTACTAATGTCTTCAGCCGCTCTACATCGTAACTAGCTGTAAGTTCTTCTTTAACTTGTTCGCCAATTTCCATTGGATCACCATAGCGAGGGCTTTGTTCGACCCATTTCCGTTCCATGATCATATTTGGAGAAGCTGGCGCGGCTTCCATTGCTGCTTCGGTAAACATCTCAGGCAAGCCAACACGTTTTTCTTCCTCCCCGTCTTCCAGCTTTACTTGCATAGGGATTCCGCGAAACATTTGAATAAACACTTTCACTTCGCCAAAAGAATCATCAAGAGCTTCCTCGCCTCTTTGACTCGTATTATCTCCTGCTTTCTCTGAGCCAAAAACGGACCGAACTTCCGGTAGAATTGCCTCCCAGCTTACTTTAGGGTGTCTTTCTAACGCGATAAAATCGGCCACGTGATACAAGCCTTTAACCCCTTCAACCTCAAAGAGCTGTGAGATGAAGGCAGGAGCCGTATCGAAATTGTCCCCTTGTTTATAGTTACGGGTATCGCCGCTTGGCAGTTCTTCATTTAGATTGATCTTCATCGAGTTAGGGCTGGGTGTCGGCTCGATCGACACGATCTTCATAGTTTAATCCCCTCCAGACATTCTTTACATTGATTTTATCAAAGAAGTATGGCTACTTCCATTGATAGGCATGTAGGTTGATTGGAAAAAATAGGTTGATCTTCAATTTGCAAGGGTGTTATATTACACGAGGAGAGGAATAAAATGGTACGAGGGGGGCGAGCGGATGGGGGATTATTCTCGTGAGCAGCAAGAAGAAGTATTTCGTAATGAATTAAGAGAATTGAGAGAGAAGCAGTACATAACTGGGGATGAGTACAGACGAGTACTTGAAGCGCATGAACAATATGTAAAGAGTCAATTCATAGAGCATGAAACCGTTGATGAACAGATGAAGGTACCGGAAGATTTAGTTTCAAAACCGAAAGTAATAAAGGAGAAACCAGTAAAGCCAGCTAAACCCAAAAAAGAAAAGACAAAAGAGCAAGTGCGTGAGAGAAATATCACTTGGTCTTTAATTATGGGTGTTGTTCTATTACTCATTAGTGGACTAATTGTAGCGACTAGTCAGTGGGACCAAATGGGACCCGTAATGAAGGTGTTCTCTATTTCTTTTGTTTCTCTGTTTTTCTTGGGTTTAAGTTATATTTCAAGAAAGTATTTAAGAATCGAACAAACTGCTTTTGCTTTTCTCACGCTTGGAAGCCTGCTTGTGCCCATTGTAGTCCTTGCAATTGGCTATTTTGAGCTGTTTGGCAGCTATTTATCCCTCAATGGTCAAGGACGATATCTTTTAGGAATAATGGGAGCAGCAATTCCGCTGCCCCTTTATATTAAAAATGCTTTTAATCATCAATCTCGCTTATTCGTATGGATTTCCTTTATTTCCCTCTCCCTTGCAGTTGGTTTTACTCTTGGGGCTTTAAAACTGCCTGTGGATGCTTTTTACCTACTATTAATGCTATTCAATGCCGTTCTGCTATTTTTCTATCATCGCTTTGAAAAAAAGACGATAGGGAAGTTGTTTATAAAGGAAATGCCATTATATGCCCAGGCTAATCTAATTCTGTCTACATTGCTGATGCTTATACTGTTTGAAAATGAATTGATGTACAGCTTTAATCTTTTTCTGACTGCAGGACTCTATATGGCTATGGTTTTTGTATATAAAACAAAAGAGTATCAATTTGTTTTTTCAGTATTATTTGCCTACGGAGTGTATCAACTGGTAGAACATTCGCCTTTGCAAGTTGCTGATTATGTGGTTTATGCCTCTGCGGGTATGCTCTACCTTGGATTTGCCTATGCTGCCCGAAATCATGCGTTTATGAAGCAAGCCTTTCTGTACACGAGTGGGGTAATCTCATTCTTCGCTTTTATTTACGTAAGTTATGAAGGGATCTTACTTCAGGCAGAAGAAGGTTCAGTTTTGCTTTTGTCAGCTTACTTAATTGTAGCCCTTAATTATGGGGTGCTCGCTTATTTAGCAAAACAACAAGTATTTGAATATCTCACACCAGTGTTTATCTTTGCGGCGGCCTGGCAGCTATGGATGGTAGCTAATCTGGGCTGGCTGAGTATAGAATTGTTTATGTTTCTAGTGGCAGGAGCTATGCTGCTTTACATTGGTTTGTGGACGGAGCATAAGTGGTTACAGCCTATTAAAGAAAGCAGCTTTTATGAAGCTGTTGTAATCATGGTGATTTGTATTGGCTTTGGGGCTCAAACGAACGAATATGGTGCAACAGCTGTTATGTTGTTTCTATTCGGAGTATGTGCTTTTTTATCATTTAAGAAATCTGCTAGTAAAGAAGTGTTAGAGTTCGCAGAATGGGTATTTCCATTGAGCTGGCTTTTATCCCTTGTTATGATTTATTTTCTTTTGGCTAATCAAATTACCGGACTAAGGGATGGATATGGGGAAGCTGCTCATTTAGCTCTTAGCGGATTGTTATTATTAGCCGTAAGCATCGGATTGGGATTGGTTAAAGAAGAAAAACTATCTATGTCTATGTTTTATATCGGTCAATCTGCGTATGCCTTGTCTATCTTCTTTTTACTTAATGGTACGGTCATAGAGTCAGACTGGTTGCGTTCATTGATTCTGTTGGCAGGGGTCAGTGTATTTACGTGGCTGGTTCGACGCTCAGCTGTTTCTCAGCTCTGGATTATCGTTTCCTTAACGGTATTGTCGTTTTATGTATCGCTTATTCCATTGTTGTCATTACAGGGGCTCCCTGACCTATTAATGTTTCTAATTGGTGCCCCTGTGCTGCTTATTGGGATCGGGTATTTTGCTGCAAAAAAATGGCCTGAAGTGAACCCGTATTTCTTCTGGGTCGCTCACGGGGCTATGGTGGTTCTAATTGGTATTATTTTGCTGGAACAGACCATTTCTATGAGATTAACGCCTTTTATTCTAATTGTTCCGATAGCAGTTTATATCTATAGCAGTTTGCTTAATAAGCAGGAATGGCAAGTGAAATTATTCCTTTATGCCAGCTTCACGATCTTGTTCTTTTTGATTACTAATACAGGTCTCTATTATGCTTTATTTGAAGTCATGTCGGTGGAATATACTTTCTTGGTTACGAGTGTTATCCTCTCCCTGGTTTGGTATGGTACACCTGAAGTATGGAAAAGACGAATAGAATGGTATGTTATCCCTTTTTCCATCATCGGTTTGTTTACCTTAATTTATCAGACCGCTCAACTTCATATCATAGAAATAGTACCGATTCTTGCCTACGTAATGTTGATCTGCTTTTTTACATGGGTTCGAAAGTGGTCAGTTATTACGATTTTACCTCTCGCAGGGACCATGTCCATGTGGGGAGAATACCGTGATGGAATAGAAACTCCTATCTTGCTTCTCCTTCTAGTTATCAGTTTCGCTTTGCTTACTGGATTAGGAAGGTTCTTGCATAGTTCCTTAATTGTAAAAAAAGAGAAAACATTTGTGGTAGATAGCTTCTCATGGGTAGCTCTCCTTTATATTCCTTATTATGCTATGTTTTTGGAAAGGGGTTTGACGATTTGGCTTCAAGTTCTGCCGTGCTTCCTGCTGAGTATTTGGCTGATTTTGAACCGGTTCAGGTGGGAGTCTCGACGTGTATCGCCTGTTTTTGAGACGTTAGGTGTATTGAGTATCTATCCCGCTTACTTGCTTATTATAGAGGAATACGATTACTTGTGGACTGATTTAATACACGCAGAGCTTCAGGTTCTGCCGCTTATCGGGGTATTGGTGTTCCTGCGCCGGCATACTTGGCCCGAATATAAGAAAGCGATGAATCATGTGCAGCTTGGATTATTGTTAGGCATTTCCGCTTTTTTAGTAGTAGATGCTATATGGAGTCATACCATCTGGGATGCATGGATTATTGGCAGTCTCTCCCTGATTTCATTGGTGACTGGAATGCAGCTCAGAATTAAATCCTACTTTTTTGTGGGCGCAGGAGTGTTGGTTTTTAACGTGATCTACCAAACCCGTCCATATTGGGGCAATTTACCTTGGTGGGTTTACCTGCTTCTCGCCGGCTTCTTGTTGATAGGGATTGCCAGTTACAATGAATGGCAAAAACAGAAAGACCATAAACCTCTGGAAGAAAAGGTCAAACGAGTTCTCGCCGCTTTTAAAAAATGGAATTAGAAGCAGCTTCGACAATATATTTCATGAAATTAGAAGATCTGTGAAACATAATTAAGCCTTGTTCGTAGAATAGGTGGACATGGAAAGAAAGGGAGGGTTTTTGGTAATGTCGGAACCTGTAATGAAGTTAAAAAATCTTAAGAAAACGATACGTAATAAACCGATTATTAAAGGGTTGGACTTTGAGATTTATAGTGGTGAGGTATTTGGTTTCCTCGGACCAAATGGGGCAGGGAAAACGACTACTATCCGAATGATGGTTGGGCTTATGGGCATGACAGATGGAGATGTCATGATTAAAGGCCACAGTGTGAAAACTGATTTTAAAAATGCAGTTCGTCATGTGGGGGGGATTGTAGAAAACCCGGAAATGTATCCATTTATGACGGGATGGAAGAACCTCGTTCATTACTCAAGGATGATCCCGGGCATTAGCAAAGAAAGAATACAGGAGGTTGTGCGTCTCGTTGGGCTTGAAAAAAGGATTAAAGATAAAGTATCCAAATATTCTTTAGGAATGAGACAGCGGCTTGGGATTGCCCAGGCTCTATTACATAGTCCTTCCATTCTTATCCTTGATGAACCAACTAATGGATTGGATCCTTCAGGGATTCGCGAAATTCGTTCCTACATAAGAAGACTGGCAGCCGAAGAAGGTGTGGCAGTTATTGTCTCAAGTCACATTTTATCTGAAATGGAAATGATGTGTGACCGAATCGGTATTATTAAAAATGGTGAGCTTGTTTCGATTCAGTCTGTACAGGACGCTTTGCAGCAATCAGAGCAAAAAGAAGTAGCGCTTGAGGCAGAGCCAATAGATCAAGCCTTTCAGGTGCTGCAGCAACTGTTAGAGGGAACTGTAAGTCAAGGTGAAAATGAGTTACTGTTTTCAATCGAGAAAACGGAAATTCCGAATGTCATCCAGAAACTTGTCGAACAAAATATTAATATCTACAGCGTGAACGTAAACCGTTCTACCTTGGAAGATAAATTTCTAGATTTGATCGGAGAGGGAACCATTGAGTAACTTTATCCAGTTAGTTAAGAATGAACAGATGAAAACGTATTCCCAGATAGCTACATGGGTGATGTATATCGTATTAGCGGTCTTTATTATTGGGTTTGGTGTTTTTATGAAGGTAGATCAAACTATCATGGACGATGAACAATCTACAGATGGGAATTGGAAACAGGAATTGCAAGCTGAGAATGAACAACTTCGTCAACAAGCTAAGGAACAGGAGTTTGCGGCATCCATGAATGAAAGGCAAATCGCTATGAATGAATACCGGATCGAAAATAGTGTGGAGCCGGGCGGGTATGATGTTTGGAATTTTGTTCAGGACAATAGGGCGAATATTTCCATTATCAGTCTTCTGACGATTATTGTGGCAGCGGGTATGATTGCGAATGAATTTAAATGGGGTTCCATTAAGTTACTGCTTATCAGGCCCATCTCCCGTACGAAAATATTAGCATCGAAATATGTTTCTGTGCTACTATTTGCCATGACCATGTTATTATTTTTATATGTACTATCGTTCCTGACAGGTTCTGTTTTATTTGGCTTTGAAAACTTTATGGAACCTTATTTATATTGGAAAGGGGAAGAGATTCAACAAGCTCCGATCTTCCAATTAACGTTGACGCAATACCTGCTAAGTTCTGTGAATTTGGTTATGATGGCAACTTTTGCATTTATGATTTCTGCTATTTTCAGAAACAGTTCACTTGCGATAGGAGTCGCTATTTTTCTGATGATGACAGGAAATTCAATTGTCGGTTTCTTTAGCGATAAAGAATGGGCGAAATTTATTTTGTTTGCTAACACAAATTTGAATCAATTTTTTACAGGAACACCAATTATTTCAGACTTAACCTTAACTTTTTCCGTATCAGTCTTGATGGTTTACTTAGTTTTGTTCCTAGGTTTATCCTGGTTTTTCTTTTCCAAAAGGGATATCGCGAATGCTTAGTCAATAAAGGAGTGTGAGTAATATGAAAAGAATTGTAGAAACCGTGTTTGTAGTAATCGGATTGCTTATTTATGGAATTACTACTGCTTTGAGCTTTGTTTTCCTCAATATACAGGATAATGAGGGATGGAGAGCAGAAATGCAGAGTATGTTGGATTCAGATCCCAACCTCGAACAAGCTCAACTCTCTGTTGATCAAATTATGGAAGGTGTAGCTTCTGTGACTTGGTTGATCATCATTTCTGCTTTAGTGGCGATTATCCTGGGAATCCTAGCTATTGTTTTCCTTAAAGGAAATAAGAAGCCGAAACCAGCCGGCATTATCCTGATCATTACAGCTGTCGTTACAACTGTTGGAACAATCGGGTTTGGATTGTTCGGAGGACTTGCTTTCCTAATTGCCGGAATAGTTGCTTTAGCAAGGAAAGAGAAGAAGCCATTGGAAGAGGAGAGCTCTTCTGTAAATTACTAATGCATAGGTCCTGTACTGCGGAGAGTCGGTCTTAGCCGAACTTCCTGAATAGGAGAGCAATTTCTCATGGTAAATAATTATGTAAATATTTAAAAAGCGGATTGACAGGAGATAATATAGACATTATGATAGGGTCTAATCATTCAATTAAATAACGATTTCTTCTTATCAAGAGAGGCGGAGGGACTGACCCTATGAAGTCTCGGCAACCAGCGTTTGCATGGTGCCAAATTCAGTGGATTGCATCCGAAGATAAGAAGGTCGTGTTAGTACGGATATTTGCCCGCTGCTATATACGCCCTTTCTTGCTTCGTGAAGCAGGAAAGGGTTTTTTAATTGAATTTTAATTGAATGAAAAAGGCAAAAGGTGCTGCAACACCTTTTGCCGGGCTGATCATTTAAGTCCTTCCCGCCTAAGGGAAACACGGACATCTACGACCATTATTATTAATGTATCATGGCCGTATTGTGTCCGTCTACTTTAAGAGAGGAGACGGTTTAATTATGGGAAATTTAAAATTTGCTTATTGGGTTCCAAATGTAAGTGGAGGGTTAGTGGTTTCAAAGCTGCCTCAGCAAACGGATTGGAGTTTTGAGGCGAATAAAAGATATGCGCAAATTGCTGAGGATTCGAACTATGATTTAGCTTTATTACAGACGAGGTTTTTTGCAAGCTATGGAGCTGAAAACCAGCTTGAGGCGATTACATTAGCTTCAGCGCTGGCAGCCGTTACAGATCGTTTACAGCTGATCTCTGCAGTTCATCCTGGTTTATGGCATCCGGCCGTGTATGCGAAAATGTTGTCGACGCTGGATCAAATCAGCGAGGGTAGAGCCGCTGTTAATGTAGTGAGCGGCTGGTTTAAACAAGAATTTACTGGATTCGGTGAACCTTGGCTAGAGCATGATGAACGGTACCGCCGTTCGGAAGAATTTATCCGTGTGCTGCGAGAATTCTGGACAAAAGAAAAAGCTGCGTTTAGCGGGGACTTTTACAAAATAAATGATGCACCATCTAAACCAAAACCTGTTCAAGGAGGCGATCTCCCGATTTTCCAAGGAGGGAATTCTTCAGCAGCTAAACAGATGGCAGCGCGTGTCTCAGATTATTACTTTATGAATGGAAATACACTAGAAGGATTTAAAAAGCAAATTGATGAGGTACGTGAACTGGCACAACAAGAAGGACGCGAGGTCAAATTCGCTGCACATGGTTTTGCGATTGTGAGGGATTCTGAAGAGGAAGCCTATCAACAGTTGAACGATATCGTTCATGCTGCAGATGAGGACGCTGTTGAAGGATTTAAGCAATCTGTACAAGAAGCGGGGCAATCCACACAGGATAAGCAAGGCATGTGGGCTGATTCCAGCTATGAAGATCTGGTGCAATATAATGATGGCTTCAAGACAGGATTGATTGGTACCGCTGAACAGGTAGCGAATCAAATCATCGAGTTGAAGAAGATCGGGGTGGACCTGATTCTTACCGCACACTTTCATTATGAACAAGATCTTGAGCGCTTTGGAAAAGAAGTGATTCCGCTTGTGAAAGAGAAGGAAGCAAAGCTTAAAGCTGAAGGAGTTCTGGCATGAAGGTATTAGGCTTGTCGGGAAGTGTGACGTTGAGTTCGAAGACGTGGGTTTCCGTTAAACAAGCTATTGAAGCGGCTAAAGAAGCTCTTCCTGATGCTGAAACAGAGCTTGTGCATCTCGGTGAATACGATACGGTGCTATGTGATGGACGTGATCCCTCATTATATGAAGGAGATACAAAAGCACTCATAGACTTAATTGTTGAAGCTGATGCACTGATCATTGGAACGCCTGTCTATCGCGCTTCATTGACAGGGGCTTTGAAAAACGTTTTTGACTTAATACCGAACGATTCGTTAAGAGGAAAGGCAATTGGTTTTATTGCGTCTGGAGGCAGCTATCACCATTATTTAGTGATCGACCATCAGCTGAATCCGCTTGCTAATTATTTCCGTGCCCATGTTATACCAGGCGGAGTGTATGTTCATAATGGTCATTTTAGTGAAGGGGAACTGGTGGATGAAGATGTCAAAGGCCGTTTATATCAATTGGGTAAGGCAGCTGTTCAATTAACGGATAACCTTCAAAATAAGGATCTTGAGATTCAACAGCCTTCGATTCCAAGGCGAAAGCTGCACCAAACTTAAAAAGAAGTGCTGGACTCATGCCAGCACTTCTTTTTTTCTAATCTAAAATACGGTTTGTCTCATCTACATCGGCTGGCTGTCGATTAACTACGTTTGTACCCTGAGGCATAAATCCATCACCATTACAAATTTTACAAGTATAATGCCATTCTTCATCGTCCATAAGCAGTCCCCGACCATCACACGCTAGACAAGCCTGATCTCTACTGGGCACAGGATCCCCTCCTTGATAAGGATATTGTAATTAGTAATGTGCGCTTCTAGTCCCAAAAATATACCCAAGGAGATAAAATAGGTTATCCGTTTCGGGAAATCGGGTATAGCAGAAGAATTGGAGGGTGAGATCTATGGCTAATGAAGATAAACATGAACAGGATATTACATCTAGCGGGCCCGTTGATCGCCCAAGCCGTCAGTTCTATATTCCTTCCCAAATTATCGAAGAATTTGGGGAAAAGGGAAGAGATCATTTAAATAAACCATTTAGTGGTCAGTTTCTACTGGCTATGACGGCGGGGTCGTTTATGACCTTTGGAGCTGTCTTTTCCATCCTATTAGCAGTAGGCGTGGAAACAAAGGGTATCTACCACTTACTGTCTGGATTAGGATTCGCAGCAGGTTATGCGATGGTATTTATTTCAGGAGCCGTGCTGTTCACGGAAATTAACGTTCTCCTGCCATCCTACTTGTTTAATAAAGCCAATCTTATGAAAAAAAGTATCTATCGCTTCTGGGCCGCTACTTATATTGGCAACATTATTGGTGCTTTCTCAGTTGCGGTATTAATTCAAATGTCAGGCTCACTCGCACCAGAGTTTTATTCAGAGCTTTCGATGTATTTGGATCATAAAATGAAGTTTTTAGACCATGGCGTGAAAGGTTGGTTTGAAGTGGTTATATCAGGGATATTGGCCAACTGGCTCATCGGCATGGCAGCTTTTTTGACGACTGCAGCACGGGATTTTACCGGTAAAGTTCTAGGAACTATGCTTCCGGTAGTTTTATTCGTTGCAGGTAACTTCCAGCACAGTGCTGCCAATATGGGATACTTTAGTATGGGGGTTCTGGCTTCAGATCAATATACTTGGTATCAATATATACTGTTTAATCTTATACCGGCGAGTATTGGCAACCTAATTGGCGGTGCCATACTGGTATCACTATTATTTTCTTACGCATACAAGGAAGATATCCAAACTTCTTTAGGACAAGGTAAACAAAAAAAGAAACAAAATCATTAAAGTTTTTCATAAACTGAGGCTGGGACAAAACTGAATTAAGCATCAAATAATCCGAACGATTCGTTCGGATTATTTGTGTGCAAGAAAGGATTTCTGATTCGCTCCGTCAAAACACTTCGCTTTCCGTGGGCGGCTGTTGAGCCTCCTTGTGCTGGCGCACAAGGAGGTCTCACCTAGGCCTGTCCTCCCACAGGAGTCTACGTATTTTGACTACGCTAATGACTGCATTTATACTATTCATCTTTTTATCGTTCGCTTTTTGAAATCATTACTTTACTTATGTCTTAGCCTCTTATGGTTTGATTTAAAATGGTTAAGCCTTTTGAGGAACCTGCAAACCTAAGCCTTGGGCTACTCGTGTTCCGTATTCAGGGTCTGCTTTGTAGAAATGCTCAATCTGGCGAAGTTTCACTTCATCTCTTTCTACAGGTTTCATGGAATCAACAACGTTCTGAACGAGACGAGTTTGTTCTTCTTCACTGAGCAAACGGTAAAGATCTCCGGCCTGAGTGTAATGGTCATCATGGTCATAACTCACACTGTCCGCGAGTCCAGAAACTTCATAGGCAGCTTGTTTGTTTTCAGACTGTTCAGCAGGTCCTCCGAGGCTGTTCGGCTCATAATTCGGCGCACCGCCTCCGTTGCCATCAAAACGCATAAAGCCATCTCGCTGATAATTGTGCACCTGAGCTCTCGGACGGTTAACAGGAAGTGCTTCATGGTTTGCTCCAACACGATAGCGGTGTGCGTCAGAGTATGCAAACAATCGGCCTTGAAGCATCTTGTCAGGAGAGACCTCAATTCCAGGTACTAGTGCACCAGGTGAAAGAGTTGCCTGTTCTACTTCTGCAAAGTAATTCTCAGGGTTCTGATCAAGAACCATACGACCCACCTCAATAAGAGGATAATCTTTTTGTGACCATACTTTCGTTACATCAAATGGGTCAAAGCGATACGTGTTTGCATCCTCAATCGGCATGATTTGAACATATAGCTTCCATGCAGGATAGTCGCCATTTTCAATCGCTGCATACAAGTCTTGTGTATGGAAATCAGGATTTTCTCCAGCTAGACGTGCGCCAGTAGCCTCGTCCATATTTTTTACTCCTTGTTCTGTTCTAAAGTGGTATTTCACCCAAACAGAATCGCCATCAGCATTTGTCCATTTGAACGTATGGCTGCTGTAACCATGCATATGTCTAAACGTAGCCGGAATACCGCGGTCAGAATGAAGTACTGTCACCTGATGCAGCGATTCCGGTGAAAGCGAGAAGAAATCCCAGACTGCATTTGGATCTTTCAGGTTCGTGGCTGGATTCCTCTTTTGCGTGTGAATAAAGTCCGGGAATTTAATAGCATCTCTTAGGAAAAAGACTGGTGTATTGTTCCCGACCATGTCGTAGTTGCCATCCTCTGTATAAAACTTTAGTGCAAATCCGCGAGGGTCACGTACGGAATCAGCAGAGCCTTTCTCGCCGGCAACTGTTGAAAATCGGGCAAACATTGGAGTACGTTTGCCGACCTCGTCCAAGAACTTGGCCTTCGTGTAGGCAGTTACATCATTGGTCACTTCAAAATACCCGTGAGCTCCTGCGCCTTTGGCATGGACAACGCGTTCAGGAACACGTTCGCGATTAAAGTGAGCCAGTTTTTCTAATAAATGTACATCTTGTATTAAAGTGGGCCCTCGTGACCCAGCTGTGATGGAGTTCTGGTTGTCACCGACGGGTGCGCCGGCGTTGTTTGTTAAATGTGGTTTGCGATTATGATCTGTCATTACTTCGGTCCCCTTTCAACATTTACTACACTAATTATTATAATGTAAATTTAATAAAAATCAATATTTATTTATAATAATTTTAAATAAAGAGCTGATTAGATTAGCGAAAGGTATTTATGCAAGGTTTTTGAAAGTAATGTGGAAAAAATTGATAAGTAACCTAGCCTCCCAAGGTGTGTTTACTATCAATTAATCTTGTGTATTTTCAATTATATATAAAGGTTGTTCATAAGAGAAATAAAGTGCCTATTCAAATAATAAAACCTCCGGGTCCTTGTTATAAGTATGAACGAGCATAGCATGAAGTTGTCCGCGATGGTGGTACATATGCGCAATAATTTCGAGGAGCCATTCAAAACGTGTGTAGGTAACTCCCCACCAGGAAGTCGTTTGTGTGAATAATTCTTTTTCCGAGTAACTATCAAATTGCTCTTTTAGTAATGAGAAATGTTCATATAAGGCTTCTGAAATTTCGCTCTTTGTCGTTAATGTAATAGAACTGTACAAGGTAATCATGTCTTCTTCGGAGGATTCCTCCAATACTTTACCATCAGCGATTGGGATCATAGCTAAATGTGCAAGGGTTTCACCGACTGAGAACTTACCCTGCGTAGGTCGAAAGGTCAAATCTTCTTCTGATAACTGCCCAATAATTTCAGAAAGGGAAGCAATGACAACTTCTAATTGATGAAAAGCATTTTGACAATATATATTCATGGGAGAACCCCTTTTGATAGATAGTGTAAATTTATATTTCTATATGTACCTGGTAAGTTCCTACCTCATTGTAAAAATATTCATTAAAAAGAGGCTGCCGATTGTTCGGTCAGCCTCGCTCTAATGATATTAACCCATTCCAGGATCACCTGGATCTACATATGACGGCCCCTCCGTCGCTGTAAGTTCAATAGAACCCATTCCTGGGTCACCTGGATCTACTGCTAACTCGATCGATCCCATACCAGGATCACCGGGATCATATACAAAAGCACTGTAACCTGAACCGAAAGCACCCAATAAAACCAACGTTAAAAATGAAACAGAAAGTATCTTTTTCATAAAGTTATTCCTCCTGATTGGTGTGATGGATTCGCTCCAAATAGTAAAGAGGCAATTGGGCAAAAAAATGATCGCCGTATTCCTGAATGAACCTATTATGGGCTCGCTTTAGCATTATTCGATCTTCCCTTGCCAGGCCTAAATAGCTTTCTTGGAACGGTGTTAATACAGATAGCTTTGAAAGAATGGACTCTGCCTTGTTTCGATCATTATTAGCAATAGCTAAATGAGCTGTCTCAACTGGGTCAGGCGTTGTAATGTTTAGTGTTCTTTTGTGAAAAGCTGAGATAAAAGGGATCGTATAATTTTGAATCGATGTAATAACCTTATTTAATTGATTTTCGCGGGCAATGCTAAGTCCTGCATAAGCATAGCCGATTGATAAATCGTAATCTTCGTAGAGGTGGCATAGCGCCAAGTTGTGGTTCATGCCACTTTGTTTCCGTGGTGAAAGGTCTGTGTTAAGAACTTTATAAATATACTTTTTAGCTAAAAGAATGTTATTGGTCTTCCAATAGTGCTGAAAAAGTAGTTCATCAAATCTCAATTTCATATAGTAGTAGAATAAAGGTTCATTAACGTGCAAGAGGGCATCATAGCACTCATCTACATATTTATCTAATCCTGTGTACTGTTTACTATCATAGTAAGCATAGACTAAGGTGAATAAATGAAGACATCTCAAGGATGGGTGACTGAAGGAAAGTGTCTGCAGCCATTCTAAATCTTCATTAGTCAAGGGCTTTGAGTAACGAGTTAATAGAATCTGATATAACAAAGGAACTTCAGAATTATCCTGAGTAGTAGAGAGAGCTTCATCCAATTCCCGGAAATAGTCGTTCATATAGAGAAATTCATAACTTGCCAGCTTGTCTTCTGTCTTAACATGCGCGCTTGAAAGACAATAGTTCTTCGTAGCTTCAGCAGCTTCTTTACTCGAAGTGTGTCTAAGCTGATCATGATAGACTTGGTAAATTGTCGACACTTCGTTCATATGGGCTTGGCTTAATCTACTAGGTTCAATAACCTTATGACTTACCATGATAATCCCTCAACCTTTCTCTACTATAGGTTTAGTATAAAACTATTATTTACCATTACAAGTGATTTGACAATACAACAGAAAACTTCCTAATAAACGACAATATTCCCTGGGAAATAAGGATTGACTCTAACGTAACGTTAAAGATAACTGTAAGTAGGAATAGATTTTTGTTGGAGAAAAAATCAGAATGAAGTCGAATGGCTGCTACGTTCATATAGATCATAGTTTATAGCAAAAATATAAATCCCGCCATAAAGGGGTTTTTTGCTTAGTCATAAATGAATGTTTGCGTGTTTTTAAGAACATGTCGAATGTTTATTCGACAAAAAATAAGCACCCATTTCCTCTAAATGGGCACCTGTGTATCTAAATTAATTTATAAGGTGGAAAACAGGCTATTAACGCGGACAGACTAATCTGTTACGCCTTTTAATGTACCCAAGTTTTATAATATTAAAACCGCTTTCCTACATGTGTAAACTCATTTGTTCTTCTGTCATTAGTCCAAGGTAGTCTAAAAGGGAAAGATTGTTCTTTCCTCCGTCGATAAAGCGACACCTCCTATCAATTGTTTTAATATATACTAATGATAACGCTTTCACAAACTGCGGTAAATGATTTAATTTCAGGCTGGACGGGAATAGATATATAGATTAGAAGGAGGGCGAGTTAAGAATGGATGATTTAAAAGCAATCATATTAAATGCTTCACTTAAGAAAAGTGATGAAGCGTCTAATACAGCAGCGTTAATTGAGAAGGTCACTGACATTTTCAAAAAAGAAAAAGTCGAATATGAAATGGTTCGTCTTGCTGACTACAATATAAGCTATGGAATTAGTGATGATTTAGGAAATGGAGATGAATGGCCGGGAATTTTTAAAAAAATCAAAGAGGCCGATATAGTCATATTAGGAACACCTATATGGCTGGGAGAGAAAAGTAGTTTAGCTGCACTAGCGATCGAACGTATTTATGGCGGGGCAGGAGTGACAAATGATAAGGGGCAGTCGATCTACTATAACAAGGTAGGAGGTGTGGTGATCACTGGCAATGAAGATGGAGCTAAAACAGCAGCCAGATCGATTCTTTATGCGCTTTCCCATGTAGGGTTTGTTATCCCGCCTAATGTTGACACGTATTGGCTTGGGGAGGCTGGACCAGGGCCGTCTTATATGGAAGCAGAAGGCGGCGTAAACGAATTCACAGATAAACATGCCACGATGGAAGCCTATAACTTAATCCACCTGGCAAAGATTCTGAAGAACAACCCTATACCCGCAAAAGGCAATACAGCAGATAGCTGATGGAATATGAAGAAGGAATGAACAAACATAGTCTGCTGCTCGCTTACTATCTGATTTATGGTAGGAGGGATGAATATGGAAGATTGGATCACAGCCATTCAAAGGGAGTTACCTGCCAATCAGGTGTTGACAGAATTAGCGGATCGTTACAGCTACAGCTTTGACGCGTCATTTGGAGAGTATTTGCCAGAAGCCGTCGTTCAAGCTAAAAGTAAATCCCAAGTCGTCTCGGTGTTAAAAATTGCTAATACTTATAAAATACCTGTGTATCCTCGAGGGCAGGGTACGTGCCTGAGTGGAGGGCCGTTACCGGTACATGGAGGGATTGTTCTCGATTTATCCCAGTGGCCGGAATCTATTGATGTATATGCTGATGATTTGACTGTTGTAGTCTCTCCAAGCACGCTGACTGCAAATATTAATAAAGCAGCGGAAATGTATGGTCTAATGTACGCACCTGATCCCAGTAGTGCCCATGTGGCCACAATTGGAGGGAATCTGGCTGAAAACTCCGGCGGGCCGCGCGGGTTAAAATATGGAGTAACCAAAGACTTTGTGCTTGGTCTCGAGGTTGTAACACCTGAAGGAGAGATCATTCGTACAGGTGGTCAAACGATCAAAAACGTTACAGGTTTAGATTTAACTAAACTATTGGTCGGGTCTGAAGGGACACTTGGGGTAATTACAGAAGCTACGCTGAAACTTATTCCAAAACCACCTGCTGTTCAAACACTGATGGCGGTGTTCGATGACATGCGTTTGGCAGGTAAGGCAATTTCGAAAACATTAACTTCAGGGGTTCTGCCATCTAAGATGGAATTCATGGACCAATCCTGTATCCGAGCTGTTGAGAACTTCCAGCCTGCCGGTTTGCCTGTTAATGCCAGGGCAATTGTCATCATTGAGTTGGATGGACACCCTGAGGCTCTGAAAATCGAAAAAAAATTAGTAGAAGAAATTATGAAGGACCTTGGAGCGACAGACACAGTCATCCCGAAGTCGGGTGAGGAAGCAGCAAAGATTTGGCATGCGAGAAAACAAGTTTCTCCAGCGATTGCGAGGATTAAACCAACGAAGGTGTCTGAAGATGCAACAGTGCCGAGAAGCAAGATTCCTGATATGATGGATCGATTGCAGGAGATAAAGGAGAAGTACGAGGTAGAAGTAGTCGTCTTTGGGCATGCAGGGGATGGTAATCTTCATCCAAATGTTTTGTGTGATAAGCGTGACCAGGAGGAAATGGCCAGAGTTGAGCTTGCGGTTGAAGAACTTTTTCAAGCAGCGATTGAACTTGGTGGAACGTTATCCGGGGAACACGGTATTGGAACAATGAAAGCTCCTTTTATGGAGAGCGAGGTTGGAGAAGTTGGACTTAGCATGATGAAGAGGATCAAGGATAGCTGGGATCCAAATGGCATCATGAATCCAGGGAAAATCTTTCCTGAAAAAGGGCAGAAGCTGGTTCTTCGAAGTGAGTGATGTCCTTTATATGCCTTCATGAAGACAAAGGAAAAATCGCCGGCTGTGCAATAAGCTGGCGATTTTTATTAGACGGTTTCTTTCAATGTTGACTTATTTGTAGAAAAATATTGATCAATCACTTCGAGTTCTGAATAGGGTACTTTTTCATCACCGATTATTTGATAGCCGCCAAAGCCAATTCCTGTCAGCAAAACGAGATCACCAGGCTCCGCTAAATCTAAGGCATGATGGATGGCTTGTTCTCGATATAGTCGTGAATGGATATTATTCGTACAAGGATCAGTGAACCCTTTTAATACGTCATTCACCACTTCTTCCCGATTTGCAAAACCTGGCTGATCGACACTAACAATAATTTCGTCAGCCAATTCCTCGACTTCCTTGGCCATGAGCGGCCGTTTTCTGGGGTCTCTCAACCCTACCCCCGTAATCATTACAATAAGCTTTTTGTAAGGAATCTCCTTTACAGCTCGCAGTACGTGAGAGAGAGCGTCAGGAGTGTGTGCATAATCGAGGACAATTTGGTAAGAAGCATCATGGTTATCTACTATTTGAAAACGTCCTTCAGGGCTTTTAACTTTAGGAATGACTGATAGAATTTCCTTCAGGGAGAAACCTAGCTGGTGGCAAGAGGCTATAGCCGCTAATAGATTGGAGACGTTGTATTTTCCATAAATGGGGGCTTCAATCTTGTGCATCTCCTCTAGCGCGTGCAAGGTAAATGATGTCCCCTTATCAGAAAAATTAAGATCTGTTGCTTTGAAGTCAGCCATTTCAGTAACACTGTAAGTTACAAAGGATCCATCAAATGAATCGATAATGTCCTGGGACATCCCCTTATCATCTACATTAATAACCGCTTTTTTTGCTTGTTTGAAGAGTTTCATTTTTGCTAGTCTGTATTCCTCCATGGTTTTATGAAACTCCAGATGTTCAGGTGTCAAATTAGTGTGGACAGCCACATTGAATTCGATACCCTCAAGCCTTTTTTGAACCAAGGCGATCGAAGTTGTTTCCAGAACGGCTGCTTGAATACCAGTTTCATGAAAGTGATGAAGGACATGATGAATGTCCGGCGCTTCTGGAGTGGTGGGGACAGTTTGCTTGAAGTCTGTTTTTTTCTGATCGCTCCAAATCCCAGCTGTGCCAATAGAACCCGTACGGAAAGATAAGGCATTCAGCATGGAATAAATATAGGATGTGACAGTCGTTTTACCATTTGTCCCAGTGACCCCTACTGTAGATAAGTGGTCTGCAGATGAATTGTAAAAAGCTGTCGATAACCTGGCTAAGGCCTTCTTGCTGTCATAGACCTTAATGAAGCTGACATCGTTATCATAATATGAATATTTGTTTAAGTGTGAAGAATCTGTCCCTACAATCGCTTTTGCCCCATTGTTTAAAGCTTGCTCTATATACAGGTGTCCGTCGTGATGTTCCCCCTTTATACAGACAAATACAGATCCGCTTGTTGCCTCTCTTGAATCATATACTATTGAGCTGACTGCCTGAAGCGATGGCCCGCTTATCGTGCACGTTTCCAGGCATTCAGGAAAATATATAGATGGAATGGTCATTGGGATAACCCCTTTCTCTGGTAAAGAAAATTTTACATCGAAAAATAGCCGTAGGGGTATATTCCCGAACATTCAGTTTGTAAAACATGATACCCAGCGTAAGTCATAATTTAAAGGAAATAAAAAATCCCTTATGCATTAGGGGCATAAGGGATTAATAGGAGCATCAGTTATGATTTAACCAATTGGGCTTCTGTAAATAAAATAAATTGCTCGATGACTCCATCAATAAATTCAATTGTATCCTGATCAGCAAGTTGACCTTGGTCATTTACCTTATTTTGCACGGAACCTATAAGGATTTCGTTTCCGGGCAAGACATTTGCTCCCATACCTGGAGCGTTCAGGATTTGACGGAGCTGCATTTGTGCTCTTACTGTGCCAAGTGCACCCATAGAAGCACCAGCAATAAAAGTAGGCTTCCCGGCCATTTCGCGATTTCCGCGAGATAACCAGTCCAGGGCATTTTTTAATACTCCTGGTATCGAGTGATTAAATTCCGGTGTCACGACTAGAAACGCATCAACATCGCTTAATTCACTTTTAAAGCGTTTTACAGAGGCAGGAGCCTCATGCTCAATATCCTGATCATAATGAGCTATATCACGAATCGGCACGACATTTATGTTTAAGCGATCTTTATATCGTTCTTGTATGAAATTTGTCAGTTTCATGTTATATGAATCTTTTCGAATGCTCCCGACAAGAGCTGCAACTTTAATCATTGTAAAAAAATCCTCCTCAATAGTAACTAATAGTAATTATAAAAAGTATGAGGAGATAATTCTAGATTTATGCTCACAGATAGGGTCTGTCCAAATCACGAGTCGAAAGCCCCTTGTTATAAGGCGTAGGAGGCGTCAAATTCGAATTTGTAGAATATGGTCGAAAAATGGGTAAAAAAGGTTATAAAAAAGTGTTGCGTAACCCCCACTATAAGGAGTAAAATTTCTGTAATTCCTAAGTTTTACCCATAAATACTTCGGGAATTGATTTATATCCTACCAGAAAGGAGGTCACCACGATGACTATGCTATATTCCAAGGCTCGTGAGCTATTTGACGAAGATTACAAAAATAGCCCTGAAGCTAAGGAATCTAATATGGCCGCTCCAAAAGTAAAGCGGACCATGAGCGGGAAACTTCTAATCCCATTCCGTAAAAATAAACGGAAGTAGTGACTAAGAAGTGGTGACGTTTAGCTATGCGAGAACAAATTAACAAATTAAAAGTGAATGAGCCATTGGCCGTTCCTTGGATCAGCGTCGTAGAGACAAAACTGTCTTTAGGCGCTGATTTTTAATTTTTATATATATACAAAATGTTGAAGGAAGAGAGTTGAACCAATTTTTGCTACACTTATACATAAAGGCCAGATAAAGGGGGAGAAGTTATGAGTTCAGATCGGTATTCACGACAAAAGTTGTTCGCTCCTATTGGACAAGCCGGCCAGCAAATGATTAGTGAAAAACATGTAGTGATTATCGGAGCCGGAGCTTTAGGGACCAGTAGTGCTGAGCAATTGGTTCGGGCTGGAATCGGAAGTGTTACCATAGTTGATCGTGATTACGTTGAAATGAGCAATCTTCAAAGGCAGCAGCTTTATTCAGAGCAGGATGCGGAATTAAGGACCCCGAAGGCGATTGCTGCTAAGGAACGTCTGCAGCAAATTAACTCAGATGTATCGATAACGTCCCTGATTGCGGACGTGCAACGTGAGGAGTTGGAAGAGCTTTTTCAAGAAGCGGACCTCGTTCTTGACGCAACTGATAATTTTGAAACAAGGATGATGATCAATGATGTATCGCAGCTATACCAAGTGCCGTGGATTTATGGAGGGTGTGTTGGGAGTTATGGACTCAGCTACACAATTATACCTGGTCAGACTCCTTGTTTGCACTGCTTATTAGAGACTGTTCCGCTTGGTGGGGCAACTTGTGACACAGTCGGGGTCATTAGTCCGGCTGTCCAAATGGTTACAGCCCATCAGGTCACTGAAGCTTTGAAAATTCTCGTTGAAGATTTCGATTCTCTTCACCAGAAATTAGTTTCCTTTGATTTATGGAACAATCAATATACATCAATCAAAATGGAGAATGTCAAAAAGGCGGATTGCCCAAGTTGCGGCGAGGATCCCAGCTTCCCTTTTTTATCACATGAGAACCAGACGAAGACAGTGGTGCTGTGCGGGAGAAATACTGTACAAATTCGTCCGGCTGTCAAACAAGACCTTAACTTGGAGTCTTTACGTGCACGTCTGCATGAAGGAGATACAACATTAAACCCCTTTTTATTGTCTTATAGAACAGGGGATCAGCAAATGGTCTTTTTTAAAGATGGCCGTGTATTAATTCACGGGACAAAAGATACTACAGAAGCACGTCGGCTTTACCATAAAATTTTAGGATGAACGCTTAGTAGAAATAATCTGTTTTAATTTGAAGCTGCTGGGGGAACTATAAAGACAAAGGCATAATATAGGAGGAGTAAGATGGGTAAATTGATCAAACGTTTAATTAAATACGGTCCAATGATCTATCCAATTATAAAGAAAATAATGAACAAACGCAGATCAAAAAGATATTAACATAATCGTGCCTTTTTAAAGGCATGATTTTTTATTCATATGCTAGAATAATAGATATAGTAAATTATGGTTGAGGGTAATAAAGGGGCTGTAGAAAATGAATCGATGGGATGCAACACCGGTAATCCGCTTCTTTGGCGGGCGCAATTTGTTGTACATACTTGGGATTATCCTTTTTATAGGAGTAAATATATTAGTCTATACAAAAGTTTCTTTTATTTTCCACCCGCTCGTTGTATTTTTAGAAACCATTGCTTTACCCGTCATTCTAACAGTTGTGGCTTACTATTTATTAAGGCCGATCATCGGTCTATTGGAGCGGTTTCATATCAAAAGGATATGGGGGATCCTCATTACCCTTGTCCTTGTTGCGGGAATGATTACTTTTCTAGTTATCCTTATCATTCCCTTTCTGGAGAAACAGTTCATGAGTCTTGCCGAAGAACTTCCTCAGTACTTGATGGAGATGGCGAATTCTATTGACGAATGGTTAAGGAATTCTATGTTTGCGGGTTACTATGATAACTTATTTACGGATGTTGGCAGTTTGGTTGACCGTTTGCCAGAGGATCTTTCCACTTTTGCAGGGTCGACGATCGAAGGGATTACGAACTTTATCTCTACATTAACCACGGTCATTATTGCGATCATCACTTTACCATTTATTTTATTCTACCTTCTTAAGGACGGGGAGAGGCTGCCAAGGATGATTCTCAGAGTGCTTCCTCCTAAAGTCAGACCCGAGATTTCCAGCGTTTTTAAAGGAATTGATCATCAGCTTAGTGCTTATATCCAGGGGCAGATCATTGTAAGTTTCTGTATTGGTATTATGATGTATATTGGATTTATCATTATCGGGCTGGATTATGCGCTGCTATTAGCGGCAATTGCCAGTGTTACCAGTGTTGTTCCGTATCTTGGACCGACGATTGCGATTATGCCTGCGTTGATCATTGCTATTGTAACATCGCCGTTTATGGTGTTAAAGCTGGCGTTTGTCTGGACTGCTGTCCAGCTTTTGGAGGGAAAATTTATTTCCCCTCAGATTATGGGGAAAAGTTTACACATTCACCCTGTTACAATAATTTTTGTCCTGCTGACAGCCGGCCATTTGTTTGGGGTGTTAGGAATTATTGTGGCGATTCCTGGATACGCAATTTTCAAAGTGCTTGCTGTCCATTTATTCTACTGGTTCCAGCTCAGGTACAACAAATATGTGAGAGAAGAAAAAGACCAATATGAGATACACAAATAAAGCCCGGGATTCCCGGGCTTTATTTGTGTAGAGGGAGATTGTAAGAAAGTTCCACCTCAGGTCATCCAAATAATGGAAGGTCTATTAGTTAGAGGACGTGAGGCTATCGTTCAGGAATTCGCTTATAGTGATTGATCCATAGATTTGGTGCGGCTTGGGTGACTCCTGTCTGAATGAAACCTTCGTTCTCATAAAGGGTTTGAGCAGGGGTGTTGCCTTTCCCAGTACTAACTATGAAAGTCGAGTTTGGAAACTTTTTGAATAACGATGATAATAACGATTTTGCAACTCCTTGCCTGAAATAGGCTGGGTCAACCACAAGGCGATGGATATCCACCAGGTTAACTTCCTTTTTCTTAAAAGAGATGAAGCCGATAAGCCGCTCTCTTTGGAAGTAACCGAGAAATCTTTCATCACAAGACAGAATATCGTTAACAGAATCATAAAGCCTCGGAATGCGGTCCGTTTGTAAGAGTCTTGATTCCTCTCGATAAGAAGGAATTTGAACAGTTAGGATTTGCCGAGCTATTTGTAAACTTTTATGATCTAACTTCGTGATCATTGTGTACCTCCAAGGGTCCATGTCATACGAGCGCGTACGAAACGATAGATAATAGAATCGAAGTAATGACAACAGCAATTATAGGCTTGACCGCTTTATCTCGTAAATCATGCAGACTGATATTAACACCAAGGCCCACCATAGCCATTGTTAAAATAAACGAGGTCACGACAGAGACTGCATTAGTAAATGAATCAGGTACAGGAATATAAGTACCTAACACGTAACTTCCTAGCAAGCTCATCACAATAAAACCGACTAAAAACCAGGGGAAGGCTGCTTGATTGTTGGATTCTTTGTTTCCCTTTCGCCCCATGATCCAAATGATGATTAGACTTACAGGTATAAGTAGAAATACACGTCCAAGTTTAGCAAGTAAAGCCATAGCCAGCCCATTTTCTCCAGCAGGTGCTCCGGCCAATACTACGTTTGCCACTTCATGAAGGCTGAGCCCGGCCCACATGCCGTAAGCTTCTGCTCCAAGTGGAAGGAAGGGTCTCAATATCGTATATATTAATGCGAAAACGGTGCCAACAAATGAAATGATTCCTACGCTAATAGCTGTATCCTCTTCTTTTGCCTTCAGAATCGGGGAAACGGCAGCGATCGCAGACGCCCCGCAAATACCAGTTCCAATCCCAATCAGCAAGGAAATGGAGCGGTCAGCTTTGAAGAGGCGGGCAAGCATCATCATCACCCCAATTGCGAAAAGAATGACGAACAGATCTCTTAAAAATAAAGCTGCTCCTTCATTTAAAATGACGTTGATATTAAGTTTGAGACCGAATAAAACGATTGCGATACGCAGCAACTTTTTAGAGGAAAACTGAATCCCTGTATGAATTTTTTCAGGATACCCCAAAAAGTGCCGGTACAACACAGCAATGAGAATAGATGTGGCCAGAGGGCCAATCTGATTCAAACCTGGCAATAAAGCGAGGCCGTAACCGAACAATGCTAGTAAAAAAGTGAAGCCAACCCCTGTTAACCAGGGACCCATTTTATTTCCTTGATAAGCGAACATAATTTTACCTTCTTTAATAATTGAGTATAAACATACTATACGATTCGGACTAGTTATTAGTAAAATAAAACTTTATAATAGTAAGTATTAATAATTTTAATCATTAGGGTGAACTACATGGATTTTGAAGCGCTAAAAACATATATCACGGTCATCGAATTGCAGAGTTTCACAAAAGCATCGAAAACTTTAAATCTTTCTCAACCTACAGTAAGTTTCCATATTAAAAATTTGGAAAAGTTTTATCAATCAACGTTAATTGACCGTTCTCCGAAAAGATTTCAGCTGACACAAACAGGAGAATTAGTCTATCAGAGAGCACGCCAGGTTTTAGGAGTCATTGATAAATCACGGACGGAAGTTAATGATTACCATAATCAATTGCGAGGTTCTTTGCATATAGGCGCGAGTTATACGGTCGGGGAATATATTCTGCCTGGGCTGCTGAAGGTTTTTGACGAAAGATATCCAGAAGTTGATTTGGAGATTGAAATTGAAAATACAGAACGGATTAATCGGGGTGTTCAGCTGCATGATTTGGATATTGGTCTCGTAGAAGGGCAAGTCAGTGAAAGGGATCTGGACTCTGTGCCGTTTTTAGAAGACGAAATGGTCGTGGTCGTGCCTCTTGAACATTCCATGCGCAAACAGGAGGAAGTGGGATTTCATCAACTTCAAGATCATACTTGGATTGGGCGTGAAGCAGGATCGGGAACACGGGCAGTGATGGATTCTATCCTTGAATCTTATAATATACGTCCTCGTAAAATGATTACGATTGGCAGTAATCATGGAGTCATCCAAGGAGTGAAACAAGGACTTGGTTTATCTTTAATTTCAAAAACGGTTGTAGACCACTCCCATGCTCATCATCATATTTATGATCTTCCATTTATCAAACCGCCTACACGTTTCTTTTCATATGTGTTCCCAGCTTCAGAACAGGAACTGTCCAAAAACGCGGAAGTATTTATCGAATTGATGGAGGAATTCTTTAATCTGCAAGGAAATCTATAATACCTGCATAATTTAGCTTGCTGAAGGGTATGGTAAAATTGGAGAAAAAGTTGAAACATTCGAATGAGTCCTAACGTACACAATAGATGGGCACGATTAGGTGTGGCTTCGAGCCAAATTTTGCAAGTTATACTGAGGTGAAAACATGAAGAGCCTGGACCAGTTCGTCGATTATTTGAAGACTCTGGGAGTTGAGGTAGAGAAAGTTTATAAAACACCGAAGGAAGAAACAAGATAAACGCAAAGCTTGCTTGCAACGTACTTAATTAGAACATATGAAAAAATGAGGTGTGTCTTAATGACATACCTCATTTCTATGCGCTTTTATCTGATGTAATTTCAATGAAAAGAGGATGGCGGGACTGATAGATTGACCAAAGCATTCCTAAACTAACTGGGATAAGAAGCGTCATAAATACGATATTTGCGCTAAACGTGGACGCAAGGATACCGAATAATGGGCCAGTGATGACAACAGATGTTTGGTTACATAACATCCGAAAGCTTGACATTCTTCCATGATATTCTTTTTCCGTAGCTATTTGTTGAACAGACTGCAACAGAGCTCTTACAAAAGAGGTACCGACCCCGACGAAGAGAACACCAATAAAGGCTATCCATATATTCCTTGTAATACCTAACAGGAGCAACCCTAAGGCTACACTTGCCAGTGAATAAAACGCCAAATGGTTTTTCAACTTTTTCCACCACCATGCTCCTAATAACCCGGCTGTAATCCCTCCAATTGAAAAAGTAACATCGAGGAACCCGTAAATAAGTGCTGAACGATTTAAATACGCACTCGTATACACAGAGAGAAAACCAAGTGTTGTATGAAAGGTGAGCTGTCCAAGCATCATCATCACAAATAGACTATGAAGTATGGAATGACTCTTTAAGTAGGAAAAACCGTCTTTCAACTCGGATAAAAATCGCTGTTTTTTTATATGATCCCGCTCGGGTGATGGAGTATAGGTCATTAGGAAAATGGAGAAGAAGGCCCCCAGGTAAAAGACGAGCACCATGGCCAAAGATAAAGGAGTTTCAACCCAACTGGAAAAGAGCCCTCCTAAAGCTGCTCCTGATAAACTTCCAGAAATGGTAGCTGATCCCGATAATGAAAAAATCCTCGGTAACTCTCGTTGGTCAAATACTTCAGCAACTAATGCTTGAAGCGATGGACGGAACAAGGAACCCGTAGTCTGAAGAACCATATGGGTGACGATAATCCACCATGGGGTGACCCAATCGTAAACAAATGAGACGAGAAGCACACATAGAATGAACAGGCTCATTCCACCTGCAAGGTTCGCAAGCATCTTACGATTATGTCGATCCACAAGCACCCCGAAGATTAAATTTGAGAACAAACCCGGAACGAACCCTAAGCTGACAAATAATCCAGTAAATATGGCGTTCTCAGTCCATTGAAAGAGAAACCATGTAACAAGAACAAAGTACATAGCCCTTCCGCATTCGTATAAAAAGTAGCCTGATAACAGCTTATTTCTATTTAAGCGATTCATCCGAACACCCCACATCTTTGAACTAATTTCATCCTACCGCAGCTTATGAAATAAGTATAATATTGAATTATAATTAAAGTTGATAAGAATAAGTTATAGGGAGGGGTCTTATGAGAATAGAGGACTACCAATTGCTTTTATATTTAAAAAAGCATAAAACGATCAGAGCAACAGCGAAGAAAATACTTATATCACAGCCCGCTATCACGCAGCGCTTGAAATATATAGAAGATTACTTTGGAGTGAAGGTTTTCCTGCGTACACCAAAGCAGTTAGTTGTAACGGCTGCGGGTGAACAAATTATCAAACATGCTGAACAATTGCTTGTTCAGGAAACTAAATTACATCATCAGCTGATCAAGTCAGTGGATGAGGTGGCGGGGACCCTGTCACTTGGTGTTTCTTCTTTAGTAAGTCAGCATTATCTCCCAATGATTCTAGACGCTTATACAAAAATTTATCCTAAGGTCACCATTGATCTAATTACAGGGATAAGTGAAGAAATACGGCAGTCAGCTGCTGATTTTCATGTATCCATTGTTCGCGGAGAACCACCCTTAGATTACAAATCTTATCACTTATTCAGTGATCAGCTCTATCTTTTTGACACGAAAGAAATCGGGAAGGAACAACGTCCATTCATAGAGTTTAAGACAGACGCTGACTATCAAAAGTTAATAGAAGGCTGGATGCTGGAACAAAAGAGTTTGAATATGCGGCGCTCGATGAAGGTGGATCAGTTTGAAACAGCAAAGGAGTTGATGAAGACAGGGTTAGGGATGACGGTTCTTCCTAAGAGTATGGTGACAGAGGAATTAATGGATTTACCTCACCTTTCATTAGAGCTAAGTGGAAAACCGTTAGTCAGAGAAACATGGTTGTGTGTAAAAGAGGAGATTTGTGCTCTTCCTCAAGTAGAAGCATTTGTGGATATGCTGAACAATAAGTCGTGGATATAGAAAAGGGTCGTGCAAGTATAGACAATTGCAGGATGATCTTCGGATTTTAAAGCCAAATTGAAAACTCCAATCAGCATGGACTGGAGTTTCAATGTGCCTGAATGAACGTGATCTCTAAATCTATTTTAGCTCAACGTTAGTCATTATGAATTTGCTCTTAGGCAGTGTAGGCATCCTAACCATACTATAATTCAGGTTTTGCTTGGGCACTTTATAGTTAAGTTGATGTAAAAAGTTTAAGCTGACCTTCATGGCTTCAATCGTTGCCCATTCTCCAGGACACCGGTGATTCTTATAATAGTCGCCGCCTTGCGGAATCAAATCAAATAGGCCGCCATTCCAGTCTTTGAATCGTTTGGGAGTGAAAGTGTATGGTTCCTTCCATAAGCGTGAATCGTGATTGGTTCCATAAATATCGAGCAACACTAACTGGCCTTCGTTAAAATGGCATTGATTCCAGATGAAACTGCGTCGTACACGAGCTCCTAAAAATGGCCCGAAAGGATAGTACCGTCGGACTTCCTGAATAAACATTTGTGTACGGTCTTCATTATAATCCTTCACCTCGTCGTGCAATTCAGGATGTTTATGCAACGCTAAGGCACCAAATGTAATATAAGTGGCAATGGCTACAATGGGACGCAGTACATTAATTAATTCGATAGCGGCCATGCTTATATTCAATGGTTTGCCTTCTAAGTCTTTATGAAAGGCCATAGCATATGCGGCGCTTTCTTCATCTGCCTTTAATTTACCAGAACGGATTTGTTTAATAACTTGTCGAATCCATTTCTCTGCCCTGGCTCTTGCTTTTCTTCCTCGCCAATGTCTTGGCCCAACGGCTCCAAAAGCATCCACCATATTGGAAAAATCAGCTGCTCTTTGGGGGATATCTGCTTTTTTAATTGGCACACCGGCCCATTCGCAAGCGGCCTGGCATAGAACCTCCTGCGCTTCATTGAACAATACTATTTTATCTTTTTTCTTCCATTTGGCAGCTCGCTGCTCCCAATAGTGTTTGGTTAATTCACCGAGCCGTTGCAGTCTTGAATCTGTCATGAGTGACATAAAAAGCTGCTTACGGTGTTCGTGCGGTGATCCATCCATTGTTTGAATTCCGTTTTCACCAAATAACGTTTTTTGGATTCTTTTTGGGGCGGCACCATCGCGTTGGAATCGTTCTTTATCATAGAACATCTTTGCCGCTTCTTGACCTGACATACAAATTACCTTTTGCCCGAGCAGTCTCGTTTGAAAGAGATCTGTTCCGTAGCGAGCAGTTCTTTTTGGAATGAATTGGTAACCTTCAGACAATAAAGTAATACTATGATCTAATCCTTTTTCCCGAGTGATGTTATTGGATTTTTTCATGAGCAGCGTTCCTTTCAATCGTTTTTTGATCATGAATGTTATTTTGTATTAATCTTCCCGAGAGAGGAAGCATTAAACTCCTTCAGTTTTTTTAAACAGTTTGTAAAAAACAAAAAACCACTTCACCGTAAAATACGATGAAGTGTTTTTTTTGCGTCTTTGCTTCTATAGGGTAGAGCGGAATCGTTCCAGGAAGGATTGTAGACGGTCACTTTCTGGATTCTCTAATATTTGCTGAGGCGGTCCTTGTTCGGCAATTTTTCCTCCTTCAAGAAAAACTATTCGATCCGCTACATCTCGTGCAAAATCCATTTCATGAGTAACAAGGATCATAGCCATTTCGCCCTCCTTGGCAATGTCCTTAATGACTTCAAGCACTTCTCCCACAGTCTCCGGATCGAGCGCAGAAGTAACTTCGTCAAAGAGCATGACTTTCGGGCGCATAACAACAGCACGGGCGATCGCTACACGCTGCTGTTGTCCTCCTGACAATTGGGCTGGGTAAGATTCAAGTTTATCTCCAAGCCCAACTTTGGTGAGCATTTCTTTAGCTCGTTGTTCGGCTTCCTCCTTAGAAATACCTAACACGTTAATAGGAGCCGACGTGCAATTCTTCAAAATGGTCATATGGGGAAACAAATTAAAATGTTGAAAAACCATGCCGATGTTTCCCCTTACCTGGCGCAAGTGTTTCTCATCAGCTGGAACAAGTTCCCCTTTTACTTCTTTATGCCAAAGTGGAGTACCGTCGACATTGATGATGCCGGATGTTGGTTTCTCAAGTGTCATTAGCATGCGGATGATTGTCGTTTTCCCGGAGCCGCTTGGTCCAATCAGGGCAAGCTTTTCTCCGGGGGTCACTGTCAAGTTAATGCCTTTAAGTACTTCAACATCGTCAAATGATTTGTGTACATCTTTATATTCTACGAGTGGTTGGCTCATGAGGCTGTCACTCCTTTTTTATTAGGTTTTTTATTGTCAGATTTGTAGCGTTTATTTAATTTTTTCTCAAGCCATTGCACAAATAGAGCTGATGGATAACTCATCGCCAGGAAGAAGAAAGCAACGAGTGTGTAGGGTTCTAAATATTCGAAGTTATTGACTCCGTACACTTCAGCAGCAGTCAGCATTCCGGCCACACCCACAACAATGGTTAAAGGAATCTCTTTAAACATTATGATCAAGTAGTTACCAAGCATCGGGATGACAGGCGGGATCGCCTGGGGTAAGATGATTTTTGTCCATTTTTGTGCTGTTGTATAATTCAGTGCTGTTGCCGCTTCTAATTGTCCTTTCGGCACGCCTTCGATTCCAGAACGGTAAATCTCGGAAATATATGTGCTGAAATGAACACCTAAACCAAGAATGGCCACAGTAAACGGCTCTAGCGTTACCCCGACATAAGGGATTAACGGCCATGCGAAGAACAGAAAATAAAGCTGGACAAGCGGTGGAGTAGAACGAATAAATTCAATTATGAAACTAATAAGCCAATAGACTGGTTTGAATTTAATTCTTCTAAGAGCTGTCCATATCCCGCCTACTATAAGCGATACAGTAAAACAAATAATGGTTAGGCCGAGAGTCGTCCACATGGCTTCGAAAATGTAAGGGAAAACATCAACAACTGTACTCCAATTCCATTTCATTCAGTAGCCACTCCCTTCGAAGCCCAGCGTTCAAGCCAGCGTGTTAAGCCGATGAGCGGAAGGGCAATGATGAAGTATAGCACAAGGAGCATTGTAAAAACTGCCACACCTTCAGAGATGTTGGCATCGCGGTACAGTAAGCCTACATAAGTAATATCGGCCAGCGATATGATAGAAACGAGTGAGGTCGCTTTTAACATTTGAATGAGGTAATTTCCAAACTCCGGGAGCATCATACGAATGGCCTGGGGCAGGATTACGAATCTCATTCGCTGAAAACGAGACATATTTAATGCAGTCGCTGCTTCTGATTGTCCTGAGGAAACAGCTAAAATCGACCCACGGACGACTTCAGACATATAGGCACCATAATTCATTCCTATCGTGATAACTCCTATGAGATAGGCGGACAGTTCAATACCTAATAAACCCGGGAGAACATAGAAAAACCAGAACAACTGGACAACTAATGACGTCCCTCTAAACACTTCAATATAAACTTTGGTGAAGTTTCGAATTAAAAAATTCTTAGAAAGGCGTCCGAACCCGGCTAAAAACGCAATAAGATAGCCAAAAATAGCTGATCCTATTAGAACAGTAATCGTTATATTTAAGCCTTCTAATAGTATGGGAATTATCTCAATATAATTGCTAATTTGAGTTCACCCTTTCGTTTTTCTGAAAAAAAGGCACCCGGGTATCGGGTGCCTTTCACATTCGTTATTTACCCTTTACAAAGTTGTTCTACTGTTATGTCTTCTGTGATGAGATTATTATCGCCGAAGAATTCTACGGAGTTTACAATCTCCGCCAGCTCACCGCTTTCTCTCATTTTTTCGAGCTCTGCGTTATAGGCTTCACGGAGTTCGTCAGCATCTTGAGCGAAGCCGGCCGCACCGTAACTTGGAACGCCTTCTACATCTGGCTGTTCGAAATCTTCAACATATTCAAGTGATTCGCCGCCTGTTGATTTCATAGCTTTTTTCACGGTTAGTTCAGTAGCAGTAGTTGCCTGAGCGCGTCCAGTTTTAACAGCATCAAGAGTAGCTGCAATATCAGGGTATGTTTCAATTTGATCTTCACTTACTCCTGCGCTTTTCAGAAAGTCAACCTCTGTAGCTCCTGACATAACCGCAACTTTCACATCTGAGTTTTCTGCAATATCTTTGTAACTAGTTAAAGAAAGAGGGTTTCCTTTTTCAACAACCATTCCTTCACCATATTTAATTCCTGGCATACCGAAGTCAATTTGTTCACAACGATTTGGTTTAATAGCCATCGCAGCGGTAATAACGTCAAATTTTCCGGTTTTAACACCTGGAATAAGCTGTTTCCATTCTGCGATTTCACCTCTTACTTCTTCAATTCCCATATTCTTAAATGCTGCTTTTGCGATTTCAACAGCTACACCCTTTAGCTCATCTCCTTCTTTATACGCATAAGGTGCTTCGTTCGCAAATCCAACTGTCACATAACCTTGTTCTTTAACTTTAGCGAGAGCAGAATCTCCACCATCGCCGCCGCCATTAGATTCTTCAGATCCACAGGCTGCTAATAGCATGATGGAAAACGCAATCATAAGAATCGAGAGTACTCTCTTTTTCATAATTGACCTCCTTAGATTGATTTATATTGTAAGTATAAAGAAATGTGGTGCATCAGTCTTAGGGCGGGATATCTAGGCAAGTAGTATTCATACTACCAAGCCTATAAAAAAACAGCAAACTCTAAATTTTCCGATTATGATGAATATAAGCTTTTTAGACAGGGTATATTACGGACAACTTCCATATCCTTTAAATACATAGGGAATTTGTAATAAGTTTGTAAAATAAGCGCTTTTGTACATGCTATGAAAGTATTAAAAGAAATAGACATAGAATCGAATAGTTGTTCTAAACCCGACTCATTTAGTATGATTTAAGAATGAAAGCAATGGGGAGTGAGTAGTGAATGAATACAATATTAGATTCTTTCATTAAAAATGAAAGGCAGCAGCGTTTAATTAAAAGAGCCGCGAATATAGCAAAAGAAGCTCGGTTACACGTGAGCGATTCAGACCGGGAGGCTGTTTTTTCTGATGAAACTCTGAAAGTCATCAAACAAGAGGGATATCCGTCTTTTACCTTGCCTGCCAAATATGGAGGCGAAGATCTTTCTTTGTACGAATTTCTACTATTACAGGAAACGATAGCCGTCGGTGATGGCTCAACAGCCCTGTCCATGGGGTGGCACCTTGGAATTGTGATGGAACTAAGTGATGATAAACCTTGGAAGCTGGAAACATTTGAGCGGTTAGCCTCCGAGATCGCAAGTGAACAAAAGGTTGTGAACCGTTTAGCGACGGAAGCAGGGACGGGGAGTCCAACCAGAGGTGGTATTCCGGAAACAAAGGCTGTAAAAAGAGAGGGGCGATATGTGCTCACTGGCCGTAAAACATTTGCATCAATGGCCGACCACTTGGATTATTATATTGTCTCCGCCTACGTCGAAGACCTAGATGAAGTAGGATGGTTCTTAATTGACAGGCATCAGCCTGGTCTTCGTATTGATAAAATCTGGGACACACTAGGAATGCGTGGTACGGAGAGTGACGATTTAATTCTTGATGAAGTGGAAGTGAATGAACACGATTTAGTTGAGATCAAGGGGCAAAGTAAGCCTTCTCCAAAGGGGTGGCTGCTTCATATTCCTGCATGTTATTTAGGAATCGCTGTAGCAGCTAGAGACGCGGCTATTGAGTTTGCCGTATCCTTTCAGCCAAACAGTCTTGATACGACAATTTCAGAGGTAGGGCATATCAGGGATAAAATTGGCGAGATGGAATGGAAACTCATGCAGGCACACAGCTTTATGTATGCAACGGCTAGGAAATGGGATGAAGAGCCGGAGAAACGTATGAAGATGGGTACCGAACTTGCAGCAGTAAAGCTTGCGGTGACGAATACAGCAAATGAAGTTGTTGATCTGGCTATGCGGATCGCTGGCGGGCGAGGATTATCGAAACAACAGCCATTTGAGAAGTTGTATCGAGACGTTCGTGCAGGTCTTCATAATCCACCGATGGATGATGCAGTGTTAAGGATGTTAGCAGGCAAAGCTCTTGATTAGAAAGAAAGCATGTTCCTTTGGCGAGGAACATGCTTTTTAATTAGGAAGAGAAAATTAGGGTATCCATAATAGTATAACTAAACAACCAGGGGAGGTTTAGCATGAAAACTCTTGTTATTAACGGGCACGAATATTATCCCCATTCCAAAGGTGAACTCAATCAAACCCTTTTTCAATACCTGATCGAAAAATTAAGGAAAACATGCGAAGTTAAAACAACGACCATACAAGAAGGCTATGAAGTGAGAGAAGAACAAGAAAAGGTGAAGTGGGCAGATATTGTAATATACCAAACTCCGGTCTATTGTTACAGTGTTCCCGCCCTGTTGAAAAAGTATTTTGATACCGTTCATGAGTATGGAGTATTTTTCAAAGGAAATCAAAGTGATTATGGGACGGGGGGATTGCTTCATGGTAAACGGTACATGTTTTCAACAACATGGAATGCCCCGCGTTCTGCATTTAACAATCCAGACAAATTTTTTGAAGGAAGGGGTGTGGAGGAAGTTCTTTTTCATCTGCATCTAATTCATAAATATACTGGAATGAAGCCAATTGATACATTTGCTTGTTTTGACGTAAAGAAACAGCCTGAATTGGATCAGTATAAAAGTGAACTGGATTCCCATATCAATCGTTTTATTCCTGAGATAACTTTTTAATAGTACTTGCAAGCCATCTTCCTCCCATCAAAAAACTCTTTCGAAAGTGGATGAGATGATAAATATAATGAGGTTATATTATTTTAAATTCAATTGTACAGAATAAATATGTGCTTGGTTATTAAGAATTGAGGAAGGAAGATCATATGCAGTTAGCATCACATGAACTACACGATTTAACTGAACTAACAATGGGCTGCTATAATACAATTGGCTGTATGGCAAGTTTTATTCAGCAAGCGCAAGATCCTGAACTTAAAGATATGCTGACACGTCAATTTCCCTACACGTAGCGGATTACAATTTGAAGGTTGAATTTTTACAAAGCCAAACCACTCCAGACATCAGTAAATTTCAACCTGATCAGCCAGTAAGAAAACTGTCAGACTTCACGACTGGAACTGTGCCTTTTCAACCTGGACAACCGAGAACAGAGGTGCAAACACACAATGACAGAGAGATTGCTACGGCATATTTATTAAATCAAAAGGGTTCAGCAAAAAACTATGCTGCTGCAGCGGTGGAGTGTGCGAACCCTGATTTGCGTCATTTTTTAGAAAAGGCTTTTTTAAACAGTAACCGACATGCCTATGAAACGTGGCAGTATATGGTGCAAAAAGGATACTATCCTTTAATGCCAGCACCACAGGAAGCTACACAGGATATGGCAGGTTTCTTCACTCCTGTTCCGATGCAATAATGTGCATAAAGTCCGTCTTCAACTATGAAGGCGGATTTTTTTTGGCAAAATTTATCGGGGATAAAAGCATTTTTTTCACAAAAAATAATAAAAGTAAATGACTAATTGAAAAGGGGAATAAGATGTTTTCACATGTAAAAGAACTTCAATATAACGCTAAACCCTCTCAGCCTGACCCGGTTTATGCAAAAAAGCTTCAAGAAATATTAGGCGGTCAGTATGGGGAAATGTCAGTAATGATGCAATACCTTTTTCAGGGGTGGAACTGTAGAGCTGAAAACAAGTATAAGGACATGATCTTAGATATTGGTACAGAGGAAATTGCCCACGTAGAGATGATTGCCACAATGATTGCCCAATTACTCGATGGAGCACCAGCACATGATCAGGAACAGGGTGCCAAAGATCCTGCAGTAGAAGCTGTACTAGGCGGGATGAACCCTCAGCATGCAATTGTAAACGGTCTTGGAGCCCAGCCGAATGATGCAGCCGGATACCCATGGAACGCACGCTATACAATTGCCAGCGGCAACTTGCTGGCAGACTTCAGAGCAAATTTAAATGCGGAGTCACAGGGGCGTCTTCAAGTTGTTCGTCTATATGAAATGACAACTGATCCTGGGGTAAGGGATATGCTTTCTTTCTTGATCGCCAGAGATAAAATGCACCAAAATCAATGGATGGCTGCTATTGAAGAATTAGAACAAACCCAGGGTGCTGTGGTCCCTAGCACATTTAGTCCGGATCACGAGAAATTAGATGTGGCTTATTCGTTTATGAACTTTTCTGAAGGAGAGGAAAGCAGTACGGGGCGTTGGGCCAGTGGTCCAGCATTGGATGGAAATGGTACATTTGAATATGTTCAGAACCCAGGGGCCAATGGTCAGAACCCGAATCTTATACCAGCCCCAGCTTATATTCATGGTACACCACCTGAAGATATGAGAGTTATGCAAAATAGCGGAGGAATACAGCCCCATCTGCAGTAAGGAATAGAGGGAATGTTCTATGAAAAGAATTTACTCAAATTCGAACAGGGAAGGAAAACATGAAGAAATCAGGCAGCAGCAATTCTTGGAATGCCCTGTGATGATTCATTATTTCTTCTGATTTCAGCACCAATGACTGAATAGTTACACGCTGAAGGCTAACAATAAAAATGGTGCAAAGTCACCAACTAACTTTGACTGCGAGAGGACAATGACTACTATGCGTGAAGGTGTAATTCCAACTGCATTAGGTTCAGCTGTTACGACCACTGGTTATGTCTTGAAGCAGAAACACGGTTCAAATAAAATGGTTGCCAACACTATTTTTGGCTTCGGATTAGCCCATGTAGTATTAGGTACCATCGATCTTGTTCAACATCGCCGCTAGGCAAAAGGGAGCACAAATCAAGTGCTCCCTTTTTTATATTCTACAATCAGGTATAATAACGAGAAAAGTGATATACATAAGGGATATACATAAGGGAGATCTATAATGGAGATTAAACAAGTTATGCCTGAAGATGCGGGGAAGTTAGTGGGATTAATTAAAGAGGTTGAAACAGAATCACGGTATATGCTGTATGAAGCAGGTGAAAGAAAGACTACGAAGGAACAAATGCATTCTCGAATAGTGGGGATGGAGAAGGCAGGAAATTCAATTATTTTTGCTGCCCATGAAAATGATCGGTTTATAGGGTATATCATGGCCATAAATAGCTCTGCCAGACGACAGCAGCATTCGGTTCACTTGGTCATTGGAATTTTAAGTACAAATAGAGGCAAAGGTGTAGGAAATGAGCTTTTCAAAACAATGGAGCAATGGGCGCTTGGACAAAGTCTTCACAGGCTGGAATTGACAGTTGTGGTCAATAATGAGGCGGGGGTGGGCTTATATACAAAGAGGGGATTTGAAGTAGAAGGGAGGAAACGAAACTCTTTGTTTATTGACGGGGAATTTGTGGATGAGTATTACATGGCTAAGCTTTTATGATCATCGTAGTAAGAACCATTTGGGAAAGCATTATATTGTTAGGACGCACCGCTTGAAAGTCCAGTCATTTTTAAACTGTGACTTTCAAGCAAATGACCTAGGATTCAGCTAATAAATCAGCGAAAGCTTTTGCGTATGGCGGAAGATCCGGAGGACGGCGCGCAGAGATAATATGGCCATCTTTGACAACAGCCTCATCGTACCATGTTGCTCCAGCATTGATCATATCATCTTTAATGCCAGGCGTGCTGGTAACTTGGCGTCCTTCTAAAATACCAGCCGAAATCAGTACCCAGCCGGCATGGCATATTTCACCGATCGGTTTGTGATGTTCATTCATATGACGTACCATGTTAAGCACACTGTCATAACGGCGCAGTTTATCAGGTGACCACCCGCCCGGAACAAGAATGCCATCGTAGTTTGCCGGATCAATCTCATCAAAGGCATAGTCAGAAGCTGCGGGCACCCCATACTTTCCCGGGTACACTTCGCCTGCTTTCTCGCCAACTAGATGTACCGTTGCTCCTTCTTCCTGCAAGCGCAGCAATGGATACCATAGTTCTAAATCTTCGAAGTCTTTACTTACGAGTTGAATAACTTTTTTTCCTTGTAAGCGCATGTGGCAGCCTCCTTATCATGTCATAATATAAGTGTATCAAACAGAATAAGCGGTTTCGACTATTTTGATACAGCTAGCACCCACCAAATCAATAACGGCTGCAGAAATGGTCTAATCCAAAGAAGAACCAGACTTGAATCCTCGCTCCACGGTGCAGGGATTCCATTTATGGCAGCATAAATATTAGCCGGAAGAACAGCGACGAGGAAAAGAGCTGTTGCGATTCCGGCTGCACGTCTGGATTGCGGAAAGATAAGCAGCAATGCAAGCAGCCATTCCGTATTACCTGTCATATAGACAATCTCAAGCTCGAGCGGTATAAAATCAGGAATCATTTGTGCATAGCCTTTATCATAAATAAAGTGAGTTACCCCCGCGATGAAAAGCCCTAAGGTAAAGAGGTATAAACCGAATTGCTTTAAAATCTTCATACCTTTCCTTCCTTTCTAAAATAACCAGAAGTGAAACGTTTTCCCATTGAAGAACGTATAATTATATGAAAAAAATATTAAAATAAGCCGAAGAGTTGATGTTATCTAATTAAAAATAGGTATAATAAAGTCTAAGTTTAGCATAATCTTATTCGAGTTGTGAATCTAGCAAAAAGGGAGTTGTGGTTATGAAGAAGCAAAGTCTGTTGCTCTTAGCATTCATTATGATCGTTAGTTTTATAATCCCAAAAGGAGTGTTCGCTTCTACAGGGAGTGAAGGAATAAATGAAAAGCTGGGATTGCCGATCGTAGTTTATGGTGAAGCCCTGACGCAGTCGCAGAAAAGCAAAGTGTCTGAGCTGCTTGAGGTAAATCAACATGAACAAGTGGACGAGTTTACCGTTACAGGTCAGGATATTGCAAACTATATTGGAGGAAACCCGAATTCAAATATGTACTCCTCCGTTAAAATTATACACCAGGATAATGGCACAGGGCTAAATATTGAGATCGTAACACCAGATCATATCACAGAAGTAACGAAGGAAATGTACGCAAATGCTCTATTGACAGCTGGTGTAGAGAATGCAGATGTATTCGTCGCTTCTTCTGTAAAAGTTAGCGGACATTCTGCTTTAACAGGTATTTACAAAGCTTACGATGCTAAAGGAGTTCAACTCGATAAGGAACGCATGGAAGTGGCCAGCGAAGAGCTGGATGTAGCGACTTCTATCAGTAAAGAATCAGGAGTTGACCAAGCGCAAGTCAGTAAATTGTTGACGGAAATTAAAAAAGCGATCGCTGAACAAAATCCTGCTACTAAAGAAGAGGTAGAACAAATTGTGCAGGATCAGCTGCAGAATTTAAATATTGAATTAAGTCCTGAGGACCGCCAACGACTCGTTGATCTCTTTGAACAAATGCGTGATTTGAATATAAACTTTGATCAAGTGAAGGACCAGCTTGATGAACTAGCAGGCGGTATTCAAGACTTAGTGAATGATGAGGGATTCTGGAACAGCCTCACATCAGCTGTACGGAACTTCTTCCAATCATTAGCTGATTTCATTCGCTCAGTTGTAAGTTAATTAGCATTTATTCCAGTTTGCACCACCTCAGGTCATCCAATAATTGGAAGATCAGAGGTGGTTTTTATGTGGGCGAGGTAATAGTCGGCGGCTCGCTTGTATTTTCCTAACTCATAGAAGTGATCGCCAAGTTTTTGATAGAGTGTTTCTAGCGGTTCTTTATCTGTTCCTTTTTCAAAGTAAGCAATACAGCTTTCTAATCCTTGCTCGTAGCGGACTTGATCTCCTGTTTGTCGATAGTAATCAAGAAAGGACTCGAGAAGATAGTAGTGGTCAGCCTCATCACTAATCTCATCTTTTGCTGTATTAAAAATACTTTGAGCTTGCGGCAAATCTCCTTCTTGTAAATAAGACTTACATAAGGAATGATAAGAAATTTGTTTATTTGCAGTCTCTCCTTCTAGTTCCTTCAGTTTAAGGGCGCGTTCTAGGAAGGAACAGGCTTTTTTGTTTTGCCCAAAATTCCTCATCACCACTCCTTTATTATGAAGAATCTGTGCAAGGAGATAGCGGTTCTCGTCTTGCTCAGACAGCTCCTGGGCTTGGTCTAGAAATTTCATGGCCTCCTCAAATTGTTTTTGATTGAGATAGATAACCCCAAGCAGGTTCAAAATCATGCCCACATCTTCTGTTTGATTAAGACTTTCATAATAGGTTCGCACTTCTTTACAATAATCTATCGCCATCTGGTAGTCCTCGAGAGCATTTGATAAAACGGCCCGATTATAAGTAAGAGCAGCCTTTATAGGAAGGGGACTTTTGGCAAGGGAAAAGTCCTGATAATGACGCAAACTGGTTAGGAAATCAGCTTGCTGATAGGTTCTGATACCCTGACAGTAATGATAGGCATTTCTCACATAAGGAGGTAAATCCTCAAGCGCATATTTGTGAAGATAGGCTTGAATATACCGGTCGTAAAGCATCTTGGCCTTCTTGGCCATACGTGATTTGCAATAATAGCTGCATTTTAATAAAAGAAAGTACATTTCCTGATTAACATGGTATAAATATTCATAATAATTCTCATCTATGGCTTCAATAAGGGGACCTGCCCTGTCTAAATCGGTAATAATAAACAATTGTAACTGGTTGAGGACGTGGCGTACTTCATGGTCTTCCGCTTCATATTTAGTGAAAAAGGCCTCCGGCATGCCCAATGCTTTAGAAATGACCTGTAAAGTGTTAACACCTGGCCGTCGGTGGCCATTTTCTATTTTACTAAGATGGGCCGTAGATAGATGTTCTCCGCCAAGCTGCTGCAAGGTCATATTATGTAACTTACGATAGATGGAAATTCTCCTGCCAATATCCATTATCCTACACCTCCTTGAAAAAATTACCTATCTCTATCATACAGGAATCGACAAGTTAAGAATAGGTCTAAAGTTACATAAAAATGGAACAGCTGTAAAAACATAAGTGTTTCTTAATTTTCAGCTGTAATTTTTAATATTCATTTGCTTTTTTGTCCCTTGATAATAGTTCAATAAAAAGATTTGAAAATATATGAAATATAGTACGATTAGATTATATAAAAAGAATGAATGAGTGCAGGGGATACAATGGAGTGGGCAAAAATGATAAATGATAAAGAGATCGTGCTGACAGAAGTCATGAACCATGAATATTCAACATTACTGCGTACGGCACAGTCCTATGTAAAAGATGTGATGATAGCTGAGGATATGGTTCAGGAGGCATTCTTGAAAGCATATGAAAAATTCGATTCTTTTCAGCAGGGAAATAGTCTTCGGGCCTGGGTATTTAGAATAATGATCAATCAATGCAAAGATTATCTTCGCAGCTACACTTATCGAAAGGTTTCCCCTTGGGAGGACCAATGGCTGCATGTTGTACAGGCGGACCAGCAGAATCCGCTGGCGGTCATGGTGGAAAAAGAAGATAATGAGATGATTCATGAAGCAATCGGGTTATTGCAGCCAGACTATCATGAAGCAGTAGAGCTTTACTATTTTAAAGAATTATCTGTTAAACAAATGTCCTCAGCCCTTCATATGAATGAGAACACGCTAAAGACACGGATGAAAAGGGCCCGTGATCATCTAGGGAAGTGCTTGAATGCTCATAAAGAAAAAGTTTATTCTGCCTGAAGGGCCGCGTATAAGAAAAAAGCTGAGTACCTGTCAATTCAGGTAATCAGCTTTTTTAGTGGCTGGAACATAACTAAACTTCTTAAGTGAAATTACTTTTAACCCAGCTCCGTTTTCAACCGAACTTCGGGCGCCGGAGCTGCTGTTCTAGTTAGCGACAATCTTGACGTCTTCAACAATTTGCCCAAACGGTACATCACTTGCGCCTCGATAATACTTTACAACTTTCCCCTCTTGATTAACTAAAAAAAACTGGGATCCGTGAGCCACTTGATCAGCACCTTCCGGCTTATCAGCGATTGTATGGAAGCTTTCTTTAGCAAATGATTCGATTTTATCTTGCGTGTAACCTGTAACAAATGTCCAATTGCTAAAATCAGCTCCTTGAGCAGAAGCGAATTCTTTCAGCTTTTCCGGCGTGTCTACTTTAGGGTCGACACTGAATGATACGATTTCAGCTTCGATCCCTTCTTCTTTAAGCATATCTTGGATTTTAGCCATATTCCTGGTCATAGGCGGGCAAACTGTCGTACAGGAAGTGAAGATAAAATCAGCGAGCCACACTTTTCCTTCCATTTCATCAATCGAAAATTCTCCTTTATTCTGGGTGGTGCCCTGGATACTGCCAATTTCCCAATTTAGCGGCTCTTTTAGCTCTTTGGTACCGCAACTGGCTAATATAAGGGCAACGATAACAAGTAATATAGGTATAATTAAACGTTTATGATTCATGAAGGCACCCTTTCTTCCTTTGTTTCTATACATCAGTTTACGACTCTGTAATAGTCAGGTCAATTTTAAGAGAGAGATATTTAAGCATGTCCTTATTAAACGTCAAGGAATATTCACAAAATTGTGGATGGACATTACATAATTCAGAACGTTTCAGGGGAGAATAATGGTCTAAGAAATGTCAGTGAGGGATGCTTATGCCTTATTTTACAAACCAATTTGGGCAAAGGTTGTTTTATGAAGATGCAGGGGAGGGAGAAGTACTTCTGTTCCTCCATCCACCGGGGATGGGAAGAAAAGTGTTCATGCAGCAGCATGAACTTGCTGACCGATATCGGTTGATTCTTCCTGATCTGAGCGGCCATGGAGATTCAGATACGACTGATCTTTCCCCAAGCCTTGAAGATTTTGCGGAAGAAATTAAACAATTAATCGATGTTTTGCACATTGATCAAATCATTCTTGTTGGGTATTCAGCTGGAGGAGCCGTAGCTCAATATTTTGCCCTTCAATACCCTAATAAAGTTAAAGCACTTATCTTGTCAGGTGCTTTCCCTTTCGTCGATACGTTCTTTTTACGCTTTGAATTCAGCATGGGGATGAGGTGGGTGAAGAAAAGTCCTCAGACTCTTGCTATGCTTTTAGGAAAATCCCATTTTAGAAGGCCGGAATATAAACAGGAACTTCGTGAGCACATGAACAAATCAGATCCAAAGGTATGGTATGAGTTTTATAAGCAGGCCTTTAATCATGATTGCCGTCAACATTTAGATCAATTAAAGATGCCCATATTATTAATGTACGGGGAGAGGGCAGTCTGGATTAATCACCACGCAAAGTTTTACCGTGCGTGTCCGGATGCGACTTTAGTTATTGTGGATCGTGCTTTACACCAGCTTCCAGCCACCCACTGGCCAACCTTTAATCAGTCCATTATCGATTTCATCGAACGTAAAATAGAAAAATATACAGCCAAGTGATCTTTGTCACTTGGCTGTTTTTAGATCAAAAGTGAATGTATGATTGATGCGTTTACTGATGCCGGCATGTTCTACAGTAAAGGTTAATTCCTCAGCACCCATAATGGAGTAGGCAGAAACCCAGATATGCAGTGATTCCTGATCAGGAGAAAAAACATGGACCTCGTCTTTGCTGCCTTGGTCGTTTTCTACTGTAAATGGTTTCTGGGTGTAGTCGTTTCCCATGATGAAGCTATTGTGAGGAGCAAGGGAAATGGCCTGGTCCTTTTGTTTCGGTTTAAATGTTAGAATGAATTTTGATTGGTCAGGAAGTTGATAAATTTTCTTTTTTAAATAGACATCCGTGTTATACAAGGCTGCTACTTTTTGATGAACATCGACTACTTTGCCTCTGCTGTTTTTCCCTATGTTTTCTTTGAAATCAGTGACATCTACTTTGAACGAATAACCCTGATCTGATTGCAGGCCAACTTGTTCAAGCTGGAAAGTTAAGGAGTCGGGTGTTTTCTCAAATGGAGAGAATTCAGCCACGTACATTTCCTGATTCTCCCCGTAAGGCGCTAGAAACCTTACGTCTTTTTCTTCCCCGTAATTCGATTTGATGGAAGCTTGAAAATAGTTGGTAATCGGCAAGGATTGGTGGCTCATATCTAAGATGATTCGAGTATCCGTCAGCCCCACTTTTGCTTTTTTAAGCTCGACAGTGAGCCCGTCCTTCTGATAGGTTTGATGCAACTTTGCTGTCTTTAAAATGCTATCTCCAGGTTCATAGGTGAAATGGATGGGAGCCGCCTCTGTCTTATAGCGGTCCCCGTTCACTTCTACATGGAGCGCGGTAAGCACTGTTTGATCAAAGGGTACCCCTTTCCTGTTTCGGAAAGAAGTGTTATTTTTCAGCCGAATGGTCGGGATCGTTGCAAAGGTGTACAGTTTTCCGTTATAGGCGATCGAGTCTCCAGAATCAGCGAAAGCTACTTGCAGAGATTGTGTAGGAATGTTCCCGTCTAAAGCTTCCAATTCAATATCGGAAATAGCTACTGGAAGTTTTTCTTTGTCTTTATTATGATCATAATCCTCAACTAAACTAAGGTCATAACTGTAATAGATAAAAATACGATTTCTGGTGTACCATACATCATTTAAAAACAAATTTCCTTTATGTTGGGGAATAGAATATTCCTGGTTCGGCGAGGAGACGATTTCAAGCGTTTCAGCCTTTGTTATCCCCGGTGTGAGGGTTTCATAAAATTGACTAACTTCTGCTTTGTTCTTGGCCATCTTTATGTCATCGGGAAGATTCTTGTGGGTCATGGAAGGTAACGTTTCCTGGGTAAGACTGGGTTTTGTCCCTTCATCCATAGAAAACTGGACAACAACAGCGAAGGTGATGAGGAGGATGGCAATTCCAACCCACTTAAATAGTTTTTTGTTTTTCATAAACAGGCAGACCCTTTCTTTGCCCCGCACGACGTGCCGTTTTTAATCGCGAACTGAGTCAAATTTATTTTGTCGCGCTACTGGGGTCGCTTGCGCTTTTATTCTTATAAAATAGTTGGTGTCTATATAGTAACAAAATAGTTTGAAAAGTGAATAGGTTATCTGCCCATAAAAAATAAGCTTTGCCTCAAGGTTTGAGACAAAGCTTACTTCGTGTCATCATCTGAATAATGTTCAAACATGGCATCTGACTCTTGTTCATTTTCAATATCCTTTTCTTCATGTTTATGGTCGAAAGCATCTTTAAGCTTTGACCGTTTTCTAAAAGAATTCGCTAGTTCATTTGTGACATGCTCTTTTTCTTCGTGTTTTTTATTACTCATTGGTAAAGTCTCCTTTCCTTATATTCTTGTTCCCTTCTTCCGGACTGCTGTAAACCTTTGCTTAACGTTTATGAAAAGATTCCGATAGTAAAAGTAGCGTGAGTGATGAAGGATCCTAAGTAAAGCAGGTGAAGGAAAGTGACTCAGAAAATTGGACATCCATGGAAGGTACTTAAACAGCTGTCCATCCCGATTTGGTTTTATTATAAAGAGGAAGATAGGATTCATCTCAACACCCCTTTAAAGCAAAAGCTTTCAGCACAACATTCTTCTTTTAGTTTAGACGATTTTGCTTGGATCATACATCCAAATGATGTGGCACATGTAATGGAAGCTCTCCAAAGTCAACAGAAGGAGCCGTTTTATTTGAATTATCGGCTGAAGGTCGATGGTCAGTACATATGGGTTGAGGATATGGTTGCCCCTTATCATGAATCAGGAGGCACCTGTATAGGCTATACAGGTCAATCGTTATCTTTAACAAGTTATAAAGAGGAACTGGAAGGGCTGAAAAGATCAGTCATCGAAATAGGGCAGTCTTTCTCTGCTAACGTAGGACAACCCTTCTTTGATTATCTTGTCAAATATTTAGCAAAGATACTTCAAGTGGAGACCGTATTGATTGGTGAACTGACGAGTGGGAATGTTGAACAAATTACGGCTGTATCCATGTTCCATAAAGGCGCAGTTTCTAAAGGGTTCACTTACTTAGTAAAAAATACTCCGTGTGTAGAAGTGGTACGGGGGAAGGAATACTACATTCCTCAAAGAGCTTACGAGTTGTATCCTGAGGACGAGTTGTTTGTGGAAAATAAATTCGAGAGCTACTTCGGTGCCCCGTTGCTTAATTCTAAACGAGAGGTGATCGGAGTTCTTGCCATAATGGATACAAGCCTTAGGAAAAATGGCCCCATGAGCAAGGCACTCTTCCGGATTTTTGCAGACCGGATGGCTAATGAGTTGTCAAAGAGACGAACAGAACGAGAATTAAAGCACATATCCCAGTTTGATCCTTTAACAGGATTGGTAAGCAGGAACTATTTCAAAGACTTACTCGCAGAACAACTGGATGATTCAAGACAAAAGGATCAGCAGCTCGCTATGATCTTCATTGATCTGGATAATTTCAAAATGATCAATGATACGTGGGGTCATGAACGTGGGGATGAATTATTAAAGCAATTTGCGAGTCATTTAAATCGTATTTTTGCCAGGATGGACTGTATCATCTCAAGGATCAGCAGTGATGAATTTGCTGTCTTGCTGCGGGGAGAAAGTGATGTAGTTCGGGCTCGCGAAAAAGCCGAGGACATTATTCATTCAATGAGACGGCCATTTTTTATAAATAAAAAAGAGTACTATAGCACAGCGAGTGTCGGAGTGGCACTTTATCCTCAGGATGCCGAGGAAGAAGAGGCATTATTGAGGTATTCAGATGCTGCGATGCATAAGGCGAAAAGAAAAGGTAAAAACCGATACGAATTGTATAACCCATATATGAGCGAAGAAATGATTGATGAAATGCAGCGTAAGCAAGCATTACATCATGCTTTAGAACGGCGAGAGTTCACTTTGCATTATCAGCCTCAAGTTTGTGGGATCACTTCCAAAATTAATGGGTATGAGGCGCTTATTCGTTGGAATCAGCCATTGATGGGGTTGCTGACCCCTGACCATTTTATTAGTCTTGCAGAGGAAAGCGGGGCAATTATTCCGATTGGTGAATGGGTACTGATAGAAGCTTGTCAGCAAGTGAAGCAGTGGCAGGAAGAGTTTAATCGTCCTGATTTACATGTCTCTGTTAATCTATCAGCTGAACAGTTTGCCGATCGTTATTTAAAGGATAAAATATTTAAGGCGTTAAGACTGGCAAAGCTTAACGCGAACTGCCTCATCATCGAAATTACGGAGACCATGGTGCTTAGAGATTTTGGTCATAGTTCTGAAATCTTAGAAGAATTACGTGGTCACGGTATTCAAGTCCACTTAGATGATTTTGGTGTAGGCTTTTCATCAATGAATTACTTGAGCCGTCTTCCCGTTGATGCCATCAAAATTGATCGTTCTTTTATTCGGCAAATTGGCTCAGATACAAGTGATGTTGCGATCGTTAGCGCCATTATCGCTATGGCCAAGAGTTTAAATTTGCAAATCATTGCTGAAGGTGTGGAGACAGAGGAACACATTGATTATTTAAGTGATAAGGGATGTCATGAATATCAAGGGTATTACTATAGTAAACCTCTCCCTGTAAAAAGCGTGCAGCCATGCTAATGGTTTCACGTTCTTTTTTTGAAATATGATACACTGATTGAAAGAATTTATCGACGGTTTAATGGGTTAACACTGTAAAGAAATGGGTGGGGCTATGAAAGAAAGGCTTAAAATATACAGTAAATGGTTAACTCCGATTGGGGAGAAGGATAGAGATGAAGTCCATCGTGATGGGGATTGGCATGAAAGTTTTCATTGCTGGTTTTACCAGCATGAAGAGAATCGAAGTATGATTTATTTTCAGAAACGTTCTGATAGTAAGAAAGATTACCCCTCTCTGTACGATATTACAGCTGCTGGTCACATTACAGCAGGGGAAAGCAGGGTCGGTGGGGGTTTACGTGAAATTGAAGAGGAGCTCGGTTTAAAAGTAACGCAGAACCAATTGAATTACACCGGATTTTATAAAGAAGAGCTGCTGTTTAAAACGATTAAGGACCGGGAGATCTGCCATATCTATTTATGTCCCTATGAGGATCATATGAAACTGAAAATCAATGAAGAGGTTACAGATGTCGTGCAGGCAGACCTTGAGGATTTTCTGAGCATGCTTTCTAAAAAACGTCCCGATCTCATAGCCAGATCCATGTTGACTGGGGAGGATCTTCCGCTATTTCGTTCAAACTTTTGTCCACATCACTTTAACTATTATCAACATGTTGTGCAGGCCATATTGCAGACTCGCTAACCCTTGATAATTGACAGAATATTATATTGATCTTTATACTTTAATGCATTCATCGAAAAAAGGAGCGAGCTTATGAGTCATTCATCTTTTGAGACGCGTGTGGTGCATAATAAAGTAGAGCAGGAAACTGCTGTACATAGCAAGTCAACACCGGTCTATCAAACCTCTTCGTTTACTTTTAAAGACTTGGACCATTTAGAAAGTTACTATGAGGGAGAGACTGCTTTTTCCTATTCACGAGAAAACAATCCGAATACAGAGGAACTAGGGCAGTCAGTAGCGAACCTTGAAGAAGCGGAGGCAGGTGTTGCGGCATCTTCAGGTACATCCGCGATTTTAGCTGGAATTCTTGCTGTAGTTAAAGCTGGTGATCATATTGTAGCAGCTGAAGACCTTTATGGCGGAACATATAACCTGATTACAAAAGAGCTGACTAGTTTTGGTATTGAGGTTACAATAGTATCTTTTGCTGATCCAAAGGGAGTTGAGCAAGCCATTCAGGAAAATACAAAATTGCTCTACACGGAATCCGTATCTAATCCGTTCTTAAGAGTGGAAAATTTAGAGAAATTAGTTGAGCTTGCTAGACAATACGGATTATTCACCATGGTTGATAACACATTTGCAACACCCTATTTACTGCAGCCTTGCAAGCAGGGGGTCGACATTGTCGTTCACAGTGCCACGAAGTATATTGGTGGTCATAGTGATGTCACATCAGGCGTCGTGGTTGGCAGCAAGGAAATTATGGCACAAGCTAAGCGGAAAGTGATCTCACTTGGTGCAAATTTAAGTCCTTATGAAGCCTGGCTAACCCAAAGAGGGGCAAAGACACTGGCGCTGAGGATGAAGCGGCAGTCAGCCAACGCAAAGGAAGTGGCTGATTCTTTAAAGCAGGAGGAACTGGTGGAACGTGTCTATTATCCCGATCATGTTTCTGAAAATGGACATGGGGCGATTGTTACAATCGAACTTAGCAGAAAAACAGAGATTGAAAGATTCTTTCGTTCTTTAGGTTGGATTAAATTAACCCCAACACTTGGCGGGATAGAAACAACGGTGTCTTATCCAATTAAAACCTCTCATCGCTCCCTGACAGATGAGGAGAGGAACAAGATTGGTGTCAATGATTATGTAGTGAGGTTGTCGATCGGGATAGAGGAATCAGCCGATATGGTTTCTCAGTTTAAAGAAGCGATTACCCATTCTGTAAAATAATATTCAAAAATGATTGACTTTTCTAATTGTTGTACTTTATAATTCATAACCATAGCCAAATTAAATAGTAAGTACTCTTATCAAGAGCGGCAGAGGGAATAGGCCCTGCGAAGCCCGGCAACCTTCAAACATCGGTTTGAAAAGGTGCCAAATCCTACAGATTTTTGAATCTGAGAGATAAGAGGAGGACCTGTTTATTCAAACCCCTCTTCTTATCGAGAAGAGGGGTTTTTCGCGTTGAAAATCCTTCTTCGAGCCACCCCGAAGCCCTCTTGCTAGTAAAAATTCAACCTATTTCCCAAGGAGGATGTAAACATGACAAACTCATTTGAAAGTTACGATTTAAGCACGATTTCACTGCACGGTGGCCAATCCCCTGACCCTACCACTGGATCAAGGGCAGTACCTATTTATCAAACAACGTCTTATGTATTCCATGATACCGATCATGCACAGAGCTTATTTGCTCTCGATGAGCCAGGGAATATTTATTCAAGAATTGGAAATCCGACGGTCGATGTATTTGAAAAACGGATGGCGCTTCTTGAAAATGGCGTAGCTTCTGTAGCCACAGCCTCAGGAATGTCAGCGATTGCCCTTTCTATCTTAAACTTGGCTGGATCAGGTGACGAAATTGTTGCGGCTTCAAATTTATATGGAGGCACCTATAATTTATTCGCTAACACTTTGCCGCGGTATGGTATTAAGGTTAATTTCGTTGACCCAGAGGACCCTGAAAACTTTCGCAATGCATTAACCGACAAGACGAAAGCTGTATTTGCCGAGACCATTGGGAATCCAAGCTTACATGTGTTAGATTTCGAAAAAGTTTCTGAGATTGCTCATGGCCATGGCGTGCCGCTTATCGTTGACAATACATTCGCTACACCTTATTCCTGTAAGCCGATTGAATTTGGAGCCGATATCGTTGTTCATTCTGCTACGAAGTGGATCGGAGGTCATGGAACAGCCATCGGTGGAGTGGTAGTTGACGGCGGGAGATTTGATTGGACGAACGGCAAATTCCCAGTTTTCACTGAGCCAGATGAAAGTTATAACGGGATCCGTTATGCTTCAGATTTTGGCACATTAGCCTTTGTAACGAAACTACGCGTTCAGTTATTAAGGGATTTAGGTGCCTGCTTAAGTCCGCAAAATGCTTTCCTATTACTGCAAGGACTTGAAACATTGCCGCTGCGTATTGAGCGTCACAACGATAATGCATTAGAGATTGCTGAATATCTAAAAGGTCACCCTGATGTAGAATGGGTCTCCTATCCAGGATTAAAAGAACACCCTGCCCATTCATTAGCTGATGAATATTTGGAAGGCGGTTATGGATCGATTGTCAATTTCGGCATCAAAGGCGGCCGTGAAGCGGGTCGACAAGTGATAAACAATATTGCTTTATGGTCACACGTAGCCAACGTAGGGGATGCGAAGTCGTTGATCATTCACCCTGCTTCAACGACTCACCAGCAGCTATCTGTCGAAGCTCTCGCTAAGAGCGGGGTTTCAGAAGAATTGATCCGTTTATCTGTCGGTTTAGAATCAGTGAAGGACCTTGTAAATGACCTGGATCGTGCCATTGCGACAGCAACTGGTAAAGAAACTGATTCAGCAATTACTGAAAATGATGAAGGTGTAATCAAGTGGGCCCTCCAGTCTGCTCAAGTCACCGAAGAACAGGATGGAGAACAAGTGACTCGTCCGAAGCGGCTGGCGGTTGTAGGCTTAAGCGGCAAACCTTCTCGTCCCAGCCATCGTTTAGCCCGTAAAATGCAGCGTCTTGGTTATCAAATTGTACCGGTCAATCCGAGAGAGGATGAGGTTTTGGGAGAAAAAGCATACCCGGACATTAGTTCCATTCCTTTCAAAATAGACGTGGTTCAAATCTTCCGCAGTCCGGAGGCAGCGATTGAAATTGCCAAGGAAGCAGCAACCGTTCAGCCTGGGGTGTTCTGGCTGCAAGAAGGAGTTATTTCACCGGAAGCAGCACGAATTGCTAGTGAGGCAGGTTTACAAGTGGTTCATAACCGTTGTACCTACAAAGAAGCACAGCGCCTGAGAGGGACGATTGATACGTACGCATGCGAAATTTAATGTAACGGGGGCAAACGGATGAAAACAAAATATTTACTCCTTACTCTCACACTTCTACTGACGGTGACCTTAATTGGCTGTTCCAGTAATGCAGAAGGGGAGAGCGGCAAACCTGATAAAGTTACACTTGATTATGCTTATTATTCACCGACCAGCCTTGTTTTAAAAGAGAAAGGCTGGGCCGAGGAAGCCTTTAAAGAACAAGGAATCGAAGTAGAATTCGTATTGAGCCAAGGCAGTAATAAGGCCCTTGAGTTCTTGAACTCAAGCAGTGTAGATTTCAGTTCTTCAGCGGGGGCGGCAGCATTGATGGCAAAGGCGAATGGCTCACCGGTTGAGTCAGTGTACTTGTATTCTAAACCTGAGTGGACAGCACTTGTCACAAACGCGGACTCCGGTATTTCTTCCGTCAAGGATTTAAAAGGGAAAAAAGTTGCCGCTACATTAGGTACAGATCCTTATATTTTCTTAGTTCGAGCTTTAAAGGAGCATGGGATGTCGCCAGATGATATTGAACTGGTCAATTTACAGCATGCCGATGGGGCAGCAGCCTTAACTGCAGGCAATGTGGATGCATGGGCTGGTCTTGATCCTCACATGGCAAGACTTGAACTTGAATCTGACGCGAAACTATTTTACCGCGAACCAACTTTTAATACGTATGGTTCATTAAATGTCCGATCTGAGTACGCTGAAAAGCATCCTCAAATCGTAAAAACAGTGATTGAAGTATATGAACGAGCACGGAAATGGACGATTGAGCATCCTGAAGAAGCGGCGCAAATATTAGCTGAAGAAGCCAATATTGATTTAGCCGTAGCTAAAAAGGAAATGGAGCGTAACGACTTTTCCAACCCTATTCCAGGGCAATCCTTAAAAGAGACGGTTAAGGGTGCTGGTGAGGTGTTGAAAGATGTTGAAATCATTGATCAAAGTGTAAATATAGAGGAACTAACGAATGAACTTGTTAATCCGAGCTTTGCTAAGGAAGTTATCGAATAATGGATGGTAGGGAGGAGTGAAAAGATGTCAAGTCAATCTGAAACAGCCGTCAGACCTTCAGTGGAAAGACGCGGCAAACCAAATTTTAATCCGTTTACATCCAATTTGTTTATAGGAAGTCTCCTCCCTATTGTTCTTATTATCATTTGGGAAGTTGCTTCAAGAAGTGGATGGGTAGCTCCTTACTTGCTTCCTGCCCCCTCAGTGGTTTTGGAGGAAATAGTAGGAATGGCGCAAGAGGGTGAACTATGGGGGCACATATCGATTACTTTATACCGTGTATTTGCAGGGTTTCTATTAGGGATGATAGCGGCTGCGATTTTAGGTGCTGCTACTGGATATATTAGGATCGTTGAAAAAATCCTTGATCCGATGCTGCAGGCGCTAAGGGCGATTCCGTCATTAGCATGGGTGCCCCTGTTTGTTTTATGGATCGGTATCGGAGAAGCCTCTAAAATTACGCTGGTTGCAGTTGGAGTATTCTTCCCAATTTACTTAAATTTGACCTCTGGTATTCAAGGGGTGGATCGAAAGCTGATCGAAGTGGGGCGTATGTATCATTTCACAAGCCTGCAGCAAATCCGCAAAATCATTTTTCCTGCCGCGCTGCCTTCTTTTTTAGTAGGGGTGCGAAGCGGGCTCAGTCTTGGGTGGATGTTTGTTGTTGCAGCTGAACTCCTGGGTGCAAGTCAAGGATTGGGGTATTTGATGGTATTTGGGCAAAATACTTCTTCTCCTGAGCTGGTAATCGGAAGTATCGTGCTTTTTGCGATCTTTGGGAAAATAACCGACGAGATCTTGAAGCGGATTCAGACACGGACTCTGCGCTGGCAAGATAGTATAGAAAATTCGGTTTAGAGGGGAGGAGAAATTATGCTGGCAGTAAATCAGGTTACTCGTGTTTTTCAAAATGGTAAGGCAGGCTTCAAGAACGTTTCGATTCGATTAACTAAAGGAGAGGTTGTCGGTGTCCTTGGCACAAGCGGGTGTGGGAAAAGCACCTTGCTAAGAGTGCTTTCCGGGTTAGATGTTCATTATCAAGGGCAGATCGATACTACCGTTAGTGATGCTGAACATGCCTTTGGGATGATGTTTCAAGAGCCTAGGCTGATGCCATGGCTCTCGGTTTGGGAAAACATTACCTTTGGAGTAGCCAGAAAACAAAACAGAGACCAGGCTATCGATTTACTTCAAACCGTTGGGCTTGAAGGGTTTGAAAATCACTATCCTAAAGATCTGTCTGGCGGCATGGCTCAGCGTGTAGCAATTGCCCGTTCATTACTCAACCGGCCTGAAATTTTATTACTTGATGAACCATTAAGTGCACTAGATGCATTTACGAAGATGCAACTGCAGGATTTACTGCTTTCCATCTTTGAAAACCATCAAACGACGACCCTGCTTGTTACCCATGACATTGATGAGGCTCTTTATCTATGCGATCGTGTGGTCATTATGAGAGGGCAACCGGGCAGAATTCAAACCGAAATATCGATAGATAAACCGAAACCACGCAGCCGAGGCGATGCCTATTTAGCACATCTAAAAGAAGAAATTTTGCAAGAATTAGACTTTACTAGAGTATAAAGGAGGATTTGAGGCATGTCTGATTCAATTCTACCTCCAAGGCGCGGGAGTTATAACATAGCAGAAGAATGGATGGAAGGAGAGCCTTTCTCCTGGGAGCGAGTTCATCCAACCTTTACCTGGTATCGTACAGGACAGGTAAACATGACTTATGAATGTGTAGATCGCCATGTTCTTAATGGAAAGGGGGAGAAGACAGCTCTGCGGTACTTTTCAGATACCGAGAATTTCTCATTGACTTACAGAGAATTGCAGCAAGAAGTGAATCGCTGGAGCCATGTACTTGCGGCATCTGGTGTGAAGAAAGGTGACTTTGTATTTGTTTTCTTACCGAAGCACCCATATTGTTATATTGCCATGCTGGCGGCAATAAAGGTTGGGGCTGTTGTAGGGCCATTATTTGAAGCCTTTATGGAGGAGGCAGTTCGTGATCGGATCAATGATTGTGAAGGTGAATTTCTGATTACCGATTCCAGCTTTCTATCCCGTGTTCATCGTGAGGAAATCCCGAGTTTAAAGAAGGTCTTTACAACAGACAAAGAAGCAGGAGAGGCAGATTTATCGATTACAGCTGAGGCTGAAAAAGCTGATGACGAGTTTGATACCGTCTGGGTGGACCTTGATGATGGTTTAAATATTCATTATACATCAGGTTCCACAGGCAAGCCGAAAGGGATTATACATGCTCACCGAAATATGATTCAGCAATACCAGACAGGTCGCTGGGTACTTGATCTAAAGGATGATGATATTTACTGGTGTACTGCTCATCCAGGCTGGGTCACAGGAACGGTGTACGGTGTGTTTGCCCCTCTGCTAAACGGTGTTACGACAGTGATTCACGGCGGCCGCTTTTCAGCAGAAGCCTGGTATCAAGTACTTGAGCACGCTGGAGTGACGGTATGGTATAGCGCGCCGACTGCTTTCCGTATGCTGAAGGCAGTGGGTGATAAAACATTAAAGAAATATGATCTTTCCTCATTAAGACATATTCTGAGTGTGGGGGAACCACTAAATCCGGAAGTTATCCATTGGGGTGTAGAAGCCTTAAACTTAAGAATTCATGACACATGGTGGATGACAGAAACAGGTGCACAATTAGTGGCTAACTTGCCTACACGTCCCATTAAACCGGGTTCGATGGGACGTCCGATTCCAGGCATAGAGGTTGCCGTGTTAAATGAAGAAGGAGATGAGCTGCGTCCTGGCGAAACCGGGCATTTAGCCATCCGATCTTCCTGGCCTGCTATTATGAAGGAAGTTTGGAAAAACGAACAAAAATATCAATCTTACTTTCCTTATGGAAAAGAGTGGTACATTGCAGGAGACCTTGCCTATTTAGATGAAGATGGTTATGTGTTTTTCCAGGGTAGAAGCGATGACATGATCAATTCATCTGGAGAACGCATTGGTCCTTTTGAAGTTGAAAGCAAGCTGCTTGAGCACCCAGCTGTGAAAGAGGCAGGAGTAATTGGCAAGCCTGATCCAGTCCGGGGCGAGATTGTTAAAGCCTTTATTGCATTGAATGATAGCTTTCAGGAAAGTAAAGAGCTGATCGAGGAGGTTCGCTTATTTGTCCGAGGCCGACTAGCTGCTCACTCTGCTCCTCGAGAAATCGAGGTGATTCAAGAGTTGCCGAAAACACAGATAAGCGGAAAGGTGTTAAGAAGAGAATTGAAAAAAGGAGAGATTAACCAGGCAGGGTAATTCATTACCCTGCTTTTCTTATGTAGGAAACAGGTTAAATATACATACTTTTCATACTTGTATAAGGTCAACTCCTGGGTACAGTGTGAACCTTTAGTAAGTAGGCTTATTCCCTACATGACAGGGTTTTCATGAAAATGTTTTTTCGAAAAAGTGATCCAAGGGATGTTTTTTTTCGATAGCTAGGTAAGCATGGCTCCAATAGAAGATATATACCTTAATGATATGCTATGATAGCTTTATCCACCACAAAGGAGTGTGCTATGAGCAATCAAGACTTAGAGCTCTATCACCAGATGATGGGTGGCGATAAGCAGGCACTCGAAACTATCTACGATAAATACGAACGACTGCTTTACTCATTTGTCATGAAGTTATCTGGAGATCAGACATTAGCCGAGGAAGTATTACAAGAAGTTTTCATTAAGCTATGGACGAACAAAGCAACATATGATGAGACAAAAGGAAAGTTTTCATCTTGGATCGTCACCATCACAAGATACACAGCAATTGATATCATTCGTAAAAATAAAAAACATGCTGTTGCCTTAGAGGAAGAGACTGATCTTCCTGAGCAAGCCGGTGATTCTACAGAAGATTTAGTGGAATGGAAAGAACAGGGAGAAAAGGTTAGGCGGGCAGTCAAGGAATTATCGAACGAACAAAAACAAATGGTGGAACTGTTTTATTTCAAGGGATTAAGTCAACGGGAAATTTCTGAAACATGTAATCTCCCTCTAGGTACAGTAAAAGGCAGGCTGCGCCTTGCAGTAAAGCATCTAAAAACACATTTATCACAAGGGAAAGGGGGCGTTCATGATGCGTAACGAATGCGAGAAAGTAATTGATTATTTTAATAATCAGTTGACCGAAAATGAACAAAATGAATTCGAGAAACATCTGGAAACGTGTGGCGAGTGCCGAGAAGAGTTAGCAGAGCTTCGTGCACTTACAGAAGATTTAGCGTTCGCTTCAGAGCCCGTCAACCCTCCGGAAGGTATGAAAGATCGTGTGTTAGGTGCTGTTTTTGCAGAGGAATCGAATGATACGAACGAGGAAGAATCTGACTACTCAGAGGATCATCATAATTCCTCAGTTGTAGCATTTGAGCCCAAAAAGGATAAAGATACTTCAGAACATGAAGAGTTATCGCAAAAAAATAAAAAACCTTGGCTCATGCGCGGTTTAGCTGCTGCGTTGATTTTATCTATAGCAGGTAATTTATATGCAGTGATGAACGAACAAGAGTCAGCGACACAGCCAGAACCTGATAAAGATCCGACAATAAGTACAGACGAAATTACAACGAAGGTTCAGCTGCAAGGTGAGACAGATGCGCGGGCAACAGCTTCACTTATTCAACAGGAAGACGGAAATCTCCTCACATTACAGGCTGATGCCCTGGAGCAATTAGAAGGAGAAGAAGTGTATCAAGTCTGGTTAATTGAAGGTAAAAAACCGTATCGAGCCGGAACATTTGTGGCAAATGAAAACGGGGAAGGTGCAGTCGCTTATGCGATGGAGCAACTCCCTGAAGGTACCAATTGGGATGCGGTAGCGATATCGAGAGAACCTGATGCTACCAGCCAGACGCCACAAGGTAAAGTGATCTTACAAGCAGAATTATAATAAGCAAAATGACACGTGCAGACAGGTTTTCACAACTGTCTGCAATTTTTTTGAAATTTTTCAGGAAAATAGTGATCCATTTATAATTTGCCTTCGATAGCTAAGTGAATAAACAAAACAAGAAGGGGAGATTGTTAAAATGGATATGAAAAAAGCACTGTTTGCCGTACCGTTAAGTGTTTCACTGTTACTGCCGACGTCGTTGGATGTAGTAAATGCTGAAGAGCACAATATGCCTACAGTTGAAACAGAAGCTGTTGAGCTTCGGTCAACGTTAGACAAATTGTTTAGTGAGCACGCATACCTAGCTGTTGAAACTATGAGAAAAGGAGCAGAAGGAGCTGCTGACTTTAAAGCTTCAGCAAATGCTTTAGCTGCAAATACGGAAGACCTTTCTGCAGCAATCGCCTCTGTTTACGGTGAAAAGGCAGGAGAGAAATTCCAGCAAATGTGGAGTGAGCACATTGGTTATTTCGTTGATTATGTCAAAGCAACTGGCAGTGGAGATGAAGAAGCGAAGCAAGCTGCTCTTGATGAACTTGAGCAATATCGTCAGGACTTCTCTCAATTCATTTCAACAGCAACAGAGGGTGCTGTAAAAGCAGATGGATTAGCCGAAGGATTACAAATGCACGTTAACCAGCTGATTGGTGCATTTGATGCTTATGTAGCTGGTAATTATGCCGAAGCATATGCAAAAGAACGTAAAGCCATTGACCATATGTATGGCGTAAGTAAAGGATTGTCTAAAGCTATTGTCAACCAATTCCCGGATAAATTTAACCATACCAAAGCTGTAACACCTGCTGCTGATCTTCGTTCTAATTTGAACCACTTACTAGGTGAACATGCAGGACTAGCTATGATGGCTATGCAAAATGGTTTAGATGGTTCTGAAGACTTTCAAGCATCTGCAGAAGCATTAGTAGCTAACACGGAAGACTTATCCGCAGCCATTGCCTCAGTTTACGGAGAAGAAGCTGGGCAGAAGTTTAAAGAAATGTGGTCAGGACACATCGCTGATTTCGTAACTTACGTGAAAGGAACAGCCGCTGGTGATGAAGCTCAAAAAGAGAAAGCATTACAAGCCTTGGAAGACTACCGTGCAGACTTCTCTGAATTCATTGCAACAGCAACGGAAGGTAAAGTTCCGGCTGATGTTCTTTCCAGTGGATTACAGGAACACGTTGGCTATTTAATCGGAACATTTGATCAATATGCTGCCGAAGATTATAAGCAAGCGTATGACACTTTAAGAGACTCTTATGCACACATGTTTATGACTTCTAAAGCTCTCTCAGGTGGAATTGTAAGCCAGTTCCCAGATAAATTTGCTATGGAGAGTATGCCATCAGATATGCCGAAAACCGGCATGGGTGGAACAGCTGCAAACAATGATCTATGGATCTTTGCTTCTATTCTTGCACTAGTTGGGGCTGCTGGAGTTTACCTTCGTAAGCAGTCTAAACAATAATTCGATTGATCTCTTATTAAGCCAGAAAACTGTCTCCTGTTCAGGAGGCAGTTTTTTTTATTCTGGCAGGATACCGGGGAGTATAATTAAACCGATGTGTTGTCTGCTGAGTAATTGGGTATAAATGTAGTAGAGGACACTTGCGGAAGAGGTGAGTTAGATGTATTCGGTGACATTACAAAAAATATTAATTTACATTGGCTGGGGCATCATTATCGGAGCCATTATAGGATTTAGTGCAGTATTAGGTTTTGATCTTGATGGATCAGTATTTGTGCTATCGATTTTTCTAAGTATTTTTGGAGTATTTCTGGCAGCTATGTATGCAGAGCTTTATCATATACGTGAAGCCGTAAATAAACAGCGGCGAGAACATAAATAACTGAAAGGGAGGCACGTTTCCATTAGGAAAACTGCCTCCTTTTTACTTTGATAGAAAAGAAAAGACGAGCATTGCGATATATAACACGCCAATAACCGCCATAAGAAGATAGCTTTGGCGGGTTAGTTTTTTAAAAATGATATAAAAGGTGCCGGCTACTACAGACAGGATGAAGATCCAGTAAAGCAACGTCATGGAGCGTACCTTTTTCTGTCTTCGTCATTCAAAAACTTTGTGAAATAAGCACCCAGCATGAGCAAAGCAATTGTAATAAACCAGCTTACTGCGCCAAGTAAATCAAGTGACAAAATAATAAAGTTAAAGATACCAATTGTGAAAAAGCACAAGGAAGTCATGTACATTTTGAACGAGCCATACGTGCCGTTACGTCTTTTGAAATGTTTTGCCCTTCTTATGAAGACGTAAAGGCTAATTGTGAGAGCAATTAGAAATAAGACTTGAAGCAGCAACATTACAGACCCTCCTATCTTTATTATCATACCTCACAAAATACATTTTTTTCAAATTAATTCTTGCTCATTAGAATAGCAAAGGAGCACTGATCATTCATACAGTGCTCCTCGTTTCTGTGATTAGACTAGGTTCGAGCTTGAAATTTCTTCTTTTTTCTGCAAAAAGGGAGCCACCAGTTCCAGTCACCGAGCAGCTTCATTAAGCTAGGAACGAGCAGAAGCCTAATGATGGTGGCATCGATAAAGATAGCGATCGCGATACCTACACCAATTTGTTTGACAGGAACCACACCTGTGAAAGCAAATGCGCCAGTGATGACAATCATAATCAGTGCAGCTGACGTAATAATTTTACTAGTAGTCGCAAGTCCTTCAATGGTGGCCTTGGTATTGTCGCCTGTTTTTTGATAAAACTCCTGAATTCGCGAAATCAGAAACACTTCATAGTCCATGCTCAATCCAAAGACGAGACTGAATACGATAACGGGAAGGATCAAGGAAATGTCTGTTTCATTCATTCCTAAATGCCCGCCTTGGAACAGCCATACGAGAATCCCGAAGGTGGAACTTAATCCAATGATGTTCATCAAAATTGCTTTTAGCGGAATCACGACTGATTTGAAAGCAATCGTTAAAATGATAAAAGTAGAAATCAGGATAATCGCAAGTGTAATGCCGATTTTGTCAAAGATTTCAGTGTAGATTTCCTGATTGAATTTAGGCTGGCCGCCGAACATCGTAGAAACTTCCCAATCGGAATGGCTCCATTCATATAGTAAATCCTGAGCCTCATTTGAGTTCGCTGTAACAGACAGTTGAACTGGAATCATGAGCTGATCCCCTTCAATAAACTGCTCAATGGCTGGTTCGAGCTGCTCTCTAGTTTGCGGTCGGTCGAGGGCAGATGCAAGTTTATCAGTTGATTCAATATCACTTTCTGAGTAAAGTGTCTGGACAGAATTAACGATATCAGGTTCATGCAGTTTCTCCTGGAGTTGCTCCATTTGTTCTAAGCCACCCTTTTCAAGCCAACCACCCTCGCGTTCAGCGACTACATAGGCTGTACTTTGGCTTTCTTTCATGAACTCCGCATCAATTTGTTCATAGGCAGCGCGGGAGTCATAGCTTTCGGGCAAGGCAGTGATAGTTGGAATGGTTAGATTCATATTGGTGACAGGGATTACCCCAATGAGCAAGATTATAAAACTAACCATCGCAATGATCACAGGGTGTTTCATAACAACACGGCCAAATTTGCGCCATCGCGGTGTTGTATCTTTTTCAGAAGGAATAATTCGCCATTTATGAATCCGAGGCCCTAACACATAAAGCAGGGAAGGAAGCAGTGTGATTGAGCTGAGAACAGCGGCCGTGATCACGACTGTTCCACCGATCGCAATGTTGGTGAAAATGTCTACTCTAATCACACTCATTGCAGCTAACCCGATAAATACACAAAGAGCTGAGAACAAAATTGAGCGTCCTGCCGTCTCGATTGTAGTGACAAGTGCTGCAGCTTTATCCTGTTTCTGAAGTTCCTCCTTGTAGCGGTTGATGAAAAGCAGGGCAAAGTCAATGCTTAACGCAAGCCCGATCATCGGAGCGATGTTCAAAATGAAGATTGATAACTCCATTTGTTGTCCCACGATGGCCAGCACACCAAAACCGATAACAATCGTGATACCACCAATGATTAGAGGAAGTAAGGAAGCTACGACTGTTCCAAAGGCAATCAGCAAAATGAGCAGAGCAAAAGGCAATCCAATGAGTTCGGCACGTTTCAGGTCCTTCTGGCTTGCCTTATTGATGTCTTCTGAAATAACAGGTGCCCCGGTTACCGTAATGCCTTCCTGTGTGCCAATGGTATTTTTAACATCTTTAATCACCTGAGACATGTTTAGAGACTCATCGTCAAAGTGAAGGGCTGCATAAGCCAGGTCGTCTTTTTGCATCGACTCATCTTCAAGAGGTGATTGAACGGAAGATACGTTAGGTAGATCATCTAATTCGGTTAGTTTATTAGAGATGGTCGAGCGGAAACTTTCATCGGATTCGTTTACTCCTTGTTCAAAGAGAACGAGGAGGGTCGAAGCTGGAAAGTCGAACTTTTCCTGTAGTATGTTTTCAACTTTTTCATATTCACCGTCAGTTCTAAATCCATCGCCTTCGAGAAGGGAAGGCAATTGAATGGCGAAATAGCCCATACCGATAGCAGCAATAATCCAAAAAGTGATGAATAGTTTGTAAGAACGAACTATTAGGGAAGCAAACTTTCTCATGGAACCATCGAACTCCTTTATTTAAACTACCCTACAAATGATACTCCTTTTCTTTAATTTAGGAAACTAATAACGTAGCCATCCCGTTATGACTTATAATGTGTAAATAAACAAAAAAGCGGGAAAACATTCTGACAATTGATGAAATATATCCCACTAAATTCCACCTCAGGTCATCCAGATTCTGGATGACCTGAGGTGGATAAAATTGGATGGGGAAGGAGTGAATGTTATGGATCTGCCTAAGTGGTTATTGGAGGATGCTGAAAAGCGTATCAAACCATATGATGTAGAAGGCTTTGTTCTTGGGCAAGGGTATGAGAATGCTGAGGTTGTTATTGTCGGAGAGGCGCCTGGGGAGAATGAAGCAGTGAAGGAAGAACCGTTTATTGGGAGAGCGGGAGATGAACTTGACAAGCAGCTTGCTTATATAGGACTTCAAAGGGAAGACATTTACATTACCAGTACGGTTCGCAGCCGTCCTTATAAATGGGTAAAAACAAATAAAAAAGGTACGAATGGAAAACGAAAGGCCAATCGAAAACCTAATAAGAAAGAAATTCTGGCACACGCTCCGATATTAGACTATCAACTTGAGAAAATATCTCCTTCATTAATTATTGCGTTAGGAGGGGTAGCATATGAACGGTTGACTGGCAGGAAAGAAAAAATGTCCGAAGTGCTTGGAGAAGTCATTGAAACACCGATCATGAAACTTAAGGATGATGAGTATCAGCCATCCCATCAAAACTTTATTATTTTCCCGCTGTATCACCCGGCAGCCGTATTTTATAACCCCAAAATTAAGGAAGATATTTACGCTTCCTTAGATAATCTAAAAGCTTATTTAGATAAGCACAATCTCTTAACAAAAACATGAAATCTTTTATGGAGTGAAAATACCCAAAAGATCCAAAATATACAAAAAAAACCACCTCAGGTCATCCAGAATTTGGATGCCTGAGGTGGGGGATCATGTGATTTATTGGGCTGCAGGCAAGGGTTGTTGTTTTTCGAAGACGAAGAATCCTTTTTGGCTAATGGAGCTTGTGCCAATGCCCGTGCTTCGTCTGCTGTGAATTGCGATTTTCTCTGAAGAATCCATGCCTTCTATACTGTATATATCTGTTTTAGGGAAAAAAGCCTGTTGAGGTTGTTGTTCTGAAGCATTGCCAGGCTTGACTGTTCCAATTACTTGATGAAGTTCAGACTTTTCAACCCTATTGCCTGTTTGTACATACATTTCATTTTGAAACATGACATAAGTTTGACGGATCATGGTCGGGCTTTGCTTACGATCTGTCCACGTCCTCCCGCTTAATGTTTGTACAGATTGACCAGGGGGTGATGTGGAGGTGACGGATTGCTGGGCTTTTAATTCGGTAACTAAAGAACGTTCCGAAAGTGGAGAGGCTTTATGGACTTCGGATTGGGATGGCTGACTGGTTACCTGGAAACAAAGTAAAGCGATCACAGCAACAGCAGGCATAGGTAAGGTGATTTTTATCCAACTTTTCATCGGTTTTTTTGATTGATGATTGGTGACTTGCTGAACCATTTTGTCAATCTCCCGCTCTTTCATTGGAACTTTACGATATTTCACATTGTGATCCATCTTTTTTAATTTATGGTCTATTAAATCATTCATCTAGAAAACTCCCTCCTGATGTCAGCTGTTCTTGTAAAAGCTGACGAGCCCGCCTAAGCCTGGTTTTTATTGTGTTCGTACTCACATGTAAAAGCTGGGCTATATCCTTTACTTCAAATTCCTCAAAGTAATATAAAATAACAATTTCTCTGTACTTGTTATCTAACTGCAAGACATGTTCCAGAAGTTCCTCATCTTCACTTTTATGTACGGTGTACTCTTCAGGTGTAGCCTGTGGGGAGGGGATACTCCGGAAAACTTCTGTACTTTTCCTTATCACTCTTTTTATATAAGCACTCTTAAGATGGTCCTTACATAGGTTGATTGTTATTTTGTAAAGCCACGTTTTGACGCTGGATTGTTGTTTGAAGGTTGAATATTTCTCGTAGGCCTTAATAAATGCCTCTTGAGTTAAATCTTCCGCTAAGGAGTAGTCCTTCACATAAGAGTAGGCAAGCCATTTAAGATCGTGGCTATACTTGCGAATCCACTCCTCAACTAGCTCATCAGCTGTTGCTTCAGGTTGCGTATGATTTGGTTTTTGAGGAAGTTCCTCTGTGCGTTCTTTGTTAATCAACTTGTCCCACCTCATAGAATAGACGACACCCCTCTCGTTAAGGTTTTAGTAAGTTGAAAAAGACATCGATTATAATCCCTATCTTACCACAGGTTTTGTGATTGTAATGGTATGGTTTGAAAAATGAATTCGTATGGAATGGTTGTAGATTTTTAGGGCAGTATTTAAAAATGAAACGACTTAACTGGAGGAGTAACTATGTACCCTAAGTATTCTTATTACAAAGAAATCACAAAAGCTAAACAGCAACCATTAACATTTCCGCCCCAGCATCAGAATACACAGCCAGGAAAAGAATCTGCAATGAACCCAAAGCCAATCATTGAAAACCAGGAGTATAAAGGCGGTGAAAAGCTAGCTGGCAAAGTAGCCATTATTACAGGTGGGGACAGTGGAATCGGAGCCTCTGTTGCTATCGCATATGCAAAGGAAGGAGCAGACCTTGTGATCCCATATTATTCTAGTGATGAAGACGAAGATGCCTTCCGCACGAAGAAACGCATCGAAGAACTTGGCCGCAAATGTTTGTTAGTAACAGGTGACCTTAGTGAACCCGAACATTGTGAAAATATTGTTAAGCAAACACTTGAAACCTTTGGAAATCTGCATATTCTTGTCAACAATCACGGTGTTCAATTTCCTCAGCAGAATTTAATAGATATTACAAATGAGCAGTTTGATAAGACGTTTAAAACGAATATTTATTCCTTCTTCTATTTATCAAAAGCTGCCTTTCCTCATTTAAGCGATGGTGATGCTATCATTAATACAGCATCTGTGGTGGCTTATGAAGGGAATAAACAGCTTATTGATTACACAGCCACTAAAGGAGCTATTGTGAGTTTTACCAGAGCCCTGTCCCAAAACCTTGCGGACAAAGGGATTCGAGTAAATGCTGTGGCTCCTGGTCCAATTTGGACACCACTAATTCCGGCAAGCTTTTCGGCACAGGATGTGGAAATGTTTGGAGCAGATACCCCTATGAAAAATGCCGGACAGCCGTTCGAACTTGCTCCAACCTATGTGTACTTATCATCAGACGATTCCAGGTATGTCACAGGCCAAGTACTCCACGTAAACGGAGGTAAAATGGTAAGCTCATAGAGGAAACCAGAATTCCAAAAATGCCCACCTCAGGTCATCCAGAAAATGGATGACCTGAGGTGGGTACATATTCCAATTATAATTCGTCGAAGCCGTTGTCTTCGGATACTTTGGTGTATTGTCTTGATTTTTGTTCGAAGAAGTCTGACTTTCCTTCGTCTACTTCCTGATAGGCTCTAATCCATTTCAAAGGGTTCTGATTATACGCAGGGAAGGGTTGCTCAGCGCCCATCTGGCTGCACCGATTGTTTGCCATAAACCGAATGTAATCTTCAAGGTCGCCAATCGGAATGCCAGGAAATTGCTCACCAATAATATGATGAGCCCACTTTATCTCAAGATCAGCCGCTACTGTAAATGTCTCCGTCACAAACCGCTCATATTCCGCCCGATCAAGTTCCGGGTTTTCAGCCAGCGTTTCTTTGAAAATTCTTGTGAATAAATTGACGTGGAGCTGCTCATCGCGATTAATATAATTGATCATCGTGCTTGTCGAGACCATTTTCTGATTACGTGCCAGGTTGTAAAAGAAAGCAAATCCTGCGTAAAAGAACAATCCTTCCAGCACTACATCATACACGAGCGATTTTAAGAAGTTTTCTAAGCTAGCCTTCTCAGCAAAGGCTTCATAGCCATCTGTAATAAACTGATTTCGTTCCATTAACACTTCGTCATGTTTCCAATACTCGAAAATTCGTTCCTGTTCACTCTGATCCACAAGAGTGGAAAGTACGTAAGAGTAGGACTGGTTATGAACCACTTCCTGAAACGCGAGCACTTGCATGAGCGCCGATAAACTGGAGTCTGTCAGATAGTCCGTGATCTTACCGGCATAATCGGTTTGAATGGAGTCAAGGAATGCCAGCAACCCGATGATTTTTTTAAAAGAGGCTTGTTCTTGCTCCGATAACTGCGGCCACTGCTTCAAATCGTTGCTCATATTAATTTCATTTGGGATCCAGAAATTTGAAAGCATCCGTTTATACATCGGGTAGGCCCACGAATAGCGGGTATCATCCCAGTTTAGTACGTTCGAGCTCCGTCCGTTGACAATTCCTGTTGAAGCATTTGGCGCCTCATAATCGACAAGTTTCCGTTTGTGTATAGTCGTATTCAATTCTATCAACCTCCTTTATGATGAGCAGCTTTCACATTCTTCATATTCCCCCTGGCTGGAGGTAGAGCGGGTATAGTAAGTCGTCTTCAGGCCCTGCTTCCAGGCATCTACATGTAAGGCGAGCAATTCCTTTGCTTTAATCGTATTGTGAACATACATATTAAACGAGATCGATTGATCGACATATCGTTGACGAACCGCATTCTGCTTAATACTCGTATGCTGATCAATATCATAGGCCGACTTATAGTACCAATAGGTTTCCGCATCCAAATCCGGCGCCGTTACAGGAATTTTATAATCTTTTTTTTCCTCGGAATAAAACTTTTTAAAAATCGGATCGATGCTGGCAGTGCTTCCCGCAATAATCGATGTACTGGAGTTTGGTGCAACGGCCATTAAGTAGCCGTTACGCATGCCATTCTCTGCAACATCCTGCTGTAACTGCTCCCAGTTCCAACTCGCATCTTGGTCAAACGACCGTTTAATAAAAAAATCACCTGTCTCCCAGTCCGATCCTTGAAAATAAGGATAGCTTCCTTTTTCACGAGCAAGCTCACTGCTGGCCTGAATGGTGTAGAAGGCAATAGCCTCATACACTTCTTTCGTATAATCGACAGCCTCCTCTGATTCCCAAGCGATCTTTTTACGGGCAAGCAGGTGAGCCCAGCCAAATGTTCCAAGACCAATGCCGCGATAAGACTGGTTTGTCAGTTGAGCCTGCTTCACAGGAATCGTATTCTGATCGATCACATTATCGAGCATCCGTACCTGAATTGGTATCAGTCGTGGAAGAACTCCAGCTGGAACAGCACGGCCTAAGTTCACACTGGATAAGTTACAAACTACAAAATCGCCTGGGTTTTGGACAGTGATAATTTTCCCGTCCTCTATATACTGCTCCGCCTGGACAGTAGGGCTTTGATTTTGCAAAATTTCAGTACATAAATTGCTGCAGTACACCATTCCTTTATGGCTATTCGGGTTCATCCGATTGACCTCATCACGGTAAAACATGTACGGCGTGCCTGTTTCAAGCTGGCCAATCATCATTCGTTTCATAACCTCAATCGCAGGTATTGATTCTTTTGATAAACCAGGGTGCTCAACGCAAGCCCAATATCGATCACGAAATGATCCGCTGCCACGATTTTCATCGTAATAATCCTCCAGTGAAAACCCCATCACGGAACGAACTTCATGTGGATCAAACAAGTACCAATCCTCACGTTTTTCAACAGCTTCCATAAACACATCAGGAATGGAAACTCCCGTAAACAAATCATGCGTTCGCTGCCGTTCATCTCCATTGTTCAAGCGACTGTCGAGAAAGGGGGAAATATCCTTATGCCACACATCAAGGTACACCGCCACAGCTCCTTGCCGCTGACCGAGCTGATCTACACTGACAGCTGTATTATTAAGCTGCTTCATCCAGGGGAGCACTCCTGAGGAAACGCCTTTAAAACCTCGAATATCACTGCCGCGACTGCGTATTTTACCTAAATAAACACCGATACCTCCACCGTGTTTACTCAAATTTGCCACATCCGTGTTAGTGTCGTAGATCGACTGTAAACTATCATCGACCGTATCGATGAAACAAGAGCTCAGCTGGCCATAACGCTTGCCAGCATTCGCCAGTGTTGGTGTAGCTACGGTCATATAGAGGTTACTCAATGCCCAATATGATTCCTTCACCCGCTCTATACGCTTTGAATGATTCTCTTCTGCCATCAACGTCATGGCGATAATCATGAATCGCTCCTGAGGAAGCTCAAACATTTCACCAGCCTTTGACTTTGCCAAATAGCGGTCCCCGAGGGTCTTTAACCCAATATAAGTAAACAAATGATCGCGCTCAGGAACAATGGCCGCCTCAAGTGTATTGATTTCCTCCTTCGAATAATTGCTAAGTAAATCCGCGCTATAAATACCTTCGTCTTTCAACAACTCCATTAAATGGTGTAATCCCGCATACGGCTTACTCTGAGTACGATTGCGTGCCGAATCTTCATACATCATCTCTAACTGAATTCGTGCAGCCAAATACGTCCAATACGGCTCCTTCTCATTAATTTCAGCCAAACACTCCAGGACCAGTGCTTTACCCTGCTCCCGACGCTCCATTTGACCAAGCTTCATATTCGGGAGCTTGTCCAACAATCGCTGGATATCCAGTGACGGGAACTTTTTTACCTGCTCTGCTAACCAAGTCTGCCAGTTCAATGTGTGTACCGCTGTCATCTAACCACTCCTTTTAAACAACTTTTGAAAAAGTGATGTGAGTACCCTGATCCAAGGGGGCCCCCATCACATAAAGTCTCTTCGCATAATTAGTCATAAAAAAATCCGCTCATTTAATTGAGCGGATGAAACCATGAAACGAAGACGGATGTCCAAAAGTAGAAAGTGGAGACACCCTTCATTCCATCGCTTCATCTTCTCAATCCCCGAAGAAGTTGAAACTTCCGTGCGTAAGAAGACAGGTCTCCTGACTCACGCTCATTTCTACTCCGGCCCTTCCCATGCATAGCGCACAGTGGATTGTTCCGTTTCGAGAGCGATTACAGTTGCGGGGGCAGTTCCGGATTCGCACCGGATTCCCTATTAAGCCTTGTGGCATCTTCTTTACGCAAATACTATATATAGTGTTTGGTGAATTATTATTTAGCTTATATTGTGTTTTTATCATAACGAAGATCGTAGAACTCTGCAACAGTTTTTCAAGGATTAGGAATAAATCCCTGCTGGAAAGGAATCGAAAAAAAGATGTAGAATTAATAGTATAGAGGCAGGAAGGCAAAAGGAGGCAAACACGATGACTTCATTTAATTGGCATCAAGAAGCTGAGAAACAGTGGAATGATCGAGTAGAGTTTTGGAACGCAAACAGCAAGAATATGTGGGATAAGGGAAGCAGGAAAACGATTATTCCTTTTTTACAAGAGCATGTGGATGCAGGAAGTAAGGTAGCCGATCTAGGGTGTGGAGACGGTTATGGATCCTATAAACTTGAGCAAGAAGGTTATAATGTTACAGGACTGGATATCTCACAAGATATGATCACACGTGCGAAGGCACGTCTTGAACATGAGAGACTGCAGTTCGTACAAGGAGACCTCACTCATCTTCCTTTTGAAAAGGAAAGCTTTGACGCGATTATGGCTGTGAATAGTCTGGAATGGACAGAAATTCCCTACAAGGGTCTTGAGGAAATGAAACGGGTTCTAAAGAAGGGCGGTCAACTCTGCATCGGCATTTTAGGGCCAACCGCGAAGCCAAGAATGAATAGTTATCGGCGGGTTTACGGGGAAGAAGTGATATGTAACACGATGATGCCATGGGAACTCAGGCAAATGGCTGAAGAAACAGGATGGAATCTTATTGATGGCCATGGGGTCTACAAACGGGAAGTAGAGGGAGAGGACGTGTCCCATTTCCCAGTCGAACTTAAGCAGGCGCTCACGTTCATGTGGGTCTTTTTATTTGAGAAAAAGTAAATTAATGTGCTTTATTTAGCTAGAACAATTACGCAGCTCTATTAACCTTTTATTGATAAAAGATTAATAGAGCTGCGTTTCTTCATATGTTTCCTTTTAGAGAGCTATATGGTCACAGAAGATAGAATTGAAGACTTTTTTCAAATAGTCGGGTGTATTCATTGACATGTGACACAGTGTCATATATAGTAGTTCTTGTTCTTAAGTGACACCGTGTCATTTTTTAATTAGATTGGGGGAGAAATGATGCCCAAACAAACATTTCATAATTTAAACGAAGAAAAAAGGCAAGCCTTGATAGATGCAGCAAAAAAAGAGTTTTCAAGAGTCTCAATTTACGATGCATCTATTTCAAATATCGTGAAGACGGCGAAAATTTCAAGAGGGAGTTTTTATCAGTATTTTGAAGATAAAGAAGATATCTTCTTTTATTTGCTAAACGAAGATGCAAAGAGGAGGCACGAGCATTTTATTAGCTTTCTAAAGAAATATGACGGAGATATATTTGAAACGATGATTGCAATCTTTCAAGTTTCTCTGGAATATTCTCAAGATCAAGGTAAAAATGATTTTATTAGAAATGCCTTTTTAAATATGAATTATAAAATTGAAAATACATTCGCTAAACTTCTGACAAAAGATACATTTAACGAGCGTTATGCGGAGATCTTTAAGCTGATAAATACGGAAAAACTAAATGTTTCGAGTGAAGAGGAGTTATATCACTTTCTCGAAATTACCGTAGCGGTAACCTTTCATAACCTTGTACAAAGTTATGCAAAGGAGCTGCCTGTAGAGGAAGCTATGGAAAACTACACTGCTGAATTAAGTTTACTAAAGAGAGGCCTTATAAAATCATCTTAATTTATAAACAATAATAAAGGTTCGTGTCCTCTTTTAATCATATGGAAAGAAGGAATAACATGGGTAACAATACCAATCAGGCACAGGGGGAGACTATAAACAAGGTACCTCTGATGCTTGTCTTAATTTCAGGGGCGTTTGCTGCTATATTAAATCAGACGCTTCTAGCTACGGCCCTGCCGCACATCATGGCTGATTTACATCTTGAGGCGAACACAGCCCAGTGGTTAACGTCTATATTTATGTTAGTAAATGGTATCATGATTCCAATTACAGCTTTTTTAATTGGCCGTTTCACAACGAGAGCTTTGTTTTTATCTGCAATGGGGATGTTCGCGATTGGCACATTAATTTGTGCGATAGCCCCGACCTTTTCTCTGTTGATGGTAGGAAGAATTATACAGGCAGCCGGTGCCGGGATCATCATGCCGTTGATGCAAACTATACTCTTTCTCATTTTCCCTATTGAAAAGCGTGGAACAGCTATGGGGATGTTTGGCCTGGTGATTGCATTTGCTCCGGCTATAGGCCCGACTTTGTCAGGCTGGCTTGTAGAGCAGTTTCCATGGAGAAGTCTGTTTTACGTCATCTTACCTATCGTTATCGTTGACATCATTCTAGCCTATATTCTTCTTAAAAATGTGACGGAACGCACATTTCCTAAGCTTGATATTTTGTCGATCATTTTATCTTCACTAGGATTTGGCGGGTTATTATATGGGTTTAGTTCTGCCGGCAGCAGCGGGTGGGACAGTCAGCAAGTAGTCATCTCTATGGTAGTAGGTGCTCTTGCGCTGACATGGTTTATTCTTCGACAAATGAAATTGAAACAACCGATACTTGAATTCAGGGTATTTCAGTATAAAATGTTTACGTTAACTACGGCTCTGGGTATGGTTGTGTTTATTGCGATGATCGGGGCTGCAACAGTGTTGCCGTTATTAATGCAAAATATGCTTGGTTTTACAGCCTTTGAGTCAGGACTGGCGCTCTTACCAGGTGCCTTATTGATGGGTATTATGAACCCGGTCACTGGTCGTCTATTTGATAAGTTTGGTGCCAAGTGGCTTGCGATTATTGGTTTATCCATTTTAACAATTACAACCTTTATGTTTACCAATATGAGCGCCGAAACAACATTTGCCTATATAGCTACTGTTAACGCGGTTAGAATGCTCGGTGTAGCAATGGTTATGATGCCTGTAACGACAGCTGGATTAAATCAGCTGCCACAGCATTTAATCCCTCATGGTACAGCCATGAATAATACGATGCGCCAAGTCTCAGGTGCAGTTGGGACGGCTTTGCTTGTCACGGTGATGGTAAATAATACGCTTCCTGAGCAAGGTGTAAATGGTCTGGTACACGGAGTGAATGTTTCCTTTATCGTTGCTGGTATTACAGCTATTGTTGGACTAGTATTGTCGTTCTTTATTAAACGGTCGCGTCCAGATCAAGATGATCCTGACCAGATCAGGTCCCAGGCCAATAATCGGGCTGTTACGGATAGTTAAATAAGTATGCACGTAAACGACCGCTTCTCCTTGAGAAGTGGTCGTTTTTAATGTAATCCCCGTAATCTACCTCATTATAATAGGACGAGCAGCCCACACATATAATGGAGTATTTATTGCAAATGGGGAGAGATAGCATGCAAATTCATGTCGTTGCGTTTGGAGATGCGTTGTGGCGAATAGCGCAGGTTTATAGTTCTAATATTAATCAAATTATACTAGCTAACCAACTTGAGAATCCTAATGTACTTGTGGTAGGGCAGGCTCTGGTTATTCCGGATCCTGAACGTGAATATGTTGTTCAGGCTGGTGATAATTTGTGGTCCATCGCTCAAATGTATGGGGTTACTGTTAATGAACTTGCTAACGTTAATAATATCACGAACCCCTCGATTATTTACGTAGGTGAACTGATTGAACTTCCTTTTTTCCCGCATATCGTTCAGCCCGGAGAATCCTTATGGTCCATCGCACAAAGTTATGGAGTAACGGTTAATCAAATTTCTCAAGCAAATAACCTTCAAAACCCCCCGTTAATTTTTCCGGGAACTACTTTAAAAATTCCTGCATCAAGGGGGCCGGTTACAGAAGTAAATGCATACACTACACGGCTGAATCAGCAAGGGGTACAGGAAGTGCTGGCCCTAGGAGCGAATCTTACTTACCTTTCCCCTTTTATGTACGCTGTCCAGGATGATGGAAGTATCACAGAAATGGGTGATCAGCCTATTTTAGAAGCGGCTCATACAGTTAATGCTGCTCCGCTTCTCGTCTTAACGAATTTCTCAGAAGGGAGCTTTAGTTCGGACTTAGCTGCTGCTATTTTGCGAAATCCTGACTTGCAAGAGACGTTAATCACTAATCTACTGGAGCAAATCAATGCAAAAGGATATGCAGGTATCAACATTGATTTTGAATATGTCTATCCAGAAGACAGAGAAAACTATAACAATTTTCTACGACGGGTTGTCGAACGTTTCCACCCTGGAGGATTGCTTGTTTCCACAGCTCTTGCCCCAAAGGATAGTGCAGACCAACAGGGGCTGCTTTACGAAGCGCACGATTATCAGGCACACGGAGAAATCGTCGACTTTGTTGTCCTCATGACCTATGAATGGGGATGGGCAGGTGGAAGACCGTGGGCGATTGCTCCGATAAACGAAGTCCGTGAAGTTCTCGATTTTGCTGTGACGGTTATCCCTCGCGAAAAAATCCTGATGGGTATGCCGCTCTATGGCCGTGATTGGGAGATCCCATGGGTAGAGGGGACTACGGCGCGAACAATCAGTCCTAAAGAAGCTGTACAGTTGGCTGCTAGATATGGAGTAGAAATTCAGTATAATAAATTGTACCAATCTCCATTTTTTCGCTATGTAGATGAAACGGGACAGCAACATGAGGTTTGGTTTGAAGATGCCCGAAGCGTACAGGCTAAGTATGACACAATCAAGAACTATGGCCTCAGAGGGTCTAGTTTCTGGGTGCTAGGAAACCCATTTCCTCAAAACTGGGCTGTATTGCAAAATAACTTTCAAATAAAGAAACTATAGCAACTAAATGTTGCCTTATGTTAGGGGACGCGGTTCAAAGATAACCGCGTCTTTCTATTTTAGTTTATAAAATTAAAACAGTGATAATTAAGATAAGACCGATAAGGCCAGTGAACAGTAAAGAGTTCTTACGTGAGGTGCTGGCTTCCTGAATCTCCGACCAGTTAGCCGGTTTGATGCCGCTGAGCCAAAATACTACGATTGCTGACAGCAAGATGGCATTGATATTAATAACGAGGAGTAAAAAAGGCATGATTGCTCCGTTCCAATGACCAGCACCTAGCATCATACCAAGTACAACAGCAGGAGGTAGTACAGCCAATGAAACCATGACTCCAACAAGTTGGCCCTGGGACCGCTTCACGAAGGATAAAGATCCTGCAGCTCCAGCTGATACAGCAACAATAAGATCAATCAGGTGAACATTCGTCTGAGAGATAAATTCATTGCTGTTTACCGGCAAAGGGAACAGGTATCCAAATGAAGCAGCGATTACGATAGGGATGCATAGACCGAATAGTGCTGTCGCCATTGATTGTCGGACAAGTTTCCCTTCACCAAGCACGGATGCGAATGAGATCCCTATTATGGGTCTGATCGACGGATCGATAATATTGGCCCCTATGACTAAGGCAGGTCTGTTCTGGAATACACCGACTGCAGCTACGAGGGCAGCAAATACGGTAAACCAGGAAAAACTAAAGTCAATTTTGCTTGAGGAATCGACGATAGAGTATAACTCGTGTTTACTGGCTCTTTCAAATTGCTTCTGATCATCGTCAGGAGTATTTTTTTCGTTGTATTTACTAGGGATATACGCTTTTATCGAATAGAGCATGGCATCAAATTCGTTATGCTCATCATAAGCTGCTTTTTCTAAATAGTTCAGAATTTCCTCGGAGTCTTCCTTTTCCACGAGAATTTGAATATGGAGTTTTTGTTCTTCTTGTTGAGATATCCAGTGAGAGACGAATGAAAATTTTTCTAACAATTCATCTTTGTAGTTGAACTGTTCAGGTGCATATATTTCAATTAATTGCAGCTCCATGTCATAATCCCTCAGTATCTCAGTTTGTAAATATATTGTTACCAGATCTGGGCGTTATCATTCTCTTAAGGCGGGGGTCCATGGTATGAATGGGTAATCCTGATGTAGTATTGCTGAAAAGGAAACGATTTAAGATATCATTTATTCTTACAGGATAGATCCTTCTTTTTTGATCAAAACTAGATCTAGGTGATCAAGGGAGGCTGTCTGTATGGATGAAGCAATTATTGATGTGGTGATAATAGGTGGAGGGCCGGGAGGTTTAAGTGCAGCCCTTGTATTAGGGCGTTCTTGTAGAAATGTCGTCATTGTGGATAAAGGAACTCCTCGTAATAGTGTTACTTTTGAGGCCCATGGACTGCTGACAAGAGACGGAATAAAGCCTCAGGAACTTCGACAGATTGCCCGGCAGCAGTTGACGTCCTATCCCAACGTTACGTGTTTCGATGAGGAAGTGATACAAGTAGAAAAACATTCTAACCAGTATATCGTTACAACTCATCTGGGGAACACTTTTAAAACAAGAAGGGTGATTGTGGCAACAGGAATGATCGATGAATTACCAGCTATACCTGGTTTTCGAGAGGTGTATGGCATGTCCGTTTTCCCATGTCCATATTGTGATGGATGGGAGCGGCGCGGGGAACCCCTTGCCGTGTTTGGAAACGAAGAGAATGTCGTACCTTTTACAAAATTACTCAATAACTGGAGCAACGACCTTATTTTATTTACGAATGGAGCAGCCCAGTTTGACTCTAAATTCAAGCAAGAACTGGCAGCGCATGCGATTGCCACAGTAGAGACACCCATTGCAAAGTTACAATCTGCTGATGGTAAATTAGAGAAGGTGATAACGGAAACAGGAGAAGCTTTTTCTAGAACAGGTGGATTCATTTTAAATACCAGAGAGAAGCAAGCTTTCGATCTTCCCAAACAGTTGGGGATCCAGATGAATGAACGGGGAGGCTATGAATCAGACGATCATGGCCTGACAAGCGTAGAAGGACTGTATGTGATTGGTGATGCCAAGAACTCATTTGTTGGACTGGCTGGTGCTGTAGGAGAGGGATATGAAGCAGGAGTGGTAATTAATCATGAACTGGCCATGGAAGATTGGGTTCAAGAAGAACTCTAACCCGGGCGAGTACCCGGATTAGAGAAAAGACAGGCTGCTTACTCTTCTTTCTCCTCATTGTTTTCCTTCTTACTCAAACGGCTTTTGGCACCTCGATATAATTTTCCAGGGGCCTCTGAAGTTTTTCCAATTACATCATTCGCTTTGTCAGCGGTCCCTTTTAAAATTCTCCCTGAGGAATCGACGGTTTTCCCAATAAGTCCACCTTCACCGGAAATTGACTTAACGATTTTACCAGATGTATCAACAGTGTGGCCGAATAAGTCTTTAGCTTCATTAGAAGTCTTTTTAACGAGGTTATCATCCGTTTTATTTCTGTTATTATATTCCTTGCTCACGGTAACTTCCTCTCCTTTCTTAATTGAATGAGCTACCTTTGATGAATATGAGTAGACTTCTGAAATTATGAAAATTTTTAGAGGTTGTGCCTGTCCCCGTCGAAAAATGACGCTCAATCTGTTGTGTTAAGCAGCTGAATATGGAATTTTTATATATTGGTATAGACAACTATATATTTAAATGATAAAGTGTGTCTATGAAGCGTTTTCATATTTTTTATGCGATAAAGGGGTGGAGAAACATGTTGAACTTTTTACAGAGAATTGGTAAATCATTAATGTTCCCAATTGCTACTTTGCCAGCGGCGGCATTACTTGTGCGTCTTGGTATGGAAGATATGCTGGATGTTCCCTTTGTGACAGCAGCGGGAAATGGGATCCTTACAAACCTGTCGTTAATATTTGCGATTGGTATTGCTATGGGATTTGCGAAGGACGGAAGTGGAGCGGCTGCTCTTGCTGGTGCCGTCGGTGTTTTAGTCCTCGAAGGTGGAATTGGAGCGATTAACGAAGATATTAATATGGGAGTATTTTCAGGAATTGTTTCCGGGGTTATTGCCGGGATGCTTTACAATCGCTTCCATGACGTTAAATTTCCAGAATTTCTATCATTTTTTGGAGGGAAAAGGTTCGTTCCGATCATCACTTCACTAGTAATGGTCGCGCTCTCCTTTGTGTTTGGTTATTTGTGGGTTTACCCGCAAAATGTGCTCGATGCTACAGCGAACTGGATCTTAAATGCCGGAGAACTGGGTGTAGGTGTATATGGCGTTCTGAACCGTTTGTTAATTCCGGTAGGCCTGCACCATGTAATGAATACATTAATTTGGTTTGACTTTGGAACATTTACAACTGAATCAGGGGAAGTTGTCCGAGGAGAAATAAATCGTTTCCTAAACGGTGACCCTGAAGCGGGACATTTCCTGGCGGGCTTTTTCCCAGTTATGATGTTTGGTCTTCCAGCTGCTTGTTTGGCTATGTATGCAGCGGCTAAGAAGCATCGTAAAGCAGCTGTAGGAGGCATGTTATTAAGTATTGCACTAACGTCTTTCCTAACAGGTGTGACAGAACCGATTGAATTCACATTTATGTTCTTGTCCCCGCTGCTTTTTGTTGTGCATGCTCTATTAACCGGTGTTTCCATGGTGGCTGCATTTATGCTGGATGTTCGCCATGGTTTCGGTTTCTCGGCAGGGCTTATAGACTATCTTCTAAATTACAGTATTGCAGAGAATCCACTTATGTTGATTCTGATCGGACTCATACTGGGTGTCGTGTACTTCGTTGTTTTCTACTTCTTGATTGTTAAACTCGACTTGAAAACTCCAGGTAGAGAAGATGAGGATGAAGATCTTGTAGAAGAAACACAGGAAGTTGGACAGCCTAATACACCGGCTAATGATTATGATGCAAAAGCTTATCAGTACCTTGAAGCACTCGGAGGATCTGAGAATATTAAAACACTGGATTATTGCACGACTCGTCTTCGTCTGCAAATGGATGACCGGGACAAAGTGAATGAAGCAGCATTAAAACGTTACGGAGCACGCGGTGTCATGAAAGTTGGAAAGCAGAATCTGCAAGTAATCGTAGGAACAACCGTTGAATTTTTGGCAGAGTCCATGAGAAAGCGAATAGATCAGGGGAACGAGACTCCGCCGGATACTGATCCGAAGGGAGAAGAACAGGGAGGAAGCTCGTCTGGCAGCCGCAAACTATCTGCAGAAAATTTTGTTATGCCTAATGAAGGAACGGTTATGCCGCTTGAAGATGTACCTGATGAAGTATTTGCTTCCCGTATGATGGGACCAGGTTTCGCCATCGATCCCGAGAAAGATACGTTTACTTCACCTGTGAACGGAAAAGTTGTACAAGTATTTCCTACTAAACATGCAATTGGACTTGAAACTGAAGATGGAATGGAAATCCTTATTCACATTGGCTTGGATACCGTTCAGCTAAAAGGCGAAGGTTTTGAAACACTCGTTGAAGCTAATCAGACAGTCAAACAAGGTGACCCGCTGATACGTGTGGATCTCGACTTTGTGAAAAGTAAAGCTCCTTCTGTTGTCACTCCAATTATTTTTACAAATTTAGAAAATGAAACCGTAACGCTTCATAAAACCGGAAGTTTTTCCCAAGGTGAGGCAGGGATTGTTACTGTTCAATAATTGAAGAGGCTGGGACAAATGTGCTTTTATCAAATTAAAATCCGAACTACGCAGAAAGTACGATTGTGCATATAAACCGCTACGAAAATATACTTCCCTACTGCAGCACATCGTTAGCCTTCTCACTTAAGAAGTGTAGTTATGTCCCAGCCTCTCCACTAGTAAGAAAGGAGTGGAATCATGGCTGAAACCATTGAATTTAGAAACATAAAGATTGTAACAGAGACGAAAACAATAAGCTCCGCATGCTTACAGGTGAAAGATGGGAAAATCACTACTATATCTGATCACTTTATAGGCGAGGCAGATACGGTTATTGATGGACAGGATAAACAGTGGACACTTGTTCCTGGCTTCATCGATGTTCACATTCATGGTGCCGATGGACATGATGTAATGGATGCATCTTATGACGCGCTTGAAGGTATGGCCTCTCGTTTGCCTGAGGAAGGGACGACAAGCTTCCTGGCAACAACGATGACGCAATCGAAAGAGAATATTTCCCGTGCTGTGCAAACAGTCGGAACTTATATAAACCAACAAAAAGCAAACAGTCAAGCCGAGGTGCTCGGAATCCACTTAGAAGGTCCATTTATTTCACAGGAAAAAGCAGGCGCCCAGCCCTTGGAGCATATTTGCATGCCTTCTATTGAGCAATTTGATCAATGGCAGGCGGTGAGTAACCATAACATTCGGCTTGTGACGCTGGCTCCTGAGGTACCAAATGGCATGGAGTTCATTAAACATGTTAGTCAGACAGGGGTCGTAGCGTCGATTGGCCATAGTCAGGCTACTTATGATCAAGTTACAGAAGCCGTCCAATCCGGTGCACGCCATATTACACATTTGTATAATCAAATGAGCGGACTGCATCACCGTGAACCGGGTATAGTCGGTGGAGCATTTTTAAATCAAGAGCTTATGGTGGAAATGATTGTGGATCACGTCCATTCCCGTCCAGAGATGGTTCAGCTTGCTTATCAGCATACCCAGGCTGATCGCACTATTTTAATCACCGATGCGATGAGGGCTAAATGTCTTCCAGAGGGGACCTATGATCTTGGCGGCCAGAACGTAAATGTCGTGGGTAATGAAGCTCGCTTAGCTGACGGAACATTAGCAGGGAGCATCTTAACACTGGAACAGGCTGTGTCCAACATGAGCCAAAATACAATGATAACGATAGAGGACCTCGTCCGCATCACGTCCGCAAACGCAGCGACCCAGTTAGGGATTGAAGATCGAAAGGGAAGTATTGCAGAAGGTAAAGATGCCGATTTAGTAATCTTAGATGAAGAATTCGGCGTCGTAATGACGGTATGCCGAGGAGTGCTCGCTCACGATCGCAGGGAGGATACACCATGAATATCATCGTCACAAAGGATTATAAAGAGCTAAGTAAAAAAGCTTGTCAGTATATTGAAGAGCAAGTGAAAAAAAAGCCTGACTCTGTACTTGGTTTAGCAACAGGCAGCACGCCGCTTGGCACATATCAAGAATTGGTGGACGGGTACAGAAGCGGATTTGTCGACTATCAGGGTGTTTATTCACTTAACTTGGATGAATATGTCGGATTGGACAAAAACCATCCTCAAAGCTATCATTTCTTTATGAACAGACATCTATTTCATTCGATTAATATCGACCCGGATCACACGTATATTCCTAATGGGAAAGCAAGCGGCCTTGCTTACGAATGTGAACGGTATGAACAGTTAATCGAGGAAATAGGGCCCCCGGATCTTCAATTGCTTGGTATAGGACAAAATGGACATATAGGCTTTAATGAACCTGAAACTTCTTTTGACAGTGAAACACATATTATTGATTTATCTGATTCAACAAGAGAAGCGAATGCGAGATTTTTCAACTCGATTGAGGAGGTACCTCACCAGGCGGTTACAATGGGGATCAAGTCTATTTTAAAAAGTAAAAAGATCGTGCTGCTTGCCTCAGGAGAAGAAAAGGCTGAGGCTATCAAGCGCTTGCTTAAAGGGGAACAAGATGAATCTTTTCCTGCCTCTGCCTTGAATAAACATGATCATGTCACGTTAATTGTTGATGAACCAGCTTATAAACAAGCAAAGCTTTGAGAGGAGTCCGAATTCTATGATAGATAAGCAGTCACCCCTCCCGATGTATTATCAAATTGAGGAAGATATAAAACAGCGCATCGCTGACGACGATTATCGGGCGGGTGATATGATCCCGTCTGAACGGGAGCTTTCTGAAACTTATGATGTAAGCCGGATGACAGTGAGACAAGCGATTACAAATATGGTGAATGAAGGAGTCCTGTATAGAGAGAAAGGCCGAGGGACGTTTGTTGCTGATAAAAAAATTGAGCAGCCTCTTCAAGGTATGACCAGTTTCACAGAGGATATGAGTTCAAGAGGAATGGAAGCAAGCAGCAGGCTATTGCAATTTGAGAAGATACCTGCCCCGTTTGATGTATCTCGAAAGTTGCAGCTCCATGAAGAGGCGGAAGTTTATAAAATCCAGCGAATTCGCTATGCTGATCAGAAGCCAATGGCGGTTGAAACGACGTTCATTCCTGTTTCTATGTTTCCTGGTCTTGACGAACGAATTGTGCAAGGGTCACTGTATGATTATATTGAAAAATCAAAGCAATTAAAGATTGGCAAAGCAAGTCAAATGATTGAGGCAACCATAGCTGATGAGCAGCAATCATCCTTGTTAGATGTACCGGCAGCATCAGCTATCTTGCATATCGAAAGAAATAGTTCCTTAACGGATGGAACTCCATTTGAAGTTGTGAAGTCATCCTATCGTGCAGATCGCTATAAATTCATTAGTGATATTTACCGAGCTTAAGGAGAGAGTATGAATGAACTATTTGTTAAAGATAGCTGAACAGCTCAGGAGTCTTGAGTTCTCAACTGCCGGTCAGCTGACCACTGTCAGTCAGACGATGGCAGAGCAACTTAAACAGGAAGGGATAATCCACCTGTTTGGATGCGGTCATTCCAGCCTGATTGCCCAAGAACCTTATTACAGGGCAGGAGGTCTTGTACCCGTTCGTCCTATTATGATCGAATCCCTGATGTTACACGAGGGTGCGCTTCAATCCAGTGTGAACGAAAAAACAGTGGATTACGTCAATGATGTCCTTGCCGATGAGGATATTCGCGAAGAAGATGTGTTGATTGTGATCTCGACTTCAGGCCGTAACCCTGCTCCAATTGATGCTGCAATGTTCGGACGGGAACGGGGTGCTTATGTCATCGGTTTGATGTCAAAGGAATACACACATTCACAGCCGTCTCGACACCCTTCTGGGAAAAGACTAGAAGACGTTGTTAATACGGTAGTTGATACACAGGTTCCTGTCGGGGATGCAACTTTAGAAGAAGAAGGAATTGCCCACGCCTTTGCTCCATCTTCTTCTGTCATTGGCACCGCACTTTTACAGGACCTTTTTGCAAAAACGATTGTTAGCCTAAAAGAATTAGGAGAAGATCCTCCAATCTTTCTAAGCGGCAATGTCGATGGTTCCGAACAACATAACCAATCCCTCGTAGAAAAATACAAAGACAGAATACAGTTTTGATTTCCTTTTTTTGTAAGACCTGAGGTGGAATTTATTAACAGGAGGAGGGGGAGTATGTATTCAAAGGAAGTGATGGAGCGGATCCGTTCCGCTCTAAGGGAAGAGGGCTCTTCAACGACAGACAAATACATAGAATCGTTATCGAAAGTCGAAGCGATGGACTTATGCTTACAAGGTTACGGTGTAAACATTCCGCCACATGCAATCAGGGGAGTGATCCTTGAAATTTTTCGAATCAATTTAGAAGGAATTTCTACTCTTGAGAAAAACAGGATATCAGTCTTTTCAAAAGGTTTATGGGTCAGCAGGCAGCCCAAAGATCTGTTTGTTGTGTACACGGGCTCTGATGATATCGACGCTAAAGTGTACGTGAGTGATTACTTTAAAGAAAAAACTGGTCAAACGGTGCTTCCCGCTGAACTAGAGAAGAAGCTCAAGTCAATGGGATACAAAGAACATGATAACGATAGAGGCGCACTTTATTACGTTGAATCCGAGCAAAGAGCTGTATCCAATTCATTCAAAGAACAAACCATTGGAGCAATAGCCGAAACCGTCAGACACAAATATCAAAAACTATAAATTACAAAAAATGGATGACCTGAGGTGGATGTTTCTTCCACCTCAGGTCATCCATAATATTCCATGTCAGTCGTTTTGTATGCTCCAGAGGAATTGTGCGAGCGCTTGGTCGACTTCGGTAAATTCGTGCAGACCCGAGTGTGTGGCGGTTTCGTTGAAAAATATCCGTTCCTGGTAATTTACTGGCGGGATTATGCGACTGAGCCCTAGGGCACTCCGCTTACTGACCAGCCCATCCCATTGCTTGGCAGGTGGAGCTTCCTGGTTAATGACACCCGCAATCGCTAAAACATGAACCTTTGAGTTAATGTTTTCTTTATTTTTGATCATATTTGTTAAAGCATGTGAATCTGCTTTTAAATCAATTGTAGCTGCTCCCGTGTTCACAGCAAAATAACTCTCTTGCTTAATACCTAAAAAAGGACTGCCAACAGTAACTAGTTTATTCACTGAAGGAAAATCCCCTTGTTGATTATTTAACAGGAAATTCGCGGAAGCGAGGCCTCCCATAGAATGACCGACAAGGTTAACTTGTTCAACACCATGATCCACTTTAAGGGTATGCATCACTTTTTTTAACCAATGTGTTTGATCCTTTAAATTAGCACGGTCATTTTCAAACAGGATTTGAATAAACGGATTCAACGAGTGAGGAATATTCCCTCGCACCCGCAGATCTCCTGAGGATGAAACGTGAATAACCATCTGCTTAGATCCCCAATTGTTGTTTTCAAAACGCTGAAGCATTGTATTGAATGTTCCAGGCCCGCCTTTGAACCCATGAACAAATAGGGTTGGAATGGTCGAATTGGTTTTTTCAGAACGGGTAGGTGAGGAGTTCATAAAGAAGATGGAACTGCCTAGTAGAAAGAACAAGATGGGAACTAGGATATATTTTTTTCTTTCTTTATATATATGACTGCGCATGATCTTCCTCCTGGTTGCATTTCTTGCTCTAGTGTAACATATTTACGCCATTTATATTACATTTTCATTACAAATATTACAAATGTAACAAAAGAAAAAGACCAGTCCCGATTGCGGGGACTGACCTTTATTATCTCCTCAATTTTTGTAATAAACGAAGGATTTCTATATAGAGCCACACAAGTGTAATCATCAGTCCAAAGGCCCCATACCATTCCATATGTTTAGGTGCTCCTTTGTCAACGCCTCGTTCAATGAAATCAAAATCAAGTACGAGGTTTAAGGCCGCAACCGCGACAATCACCAAACTAATCCCAATCCCAATCGGTCCACTTGAGTGCAAGTAAGGAACACTTGCCTGAAAAAAGATATTTAAAATGAAATTAACGATATAGACAATAAAGATCGCTAGCGTAGCCGAAATAACCATTAATCTAAAGTTCTTCGTTACTTTAATGATGCCTGTTGCATAGAGAAACAGGAGCGCACCCATAACAGCAAAGGTTAAAGAAGCTGCTTGAATGACAATCCCCGGGTAGTTTGATTCCGCGAACGAAGAAATTCCTCCAATGAAAAAACCTTCGAGTGCTGCGTAAATAGGTGCTGTAACAGGTGCTGCTTTTGGAATGAAGATCGTGATCAGGGCGAAAACCAACCCTCCAATCGCACCGATGATCATCATGAGGCTGACGTTTACTCCCTGTGAAAACTGATACCATGTGTAAAGTGCTGAACCGAGTAAAAAGAGAAATAAAAAGAAGGTTTTGGCTACGGTTCCACCGAGAGACATTGTTGCCCCGGGGTTGCCGGACCTTTGAAAGGTTTTATCTTTTAAAACGGGATTTCCACTTCGCATTTCCGTCACTCCTTTGTTTAAGTATAAAGGCAGGATAAGGGTAGAATAAAGTAAGAACCATTAACAAGTGTCAAATCCGTTTCAGTCATGAATGTTTACTTATTTGCCCATGAAGGAAAACCTATTATACATTTCCCAAATCGGAAAGGAGAATATCAATGAATCAGCAAGCGCTTAAAGAAAAGATTTTTGATATTATGGAAAAGCACCAAGTTGGTACGCTGGCAACAGTTAAAGACGGAAAGCCGTATTCAAGGTTTATGACCTTTTCAAATGATGATGAATTTACTTTCTACACCCCTACGAATAAAAAAACTCATAAAGCAGAGGAAATTGAGGCGAATCCCAATGTTTACATTTTAATTGGGTACGAGGGTGAAGGACTTGGCGATGCCTACCTGGAAGTAGAAGGACAAGCTAAGATCCGTGACGATCAGAATATAAAAGATCAATTGTGGAATGACAGAATGAAACAGTGGTTTTCTGGAAAAGATGACCCTGAATATATCGTATTGGAGATTTATCCAGAGAGCATTCGATTAATGAATGCAGGAGCTCAGACACCTGAAGAATTAGAATTATAATTCTGGACATAAGTAATGCAATGATGTCAAAATACGAAGACTCCCGCTGGAACAGCGCGAGCCAAGGATCCCACGGGAAAGCGTCCTTTGCTTTCCGAGGAAGGTCGTCGTTTAGAGGATGTTTCTACTATAAACGAGACAGAGGAAGTTCGACTTAGTTCGGCACGTCCTGTGGGGCCGACGGAGCGAGGGAAGAAATTTTTTCTCTGCATAAAAACAATCCGAACTGATTCGGATTGTTTTTATGTTTTATTCAGTTTTGTCTCAGCCTCTTATTTAATGATGCAGAGCGTGTTTGATCATTTGCTGAAGCACGTTAATAACATGTTCATCATCGTGAGAATAGTAAATCGTCGTCCCCTCCCTGCGATATTTAACGAGTCGCAAATTTTTAAGAAATCGGAGCTGATGAGAGACTGTTGATTGCCGAAGCCCAAGGGTTTCAGAGATTTCATTAACCGCATATTCCCTTTCAAAAAGGAGATTTAAAATCCGAATTCTGGTTGGATCAGACAAGGCTTTGAACGTTTGACTGACAATAAATAGCGTTTCTTCATCCAAGTCTTTCAAATAAAAAGAATCATCCATGCTGAAACCCTCCTTCATCCTGCTCATGCATAGAACAGTACTCATCTTCATACTCAATTTCAATTGTAATATGGTCAAGGTGAATCGTATTAATGATCGATTTTACTTGTTCCTTGATTGTACATATCTCTTCCTTGGAAGCGGAAGAAGGCACCACAATATGTGTGGAGAAGGCGTGGTGTTCCCCATCCAGTGACCATAAGTGAGTATGGTGGGTAGATTCAACGTGCTGAAGTGCATTGATTCGGTCAACCACACTTTCCAGATTAACATCTTCGGGGACTCCTTCAAGAAATAACCGCATCGTTTTGATTAAATTTAAGACAACGTTATATAAAATGTATAGGGTGATGGCAATGGAAGCAATCGGATCGAGAATCGGTAAATAGGCGAAGGCCATGACGATGCCGACAACTAGTACAGCCACCCATCCGAGAACGTCCTCAAGAAGGTGCAGCGACATGACTTTCTGGTTCATTGATTCCCCACCGCGCAGCCGAAAAGCTGCTGCTCCATTAACAATAATTCCTAATATAGCGAACGCGATCATTCCGCCCGCATGTGGTTGCTCGGGATCCATAAGTCTCGGGATTGCCTCTGTTAAAATAAACACGGATCCTACGATTAACACAATACTGTTAATAAGTGCAGCTAGAAGTGAGAAGCGTTTATAGCCAAAAGAGAAATTATGGTTTTTTCCTTTTTTCGAGTACTTTTGCAGAAACCATGCTAACCCGAGGGATAGCGAATCACCTAAATCGTGTAACGCATCTGAAAGGATCGCCATACTGTTGGTTAAAATTCCTCCGACAATCTCCAGGAGTGTAAACCCCAAGTTTAGAAAGAAAGCTAATTTAATATTTCCAGTCGTATGGTCATGATGATGGTGATGGTGCCCCATGCTGAACCCCCCTTATTTCAATATATGTTTATATGTTCATATATATAATACTACTGAACAGTTAAAAAGGTGTCAACTTGTTGCTGGCTCTTTTTAACTATGCCCATTTTAATTAGTTTCACTAGTACAGGGAGAGTGGTTTGAGGGAAGAGATTTTCCCACAATGAATTTATTCTAAAATGTGGTGTGAGTTATATTCTTTATTCAAATAAAGAGTTTTTGTATAGTGAGAGTATCATGTATGGAGGAGAATGATTATGAAGTGGATTCAAAAAACATTTCACGAGCTCACTACTCAAGAACTGTATAAAATTTTGGAGTTGAGAACAGAAGTATTTGTCGTTGAACAAAATTGTCCGTACAAAGAGGTGGACGGACTTGATGAAGAATGTGTACATATTTGGCTTGAAGAGGGCGGAGAAATGATTGCCTACTGTAGAATTGTTCCATCGCAGGCAAGTGGGGAGTATGATTCAATTGGCCGCGTACTTGTCGTGAAGCAGCAGCGCGGTAAAGGTTATGCAAGAGATCTCATGCATAAAGCAATTGAGACATTAAAGCAGAAAGACAATATTGAGAGGATATCCCTGCATGGGCAGGAGTACTTAAGACATTTTTATGGATCGTTTGGCTTTCAAGAGGTTACAGAAGTTTACTTGGAAGACAACATCCCGCATGTGGATATGGTGATGAAGGTATAGCCTTTGCAATATGTTTGAGGACAAGTATGAGGTGGAAAATATATTTTGTGACTTACAAAATTGGAGGGAACTCACATGAGTCCGCAAACATTTACTAAACAATATATCAATGGGGAGTGGAAGACGGGGGCAAGCGAACAAACCGTTGAGAATATAAATCCCTATACTCATCATACTATTGCAAGTATTCCATCAGCTAATGAGGAAGACTTGGACCAAGCATATAAGTCTGCACAGGCAGCACAGAAAGATTGGAAAAAGGTTACACCAGGGAAAAAACAAGATTACTTTGATTCACTACAAAAAGTTGTGGCGGATCGCAAGGATGAAATTATAGATTGGCTTGTGAAGGAATCGGGGAGTACGCTGACTAAAGCAGAGGCAGAGTTCCAGACAGCTAATGGCATTCTTCGAGAAGCTGCTTCATTTCCAACACGTATGGAAGGACAAATCCTGCCATCGAACATACCGGGGAAAGAAAACCGTATTTATCGTTCTCCTAAAGGAGTCATTGGAGTTATTGGCCCTTGGAACTTCCCGTTTCATTTAGCGATGAGATCGGTGGCGCCGGCCATTGCCACAGGTAATACAGTAGTGGTTAAACCAGCCTCAAGCACTCCTGCTACAGCAGGGCTGCTTCTTGCTGAACTATTTGAAGAGGCAGGATTTCCGGCTGGAGTATTGAATGTTGTCGTAGGCCGTGGCTCTGAAATTGGAGATGCTTTTGTAACGCATCCTATACCTGCACTCATTTCATTTACGGGTTCTACAGAGGTGGGCAGCCATATCGGAGAGCTCGCCGGAAAGCATCTAAAGGATACGGCCCTTGAATTAGGCGGTAATAACGCAATGCTCGTCCTTGATGACGCTGATATTGACAGGGCTGTCGAAGCTGCTTCCTTCGGTAAGTTTTTACACCAAGGACAAATTTGCATCGCACTCAACCGAATCATTGTTCATGAGTCAGTTCATGATGAATTTGTATCAGCTCTTCAGCAAAAAATCCAAAAGCTGCAGGTTGGCGACCCTGCTGAAAAAGAAACGATCGTGGGTCCGCTCATTAATCAAGAAGCCGCTGAGCGTATTCAAAAGAATATGAACGACAGCCTTGAACAGGGAGCTGAAAAACTTGCTGGCGGAGAGGTAACGGGAAACTTGATACAACCGACTTTATTAACAAATGTAACGAATGACATGCCAATTGCGAACAACGAAATCTTCGGTCCGGTAGCTGCTGTTATTCAAGTGGCTAATGAAGAGGAAGCGATTAAACTGGCTAATGACTCACCATATGGCTTAAGTGGTTCGGTGTTCACGACTGATATTCATCGTGGTGTTGAAGTAGCTAAACAAATAGACACGGGTATGATTCATGTGAACGACCAATCTGTCAACGATGAAGGACATGTTGCCTTCGGTGGTGAAAAACAATCTGGACTAGGACGTTTTGGCGGTTCTTGGGCAATTGATAAATTTACAACAGTCAAAACGATTGGGGTCATGAGCGGGTATCGAGAATTTCCATTTTAATAAATAAAGACGGAGTCAGAGTGCTATTGCTCTGACTCCGCTTTTTGGAATTTTTTAAAGCGACGGATTGATTCTTCAAGGTCTTCTTTCGAGTTATTCAGTCCAATTCTAACGTATCCTTCCCCATAGGTTCCAAAGCCAATACCTGGAGCCACAAACAATCCAACTTGATCCAGCAAAGCATCAGCAAAAGATTGTGATGAATAGCCTTCAGGTACCTTCAACCATACGAAAAAGGATCCTTTACATGGCTGGAGGTCCCAGCCTAACTCTTCAAACCCTTCTGCCAGAATATCTCTTCTTTCCTCATACGTTTGCCGTAATTCTCTAACAGAATCCTGAGGCTCAAGTAAAGCTGTAGCTGTAGCTTCCTGAAGGGCACCGAACAGACTCACATGATAGTGATCCTGAATTAGTTCGATCGCTTCGACCACACTAGGGTTTCCAACAGCAAAGGCAACACGCCACCCAGCCATGTTATAAGTTTTAGACATCGTATAGATTTCAATTCCCACTTCTTTTGATCCAGGCATTTGCAGAAAACTCAGCGGTTTTTTATGTTCATCAAATCCGATAGCTCCATACGCGAAATCATGAACCACACAAATATCATGCATATCAGCAAAGTCAATGGTTTCCTGGAAAAATTCCTCTGAAGCGACAGCTCCTGTAGGGTTATTTGGATAGTTGAGGAACATTAATTTAGCTTTTTCCAAAATGTTGTTGTCCAATTGTGCATAGTCTGGTAGAAAGTCATTCTCGCGCAGAAGCGGCATCGACTTCATGACAGCATCGGCTATGGAGACACCAGACCAGTAATCTGGGTAACCAGGATCAGGCACGAGTGCGACATCTCCCGGATTAAGAAGGCACTGACTTAGCTCTACAAGCCCGGCTTTACTGCCGGACATGATTGCAACTTCTGAGGAGGGGTCTACTTCAACGTCATATTCACGTTTATAGAACTCAGCGACCGACTCCTTTAGAAAATCAAATCCCTTAAAGGGCGGGTATTTATGATAAACCGGGTTTTCAGAGGCCTTTTGCAATGATTGAACAACGTGGGGAGGGGTAGGTTGATCGGGATTACCCTGTCCCAAGTTCAGAACATCGTGGCCTTGGTTCTGATATGTATTTAACTTTTTAACGAGTGTTGCAAAAAATTGATCGGGCAGTCTTTTCAGCGTTTCCGATTGGGGGAATGTTTTCATAGTATCGCACCTTTTCATAAAATTTTTGAAAAGTCTAATAAGTTATCATAACGTGTGAACGGTAATTTGTAAAGCAGCTCTGTTTTTGCTGAACTGCAAATTGGGGTATAAATAAGATAGATGATGAGAAGGAGTGGTCGGAATGAAGTTTGTGATTATTGGCGGAGATGCAGCCGGCATGAGTGCGGCGATGCAAATTGTTCGTAATAGTGAAGGAAATGAAATTGTTACGTTGGAACGTGGTGAAATCTATTCGTACGGCCAGTGTGGTCTGCCATATGTATTTGGAGGAGAGGTGGAATCATTTGATGATTTAGTTGCCAGAACGCCGGAGCAGTTTCGCAATAAGTATGGAATTGATGCGAGGCAGCTTCATGAAGTTACCAAAGTGGACTGTGACCACAAAGTCGTTTACGGAATCGATCATAACAGCGGGGAAAAGTTTAAAGAATCCTATGATCGTTTACTTATCGCTACGGGTGCAGATCCCGTCATGCCGCCATGGGAAGGAAAGGATCTGTCTGGTATTTACTCATTAAAAACGATCCCTGATGCAAAGGATATTATGGCCGGGTTAGGAGATAAAGCAGATCAAGTGACGATTATCGGTGGAGGTTATATTGGCCTGGAGATGGCTGAGAATTTGGCTGCCATTGGGAAGAAAATAAATATTATTGATCGTGGCGATCGTTTAGGCAAAATTTTTGACGAAGATATGAGTGAATTCATTCATAAGGAAGCTGAGAAGCAAGGTGTTGAGTTGTTACTTGGTGAATCTGTAGAAGGGTTCAATGGAACGAAAAAGGTAAACAGTGTGATCACCGATAAAGGAGAATATGAAACTGATCTTGTTCTGGCAGCTGTCGGTGTAGCTCCTAACACTTCTTTTTTAAACGGAACAGGCATTTATACGAGTTATCATCAGGCGATTGAAGTAAATGCTTTTATGGAAACGAGCATTATGGATATTTATGCAGCGGGAGATTGTGCTACACAGTTTAACCGTGTTAAGCAGCGGCCGGATTATGTGCCGCTTGGAACCCATGCAAATAAACAAGGTCGAATTGCAGGGTTAAATATGGTAGATCACCCTCGAACTTTTCAGGGGATTGTCGGTACTTCCATTCTGAAGTTCTTCGATTTGACGCTTGGCAGGACAGGAATTTCCTCCCAGGAGGCAAAGGAAGCACATATCCCTTACAAAACAGTGAAAATTGACTCTACACACGCAGCCGGATATTATTCAAAAGAAGATCCGATGACACTGAAACTGATTTACGATGAACAATCAAGACAGTTACTTGGAGGCCAGGTTATCGGAGGTCAGGGTGTTGATAAACGAATCGATGTGCTGGCAACAGCGATTTACCATGGTATGAAGGTTGATGAGCTTGTTGATTTGGATCTCTCTTACTCTCCGCCTTATAACAGTGTGTGGGATCCGATTCAGCAAGCGGCGCGCCGTGCTAAGTGAAACATTTTTCCCTGGTCGGAGCGGATGTGTGAAATGCGGCAGTAGTGCAGACGCCTCTAAAAGCAGTAATATTTTTGATTTATTTTTTGGATAAAGGTAAAGCATCCACAAGGCTGGGTGCTTTTCCTTTTGGAAATTATATCCTTAAAAAGACAATGTTGTGATAAAATAAATAAAAGCAGAAACAGGGGAGCAACAAACAGCAGAACGAAAGGGGAAAGCACATGGAGTATAAAGGTCCATCAGTCTATGATGAGGATGATTTTTTCCAACGTTTTTTATCAAGAAGAAATAGGGTGGATAGTCCAAATAATACAATGGAATACCCGGCTTTTATGAAGTTGCTCGGAGAAGTGGATCAGACAAAGATTCTTGACCTTGGGTGTGGAGATGCTCAGTTTGGTGTGAAGTTGCTCAATCAAGGGTGCTCATCATACGAAGGAGTGGAAGGTTCGCGTAACATGGCAGCGCAAGCAGCAAAAAATCTTAACGGATTACAAGGACACGTGTCTCATTCCTATTTAGAGGAATGGAACTACCCTTTGAACCACTATGATTTTGTCATTTCACGGATGTCCTTCCATTACATAGAAAAACTTGAGCACATTTTTAAGCAAATTAATCGAGCGCTTCATGAAAATGGCAGGTTTATTTTTAGTGTCCAACATCCAGTGTTAACAGCTTCACAAGTGAGTGCTGTGCAATCATCGAGAAAGACTAATTGGGTGGTCGATGACTATTTTCAAGGGAGAAAACGAGTTGAACCGTGGATCGATGAACAAGTCGTTAAATATCATCGCACGATTGAAGACTATGTTAAAATCATCAAAGCATCTGGTTTTAAAATGGACGATATAAGTGAATGTACGCCTAAGAGGGAAATGTTTACTAGTGAGGAAGAGTATCGGCGAAGATTGCGGATTCCGCTGTTCCTAATATTTGCTTGCCATAAATAGAAGAGAATTGGGATAAAACTGAATAAAGCATAAAGTAATCCGAACTAGTCAAATCAGCTCGGATTATTTGTGTTCCAAGGGAGAGGTTTTACCATCGCTCCGTCGGCCCCACAGGACGTGCCGAACTTAGTCGAACTTCCTCTGTCTCGTGTATAGTAGAACCTTTCTCTAAACGAGCTTCCTCAGAAAACAAAGAACGCTTTTCAGCGGGGCCTTCGACTCGCGCTGTTCCCACATGAGATTTCTGTGGGATTTAGAATAGGGGTTCTTCCATGAAAAAAGCCCTCCGTTATGATGCATTTGTACAACCAAATACAAACATCAAAAGGAGGACTTTCCCTTGAATCATAAAAAAGATTCACGTAAAGGTATAAGATTACGCTGAATTACTTATAAAGATCGGGTCTGCGGTCCTGAAATATCGGAATCTGTTCGCGAATAGCCTCTACTCTGGAAAAATCAACTTCTACAATCAATATCTCTTCCTCTTCACTGGCCTCACCAACGACCGTCCCCCATGGGTCAATCACAAGTGAATGACCGCCAAATTCGTTATTAGGATCGGCTCCAACTCGGTTACAAGCAATGACGAAACATTGGTTTTCGATAGCGCGGCTGATTAATATATTCCGCCAATGCTCAGTCCTCGGCTTTGGCCATTCAGCCGTGACGAACAATCCACGGGCACCTTCAAGCATGTGCGTTCGAATCCATTCAGGGAAGCGAATATCATAACAGATCACACCAGCTACAGGTGTATTTCCTAATTGAAATACACCCTGTTGATCCCCTGATTTCAAAAATTTCTCTTCATCCATCAAGCGGAATAAGTGGGCTTTTCGATACTTCAGACGACGCTGACCAGACTCATCATAGACAACAAACGTATTGTAAAAATCCTCTCCATCACGTTCGGCTACAGAACCTGCGACCGTAACCTTATGTTGTTGTGCCAATTCCATCATTAATTGGTGGGTAGGACCGTCTATTTCTTCTGCGATTTCATCAAAACGACCTAAATCGTAACCTGTCGTCCACATTTCAGGAAGAAGAATAACTTCCCCGCCATGTTCAACAGCTTCTTTTATGTGTGTCCGTGCATGATTTCGGTTCACTTCGGGATCACCAAAAGCTATATCCATTTGAATAATTGCCAAATTTGTTGTCATTGTCTCACCTCTTTCCATTCAGTGTACCAGAAATTGCTGTCCGTTTGTGGCCGTACAGGAATTTATAAAGTAGTTGCCAGGCGAACTACCCCGCGTCCTGTGGAGCACTTTGTATGAAAAGCTTATAACCATGCTACAATATTAGCATAATCATAAAAGGAGAGGACGTAGGGTCTATGTTTGAGCTGCTTTTGCCGATGCTAGAGCGTTTGGGCATTATAGTAACTGTTGCTTTTATTATTACTCGTTTTCGTTTTTTTCGTGAATTGATCGATCAGAAGACACTTGACCGGCCTCAGCAATATATGGCGATCGTGTTTTTTGGATTGTTTGGAATTATAGGTACGTACACAGGCATTACATATGATGTGCATTCATTTGAATATAGCAGCTGGGCCATCAATCTCGGTGAGTCCGAGGCACTTGCCAATTCTCGTGTAATCGGGATAGTTGCTGCTGGGTTGTTTGGCGGCTACCGGATTGGCGTGGGGGCAGGGTTAATAGCCGGAATCCACCGATTTTCCCTTGGGGGATTCACAGGATTTGCGTGTGGAATCTCAGCGGTGATAGCGGGGCTGATAGCCGGTTTGTTTCACAAAAAGGAGCAACCCCTAAAGTTAAAGACGGCATTAGTAGTCGGGGCGCTTGCAGAGACAGTACAGATGGGTATTATCCTTACCATTTCAGCGCCATTTGCTCGTGCTTGGGAGCTGGTACAGGAGATTGGCCTGCCGATGATCGTGGCCAACGGGGTCGGGTCGGCTTTGTTCTTACTCATTATACGTAATGTATTAAATGAGGAAGAGAAGGCAGGAGCGATCCAGGCACAAAGAGCGCTTAAACTGGCGGAATCTACAATTTCATATTTGCGTAGAGGTTTGACGATGGACTCCGCGCAAAAGGCCTGCCAGATTATTTATAATGAAGTAGGGGTTCGGGCAATTTCAATGACGGATAATCAGAGAATATTGGCTCATGTTGGACAGGCAGACGACCACCATCAGCCGGGGGGAATGATTCTGACACAAGCTACAAAAGAGGTCATTCGAACAGGCGAACTCGTTGTCGCTCGTCATGAGGATATCAACTGCAGTGATCCGGACTGTCCTCTCGGAGCTGCTGTTATCGCTCCGCTCAACAGGAAACAGGAAGTCGTCGGGACGTTGAAGTTTTATGTTCAATCTGAAAAAGAAGTGTCGAACGTACTACTTGAATTGATTCAGGGTTTAAGTGCCTTGCTTGGTCAGCAGCTTGAAATTGCAGAAGCTGAGAAAGCTCAGGAACTGGCGAGGGCAGCCGAAGTAAAGGCACTGCAAGCCCAGGTAAATCCTCATTTTCTTTTTAACTCATTGAATGTGATTGTTTCCCTTACACGCTCAGAACCTGATCAGGCCAGAGCATTATTGATTGCTCTTTCTAAATTTTTCAGACAAAATCTCGAATCAACGACAAGAACATGGACCTCATTGAAGGAAGAGCTTCAGCATGTGAAGTCTTACCTAACCATCGAGGAGACTCGATTCGTTGATAAATTACATGTGCGCTATGAGGTGGAGGATCGGGCGCTGGGAGTAAAAATTGCCCCTTTAACTCTTCAGCCTTTAGTAGAAAATTGTATCAAACACGGAATTAAAGATCAGGAAGAAGATTGCGAAATTACGATACAGATTAAACACGTGACCGAAGGCGTACACATATCTGTCATAGACAATGGAAGCGGTATTCTTCCAGAGCGATTGAAGGCGCTGGGAGGTGAGGAAGTAGAGTCTGAAGAAGGAACAGGGTTAGGGTTATACAATGTGAATAAACGTCTTAAGCATATGCACGGGAGTCAATCGGCACTACATATTAGCAGTGAACCGGGCAAAGGAACAGAGATTTCCTTTTTCATTGGAATAAGAGAGGAGGAATCTGTATGAGAATGACAGTGGTGGTGGTTGATGATGAACGATTTAGCCGGGAGGAGCTCATTTTCTTGTTAGAAAAGCATCCTTCTATAGAAGTAATCGGGGAAGCTGATTCAGGTGAGGCAGCGTTAATGAAAACGATACAGTTGCAGCCTGATGTTCTGTTTCTTGATGTGGAAATGCCAAAAATGGATGGGATGGAAGTAGCTCAATCTGTCCAAGAATTAAAAAAAGTGCCTGTAATTGTTTTTGCAACAGCTTATTCCCATTTTGCCGCTGAAGCGTTTCGCCATGAAGCCGTGGACTACCTGCTTAAACCATTTGATGAAGATCAGTTCTCCGAGACTATCGAACGGCTGAAGAAAAGGCTATTTGGAAGCAGTGGTCCAGCAGCTCAAGCTCAGTTACCTGCGAAACTAGCTGTAGAAGAAGAAGGTGAAATCAGTTACCTTGACCCTGCAGACATTTTATATGTGTACCGAGAAGGACGGGTAACGAAGATCGTAGGAAAAAACAAAACACATGATACAAAATGGCCGTTAAAGGATATAGAAGAACGATTGGAACCTTTTTCTTTTTTCAGAATTCACAAGAGCTATCTCGTTAATCTCGATTACGTTGATCGGCTTACACCCTGGTTTAACGGTGCTTATCAACTGGAATTAAAAGGCCATAAGGAAAGACTCTCGGTTAGCCGTAACTATATTAAGGCCTTAAGAAAACAATTAGAGTTATGAATTTCAAGTGTATGACAGTCAAGCTTTTTAACATGTTATACAACATATTTAACATGTTGAACACAAATAGCACTCATGAAAGCGGTTCCTTGCTATGATAGTGAAAACGATTACAAAACATAGTGAGGGAGGAAAATAGACGTGATTACATTTATCGTAAGTATTGCACTTTTAATTATAGGATATTTTACGTATGGAAAATATGTTGAGAAGGTTTTTGGCTTAAACACAGAGCGGGAAACGCCTGCATACACGCATAGTGATGGTGTAGATTATTTGCCGATGTCTGATAAAAAGAACTCATTAATCCAGCTGTTGAACATAGCTGGAGTTGGTCCGATCTTTGGTCCGATTTTGGGAGCCTTATACGGACCTGTAGCTTTTATTTGGATCGTCTTTGGAGCGATATTTGCCGGGGCCGTTCACGATTATTTGACTGGAATGATCTCCATTCGGAACAGAGGGGCGCATTTGCCTGAACTTGCTGGGAAGTTTCTCGGCAAAGTGATGAAGCATGTTGTTAATGCTTTCTCCATTCTTTTACTCGTGTTGGTAGGTACTGTGTTTGTAACAGCGCCGGCTGACCTTCTCCATAGTATGACAAGCAGCTGGTTGGCAATGCCTGTTATTTTGTTTGCTATTTTTGCTTATTATCTGCTGGCAACCTTACTGCCGATTGATAAAATTATCGGAAAACTATATCCGATTTTTGGGGCGCTATTATTGATCAGCGCCATTGGAGTAGGAGGAGCGTTAATATTTACTGGAGCACCGATTCCTGAGCTATCTTTTGCAAACATGCATCCAGATAACGCACCGATCTTCCCACTGTTATTCCTAACCATTTCTTGTGGGGCATTATCCGGATTTCATGCTACGCAGACACCAATTATTTCCCGTACCACTCAGAAGGAAAAACAAGGACGTAAGATTTTTTACGGAATGATGATTACTGAGGGAATTATTGCCATGATTTGGGCTGCAGCAGCAATGAGTCTGTTTAATGGTCCAACTGGATTGAGTGAAGTGCTGGCTAATGGCGGCCCAGCTGCTGTGGTCAGTGAGGTATCTGTCGCGATGCTCGGGGCTATTGGTGGTACACTTGCTATCCTTGGTGTCATTGTACTGCCAATCACGTCTGGTGATACAGCGTTCCGCAGTGCCCGTATGATCATTGCTGACTACATTAAGGTTTCGCAAAAGAAAGTGTTGAGTCGTGTCTGGATCGCCGTGCCAATGTTCGTGATTTCCTTTGCACTGACAAAAGTTGATTTTACGTTGCTATGGAGATATTTCTCTTGGGCCAACCAGTCCACTGCTATGATCGCCTTATGGGTTGGAGCTATGTATTTATTCTTGGCACGAAAAAATTACTGGATTGCAGCTATTCCGGCAACTTTTATAACGATGGCAACGTTTACGTATATCCTAAACGCACCAATAGGATTTGGTTTATCGCTAAATATTTCCTATGTGGTTGCAGCAGTGATTACCGTTATCATTGTTACAGCTTTCTTTGTAGCTGCAAAACGTAATTTGACGCAGGATATACCACTTGAGGAAGAATTAAAATCGGCTTAATTTACCACTATCTCTACCACCAGGCTTACATACCTGGTGGTTTTTATTATAACTGTGAGAATATCATTGGATGCAATGGGGTATTAAATGGATAGATAGAGAATGGGGGAGGAGGAGAGCGAGATGAAAGCTATGTTAATTGTTAATCCTTCTTCAGGCAAAGAAGAGGCCCTGAATTATGTGAACCAAATCGAAGAGCTTTTGAACAAAAAAGGTTATGAAGTAAAGACGGTTCAAACTGAGAAAGAACTTGATGCCATGAAGTTTTGCCAAAATGCATGCAGGGATGAATTTGAGATGGTTGTTTCACTCGGAGGGGATGGGACACTTAATGAAACGATTAACGGGATGGTCGACCAGCATCATCGTCCGAAACTAGGTGTGGTCCCGCTAGGTACTGTAAATGATTTTGCCCGCGCGTTAAATATTCCGCTGGATGCTGAGGAAGCCGTGAATATCTTAAGTTCTGATCGCACAAAAAAGGTAGATATAGGGCGTATGAATGATCACTATTTCGTAAATATTGTAGCAATCGGTGCTATAGCTGAGGCAAGTTATGAAGTTACACCAGAACAAAAAACAAAATTCGGATCCTTGGCTTATATCATGGAGGGGCTAAAAACTCTAGCTTCAACCCCTGATTACCCGCTTTATATCGAACACGATGAACAGGTGTGGGAAGGAAATGCCTTTCTGTTCCTTGCTGCCTTAACAAATTCGACCGCTGGATTTGAACAGCTCGCACCGCAAGCTAAAGTCAACGACGGTCTCATGCATTGTTATATTGTGAAAAAATCGAATGTGCTCCAATTAGCTTCGCTGACTTCATCAATGTTAAAAGGTGAACTAAGGCATCAGAAAGGGGTAGAGTATTTTACTGCCCGCAGTTTGAAGGTTTCCTCGTCGAAGGCTCTTGTAACGAACGTAGATGGAGAAGAAGGAGACCCATTACCTGCAGTCTTTTCGGTTAAACCTCAGCATATAGAGGTTATTGTTGAATAGTGATTGTGAGGGGACATTCAAAGATGATATTGTCAGTTCATCTCTATTCTTGTAAAATTAAGTTAATCAAATCTATGAGGTGAATCATGGAATTTAATCAAATTCGGTTTATGATGCAAATGCAGGCAATGTCAACTTTAAGTGGAGGTTCTCCTTCATCATTTAATCGTTCAGTTCCTGACATGGCTTTTCAGAGTATCCTACAGTCTATGATGTCTGAGCATCAGCCATATGGTAATGGCGGCGCGGCTCAGAATAACCAAGCGGCCACGTTAACTAATTTTAACGCATTCAGACCTCAGCCTATACATATCCAGTATCAAACGCCTGTTTCTCAGGTTCCGGCGCAAGATCCTGTCTTGGAGGTAGAGAACAAAAATATTGAAACACTCATCAAAGAGGCTTCCGAGAAGTATAGAGTTGAGGAAAGTTTAATTCGTTCTGTCGTTAAGGCGGAGTCAAATTTTGACCCTGATGTCGTAAGTCATGCGGGAGCGCAGGGATTGATGCAATTAATGCCGGCTACAGCAAGAGGCCTTGGGGTAACAGACCCATTTGATCCGAGGCAGAACCTTATGGGTGGAACGAAGTATTTAAAGCAAATGCTTGATCGTTATAATGGGGATACTACTCTGGCTCTTGCAGCGTATAATGCGGGTCCTGGAAACGTTGATAAGTATGGAGGTGTCCCACCTTTTGAAGAGACACAGAATTATGTAGATAAAGTATTAGGGTATGCCTGAGTAAAAAACCGCCCCGTCGCTAATAAGCGTAAGGGGCGGTTTTGTTTGAATATCGATTTTTGAGTAAAGGCTGTAGAAAGGACTTTTCTTTTTTAGATTTCTTTACTCATTTGAATGTATTGGTCGAATACCTTAGTCATTTCTTCTAGTCGGTGATGTACATCTTCGTCGATAAGTTCTCCTTCAGCCGAGAAATGGTTGGTATGGGTATAGACATAATTAGGTGTAACAAGACAGCGGAAGTAGTCAAGAATAGGTTTTAGTTGACTTTCGATAACTAAGTGGTGCTGTAGCGTCCCGCCGTTCGCTACTATGGAAACAGGTTTATATCGCATCGCCAGTGGTGAAATGGCATCCAAAAGGTTTTTTAAAGTTCCAGGAATGGACCCTTGGAAAATAGGTGTAGCAATGACGTAAGCATCAGCATCTTCCATTTCGAGTATCAGCTTTTGCATATCATCATTATATTGATCTACTGGCCGGCCATCGATGAACTGCATATCGAAATCTTTAAGATCAATGAAAGTTGTGTCATACTCTTTATCAAGCTTGCTTATATAGGTTTGGATTTCATCCAGTAAAGACTTTGTTTTAGTTCCAACAATGGTTCCGTTAAGTAAAAGAATCTTCATGATCTGCTTCTCCCCTTTAATCTTCCATGAATGGGCACGATTTCAGTACTGTTTCAACCATTATGTTAAATCATACGCTTTAAATAAGCAATTGTGAATGAGTGTAGGGGTTCTAGGGAGAAGGGTATAGAGTCATAAACCCATAAATAAGAGGTGCAGTCAAATGAGAAAGATATGGAGGAGAATACGATTCTTATTTAATATAAAAAGGTCGATCCCATTTTTAATAGGATTTTTTCGATCCCCAGAAATTGCTAATGGGAATAAAGTAATCGCCATTTTGCTAATGCTTGGTTATCTCCTATTTCCATGGGATGTGATTCCTGATTTCTTAGTAGTCTTCGGTTTGGTCGATGACTTAGCCGTTCTAACCTTTATTTTACAACAAATTGTTAAGATGGCTCCCGATTCATTGAAAAAAGAATATCGAATAGAAGAATAACAGAGGTTTAAAAGATAAGTTTTTGAGGAATATATAGATTGTGTGAGCATTAATTATCGAGGAGTGATTGATAGTGAGTAACGTAATGTTTACGGCACATGCAACAGCCAAAGGCGGACGTGAAGGTCACGTTAAGTCCGATGATGGTTTAATTGATTTAAATCTTGTACAGCCAGGCAGCGGAGATGAGAAAGGCTCTAACCCTGAGCAGCTATTTGCGGCAGGATATTCAGCTTGCTTCGATGGCGCTCTTAACCTGGTTGCGAGTAAGAAAAAGAAAGATATTGATTCTGAAATCACCGCTGATGTCAGCTTGTTAAAAGATGAATCAGATGGTGGCTTTAAGGTAGGAGTTGTATTGAACGTTAGTCTTAAGGGAGTTTCTCAGGAAGAAGCTGAAGAACTTGTAGAAGAAGCCCACCAGGTTTGCCCTTATTCTAAAGCAACCCGAGGAAATATTGATGTAGAACTTAACGCTAAAGCTGTTTAATTTTGAAAGATCTAAGGCTACAGGATGAGCATCCTGTAGCCTATTTTTGTTGAAATTAATCTTATTTTTGAGAGGTTTAGAGTAATATGATTTCCTAAAGCGAGAGTAACTATGGTAGGTTATATGTGAAAGTGAGGGCGATTTTATGAGGATAACCGATCAGGCGCGTAAACTTCTTGACCAGTTGCTTGAAGACGAAGAAGCCAGTTGCTTGCGTTTGTTCTTCGCTGGATTCGGGTGTGGAGAACCAGATATAGGCATGACGTTAGCCGAACCTGAAGCCGACGATGAACTTCATCATATTAATTCGATCCCGGTTGCCATAGATCAACGGATTATTCACCTAACAAAAGAGCTTACCATTGATGGGAAACAGACTATGGAGGGACCTAAGTTTCAGATGTTCGGGTTGCCTGAAAAAGATTGTTAACGAAGCTGCTGTGCACACACAGTAGCTTTTGTTAATTTGGCATGCTTGTTGAGGGTTCGTCCCTGGGTGGAGAGTAATTCGGCCATACATCTTGAGGACTTGGCCCAAACTGGATGTTGTTCGACCGTAACTCAGGAAAACTCGACCCTTACAGACTCAGATTCTACCCTAAATCAGAGTTATTCTACCCTACGAGGATTCTTCCTAAATGAAAGGGAAGTTTGTCTAGATTTAGCGGTTCTCTTGTTTAAATTAGGTTGAGCACATATTTCCGATCATTCGTAACACCGGTGTGGTGATCACAAATTTTCAATAGGAGTAATCGAGCTGCTTTTTTAGAGGGTAGCATAGCGAAATGTCGAAAATTCTTATTAGAAATGGAGGTATCAATCAGAAGCTGATAGTCTCTTAATGTTTTAATGTGCGCATTCCTGGAACGCGCCGCGCATTTTGAGCAATACCAATATCCACGCTTTCGTTGCATCGGGAAAGAATTACAATGCTCACACTGGACTCCTTTAATGAGGTCATTTAACGAAAGAGAATAACGCTCCATAATAGAGGTTTGGTAGGGGAGATTTCCCGTGTTAAGTAATTGGGTCAGAGAATGAACTTGCTCTGGGGAGCAGGAACTTAAACTGAACTGCTCTCTGAGTGCTTCAATTCTTGGCAGCAGGCTTTTGGCTCGTACTATTTTTCTCCTTAAATGATCGTCGTCTGAGCCCTTTACAGAAATGATTGTATGAGGATTTGAAATGACAATAAAGGAGTGTAGAGGTATCGGAGGAAAATGAACACGTTCAAGCCAGCGATGAAGTTGGCGTTTCTGATGTTCTACTTGTAGAAAAGGATCAGGGAAAATATCCTTTTGTTCATTATGAGTTCGAAAAAGCTGATTCCATTCTAAATCGAAACACAATTCCCCTTTGAAATTTTTCACTTCAAGTATCAGGATGAATTCTGGACATAGAACTATGGCATCCAATTGGCAGTAATGAATCCCGTCAAATAATCGGATATCTTGGATGACTTGATAATGGTCGGGAAGATATTGAAGATAGAAATCTAGTGTGGTTTCACCGAAGTATCCTGCTGATTGCTTTAAGAATGTTTCATGGATTTCGGTATAACGGGGGTGGTCGGAAGGTATACGGTTTAATCCTGCTTCAAGCTGAAGGTGTTGTAAAGTTTTTTCTCTTTTATTCATCTAATAAATCACTCTCCTTGTCAATACAACTGCAACAATAACTATTCGCTACAAATGGCTTATTTCCTCTTTTTTTGCAAAATTTTTAAAGTGATTCGTCCCTGCCGGAGCGCTGCTTGGCCATAAATCATGAGAGATCGTCCCTGCCGGAGCGCTAGCTTGGCCGTAGATCATGAGAGTTCGTCCCTAACGGAGTACTATTCGGCCGTAAACCATAAAGATTCTTCCCTACCACATTATAAAAGCTATTCCGCTTTTACTAGTTTACGGTAGACCGTTTTTAGGATAATATAAAAAGCGTCTTGATTCTAACTGAATCAGGCTTATTTTTTGAAAGTTAGAGGGTTTTAACAACATGATGGCATCAGGGCACCAAGTCGTTGGCTTTACTTGCGGAGTAGCTGCACTAACATTTTTACCTGAACTAGATCGTTTACCTGCTACGTCCTATGAGACTACATTATATTTTTTATGCGTTTTGTTCGGGTCTCTTCTTCCCGATATAGATACACCGAGATCAACTCTTGGAAAATGGTTTTGGAAAATCCTTCTCATGTTCCTTCTAGTAGCGGTCATTGCTTATTTGTTTGCTCCGTCAATTATAGAAATGTACAGAGATGAATTAAGTGTTTTGACAATGCTTATTTTACCTATTCTCGTTATGGTTCGCAGTCATAGAAAAATGACACATTCCGTTTTATTTATTTTTCTGATAGGTGGATACTGTTATTTGATTGACTCCTTTCTTGCTGTTCCGTTGAATTACTTCATCGGACTGCTGGTCGGTGTCTGCTCACATTTGCTTGGGGATTTTATTACGAAAAAAGGAATTCCATTATTGTATCCTTTTTCTAAGAAACATTTTCGGTTTATTGTAACGTTCACAACAGGTTCTTCTGCTGAAAAAATGATTGTAATGGCTTTAGTAGTAGCGAATATCTGTTTTCTTGTAGATTTTGTTATTTAGTAGGTAGTACATATGCGATTACGAGATGTTCCTTTTTACGTATAGGGAATGCACATCACTTCAGGGCATAATAACAAAAACAAAGAAGAGGGCCTAAAGTGCAGGCCCTCTTCTTTGTATATTATTGTTGCTTTTTTGGCGTCTGACTTTCCTTTGTGGGATCGGCTCATGCCGGATCATTTTCAAGAAAGCATACATGAAAATAAAGAGAATCACGGCAAAAGGTAAAGATGATACAAGCGAAGCGGTTTGCAATGCATCAAGTCCGCCTGCTATTAAAAGGACAGCAGAAATCGCTGACATGAGGAAACCCCATACGATTTTAGTTAGTAATGGAGGGAACAGTGTTCTGTCAGCTGTCATACTTGCCAGGATATAAGTAGCAGAGTCGGCAGACGTGATCAAGAACGTAGCAATTAATGCAATGGAAAGAATGGACAGTATATCTGTCATCGGCAGGTAATTGTACGTTTCAAATAAAGCCAGTGTTATGTCATTGTTGACGACCTCAGCGATATTCGTTCCATCCATTAAGTCACTATTTAAGGCTGTGCCTCCGAAAGTTCCATACTTGATTTTACTAATTGTTTCGTAAAGCGGCATGTATCAATCAGTCCTATTAAGGGTATAGAAAATGAGTGAAGGATAATGGTATTTTTTACCCATATTCTTGCTGTAAATTATTTTAACAAAAATATGCGTTTTCGTCAGAATATTTCTAAATCTTTCAATTAGTGAAGAATGTAATAGAGGGCACATTGAATCACTTGCATTGTGTAGTTATTCTCCTTATCTGGTAAAAAGATTCGGTGTGAAGCGATATAGAGCAGTGCAGGGGGGAATTCTGTTGATATGTGATAGGTCTATCTTTTTAGGGAATCATATATTGGATAGGTTAAAAGGAGTGTTTTTCTAATGTTTGAACGTTGTTTACAAGTAAAGGAGTTCATGGCTTCCTATGAAGGGAAATGGATGATTGCAGGAGGGTGGGCCATCGATTTACATATCGGAGAAGAAACACGAGATCATGAGGATATTGAGGTGGCTGTATTTCGTGATGAACAAAATAGTTTAGCTTCATTGCTTGCGGATTGGGATATCTATATCGCAAACGAAGGGAAAAAGGAAAAGTGGCATTTAGATGCTCCATTGGAACTTCCGATTCATGAGATTCATGCCTCTCATCAGGATGGAAAGCAATTAGAGGTTTTACTTAATGAAAGAAATAAAGGAAGGTGGAAATTTAGAAGAGATCCAGAACTGTCTTTTCCTTTATCCATGATGAATCTTCAATCAGAGCAAGGAGTGCCCTATTTAAATCCTGAGATCGTTCTTCTGTATAAAGCAGCCAACACGAAGGAAAAAGATCATGATGACTTCAATTACGTTTTTCCTCATTTAAATGAGCACCAAAAAGAATGGTTGAAGCAAGCCTTAATTCAGCATGCACCTAATCACCCCTGGCTTGAGGCACTATTATATTAGATCAGGAGGAAAACGATGTATAAGGAAAAAGCCTGGGTCCACATTCGCGATAGTTTTTGGTTTCTGCCCACGATATATAGTATGGTATCCATCATATGTGTAACGTTAGTAACGATGATTGATTTATGGATCATCCCTAAGGTGAAAGAAGGCGTGCCCAGTATTCTGCTCATGAATACAAGTACAGCCCAGACTTTGTATGGCTCGCTGATTACATCGATTTTGACTATGACGACGATTAGTTTTTCTACGATCATGGTGGTCTTAACAACTTATTCAACCCAGTTCTCCCCGCGTACCTTGCAGGATTTTATGAAAAGCAGAGTGACCCAGCATGTACTTGGTGTCTTCTCATTCGGGTTTATTTTTGTGATCATCAATTTACTTCTCATGGGCGGAGAACAGAGCAAAGCGCTGATAAGCCCATTTCTAACCGTTGTCGTATCAATTGTTTGTCTTGGTTTTTTTATAGTATTTATTCATCATTCTTCAAGGTTTGTTCAGGTTAATAACCTAATAGGCAAGATCCGGTTAAGCACCTCTAAAGTAATAAAGAAAACATTCCAGGACAAAGATATTCATGAAGCTAGTGAATGGAACGAACAAAAAATTGCAGAGAGAAAGGAAACTGAGAAAAAAACGATATATGCCAGAGAATCAGGCTATGCACAAGCTGTGCAAATCTCGTCCTTAGTTGAATGGGCTAGTAAAAGAGATGCTCTTCTTGAAGCAAATTTTTATATAGGGAGTTATATTCAGAAGGGGATGCCTGTATATTCATGTTGGGGTAATATAGAAGATCAAGAAGAATTAGATAGCTGTAACGAGTTTTTGCTTATCGGAAATGAGAGAACAGACCTTCAGGATATAGAGTTTTCCATACAAAAACTGGTTGAAATTGCGGTCAAGGCCATATCACCTGCCGTCAATGACCCACATACCGCTGTGAACTGTATCAATCGTATAGGTTCGTTGTTAGCTGAACTAGGTACCGTGTACAAGCCAATTCGTTATTATGGAGACGAAGAACAGGTGTTACGATTAATAATGGAGCCTCTTTCGTTTGAACAATATCTTTATAAAAGCTTTTATCAACTACGTATTTATGGCAGCAAAGATATTTCCGTCATGAACGGGGTATTGGAAGCATTATTTAAAGTGGCGACGGTTAATGGGGAAACTGTTAAAAGGGATGTCTGGAAATTTGGGTTATACATTATAAGAGCGGTGGATGTAAAAGAACTTGATGAGCTGGATTATGAGCAATTCGCCTATTTTGCAGAAAGGCTGGCTGCCTCCTGTAATATGTCTTCCCCCCTCGAAAGGTAAGGGGGTATATAGCTTGTTATAGTTATTCAGGAGAAACAAATATCAGGGCTGTCCACGGCATCTAATCGAGTTGAGTAAGAATGAGCGAATAACAGGACATGGGAAGTTAAATCACGTATGATGTAGTTAGATTTTTAAATAAAGGGGAAATATCACATGGAGTCTATTCAAACTAAGGAAAATTTTCAAAACTTAATTGAAAGGGAACAGCCTGTTATCGTTAAGTTTCAAGCAGATTGGTGTCCAGATTGCCGTCGGATGGACCTTTTTATTAATGATATTGTAAACGAATTTAATGACTATAAGTGGTATGATGTGAATAGAGACGAACTACCGGAGATTGCTGAAAAATATGAAGTCATGGGCATTCCTAGTCTTCTAATTTTTCAGGATGGTAAGAAAACAGCTCATTTACACAGTGCAGATGCAAAGACTCCTGAAGAAGTTGAGGAGTTCTTACAGCGCAGCTTGTAGGTAGAGTCTCCACATGGTAATTCCATGTGGGTTTCTTTTATATGAGATTGGGATTCCTGGATTCTTATAGTCAGGGCACTGTTCTGCCGTGAGCTTGTTTGCTGAATGAAGGGGGAATTGGTATGACAAGACGATTATTACTGGTGGGGGCTGGCCACGCTCATATAGAGGTGCTTCGTTCTATGAAAGAACAGCCGATCCAACATGTAGACGTATGTCTGATTTCGCCTTCTGAGCATTTTTATTATTCGGGTATGATCTCGGGTTATGTTGAGGGGATCTACTCCCTTGAAGAGGTTCGGGTTGATGTGAAGAGATTAGCCCATGAGGCAGGGGTCCATTTTATCAGAAAAAGAGCTTCACGTGTCTATCCGAATTTTAAAAAGCTTTTTTGTCAAGGAGGCGCGGTTTATCCGTTTGATTTGATCAGCTTTGACATTGGCGCTAAAAGCCAGCCAGGTCAATTAGTCCCTTCCCCTGAGTATAGTCATATGAACGATCCGAATAAAAAAATGGTCGAGCAAATAGAAGAACTTAGGCAAACGAGTCAACCGCTTATAGTAGGCGGAGGCGCTGCAGGGTGCGAAGTTGCTCTTGCCTTGCAGGCGTATAAGGCAAGAAACGAAATTCCTGGCCAAGTTCGTTTAGTCAGCTCATCCTCCGTTCTTAATTCGATATCAAAGCGAACTGCAAAGAAATTAAGGTCTATTATGGAATCAAAAGGAATACAAGTGTGGGAGCAGGAAAGAGCTGAGGTCATGTATGATGATTATATTATGACTAGTGCAAATAATAAAATCAGGCATACTGGTGTTCTTTGGCTTGGCGGCCCGCTTGCTGATCCGCTATTTGAAGCTTCGGGAATCAAAGTTGATGAAAAGGGGTTCCCGTTCGTTACTGATACCCTGCAATTTACAGACTATGAATTTATATTTGGGGCTGGTGACTGTGTAACGTTAGAGACCTATCCCAATATAGACAAAAGTGGAGTACACGCTGTCAAACAAGCTCCAATTCTTTATGAGAACTTACGTCGCTTTTCCTATGCAAAGGAATTGACCGTATATGAACCTCAGAAAGTTGCCCTGTATATTTTATCTACGGGCATGAAGAAAGCTTTGCTAGTATACGGTCCTGTGACGGCGCATAATAAGCGAGCATGGAAACTGAAAAATAAAATTGATCGTGAATACATGGATAAGTATAAATAAGACGTTCATTCCAACTTGACGGAATGAGCGCCTTTTTATTTATCGATCAAGCCATCGTCGAACTTTTTTTCTAAACATAAATGTCAGGAGGATTAGTCCGAGAAACATGCCGACGGCTCCAATAATAAAACTGCTGTCCCCACTGGCTAAGCTAGTACCAAGCAGGCTGTAGGCAAAAGTCCCCGGAATCATTCCTACGACTGTAGCGGGGAGAAATGATCGAAATCGCACCCTCGTCATTCCGGCTAAATAACTTAAGATATCAAAGCCTACAAGAGGGATTAACCGAAGAACAAGAACGTAAAGAAATCCGTTTTCCTCCATTCGTTTGTAGATAGGCCGTGCCCATTTGGAGTCTTGAAATTTAACAACTGAATTGCCGAAGAACTTACCGATTACATAACCGGTAACGGCAGCTCCTGTCGCACCGATAATAATAAAGAGCATGCCTGGCCAAACTCCGTACGCGAAAGCAGCAGCGAGCGAAAGAATCGACGTAGGGAAAGCGATGATTGGGCCGATGGCATATACCCCCATAAATAAAAGAGGCCCCCATAAACCGAACGATAAAATATAATGGCGAATTTCTTCCGGGTTCATATTTAATTCTCGCCTGGCGGCCCAGGCTAGAATGACGAAAAGTACAATAAAAAGAGATCCTCTAATAAGCTTGGTTTTATTCATTTTCTATTTCCAGCCTTCTTGGAAAAATTGAATCTTTTCTAGTGGAAGATAAATAGAAAAATTCTCTTTCAGATCGCTGGTCCCCATTGGCATTGTGATTATTTCATGCAGCTCATCAATGTAAAGGCGACAAGCCTTTTGACCCAGGTTATACGTCCAATTTAAAAGCTTCGCTGTATAGGAATGATGCTCTCCTTCAGGCTTACTGCTCCTTATAGATTGAATAGGGATGTATTGGTGCTCATCTATAACGAGATGACTTTTTAAAAAACGTGCGACAAAGGGATTACCTGGGTGTTTGTGAATTTCATCTGCTTCATCAAGCTGCTGGAAAATACCTTCATGGAATATAGCAATGCGATCGCCCATCAAGATCGCTTCCTCTAGATCGTGTGTAACAAAAATCGTCGTAGTCTGTTGCTTAGAAAGAAAATCCTTGACCCAATATCGCAGCTCTTCACGAAGTTGAACATCAAGGCTGCTGAAGGGTTCGTCCAACAGTAATACTTCAGGTTCTGAGGCGATTGCACGCGCTAAGGCTACCCGTTGCTGTTGACCCCCTGATATCTCTGCAGGGAAACGATCAGAATAATCATCCAGGTTTATGGCGCGTAACAAATACGCTGTCTTTGATTTAGAAGCTTGACCAGCCATTTTGGCTCCGTAATCAATATTTTCTTTAACCGTCATATGTGGAAATAAGAGAGGCTGTTGAAACACAAGACCGACGTTTCTTGTGTTTGGCTTATGATGCGTTACGTTCTTGCCGTTAAGCATGATCGTACCATGGGTTGGAGATTCTAAGCCCGCCAAAATCCGGAGTAACGTAGTTTTTCCACTTCCAGACGGTCCGACGATACTAAGAGACTCTCCTTGTCCTAGTTGAAATTGAAGATTTTGTAAAATCTTTTTCTCTCCAAATTGTTTATAGAGATTGATGACATCCAATGAGTAACTCACCGTAAATTCCTCCAAGGTTTTCTCGTATAAGGAAGCAACAGCAATAACAGTTCTACGACCAGGTACATGAAAAAAGGAAGTAGAGCGAACCAGACTGAGAATGCTGCCATTAGTGAGGTATTTGCCGTCTGCAAAAATGGAAAAAATACTAGCGGCAGTGTAATGATTCGTCCTCCGCCTATGATCGCTGTAATTGCATATTGACTCAAGCTGATAACAATGGTTAAAAAAGTGACACTTCGAATAGCAGGCTTCAAGAGTGGCAGCTCTATAGTATGCAGTTGACGAAAGCCTGTTGCTCCTAGAGTCTCCGCTTGCTCCAACAAATGATTTCCGAATTGATGATAGGCATTGTGGAAAATTTTTATGCTGTAGGGGAGCGTTGGAACAAGGTGGATTAAGACAACGCCTGTCCATGTATCAGCCAGACCGATGCGAATCATGAATAAGTGAAGCCCCATCGCAACTGCCAGTACAGGAATCAAGATCGGAGCAAGGAACAGGGCTTCTAACAATGATTTTCCTTTAAAAGAAGACGAAGATAATGCTTTGCCGCTAAGAAGCCCGATCACTAGATTAATAACTAGCACACATGCGCCAATTACCAGGGACCAGAAGGTAGCTTCCATTATATTGGGGTCAGAAACTAAGGTGCGATAACTATCCAACTGAAATGTTAAAGATTGTCCTGCTGAGAATCGCCATACCTCGGTGAAACTTTGTAAAACCAGCAGGAAAACAGGCCCGATAAACAGAAGGATAGCCAGTGAATAAAATATGATTTTCATAGGTTTTATCATAGACGCCCCCTCATAGCTCTCATACGGCGCCGGTTCAAATACAAGTAGCTGGTCAGGGCAATCATAAAGATGACAATACTGACACAGACCATTACCGCGAATGCAAGGGGACGTTCATCCCAGCTTCCCCCGTAAAACCATTGGTAGCTGAGCACGGAAACCATTTCAGGGTAGGTAGTCCCAATCAAGGCCGGCACTTCATAAGCTGTTAAGGTAAAAGAAAAAATAATTAAGCAGGTTTCAATAAGTGTTGGCTGAATATGTGGCCATTCAACCGTTTTAAATTGATCCCATCTATTTCCGCCTAGCGTTTTTACTACATCGTAGGAAGTAGTCGGTATCGCAGCATAAACAGGCAATAGCATAAGAATAGCAAATGGAACCTCTTTCCAAACATACGTAATGATAATGCCGAAACCATAAGGGTCACGGGTGAGGATAGGAAAGTGATTTGTCCCATCAATCCAGCCGATAGCTGAGAGAACCTGTGCGAACAGCCCCGATTCTGCCAGCAGGAGAATAACAAGGTAGCCCCAGACAAAATGGGGGAATAACATAGGAAGCCAAACCGATATTCGGGGTGAAAGTTTAGCTAAATAAGGATGGAACAGCCTTACTAGTATTAGTCCGATCATAATGGCCAGCGCCGTGGCAATAAATGAAGTGCGAATACTAAAGGCCATGGATGAAAAAAATCGATCAGACTGAAATACCTTCTGATAGAAATCTAATGTAAAGCCCCCATCGGCGAAAATACTATGGCGGACAGCTGTAATGATCCCGAAAAAGGGCAGAATTAAAAAAAGAAGGGCAGGGATCAGATGTATCCACAATTTACTGCTGTACGACTTCATTAAACCACTGCTCTTCCAGCCACTCTACATAAGCAGCTTCTGACTCAGGAAGGAAGTTTTCTTCTAGTTTCTCCTGGCTTAATACGCTATCCCCACGGTCAACTGCTTTAAACTTCTTTCTCATTTCTTTAGACAGTTTATCTAAGCTGATCGGCGTGTTTTCTCCCCAGTACTTTGGCTTGTATTTGGCCAGCTGTGCTTCTGGAGAAAGCATGAAATTGATAGTCGTGAGTGCACCCTCTATGTTTGAACTGTTAAATGGAATAGAAAGGAAATGAGTATTGCCAATTGACCCCGGCTCCATAATGAAAGATTTTGTGGTCTCTGGAAAAACACCTTGGGCGATCAGTGATTCAGCCCGCGCCTCATTGTACCCCATTGTCATCCATACTTGTCCTTGACTGTATAGTTTGTCTAATTCGGTTAACGAATTAGGATAATGCTCCCCGGATCGCCATAAATAGGGTTCGATACTATTTAGATATTTCCACATTTTTGCAGCCGTATCTGAAATAGCATCTTCATCCAGTGGATTGTTATAGATATCAGATGGTTGATCAGCCTTCGCATAAAGAACATGTCTTAAGAAGGCGTTACCCGTAAAGTCAGCAGCCGCAGGGTAAGTAAACTTTCCTGGGTGTTTTTTTATCCATCCCTTTAATTCACTAAAAGAAGAGGGGGGATCTTCGATTTTTGCCGAATTATAATGAAAGACAAACTGTACCTTCCCCCAGGGTGCCTCCATCCCTTCAACGGGTGTCCCGAAATCGATTGTAAAAGCAGGGTCATCCGTGTCATAAAACTTTTTAAAATTAGGCAGTTGATCGGTGAAGGACCCGGCCAGTAAACCACTCTCTTTTGCATTTTTAAAGTTTTCGCCGTTGATCCAGATGAGATCAATTGTCCCGTCCTGTTTGTTTGCTTTCTTCTCGGTTTGAAGCTTTTGTAAAATTTGTGCCGTATCCATCGGCACGCGTTCAAGGGTGATATTGTATTTTTCTTTTAAATGTGGAATCGCCCATTTATCAATGTATTGATTAATTCCTTCATCACCGCCCCACATATACAAACGAACAGTGGTACCGGCGGCTGATTTTTCTATATCTGACCAAGATTGTTTTGTGACTTCCTTCAAAATGCTTGATGGTTGTTCTTCATTATTCCCGCATCCAGTTAACAAGAAGAGGAGAACCAACAGCAAATAGATAAAATATTTCATAATATACCCCCGTGTCTATGTATACGCCTAAATTACTATACCCCTAAGTGATGCCTTGTAATCTATCATACAAAAACTATAGAAGCTATTGGAAAAAGTTTAAGAAACTCCTTTAGACAGGATGTTTCAGTAAAATGAGCTGAACCTTCACAAAGGAATGTTGTGCTGGCTCAATAAAGGCGTGTTTGATAGCTCTCCTTCAAAGAAGCTTGAACTTTTTCTTGACCATGGCCGTCCAATTTAGCATGAGCTGCCATCATCTTTGAGGCAGAAGGAAGTGCGGTCAAGTCAGGCCACTGTTCTGAGTCCCAAAGCTTGGAGCGCTTAAAAGCTTTCGCACAATGGATAAAGCATTCATTTACTTCAACTACAATGCCGACCTTTGGGATTTGTTCTTTCACTTTATGATTTTGAAGAAGTTCCTCATCTTTAATGATGGTTGCTTTCCCGTTGATTCGTAAGGTTTCTTCTAATCCTGGAATGATAAAAAGAAGACCAATATGTGGGTTTTCTAATATGTTTCTCATAGAATCGGCACGTTTATTGCCCATACGCTCTGGAATCAAAAGATGATGTTCATCAAGTACCTGCGCAAACCCTGGAGTATCTCCTCGTGGTGAACTATCACATGCCCCTGCAGCATTAGATGTACTCACTACGACAAAAGGTGAAAAACTTAAGAATTGTCTGCATAATTCATCGATATAGTGAATGACCTTATGTTCCGCAATCTTACCAGGTTTTCCTTGTAAGGAGTATAATTCATCTTTCGAATGAACAGGTTTTCGATAGGGTTTCATTAAACATTCCTCCAAGTGTTATAGTATGTGCTACGATAATAAATAAACGAATGAAAAGGGAGTGTCGTTTCATGATTAAATCTTTAAATCAAGAACAAAAAGAGTATGTAATTGAACGAATCAAAGAGTACTTTGAACTTGAGCGCGGGGAGGAGCTTGGAGATTTAGCTGCTGATCAATTCCTGCATTTTATGATACAAGAAATAGGACCATTTTTATATAATCAAGGGGTGAAAGATTCAAGGCAGATGGTAGATCAGAAAGTGATGAACTTAGATGAGGATATACGTTCACTGGAACGTCCAGCTGGTAGAAACACTCGTACTTAATAGAGGGCAGGAGACTGGGGCATAATTTGTCCCAACCTCTTACCTTCTTTTTACAATGCATCACTTACTAGACACAGTACGGTTGGGTATCCTTTTACGTTGATAAGTTGATAGTAGGACTCCTCCCACAATAAATAGCGAACCTATGAGTTCTGAACTCGTTATCGATTTAGATAACAGGATTAATCCCATAATCATCGCCACAAAGGGTTCTAAATTAGATAAAATCGATGCTTTTGATGCATCAACATAACGAATGTTTGTATTCCAAATTAGTGTAGCCATTCCATGTACTACAATAGCTGTCCCGGCCAGGAATGCCCAATCTGGGAACTCAAAACTTACTCGAATAGGGTGATCCAATGTAAATGCAAACGGAATCGAAACAATGAACCCTACTATATTTGAATACAAGGTAATCGTAAGAGAATCTAATCGTTTGGACATCCCTCTTGTCATAATAATCATAATCGCGAAGGTGACCATCGTTACCACTATCCATAAGAGCCCTCGTTCAACTTGTAAGGAAGATAAATTACCTTTTGTTACAACAAAATAAATACCGATTATGGCTACAATAGATCCTATTAACATGCGTCTGGTTATCTTTTCTTTTAGAAAAATAGATGCTAGAAAACCAGTCAGAATAGGGGTCGTTGCCAAGATTAATGCTGATGTAGTTGGGTCTGCTGTTTGCAAGCCTTCAAAAAATGACCATTGATTGATGAAGACACCGATAACTCCTAGGCAAAGGATCGATAGGATATCGGTTTTACTCATTTTGTTCAAATGTCTTTTGTAAGCAGCTATTCCTAGTAACAACAATACAATAAACAAAAGTCTCAGCATGGTTAACATGGCTGGAGAGAATTCCTGAACTAATATCTTTCCAAATACGAAATTGCTTCCCCATACTACTACGCAGAAAGTCAGCGAACCATATGCTTTCAACATATTAACACCTTCTAATAAAAAAAATCCAATTGTTTTATTTTATACTTGTCCGTTTAGTTAGTCGAATATTTTTGCTCCAAAATAGTTTCAATATCTTGCTTTCATATTCGGAACACCTTTCTTATCAACTTGTTTGGGGTACAATTCTCTTAGGGGTGATTTTATGGAAACATCACACGTGCCAAACGAGTATTGGAAGGCAATTGTTACTGATAATCTTGCATATGATGACGTGTTCTTTTATGGTGTTCAAACAACCGGGATTTTCTGTCGGCCGTCCTGCAAATCTAAACCTCCCAACAGGGAGAATATCCGTATTTTTGAGAACGCAAAGAAAGCTCAAGGAGAAGGATTTCGCCCTTGTAAACGATGCAAACCTGATGGTCTGAGTCTGCCAGATCATGAGTGGGTAGAGCAGATCGCAGAATGGATTGGTCAACACTACTTTGAACCGATAAAGTTAGAAAGGCTGGCGGAAATCAGCCATGGCAGTCCCAGCCATTTGCAGCGTACATTTAAACGTGTTAAAGGGATGAGTCCGCTTGAGTATATTCAAGAAACCCGCATAGAACAAGCGATTCATCAGCTTGAGTTGACGGATAAATCGATAACAGATATAGGGATAGCTGTGGGGCTTCCTAACATCGCCTATTTTGTTACGCTGTTTAAGAAAAAGAGAGGTGTGCCCCCTGCTAAATACAGGAAAAATCATCAACCCAATGACAGTGTTGTAAAAAGTGAAATGTTATACTGGTCTATCTTTAAATATAATCAATGGGAATGTTACTTGGCAGCCACATCAAAGGGACTCTGTTTTGTTGGGGAACCGAATTGTTCCATTCAAAAGATGGAGGACTGGGTTTATCACCGTTTCCAGAAAGCGCAGTTTATCAAGGACGATCACAAATTACAACCCGTGAAAGAGGAGTTGCTGGAGTATTTACAAGGCAAACGTGAGCGATTCACATTTTCGACAGATATCAAAGGGACAGCATTCCAACATAGAGTGTGGGAAGTATTAAAACAGATCCCTTATGGTGAAACGTGTACGTATTCGCAAATTGCACATATGATCGGAAAGCCGTCAGCTGTGCGGGCAGTGGGGACCGCAATTGGGGCCAACCCCGTGCTTGTATTCATTCCTTGCCACCGTGTAGTAGGTAAGAATGGATCGTTAACAGGTTACCGTGGAGGATTGGAAATGAAGAAGAATTTGTTACAAATCGAGAAACAAGTAAAGGTGAATCATATTGAGAAGTCATTTACTATATAAAAATCCAAAGACTATCCTTAATAAGGGATCAGGATATTTATCCGGGTACAGTCATTCATTGAATCCCTATACAGGCTGTGCCTTTGGCTGTTCCTTTTGTTATGTAAGAAAGATGCCTGTCTCAACCTTCAGAAAGGAAGAGTGGGGATCATGGGTGGATATCAAACAGGGAGCGGCTGAATTATTGGAAAAAGAACTAACTCGTGCCAAAGCAAAAGGAAACGTGACGATTTTTATGTCGTCAAGCACTGATCCCTATCAACCTGTTGAGTATAAAGAGGAAATTACCAGGTCGCTCCTGGAAGTCATGGCAGAGAACCAGCCTGACTTTTTATTCGTTCAAACAAGAAGCCCGTTAGTGCGAAGGGATATCGATTTATTTCTACAGCTTAAAGATAAAGTGCGGGTGAGCCTGACGGTAGAAACTGACCGTGAAGATATTCGACAACATTTTACGCCGCATGCTCCACCTATTCGAGGACGATTGAAAACTCTTCAGCTGCTGAAAGAAGCAGGTATTCCAACCCAGGCAACCATCGCTCCCTTATTACCAAGCAGTCATGAGTTTTCGAATACATTATCAGACATTGTCAATCGAGTCTGTCTTGATGATTATTTCATGGGTGATGGCAGTGGAGGAAGGAGAACAAAAAACCTGGGTATATCTTCTCTATATGAAGAGTTGGGGTTAGAGGAGTGGTATAGTCCATCAGCTTGCCAATTGATGTATGATCGATTAAAAAAATCATTCTCCAAAGACCAAATTCATGTGAGTCAAGAAGGATTTCTTCCTTAATAGTAATATTGAAAAAGAGACAAAGGCTCAATATCTTTGTCTCTTCATTATTTCTAGAATCTTCCTTTTATTGATACATGTAATCCCTCGTCCAAGGTATCGAATTGTTCGTCCCCTTCGTAAATATAAATTGGCTCAAGTCGATGTTACCCGTCTCGAAGGACGCAGAACAGGAGTTGAGATAAAGTCTCCACATTCTAATGAATCGCTCATCTTTTGATTTCCGTACTTCATCTAGCACGTTCTCAAAGTTTTCAGCCCATTTTTCCAGTGTTTTCGCGTAATGTCTGCGCAGGCTTTCCAAATCCGTTAAAAGGAAGTCGTGCTCTGTTATATGATGGACAAGCTCACTTACAGCCGGGATGTATCCGCCGGGAAAAATATATTTATCGATCCATGAGTTTGTCCCGCCGTCCCTGGGTGAAGTAATACAGTGGAGGACGGATACCCCGCCATCTATCAGCAATTCATTTACTTTTTGAAAGTATTCCTCTAAGTGATCTTGACCTACATGTTCAATCATACCCACACTGACGACACGATCAAATTGCTGATGCTTTATATCCCGATAATCCATTAAATGAACGTCTACGAAATTTTCTTGCTGCTCCTCGGTAATACGTTCTTTTACACGCTCATATTGTTCTTCTGATAATGTTACGCCAGTAGCTTTAACCCCATACTGTTTGGCCGCCGTAAGAATTAATTCGCCCCAGCCGCATCCGATGTCCAATAATGTATCACCTTCCCTAAGGTTCAACTTCTTCAGAATATGGGCCACTTTGTTTTGTTGGGCAGTCGTAAGGGAATCGTCAGCAGTTCTGAAATAACCGCATGAATAGGTCATCGTCTTATCAAGCCATAATTTATAAAAATCATTACCGATATCATAGTGAAACGTAGCATTTTCTTTGCTGCGTTTTTTGGTATTAGAAAGCTTTTCTATAAGTTTTGCATAGACTTGATTATTACCAAGAAAGCTTTCCTGGCTGCGGTACATAGAGGTTACGAGTTCTTTGAGGTCTCCTTCTACTTCTATTTTTCCATCCATAAAAGCTTCACCAAAGGCAATGGATGGGTCGTGAAGCAGATCCCCCTTTGGAATACTATCATGAAAAGTGAGCTTAAAATCCGGCGCACCTTCTCCATACTGCACTGTTTCTCCATCCCAAAATGTTATGTGGATTGGATTTGAGAACGTCTTTTTAAGTAAAGTCTTGTAAAACATTTTATCAATCATTATAACACCTCGAAAAATAGTATAGATTTTGAAGATAAATAGCTTATGAATAGGCTTTGCAAATGATATATATCAGTGCTCTATGATATCAACCTTATTCTTTATTAGGATTCCCATAATCGTAGATAATAGAACAAGATTATCAAAAACTGCTCTAGAACAATTTACTCATATAAGAGAACAGACGTAAAACTATCTGCATTTTTATTCTTTAGGGAGGCCTACCTTACGCAGCCTTTCTATGTAGCGGAAGCATTCACAGGTCAAAAAGGAGAGTCAGTAAGTCTTCTAGATACATTAACAGACGTCCGAAAAATTTTGGATGGAAGCACAGACTCAATAAAGACAGAAGAGTTGGTGAATATCGGAAAGCTTTAATTATCATGTTCCTTAAGGAGACAAAGATGGAAGAATCTTTGTCTCTTTGTTGCGGTGAGAGAGTAATCTTCTAAAGGAAATTATAAGTGATTCGTTGAAGTAATTATTAGGTAATGAAATATCATGATTGTTTACCTTTAGAAGGGAGGTAAAGGAATGAATGTCATTATTTTATTAGTTACGTTTGGTTCAATATTGTTGGGTTTTAACTGGATAATGGGTTATAAGAAGGACCACATCGTTATTGACTTCGATGAAAGGTATAGAGACTATAAAAAGCATGTAAGAGCTATTCATAGTGAACTCCTCCAGCAAGGAAGAGTGGTCAGTTATAAAGGTGATCGCAAATTTATCATAGACGGGAGGCCTTATATTTTTGTTGAAAAAAACGTATCCATGGGAGGAGCCCCGTTGCAAAGGACGATTCTAAAACCTAATAAGGATCTGCGGTAGTTAGAATGCGGAAATGGTGGGGAATGCAGTTATTTTCATAAAAGATTAACATAGAAGGGAATGTTGTTATGAAGGCGACAGATTTCTCAAAAGTGGCAGAAGTCTACGACAACAATTCATTTAGATTTGATGAATTAGCGTTTGACATCCATCTGGAAGGTTATATTCATGGTCAACCTCAGCAGCATTATAATGTTATGGATTTAGCCTGCGGGACAGGAATTTATTTAGATCACCAAATGGGGCACTTTGATGCTCATTCAATAGAATGGCACGGAGTGGATGCTTCAGAAGCTATGCTTGGCAAAGCCAGAGAGAAGCTTAAGAGGGGTAATTTAGTACAAGGATTAGCAGAAGATCTCCCTTATGTATCCAATTCGTTTGATTTCATTATAAATAATTATGCGTTTCATCATTTTACTAGGAAGTCACAGGTGCTGGACGAGGTTTATCGAGTTTTAAAAGATGGCGGAATCTTTAAAACCCATAATATAAATGTCCATGACATGGAGAATTGGTGGATCTATCAATACTTTCCTTCTGCATATACAGAAGATTTAGAGAGATTCTGGCAAAAGCAAAGGATTTTTCGAGAACTCGAAGACAGAGGGTTTAAGGTACGATTGGAAACTAATTATCAAATGGAAAAGTTGAAGGTAACGGACTACCTGCAACTCGCAGAGAACAGAGATATTTCTGTGCTTACGATTATTAGTGATGATGACTACTATGCAGGATTAAGCAAAATGAAAAATGATTTAGAACATAATCCTGCCAAAACAATGATGAATGATTTTTCAGAGCTTGTGTGTATTGCTGAAAAGTAGAATTACATAAAAAAGTTTTCTTCATTACGTATTAACCTGGATGACCCTTCTAGTCCGAACTGTTATTCCGAAATTTGGATTCCAGTAAAATAACAAAGGATGTAACAAAGGAGCACCCATTGGATGCTCCTTTGATTAGTTACCATTTAAAATGTTCCAGTTCTTTATTCATTTGATTGACCATGTTTCCTAGTTTACTAGCTTCTTCCGTCATTTGCTGGAAGGCATGCTGCTGTTCACCGGCTGAGGCGGATATTTCTTCCGTTCCTGCAGCTGTTTCTTCCGTTACGGCACTTACATTTTCAACTGAAGTTGTAATTTGCAGGCTTTGTTCTTTGGATCGAACCATCCCTTCAACAACCTCATGTAATTGTTCATTGATTGTGTCTACTTGAGTTTTTATCAATGTAAAAGCTTGTTCAGACAAGTCGACGGCTTCAGTTTGCTTCACAGTCAGCGAAACAGTTTCCGTCATTTCCTGTTCAATCACATTTACACCGGATTTAATCTGTTGAACCATAGTTGAGATTTTACTGGTAGCATCAGTTGATTGGTCAGCTAGCTTTCTCACTTCTTCCGCAACGACCGCAAATCCTTTACCATGTTCACCGGCACGGGCTGCTTCAATAGCTGCATTTAAAGCAAGCAAATTAGTTTGCTCTGCTATATCATTTACGAGCTTAACTGTCACTTCAATTTGGTCGGTATATCCGATGAAGTCTTGAACGGAAGCTTCCACTTTCGTAATCGAGCCTTTATTTTTCTCCATAACTTTGCGTTGTTCTTTAATAGCTGTCTGTCCTTCGTAAACTTTAGAGAGAGCAGCTGTGCTTGATTCTGAGGCTTTTTGACTTTCTTGCGTATTTGCTTCAAAAGCCTGATGCATTTGTTCCATCAGGGAGGCTACATCTTGAATATCGTTTGAAATGGATTGACTTCCTTGAGCTAACTCATCTGTCGAGCTTGTTACTTGCTGTGTGACTTCAGAGAGTCCTGACATTTCGTGATTCAATTTGGAACTAAATCGTTCCACATTTCCTCCAATTTGATGTACTGATTTAACCGTCGACGTCAGGTTGTCCACCATCACTTGGAACGAGCGCTTAAGTTGACCAATCTCATCCTTTTCTTTTTCAGAGACATGAATGGTTGTTGTCAAGTCACCTTCCGCCACTTTGGAAGCCTGAACAGCTAAATCCTTTATGGGTTTCGCTATATGTTTATTTAGACGGAAGGTAGAAAAAGTGGACAACACTACCAAGGCTATCCCCGCAATAATAGCAAAAAGGATTAGTTGACTTACTGTTTTTGCTTGATCAGCTAAGTTGTTGTCATACCAGACGCGAGACTCTTGCTGTAACATGTACATATCATTTAATATTCCAGAGGTACGAGCAGACTGACGCTGGATCTCGTTAACATCTTCTGCCTCGAGCGCTTCTGTTACGGTTTGGTGCCAGTTCTCATACTTGGCGACAGCTTGAGTGTACCAGCGTTCCTGTTCGCTGGTAACCATCAATTGACCAAGTTCTTCAAGTGCTGTTTCTGTTATTTTCATTTGACTTAAAGCTTCATTTTTCGTGGCTGTTGAAGGGTTATACCCGTATGTATTCAGCGTTTGCTCAAGCGTGACAAGTTGACCATTTACCTCTTTAGACTCTAACAGCACAGCAACATCCGAATTGGAGGAGCTTTCAAGACTAGTCATTTGATAAACAATAAAAGAGATAAGTATCAAGCTAAGCAGCAGGGGGAGTAAGGTCAAGGTATATAATCGTCGTTTGATTGTCATTGTCCCATCTCCTTATCCAGTACGGCTTGTTGTTCGTCGGTTAGATTAATCAATCGAATGGGTGCAAGTCCTACACCTTGTTCCTTCACTCCGAGTGTAATCTGACCGCCTTCCAGCCGTTCTCCATTAACAAGCTGCTCCATCACATCATAAAGGGCTACATCCAAGTTCTTCAACATCGATGTAACAACGGCTTTTTCTGCAACAAAAAATTGATCACTATCGACACCAAAAGCATAAATTCCTTGATTTTGAGCTTCCTTTAACGCCCCAATCCCCGTAAATCCTGCAGCAGGGAATACAAAATCGGCGCCTTTTTCAACCATAGATTTGGTAATATTAGACCCTTTAGTATCATCATCAAAAGTTCCTGCATACTCAATAAGTATTTCTGCATCAGGATTTACTTTTTTAACACCTTCTGTAAATCCAGTCTCAAATCGTTCTACTACAGGAATTCTTTCGCCTCCAATGAAGCCAACGACGCCGGATTTTGTCCTCATCCCGGCAATCAGTCCGATCAAGTAACTGCCCTCATCCTCTTTGAAGGTAATGGATGTTACATTATCAAATTCAGAAACGGCATCAATTAACACAAACTGCTGCTTCGGGTATTCCTGTGCCAATTCATCAATGGCGGCTTGCGAATTATAGCCGAGTCCAATAATTACGTCATGATCCTGCTCAATTAAGTCCTTCATATGTTCCTTATATTTTTTATCAAAAGGTTCACGATAATCGAAGGTAATTCCTAGTTCGTCCCTAGCTTGTTCTAATCCTTTGAAGGCTGAATCGCTAAACGAATCATCACCAAGTCCGCTCTCGGTTACAAGCAGACCGGCACTAATTTCATCTTTTGTATCTTCGGATTTTGCTTCATGATCAGCACAGCCAGCCAGTAATAGTCCTGTTAGTAAAAATAGACTGAACCAATATTTCTTCATGTTTCCACTCCTATCATATGATGTCTGACAACATATGATATCGGCGCTTTTCAAAGAAAATGAAGTGGAAATTTCTATAAAATGAAACTTTTAACAGAAGAGGGCACAAAAAACACTATGACCGAAGTCATAGTGTAGAGGAGATTCTATCACAATGTAGGTTCACGGTTACGGAGTTGAAAAGCCTCAGCTAATAGTTCATAGGATTTCATGCGCTCGTCAAACGGGGAAGCAATGGTATTTACAATAACCTCGTCCACTTGATAATAATTTGCTAGACTTTCTATCTCCCCTTTAACTTTTTCCACTGAGCCAACGATCATACGGTTACGGTTTTCCTGGATACGCTGCTCATCAGCCATCGTATATGGATAGCTGAATGCCTCTTCGGGTGTAGGGAAATGATAGCGAATCCCGCCTTGTTCAATTTTTAACAGAGCTAGGTCTAAACTAGCAGCCAAGAATTCAGCTTGTTGGTCAGACTCAGCACAAACGACGAATATGGAGACGTTTCCTTGCGGGCTTTGCTGCTGCAGAGAAGGCTGGAAGGCATCTTTATAACGGTCCATGGCTCGTGCTCCGCCATACCCGCTAATAAAATGCGCAAATGAATAGGAGACACCAAGGTCCGCTGCCACTCTTGCACTTGTTCCGCTTGAACCGAGCATCCAAACCGGCGGTGCTGTACTCCCTTGCGGAGAGGCAAACACACCCATACCGTGCGGATCTTCTCCGTGTAGATAGGCGATTAGTTCTTCGACTTGTGCAGGATAACCTTCTATATTTGGAATTTCTCCTCTATTTAAGGCTAAATTGACATTTGGAATACCGCCAGGGGCGCGTCCCACTCCTAAATCTATTCGATTAGGATGCAATGTTTCCAGGACACGGAAAGTCTCAGACACTTTATAGGCACTATAGTGTGGAAGAAGTATTCCTCCTGTTCCTATCCGGATCTTCTCCGTTTGTGAAGCTAGATGGGCTGCTAGCACTTCAGGAGAAGAACCTGCTAAACTATGAGTACTATGATGTTCGGCTACCCAGAACCGGTGATAGCCAAGCTGGTCAGTCCATTTCGCTAACTCTGTTGTCTGTTGTAAAGCATCACGTGGATTTATCCCTGATAGCACAGGAGATTGATCCAATACACTTAATTTCATTTTGTTTTCCCCTTAGTAATCATCTCTTGCTATTTATCATCCCATGTGAAAAAACAGAAGGCAAAAGAAAGGATTATAGAATAGGAGCTCTTGCATCAGGTCAGAATTGTGGAAAGTATTATCTGTTCATCAGCCCTAATAGTCCGTAATCAAGCATAAGGGAAGGGGCAACGTCAAAGAGATTCTGAACCTCGAACTGATCCAGTTTCAATGGTGTAAGAAACACAGCCCCATTACGAAACTCTTCCTTAGGATGATCCGCTAAAAGCTCTCCTTTCGCTAATCCTTCCGTTACTTCTACTATTCTATCTTCTATGATCCCTGTTTCGATTTCTCTTTTTTCCAAGCGTCCACGATCGTTCATGACCCACGCTGAGGAGTTTTCTCCATTCTTTAACACGTCATCATAAGCAGCTACGGCATCGATGGCCTCAGCCGTTATAATTTCAACGTTTGCATGATAGCCAGGTTTTACTTTTTCCTTGTCTTCTTCGATGACGATTTCAAATGGGTAATGACTGGGATGCTGAACATCAACCGACTGAGGGAATGGTTTAATGCTTTCAACTAAACCCTTAACTTCTAACTCTAAGTTCGGTATTCTTACATAAGAATTCATCCCTTCTTTTACCTGTTTTCTATGTTCCTCCGAGAGTTCTCCACTGACAATCAAATTACTGGAAGACAGGGTAAGCAAAGGGGGATGGAGGTTTTCAGACAAATTCGTTACGACTCCTGAAAATTCACTAGTTACTGTAATCGATTGCCCCGTATCTTCCAGCTGACTCAGCTGATTCTCTACCATAGAAAGGTGAGCCTGTTTTTGTGAGAGCTGAAGTTCTTTCTCCGCAATGGCTTTCTGTTTCATAAATTCCGTTTCGATGTTTTGAGATTCGCTGTTTTCCTGTTGTGGTTCCGGGTCTTGTGAGAAGGAATCACCAGGTGAAGATTCAGAGAAAAAAGAAGGCTGGGATGCCGAACCTGTTTCAGGAATTGTAAAGCTTTCGAGCTCATTAATGTAGTCTGTGAGGGAGGTGATTTCTCCTTGTAAGCGTGCAGCTTTTGTCTCCAATTGATTCAATTGGTCTTGATAATCCGTGACTTGATATGTATAGAGATCATCACCTTCAGAAATCTCATCACCTTCTTCCACTAAGAATTCCTGGAAAACTCCGGATTGTTTATCAAAATAAACAGGGGTGGTTTCATTAGAAGTAAAAACACCACTTGTATGAATCGATTCAAAGAGGTCCTCCGTAAAGGCAGCCGACCATTCATTAATATAGGATTTTTGTTCTACTTGCTGATCTTTATCGAAGTAGATGAGGCTGGCATTAAGGGTTAAAAAAGCAATGACTACTAAACCGCAAATTCTTACTTTATAGCGTGTTCTCATCGTCTTCCTCCCTGCGTTAGGATGTAAGTAGGTGCACGAGATATGTATCATAATGAGTCAGAGCTGCTGTGCCTGCCCATAAGGTCAGGTGCCAAAGAATCACACCTATAATAATTCGGCCTTTTCTGGATGTGGATAGATAGGAAAGACATTTGATTTGAAACCAAATGATAAAGATCTGAAAAAGGGAGATCGCTCCAAAGAAATAGATCACCCATTCAATATTTGTTATGTAAGAAGCTATTACACCAAACGAGAAAGGCGATACATACCAATCTAGTCCGGTATACACCATAAGTGGAATCCATGTAATACGCTCTAGCAGCATAATTAGTAAAACGCTCATTTGGATGACCATAGTTTTTTGATAGGACAGGCCGAACATAATCCAAAATAACAAGGGTGCAAAGAGCAGGACTCCAAGAAACAGGAGCAGTCCATATGCTATACGCCCAATTATGAACCAGGCCTTGTACAGTTCATATTCAGTTCCGCTTAGCTCGGTCATATTCATGGACAAAGGATCAGTGCCCAGGCCAATCCACGCTGTCCAAATGTATGTAAGCACCGTTAACAACATGATGGTGAAAAAAACTTTCCAAAATCGACTTATCGTTTCAGCTTCCCTTAGCTTAAATAACTGGTCGTCTCGTCGTGTAAACCACTTTATAATTCGGATCGAATAATTCATATGCGTCATCCTTTGAAATCTGTCTACTCCCTTCTAAGTTTAACTTAATTTGTCAAAGCTTGCTATATCAATCTATCAATTAATGGAAAAACGCCGTCTCTTCATGAGACGGCGCTGAATCGTTCTTAATTCGGGTGGATGGATGCATAGGGAGGAGGGTCCTCCGCTTTTTTAAAAAATAGCTTCCGATCCTTATATAAAAACAAAATAGATAAGGTAAAAGCCAGAATATCTGCCAACGGAAAGGCTAACCAAACCCCGGTTACACCAAAGAAGTTTGGAAGAAGTAAGACCAGGGGAATAAGGAATAAAACTTGCCGCGCCATCGAAAGGATCAGAGCAGGCTTAGCCATGCCAAGTGCCTGATAAAGTCCGCCGCTTACGACCTGTACTCCAATTAGAAACGACATTGCAAACATGATTCTCATAGCATGGGCACCCGAGTTAATGACGGTGGGATCCCCCGTAAAGATATGCATAAGAATTTCAGGTAGTGCCATCATCACGATAAAGATAAAAGCAGAAATGATCGTGACGACTTTCATGCCAAGCATGATGGTCTCTTTTAATCTCGTGAACTGTTTAGCTCCATAGTTATATCCGATAATGGGCTGCATGCCCTGAAGGACTCCGATCATCGGCATGATGGTAAACATGGTTAACTTATGGACAATCCCGAAAACGCCTACTTCAAAGTCGCCGCCATACTTAATTAACATGAAGTTAATAGAAATAATCATGACACTTCCGGCAACTTGACGGACGAAAGCAGGCATCCCGATCGTTAGTGTTTCTTTTATGACTGACATTTTTGGTTTTATCTCAGACAATCTTAACTCAAGACTCGATTTGCCTGTAAGGAAGTAATGTAAGACCACTATGCTGGTGGAAGCCTGAGAAATGACTGTCGCAATGGAAGCTCCTTGAACACCCAAATCTAAAACAAAAATAAAAATGGGATCCAGGATGATATTTAAAACAGCAGGAATAATCATCGTGATCATAGCGAAGCGGGAGTTTCCCTCTGAGCGAATGATGCTGTTGGTCGTAAAAGAAAACGAAAAAAACACAGATCCAATCATAATGGGGAAAAGGTAATCGACCGCGTAGGGAAGAATGTCAGGGGTAGCACCGAACAAAACTAGCAGCGGCTCCATAAAAGTGAAGGCACCTACTATTCCGACTACGCTTACGAGTAAAATAATAAAGATAATATTGCCGAACACTTTATTTGCGGCTTCCGGTTTACTCTCGCCAAGCCGTCTTGATATGACTGATGCACCCCCGATTCCAACAGCCGCTGAGATGGCCATCATAATCATCATGACTGGGAAGCCGATGCTAACACCAGCCACACCGAGGATTCCAACTCCTCTTGCAATAAATAATGTATCAACAACATTATAAAGCGCCATAACAAACATGCCGATCATGGCAGGAATAGATAAATTCCATAATAACTTCGGAATCGGCTGGGTTCCTAGACGCTGACTTTGATCTTTCATAGTCAGGACCTCTCTTTTAAATGTTTTAAGTTTTTTTGAATGACTTCAAGCCATGAGAGCATCATTTGCTGCTCTTCATCAGAAAGTCCGACGCCGATTTCCTTTTCTAAATTCTGAGCAATAGTCCAAATGGTTTTATCCAGTTGAACTCCCCTGTCGGTCAGCTTAATGAGCTTAGAACGTTTGTCGTTGGGACAGTTATGTTTCGTTATACATTCGTTTTTTAAAAGGGATTCGATAATCCCGTTCATTGAAGAAGCTTTAATGTACAATCTTTTTTGCAAATCAGTTTGGCTTTGTTCTCCATGATTCGCCAGAAAATATATGACTTTCGCTTGTGAATGAGTTAATCCATACTCACTTAGTTTCTCGTTAAATAAATTTTGAATAAAATGGGAGATCACATTGATGTTGTAACCAAGCAAAGGGTATATGTCACGATTCATAAATTAATTAGCCTCCTAAACAAATTTATTATAAGACAACGAGTGATGAAGGTAAATGATTTTGTACTCCGCCTTTCTATTGGTATTCTCTTTTGGTAAAGTTTCAGTAACTGATAAAATAGATGCCCATCGGGTATAAGAGTCAGAGGGGGGATACGTTATGCCTCGTTATCAACGTGGAGTTTTTATATATAATGGGACTGCCCAAAGTGAAGGTCTCAACCAAAGTTTAACCGTTACACTGCCGGTGCTGGCTCAGGCAATTAAAGAGTTAACAGTCGTGCAGACACATTCACTAGAGGAATTAAGGAAGGTTTGTTATGAGTATGGACCTATCGTGGATGTATTTGTGATTTTAGGCGGAGATGGAACATTGCACGAATGTATCAACCAATTAGCTCATTTAAAATCCAGACCCGTTATCGCTCTTCTTCCAGGGGGAACGTGTAACGACTTCAGCCGTGTATTAGGCACACCTCAAAATTTACAGCTCGCCGCAACACAGCTTCTTCAAGGGGAAGAAGTGAAGGTGGACATAGGAAAGGCTGGTAACCGCTATTTTACAAACTTCTGGGGAATAGGGCTCGTGACAGAAGCTTCTTTTAACATTGACGCAGAACAAAAGAATCGTATTGGTGTATTGAGTTATTTTATAAGCGCCATCAAGACGATGAATCAAACAGAGCCATTCTCTTTCACCTTAGGAATTGATGGCGAAACGGTCAGCGAGGAAGCGGTAATGGTATTAGTCATGAACGGGCGGTTTATTGGGACAAAAGAAGTTCCTCTTCCTGATTCCAAGCTTCAGGATGGCCAGCTGGATGTATTAATTGTGAAGAATTCCAACCTTACTACATTTAAAGAACTCCTCACAATGAACAAGCCTGGGGCAGATCCTAGTAAATTCCAGGAGTTATCACATATGCAGGGACAGCAGATCAGTGTAGAGGTGGAAGAGGAAAAAGAGGTAGATATGGATGGGGAAATTATGGGGAGCACTCCTGCACGGATAGAAGTTCTACCCAATCATTTTACCTTTTTATGTGCAGACCCTGCTGTATTTCATAATGTGCAAGGCTGAATAAGTAAATAAACATAGATGAAATCCACTCTGAAAACGAGTGGGTTTTTTTAGCTGGAAACAAGGTTTATAGAGCCAGAGATCGAATACTTACTTTAGAGGAGTGATGAAGATGACAAAAAACTTGCGCCCAGAAGTTCATGCAGTTTTTATACACACTAAAAATCTAAAGAGATCTGCCAGGTGGTACAGTGAATTGCTGGATCTTCCGTTTTCCGAAGAAAATGTTGAGTCACCGGTTTATAATCTCCCTTTGGAAGGGGAGGTATTTCTGACCATTGATGATCATAAGTTTGATCCTCATTATAAGTTTGGACGGATAACTAACCCTGTGTTTAATTTTTGTGCTCAGAATTTAGAAAATAGCTTTCGGAACGTAAAAGAGAAAGGGTTCCGCATAACAAAAGAAATAGAGAGTTACGGCGACTTTGGCTGGTTCCAAATTCAAGACCCGGATCAGCATGAGGTCATGATTTGCGGTGCAATTGTGGCCCGTTCATAGTTTGAACATGGTGTTCTTCTCTTCGGTTATTCTGTTTCAAAGGTTCAGTTCAGTACCTTTGTTTGACAGTGTAATTTTGTTATCTATATACTGTCTTTAAGTAGAGGACAGATGAGAGGGCGAGGATTATTATGGATGAACAAGAACTATATCGCAAAAAGAAACAAGACCCTTCTTTGAAGCTGTTTGTTGTTCTGGCAAAGGCTCAGCGTGCAATTGCTGATTTAGTGAAAGATGATATTCAAAGCTATGGTTTGAACACAACAGAATTTGGCGTGTTAGAACTTTTATATCATGAAGGCGATCAGCCATTACAGAAAATTGGGGAAAAAATTCTATTAGCAAGCGGAAGTATAACTTATGTTGTAGATAAACTGGAGAAGAAAGAATATTTAAAGCGTGTTCCATGTCCTAATGACCGGCGTATTACGTACGCGGCTATAACGAGTAAAGGGAAAGAATTACTTCATGGAATATTTCCTGATCACTGGAAACAAATTGAGATGATCACCGGGGGCTTGTCTGAAGATGAGAAACTGCAAGCCATAGACTTACTGAAAAAATTAGGGAAGTATGCGGACCAGCAAAAATAGTAGAACTATTTCAAAAAATAAGCTATAATGGTTCTATGACTGAAGACAAAGGAGGGAATGATGATGTTATCAAAGCACGTAATAGATCGCGAATTGCTCTATATTAACCGTGCGCTTTTTCATGATTTAACTGTACAAGGGATTCGTATGTCCAATTTTACAGTTAAATAATGGGGAAAGATAACGTCTCATACCTGAATCTATTTTAATGAAAGAAAGTCAGAGGTGCCGAGGCCTCTGGCTTTTTTTGTCTTTAGGAGGAAACGGAAATGATTATAGTGAAAGATGTGTACAAAATTATAGGCGGCAAAGTGTTGTTTGAATCACTTACCTTTGAAATAAATGAAGGACAGAAGATAGGTTTAGTAGGTAGAAATGGGAGCGGCAAGTCCACGCTGTTTCGATTAATTACAAAGGAAGAGACACTTGATGGGGGAGACCTCTTTATTAAAAAAGGCTTGTCAATCGGTTATTTAAAGCAAATTCCAGATCGGTTTAAAGGTACGGCTAAAGAATATTTAGAAACTGCTTTTTCAGAGCTTCACCATTTATTAATTGATATGCAGCGTCTTGAAAGAGAAATGCTGGATCCAGATAAAATGGAAAAGGCACTTCAACATTATGGAGAAGTCCAGGATCAGTTTACAGAACGAGGCGGCTATGAAATGGAAGCTATGATTAGCCAGGTAGCTAATGGCCTTCATATCGAAGAGCTGCTTGATTTACCTTATGATGATTTGAGCGGAGGGGAGAAAACTAAGCTTTCACTTGCCAAAATTTTATTAGAAAAGCCTGATGTCTTGTTGCTGGATGAACCGACTAACCATCTGGATATTGTAGCGATCGAATGGCTCGAACAATACTTGATTCAGTATAAGGGCGCTGTCTGTATTATTTCCCATGACCGTTCATTCCTGGATCATACTGTTTCAAACATTGTCGATCTCGAGTCTGGTGAGGCCCAGCATTATAAAGGAAATTACTCTTCTTTTGAACATCAGAAAGAGGAGCAATTGCTGGCAGAATTCCATCAGTATCAAGAACAGCAGAAGAAAATAAAGAAAATGAAGGAAGCCATTAGACGGCTGAGACAATGGGCTAACGAAGCTAATCCTCCCAACCCTAAGTTGTTTAAAAAAGCTAAGAGTATGGAGCGAGCCTTAGAAAAAATGGAAAAAATCAACCGTCCGATTATCGACCCTAAGAAAATGGGCTTAACGCTTCAAGCGGAAGGCCGCAGCGGTAATGACGTTCTAACGGCTGAAGAGGTTACAAAAGGGTATCAAGGACGTCTGATCTTGGATGAAATCAATTTAAATCTTCGCTATAAAGAGCGGCTTGCAATTGTAGGAGCAAATGGAAGTGGTAAATCAACTCTTCTTAAACTGCTGCTTCAGCAGGAAGTGCCGGATGCAGGTACTATAAAGCAGGGAAGTTCTATTCAAATTGGGTACTTGCCTCAAAATCCATTAGATGGGGTTAATGAGCAACAGCGAATGATCGATTATTTCAGAGAGCATATTAGGGTAACAGAAGGACAGGCGAGACATTTGCTGGCAGCGTTTATGTTTTATGGGTATGATGTATTTCAGAAAATCGCTAATTTAAGCGGCGGGGAACGGATGCGTCTCAAGCTGGCCATCTTTATGCATGAAGGAGTTAATTTGTTAGTGCTTGATGAGCCAACCAACCATCTGGATGTTGAATCACAAGAAGTCTTAGAAGAAGCCCTTGAGCATTTTGAAGGGACAGTTGTTGGCGTTTCACATGATCGTTATTTTTTAAACAGATGCTTTAAGGAAACAGCTTATCTCGTCGGGGGAATGCTCTATCGATATTTAGGATCCTATAATGAAACGAAGGAAAAGTGGAATAAATTAACAGACAAACCTGTTAAAAGGGCATCATCATCATCTAAGATGGAGACTTCCAAATCAACGAAAAAAGATACAACTGTAGAAGAGAAGATTATAAAGCTTGAACAGGATCTGAATGATATAGATGAGGTGATGAAACGGAAAACGGATGTGGATGAATTGATGACATTGCAGGAAAAGAAAGATGTTTTGACTGAACATATAGACCTGCTGTATGAAACTTGGTTAAATTAGCCCCTCTGGCCATAGGACGTGACGTTCTATGGCGAACCTTCTTTGGCTGGCTTGTGGACTGAGGCGAACTTCTTCTTTGATAAACTTTTGCCTTTCGGTTATTAAATAATCGTTTAAACCTGTTAGCACCAGGGTAGATTATCGAATAGCCATATATTGAAGGAGGAGTACTCGTGCGTGTTTTAGTAATAGGGGCAAATGGTAAAGTAGGAAAACATATTGTTGATAAGTTACGAGATTATGGGCATGAACCAGTACCCATGGTCAGGGACACTGATCAAATCCCACAGTTTGAGGAGAAGGGGCTTAAACCAGTTCTTGGCGATCTGGAAAAAGACTTTGAATCTGCATTTTACAATATAGAAGCGGTTATTTTCGCAGCTGGATCTGGTCCGCATACGGGCGCTGATAAGACGATTCTGATTGACCAGGAGGGGGCTATCAAAGCCGTTGACCGTTCCAAGTATTTCGGCATTAAGAAATTCGTGATGTTAAGTTCTATAGCTGCCGATCGACCAGAACCTACCCCAGATACGATCAGGCATTACATGTACGCCAAACATAGGGCTGATGAACACTTGAAACAGTCGGGCTTGAATTATACGATTGTTCGCCCAGGTATACTAACGAACGATGCAGGCACAGGTAAAGTTAAACTTCAAAACCATGTGAACGGCTTTGAAGAAATTCCTCGTGAGGATGTAGCCGAAACACTTTCTTTTTTACTGTCTGAGCCTAAAGCATTAAATGAGAGTTTTGACTTAGTCAGTGGGGAACAGCGCATTCAAGAAACTTTAACAAATTAATCAAGCATGCAAGGGGGACCGCCCCTTGTGTGTATTTTTTTAATGTGAAAGTTTAATTGTCGGTGAACTGGGTATTTATAGTATAAACATTACAAAAGAACTAGAAAAAAGAGATTAGGAGGGGTGTTTATGATTGATCACGAGGTTGTAGTTTACACCAGTAATGATTGTGTGCAATGTGAAAAGGTTATATCAAAATTGAGAGAATGGGATGTAGCATTTGAAGAACGAAACATTTCTAGCGACAAGACGCATTTTAAAGATTTACAAGCGCAACGTATCTATGCTACTCCTGCTACCTTTATTAACAGTATGAAGATTTTGGGTTATCAGGAACGCAAGTTGAGACGAACACTCGGTATCCCTTACGATGAGCACTTTCAAAAATCAACAAATATATCATCATAACTTCAAGCGATTCATTTTCACTTGCTTTTTTTTACACTTTTTCACCTTAGCAACATAGGCTGTAGTAAATGAATGAAAAGGTGGAACTAATTGTGTACACGTATCCTTATAATTCTTATTACCCTTATTGCCAATTAGATAGCCGTGCAAATACACCCCCTCTCTACTATAATCATTACAACCCTTACGGTAATTTCGCCTCGCCACCTAATCCCATGTGGAATCAGGGGATGTACACCTACAACTATCCTTACACATATGGTTACGGACATCAGGGATATAATGAAGGTGAACCTGCAGCAGCCACCAAGGGCAGTGTTGTTTCCTATTTTCAAGATGAAGAGGGACAGCTGGATTTTGATAAGATGATGTCTACAACAGGTCAGGTCATGCAAACCATTCAGCAAGTTTCCCCAATTGTTAAAGGAATAGGGTCTTTCGTAAAAGGGATGAAATGATGCGCGCTGCTTTGCTCTGGCGCGTTCCCTTCTACATAATATTCTGGAAAAAATAAAGTCAGAGGAGACGGTCCTCTGACTTTCCTAATCTTTAAAAAATGCTATGACGATTCCGCCTTCTCCTGCATGGGTCGAAATAATTGGTCCCATTTCTGTAAAAATGGAGTCTTTAAAGTTATAACGGTCTCTGATACTTTTAAGAACTGATTTGCCGCGCTCTTCATCATTACTATGAGAAATTGCAATCACTTTGTCTTCAAATTGGTGGGAATATTCCCCGATTTGTTCGATGAAGCGGCGGAGTGATTTCTTGTTCCCCCGTACCTTTTCGGCCACTTCAATTGTGCCTTCTTCAGTAGCTTTCATAAGAAGTTTAATGTTAAGGGTTTTTGCAATGGCCCCCTTAACTTTATCAAGACGTCCGCCCTTGATTACATTTTCAAGCGTTTTTAAGATGAAGAGAGTCGTGGTCTGCTCGATTTTCTTCTCCATATGAGTGACGAGCTCCTCAAACTTAATGCCGCTTGCTGCCTTCGTAGAGGCTTCATGGACCAGAAGGGCGATTCCACAGGAAGCTGTTTTCGTATTAAGTATAGCTATAGAACGGTCAGGCTCTTCTTCAAGCAGCATCTTTTTTCCGATGACGGCACTCTCGTAAGTACTGCTTAAACCCTGTGTGAGCGCTAGAACAATAATAGGTGTATCCATGTCTACTTCTTTATACTTGTCGTAAAAATCATTAGGACTAGGAGAAGAGGTAGCAGGAAGCGTAGTGGCTTCTTTTAGCTTTTTGTAAAATATTGGTAAATCTATCGTCAATCCCGTTTTATAGTGTTCTTCATCAAAATGAAGGTTTAGCGGGACTATTTTTAAGTTATGATGTTCAACCATAGCTTGAGGTAAATCGGCCCCTCCATCAATAATAAGTTGAATTGACATTCTTTTCACCTGCTTTCATATAGTAAGTTTCCGCCTTACTCCAGTATTTTGCAATACTTATTAGGGGTTATTGGACAAATGTGTAATTTTGGGTTTTCCCAATTTTTTGGTGCTAATAATAAAGAGCACTAGCCCGAACAGAACGATCGACCCCCCAAGCCATTGGTACCAGGTAATTAGCTCGCCAAGCACTATGAAAGCGAGGATGGAGGCACCGACAGGCTCTAAAAGTATGCCCATGGAGATGGTAGATGTGCTCATCCATTTTAATGACCAATTAAATAGCGTATGCCCAAGAAAAGTCGGAACGATGGCCAGAGTTAAAAATATCAGCCATTGATCGCTGGAATAACCGGTAAAGGAGTAATTCAGTGCCAGGTTATAAATCAATAAACTAAGGGTAGCGACCCCGTATACAATAAAGGTATAAAACAGCAGAGAAAGCTGTCTTCGTAAATTTTGCCCTATTAGGAAATAGGCCGTCACCATTACTGCTCCAAGGAGGGCGAGAATATCTCCGAACAGCGCCATTCCATTGATTCGGAAATCCCCCGAACTAATAATAACACTGCCTGTCACAGCAATGACCATGCTTAGTAAAGCCCCTAAAGTGAAACGCTCTTTAAAAAACAGAAATGTTCCAAGAAATGCGAAGAGGGGCTGCATAGATACGAGGATTACGGAGCTTGCGACTGACGTATAATTTAGGGACTCAAACCATAAGATAAAGTGGGAAGCCAGGAAGACACCTGCAAAGGCAGCTAACACCCATTCTTTTGAAGAAATTTCTTTGAACTCATGAGTGTGTTTCCACATAACGAAGGGAAGCATAATAAATACAGCAAGCGCCAACCGATAGAAAGCGATCATGGAAGCTGGAGCATCACTAGCTAGTTTCACCAATATAGCCGAAGTTGAAATAGATAGTACACCGATTGCTAACATGAAATATGGATGAAAGGGAGGCTTATCCAAACCTAACCCTCCTTCTGTTATGATCACTAGCATTTACGCAGACAATAAAGTATATATGGGTTACCAAGCTTCTTTTAGTTTTTTAAACGCTTTACATTATTTTATCATTGATACGTTTGAAAAGCATAATAAAAATGTGTAGAATATATACTGTTATGTGTGTTATGATGGATGAATCTATCAGGCAGGTGCTTCAAAGCCTCTCCCGTATAGCATTGGCAGGAGGCTTTTTTTACATGTTTTAATCACTGGTAAGGTAGAAGATTTTTTTAATAAAGGAGTATGAAAGTATAGTGACAACATTCAATTCATTAGGATTATCCAATCCGGTGTTGAAGGCTTTAAACAACATGGGGTTTGAAGAAACAACACCAATTCAAGAGCAAACCATTCCTCTTGGGTTACAGGGGAAAGATGTCATCGGCCAAGCGCAAACGGGAACAGGTAAAACAGCTGCATTCGGAATACCGATGATCGAGAAAATTAACAAAGACATCAAGTCTGTTCAGGGACTGGTGATCGCGCCGACTCGTGAATTAGCCATTCAAGTAGCTGAAGAAGTGAATCGGCTTGGTAAATATAAAGGGATACGCACACTTCCGATTTATGGTGGTTCGAATATGGAACGCCAAATTCGTGCACTTCGAGACAACCAAATCGTTGTGGCAACTCCAGGTCGTTTACTCGACCATATCCGTCGTAAAACGATTAAACTTGAGAACGTTCATACAGCTGTTTTAGACGAAGCAGACGAAATGCTGAATATGGGTTTCATTGATGATATCCGTGATATCCTTAAGGCTCTTCCTGAGCACCGTCAGACGTTACTTTTCTCAGCGACTATGCCTAAGGAAATCCGTAATATCGCCACAACGCTCATGAAGAAACCTGAAGAAGTTAAAGTGAAATCAAAAGAAATGACCGTTGAAAATATCGATCAATATTACGTGGAAATCCCGGAAAAGCACAAATTTGACACGTTAACACGCCTTCTGGATATTCATGCACCAGCTCTAGCGATTGTGTTTGGACGTACAAAACGACGTGTAGATGAAGTTTCAGATGGTTTACAAGCGCGTGGGTTCCGTGCTGAAGGTATTCACGGTGATCTCACTCAGGGCAAACGCATGTCCGTATTGAATAAATTCAAAAAAGGCCGGATCGAGATCCTTGTAGCAACAGATGTTGCAGCACGCGGACTCGATATTTCTGAAGTATCACATGTTTACAATTTTGACATTCCTCAGGATCCTGAAAGCTATGTCCACCGTATTGGCCGTACTGGCCGCGCCGGACGTAAAGGGGAGTCTGTTTCTTTTGTAACGTCACGTGAAAAAGCACAGCTCAACTTAATTGAGAAGCTTACGAAGAAGAAGGTTGAGCGTATGAGTGTGCCTTCCTCTGATGAAGCACGTCGAGGGCAACAGCAAGTAGCTGTAGAAAAACTGACTGATGCTGTTGGAAATAAAAATCTTGATAAGTATAGACAATCAGCAAGTGAATTGCTTGAGCAGCATGATGCTTCTGACCTTGTTGCAGCAGCTTTAAAAATGCTTACAAAAGAGCGCAGTGAAGTGCCGGTTCGTTTGTCCTCAGTCCAGCCCATTAGTGTAAAAGGGTCACGCGGAGGCGGCGGAAAAGGAAGAGGCGGTAAGAAACCTTACCGTAAAGATGGCAAACGTAATTTTAAAAAGCATAGTAATAATTCCCGTAATTTTAAAGGAAAAGGAAATCGCGGTTTCCAAAATAAAGGACGTAACTCGAACGCTAAATAAACTACCATGCTGTCAACCCTTCAAGGGCTGACAGCTTTTTTTATGCATCGGATACTTATAGAGGCTATTGTCCTATAATGCGAGTTGTACTTTGGAAAATGATTTTTTTCACAGAAGGGATTGGAAGTTGGACATACTAAAGAGGGAACAATGTGCTGTTTAAGTGGAGAAAATATACGCAGACTCCTGCGGGAGGGAAGGCCTAGGTGAGACCCCGAAGTGCGCCAGCACAAGAAGGCTGTAAAAATAAGGAAGTTAGGTTAAAACCGGCACGTCCTGTGCCAACACCCGAACGACCCCACATCCTGTGGGGCCGCGGAAAGATAAGTATATTTTCGTAGCGGGTTATATGCACCAAATTATAGTTTCTGTTTAGTTAAGGTTTTCATTTGATAAAAACCTTTTCCCCAATAGCAAGGTGTTTATAAAATATTATTGGCAAGGGCCAGCAGGACAAGAAAGATAATAACTCCCCAAAGTATGTTTTTTCCGTATCCCCTTCCTCTTACACTTCGCCGATTCCAACGATTTGGGTTAAATCCTGTGCTGCCATGACTATTGCTTTCGTGTTTCGCCCGGTTGACCCAAATGGAAAAAGGTTTCGCTTTTCTTAGAAAAGGAGGAGCCAGGGCAAAGCCGCCGATTAGACCGAAGACGTGGGCTATGACGTTAATGTTCGGCCGTGTAAAGGTCATGAATAATCCAAGGATAAAAATCACCATAATGATTTGTGAATTGGCTGAACCAATTAAATGTTTGCGAAATAAGACCATAAATACATAGATGCCAAAAATGCCAAATATAGCACCTGAAGCTCCGAGATGCTGGTAAAAAGCATTTGGTGCAACAATATAAGTTCCAATATTTCCAGCTATCCCGGCAAGAAGATAAACACTGATGAACTTCACTCTGCCCAACATCTGTTCGAGGGCTGGTCCGAATAAGACGAGTGAAAAAGAATTGAATAGGGCATGGGCAAATCCACCATGCAGAAGTATTGGAGTTACGAGCCGCCAATATTCTCCCTGGGAGACAAGATAATTGTTCCCCACCCCGGCACGCAGCAAGTCAAGCGCAAATGAAAACTGGAAAACATAAATTAACAGCCATAATAAAAGGTTAATGGCAACAAGCCCTGATACAATTGGATAAAATCTTAGAAATTCTTTAAAACTTTCTGTTCTAACAAACATGTTATTGGTCTCCTTTAGAAGAGTATCTCATTTCCAATATAAGCAATGACATAGGCTAGTATTCTTTTTAACAAAAGAAAATATCGGGTATACTAAATTATAGTCCACCCATCAGACGGCAAAGTATAAAGGAAGATGAAAATGATTAAGGGGATTGGCATTGATATTGTTGAAATTGATCGTATTAAACAAATTATAAAGCGAAATACTCGCTTTGTTCAAAGGATATTAACCAAGAATGAACAAAAGCGGTATGATCAGTTAACCAAACACCGAGGAGTTGAATTTTTGGCGGGACGTTTTGCGGCGAAGGAAGCATTCTCTAAGGCTGTGGGAACGGGTCTCGGAAAGCTCAGCTTTCAGGATATTGAAGTGGATACAAATAAAGATGGAGCTCCAGTCATGAATGTGAAGGGCTATGAACACTTCATCATATGGATAGCCATATCGCATAGTAAGAGACAAGCTGTAGCGCAAATTGTGCTGGAAGATAGAGCAAATGACATAATTACATAGGTTGTCTCATAACATGTAATGCGGGTAGGAGGGAACGAAATGGATGTTGTGACCGCGCAGGAGATGTACGAATGGGACCATGTGGCAATAGAGTCCACTGGATTAGAAGGTAAACTATTAATGGAGAATGCGGGCCGTGCTGTTTGTTTTGATTTAGAAAAAAAACTCTCAAGGCATCAAAATGTTGTCATTCTGATTGGTGGTGGAAATAACGGGGGGGACGGGTTCGTAATCGCCCGAACATTATTAAACCATGGATACTCCGTAGAAGCCTGGCAGGTGGTTCCTGATTCCAAGGTGGAAGGGGATGCACACTTCCATAAAAAGCTTTTTGAGAATTCAGGGTATCCTTTACATCATTTAGAGGAGATAACTGAAATAAGGGAATCTCTAGGAAGTGCTGATGTCATTATTGACGCAATGCTCGGAATTGGTATGAAAGGGCAGTTACGCGGTCTGATTCGACAAGTTGTATTGCTTGCCAATGAGCAGAAGGCATTCCGAATAGCGGTGGATCTTCCGGCCGGAGTTCCAGCTGACGAAGGCATTGATATTGACGAAGCTTATCAGGCGGATTATACGTGTATCATAGCAGCCCTGAAGATGAGTGCTCTAGTAGAGAATACTCGGGTGTATTATGGTGAATGGAGTGTTGTAGAAATCGGTTTGCCGGTGAAAAAGCTTCCTCCACCAGATCGAAAAGTATGGCAGCGCGAAGATGCTAAACGAACATTCCCGAAGCGAAATGCAAATTCCCATAAAGGCAGCCATGGAAAAGGGCTGATCGTTGGGGGAGCAGCTAATATGCCTGGTTCGATTGCGATGTCAGCGAGGGCCGCACTTAGAAGTGGAATTGGTCTTTTGACAATAGCCGCTCCTAGGAGCGCTATTGATAACATCGCACCCTACGTACAGGAGGCAACATTTCTCCTGTTGCAGGAAGAGTCGGGTATGGTTAACGGGCAAATTGACACAGATGTGTCTAACTATGATGGATTGGCCTTAGGTATGGGGATGGGGCGCAGTTTGAAATCTCGCAAACTAGTTGAAGATCTTGTAACTGCAGTCGAATCACCACTGTTGATCGATGCAGATGGTCTTTATCATTTGAAAGATATCCTTCACCTAGTGAAGGAGAGGACAAACCCTACCGTTCTCACCCCGCACCCGGGAGAGTTCGCACATTTAGTTGATCAACCGATTTCTTCAATTGTCAATGCACCTTTTTACTATAGCCGTAAGTTCTCAGAAACTTATGGGGTTTATACTGTTCTCAAAGGACCTGCCACCATTATTACTGCCCCGGACGGTAGTCAGTCTGTAGATTTAACGGGGAACGCTGGGTTGGCAAAAGGGGGAAGCGGTGATGTGTTGTCAGGAATTTTACTTGCTATGATGCTTCAGTCCAAATCAATTATGGATGGATTAAATATCGGGTGTATGATGCATGGGCTGACAGCTGAAACGTTAACAGAATCGAAACATTCCATGGTAGACTTACTTGCTACCGATTTAATAGAAGGTTTATCCCAGACCTTTCGTACATTCTCTTCTTGATCCACAAATAAAACGTTCCCTTTGTCCTTCAGAAGAGACAAAGGAGTTGAGTGCATGCCGAAACGTTTTCCGATCCTTTTGTTCGTCTTAGTGGCAGTAATGGTCGTCATGAGTGCCTGTGGTGAGAAATCTAAAGAAGACGTCGTTGAGAAACTGTCGCAACAAGCTGAAGAAATGCCTGGTTATAAAACGGATGTAACGATGACCATGCGAACCGGCAAAGAAGAACAAAAGTACCAAATTCAAATTTGGCATAAAGAAGATAACTTCTATAAGGTGAAACTTCACAATCAAGAAGATGAAAAAGGAAACCAAGTCATCCTTAAAAACAAGAGCGGGGTTTATGTCTTAACACCTGCTTTGAATAAAAGTTTTAAGTTTCAGAGCGATTGGCCGGATAACACCAGTCAACCATATCTGTATGCTTCTTTAGTGAAAGACATTAAAAAGGATACAGACGCAGAGTTCAGCGTGACAGAGAACCACTATGTATTTAAAACAAAGACAAACTATCAAAATAATCAAACTCTTCCGATGCAGGAGATTTATTTTGATAAGAAAACATTTAAGCCTGTTATGGTAAAAGTATTTAATCAAGATGCACAGGCATTAGTAGAGGTGCAGTTTGATAATTTCAAAAAGGCAGAAGGTCTTAAGAAGGAAGACTTCGATGTAGACCAAAACATGGCAATGGCTTCTGCGGAAGTTCCTGTCTCAAATATGGAAGAAGAGGGAAACAGTGCTAATGAAGTACTTTATCCAAATGTCACTCACGGAGCTGAGCTGGTAGATAAACGAGAGGTACAGACAGATGAAGGTACGCGAGTGATTATGACTTACCAGGGAGATAAGAGCTTTACCCTCATCCAGGAGTCAGCAGAAGTACAGCCGACGAGTGCCGGTCAGGCCGTCACAGTTAATGCAGACCCTGCGCTTGCTGGAGGTACAGTCGCAGCAATGTCGAAGCAACGAATGCAATGGACTGAATCAGGTACAACCTTTAACCTGGCAAGTGAGGACCTGACTCGGGAGGAAATGGTTTCAGTTGCAAGTTCCATCAATAATCATTCAACCAAATAACTTTCTTGCAAGCAGGCTTAACGGTCTGCTTTTATTTTTACTAGATACAGTTGTTTCTATTGCTTGAACCTCACTTACTATTTCTTCTTAGTGGTCGTTTATCCATTGTTGACAGCCTGTTCTTCACGTTCAATAATAGAAAGATATTGAATTGGAGAGGAGATTTGGCCTTGTCATTCGAATCATTTTATAGAGATACGTGGGCAGAAATTGACCTGTCAGCTATAAAATATAATGTAGAACAAATGTATAAACGACTTTCCCCACATACGGGAATCTATGCTGTTGTGAAAGCCAATGCATATGGTCACGGGGATATACAAGTAGCAAAGCAAGCTCTCGAAGCTGGAGCGGAGCGGCTGGCTGTCTCACTTCTGGATGAAGCGATCAAGCTTAGACGAGCAGGGATTACTGTCCCGATCTTAGTTATGGGCTGGATAAGGCCTGAAGATGCACCTGTTGCCGCCGACCATGACATTGCTGTTCCTGTGTTTCAGAAAGAGTGGCTGGATCAATTACAACAAAATGCCTTCAAAAACAAAAAAACACTTAAACTTCATATGAAGTGGGATACAGGCATGGGGCGAGTAGGAATACGCAACACAGAAGAGCTGGATGCAATTCTTTCTGGTATTAAGGATAACCCATGGATTGAATTAGAAGCTATATTTACTCACTTTGCCACAGCAGATGAAGAGAAGCTGGATTATTACAATGAACAAATAGCTCGTTTTGATACCCTGTACGATCATTTAAAGAAGGTCTGGCCACAACCAGTTGAAATTCATACAGGGAATAGTGCAGCGAGCATGCGGTTTCCAGAAGATATGCATCACCATGTCCGTTTTGGTATCAGCATGTATGGACTTTATCCCTCTCCTGTTGTGAAAGGTGAGCAGCCGATCGATCTTAAGCCTGCATTTACACTGAACTCCCGGTTGATTCATGTGAAAAAGGTACAACCAAATGAAGCCATCAGTTATGGGGCCACCTATCAGTCTGAAAATGAGGAATGGATTGGGACAGTTCCTATGGGTTACGCAGATGGGTGGATTCGCAAACTGCAAGGGTTTGAGGTGTTAGTAGATGGAAAACGCCACCCTATCGTCGGAAGAATATGCATGGATCAGTTTATGATTAAGCTAGATCGAGAATATTCTATAGGAACTAAGGTTACATTAATTGGCAAGCAGAATAATGAAGACATTCATACAGATGAACTGGCCGAATATTTGGAGACCATTAACTATGAGATTCCCTGTATGATAAGTTACCGTGTACCGCGCATGTATTTGAAAAATGGGCATATGGTAGAAGTAGACAACACTCTTACAAAGGTTTGATGAAGTACACGTAAGACAATACTCCTTACATTCAATCACCATGCAACATTTTTCACGAAAAAAATCCAAGACTCCTTTGCAATAGACACCTTCGAATGATAAGATTAAATTGGACTTATTTGACTGGTTTCTATTGAGAGAAGATGGTGGAGGTGTATGGTTTTGTCCGACAGTATGCAGGAGATTGTCATTCGTATTCCAGATAGCCTACTAAGTGAATTAGATGGTCATGTTCAACTCGAAAACAGTGATCGGAGCGATTTCATGTGTAAAGCAACAAAAATGTATTTGAGGGAAGAAAAGCAGCGCCATATTAGGGAGTCCATGCGCCGTGGATATATGGAAATGGCTAAAATTAATTTAACTATCGCTTCAGAAGCGTTTCAGGCCGAAGAGGAGGCAGATCACACCCTGGAGCAACTAGTGAGCGGGGTGTGAAGCCTGTGATAGTCAAACGAGGAGACGTTTATTTCGCTGATTTGTCCCCGGTTGTAGGATCAGAACAAGGCGGGGTGCGCCCTGTTCTCATCTTGCAAAATGATATTGGGAATCGTTTCAGCCCTACAGTTATTATCGCGGCGATTACCGCGCAGATTCAAAAAGCTAAACTTCCTACACATGTTGAAATTGATGCTGAGAAATATGGTTTCGAACGCAATTCCGTTATTCTGCTGGAACAAATCAGAACGATTGATAAACAACGTTTGACCGATAAAATCACACATCTAGATGGGCCGATGATGCAACAGGTAAACGAATCCTTGCAAATCAGCCTTGGACTTATTGATTTTTAAAATAAAGCTGTCTAAAATCAGACAGCTTTATTTTTTTATGCTCTTTTTTTCTTGAATGTTAGAATACTAATAAATATGGTTGGCGTATCTTTGGTCCAAGGTTAAAATAGACTTAATTAGTGTATTATCTTCAAGATGTCTGATAAAATTATTCACAGGTAGTTGTGACGTGTCGAAGCATTGAATAAAAATGTAGAATATAGTCGGGGGTCTAACGATGGATGAAAAGCTAAAAAGTATTGTTTTAGAACATAGTAACGACATTATACAAATGTGGTTAGAAGAAGTTAATAACCATAAAAAAGACGATTATACAGCAACGATATCGGACGAGCTGTTTGAAAATACGAACCGAGAGTTCGTTAATGTGATCTTTTCCAGTATTGAGAGACAAGGGTTATCCTCTGACATGGATGACTTCTCAGAACGGTTGATTAATTTAGGATGGCCGCTTAGTTATTTGACTGATGGAATGCAGGTCTTCCGCAGGGTGCTTACAGAGTACATTTTAAGCCAATCGGATCAAATCGACTCGAATTACTTTTCTAAAGTGTTACGAGAAGTTGATGATTGGGTTGATCCGGTAATCAATCGTTTGGTGAATGAATTCTCTGGGAGCTGGGAAAACATTGTTTCCTTGCAGCGTGTTGCTTTGCAAGAACTATCTGCACCATTGATTCCGGTGATGGATAATATTACGATAATGCCTCTGATTGGCACCATAGATACGGAACGAGCTAAGTTCATTATGGAAAACCTTTTAGATGGAGTCATTAAACACAATGCAGAAGTTGTGCTCATTGATATTACAGGGGTTCCTGTCGTGGATACGATGGTGGCACATCATATTATACAGGCTGCTGAAGCTGTACGTTTGATTGGTTCTCGTTGTATTTTAGTAGGCATCAGACCTGAAATTGCTCAAACTATCGTCAACCTTGGAATCGATTTAGGGAAATTCCCTACAAAAAGCTCGCTGCGTAAAGGATTCCAAACTGCGCTGGAGCTGACGAATCGTACCATTGAAGAAGCTCAAACGAATGATAAGGATATCGAGAAATTAATCGATTCTCTAGACAAGGAGTGAACACAATGAGGATTCCAATTTTAAAGCTTCATAATTATTTGCTCATTTCCATACAAATTGACTTAGATGATCAGACAGCCATTCAATTTCAAGAGGATCTATTGAGTAAGATCCATGAAAGTGGAGCAACAGGAGTTGTTATTGATTTAACATCGGTTGAAATTATTGACTCATTCATCGCAAAAGTACTCGGAGATGTGGTGACAATGTCAGATCTCATGGGTGCGAAGGTTGTGCTTACGGGTATTCAGCCTGCGGTTGCTATGACACTGATTGATCTAGGGATTCATTTGAAGGATGTCCCGACTGCTCTAGATTTAGAACAAGGGTTGATCAAACTTCGTCAGGAATTGGAGGAGTAGATATGGACTTCCAATCCTGTGTCAATATTAAAAAGGAGTGGGACATTGTCGGGGCTCGACAGCTTGGACGGGATATAGCTGGGAAAGTAGGCTTCGGTACAGTAGACCAAGCACGAATTGCCACCGCAATCTCCGAACTAGCAAGAAATATCTATTTATACGCTGGGACAGGGAAGGTTTGCTTTGAAACCATCGAAGAGATAAATCAAAAAGGATTAATTATAATTGCAATGGATGACGGACCAGGAATAAGAGAATTGAATCAAGTGATGGAAGATGGTTTTTCCACATCAGGGGGTCTTGGAGCAGGTCTGCCTGGGGTCAAGAGACTGATGGATGACTTTGATATTCAATCTGAGCATGGTAAAGGAACAGAGATTAAGGTGGTCAAGTGGCTCCGTTAGAGGAGGTTGAGAAATGGATACTCTGAAGGTTGAATTGAAAAATTATAAAGAATTAATGCAAGAGTATATTAAAACGAAAGATGAACAGTCTCTTTATCAAGCCGAGCAATTCAGTAAACAGTCTATGCAGCAGAATATCTCACCTGAAGAGATCATTAATGTGCATATTGAAGCGTTACAAGATCTATACCCTAATATGCCTGAATATATTCAATCTTCTTTAAGTTTTTTATTAGAAACAATGATTTCTTATGGGATGGCTTACCAGGAATATCAATCGTTAAGGGAAAGACAGTTAGAGCTGAAATCAGAGATTTCAGTCGCGGCTAATATGCAAAAAACGTTATTGTCCACTGTAAAACCTGAACGCAAGGATTTAGATATCGGTGCCATTAGTATCCCTGCTAAACAAATGAACGGGGACTACCATCATTTTGTTGAGGATGTTGATGGGACGCTTGGGATAGCTATTGCTGATGTGATCGGGAAGGGTGTCCCTGCTGCATTATGCATGTCGATGATCAAGTATTCGATGGACAGTTTTCCAGAAATGCGAATGGATCCGGATGTCATTCTGGGAAGTCTAAATCGTGTGGTAGAAAGAAACGTTGATTCAAGTATGTTCATTACGATGTTTTATGGGTTGTATGATCCCGATAATCACACGTTCAATTATTCATCTGCAGGTCATGAGCCAGGCTATTACTACAGCAAGGAGAAAGATGAATTTGAAGAAATCAATCCTTCCGGCCTGGTGTTAGGCGTATCTTCTGAAACGACCTACCATAAGTTCACTAGAGAAATCGCTATTGGGGATATGATCATCCTGCTTACAGATGGAGTGACGGAATGCCGGCAAGGTGACCGTTTCATTGAACAAGAAGAAATACTAGAAGTGATTAGAGAATACGCTCACCTTCCTGCTCAACAAACAGTAGAACATGTTTACAAACATTTTGAGCGATTACAGGATTTCCAACTAAGGGACGATTTCACATTAGTTATTTTGCGAAGAAATGTTTAATATAAGTTTGGGAAGGGTATTCCTTCTTCGATGAGTTTTTTAGGATTACTGGGAGGAGATCAAAATGAATTTGACCATAGATGTAACAAAGCAAGATCGCGTTACGCATGTAACTTTAGTTGGGGAAGTAGATGCATTTACGGCTCCTAAACTGAAAGAATCCTTACTGCCTGAGACGGAAGAAGAAGGCCAGACGGTAGAAGTGAATCTTCAAGATGTCAACTACATGGATTCGACAGGGTTAGGAGTATTTATCAGCGCTTTAAAATCAACGAAGGAACATAATTCGGAGTTGAAGCTTGTCCAGATGCAGGACCGTGTATATCGTTTATTCAAGATTACAGGTTTAACGGATATTATGGACATCGACAATACAGTTCGGGGTGGAATGTAATAATGGAACAATTTGATTTTGTCGAAGTTAAAGTCCCTGCCAAGGCTGAATATGTTGGTGTAGTTCGTTTAAGTACTTCAGGTATTGCTAACCGTATGGGATTTTCATATGAAGATATCGAAGACCTGAAAGTAGCTATTTCTGAAGCGATCACGAATGCCGTGAAGCATGCATACAAGGAAACAGGCGAAGGTGAGATTACCATTGGCTTTGGAGTTTACGAAAACCGTTTGGAGGTCATGGTTGCCGACCATGGAGGCAGTTTTGATCTAGGAGAAATTAAAGAAGATATTGGACCTTACCAGCACAGTGACGATATTAGTGAGTTACGGGAAGGTGGGTTTGGTCTATTCTTAATTGATGCCTTAATGGATAAAGTAGAAATCAACAGCAAATATGGAGTTATTGTCCTAATGACAAAATACCTTCATGAGAATGAGGTGGGTCAAGATGGCGACCAAATCTCGACAACACAATGATGAGGTTTATAATTGGATAACAATTCTACAAGAAAATCCGCAAGATGAAGAAATTCAGGAAAAGATCGTGCTAGCTTATCGAGACCTAGTGGAATCGATTGCTCGTAAATATTCTAAGAATAGTACCATCCATGAAGATTTAGTTCAAGTAGGGATGCTGGGGCTTCTTGCAGCCATTCGCAGGTATGATCCTGAGTTCGGCAAATCGTTTGAGTCGTTTGCGATTCCAACCATTATCGGTGAAATTAAGCGTTTCATTCGGGATAAAACCTGGAGTGTTCATGTTCCCCGCAGAATTAAGGAGCTTGGCCCGAAAATAAAGAAAGCCGCTGAAGAATTAACAAGTGTTTTACAGCGTTCTCCTTCCGTTATTGAAATTGCTGACTACCTCGAAGTCTCTGAAGAAGATGTTCTTGAGACAATGGAGATGGGGAAAAGCTATAAAGCTTTATCTGTAGACCGGAAGATTGAGGCAGATTCAGACGGCAGCACAGTCACCATTCTGGATTTGATTGGTAATCAGGAAGATGGATATAACCAGATTGACCAAAAGATGCTTCTCCAAAAGGTCTTACCGACCCTGAATGAGCGTGAGCAGGAAATATTGCAATGCACCTACTTTGAAAATATGAGTCAAAAGGATACAGGAGAAAGACTCGGTATTTCGCAAATGCATGTTTCCCGACTGCAGCGAAGAGCATTGAGAAAGCTGAGAGAGGCATTACAAGCCGAATCTGTTGAGGCGTTCTAATGACCATAAGTGACAACCAGGTAGCTGTCTCTGTCTATCAAAAGGCAAAAAAGGGGAACTACTATTGTGGGGATAGCTATTTTCATATGGAAACTGATGATGCATTTATTTGTGCATTGGCAGATGGTTTGGGAAGTGGAGAATTAGCCAAAGATTCATCTCAGGCTGTTATGGAAGTAATTGAAGAGTTTCCTAATCAGGAGATCGAATATATTATTAAGAAATGTAATGAGGTTTTACTTGGGAAACGAGGTGTCGTGTTAGGCATCCTCCGAATTGACCTTAAACAACAAACCTATTCCTATTCCTCAATAGGTAATATAGGGATTATCACGCTCGCGAAAGATGGTAAACGAAACAGGAATATTCCGTTATCCGGATATTTAGCTGGCTATCCTAAGAGACTCAAGGTAACACGTGGTCAGGTTGAGTCTGGAATGATCTTTCTGTTGTTTTCTGACGGAGTGACTGATCGGCGTCTATCTGTTAAGAATACGAACACACATGATATTCATTTCATCATTGAACAATATAAGGAGCTCTATGGTCAATTTCGTGATGATGATACAACACTAATTGCAATGGAGTATAAATAAAGGGCCTTATTCTGATCCAGGAATGAGGTCCTTTTACGTCTAGAGGAAATCAATGGTTTAATTTGATACAATACAATGAGGAAGGTAATTGAAGGAGGCTTATTTTTGACTGATTTAATGGAGAAAACAGATATAGTAAGCATTGTAGCCAAACAAACAGGTTTGGCTGCGAAACCCATTAACCAAGTTATTGAGTTATTAAATGAAGGGAATACAGTGCCATTTATCGCTCGTTATCGAAAAGAGTTAACTGGCGGACTCGATGAAGTGCAAATTAAAACCATCGAAGATCAATGGGCTTATGTTCAGAACTTAACACAGAGGAAAGAGGAAGTTATTCGACTCATCGATGAGCAAGGAAAGCTGACCGATGATTTAAGAAATGAAATAGAAAAAGCCGTGCAGTTACAAAAAGTAGAAGATCTATACCGCCCCTATAAACAGAAAAGAAGAACACGGGCTACTGTTGCGAAGGAAAAAGGATTAGAGCCGCTTGCCCTGCTTGTATGGGAGCAAAATGACTTCGATTATGAAAAGGAAGCCGAAAGTTATTTCTCTGAAGAGCATGAGTTACATACCGTAGAAGAGGTTACACTCGGGGTCAACGATATTTTGGCAGAGTGGATTTCAGATGACCCTGAGTTTAGAGAGAGAATTCGTAAGCAAACTCACCAAAGCGGCACAATCGAATCATCTGTTAAGAATGCAGAAAAAGATGAAAAGTCTATTTTTGAAATGTATTACGAATACCAGGAACCTGTGCGATCAGTCGTTTCCCACCGTGTTCTAGCTCTAAACCGTGGCGAAAAAGAGGACGTTATAAAAGTCTCGATTCACCCTCCAGAGGAAGCTATAATTGATTTGTTGAAAAAGAATATTGTGAAGCCATCCACTTCCCAAACGTTACGCGGTATCTTAGAAGAAGCTATTCTGGATAGTTATAAGCGATTGATACAGCCATCGGTTGAAAGAGAAATTCGGAACACTTTATCAGAAACTGCTGAAGAGCAAGCGATTGAAGTGTTTTCCAGTAATTTAAGAAGCCTGTTACTTCAGCCTCCCCTTAAAGGGAAGGTAGTCTTGGGGGTAGACCCTGCTTATCGAACAGGGTGTAAGCTTGCTGTAATTGATGAGACTGGGAAGAAACTTGAGGTAGCTGTAATATATCCCACACCTCCAAAGAGTGATGTGGAAGGTTCGGAGCGGAAAATACGCGCCATTTTTGACAAATATTCGATCGAACTCATTGCGATTGGCAATGGTACAGCCTCAAGAGAAACAGAGCAATTTATTGCCGACATGATCCAGAAGTATTCACTACCGGCTTCATATATGATTGTTAATGAAGCAGGAGCAAGTGTGTACTCTGCATCAAAACTTGCAAGAGAAGAATTCCCTGATTTACAGGTAGAAGAGAGAAGTGCGGTTTCCATAGCAAGAAGAGTTCAGGACCCGTTGGCCGAATTAGTTAAAATTGACCCTAAATCCATTGGAGTAGGCCAATACCAACATGATGTAAGTCAGAAGAAATTAAATCAATCCCTTACTTTTGTTGTTGAAACAGCTGTAAACCAGGTAGGGGTTAACGTCAATACGGCCTCTTCATCATTACTTCAATATGTATCAGGTCTAAGTAAAAGTGTCGCAAACAATATTGTGAAGAGGCGTGAAGAGATTGGAAAGTTTGCAACCAGGAAGGAACTAAAAGATATTCCGCGCCTAGGTGCCAAAACTTTTGAACAAAGTATAGGTTTCTTAAGAGTTCTCGAAGGCAAGGAACCATTAGATAAAACGTCCATTCACCCTGAAAGTTACAAAGCTGCTCAATCATTGCTTCAGCAAATTGAATGTACACCTGAGAATTTAGGTGATGAAGAAATTAGAGATAAGCTAAATGATGTAAACCTACCCACAACAGCAGAGCAATTAGGAATAGGCGAGCCTACACTGAAGGATATAATCAAGTCATTGACTGAACCAGGGCGAGACCCGAGGGATGACTTGCCGAAACCATTGTTAAAGACAAATGTTCTGTCGATGGAAGACCTTGAACAAGGGATGGAGCTTGAAGGCACTGTCCGTAATGTAGTGGACTTCGGAGTGTTTGTGGATATAGGAGTTAAGCAAGATGGGCTTGTTCACATATCTAAATTATCGAACAAATTTGTAAAACACCCTATGGACATCGTTTCCGTAGGTGATGTAGTTACGGTTTGGGTAGAAAACGTAGATATACAAAAACAGCGAATTGCACTTACTATGCTGAAAAAATAACAAAGCTAACCTGGGAGATCTTATTCTTCCGGGTTTTTTATTTGTATCGATGGCGATAAAAGTACCAGCATTGATTTAACATCTTGATTTGGTATTTATCTTTATTTAAAAAGGCATTGGACATTTGTTTACGCAGCCAGCGCGGCAATCGAATCTCCTCCTTTTGTATTTGGAGACATTCCCATTTATAATAGACTATGCAAAAAGGGCGAGGGGTGTTCCGTAAATGTGGATTGAACAACGACAACTGCAAGAGTGGACAAACAACATATCACTCGAGTTTTTTGGTAAACCATTTGTAGATCATGTATCCCTTAACTCTCGATTAAGAACTACAGGCGGAAGATATATCCCTTCGGATAGAAAGATCGAGCTAAACCCTAAGTATTTAGAGGAGATGGATAAGGAAGAGTTTGTCGGTATTATCAAACATGAACTATGTCATTATCATTTACATATTGAAGGGAAAGGATTCGCACACCGCGATCAAGATTTTAAGGATCTTTTAAAGAAAACTGGCTCCCCCAGGCATTGCCAACCATTACCTTCTGAACGTGAAAAGCAGAAACACATCTATTTTTGTACGCGTTGTTCACACGAATACATCCGAAAAAGAAGAATTAACACGACCAAGTATCGTTGTGGGAAATGCAGAGGGCAATTAAAAAAGAAATAGAAAAAGCATTGACGAATTTTGTAGTGCGTGTTAAATTAAATAAGCCTTATAAATAAGGCAGGTCAGTTCTTTTATAACCGCAAAAATTTTAGCCGGAAATTG